>NZ_JBQFRB010000001.1:0-1286143 GCF_056537185.1 Ruegeria sp. CG4 | reverse complement strand
GGTGTCACGAAGATTGGCGTTCATGGGGGCTCCACATGGCTGGGAATAATCTTGCGGATTTCCTATCGGAAACGACATACATGCAAAAGTCGTAAAGCGACGAATTGGCCCGTTATGGCGTCAAGTCTGGCCTATCGGGGAAAGGTATGTTTGTTTCGGAACCAAATGTGCAGCACCGGAAACCCGTTTACATGATTCAGAGAATCGCCTTTCTTGCCAGCGACGCCAAGGTGGCCCAGATTGCGCGGGATGCGCTGGTCGCCCGATACGGCAATGCCGCGCCTCGGGACGCAGATGTTGTGGTCGCGCTTGGGGGCGACGGGTTCATGTTGCACACCCTGCACAACATGCAACATCTGGATACGCCGGTTTATGGCATGAACCGCGGAACCATCGGCTTTCTGATGAACGAGTTCAGTGAAGGTGACCTGATGGAGCGGCTGGCCGCCGCCGAGGAGGAGGTCATCAACCCGCTGGCCATGCGCGCCATGGATCAGTCCGGCAAGATGCACGAAGCGCTTGCAATCAACGAAGTGTCGTTGCTGCGCGCCGGACCGCAGGCCGCGCGTCTGAAGATCAGCGTGGATGGCAGGGTTCGCATGGCTGAACTCATGTGCGACGGTGCATTGTTGTCCACGCCTGCCGGATCCACTGCCTACAACTACTCGGCCCACGGCCCGATTCTGCCGATCGGGTCGGATGTTCTGGCGCTGACCGCGATTGCCGCATTTCGCCCGCGCCGCTGGCGCGGCGCTCTGTTGCCCAAGATCGCGCATGTCAGGTTTGATGTGATCGAAGCGGATAAACGCCCGGTCATGGCGGATGCGGATTCGAACTCATTCCCTGACATAGATTGGGTTGAAATCCGGTCCGAGCCGTCAATCACACACCGAATTCTGTTCGATCCCGGCCATGGTCTTGAGGAGCGTCTGATTTCTGAGCAGTTTACCTAAGCTGTCCAGTTTGAACATTTTTTCGGTTTGTGTGAACCAGTTCACAGGAAAGTGCTTTATCATTCGTTAATCTGAACTTGCCCGGAGAACACGCTAAGGCGGGAGTGAGTGGCCGCCAACAGCGTATTCGAAATGATTGCGCAGTTTTCGCGCTGGCGAGGGTGGGTGGTGCTACGCTCGTCATCAGAAATTCGGGCATATTTTAGTATGCGGACCCCGGGCACAAAAACCCGGGGTCTATTTTTGTCAGCTGCGTTGTCAGGGTTTAGGCCGAGGCTCAGCGTGCCCCTGATTCCATTCTGTCCCACAGCGGAAAACACATCTGCCCGACGCGGGCTTCGATCGCGGCCGCGGCTTCAACCGCCAGGTCTTCACGCCACCGCCGCGCAGCGATCTGCACATTGATCGGCTGAGGGCCTTTAGGCAGGCTGGCAAGCCGGGCGGGAACGCATGCGGCCGGCAGACCCAGAAAGTTCATCGCGTACGAGTAGACGGCGCAGCCGAGAACCTCGTGAACACCTTCGGCCCCCTCTGTGTCACGATCGGGTCCAAAGAAGGGTTGCGGCAGAAATGGGGACAGAACCAGCGCGTAGTCCTCCATGAACAGTGACCATTGCCTTGCATAGTGGCTGCGTTCCGCCAGCATGCGGATCAACTCGGTTCCCACGATCGGCGGAAATTCCTGGAAATACACTTCAAAGACATCCCGGATGGTCTGCGACCCGACCGCTTCGATGTCGCTTTTCATCAGGGTCAGAACCTCGCCCATCAGTGCGCGATACCCATTGCGTCCGCAGTCGAACACATCCGGCGTTTCGACTTCGTCTACCTGATAGCCCGCGTCCGTCAGCGCATCGCGTGCGGTTTCCAGCGCCTTTTCAACTTCGGGGTGCAGGTCGTAGCCGTATGTGTTCTTCGTAAATGCAACCCTGATCGGGGTATCCGGGTTCTCGGTCCGCCAGGGCAGGGGAACGTGGAACGGATCCCGCGGGTCAGGGGTAATCAGACAAGGCATGGACAGGTGCAGGTCGGCAGCAGAACGTGCGATCAGCCCCTGCACCGACATGGACTGTGCCAGTAACCCGCGTTCCGCCTGTTGACTGGGGTTCCAGGCTGGTACCCGGCCCAGACCGGGTTTGACAGTCACCGCGCCGTTGGCAGCGGCCGGAAATCTCAGGCTGCCACCGATGTCGTTGCCATGGCCCAGTGCGCCTATACCGGCCATCACTGCAGCGCCTGCACCGCCAGACGACCCGCCGGGCGAGATGTGCCTGCCCCAGGGGTTGTGCGTGCGACCATAAAGCGGATTGTCGGTGTCCGCGCGGAACGAGAATTCAGGTGTATTCGTCCGGCCGATCACGACCGCGCCTGCCTTCAACAGATTGGCAACCACCGGGGCGTCGTCGGGTGCGATAACATCCTTCAGGGCAGAAACGCCGTTTGTTGTCGCGTGGTACTTCTGGTCCACATTGACCTTGATGGTCACGGGAACACCGTGCAGCGGGCCTGCAGACGCGCCTTTGGCGCGCGCCTTGTCCAGTTCTCGTGCGCGTTCAAGGGCTTGCACACTCAGGTCGTCTACGACCGCATTCAGGTCCGGGTTGATCTCGTGCATCCGGTCCAGCGCGCCTTGCACGGCGGCCTCGGCGCTCAGTGCGCCGCTGCGGGTTTGGCTGGACAATTCGGTGGCGGTTAGTCGCCAGAGTTCTTGATCTGTCATGGTCCCTCTCTGTCTCAGAGTGACAGTAGGGGGCCGGTAACAGGTTGCAAGCGAAAGGCGAAAAGCGGGCGACGGTTTGTCGCCCGTTTCTGGGTTACTGAGCGTAACCGATGGTTTTCAGGGCCTCGGCGATCTCATCCAGAATGGCCGGATCGTCGATGGTTGCGGGCATCTTGTAGTCCTTGCCATCTGCAATCGAGACCATGGTACCCCTAAGGATCTTGCCCGACCGCGTCTTGGGCAAGCGGTCGACCACGACAGCAAGCTTGAACGCCGCAACAGGCCCGATCTTTTCGCGCACCATTTTGACGACATCCTGCACGACCTCGGCGTGATCTTTGTCGCAGCCGGCGTTCAGGCACAAAAAGCCAACTGGCATCTGCCCTTTCAGCTGGTCCGAGACGCCGATGACCGCGCATTCAGCGACGTCGGGATGGGCGGCCAGGACCTCTTCCATCCCGCCTGTGGACAGGCGGTGGCCGGCCACGTTGATCACGTCGTCGGTGCGCGCCATGATATAGAGATAGCCGTCCTCGTCGATCATCCCCGCGTCACCGGTTTCGTAATAACCGGGGAACTGATCCAAATAGGATTTGCGGAACCGGTCCTCGGCGTTCCAAAGGGTCGGCAGAGTGCCGGGCGGCAGGGGGAGTTTGACCGCGATGGCCCCAAGCTCGCCCGCCTGAACCGGGTGGCCTGCCTCATCCAGAATCTGCACGTCATATCCTGGCATCGGCTTGGCGGGTGATCCCAGCTTGACCGGCAGTTCCTCGATCCCCAGCGGGTTGCCGGCAATGGTCCAGCCCGTTTCGGTCTGCCACCAATGGTCGATCACCGGAACTTTCAGTGCGTTCTGCGCCCATGTGATCGTGTCCGGGTCTGCACGTTCACCTGCCAGGAACAGTGCCCTCAGGCAGGACAGGTCGTAATTCTTAAGCATGTCGCCCGAAGGGTCTTCGCGCTTAACAGCGCGGATGGCCGTTGGGGCGGTGAAGAAGCTGCGCACGTTGTGTTCAGAAATCACCCGCCAGAAAGTGCCCGCATCCGGGGTGCCGACCGGTTTACCTTCGAACACGATCGTCGTGTTGCCGTGGATCAGCGGCGCGTAACAGATATAAGAATGACCGACGACCCAGCCCACGTCCGAGGCGGCCCAGAACACATCGCCCGGATCAACGTTGTAGATGTTCTTCATCGACCAGTTCAGCGCTACAAGATGCCCTGCGGTAGGGCGCACAACACCTTTGGGCGCGCCGGTCGTCCCCGAGGTGTAAAGGATATAGGCTGGATCGTTGCCATCAACCGGCACACATTCCGCCGGTTCAACGCCGTATTGGAAGCCATGCCAGTTGAAATCGCGCCCTTCGATCAGCTGCGCCACTTCCTGTTCGCGCTGGAAGATGACGCAGAATTCGGGCTTGTGACTCGCCATCTCGATGGCGCCGTCCAGTAGCGGCTTGTAGTGCACCACCCGACCGGGTTCCAGCCCGCAAGACGCCGCAATGATCGCCTTTGGTTTCGCGTCGTCGATCCGAACGGCCAGTTCATTGCTGGCAAAACCGCCAAACACGACCGAGTGAACAGCCCCCAACCGCGCGCAGGCCAGCATCGCCTCAAGCGCTTCGGGGATCATGGGCATGTAAATGATGACCCGGTCGCCTTTCTCGATCCCCTTGGCCCGCAGCGCCCCGGCCAGCGTTGCAACGCGGTTGCGCAGTTCGACATATGAGATTTCGCGTTTTGTATGGGTGATCGGGCTGTCGTAGATTATGGCCGTCTGCTCACCCCGACCGTTTTCAACATGCCGGTCCACCGCATTCCAGCAGGTGTTGACCTTGGCGTCACAGAACCATTCATAGAGCGGGGCATTGTCGTCAAACAGCGCTTTGCTTGGCGGCTGTACCCAGTCGATCCCCTTGGCGGCGTCCATCCAGAACGCCTCCGGATCGGATTTCCAACTCTCATAGATGTCCTGATAAGCCACGGCATCGTCCTCCTCAAAATCCCTTGCCAGTGTGTTAGGCATCTGCCGCCTGTCGGACAAGCGGCTGAAATGACGACGCGTCAGTTTACCGCGAATTATTTGCAGATACCGGGAAAACGGGCTGCAAAGTTTTGCAAATCGCCTTCCCGATCAAGGTGAATTGGCAACAAAGCCTTTGTTTTGCAAAACTGCAAATTATTAGTTGCAAATGGCCGCGGAATCACGGACCGTTCAGTTTCCGGTCTTGGCGTATCGGGGCAAGCTGTCCTGAATATCCAGCCACGGCAGGTGATCTGTATGGAACACGTGAAACCGGGGCGAAACTGTTTCCGGGTTTTCCAGCGTCGCGATGTAAAGGTGGATGTTCACCGTGTCCCCTGCATTGCGGTACGCCATCTGAGTTCCACAGGCCGCGCAGAACAACCGCTCGACATCCGGAGATGACCGATAGACCGCAGGTGGATCGCCAGACCAGGTCACCGATTCATGCGGCAATCCGAAAAATGCGGTAACAGGGGCGGCGCAGTTGCGGCGGCAATCCGTGCAGTGGCAATAGCAACTCCACGCTATGTTGCCGTCACTTTCCCACCGGACGGCCTTGCAGTGACAATGCCCCTTCATGGTGCCCCCTCCCGAAAACGGCGGCCTATGTCAGAGCCACCCCATTAACCGTAATGCGCAACCGGGGTTCCGGCAATGGCCGCCATGTTCAACAAGCCGCGCGCCGTGATCGAGGGCGTCACGATATGCGCCTTGTTGCCCATGCCCATCAGAATGGGGCCGACCTCGATTCCGTCCGCTTTCATCTTCAGAATGTTTCGCACCCCGCTGGCGGCATCCGCGTGGGCAAAGATCAATACGTTGGCGGCGCCCTGAAGGCGCGAATTTGGGAAGATACGCGAGCGAAGCTCGGGGTCCAGCGCAACATCCAGGTTCATTTCACCTTCATAGGTGAAGTCCCGAGGTTTGGAGTCCAGAATATCCAGCGCGGCGCGCAGACGCTTGCCAGAACCTTCGGCCTGATTGCCGAATTGAGATTGCGAGCAGAACGCGATTTTCGGCTCAAGCCCGAACCGCCGCACGTGGCGGGCTGCCCCGATTGTCGTTTCGGCAAGTTCTTCAGGTGTGGGCAGTTGCCGGACATGTGTGTCGGCAATGAAAAGGGGACCGTCTTCCAGAATCATCAGAGACAGCGCGCCCTGCGCACGAAGATTTCCGTCGTCCAGAACCTGTTCGACATAGTTCAGATGCCACCGGTATTCGCCAAATGTGCCACAGATCATGCTGTCGGCTTCTTCACGCTGGACCATGATGGCGGCAATCGCGGTCGTGTTGGTGCGCATGATCGCCTTGGCCAGATCCGGTGTAACGCCCCGGCGCTGCATGACCTGATGGTAAGAGTTCCAGTAATCGTAGTAACGCGGGTCGTTTTCCGGGTTCACGATCTGAAAATCCTGCCCCGGCCGGACAGTCAGGCCCAGCTTTTCGCAGCGTGCATCGATCACCTCGGGTCGGCCAATCAAGATCGGTGTTTCCGTAGTTTCTTCCAGGATCGCCTGTGCCGCGCGCAGAACCCGTTCGTCTTCGCCTTCGGCAAAGACAATTCTGCGCGACGCTGCGGCTGCGGCCTCGAAAACCGGACGCATCAGCAGGGCCGATTTGAAAACGGTCTGGTTCAGGCTTTCCTTATAAGCCTCGATATCCGAGATCGGCCGTTTGGCCACGCCACTGGCCATTGCCGCCTTGGCAACCGATGACGATACAACGCCCACCAGACGCGGATCGAATGGTTTCGGAATCAGATAATCCGGCCCGAACGTCAGTTGTTCTCCCTGATAGGCGGCAGCGGCTTCCGCGCTGGTTGTGGCGCGGGCCAGTTCGGCGATGCCATCGACGCAGGCAATCTGCATGTCATCGTTGATCTCGGTCGCGCCGACGTCCAGGGCACCGCGGAAAATGAAGGGAAAGCACAGCACGTTGTTGACCTGATTGGGAAAATCGCTGCGGCCCGTTGCGATGATCGCGTCCGGAGCAACCTCTCGGGCGGCATCCGGCAGTATCTCAGGGGTTGGATTGGCCAAGGCAAAGATGATCGGGCGCTTGGCCATCTTTGCGACCATCTCGGGCTTCAGGACATTCGGGCCGCTGAGTCCCAGAAACAGATCTGCATCGCCAATTACATCATCCAGTGTGCGCAGGTCCGATTTCTGCGCGAACTGATCTTTGTGAGGGTTCATATCTTCGGCCCGGCCTTCGTAGACCAGCCCGTGAATATCGCACAGCCAGATGTTCTTGCGCTTGACCCCCAGTTTGACCAGCATCATCAGACAGGCAATGCCCGCTGCACCGCCGCCAGTTGACACCACCTTGATGTCTCCGAACTTCTTGCCGGCAACGTGCAGGGCGTTCTTGGCCGCGGCGCCAACGACGATGGCCGTTCCGTGTTGGTCATCGTGAAATACCGGGATGTTCATCCGCTCGCGGCACAGTTTTTCGACGACAAAGCAATCCGGTGCCTTGATGTCCTCCAGATTGATAGCGCCGAAGGTCGGTTCCAGCGCGCAGACGATATCCGCCAGCTTTTCCGGGTCGGGCTGGTCCACTTCGATATCGAAACAGTCGATACCAGCGAATTTCTTGAACAGAACCGCCTTGCCTTCCATCACCGGTTTCGAGGCCAGCGCGCCAATATTGCCAAGCCCCAGAACCGCGGTGCCGTTTGACACGACACCCACCAGGTTCCCGCGCGACGTATAAAGCTCGGCATTGGCGGCATCCGATTTGATCTCAAGGCTGGCCTCGGCCACACCGGGCGAATAGGCACGCGCCAGATCGCGGCCATTGGCCAGCGGTTTGGTCGCTTTTATCTCAAGTTTTCCGGGCTTCGGGTGGGCGTGATAGTCAAGCGCGGCCTGCCGCAGGCTGGGTGTGTCGGACATCGGTGAACAAGCTCCTTCCCGGAATTTGGTTTAGTGTTAAACTATATTTTCTGGCTTGGCTATGCGGTGTAACGCGTGGGCCGAAATTGGCCGAGAGTGACAGGCTGGTTGAAATTGTTCGTGGTTCTTTTACACGGAGTGGACTTTCACTGCAGCGAAGCGCAAAATCAGGCATGAGCATAAAAGACAACACGCGGCCGGAGAAGGCCGTTTCAGGCAACCAATCTACTTTTGGAATGGAAAAGTCCGGGTTCCGCGTGGCGATTGCGCTGATGGCCCTGATCCTGTGCGCCGTTGTGATTTGGCCCCTGCAGGCCGAGCAACTCAACCAGGAAGGGGGGCCGTTCGAAACGATTTCGGCCGCCGCGCTGCTTGCTGCCGGGCTGGCGGCACTGGTGCGGTTTCCCGGATTGAAACGTCTTTACATCGGTGTGACCTGCCTGCTTCTGGCCGAGCGCGAGCTGGAAGCAGACATTTATTCCGAAGGAACCGTGCCGTTTATGATACTGAGCGGCCTGGATGACATTCTGGACATGACGCTGATCCGGGTCGTGCTTGCGGTCATCATACTGGGCGGTGCCATTTGGCACGGGGTGCCCAACGCACGGCTGGCGCTGAAACAGCGCGCGCCGTTTTTGCTGATCTTCGTTCTTGCCGGGCTGTCGGCTGTGGTGGCCCAGCTTCTGGAAGAGGTCTCGGGACTTTTTGACGAGACGCTGTCCCCGATTATGGCGATCCGTCTGTTTGCGCTGGAAGAAACGCTCGAGATGTTCTTTTCGATTGGCATTTTGGCCTCTGTTCTGATCGGATGGCCCAAATCGAATATTGAAGAGAAGCCTGATGACCAGCAGCAAAAGTCCGACACTCGCTGAATTCCGTCTGCCCACGAACGAACTGCGCGACGACATCCCGTTTTATACCAGAACGCTGGGGATGCGGATGGATATGATCTATCCCGCCGATGACCCCCGTGTTGCGGTGTTTTCAGGCCATGGCTTGCGATTGCGCATCGAAAAGGACGCGCCCGAGGCGCCCGGGACCTTGCGAATCCTGACCGAGGATCCGGATCGGTTTGCCGATGGCGAGCGTGTGCTGGTCGCCCCCAATGGAACTCGCATAGAAATTGACGACCGCAACCCGCCGCTGGTGATGCCGGAAACGGTGCATTCCTTTGTCGTGCGCAGGCTAAAGGACCAGGCGCCGTGGATCATTGGACGGGCGGGTATGCACTATCGCGATCTGGTGCCTGATCGGCTGGGCGGGTCGATCATCGCCAGCCACATCCGTATCCCCGATGGCGGCCCGGTGCCCGACATGGTGCACTTTCACAAGGTCGGGTTTCAGCTGATCTTCTGTATCCACGGCTGGGTCGATGTTGTGTACGAGGATCAGGGCGAAAAGATGCGCCTGACGGCGGGCGATTGCTTTATCCAGCCTCCGGAAATCCGTCACCGCGTGCTCGAGGCCTCGGACAATGTGCAGGTGATTGAGATCGGTGTACCCGCGGAACATGTCACGGAAATCGATCATGACATGGATCTGCCCACCCCTCATTTCCGGCCCACGCGGGAATGGCAGGGGCAGCGGTTTGTGTACAATCAGGCCAAAGATGCCGAGTGGGGGGAGTTCCGCTTGCCGGGATATATCTGCCGGGACACCACGATTGCGGAAAACACTAAGGGCGTTGCCGGGGTTCAGGTGGTAAAACGGGGGCAGGGCGATCCGGTCTGGGCCAGTCATGATACCGATATCCATTTCACCTTCGTGATGAACGGTCAGGTGACGCTGGAAGGGGAAGGACGTGATCCCTATCGGCTGGAACAGGGCGACGCCTTTGTGATCCCGCCGGGGATGCGCACGCGCCTTGCGGACCCGTCCGATGATGTCGAGCTGCTGGAGGTCACATTGCCCGGGACCTTCAATACAACGCTGGGTTAAGCCAAGATCGGATCAGGAAACATGCGCCGGGGGCTTCAAATCCCCCGGCTCTTTCCATTAGGGTATGGCATTCTGACCAGATGATCAAAAATTGGGAATCACCATGCCTTTGAAAGACGCCGCCCTGTCCGTCCGGGAAAACGCTTACGCGCCGTATTCGAAGTTCAAAGTGGGCGCGGCGATCCGGTCGAAGTCCGGAGTGATCTTTTCCGGCTGCAACGTGGAAAATGTCGCCTACCCGGAAGGCACCTGTGCCGAAGCGGGTGCGATTGCCGCGATGGTGGCCGCGGGTGAGCAGGAACTGACCGAGGTTTATGTTGTCGCCTCAAGCCCGCAACCGGTACCGCCTTGTGGCGGATGCCGTCAGAAGCTGGCGGAATTCGGCAAGCCGGACGTCAAAGTGACGCTTGCGACAGCAACCGGAACTGAGCTTGAGACAACCATCGGACAGCTTCTGCCCGGCGCGTTCGACGCCTCTCATATGGAGGATGTCTGAACCTATGGACGCCCGTTCGATCATCGCAAAACTGCGCCGGGGTGACGTTCCGACCAGTGCAGAGCTGAACTGGTTCACCCAGGGTTTGGCCGATGGTGCCGTCAGTGACGCGCAGGCCGGGGCGTTTGCCATGGCAGTTTGCATGGGCAGTCTGGGCGCACAGGGCCGCGCCGATCTGACCGTCGCGATGCGGGACAGTGGAGAGGTGCTGAGCTGGGATCTGGACGGTCCGGTGATCGACAAGCACTCGACCGGTGGGGTCGGGGATTGTGTCAGCCTTGTGCTGGCGCCGGCGCTGGCCGAATGCGGGGCCTATGTTCCGATGATCTCGGGGCGTGGCCTTGGCCATACCGGCGGGACACTGGACAAGCTTGAGGCCATTCCAGGGGTCAGCACCCAAATCAGTCAGGACCGGTTGGAGCAGATATTGCGCGAAACCGGTGCGGCCATCGTCGGCGCAACCGGCCAGATTGCGCCTGCGGACAAACGCCTTTACGCGGTGCGCGACGTGACGGCGACAGTTGAAAGCCTGGATCTGATCACGGCGTCGATCCTGTCGAAAAAGCTGGCAGCGGGCCCGGATGCGTTGGTGCTGGACGTGAAGGTCGGTTCCGGTGCGTTCATGAAAACGCTGGATGATGCCCGAAATCTGGCGCGGGCCTTGACCGAAACAGCAAACGCCGCCGGTTGTCGCACTTCGGCAGTGATCACCGATATGAACCAGCCTCTGGCCTCGGCGCTGGGCAATGCGCTGGAAATAGCCGAGGTGATGAAGGCGATGACCGGCGGCCAACCGACGCCTCTTGCCGAGCTTTCCGCCGAACTGGGCGGTGTGCTGCTTAAAGATGCAGGGATGTTTGCCTCGATTGACGAGGGGCGCAGGCAAATCGCCGATGTGATCAGGGATGGTCGGGCGGCGGATCGATTTGGCCGCATGATGGCGGCGGTGGGCGGTCCGGTCCATCTTGTCGAAAACTGGGAACGCTTTCTGCCCGAAGCGAATGTCATTCAGGAAGTTGCGGCCCAACACAGCGGCTATATCACAAGCATAGACGGCGAGGCGCTGGGTCTGGCCGTCGTCGCGCTGGGTGGCGGGCGGCAGGTCGAAGCCGACGTCATTGACCCGGCAGTGGGCATTTCTGACATCGTGCGATTGGGGCAGCAGGTATCACAGCGCGAGCCACTGGCCGTGGTGCACGCCGCACGCGAAGACGCGGCCCGGCAAGCCGCAGAGGCGATTTTGCAGGCCATCACGATCAGCGAAGCGCCCGTACCGGCCCCCGATCTCGTCCATGAAAGGATTACCGCATGAGACGGGCTTTCCTTGTCGTCATGGACTCTGTCGGTATTGGCGGCGCACCGGATGCGGATCAGTTTTTTAACGGCGAGGTCCCGGATACGGGCGCCAACACCGTGGCCCATATCGCGCAGGCCTGCGCGGAAGGGCGCGCCGAAGATGGTCGATCGGGACCGCTGCACCTGCCCAACCTCGACGCGCTGGGGTTGGGAGCGTCTGTGCGTCTGGCCTCGGGCGATGAAACACCGGGGCTCGAGGTCGAACCAACCGGCCTCTGGGGCTGCGCGCACGAACATTCGCTGGGCAAGGACACGCCTTCGGGCCACTGGGAACTGGCCGGACTGCCGGTGCCGTGGGACTGGCACTATTTCCCGGACACCACGCCCGCATTCCCCGCTGATCTGAGCCGCGCGGCGGCAGAGGCAGCCGGAACAGACGGGATACTGGGCGATTGCCACGCCTCGGGCACGAAAATCATTGCCGAACTAGGAGCCGAACACATGCGGACGGGCTGGCCGATCTGCTACACCTCGGCCGACAGCGTGTTCCAGATTGCCGCGCATGAGGAAAGCTTTGGCCTCGACCGCCTGCTGCAGATGTGCCGGACGCTGGCCCCGATGCTGCATGACATGAAGATCGGCCGCGTCATCGCACGCCCGTTTATAGGCTCGCCCGAGGACGGGTTCACCCGAACCACCAACCGCAAGGATTTTGCCATTCTGCCGCCCGCGCCGGTTTTGACCAACTGGGCGCAGGATGCCGGACGCCGCGTTCACGCGGTGGGCAAGATCGGCGACATTTTCTCGATGCAGGGGATTGATACCTTGTGCAAGGGCTCGGACGCCGAACTGATGGGGCACCTGTCTGATCTGGTGGACGAAGCTGAAGACGGCAGTCTGACCTTTGCCAATTTTGTCGAGTTTGACAGTCTCTATGGACATCGCCGCGACATCAGTGGCTATGCCCGCGCGCTGGAATGGTTCGACCGCGAAATCGGCGCGATCCTGAAAAAACTGCGCCCGGGTGACCTGATGGTGCTGACCGCCGATCATGGAAATGACCCAAGCTGGACAGGCACAGACCACACACGCGAACAGGTGCCGGTGCTGATCGCAGGGCGGGGCGTAGGGCAGATCGGTGCGGTCAATTTCGCCGATGTCGCCGCCAGCATCGCGCATCACCTGAACATTCCGGCACATGGACCGGGACGGAGTTTTCTATGACTGTCGCAGACCTGCCTAAGATCGAGTTGCATCTGCATCACGAAGGCGCGGCTCCGCCCGCCTTCATTCGCCAGCTTGCGCATGAAAAACGCATTGATCTGAGCGGTATTTTCAAGCCCGACGGCTCCTATGACTTCCGCGATTTCGCCCATTTCCTGAGCGTTTATGAGGCCGCCTGCGAAGTACTGAAATCGCCCGAGGATTTCCGCCGACTGACCCTGGCAATTCTGGAAGAAAGTGCGGCCAATGGCGTGGTGTATTCGGAAACCTTCCTGAGCCCCGATTTCTGCGGCGGTGGCGATGTGCACGCCTGGCGCGATTACCTGAATGCCATTCAGGACGCCGCGGATGAGGCCGAGCGCAAGTTCGACATCACCCTGCGCGGCGTCATCACTTGTGTTCGCCATTTTGGCCCGGACAAGGCGAAACTCAGCGCCCGTTGCGCGGCCGAAACCTCGGGCGATTGGATCACGGGCTTCGGCATGGGCGGCAACGAAGGAGTCGGCGCGCAGGGCGATTTTAAGTGGGCATTTGATTGCGCTCGCGAGGCAGGATTGCGGCTGACCACCCATGCGGGTGAGTTTGGCGGACCGGACAGCGTGCGCGATGCGGTGCGCGACCTGGGGGTCGAGCGGATCGGGCACGGTGTGCGCGCCATTGAAGACCCCGACCTGATGCATGAACTGGTCGACCGGGACATCACGCTTGAGGTTTGTCCGGGGTCCAATGTGGTGCTGGGCCTGTATCCGGATTTCAGCGCCCATCCGATCGCAAAGTTGCGCGATGCGGGCGTCAAGGTCACCGTCTCAACCGACGATCCGCCGTTTTTTCATACCACCATGCGGCGTGAATATGAGATGCTGAACGCAGCTTTCGGCTGGCAGGCCGAGGATTTCAGCGCAATGAATGTCACGGCCCTCAATGCGGCCTTCTGTGATGAAGACACCCGTTCGCGGGTCCAAAAAAGACTGGAGAAAACATGAGCGAACATCTGACCGTCGTTGATCATCCGCTGGTGCAGCACAAATTGACGCTCATGCGGGACAAGGGCACATCGACCGCCGTTTTCCGGCAGTTGCTGCGGGAAATCACCCTATTGCTGGCCTATGAGGTCACGCGAGAACTAAAGCTGACGACCCGCAACATCGAAACCCCGATGGAGGAGATGGACGCCCCCATTCTGGCGGGTAAGAAACTGGCATTGGTGTCGATCCTGCGCGCAGGCAACGGGATGCTGGACGGTGTGCTGGAATTGATCCCGTCGGCGCGGGTGGGCTTTGTCGGATTGTATCGCGATGAAAAGACGCTGAAACCTGTCCAGTATTACTTTAAAGCGCCCGAAGGACTGAAAGACCGCCTGGTCATTGCTGTGGATCCGATGCTGGCCACAGGCAACAGTTCGGCCGCCGCAATTGATCTGCTGAAAGAGGCAGGCGCGACCGATATCCGTTTCCTCTGTCTGCTGGCCGCGCCCGAAGGCGTCGCGCGGATGAAAGAGGCCCATCCGGATGTGCATATCGTGACGGCCGCGCTGGATCGCGAACTGAATTCCAAGGGCTATATCATGCCCGGACTGGGCGACGCCGGCGACCGGATGTTCGGTACCAAATAAGCTGTCTGCGGCGTTTCGGGTGTAAGGTGAGGTACGAAATCCCTGCCCCGCCTACGGCGTTCTCGGGGTAATCGTGTGGGAGAGTGTTCAGGTAAATCCCGAAAGGCTTTATTCACCACAGATATTTTGCAGCCGGACCCAGTCGCGGTCCGGCAGGACCTGCTCCTGGGATCGGCCCGCCATCGGGTCGGCCTCGATCAGGCCCAGAACCGTTTCGCCAGTGATATCACGCGCGTAGGCGTAAGGTGTCGAGGGCAGGGCCGCCTGGGCAAACACGGCCAGCAATTCCTGATCGGGCAGGGATGGGCGCGGTTCCGAAAGGACCTGCTCGGTATAACTGTCGATGATTTGCGGTGTCAGTTCGCCGGTCGTCAGCAACCGGAATGCGGTTGTCGGGCCGGTGCGGTCCAGCAGATCGTCAAGCGGGTCATGTGCCTCGGCCCGGGCACGTTCGGCGATGACATATCCTGCCGCCACGGCCGGGTCTTCATGATCCTCGACCAGCGTTCGGCTCAGCAGCACCGTGCCGCCGGGCAGGCTGAGGCTGTTCTGCACCCCGGCAGGCAGGATCACGATCTGCCGCACTCCGGTCCTTTTTGCCAGCATATCCAGCGCGGCCTTGGCATCTTCCGACGCACAGGCGCGCCCGGAAACCCTTTCGATGCGTTGCAGGATGGTATCGCCGATGTCCTGCCGCTTGATCTTGGGAACGACTGAAACAACGTGGCTTTGCAAGGCAACCGGCAACCAGAGCAACAGCAGGGCCGCCACGGCGGCGACTACCCCGCCGACACTCAGCCAGCGCAGTCGGCCAGGGTGCGGACGTGACCGGTCGATTGCACGTTGCAGCCTGTCGATCGCTTCGATCATCGTGGTTTCGGATTCGGCCAGTTCCAGCGTTTCATCCGGGTCGCCGTCAGGGTTGAAAATGGCCGGGTAGCCGCCCGGATTTTGCCGTTCCAGCGCGGCCAGGGACCAGTGGGTCAGTGCACGGTCATTGAAATCAGATATGGTCAGCGTGGCCTCGCCAATCGAGACGACCACCTCGCGCCGCTGCATATCGGGCGAGGGCCGCCACAGACCGGTGGCTTCGATCCGCTGGTACTGTTTTAGGGCCGTCATCGGGGCGAGGTCTGCTCAAAATTATTTTGATCCAGCTTAGCATGATAAATTTACGCGGCGCAAACCTGTTGAACCGTATTTGGCACTTGCGCCCGGTATCCGGATGCGGGGAAATACGCGGGTCCGGCAGCGAAGGCGAAAATTGAACAGAATGCAGGCAGGCAACCCATCTTCACCCGTTTTGGCCGCTGGCCTCATGATTGGCGCAATGGCCATCATCGGGGTGATCGACAATGTCGTGGTTCTGGTGGCCGAAACGATCGGTCTGTGGCAATTCCACCTGAGCCGCGCATTGTTGATGCTGCCGCTGGTGCTTCTGTTGTCACTGCTTGGGTTGGGCGGATTGCGCCCGATCCGCCCGGGCATCGTTCTTTTTCGCAGCGTCCTGATGACGCTGGCCATGCTGTTTTACTTCTCGTCGCTTGCTTTGATGCCGGTTGCACAGGCGTTGGCGGGGTTGTTTACGTCGCCGATTTTCGTGTTGCTGATTTCGGCCTTTGGTCTGCGGCAGAAAATCGGGCCCTGGCGCATTCTGGCTGCACTGCTCGGGTTTCTGGGGTTACTTCTGGTTCTGCAACTCAATCCGGCAGATTTTGACGCCAAAACCCTGTTGCCGGTAGCAGGCGGGTTTTTCTATGCGCTTGGGGCGATCCTGACACGGTCCCACTGCGCGCAGGAAAGTACGGTCGTCATGCTGGGGGGGATGGTAATTACACTTGGTATTGCTGGCGCGCTGGGGCTGACGGGGTTTTCGATTTTTCCGGTCGGTGCGGAACCGGGCCCGGATGGGTTCGTGACCCGCGGCGTGGTCTGGCAGATACAACCCTCGCTTCTTTGGGTGGTGGTCCAGGCCGTAGGGTCAACCATTGCCGTTTTCATGCTGATCAAGGCGTATCAGGTTGGTGAGCCATCCTATGTCGCAATCTTCGAATACTCGGTGATGATCTTCGGTCCTGCGTTTGCGTGGGCGGCCTTCGGCCAATCGATCGATGGCGTTCAGATCGTCGGTATCGGGCTGATCGTGCTGGCCGGCGCCCTGCTGGGCTGGCGTTCGATGCGTGCGTCGGCGGAACAGGCCGTGGCGTGATCGTTTCCCGGCGCAGGTCGTATGTGTTTGTTCATATCCCCAAAACGGGCGGCACGTCGCTTGCATCGGCGCTGGAACAGAGGGCGACGAAGGATGACATCCTGATCGGAGACACGCCCAAGGCGCGAAACCGTCATCGACGGCAAAAGGGCTTACAGGCCAGGGGGCGGTTGTGGAAACACTCTACGTTGGCGGATATCGACGGACTTGTTTCGCCCGAGGCGTTGGAGCGCATGTTCACTTTCACGCTGGTCCGCAACCCATGGGATCGGCTTGTAAGTTACTACTACTGGCTGCGGGACCAGAAATTTGACCACCCCGCAGTGTCGCTGGCAAAGGTGTCATCATTTGAAGAATTCTTGCTGAACCCGGCCACGCTTAGGTCAATTCAGGCGCATCCCGCGCGGCGCTACATGACGCGGGCAGATGGGCACGAGCAGTGCCGGGCCTTTATCCGGCTTGAGAAGTTCGAAGAGGATGCTGAACCGTTGTTCACGCATCTCGGTATCAGGCTGACCCTTCCTCATCTCAACGGGTCCGGAAGAGAGGTGGATTATCGGCAGTACTATTCCACGCGAACCCGAAATGCGGTGGCGGATGCCTGCGCGGAAGATATCGCAAGATTCGACTACCGGTTCCACTCCTGATCCCGTCACCGTTTCCGAATTTCCGGCAAGCCTGTGAACAACAGTCGCATTGTTTGCTGATTGTGGGTCAATTGGGCCGGAACAGGCTCAATTTGGGCTAAAATATGTCAAAACTAAGACAGCGCGCCTGATCACATGATACCCCGGGTTCAATGTTTATCTGTGCCAAGGGGGGCTGGGCACGTGTTTGAAGTAGTGAGTGTTACTGATTTATCAGATCATGCGCGGAAGATGGACGATGTCCTGTCGCGCAATGCAACGTTGTCGCGCCGGGGCGGGTTTGTCCACGGCACCAAGATTGCAACGACCCGAGGCTGGAAGCCGGTGGAACGCATTGCGGCAGGTGATCTTGTCCGGACATTGGACCATGGTTTCAAGGAAGTACGCCGAATTGCGACTGACAGGGTGAGCATCGCAACGGGTGAAACGCGCACAGAATATCTGCCCATCTACGTGCCGTCGCGTGCGGCGTATAATGGGCGTCCTGTCTGGCTGATGCCAGAACAGGGGGTCGCGCTGGACATAAGCCGGATTGAACCGGGCACCGAAGGCGTGTCTGTGATCCCGGCCCGGATGCTCAGCGGGATGTGCCGGATGACCTCGCAGGCGCCGTCCACAACCTTCGATGTCAGCACGTTGTTTTTCGATTGTGACGAGGTGGTCTTCCTTGAAGGCGGATTGCAGGCCTTTTGCCCGGCAAGTCGCTTTGGATCGCGCGGGTCCCCGGATCAGTCTTCATACCAGATCGCCGAGGCGCAGGACGCCGACCACCTTGTCGATCTGATCGCATACAAGGGCGAACTATCAGCCCTTGCAAACCCGTTGGGTGCGCTGCCCGCGCCCATCCCGCAAGAACCGATTTTTCCCGTCAGGCCACAGTTGGGAGTGCGCCGCCCGGGAAGACCCGGCAGGCCGAATGTGCCAGCCCTGTTCTTGCGGCCTGAATGGCAGACCTAACCAAACACTAAGAAAACGATGCAGGCGCGTATTACGCGCCTGCATCACTTGTTCAGGCGGCCTTTGCCTCGGGCGCGAAGCGGCCATAGAACGTCTGGCCTTTCTCGGCCATCTCACGCAGCAGCGGCGGGCAGGCGAACCGTTCGCCGTATTGCGCCGCCAGCTGGTCGCAGCGTTCGGCGGCGTAAGGTGCGCCAATGATGTCCAGCCAGCTTAGCGGGCCACCGGACCACGGGGCAAAACCCCAGGCCAGAATGGCACCCACGTCACCTTCGCGTATATCCTCCAGAACACCTTCTTCCAGCGCGCGGACCGCTTCCAGAACCTGTGCGAACATCAGGCGTTCCTGCACCTCGATCAGGTCGGGCTGATCTTCGGCCAGCGGGTATTTGTCCTGCAGACCTTTCCAATACCCGACGCGCTTGCCCTTTTCGTCATAGTCGAAGAAGCCTGCATTTGCCTTGCGGCCCAGACGTCCCTGTTCTTCCATCCAGAAGATCAGATCGTCCGAGGGGCTTTCGGGATAGGCATCGCCCATCGCCGCCTTGGTCGCGCGGGCAATCTTGGCGCCCAGATCAATCGAGGTTTCATCGGTCAGCTGAACCGGCCCGACCGGGAAACCCAGTTGACGTGCGGCGTTGTCAACCAATGCAGGGCTGACGCCCTCGGTAATCATGCGCGCACCTTCGTTGATGTACGGGATGATGCATCGGTTGCAGTAGAAGAACCGCGCATCGTTGACGACGATCGGTGTCTTCCGGATCTGACGCACGTAATCCAGCGCCTTGGCCACCGCACGATCCCCGGTTTCCTTGCCTTTGATGATCTCGACAAGGAACATCTTCTCGACCGGCGAAAAGAAATGGATGCCGATGAACTGATCCGGCCGCACGCTCGCCTTGGCCAGATCGGTGATCGGCAGAGTCGAGGTGTTGGAGGCAAAGATGCAATCTTCGGGAATGATCGCTTCGACCTTTTTGGTCATGTCGGCCTTGACTGCGGGGTCTTCGAATACCGCTTCAATAATCAGGTCGCAGCCTTTCAGATGCTCCAGATCGGGCGTCGCGGTGATGCGGGCCAGCATGGCTTCTTTCTTGTCAGCCGTGACCTTGCCGCGCTTGATACCTTTGTCCAGGTACGCTTCGGTATAGGCCTTACCCTTGTTGGCGGCCTCCTGATCGCGGTCGATGAGAACGACTTCCATCCCGGCCTGAGCGGACACCAGCGCGATGCCCGCGCCCATCATGCCCGCGCCCAGAACACCGATCTTCTTAACCGACTGGTCCGGCACACCCTGAGGTCGCACTGCGCCTTTCTCCAGCGCTTCCTTGTTCAGGAACAGGCTGCGGATCATCGCTGACGAGGACGGGTTCATCAGGATCGAAGTGAACCAACGCGCCTCGATCCTCAGGGCTGTGTCGAAATCGACCAGGGCACCCTCGTAAACCGCGCTCAGCAGGGCCTGAGCGGCCGGGAACGCGCCTTGTGTCTTGCCGTTGACCATCGCCGAAGCGCCAACGTAGTTCATGAAGCCAGCCGGATGGTACGGCGCACCACCGGGCATCTTGTACCCCTTTGCATCCCAAGGCTTGACCAGATCCGCATCGCTGGCGTTCAGCACCCATTCCTTCGCGGCGGCCAGCGGGTCTTCGACGACCTCATCGACCATTCCCGCACCCTTGGCCTTGTTCGGCTCCAGTGTTTTGCCTTCCAGCAATAGCGGAGCCGCACCAACGGCACCCAGCTTGCGGACCATGCGGGTGGTTCCGCCCATGCCCGGGAAGATGCCGATCATGATTTCGGGCAGGCCGATCTTGGCCTTCGGGTTGTCGGCGCAGAAAATGCGATGACAGGCCAGTGGCACCTCAAGCCCGATCCCCAGCGCGGTGCCGGGCAGGGCGGCGGCAATCGGTTTGCCGCCCTTTTTGGTCTTCGGGTCCATTCCCGCCAGTTCGATCTTACGTAGAATGCGATGCCCGTTCATTGTGAAATCGAACATGGCCTGCGCCGGTTCATCGCCCGACTTCTCGCGGATCGATCCCAGCACGTTCAGGTCCATACCGGCGGCAAAGCTGTCCTTGGCCGAGGTGATGACCGCACCCTTGATGTTGTCATCTGACAGAACCTGATCGATCATCTCTTCGATAAGGGCCAGCGCCTCGACGCGCAGGATATTCATGCTTTTCTCGGGTACGTCCCAGGTGATGATGGCAACGCCGTCGGCGTCCACTTTCATGGTGAAATCAGTCATGTCTCGTCTCCGATCTGGTCAGCCGTCAGCGGGCTGCCGTCTTTGCGGGTGAAGCGAAAGCCGTGGGCATCGAACTTCACCATCATGTCTATGTCGCTATAATATCCGGTCTCGGTCGGGGTCCGCGTGCCCACCACCAGAAAGGTCGCGGGCGCATCGGTTTTGTTTACAAGGTGATGGCCATTGGCCTCACCTGCGGGCCAAGCGGCGCAATCGCCGGGCTGCATCTCATGCTCGCCATCGTCATCGATCAGCACGCAGGTGCCAGTGAGCATGATGGCAAACTCGTCCTGCTCCATATGATAATGGCGCAGCGAGGACATGCCCTGCGGTTCAAGCCGCACGATGTTGACCCCGTATTGGGACAGCCCGCCGGCATCTCCGACCGGTTGAACAAAGCGGCCATCGCCAGCTTTGGCCAGCTTGCCGGGGTAACCCGAACCGCCCCGGAAAGGGATTTGAGAGAGATCCAGCTTGGGCATCAGACGCGCTCGATAATCGTTGCCGCACCCATGCCGGATGCAATGCAGAGCGTGGCCAATCCGGTTTCCTTGTCCTGACGCTCCAGCTCATCAAGAAGCGTGCCGATGATCATTGCGCCGGTTGCACCCAGCGGGTGACCCATCGCGATCGAGCCGCCGTTGACGTTGACCAACGCCGGGTCGACGTCGAACGCCTGCTGGAAGCGCAGCACGACTGAGGCAAAGGCTTCGTTCACTTCGAACAGGTCCAGATCGCTGATCTTCATGCCGTTATCGGCCAGGATCTTTTCGGTCACCGGAACCGGGCCGGTCAGCATGATGGTCGGGTCGGTGCCGATCTTCGCGGTTGCCTTGATGCGCGCGCGGGGTTTCAGGCCGTATTTCTCGCCGAATTCCTTGTTGCCGATCAGAACCGCCGCCGCACCGTCCACGATGCCCGAGCTGTTTCCTGCATGATGAATGTGATTGATTTTTTCCAGATGCGGGTATTTGAGCATGGCCACCTTGTCGAAGCCGGGCATCTGCTCACCCATCATCGCAAATGAGGGGTTCAGTGCGCCAAGGCTCTGCATGTCCGTGCCGGGGCGCATATATTCGTCGCGGTCCAGAATGGTCAGCCCGTTCTGGTCCTTGACTGTGATGACCGACTTTTCGAACCGATTATCTGCCCATGCTTCCGCGGCACGTTTCTGCGATTCAACCGCCAGCGCGTCGGCGTCATCACGGCTGAAGCCATACTCCGTCGCGATGATGTCGGCCGAAATACCCTGCGGGACGAAATACGTGCTCATCGCCAGAGACGGATCAACGGCGATGGCGGCACCATCGCTGCCCATGGGCACGCGGCCCATCATTTCGACACCGCCAGCGATGTACGCGTCGCCAGCACCGCCTTTCACCTGGTTCGCCGCCAGGTTCACCGCTTCCATCCCAGAGGCGCAGAAACGGTTGATCGCCAGGCCGGGGATCGACTGGTCAAGATCGGACGCCAGCACGGCCGAACGTGCCAAACAACCGCCCTGTTCCATCACCTGCGTGACATTGCCCCAGATCACGTCCTCTACGGCGTGGCCTTCGAGGTTGTTACGCTCTTTCATCGCGTTCAGGGTCAGGGCGGACAGGCGCACCGAGGTTACCTCGTGCAGGCTGCCATCCTTACGGCCCTTGCCGCGCGGGGTGCGCAGGGCGTCATAGATATAGGCTTCGGTCATGGGTCTTCTCCTCAAGCTCGATCCGACGGGTTGCCGGGCATCAGGTCATAGGGGTGTTTCCAGCCGGGCTGCTCGCTGAGGCGTGTCAGCCAGGCGTCGATGTTTGGCCAGTCGGCGCGGTCGAAGCCGAATGGTTCCGGATAATACAGGTAGCCGCAGCAACTGAGATCTGCATTTGTCACTCCGTCGCCGACGATCCAGTCACGACCGGCCAGATGCTGGTTCAGAATCTCGTATGCCGCCTTAAGCCGACCTTGATTGAACGCGATCACATCCGGGTTGCGGTGCTTTTCCGGCAGGAAATTGATCAGAAAACGAGTGAGGCCAGCCATTGAACTGAGTTTGTGATTATCCCACAAAACCCAACGGAAAATCTCGTAGTTCTCTTCCCGGTTCCTGCCGCCGAACTTCCCTGATTTCTCAGTCGCATACGCCTGAATGGCGCCGGACTGACTGGTGCGGAAATCGCCATCGATCAGAAAGGGCGCTTCGCCCATTTCGTTGGCCTCCGCGCGAAATTCTGGCGTGCGGGTCTCGCCATTGAAGAAATCGACAAAGACCGGCTCCCACTCCAGCCCCGACATCTCCAAGGCCAGCGCCGCTTTGTAGGAGTTCCCGCTTTCTCCGAAACAATGCAGTTTTATAGTCATGCGATTACCCCTCCCAAGGCGCATGTGGTCAGGTTGGAATTGAGTATTTTGAAAAAGATGAAGAGCCGACGTTTACCTTTGATCAACCTTGGTCTGTTTCAATCAACATGCGGTACAGGCTGGAGAGCCGATGACCGCAAAAGGTGAAGTCGTCCCTGTCCTGATGGCGAGTGCGCCCAGTGGCAGGGGCGCATCAGGCCTTCATCTTTTCAAAAATACTCCCGCCGGAGGCGCTTGGCCTCGATGCGATCGCAGGCGAAGAATTGGCGTATTGCCTCACCGCTTTCGCGCTTCCAGTTCGGAATTGAATATGCGTAGCCGGTGAGTCAGGTTCTCCTCGTCAATGACACTGTTGAAATTCTCGAACAGAAAAGACAGCGCTTCACCCTCGTCCAGCCCCGCTTCGCGGGCGAAACCCTTGAGACGGCGATACCCGTCTTCGGTCATTGCAACCGGAAAGCGGCGGGTTAAGCGAAAGCGTTTCGGCATGTCTTGTCCTCCGGGGACCTGGTTCCGGGCGAAAGTACCCGGAACCAGACTGAGTTCAGAAATTTGCCGCGTCCAGCGCCATTACAGTATCCGCGCCGGTTTGTATCCGGGCCAGATGCATGGATGTGGCAGGCAGACGGCGCGCCATGTAGAAGCGACCGGTGTTGATCTTTGTCTGGTAGAACTCTTTGTCGGTGGCGCCTCCGTCCAGAGCTTCCTGTGCAACCTTTGCCATTTTCGCCCACATCAGGCCCAGGCAGACATGGCCGAACATGTGCATGAAGTCATATGACCCGGACAGCGCGTTGTTCGGATTCTTCATGCCCTCCTGCATGAAGTACATGCCAGCGGCTTGTAGGTCTTTCGACGCGGCTTTCAGCGGATCGATGAAGGCTTTGTCATAAGCTTCGTCCTTGCCACCGTTTTCCTTGCAGAAAGATTTGACCATTTCAAAGAAGGCCATGACATGCTTGCCGCCATCCTGTGCCAGCTTACGGCCCACAAGGTCCAGCGCCTGAACGCCATTCGCACCTTCGTAGATCATCGCGATCCGGGCGTCGCGTGTGTATTGCGACATGCCCCATTCCTCGATGTAGCCGTGGCCACCATAGACCTGTTGGGCCTGAACGGTCATGTCATAGCCTTCATCCGTCAGGAAGCCTTTGATGACCGGTGTCAGCAGCGAGATCAGCCCGTCCGCGTCCTTATCACCCGAGCGGTGCGCCTTGTCGATCATGGTCGCGCCCCAGAGGATGAACGCACGTGCACCCTCGGTGAAGCTTTTCTGATCCATCAGGTTGCGGCGGATGTCCGGGTGCACGATCAGCGGATCGGCGGGGCCGTCCGGGTTCTTCACACCTGTTACGTCGCGGCCCTGCAGGCGGTCTTTGGCATATTCGACAGCATTCTGATACGCAGCTTCGGCCTGAGACAGGCCTTGCATGCCCACACCCAGACGCGCTTCGTTCATCATGGTGAACATGGCGCGCATGCCTTTGTGTTCCTCTCCCAGCAGCCAGCCGGTGGCCTCGTCATAGTTCATGACGCAGGTCGAGTTGCCATGGATGCCCATCTTCTCTTCGATCTTGCCGACCGAAACGCCGTTGCGCTCACCCGGGGTGCCGTCTTCATTCACGATGAACTTGGGCACGATGAAAAGCGACACGCCCTTGATCCCTTCGGGGCCGCCGGGGATTTTGGCCAGCACCAGGTGGATGATGTTGTCGGCCATGTCGTGATCGCCGGCCGAGATAAAGATCTTCTGACCCGAGATTTTATAGCTGCCGTCGCCCTGCGGTTCCGCCTTGGTGCGCATCAGACCCAGATCGGTGCCGCAATGCGGTTCCGTCAGGTTCATGGTGCCAGTCCATTCACAGCTGACCATGTTGGGCAGGTACTTGTTCTTCTGCTCGTCGGTTCCGTGCGCCAAGATCGCAGACGCCGCGCCGTGCGTCAGGCCCTGATACATGGTGAACGCCTGGTTGGAGCCCGAGAACATCTCGCCCACGGCAGTTCCGAGAACATAGGGCATATTCTGACCGCCATATTCTTCCGGCATGTCGAGGCCCGTCCAGCCGCCTTCCTTCATCTTCTCGAAGGCATCCTTGAACCCGCTTGGTGTATAAACGATACCGTTTTCCAGCCGACATCCTTCGGTATCGCCAACCACGTTCAGCGGGTGCAGAACATTTGTGGCGATCTTGCCCGCTTCCTCCAGCACGGCGCCGGTGAACTCGGCCTCCAGATCGGAATATCCCGGAATGTCCGAGGTCGAGACTTTCAGTACATCATGCAAAATGAACTGTGCGTCTTTGATTGGCGCGTTGTAGACGGGCATGTGAAGCTCCCTTAATTCAGATGTCCGGGGGCGGGCGAGATTATTCGGCCGCCTTCTTTTCCTGTTTCATCGAGACGATGACCTTTTCGCCCCAGCGCAACTGCTCTTTCAGATCGTCGATGGCCTGTGTCAGTTCTTCGCGGCGTGCTTCCATGTCTGCCAGACGTTCGCACGCGATCTCGTAGGTGCGGGACATCTGTGTCAGTTGCTGATCACCGACGTGATACAGGTCCAGAAGCTGCCGGATTTCTTCCAGGCTGAAGCCAAAGCGCTTGCCACGCAGGATCAGTTTCAGACGGGCACGATCGCGTTTGGTGAACAGACGTTTCTGGCCTTCACGGATCGGAAACAAAAGTTCCTTGGCCTCGTAGAACCGCAAGGTACGTGGTGTGACATCATAGGTCTCGCACATTTCGCGGATGGTCATCAGGTCTTCGGTCATGGTTCAAACTCTCATCACTGGCGTCGTGAAAAAGATTTGCGCAGTTGATGGGCCTCTTACAACATGCAGATGACGTTTACGTAATGCGAACGCTACGTCACAAAAAAGTTGACGTAACATCCGTTCGCGTAAATCCGTGTTTCGGTAATCTTCTTTCCCTTGGGTAAGGGGAAATCTCGCGATTCCACGCTGCGTATATCGACGTTCTCCACAAGAAAAATCCCGCAGCAGGACCACGGGAGCTAAAGTTTCGACCGAAATGAGGCTTGAAAGGTTGTCAGCCCAGAGAATTGGCCGTCTGGTCGCGCAGTTGCTTGAGGGCGTCCATAGCTTCGTCCAGTTGCTGCCTTTGCTGGCGCAACTCCTCCATTTGCCGGTCAGCCATTTCCACAAATGTTGCCATCTGAGCCTGGTTGCCCTGATGTTCATAGATCAGCAGCCACTGCCGGATCTCTTCAAGCGGGAACCCGAACTTTCGTCCGCGCATGATCAGCGTCATGCGTGCACGCTCACGAGGGCCGTAATACCTGGAGCGGCCCTCGCGGTCAGGTTGCAGCAACTCGATATATTCGTAGTAGCGCAGGGTACGGGGCGTTACGTCGAACTCGGCGCACATTTCTTTGAATGACAAACGGGTGTCGGACATTCCTCATCTCCTTGTCTGCAACCTATGGAGTCGTAGCGGCAAGCGCAACAGTCGGGCTTGCCCTTTCGCTGAACTGACGATCATAAAGGGCGCGGAAGAAGGGAAAGACCGAATGGTAGAAAAATTGGGTTTCGCGCGCCAGTTCATCGAGGCGATTCCACATGCCAGGGCATTGGGCATGGAGCTGACGTATATCGGTGCCGGAGAAGCCGAGATCACCATGCCGTATAACGCGGACCTTGTCGGGGATCCGCGCACCGGTGTCATTCATGGTGGGGCGGTGTTCGCTTTGCTGGACACTTGTAGCGGCGCGGCTGTCATGAGCCATCCGTCCGCGCCGGGTGCCACGGCTACAATTGACCTGCGCATAGACTACATGCGGGCGGCTACGCCGGGGCAGAACATTACAACGCGCGCCAAATGCTATCACATCACGCGCAATGTGGCCTTCGTGCGTGCGACCGCAACGGATGACGATCAGGAACATCCTGTCGCAACCGCATCGGGGTCTTTCACCGTGGAGGGCAGGTAAATGGCGCGCAATCGACCGGAGCCGATGCAGGTGGTCAAGAACCGCCGGGACGCCGCACTGAACGCCATGGTCGATGGGGTGCCGTATATCCGGTTTCTCAACATCACCTTCGACCGGCGTGGGGATGAACTGACGGGTGTTCTGAATTTTGACGAAAAACTGATTGGCAATCCGCTGCTGCCCGCGCTGCACGGTGGGGTCACTGCCGCGTTTTTGGAGGTGACCGGCGTGATCACCCTGTGCTGGGAGACCGTGTTTCACCGCATCGAAAGCGGAGAGATGAGTGCCGAAGACATTCGGGATGCCAGTTTGCTCCGATACCCGAAAACCATCGATTTCACGGTCGACTACCTGCGTTCGGGCTTGCCGCGCGATGCCTACGCCCGCGCTTACATCAGCCGTTCCGGGCGGCGTTATGCTTCGGTCCGGGTTGAGGCGTGGCAGGACAACCATGCGCGCCTGTTCGCGCAGGCTTCGGGGCATTTCCTGATGCCGCAACCGGATTCGGACGAAGGATAGCCTTGGATGCGGGATGCCTCGGCACCCATCACGCACAGACGGGTGCTGAAGATCGCAGCACCTATCGTTCTGTCCAATGCCACTGTCCCGATACTGGGGGCGGTGGATACTGGTGTTGTCGGGCAGATGGGGCTGGCCGCCCCGATCGGCGCTGTCGGTATGGGTGCGGTCATCCTGTCGGCCATCTACTGGATATTCGGCTTTTTGCGGATGGGCACCACGGGATTGGCTGCACAGGCGCGCGGGGCTGGCGACACGGCTGAAACCGGCGCGCTGCTGATGCGCGGTTTGCTGTTGGGCGGCGCGGCGGGGCTGTTTTTCATTCTGACGCAGGTCTGGGTGCTGTGGGGGGCATTTGCCCTGTCCCCCGCAAGCCCCGAAGTCGAAGCGCTGACCCGGCAATACCTGGAAATCCGGATCTGGGGTGCCCCGGCGACAATTGCGCTTTATGCCGTTACAGGCTGGCTGATCGCGATCGAGCGGACGCGGGGAGTATTTGTGCTTCAGGTCTGGATGAATGGCCTGAATATCCTGCTGGATCTGTGGTTCGTGCTTGGGCTGGGCTGGGGCGTCGAGGGCGTCGCGCTGGCGACACTGATCGCCGAATGGACCGGGTTGGCCCTTGGGCTATGGCTCTGCCGTCAGGCATTTGCCGGTAATCAGTGGAGAGACTGGCCGCGCATTTTCGACGGCGCACGGCTGCGCCGGATGATGCAGGTGAATGGCGACATCATGGTGCGGTCCGTCCTTTTGACCGGATCGTTCACCACTTTTCTTTTTGTCGGGTCGGACCTGGGCGACGTCAATCTGGCTGCCAATCAGGTTCTGCTGCAGTTTCTGGAAATCACAGCCTTTGCGCTTGACGGTTTCGCCTTTTCGGCCGAGGCGCTGGTCGGCGGGGCGGTCGGGGCAAAGGACCGCTTTCAGGTGCGGCGCGCGTCCGTGATGGCGTCACAATGGGGCGTAGGCGGCGCTTTCGCGCTGGGCCTGGTTTTCTATCTGGCGGGACCCGCGCTGATCGATGTGATGTCGACCTCGCCCGAGGTACGTGAGGCCGCGCGCGAATTTCTGATCTGGGCTGCGATTGCCCCGGTGATTGGCGTGGCCAGCTGGATGTTCGACGGTATCTACATCGGCGCGACCTGGACCCGGGACATGCGCCAGGCGATGATCCACTCGGTCGGGATCTACGTCCTGTCCCTGTTCATTCTGGTGCCTGCATTTGGCAATCACGGGCTGTGGGCCGCGCTGATGGTTCTGAACATCGCGCGTGGCGTCACGCTGGGATGGCGCTATCCGAAGCTAGAAGCGCAAGTCGCTTAAAGCAGGGTCAACAGGTTTTCGGGCGGACGCCCGATTGCGGCCTTGTCGCCGCGAATGGCAATGGGGCGTTCGATCAGGATCGGGTTTTCGGCCATGGCACGGATCAAGGTGTCGTCCGGCATCGCTTTGTTCAGCCCCAGTTCCCTGAAGCGCTTTTCACCTGGGCGCATCATGTCGATTGCAGCAATGCCCAGTTTCGCCTGCACGGCCCGCAATTCGTCTTCCGTCGGTGCATCTTCCAGATACTTCCGGACACGGGGTTCTGCGCCGTTTTCTTCAAGCAGTGCAAGCCCCGAACGCGATTTCGAACACCGCGGGTTGTGCCAGTATTCCATCACAGCCAATCCTCTCGTTTGCTGCCAATCGCCTGTGCGACATTTTCAAACCCGTCCTGGGCCAGAAGTTCGTCCAGACCCCGGGCGATTTCCGATGCCAGCGACATGCCGCCGTAAACCATGGCCGTATAGAACTGGACGGCCGAGGCACCGGCGCAAATCTTGGCATAGGCCTGTTCCGCGCTGCTGATGCCGCCCACGCCAATCAAGGGAATGCGTCCTTCGGTCAGTTGGCTGAGCTGCGCAAGAACGCGTGTCGATTTTTCGAACAAAGGCGCGCCAGACAGGCCGCCAGCCTCATCCTTGTTTGCGCTTCTCAGCCCGTCGCGAGACAGGGTGGTATTCGTGGCAATGACCGCGTCAATTCCGGTTTCCAACGCAATATCGGCGATATCTTGTATCTCTGGTGCCGTCAGGTCCGGAGCAATTTTCAGGAACACCGGAATCGTCGTCGGCAGCGCGTCGCGCGTTTCGATAACACCCGACAACAAAGCGCCAAGCGCGGCCTTACCCTGCAGGTCCCGCAGTTTCTCGGTGTTGGGGGACGACACGTTGACCGTGGCAAAATCCAGATGGGCGGCGCAATGGGCCAGTACTTTGGCAAAATCACCGGGGCGGTCGTCGCTGTCCTTGTTGGCGCCAAGGTTCAATCCGATGACCGCATCGCGGGGACGGCTCGCGAGACGGCGAGCCATGACGTCCATTCCTTCGTTGTTGAAGCCGAAACGGTTGATGGCCGCCTTGTCTTCGGTCAGGCGAAACAGGCGCGGTTTCGGGTTGCCCGGTTGTGGACGCGGTGTCACCGCACCGACTTCAATAAATCCGAACCCGGCCCGCGACAAAGGGCCCAGAACCTCGCCATTCTTGTCGAATCCAGCGGCCAGGCCGACCGGATTGGCCAGCGTCAGACCGGCGACTTGCGTGCGCAGGCGCGGTGAGGTGACAGGGCCGGCAGCCGGGACCAATCCGGCTTTCAATGCCCGGATCGACATCCCATGGGCAGTTTCGGGGTCCATCCGGTGCAGGGCTGACAGCCCAAGCTTTTCGATCAGTTTCATCCGAAGGTCCCTCCGACCTGTGCTGGCGAACAACGGATCAGCCGCGAGGTCGAAACAGCCGCCTGACGATGCACCACGGCGGTGCGATAAACGGGGTCCGTTACCATCTCAAGGAAGGCGTGCGCGCTGGGATATCGGGCGATGAACACGACATCCCAGATTTCGTCGGCGGGGCCTATCAAAGTGGTTTCAAATCCGCCGCGCCACAAAATGGACGCGCCGATGCGGGCGACAATGGGCGCGGTTTCCGATCCGTAGTTCTGGTAAGCCTCGGCGCCGGTCAGGCCGGCATCTGCCAGCGCGTGCCCGGGAGGATATTCAGCGTGCGCGCGAAACCTGACCAGGTTGAGCATCTCGATCGGCTGATTGCGATCCAGTGCCTTGAACGCCTCGAACTGCTCACGATCAGGATCGATGAAGCCGGTCATACCATCTCCTTGGGGAACTGGTGTAGCTTTCCGTCAAAGGGCAGGGCGCGGGTCCAGATCACATCGGTCATCCGGATCTGCCGGTAAAGGTGGGGAAACAAGGCGCCCCCGCGCGAAACTTCCCATCTCAGATCATCGCCCATGGCGTCGGCGTCGCAGGCCAAGAGGACAAGGCCATCAACTCCGGCAAAATGCTTGGCGGCGGTTTCGGCGGCCTGTTGGGCCGTCGAGAAATGGACAAACCCGTCGGTAAGGTCAATCGGCGCGCCGTCTGACGCGCCCTGATCCTGCAGCGTGGCCCATTCATCGGACCTGAAAATCTTGTAAATCAGCATGAGGTGGTGATGCCTTGCACGGCGTGGGGAATCAAGGCGGATTTCCCCCTTTGACTCTTTGTTTCAGTCGGCGCACGATCCCTGCAATCAACGACAGGGAGTTTCATTAATGTTGATCCGTTTTCTGGCATCTACTGCCATTGTGGGCCTGACCGCAGGTGTTGCGGCCGCCGACTACAAGCTGACCATTCTGCACACCAATGACTTCCATTCCCGGTTTGAGCCGATCAACAAATATGACAGCGGCTGCGACGCCGAAGACAATGCCGAAGGCAAGTGTTTCGGCGGTTCGGCGCGCCTTGTCACTGCGGTGGAAGAAGCCCGTGGCCGCGCTGAGAATTCGATTCTGGTCGATGGCGGCGACCAGTTTCAGGGTTCGTTGTTTTATACCTACTACAAGGGCAAGGTCGCGGCCGAGTTCATGAACCGGCTGGGCTATGACGCGATGACCGTGGGCAACCACGAGTTCGACGACGGCCCCGAAGTGTTGCGCGGTTTCGTCGACTCCGTCGATTTTCCGGTTCTGATGTCCAACGCGAACATTGCTGACGAAGAACTGCTGACCGACAAGATCGCGAAGTCGACGGTTATCGAGGTTGGCGGTGAAAAGATCGGCCTGATCGGCCTGACGCCTCAGGATACGGACGAACTGGCCTCACCCGGGCCAAACGTTACATTTTCCGACCCGGTTCCGGCCGTGCAGGGAGAAGTGGACAAGCTGACCGGCGAAGGCGTCAACAAGATCGTTGTTCTAAGTCACTCGGGCTATGGTGTGGACCAGCGCGTGGCGCAGGAAACCACCGGCGTTGACGTGATCGTAGGGGGGCATTCCAACACGTACCTGTCGAACGTGTCCGACAGGGCCGTCGGGCCTTACCCGACCGTCGTGAATGACGTTCAGATCGTTCAGGCCTACGCCTATGGTAAATTCCTGGGCGAGTTGAATGTGACATTCGACGACGACGGAAATGTGATCGAGGCCGTTGGTGAACCGCTGATCATGGACAACACCGTGACCGAGGATCAGTCCGCGCTGGACCGGATCGCCGAGTTGGCGGTTCCTCTGGATGAAATCCGCAACAAGGTTGTGGCCAATGCTGCCGATGCGATTGAAGGCGACCGCGCGATCTGCCGCGTGCAGGAATGCCAGATGGGCAATCTGGTTGCCGATGCAATGCTGGCCCGTGTGGCGGATCAGGGCGTTCAGATCGCCATCGCCAATTCCGGTGGTTTGCGGGCCTCGATCGATCCGGGCGAAGTGACCATGGGCGAGGTTCTGACGGTCCTGCCGTTCCAGAACACATTGTCGACTTTCCAGATCAGCGGTCAGGGGGTCATCGACGCCCTGGAAAACGGCGTGAGCCAGGTTGAAGAAGTCAAAGGCCGCTTCCCGCAGGTGGCCGGTCTGGCCTTCACATGGGATCCGTCCGTTGCCCCGAACGAGGGGCGCGTAACCGAGGTGATGGTGGCTGAGGGCGATGGATTCGTGCCGATTGACCCGGCGGCGACATATCTGGTCGTGACCAACAACTATGTCCGCAACGGTGGTGATGGCTATTCCATGTTCGAGGGCGATGACAAGAAAGCGTATGACTTCGGACCGGATCTGGCGGATGTCACCGCTGAATATCTGGCCGCAAATGCGCCGTACCAGCCTTATCTGGACGGACGCATCAAGCAGAAGTAAGCATCCCGACACCAACGACAAAGGCCGCATCCCCGATGCGGCCTTTTCTGTTCGGTGTGATTTGTGTCAGCTGAGATCGTATTCCGGCCAAAGCTCGGGATCGAAGCCGTTCAGCATCGGTTGGATGTGGTCTGCGACCTGACGCCAGCCGCCGATTGATTTGGTCGAAATCTTCTTTCGAACCTGATCGATGCTGGCTGTGCGCACCTGCTTTTTGTTCTTTTCCGGGTGCATCATCGTCTCGTGCCATTCGAGGCCAAGGAAGTCCGCAACCTGCCGGCTATAGGTTTCGGGGTCAGCGACGAGCTTTTCATACGGCACGGTCAGAATCCGGTCGCCGAAAATGGTTTCCCAATGGGCGATGTACTTGCGGTACATGTTCGCGGAATGCCCGATTGCTTCCAGATTGGACGCATATCTCATACCCGGTGCGGGGAACCGTCTGATCCATTTTGACAAACCGACATCGCGCGGATCGCGCATCATATTGATAACTTTCGCATTTGGGAATGCAGAAAGTAAGAATCCTACCTGCTGGTAGTTATGAGGCAACTTGTCGACAAACGCGATTGATGTCTCCGGGACCGGTGGCATCAGGCGGCGGAAATCTCGGGCAAACTCCTCCGCGTCTTTCGCGTCATAGGCTTTGCCTTCATGGATAAAGTCGTAGGACAAGTCCGGCCCTACAGTCAGTTCCCCACACCCAGCGACATCCGGAATCGAACTCAGCATCATTTCCATGAGCGTCGTCCCGGAGCGAGGTTGGCCGATGACAAAAATCGGGGTCGGCCCATCGACCACCTCGGAGGAGATCGGAGTGTCAATTTCGGGGAACAACTGCACAATGCGTCGAAGTTTCTGGCTTTCGTCGCCGAATTTGTACGGATTCAACTCGTGTTGCAATTCGTTGGCCCGCGCAAACCCGGGCATTGCGGCAGTCAGCCCATGCAGAACGGATGTGATTTGCGCCTTGGCGAACTCAAGCTGCGAGATAGGATGATCGCTGTTGTCGATGGCAGCAGCTACAAGCGGTTCCAGGTCGCGCGCGCGGTCCTCGTCGGCCATGTTGGACAACTGCAATAGTGACGCCACATGAGCGGGATCATTGGTGATGATCCGGTCGAGAATCTCGGCGGCATCCTTTTTCTTGCCTTCCTGATGAAGAATCGATGCTTTTTGGAATGCGACTGCGTTGTCGTCTGGCGCCAGTTCATAAGCGCGATAGGCGTCCTGCCTGCAGTTGTCGCTGAACCCAATTCTGTCGTAAGCGCGGGCTCGGGTCGTCAACAGCGTGACATCGTCCGGAGATTTTTTGAGTTTTTCGGTCGCATGCTCAACAATCTCGCGCCAGTTGGATCCTTTGAGTTGGATCTCATCCACAACGCGAACAAGCTCTGCGTTATTGGGAAACTGCTCCAGCATTTTCTCGGCATAAGCCAGCGCACGCGGGATCTGGCCCGTCTGCATCAGAGCGTTTGCAAGGTTTTCAGCAAACTGAGGGTCATCGGGTTTGCGACGCGCGGCTTCGACGAAATGCGGAATGGACTTCTTGTACTGCTTCAATTCGGTGAAAACAAAACCCGCAATGGCTTGAAAGTCCGTATCCTTTGGAAACTTCTTGATCCCCAACTGCGCTTTTTTTAGTGCCTGCGGCAACTTACCTGCCTCGAGATCACCAAGCGCTTTGCCCTTAAGGGATTTAGCTGTTTGATTTGCCATGTGACCTCGTGTGAACCTGAGCCTGTAGAAAAAAATGTCAGTGGTTCATTACCTATGTGCGGACGGTTTGCAATAACTCTTCCCAACGACGCAATGGCGCAGCTGTTTTCTGCGCGCCCGGCGAACAGCCTTCCGGGCGTTCCCAATTTCAATGTGTGCCCGACCAATCAGGTGCATGTCGTGCGGACCGGTGAAGGAGGCCGCCAGCTTGATCCGATGCGTTGGGGGTTTCTGCCGCATTGGTACAAGGCGCAAAATGATGGCCCGTTGCTGATCAATGCCCGCGCTGAAACACTGGCCCAGAAACCCGCGTTCCGCGCGGCCTGCCGCGAGCGGCGTTGCCTGATTTTGGCGACAGGTTTTTATGAATGGACCAAATCCGACCATGAACAGCGGTTGCCCTGGTATTTCTCGCGCCGCAACAAAGAACCGATTGCCTTCGGCGGTGTCTGGCAGGACTGGGGTCCTGACGGTGAACGCCAAAGCACCTGCGCCATAGTCACCACTGCGGCCAACGAAAATCTGGGCAAGATCCATCATCGGATGCCATTGATCCTTGAACCCGACGACTGGGCGCTTTGGCTGGGCGAAGCGGGTAAAGGGGCGGCCCGGCTGATGCGTCCCGGTGCGGAAGATGTGTTGACCTATCATCGGGTTGATCCTGCGGTGAACTCGAACCGGGCCAGCGGCGCAGAACTGATCGAACCAATCGAGGAGTGAGCTGGCTTTTCTTTCAGCCAAGCCCAAGATAGACCGCAGATATGGTTCTGAAAATCACCAACCTGCCTGACCTATATACACACGACTTCGATACCGTGATCGATGTGCGTAGCCCTGCGGAATACGCCGAGGATCATTTGCCGGGTGCCATCAATCTGCCGGTTTTGGACAATGAAGAACGGGCGAAAATCGGCACGATCTACGTTCAGGAAAGCCCGTTCCTGGCCCGCAAGCTGGGCGCGGCTCTGGTGTTTCGCAATGCCGCCGCGCATATCGAAAACAGCCTCAGCCATCACGAGGGAGGATGGCGGCCTCTGGTCTACTGTTGGCGCGGAGGGCAGCGGTCAGGGTCGTTCACCTGGATGCTGCAGCAAATCGGCTGGCGTGCCGACGTGGTTGAAGGTGGCTACCGCACCTACCGCCGGCTGGTGAACCGCTATCTGTACGATGACGCCCTGCCGCACCGCCTTGTGGCACTAGACGGATATACCGGCACGGCAAAAACCGAATTGCTGGCACATCTTGCAAAGCGAGGCGTGCAGGTTCTGGACCTTGAGGCGCTGGCCAATCATCGCGGCTCGTTGCTGGGTGAAATGCCCGGAGGACAACCCAGCCAGAAAGGGTTTGAATCCGCATTGTCCGCCGCGCTTTGCCGGATGGACGCCAGTCGGCCAGTGGTCGTCGAGGCCGAGTCGTCCAAAATCGGAAGCCTGATCCTGCCGCCCAGCCTTTGGAACGGGCTGCGAGCGGCTCCTCGTGTCCGCATTGATGCCCCGCTTGCGGCGCGGGCAGATTATCTGGTCGCTGCCTATGATGACATTCTTTCAGATCACGAGCGGATGCGTGACCGGCTGTCACCGCTGCGCTTTCATCGCGGCCATGACGTCGTCGATAACTGGCTGTCCCTGATGGAGGCCGGAGATAAACGTGGTCTGACGCGGGCGCTGATGGATCAGCACTATGATCCGGCCTACGCCAAGTCGCAGAAAGGTAGGGGTGCTCAGGTCATTGCGGAACTTCGGGCTGACCGGCTGGATACCGACAGTCTTGCCGATGTCGCCGCCCGGATCGAACAGGTTCTGGCCCGGCTTTAAAGACGCAAGCCCGGAGCCTTGGTTAACCGACCGACAATAGCTGCCGGATATCCCGCATCACGAAGTACCGCGCACAGGTCCTGAGCCAGGTCCGGGGCGACCGCAGCCAGCAATCCTCCTGCGGTTTGGGGGTCGAATAACAAGCCTGCTTTGCCTTCTGTAGGCAGTTCCGGAGCAATTGCCCTGTTGTCAGCGAAAATGCTCGACCGGATGCCGTTCGAATACAACTCTTCAGCGCCGATCATTACAGGCACGGCCTCAAGATCCAGTGCTGCACCGCAACCCGAAGCCTCGCACATTCCCTTCAGGTGGCCGGCCAGACCAAAACCCGTGACATCCGTCATTGCATGCGCGTGCCTGAGGATTTCGGCTGCTGTTCCCTGTGGGTGGGTCATGTGGCGAAATGCGGCCGCGACCCACGCGCCATCGGCCTGACCAGCCATTTCAGCGGCCATCAATACACCGCTGCCAATGGGTTTGGTCAGGATCAACGCATCCCCCGGCAGACCACCGGCCAGAGTAATAGGTTCCTGGGCGCAAAGACCGGTGATGGTGAAACCGATGGTCATCTCATCGCCCATAGAGCTGTGGCCGCCAACAATTTCGGCACCAGCCTGCCGCAGAACGTCGCTGGCGGTTGTCATGATTTCGGTCATCGTGCGGTGCTGCAACGTTGCGGACATGCGGGGCAGGATTACAGTTGCAGTCGCCGCCTGCGGCGCCGCACCCATCGCCCAGATATCACCAAGCGCGTGCACGGCCGCGATGCGCGTCATCAACACGGGGTCTGCGGTGAAGCTGCGCAAGTGATCCGACGTGATGACCTGACGCGCCCCACCCGTTGTCAGCAGGGCCGCATCATCGCCGGGCAGGGGGGTGACATCCGTGCGTTCGGGCGCTGGCAACGTCTGCAAGGCTTGCTGCAAGGCGCCACGCCCAACTTTGGCACCACAACCGCCGCACATCGGTTTTTCGCCCAATGCTTCGCTCAGACCGTCCGCATGATGCCTTGGCAGTTGCGGTATTGCCATCTGCGGCAGGTCGCGAAATCTGTTCATGAATTTCTGGTCGATGTGGTTTTTCCAGTTCCACATCAACGGACCGCTGAATGACGTTCCCAGCTTTTCCGCAAGGGCGGACTTCCTGCCCAGCGAAATCAGTTTCAGATAATCTTTCTGCGGCACGTACCGCCGCATCCGTCCCGCTCCCAATGCCGCGCGCAGATTGTCAAACAAAACCGGCGCTTCACGGACCGCATAGACGCCGGCCTTGGGGCGCGGGTTGTCGGACAGGTGCGCGCAATCGCCGGCGGCAAAGATCAAGGGGTGGCTGGACTGCAGATGCGCGTCGACACGGATGTAGCCATCCTGCATCTCTAACCCTGTTTCAGCGATCCAGTCATAGGGTCGCGCACCAGCGGCTCCGGTCACGAACGCGGCTGGGATGTGGCGGCCATCCTCCAGTTCAACATAATCCTTGCCGATCTGGCGAATGGAAGCGTTTTCGAAGATCGCGATCCCCAGGCTTTCCATCGCCTGTCGGATGGTTTCCCCGGCCTTGGGGCCTGTGGCCGTCAAAGCCGTGGCGTTGTCGATCAACGCGACCCGGGCGTCGCGGCCCTGCGCCCGCAACGCATGCGCCATCGCCATGACCAGTTCGACCCCGGCAACACCGCCGCCAATGACCGCGACTGACGCGGGCCCGGGCGTCTTCAGGTGGTCGGCCCAACGTGCCGCAAATAGGCCCAGAGGCTTCGCCGGCACCGCATGTTCTGCAAATCCGGGCAAGGCGGGCATGTCAGAAGTTATGCCCACATTGACCGATGCGACATCAAACGAAACAGGCAGCTGCCCTGAAACGTGAACAACCCGTCTTGCTGGATCCAGGCCGTTTACCGCGCCCAGAATGATGCGCGCCCCGGCAAATCGCGCCAGCTTTACCAGATCGATGTCCAGCTCGTCCCGCCTGTAATGCCCGGCCACATAACCCGGCAACATGCCGGAATAAGGCGCGGTTGGGCCGGGATTGATGATGGTCACTCGCGCGCCGGGCAAGGGGTTCATTCCCCACTTGCGCAGCACAAGCGCGTGCGTGTGGCCCCCGCCGATCAGAACCAGATCGCGGGTCAGCGGCAACGAAGGTGTATGCATCAGGGTCAGTTCGCTGTGTGATCCGGGACGTCTTCGACCTGCTCGACCGCGTGGGTGGCCCAAAGCTCATCCTCGCCTGCATCCGGCAGATCGCCGGGCGATTCATGGCGATGAATGTGCCATTTTGCAATGAACAGGGCCGTGATCGGCGCAGTCAGGAACAAAAACAGCGTTATCAGCAGCTCGTGCAGCGACGCGTGATCCTCCAGTAGGACGGAATGAAAGATCGACGCCAGCAGAACGCCCCCAACGCCCAGAGTTGTGGCCTTTGTCGGCGCGTGCAGCCGGGACATCGGATCCTTCAGCTTGATCATGCCAAACGATCCCACGAAACCAAATATGCCCGAGACGATCAGGAAGAAAGCGATGAGAAATTCGAAAATGAAACCCATGTCGCCCTCACTCGATAATGTTGCCACGCAGCATGAAGCGTGCGTAAGCCACCGTTGAAACAAAGCCCAGCATGGCGATGATCATGGCGGATTCAAAGAAGATCTCGGTTCCCAGCCTGAGACCGTAAAGGATCATCAACGCGATGGTGTTGATGACCATGGTATCCAGCGCCAGTACCCGCGTGCCGACACCGTCGGCCGTTACGATCCGCCACAGACACATCATGATCGCCGCGCCAAAACAGGCAAAAGTAAAGTAGATGGCATAGGTGATCATTCGAAAATCTCCTTGAGGCGACGTTCATAGCGTTGCTTGATCTGGTCCCGAACCTCGTCAGGGTTCGGGGCGTCAAGGCAATGGACCAAAAGGTTGTGCCCCTGCGCAGACAGATCGCAGCTGACGGTGCCCGGCGTCATGGTGATCGTTCCGGCCAGCACGGTAATCGCCTCGGGTGTGCGCAGTTCAAGCGGAATACAGACCCAGTTTGGTTGCCGATCACTGTCGCGCTTGAACAGGATGATCCGGGCGACCGCGATATTGGCCATCACAATGTCCCATAGAACGACAAGCATGTATTCCACGATCATCGGCCAGTTGCGCAGTATGGGACGGTCCGGCCAGTAGGGCTGCGTGATGAACGGGATGATGATCCCCAGAATCAGACCAAACACCAGCGAATTCAGCGAGGGTTGGTTGGCAAGCAACATCCACACAAACGTCAGCAGAATGGTCAGATGCGGGTGCGGAAATATCCGGTGTAGCAGTTTGATCATTCTTCACCTCCCATGACGGCCGAGATGTAATTTTCGGGCGAGAACAATTGTCCTGCCGTGCCTTCAGCGTAGGTCAGCGCCGGGCCAGCGAACAAGGTCAACAGCATCAGGCCAAGGACCAATCCGAATACCGCCGTGAATGCCAGCGCCGGTTGAGGTTCGGGCGCAGGCAGAACGACGTCTTCATCTTCATCTTCATCTTCATTTTCATTTTCGGACTCTGGTGTGTTGTGCTGTGCGTCGTGGCATTTCCAGAAGATCAGCGACCCGGCCCGGGCCAGTCCAACGATTGTCACAAAAGACCCGATCAGGATCACCGCCCAGATTGCGTTGGCGTCCGGGGCATCCCGCGCGGCGTCCAGTACCAGCAGTTTACCAACAAAACCGGACAGTGGCGGCATACCGGCCAGCGCAATTGAGCCGACGAAGAACAGCGCCGAAATCAACCCGCTTTGCGGCATCGGAGTGCCGGGCTCAATGGCACCGCCGCGCCGCTGCATCACAAGGTCGGCCACAAGGAACAAAAGCGCCGTCGCCAGTGTCGAGTGGAAAATGTAATATAGCGCGGCAGCGGTTGCGCCGGGCGAGAACAGCGAAATCGCAATCAGCAAAGTGCCCATCGACGCAATCGCGCAGAATGCGACCAGGCGCGCGATGTGCTGTGCTCCCAGAATGCCGATTGCTCCAACCGCCAGAGTGACCAATGCAGCCGGTTGCAGCCAAGCTCCGACCAGGCCTTCTGTCACTGCGACGTCGGGACCAAAATCCAGGGTATAGACCCGCAGGATCGAGTATGCGCCCACCTTGGTCATGATCGCAAACAGCGCGGCCACAGGCAAAGGCGCGTTGGCATAGCTGGCGGGCAACCAGAAATGCAGCGGCAGAACGGCGGCCTTGATACAGAAAACCAGCAGCAGCAGTACCGCGCCGACCCGCAGCAAAGCTGTATCTTCGGGTGGAATTTCGGCCACGCGCAGCGCCAGATCGGCCATGTTCAAAGTGCCGGTCACCGAATAGATGGTGCCAAGTGCAAACAGGAACAGGGTCGAGCCAAGCAGGTTGTAGGTGACGTACTGAACCCCGGCTTTCAGCCGTACAGAACCACCTCCGTGCGTCATCAGGCCGTAAGAGGCGATCAGCAGAACTTCGAAGAAAACGAACAGGTTGAACGCGTCTCCGGTCAGAAAGGCACCACAAACACCCATAAGCTGGAAGTGGAACAGAGCGTGAAAGTGCTTTCCCCTGTCGTCCCAGCCGGAGGCAATGGAATACAGCACGATGGGAAGTGCCAGCAATGCCGTCAGCAGCACCATCATGGCCGACAGTTTGTCCAGCACCAGCACGATCCCGAATGGCGCGGGCCAGTTGCCAAGTTCATAGACCTGAATGTCGCCGCCCGACGCTTTTGCGGTGATGGTCAGGGCAATACCCAGCAGGCCTACGACACCGGCGACCGAGAAGATGCGCTGCAGGTCCAGATGGAACCGCAGCACCATGATGATGAAGGGGGCCAGGATCGCGGGCAGGACGATCGGCGCAACGATCCAGTGATTCATGTGTCTTCTCCTGCGCCGTCCACGCTGTCCTGCGCGCTCATGTCGATGTGGTCATCCATGGACGACAGATAGGCGGACAGGGCGATCATCACGATCACCGCCGTCATCCCGAACGAGATCACGATGGCCGTCAGCACGAGTGCCTGCGGCAGCGGATCGGTGTAGGGCACGTCCTTGTACTTGTTCAGAACCGCCGGCGCATTCAGCGCCAGCCGCCCGGTGGCAAACAGGAACACATTGACTGCATAGGTCAGCAAAGACAGGCCCAGAATGACGGGGAAAGTCCTGCGACGAAGGATCAGGAAGATCCCGGCTGCGGTCATGACGCCTACGGCAGAGGCTACGAGCGCTTCCATCAGGCCTGCTCCTTCTCTTGGTCTTCTTCTGGCGGATCATCCCGAAGCGGGTTGATATCCATCGGGAACTCCTGCGCCATGCCCGGTTGCCATGCAAACCGTGACAGGCTGTCCAGCGCCAGCATGACAGCACCCAGAACGGCGAGGAATACGCCGGTGTCGAACAGGATGGCGGTGGCCCATTCGAACTCTTCCAGCGGCGGCCAGTGAATGTAGCCGAAATCGCTGGTCAGGAACGGCCTTTCATTGAACCACGCGCCCAGTCCGGTCGCAGCGGCTATCAGAACGCCCCAGCCGATTGTTCCGTGGTAAAAGAACCTCTGCCGTTCAATGGCCCAGGTGTATCCGCTGGCCATGTATTGCATCAGGTAGGCGATCGCGACGATCAGACCCGCGATAAAGCCGCCGCCGGGCTGGTTGTGGCCGCGGAAAAAGATGTAGGCGCCCACCATCAGGGCAATCGGCATCATCACGCGGGTTGCAACCACCATCATAAGCGGGTGCGAGTCGCCCGATTGCGGCCAGTGCGGTTTGCGGTTCAGAAGATAGGCCCGGACATTTGTGCTCAGAACCGCCTCGGTCAGGGCAAAGATGATCAGCGCGGCAATGCCCAGAACGATGATCTCGCCAAAAGTATCAAAGCCCCGGAAGTCGACGAGAATGACGTTGACCACGTTGGTGCCGCCGCCGCCCTTGTACGAGTTCGCCAGATGGAAATCCGATATCGTCGGAAAAGCGAAATCGCGCAGCATCAGCGCATAGATCAAGGCGCCGCTGCCGATCCCCGCCACGACAGAGATCGCCGCATCCCGCCAGCGGCGCTGGGCGCTGCTGTCCCGTGGGGTTTCGGTTGGCAGAAAGTTCAGCGACAGCAACAGCAGGATCATCGTGACCACTTCGACCGAAATCTGCGTCAGCGCCAGATCCGGAGCGGACAGGTAGTTGAACGCCATTGACACGATCAGACCCACAACACCGATCAGCACCAGTGACAACAGGCGGTTGCGGTGGAACCACATGATCGCGAGCGTTGCTCCCACCAGACAGATCCAGCCGATAATCGGTATGATTGGTGCGGGCAGCGGCACCCGGGTCTCAAGCCCGATTGTGCCGGTCGAATAGGCGTAAAAACCCATCCCCACGGTAAAGGCGATCATGATGATGGCATAACGCGAGATGACGCCATTGTGCAGCTCGTCCGTGACCCACTGGCTGAGCTTTGTCAGCGCGCCGATCACTGCGTCGAAGATGTCTTTTGCCTCGGGCCGGGGCAGCGCGTTCCAGACCTGTTCTCCGCGCTTGTGCAGCGACACCAGGAAAAAACCTCCCAGCGTTGCCACGATGGACATGTAAAGCGCCGGAGTAAAGCCATGCCACAGTTTGAGCGAATAGTAGGGCAGCTTCTCTCCGCCGATCACCGCGCTGGAGACAACGGCGACCAGCGGGCCAACGATGGCGGCGGAATACAGACCGATCAGCACAACCAGAACCACAAGAAATGCGGGGGCCAACCACAGCCCGACGGGCGGATCATGCGGATGTGCCGGGTAATCGTCCCGCTCGGGGCCAAGAAAAACGTGGCCCACAAAGCGGAAGGAATAGGCCGCTGAGAAAAGCGCCGCCAACAGGGCCAGACCGGGCACCAGATAATGCGAGTTCAGCCATGTTGTATGGACTGTTTCCTCAAGCATCATTTCCTTGGAAAGGAACCCGTTCAGCGGTGGCAGGCCAGCCATCGACAGGGCTGCAATCGTCCCGATGGTGAAGGTGATCGGCATCAGGTGCCGCAACCCGCCCAGCCGTTTGACGTCACGGGTTCCGGTCTCGTGGTCGACGATCCCTGCGGTCATGAACAGGGCGGCCTTGAACGTTGCATGGTTGATGATGTGGAAGATGGCGGCCACGGCGGCAATCTTAGTGCCAAAGCCCAGCAGCATGGTCACAAGACCCAGATGCGACACGGTCGAAAACGCCAGCAAGGCCTTGAGGTCATCCTTGAACAGCGCAATGCAGGCACCGATCAACATCGTTACCAGACCGGTTGTTGCCACTATGTAGAACCAGGCCTCGGTCCCGGCCAGAACCGGCCACATCCGCGCCATCAGGAACAGCCCGGCCTTTACCATCGTGGCTGAGTGCAGGTAGGCCGAAACCGGTGTTGGTGCGGCCATCGCGTGCGGCAGCCAGAAATGGAACGGGAACTGCGCTGACTTGGTGAAACAACCCAGCAGGATCAGGATCAGCGCGGGCATGTAGTAGGGCGACGACTGGATCAGCTCCTTGTTCTGGAGGATAACGCTCAGGTCGTAGGACCCCACGATATTACCAAGGATCAGCATCCCGGCGATCATCGCCAGCCCGCCTGATCCGGTGACAGCCAGCGCCATGCGCGCGCCCTGACGCCCCTCGGGCAGGTGCCGCCAGTATCCGATCAGCAGGAAGGAACTGAGCGACGTGAGTTCCCAGAAAATCAACAAAAGCAGAATGTTGTCGGACAGAACGATGCCCACCATCGCGCCCTGGAACAGAAGAAGATAGGTATAGAACTGCCCCATCGGGTCTTCGCGGGACAGGTAGAACCGCGCATAGAGGATGATCAGCAAACCGATCCCCAGGATCAGCAGGGCAAACAGAAACCCCAGCCCGTCCAGCATGAAATTCGCGTTCAGTCCCAGCCCCGGTATCCAGTCGAACCTGGCCGTCACCACCTCGCCGCGCATGACGGACGGAATGTGGATCAGCAGCCCCATCAGTGCCAGAAATGTGGTCAGTCCGGCAGCCGAGGCCGCCGCGTTTCGTCCCGCCCGGATCAGAAGGGCTGGGAACACAGCTCCGAGGAAGGGAAGGGCCGCGATAAGGAATAGGGACAAGTGCGATACTCCGGTCTGGGCGGTCAAAGTGGTATTGATTTTGTAAGGATAATTCTCTGACTGTCCAGCGATTGCAAGATTATGCGCCCGTTTCGGCGTGAAGGGCGCGCGGATTTTCCTTTGGGGCGAAAATGACGCGAACTTGATCCGGCCGATGCCAATTCGACGCGGCAATGTGCTTCGCCCTGTGATAAAACCGATTTGTCGGCATGGGAGCGCGGCGTGGCAGAAAAAGTGAACCTAACGCGAAGGCGGGTAGTTTTGGGTGTTGGTGCCGCCATCGCCGCCGGCTTTGCGATACGGCAGTACCGTCTGATTCCACAGGATTATTCCGGTGGACGGGTTCAGGTCGCCGGCGCGTATCAACAGGCAGTTTCGGGGGACATCCTGCTGGTGGATATCCGCACCCCCCGGGAATGGCGCGCAACCGGGATTGGCAGGGGCGCGCATCCGCTTGATATGCGCCGCGAGGACTTCGTGCAGGCGCTCACGCAGCTTGCAGATGGCGATCGGTCTGCGCCTGTTGCACTGATCTGCGCCCGTGGCGTCCGGTCGGCGCGGCTGAGCAATCAACTGACGGCTGCCGGTTTTACCAATATTATCGACGTCCCCGAAGGCATGCTGGGCTCGGCCGCCGGACCGGGTTGGCTGCGCGAAGGGCTGCCGGTCGAAGCTTACAAAGAGGACATTTGATGAAAGCGAAATTCTGGCTGGCGCTGAGCCTTTCATTCGCCGGACAAACGGCTTTGGCCACTTGTGCCGAATCTGAAGGTACGTGCGAGACCCCGTCCGGCGAATACCACATCGAATTGCCAAAGGCCGAAAACCCGCCGCTGGTCGTGTTCCTGCATGGCTATGGCGGCAGCGGCAGCGGTACGATGAAGAACCGCAATATGGTCGATCCGCTGCTCGCGCGTGGCTATGCGGTGATGGCACCCGAAGGGGCAATGAGCAACGGGCGCAAAAGCTGGAACTTCTATCCCGGCTGGGAGGGGCGGGACGATACCGCCTTTCTGACCGAAGTGGTGCAGGACGCAGCCGACCGATTTGGCATCGATAGTGACCGGGTCGTGCTGGGCGGGTTTTCCGCAGGCGGGTTCATGGTGAACTATCTGGCCTGCGATGCACCAGAGACGTTTTCGGCCTATGTGCCCGTATCAGGAGGCTTTTGGCGGCCAAATCCCGAAAGCTGCGCAGGGCCGGTCAAGCTGTTTCACACCCATGGCTGGGCAGACAATGTAGTCCCGTTGGAGGGGCGCATACTGGGTGGGGGGCGGTTCCATCAGGGGGATATCTTTGCAGGGTTTGAAATCTGGCGGGAAGCCAATGAATGCCCGGATACCAAACCATCCGGGTTTTCGATCACGGGCAATTTCATGCGCCGAAACTGGACGGGCTGCGCCGAAAACAGCGCGCTGGAGTTTGCGCTGTTTCCCGGTGGTCACGGTGTTCCCAAAGGTTGGGCGGACATGATGGTGGACTGGTACGAAGGCCTGCCCGGAAGCTGATCATTCCGCCGGGGTCATCGTCCCCGTGCCCTCGATCAGGCGTTTCAGTTCGTCACGGTGGCGGCGGGCAGAACGGGTGATTGCGGGTTCGGCGAAGTCCTCGCGCATACCGACCATGCGCCGGGCCGTTCCTGCGGACACACCGCTAAGCGCGGACAACGGTATGGCCAGGGCCAGGCTGATGGCGATCGGGGCCAGCCAGATCGATACCAGCCCGGCCAGAATCCCAACGCTTAGTGCGATACCGCTGATCGTTTCCAGAGCGTGGCACAGAACAAGGGTGCGCAGGCTATAGCTACCGCCGTCGCGGGCTTGCGGGGACCAACCTTTTTGGATGCCCAACGCTGTTCGGAAGACTGCGATCATCTGTTGTACCATCAGGATCGGGGCATAGAGGATCGACAGGATCACCTCGGACAGAAACGAGATGAAAAACCGCCGCCCGCCACCGAAATCGGAATAGCGAACACCGCTAAGGGGCAGGGCCACGACGCCCAGTACCTTGGGCGCCAGCAACATTGCATACATGACCAGAATGATCAGCACGTGGCGGGTTTCAGTCATTTCCGGCCATTGCGGAAATAGCGGGTTGTCTGGGCTGAAATAATGTAGAACCGACGCATCCTCGCCCTGACCGATCAGCGCCCACATGACCAGCAGCGCGAACCACAGCGGTGACATCAGATAGCCGACCGCACCATGAAACATGTGGAAGCGGGACACCGCGCGGAATCCGGCAGAGCCCAGCAGTTTCAGGTGCTGCAGGTTGCCCTGACACCAGCGGCGGTCGCGCATGGCGTGGTCAATCAGGGTGGGCGGTGTCTCTTCATACGATCCGCGAATACGCGGCAGGAAACGCACACCCCAGCCGGCGCGGCGCAGCAACCCGGCCTCGACAAAGTCGTGGCTCATGATCAGTTGGTCCTGCCCACTGAAAGATCGCAGTTTGGGCAGCCCGGCGCAGCAGGCAAAGGCACGGGTTCGAATGATGGCATTGTGGCCCCAGTAGTTGCCTTCCTGCCCGCACCAGCGGGCCAGTCCTTCGGCAAAGGCAATGCCATAAACTCCGTTGGCGAATTGCTGCATCCGGGCAAAGACCGACTGCGCACCGATCAGTTGCGGATAACTCTGGATCAGGCCCGCGCCCGGATCACGCGCCAGAGAATCCGTCAGGCGGGCGATGGCGCGGCCGGTCATAAGGCTGTCGGCATCCAGCACCAGCATCGCATCCCAGTCCGCGCCCCAACGGCTAACCCAGTCGGCGATGTTGCCGACCTTGCGGTCGGTGTTCTGTTCGCGGCGGCGGTAATACAACTCCAGCCCGGGTGCGAGCGAGGTTCGCAGCGCCTCGACGCTGGCCTGTTCCTGCGCGGCAATCTCGGGGTCGCGCGTGTCGGACAGGATGAACATGGCATAGTGATGCTGGCCGCCGCGCGCCCGCAATTCTTCCAGCATGGTCCGGGCATTGCCCAGAACGAACCACGGCACTTCGTTATAGACCGGCATCAACAACGCGACGCGCAGCGGGGTCGGGCGGGTCTGGTGTTTGGGCTGCTCCTGTCGCGCAAGCGACGCCATGCCCAGAAGAACTGTGCAGACCGTGAACGAGATCCAGAAGAAATTGAACGAGATCAGCGTCAGCAGAATGCCCTCGATCAGGTTGATCCCTTCGGCCCCGAACCAGTCGGACATCACCCACAACAGGCCCAGCGTTGCGGCCATCGCGGGTGAAAAAGCCAAGGCGCGCCAGAACCCGGCAGACGGATTGTCCGTCCGGGACGGAACCTGTGCGTCACGGAACCCGGCGCTGAAATCCTGCGCCGGCATGGCCAGAGGCGCCTCGAGGGGCATGATATGCAGATCGCGGTTCATGTGGTCCATCTGTACAGCCAGACCTCGGAGGCCGGTTGTTTTCCGACAAGCAACTGCGCGCGCAGTTCGACATGATCCCGTTCGGCGGGTTCAAATGAAAATGCCAACCGCATCCCGCCGGTATCGGGGTTGCGTTGCAACACACCGTCCGAGGTTTCGGCATGAGGCGAATCCACAAAGATCGAAATCGCCTCGGGGTCGTCGAACAAGTCGCTGGCCTCAAAGTCGATGACGGCCAGACGTCCTTCGCCGAACGTATTTTCGCCCATCGCCGTGTTGATTACCCGGGCCATCGGCGTACGCTGTGGATTGTCGCCCCAGATCAGGCGGTAGGATGTATCGATCTGGCTGCCCGCAGCATACGGGGCAGCCGGTCGCCAATAGGCAACGATGTTGTCGTAGATCTCCTGATCGGCAGGAATTTCGACCAGCGTAACCGAGCCTTTGCCCCAGTCGCCTTTGGGTTCGACCCACAGGCCGGGGCGTTTGTGATAGTTCGCTTCAAGATCAGCGTAATCCGAGAACTCACGCTTCCGTTGCATCAGGCCAAAGCCGACCGGGTTGGTGTCGACGAAGGAGGAAATCTGCAACCGCGTCGGGTTTGCCAACGGCCGCCACAGCACTTCACCCGCGCCGTTGCGCACCATCAACCCGTCGCTGTCATGCACGGCGGGCCGGAAATCGTCGAACCGGCTGTGATTGGTCTGATCGAACAGGAACATCGAGGTTCCGGGCGCGATGCCTACATGGGTCAGATCCTCGCGCGGGAAGAGGGTCGCCTCTACCTCCATCACGCAATCCGCGCCTGCGGTGACATCAAAGCGGTACGCGCCGGTTACGCTGGGGCTGTCCATCAGCGCATGGACGATCATGTTGCGTTGGCCCGGCGCAGGGCGCTCCAGCCAGAAACGGATGAATTCGGGGAATTCCTCGCCATCCGGGTCGCCGGTCTTCAGCGCCAGCCCGCGGGCTGACAGGCCATAAACTTCGTGCAGGCCAATGGCGCGGAAATAGCTGGCACCCTGCCAGACGCAGAATTCATCGGTTTTACCGGGGCGGTGCATCTCGGTGCGCAGGCGCAGACCGGAGAAGCCCAGAGTGTCGTCCACGGGCAGGTGTGGCACGTCTTCGGATTTGTCGAACATCGCCAAATCGAACGCGACCGGCGTCGTCATGCCGTTTTCAACTGTCGAGACCTGAACAGTGCGCGGAAAATAAAGGCCCGGGGTAAAGAAATCGACGTTGAAGGGTGTCTCGGTCTCGTACCACAGCGCCCGGTCCAGCCGGAACCGGATCGAGCGATACTGCTGATATGTCAGGTCCTGCCATTCCTGCGGCACCATCTCGCGGTCCGTATAGGGGCGGCTGGCCAGATCGCGGGCAAGCTTAATCACATCATTGCGGTCAAACGGAACTTCACCGCCAGTCGCAAACGCGGATGGGGCAAATGCCAGTGCCGTCGATGAAGTTAGAAATGCGCGGCGTGTAAGAATCATTTCTTAGATTTCCATGGTTGCGATTTGAACCATGCGGCCAGATAGGCCACACCGATGATCATGGCAAAGCCAATTATGTTGGCGGCAAAGACAGCGGCGGAATCCCGCCCGGTCTGGTCCAGCCCGACGCCGATAAGTCGTGCCGCTGCCATCGAAAATACGAACACTGCCAGCGATTGCTGACCCACCTTGGTGATGACGGTCAGCAGCCATTGCCAGATCCGCGCCGCCACGCCGTGTCCCGAGGCGATCAGGCGATGCCCGTGTTCCCCGGCGGCGACCCAGCCCAGATAGGCCAGTGACAGGAAATGGAGATAACGGAACAGTCCGAATTCGGTTTTGCTCCGCAATTCCTCGGTCAGGGGCCAGGCCTTGCGGATCAGCGCGCCCAGTTCCGGTGCTGCGGAATTCACCCAAAGGAACACCTTCCATGACCCAAAGGGCGCGGACAAGATCAGGAACAGCGCCGCGATCCAGATCAGTGTTTTCGAGACAGGCGGCGCGGGAATCCAGCCGCGCATGAATGCAAAACCGGTAAAGAACAGCAGTTGCCAGCCAAATGGGTTGAAGAACCACTGGCGGTCCGACCACGGCTCGGCGGGCAGGGCCAGCACTCCGAACTGGGCGACAAGCCAGATCGCGATCGAGGTTGCCGCAACCGCCCAGAAACCGATCCGGGACAGGCCCATGAAGAGGGGCATCATCGCAAGAACCACCAGATACATCGGCAGGATGTCGAAATAGTTCGGTACATAGGTGAGTGTGAAAATCCCGACCATCTGCGGCGCAGGATCGTTGAAGAAATGCTGCAGGTTCAGAGAAGAGACATAGGTTTTCTCGAACGTGCCAGTCTGGTCCAGTGCGGCCATGGTCATGGCGACAAAGAAAAACAGGCCGATATGTGCCCAATAGACCTGCCAGATACGGAAGGCGACCCGGGCGGTGCCCAGCCACCAGCCTTTGCGCAGAAAGGCCCCGCCAAAGGCAATCGCCGAGGCCATGCCGGAACAAAACACAAAAATCTCGGTCGCATCCGAGAAACCGAAGCGTGCCGGAATCCATTTGGCCCACGGATCGTTCGGGATATGCGCGATCAGAATGATGAACATCGCGATGCCGCGATAGAAATCCAGCCGCGGATCGCGCGTGCTGGCAGGGGTCGCAGCCTTAGCTGCAACCGATGCAAAATCAGTAGCGGGCGAAACAGTCGCCATACGTTCTCTGTCCTTCCTGGTCTTTTTATTGTTATTCGGCGGGCACGCTTTGCATGTCACCGCTGTCGCGTGCCGCTGCGATCAGTGCCCGGCGCGCGAGGGCATAGTTGTCCTCGCCTCCGGCCCGCTTGACACGACGGTCGTCAAGAATGTGCTCAACCTCATCCAGACGTCCGGCGCGCAGGCCGGAATCGATTGTAATACGTTCAAAAACATCACGTTGCGCATGGCTGCCACCTGCCAGTTGCATTGATCCGCGCGCGGCACACAGATGGTCAAAGGCGGTGCCATGCTGTCCGTCGGCAAATGCCTCAAGACCCAGCGCCGCGGCTACGCCGGGATCGGCCATGCGGCGGGTAGTGTCATCCTTGGCGCGTTTCGCGTCTTGCTGGATGCGGTTCAGCATCTTTGCCGTGGCGTCTGCGCGGTTGTCGCCGGTCAGCGCCAGAAGATAATGCAGGTCCGCGAAAATCAAACAGCCATCTTCGGTTCGCGCGGCGGACAAATCGGCCAGTTCTTCCCAACGATTTCCGACATTTACACCCTCAAGCTCCAACCGCATCAGCAACGAGGTTCCGTTCGAGATGTCGCGGTAATCGTCGGTCTTGTCCTGCCGGATATGGTGATCATACAGCTCCATCACCTGATTGATCTGGCCCAGATCAAGATGCATCAGCGCCTTGTGCCACCACACGTGATAGCGGAAGTTGTTGCAGTGCGACCAGGCGTTTTCGCGACCGGCCAGCCAGTCCAGACCCAGCTGCGCGTTACCGGTCATCTCATGCACATGCGCGACCGCATGCAGCCCCCATGCGTCGTCCGAAACCATCCACAGTGCCTGACGGCCCGCGATTTCGGCCTTTTCATAGGCACCGGTTTCCTCGAGCGCGAACGAGTGGCAGCCCAGCAGGTATCCGCGCCCTGGATGATCCGGCGCATAAGCGGGCAGGATGCGTTCGATCGACCGGCGCATGCCCGGGGCATCGCCCAGCACAAACCGGGTTGCGTGGCTGAGTTTCATGGCCAGCGTATCCTGCGGATGGTCGCGCAGCACCGCTTCGAACTTCTGAACCGCCTGCTCCAACTGACCGGCCAGATAAAGCGCCAGTGCATCGACATAAAGACGTTCGCGGGCCGAGATCGGCTGCCGCGCCATTGCGGCATTTGCAGCCGTCAGCGCTTCGACTGCGACAGGCATCATTTCACGCCGGCCCAGCAACGCCATGAACAAACCTTTGATGGCATGACCCAGCGCAAAGTTCGGCTCAAGCTCCAGCACTTTGCCCAAGTGCTGGGGCGTGACCGCTGAATGCGCCATGAACCCAAGCAGAACACCATTCCACGCTTCGACGCTTGCCGGCTGGGTCAAAGTGTTCATTTGTCCAAAAACGTCTTGTTTCATACTTGGGTCCAATCTGATTGCGATATTTGACACTGTTCGATTTATCAGAGTGTGCCGACGGGACGTAACAGTATCGACCCTGCTCTCGAATTGGTGAAAGGCTGTGTGTGTAAAACGCGAAAAAAACCGCCGATTCAAGGGCATGTTTCAGCAACATGCCGCCGAAACGGGCACTGTGTTTCAATCGTCGAAGGGATTTTCGGCGCTCAGAACGGCCTGGGTATCGGCGCCAAATACTGGCGGAGCCGCACGATAGGTGACCGGCGTGCGCGATAAATTGAGCGGATTTCCGATCAGTTGCACCGGCCCGGGCTGCGCTTGCATGGCGATCTGCATGTTGCGGGCCGCCGCCTGATCGGTGGCAAAAACCTGATCCAATGTTTGTACCGGACCAACGGGAACTTTCAGGTCTTCCAGACCCCCGATCACTGTCGCGGTGTCCATGCCTTGCAGGGCAGGCCGCAGCACTGCGTTCAGAGCATCGCGGTTTTCGAGGCGGGCCGGGTTTGTTGCAAAACGGGGATCGTCGGCAAGGTCTTTGCGGTTGATGAAACGGCAGAATCTTTGAAACTGTGTGTCATTGCCAACCGCCAGAATGACGTGGCCATCTGACGTTTCGTAGACGTCGTAGGGCACGATATTGGGATGCCCGTTACCCCGCCGTTGCGGTACGTTGCCGGATGTCAGGTAGTTCACACCTTCGTTGATCAGCCACGCGATCTGCGCATCGACCAGCGCCAGATCGATCTGCTGTCCTTCGCCGGTCTGGTCGCGGTGCCGTAAAGCCGCCAGTATGCCGACGGTGGCGTACATGCCGCACATCACGTCGGCAATGCCGACACCCACTTTCATCGGCGCGCCTTCGGGGTCGCCGGTCAGCGACATGATCCCGCCATAGCCCTGCGCCATCAGATCATAGCCGGGTTTGCTCGCATTTGGTCCGGTTTGCCCATAGCCCGAGATCGAGCAGTACACGAGCCCCGGAAGCTCCTGTGACAGAGACACATAGTCCAGCCCGTATTTGGCCAGCCCGCCGGGTTTGAAATTTTCGATCAGGATATCGGCATGAGATGCCAGCCATTTGATTTCGGCCTGACCCTCGGCGGTCGTGATATCGATCGCCACGGATTTCTTGTTGCGGTTGGCTGCCATGAAATAAGCACTCAGGTCCGAGCGGTTTCCGTCCGCACCCTCGACATATGGCGGGCCCCACTGCCGTGTGTCGTCGCCACCCGTTGCCGGGTTTTCGATCTTGATGACACTGGCGCCCAAGTCGCCCAGCAATTGCGTGCAGGTCGGCCCGGCCAGAATACGGCTGAGATCCAGAACCTTGACGCCTTTCAGCGGCCCTTCAGATGCGGCCATCGTAACCTCCGCGCTCAATCTCAGCGGCGATAACCGTGAACGTATCGGCCTTTGCGGCGGCATCCAGTGCCGCGCGCAATTCGGCGCGATTGCGAACAGTGTGGCCATTGCCGCCAAAGGCGCGTCCCATGGCGGCAAAATCGTGGCGGTCGAAGTCAACGCCCCGGTTGCCCATCTGACGCTGGCGCTGCTTTAGCTCGATCAGCGCAAGGCTGGCATCGACAAAGACCAGAAAGATCGGATTGCCACCCATTTCAGCAGCCGTCGAAAGCTCACCGGCGACCATCAGGAACCCGGCATCGCCGGAAAAGCTGATCACGGGACGGTCCGGTTCTGCCAGTTTCAGGCCTATGGCCATCGGCACAGCGCAGCCCATGGTACACAGCGCCGAGGATTGTATCAGCCCGCGCGGCTCGGAACATTCCCACATCTGGCTGAGCAGGATGCGATGCGCGCCGCTGTCGGCCGTCGCCAGGGTTTCGGGCGGAAGCGCTGCGCGGGATTCCGCGATCACTGCGGCGGGTCCCCAGTCGTCATCCATCGGGAACGCTTGCGCCAGTGCCGCTTTCACTTGTTCGGGCTCACCACCAGGCCACGTCGCGCGCGCGGGATTGCCCTTGGCGATGGCCTCCAGCGTGGCCGCTGTGTCGGCAACCAGATTCAGCCCGGCCTGATGCATGTAGTGATCGTTGACGACTGCCGAGATGTCGATCACGCGCTTTTCCTCGGGGTCCCAGATCTCGCGCCAGCCGGGGCGCATTTCGATTGGGTCATAACCCAGGCACAGGACCAGATCGGCCTGCTCCACCAATGGCACCAGATGCTTGTCCGCCAGCGGGGACAGCCCTGCAGCGCCCAGACACAGGGGATGATCCTCGGGCACCACGCCCTTGGCCTTGTAGGTGGTCACAAAGGGAATTCGGAAGTGCTCAAGAAAGGCCCGCACTACACAGCGCGAGTCGTCATAGAGGACATCGAGCCCGATGATGGCCAGCGGACGCTCGGCGTCGGCGACCCAGCGCCGGGCCTTTTCAACGCAGTTCCCTTCGGGGGCAACGGCGGCGGGCTTGGTCAGCCGGCGCCGTTTCGTGCTGCTGACAGGCGTATCGGCAACCGAGATCGGCACGTCGATATGCACGGGACCAGGACGTGGCTGATTGGCAAGTGACACGGCCTTGTCCGCGACGATATCCGCGCCCTCGGCGGTCATTACAAACGTGCCCTTCGTGATCGAGCGGTAGACCCGGGAGTGGTCCATAACCTGATGCGTATAGGTCAGCGCTTCGTCCGCGTCGACGCAGCCGGTCAGCACGATCATGGGAACCCGGTCCTGTAGTGCGTTCGCCACCACGTTGATCCCGTTCATCGCACCGGGGCCCAATGTCGCCACCAGAATCGCAGGCGCACCATCACGATGATGTACCGCCTCGGCCATAAAACCGGCCGAGTTTTCGTGTTTGGCCAGATGAAAGGTGATACCCGCCTTCTCAAGCGCGTCGACCAGCGTCAGAACCTCTCCTCCGGGCATACCGAAAGCATGGCGACAACCGGCCTCGTACAGGCGTTGGGCCAGAATATCCGCCGCGCGGGGTGAAAGGTCCTGCATCCGTCATGCTCCGATACACAAGTTGCACAGCAGATTGCGGAGGACGCCGTCGGACGCAAGGCAGATCACGGCAGTGTGACTATTTGACTGCCGCTTCGGCCACGGCCTGAAACTTTTCGTCCAATTCCGTGGCAATTTCGCTCAGCTTTGCGCCACCTTCTGAGGCATAAGGAGCAAACACAAATCCGGGCGTTTTATAGGACAGGGTGGCAGTTCCGTCTTCGTTTTCGGTCACGTAAAACCTGATCGGCGCCTCGATCATCGCGTTGGTCGATGTTTCCAAAACACGCACCGCAAAATCGTTGTTGAATGCGCCGATCACCAGGTTGCCGGGAATGGTGATCCCGCGCGCAGCGGCGGCCTTTGTTGGCCCGGCTTGCGTCACCACGATCAGCCCATTTTCCTTGACTGCTGTTTTGGTGGCGTCCACCAGGTCCTCATATGACTTGTCGGTCACGTAAACCGCCCAGCCTTCGGGGATGTCGGGATCATCAGCCCAAACGGGATAGGCCAGCAGACAGAACAGGACCCGGAGCAATCTCATAACATTGCCTCATTTGGTGTGGACGACCTTGTGATGCCAGAAATTCAACACCGACGCATTCACATTCTTGTGGGGTGGAACGTCGGAGGAGTGCGCCGTCCATCAGACGTTCGATTGAGCCATGAGGCTTTTCGTATCGAAGCTTCCCGCCTGATAGGCAAACTCACCTGCTATGCCACTTTGCGTCAGACCGCGCGCCTTTTCAGCAGATAGATATCCATGATCCAGCCATGCTCGGCTCGTGCGCGGGCGCGGGTCTCCAGAATCTCCTGCGCCACCTCGGAAAGTTGGCCATGGATCAGCAGCTCTTCCTTCATGCCGACGAACGCGCCCCACCAGATGTCATAATCCTTCATCTCCAGAGACTGGAACGAGCATTCACCATCCAGCATGACCGCCATCTTGGTCGCGGTTTCAGGCCAGCCCTGTTCGCGAAGCCTTCGGCCAGTCGTGACAACATAAGGCGCGCCAATATCGTTGACAGGAATTCCGTGCGCTGCGGTCAGCGCCTGCAAAGCGGTGATGCCGGGGATTACCCGTTTTCGTGGCTGCGGGGTCAGTCGCGCGGCAATTCGCAAAGAACTGTCATAAAGCGACGGATCACCCCAGATCAGTAGCGCCACATTCCGGGCCTCTGGATCAGCCTCCATCGCCTCCTGCCAACGCAGGGCGATAGCGTCGTGCCACTCATCAACACCGCGGAGATAGCCGTCCTCGGTCCGGCGTTCGGGAATGTCGAAATAAGCGATCCGGGGCGGGGTATCTGTCACCTGCGCGATGATCTCTTCACGCAGTCCTGCCAGATCGGCCTTGTTCTCGCCCTTGCGCGGGATCAGGATCAGATCGGCCGCACGGATTGCCTTTGCCCCCTGAAAAGTCACGTGATCCGGGTTGCCCGTGCCAATGCCGATCAGGGACAGCTCATACATTGTCAAACTCCGCCAGCGGGCCATACAGGATCAGGGCCGGGGCTGTGCCGATTTCGGATTGCAACTGTTCCGCCAAAGCGCCGATGGTGGCACGGCGAAGCTTCTGGTCGGGGGTCGAGACGGACTCGGCCATCAATGCCGGAGTATCCAGCGGCAAGCCATGGGAGCGAAGTGCCTCGACTAGCAAGGGGAAGGTGCGTTTGCCCATGAAAACCACTGTTGTCGCGGAAGGGTCCGCGAGTGCGGGCAGATTCAGATCTTCCGGTAACTGGCCGCTGACATCGTGTCCGGTCACAAATTGCACGCGGCGGGCGGTCAGACGACGGGTCAACGGGATGCCCGCTGCCGCCGCGGCCGCAACGGCTGACGGAATGCCGGGAATGATTTCATAGTCGATACCAGCATCCCGCAACGCGACAAGCTCTTCTTCCAGACGACCGAACAAGCCGCCATCACCGGATTTCAGGCGCACGACATGCTGGCCAGTACGGGCATAGTCCACCAGCAATCGGCTGACATGATCCTGTTTCGGCGACGGGCGGCCGGCCCGTTTGCCTACCCCAACCAGATCGGCATCATCGCGCGCATGGGACAGGATTGGGCCACTGCTGAGATCGTCAAACAGCACCGCGTCCGCCTTTTGCAACCGATTCACCGCCTTGAGCGTCAGCAACTCGGGATCGCCGGGGCCAGAGCCGATGAAGGAAACAAAACCGCTCATGCCGAGGCCTCGGCTATCAGATGAAAGAAGGTGCCCGTCACGTGTCCGCGTACCGATCCGGTCTGCGGTCCTTCGGTGCCTTCTGCATCAAACACGCGCGCTAAAGGGGGGTCTGGCTGTTCGACAATCGACGAATAATGAAACTCATGCCCACGCAATGCCGTACCGGCGGCAAGTCCCGGCATCGGCGACAGCAATTCCGCCCGACGATAGCCCAGATTGAATTTGCGTTTTTCGTAAGATGTCACCAGACCCAGCAATCCGGCCATCCGGTGCCGGGTGCCGTCCTTGTCGATCAACCCCTCGCCCAAGGCCATGTAGCCCCCACATTCCCCGTGAACGGGCTTTGTATCGGCATGTTTGCGCAGCCCGGACAGGAACGTATCAGCCGCCGCCAGCGTTCCGGCGTGCAGTTCCGGATACCCGCCGGGCAGCCACACAAGATCAGCATCCGCGGCCGGAGCTTCGTTCGCCAATGGCGAAAATGGCAGAACTTCAGCCCCTGCTGCGCGCCACCCTTCCAGCAGATGCGGATAAGTGAACGAAAACGCCGCATCCTGTGCCAATGCGATCCGTTGCGCCGGAGGGCGCGGCAGCGCGGCTGACGATGGCCCTTTCGGGCCTGAGGAAGCTGCAGCCTTGATCGCTTCAAGGTCCACATGTTCGCGCAGGAATGCTGCATACCCGGCAATGGCGCTTTCCAGATCCGGGTGTTCGACCGCCTGAATCAGGCCAAGATGGCGTTCAGGCAAGGTAAGATCACCGCGCCGCGGCAGGACGCCCAGCACCGGCAGACCCGCGCGTTCCATCCCCAGACGGGTCAGGCGTTCATGCCGTGGGCTGGCACAGCGGTTCAGGATTACTCCGGCAAAGGGCAGGTCCGGATTGTACATTCGGAACCCAAGTGCCGTCGCCGCCGCAGATTGCGCCTGACCGCCTACATCCAGCACCAGTACAACGGGCCAGCCCATGCGCTGCGCTGTCTCAGCGCTGGACCCGTGCCCGAGTTCTCCTGGTTTGGCGACGCCATCGAACAGGCCCATCGAGCCTTCGGCCACAACGATATCCGCGCCTTCGGCCTGGGCTGAGATCGCGTTCAGCAAGGGGTCGCCCATCGCCCAACTGTCCAGATTGAACGAGGCCCGCCCGGCTGCCGCCCGATGAAACGCCGGGTCGATATAATCCGGCCCGCTTTTGAACGGCTGAACTGACAAACCATCTTCGGCCAGCGCACGCAAAAGGCCCAGCATGACTGTTGTCTTGCCGGTTCCCGAAGAAGGGGCGGAAATCAGCAATCCCGGGGGGTTAGTCATCGCCGTGGCTCCAGCTCGACCAGGGGCTTTCCGCACTTTGCGGGCGGTAGCGACGATCATAGGTCTTTGAATACAGGCAACTTTCGTCAAACCCTTCACCCGCCAATGCAGGACCGACGAGGATTAGCGCAGTACGCGAAATGCTCTCGTCCAGCGACTCTTTCAATGTGTTCAACGTCGCGCGGATGATCCGCTCATCCGGCCAGCTTGCCCTATACACGACGGCGGCCGGACAATTCGCGCCATAGGCCGGTGTAAGGTCGGCGATCACCTTGTCCAGATTGCCAATCGACAGGTGGATGGCAAGTGTTGCGCCGGTGCGGGCAAAGTTTTCCAGCGTCTCGCCTTCGGGCATGGACGATGCGCGGCCCGGCGTACGGGTCAAAACAACAGATTGTGCCAGTCCGGGCAGGGTCAGTTCCGTGCCAAGCGCCGCGGCGGCCGCGGCAAAGGACGGAACGCCGGGGGTGACGCTGACCGGGATGCCCATCTGTTTCAGGCGCCGGATCTGTTCGCCCATTGCCGACCAGACCGACAGGTCGCCGGAATGCAGCCGTGCCACGTCGTGACCAGCCTGATGCGCGGTCTCGATCTCCGCCATGATCTGATCCAGATCCATCGGTGCGGTGTTCACGATCTTCGCGCCTTCGGGGCAATGATCCAGAATTTCTTCGGGCACCAGTGATCCGGCGTACAGGCATACCGGGCAGGACGCGATGATATCGCGCCCGCGCAGCGTCAGCAGGTCGGCGGCGCCCGGTCCGGCGCCAATGAAATGAACGGTCATGTTTGTCCTCCGATGGCGACGGCGCAGGTCGCAAGCCGGTCGTCCGAAATCAGTCTGGGTGAGAGAAGCCGCGCCCCGGAACCGGCGGCGGCAAGGGCGGATGCTTCGGCCACGCTGCCGGTGCCATACATGGCCCGGCTGCGGTTCGAGCAGGTGAGGGTCCGCTGCCCGGCCAGATCGGCGGGCGCGATGAAATGCACGGGCACGGCCAGCTTTTGGGCAAAATCAGTCAGGGCAGGGTGGCCTTGCTTGTCGGCAACAGTGGCCAGCGCATCCACACGATGCCCGGATGCGGCAGCCTTGAACGCCGCCTGCAAACTGTCCGCCGTGGCGGATGACGAAAAGCCCAGGCCCGCGACGATCATAGTGTCACGCTCCATTGCACCACCGGATAAGCGGCCTTCCAGCCGCGCCGCGGGCCAAGCGGTGCTGCATGAGACAGTTCAATGCGCAACAGGTCGCCGCCGCGTTCCTCGTGCCATTGGGCCAGCAATGCCTCGCTTTCCAGCGTGACGGCGTTGGCCACCAATCGCGTATCTTGGGGCAAATTGCTCTGCAGCCATTCCAGCAGGTCAACGCTCAGCCCGCCGCCAATGAAAACAACGTCAGGCGGGGTCAAGCCATCCAGCGCCCCGGGGGCCGTACCGTGAACCACATTCAGCCGGTCCTGCCCCAGTGTATCGGCATTCCGGCGGATACGCTCGGCCCGGTCGGCGCGAGGCTCGATCGTGGTCGCCGTCAGGCTCGGGTCGCACATCAGCCACTCGATACTGATCGAGCCTGTGCCGCCTCCGATATCCCACAGATGTTCGCCGCGTTGTGGGGCCAGCGCAGACAGGGTCAGCGCGCGGATGGGGCGCTTGGTGATCTGCCCGTCGGTTTCGAATATCTCATCCGGCTTGCCCGAGGCTTTGGGCAGGGCGCGGCCCGCACCCGCGACGTCAAGTCCGACGCAAACCGGGTGCTCGAAGGTTCCCAGAAGCGCCTCGGTCAACGAGACACTGCGGGCCCGTTCACGTGGGCCGCCAAGCGCCTCCATCACGTGCAGTTGCGTGTCGGCAAAGCCGGTCTCGGTCAGGTAATTGGCCAATTCGGCCACCGCCGCGCCATTGCGCAGCAGCAGGATTGCACGCAATCCCGGGGACAGATGTGGGCGCAGCCGGGTCAGAGGGGCGGCATGCAACCCGAAGGTCAAAGTGCTTTCCAAGGGCCAGCCCAGCCGCGCGGCGGCCAGGGAAAAGGTCGACTGACCCGGCAGGGCCAACCACTCACCGGGATCGAAATTGCGCGCGATCACCGACCCGGCACCGAACCAGAACGGATCACCCGAGGCCAGTACCACGGTGGCGCGACCGCGCAGCCCGTTCAGTATGGGCAACCCATCGGCAAATGGCACGGGCCACGCGATCCGCTCGGCCCCGTTTTCGGGAACCAGCGCCAGATGGCGCGGTGGCCCCATGACGACTTCGGCGCGGTCCAGCACTTGACGGCTTGCTGGCGACAGGCCATCCAGTCCATCTTCGCCCAGTCCAAGAACGGTCAGCCACGGAGCTTCATGCATGTCCCACCTCCTGATCCTTGGCGGCACGACCGAGGCCAACGCGTTGGCCAAGGCGGTTGCCGACCGGGGCATGGCTGCAACCTACTCCTACGCAGGCCGGGTGGACAATCCGCGACCGCAGCCATTGCCGGTCCGGGTGGGCGGGTTTGGCGGGGCGGAAGGGCTGGCGCGTTACATTCGTGATCACGGTGTCAGCCATGTGGTTGATGCCACCCATCCCTTTGCCGCGCAGATGAGCCGGAATGCGGTTCAGGCATGTGATGAAACAGGTATTCCGCTGGCCGCGCTGACCAGGCCAGCCTGGACCCCGCAGAATGGGGATTGCTGGACACACGTGGCGGACATCGCCGCGGCGGTGGATGCCCTGTCCGGGGCGTCTCAGCGCGTTTTTCTTGCGGTAGGCCGGATGCATCTCGGAGATTTTGCCGCCCAGCCCCAGCATCATTACCTGTTGCGGCTGGTGGATGAGCCCGAATCCTTGCCGCTGCCGGATTGCGACGTCGTCGTTTCCCGCGGACCGTTTACGGTGGAGGACGACAGGGCGCTGATGGCGCAGCACGGCACAGAACTGGTGGTGTCCAAGAACGCGGGCGGAACCGGCGCACGGGCCAAGCTGGACGCCGCGCGGGCGATGGGCTTGCCGGTGCTGATGATCAACCGTCCGGTCCTGCCGCAGCGAGCCGAATTGTCGAATGTTGCAGACGTTCTGGACTGGCTGGGTCATTTCTGATCCCTGGCCTGATCGCTGGCCTGAGTAAACCTTGGCGTGTAGACAATTGGCCCGCGGTCCCTGTCAATCACACGGGTCAGTGAAGATCCGACAATCACCACGGTCTGCATGTCGGCCATGTTAGGTGTCGCCTCGGCAAGGGTCGAGATGCGAATGGCCTCGTCGGGCCGCGTAACCGCTCGGGCGAACAGGATCAGACGCTCTGGCTCACATTCCTCGCGCAGGATTTCCAGTGTCTTTACAAAGCCTTCTGGACGGGACTTGGAGCGAGGGTTGTAAAACGCCATCGCGAAGTCCCCCTGCGCGGCCAGACGCAGACGTTTTTCGATCAAAGGCCACGGCTTGAGATTATCGCTAAGGTTGATGGCACAAAAATCATGGCCCAGCGGCGCTCCAGCGTGGGCCGAAGCGGCCAGCATCGCCGTAATCCCGGGCAGCACGTCAATCGGAATTTCACGCCATTCCGAGGGGCCGTTTTCCAATGCCTCGAACACGGCGGCGGCCATGGCAAAGACACCCGGATCGCCCGAGGACACAACCACCACGCGCTTGCCCTCTGACGCCATCTGCAACGCGTGCTGCGACCTGTCGATCTCGACCCGGTTGTCGCTTGCGTGCAGCGTCAGGCCGGTGCGCTCTGCCACCCGTGCGACGTAGGGAATGTACCCGACAACGTCGGTCGCTTGGGCCAATGCCGCCGAAACCTCGGGCGTGACCAGATCCTCACTGCCGGGGCCTAGCCCCGCGATTTTGACCCAGCCGCTCATGGACGACGACCCTGGCCATGGACAACGATGATTGAGAAATAGGGCGTGATCTTGCCGCACGCTTCGGACAGCTTCGTCACTGTCTGGTTCGGCATTTGCGCGTATTCAACGATCCAGGCACGGTCATAAAGCCCGGCTGTCTGCAGTGCGCGTTTGACCTTGTCGATATTGCGGCCGATTTTCATCACCACCAGCGCATCCGTCTGGGCCATGCGCCGGGCCAGATCGTCCTCGGGCAGGGTGCCGACCAGTACTGTCAGCACGTCATCGCCCCAGGTGATCGGATCGCCGGTTGCGGTCCACGCGCCCGACATGCCGGTTATGGCAGGCACCACCTCGACCGGAGCGTTGTCGCGCAAGCGGCTGTATAGATGCATGAATGAGCCGTAAAAGAACGGGTCACCTTCGCACAGAACCACCACGTCTTCGCCGTTGTCGGACAGCGCCTTAAGATGCGCGGTGCAGTCTTCGTAAAACTCAGACAGCAATTCGTTGTAGCGCGGGTCCGTGACAGGAATTTCCGTGGTGACGGGGTATTCCATCGGGAATTCAACTGCACCTTCCGGGATCATCCCGTTAACGATCTTGCGGGCTTGACCGCTGCGGCCCGGCTTGCGGAAAAAGGCGACGTGTTTTGCGTTGCGCAGCAGGCGATCCGCCCGAACGCTCATCAGGTCGGGATCGCCGGGGCCAAGGCCCACACCGTATATTGTGCCCATCTTCATTCCGCCCGGCTTGCGATGGCGTTGATCGCTGCCACGGTAATGGCGCTGCCGCCCAGCCTGCCTTTGACGATGCAGGACGGCACGGGCTGCGCTTCCCATAAGGCGTCCTTGGATTCCATCGCGCCGACGAACCCCACGGGGCAGCCGATGATGGCGGCGGGACGGGGGCAGCCGGGGTCTTCCAGCATGTTGAGCAGATGAAAAAGGGCGGTAGGCGCGTTGCCGATGGCGACCAGAGCGCCTTCCAGATGAGGGCGCCACAATTCCAGCGCGGCGGCGGACCGGGTGTTGCTCATCTCGGCGGCCAGCGGGCGCACGCGTTCGTCATGCAGGGTGCAGATCACCTGGTTGTCGGCGGGCAGGCGAAAACGGGTCACGCCTTCGCTGACCATGCGCGCGTCACACAGGATTGGGGCGCCGCTTTCCAGCGCCGTGCGGGCCGCGGTCACGAATCCCGGCGAGAAATGCACGAACTCTTCCAGGCCCACCATTCCGGCGGCATGGATCATGCGAACGGCGACCTGTTCCTCGTCGGCGTCGAACCGGGCCAGATCTGCCTCAGAGCGGATGGTGGCAAAGCTTTCCTTGTAGATCGCCGCACCATCGGTTTCGTATTCATAGGGCATCAGGTCAGGTCCATAGTCATGAGTGTTTCGGGGCTCAGCCCGCGCTGGCTGGGCTCATCCCCCGCGCGGCCCTGATTTACAAGATCAAATCGGCCGTTCCGACCAACCAAGGTGACGTCGGCCGGGCCCATTCGGGCACATCCCTTGGCGCAGCCGGACACGTGCAGTGTACCGGCCACGCGCGGGGCCAGGGCGCGGGCAATGTCGCGGGTTTCTGCCTGCGCCTGAGGGCAGAACGGCGCACCGGGGCAGGCATCTGTGGTCATGAGTGGGTCGGCTTCATCGGTGACAAAGTCTGCAGCAGGTATCGACGCCCCGCCTTCCAGCAGGATCAGCCGCCAAGGTGTGACACGCAGAGCAGTCGCGCCAGTGGCCGCGATCAGTTCGGCAAGAGGCTGGGCGGGCAGTTGCCCGAACGCCGCGCCATAGAATGTACCCAGATCGTGAGTGCCAGGCTGAAGCGGATCGCCAGTTGGGGCAGGGTTGCTGCCCTGCCACTCCTGCGGCAGGCCTAGTGCTGCCACGACCCGCGCCATGCGGCGATTTTCCGGGGTGAAGTTCCCTGAGAACCATTGTGCCAACGCGATCAGTTGGTCGATCGCTTCGGCCTCGGTGACACGTCGCCCGGTGTCAGACCCGTCCGCGCGCAGGATCAGGCCGTCAGGACCGGTCTCCAGCCGAATATCCGCTGAATCCGCTGCAAGCAGACGGTTCGGGCCGGTGTCGATGGCAAAGCCGAACTTGGCGGGCAAGTCGGGCAATTGACCCAGCCGGTCAATCAACTCCGTAGTCAGACGGCTGGTCAGATCGCCGGTTTGATACAGCGGCGAGACGAGTATGTTCCGCCGCACCTCAATGCCGGGCTCTGCATCCAGCAAGTCCAGCGCAGAGAGTTCTTCGAGCAGAGGCTGGTGATCAGCTTCGCTCACGCCGCGCAATTGCAGGTTGGCCCGGTTGGTCAGGTCGATGGTGCCATTGCCGAACTGCGTTGCCAGTTCGCACAGGCCCAATGCCTGTTTGGCATCCAGCCGCGCCAGCCGAGGGCGCACACGAACGACCAGCCCGTCGCCGGACATCATCGGTCGATGCGCCCCGGGGCACCAGCCTTGTACGATCGGTGCGCTCATCTCAGACCCTCCAGATCGGCCCGGATCGAGTTCCGGCGTGTGTTCCAAAGCCCGGCCTCCAGCAGCGCGCGGAACCGGTCCTGCATGGCCTGATGCGCTTGCGGGTTGGCCTGTTGCAGGAACGCGTCCACGTCGGCATCGCCCAGTGTCGCGTCATGGTAAAGGTCAAAAAGATGTGGCGCGACCGTACCGGACAGGTGGGCAAAAGAAGCCATGTGATCCAGCGTCGCCGCGATCTCGGCCGCCCCGCGGAAACCGTGGCGCTGCATCCCCGCGATCCAGCCGGGATTGGCGGCCCGGGCATGGACGACGCGGCTGATCTCTTCCGGCAGGGTGCGGGCGCGGGGTTTATCCGGATTGGTGTTGTCGAGGTGATAGAGTTGCGCCTGGCCGCCGGTAATCTTCTTGGCCGCTGCGAACCCGGCCTCATGCGTGGCATAGTCGTTGGCCAGCAGCAGGTCGGTTTCGGTCAGGTCCTGAAGGTGCACGAAGCTGTCCGCATTGGCGACTTGTCGGGTAATGCCGTCGATATCCTGTGCGACGTGTTCGCCTTCCAGTGCGAATGAACTGGCCTGTAGCCAGGCCTCACCCGCCTGTGTGCGGGCCTCGTCGGTGTAGGTTTCCGACAAGTGTGTCATATTCAGGCCATAACTGCCCGGAGCCGGGCCAAAGACCCGAGGGTTCGGGGTCTGCCCCGCGAAAGGGTTCCAGTCCGGCGCTTCGTCCCGCTGGGACAGAGCTCGAACGGCCTGGCCATATAGGGCGGAAAGCGTTGGGAATACATCCCGGAACAGGCCCGAAACACGCAGGGTCACGTCCAGACGTGGACGGCTGAGGTCGGTGATTGGAAGCACTTCGATGCCTGATACCCGCTCTGATCCCTTGTCCCAGATCGGTTTTACGCCCAGCAGGTGCAGCGCCATCGCGAATTCCTCGCCGGCCGTGCGCATGGTGGCAGACCCCCATAGATCGACGATCAGGCCTTTCGGATAATCGCCTTCCTCCTGCAGGTGCCGCCGAACCAGTTCCTCGGCCAGTTTCACGCCTTGTGAATAAGCCGCGCGGGTCGGGACCGACCGGGGATCAGTAGTGTAGAGGTTCCGCCCAGTGGGCAGCACATCCGATCGTCCGCGATAGGGCGAGCCGGACGGGCCAGCCTCGATCCGCTTTCCGGCCAGCGCGTCCAGCAAGGCGGTGCGTTCGGCGTGTGCAGATGGCGCGGGGTCGAAATTGCCGGTCATTTCAGGCACGCGGCCAAAAATATGCAGCCCGTCGCCAAACTGGCTTTCCTTGATGTCGCAGACAAAGCGGTCGATGCGGGTGATTGCCTCGGCGATACAGGTGGCCTGGTCAAGACCAAGATCGCTTTCCAGACCGATGGCCTGCGCTTCCTGCCGGATATCTTCCTGCAAGCGGTCGCGTCGTTTGGGGTCAAGCCCGTCTGCGTTCGAGAATTCGTCCAGCAGCGATTCAAGCCGAACCATTCTGTCCGGCGTGCCGCTCTCCTTCATCGGGGGCGGGATGTGACCCAGCGTGACGGCCCCGATCCGGCGCTTGGCCTGTGCGGCTTCGCCTGGGTCGTTGACAATGAAGGGGTAGATCACCGGCAAATCACGGATCAGCGCCTCAGGCCAGCACTCGGCGGACAGGGCAACGGATTTTCCCGGCAGCCATTCCAGAGTGCCATGGGCGCCAATATGGATCAGTGCGTCGGCGTGCAGGCTTTTGCGCAGCCAAAGGTAAAACGCGACATAGCTGTGACGCGGTGTGCGAGAAAGGTCGTGATAGTCGTCATCGCGCAGTTCAGGCGTGCCACGTTCGGGTTGCAGCGCGACCAGCGCCTTGCCCCGGTGCAGCGCGGTGAAATGGAACGCGCCATCAACAAAGGTCGGATCATCCTCGGGCTTGCCCCAGACTGTTTGCAGGTCCGTATTCAGTTGATCCGGCAAGTGTGCAAGCGCGGCCTGATAATCTCCGAGCGACCAGGAAATCCGGGCGTCCAGCAATGTGTCGACGATCGGTTCGGCAGGGGCTGTGTCATACCCGGCGCATTGCAAATCTGACAGCATCGCTTCGGCTGATGCCAGCGCATCAAGGCCCACCGCATGGGCCATCTGCCAGTCCTTGCCGGGGTAGGTGGACAGAACCAGAACCGGCACCTGTTCCGCTTTGGGTCGGTCGTTCAGATTCAGCCAGCCGGTTACACGATCAATGATCGCTTCGATCCGTTCAGGTTCAGCGCGGTGGGCAAAGCGGGAATACTCCAGGTGCGGATCGCGTTTGCCCGGTTCCTTGAATGAGGCGATGCCCGCCGAGATCCGCCCATCCACTTCGGGCAGCACGACGTGCATGGCAAGGTCGGCGGGGGAAAGACCGCGTTCGGCCTCGGCCCACGCTATGCGGCGTGAAGTTGCCAGAGCGACCTGGAAAACCGGCACACCCGCCGCGTCAAGCGGAGAGGTTCCCGACGCACCTTTGCCGGAGAAGGAGGTGGCATTGATGATCGCAGAAGGCTCGAGCGCAACCATGTTTCGGCGCAACCAATCGGCGGCGGCAGGTGCCTTGAGGGAAGGGGCGAACATGCCCATTGCCTCGAACCCACGCGCACGCAGGCTGTGGATCAGCGCGGCGACCGGGGCGGTGTCGGCGGAGGTCAGGTAGGCGCGATAGAAAGTGACGATGATGCGTTTCGCATCGTTCGTAAATGCGGTTTCGACCGGGGTTACGCCGCGGTCAGGGCACCATACACCGCATTCCGGAAGGGTTTTGGCCCCCATCACCGGTCCGGCGTAAAGTCCCGCCGCCAAGGCCATCTGCGCCAAAGCGGCCTGCGCCGCGACCTCGCCGCCTGTGTCGCACAGATGCGCCAGCCGCCGCAGGGTCGAGACGGGCAGGGTGGAATAGTCGTCCAGCCGGGTATCTTCGCGCCCGTCGGCGGGCAGAACCGCGAGCGCGATGCCTTTGGCCTGCGCCAGCGCAAGAACCTTCTGCAGCCCGTATGACCAGTAAGGCACCCCACCAATCAGGCGGATCAGGATACCTTTTGCGCCGTCAAGCGTTTGTTCCACATATGTGTCAACGGACAGAGGGTGTTTCAGCGCCGTCAGATTGGCCAACCGCATCGTCGGCATTCGCCCTTCCGGCCCACCGCCGCGATGCCAGCCTGCCGCGAAAGCACCGAGATCGCTGTCCGAAAAGGACAACATCACCAGATCCGCCGGGCTCTGGCCCAGATCGGTCGGAGTCTCGGTTTCTTCAAGCCCGTGGCTTTCGCGGAAGACGACGTGCATGGCTTACTCGGCGGCCTCGGTCACACCCGCGAGGATATCCCGGATTTCGGCCTCTTTGATGTCGTCGTGCTCGGCAATGACCACAAGACGTGAGCGGCGCTCCTCGCCGGGTTCCCAGGGGCGGTCGTACTGATGACGCACCCGGGCACCGACAGCCTGAACCAGCAGACGCATCGGTTTGCCGGCAACTGCCGCATACCCCTTGACGCGCAGGATGTTCAGTTCCCTGGCCAGACGTTCGATCTTGGCAACCAGATCGAGTGGGTCACTTTGCTCCGGCAGTTCGACGATGATGCTTTCGAAATCGTCATGTTCGTGGTCGTGGTGACCGTCGTGATGCGACGGACGCGCGTCCATGTCATCCTCGGCTGCGGCTTCCAGACCGAGCACGACGCGGACGTCTACAACGCCTTCGGCAACCTCTACGACGGGCAGCGGGCGCGGGGCCTCGGCGGAGATGATCTCTTTCGCTTTCGCCACGCCTTCGGGGCCAGCCAGGTCGGGCTTGGTCAGCAGGATTATGTCAGCGCAGGAGATCTGATCCTCGAACACCTCGGACAGGGGCGTTTCGTGGTCAATCGAGTCATCGGCCAGGCGCTGGGCATCCACCGCCTCGACATTCGGAGCGAAGCGACCTGCCGCGACCGCCTCGGCATCGGCCAGAGCGATTACGCCGTCCACAGTGATTTTCGAGCGGATATCGGGCCAGTCAAAGGCTTTCAGCAGCGGCTTGGGCAGGGCGAGGCCGGAGGTTTCGATCAGAATGTGATCGGGGCGCGGGTCCAGCGCCATCAGCGCTTCGATGGTCGGTATGAAATCATCGGCCACGGTGCAGCAGATGCAGCCGTTTGCCAGTTCCATGATGTTCTCTGCCGGACAATCGGGAATGGCGCAGGATTTCAGAATATCGCCATCGACGCCCACGTCGCCGAATTCATTGACCACGACCGCCAGACGTTTGCCCTGCGGGTTCTGCATCAGGTGCTTGACCAGCGTTGTCTTCCCCGAGCCCAGAAAGCCGGTGATCACAGTGACGGGAAGTTTCTCAAGAGTGCTCATTTCGGGGCTCCAATCGGGGGTATGCGCGAGGCGCAGTTTTTGCGGAAATGTTCGGGGCGCTCACGCCATTTGACCAAGCCGTCCTCGGTCGCCAGATATTTGGTCGCACCGTCGACAATGACGTCAACGTGTTCGGCTTCGTTCAGGTTCTCATAGACAAAGGTCCAGCGACCCGGTCCACCGCGCAGCACGATCGAGCAGCCCTGATCGCAGTTCGACAGGCATTCGACGGGTTTCAGCGTGATGCCTTCGGGCAGGTCGGCCTGTTGCAGCGCTTTGTGCAGCAATGTGCCGGGGCGTTTTTCATCATCCTCGACGGGCAGTCCACGGCGGCACGTGGTACAGACCAGCAACTCGACTGGTGCGGTCTCGGTCATGTCTCTCATCCCCCCAAATCCTCTTCGCGGGGGACGGGGTTTCATGCGGGCCACGCGTCTGCACATGGACCCGACACCGGAACACCCCGCCCGGTTTCTTCTTCGGGTGCTGGCAGGTCTCCCGGCTTGCGGATGTCAGAGACTTGCTCTGGCAGATGTCCCGCCTTCCCGGCCTTTCGGCCAGTGGCTATGGGCACCCTCTCCGGTCACGGTCGCGGGGGCGGCTGCGTTTGACGGAAAAACCGCTGACGCATTCCCTTTTCATCCATCCAGGGATGGACACCAACGGGTCGGACATGCGGCACAGGCGGGGGACTTGTCAAGCTTCAGGATGCGCGGTTTTGCCGCCGGAAGGGAAAAGCGACCTGAGGTGGTCACTCAGCGGCATCGCCGGGCGCTTGCTGCGCCGGAAAACCTGCGTGATTGAGGTGTTCCGTATGATCTTCGCTGGTTTTGGAAGGGGTCGGCGCGAACCGGACGGGCGGGGCAGATTCGGGTTAACAACCACTCAGGCAGGCCGTGTGTGGACGTTGCGGCGACCAATCGACCGTCATCTCCGAGCATCGCTAAACCGAGGGATTGGGGTTTCGTTGATTAAGTAGCCGCCGTTCCGACCGGCTCGGGGTACTCCATTTCAGTATTCGCGCAAGACCCGGCAAAAACGACCGCTTCGAGATCAAATCTGATGGCCGTCTTGCCGTGCACAGAGTAGCCAGAATTTTTGCAAAATTATGCCTCAAACTGTCCTTAGCGGGCGTCGGCGAACAGAATATGCCAGGAAACAAAAAAATGAAAAAGTTAGCAGCTTTTCTTGTGTTCTTACCCGTCGCTGCAGTTGCGGAAGACCGGGTGTTCGAGTGTGAAGCGCCGGATGCAAAATATCCGGAAATGGCGGCCACGCTGGTCAAATACGAAGGCCAGAACAAAGGGCATATTACCATTGGTGATATCGACAATAAGGCTGAGGTGTATCCCGGCCTCGACACCCTGACTTACCTGTATATCGGTGACGGCTTTACCCTGAATTACAACGTGAATCTCAAGACTGGCACGTTTGACTATTCGGCTTCGGGCAGCAAATCCGGATGGGGCAAAGGCAGCTGCAAGGAAGTTTTGGCCCAGTAATTCGCTAATGCCCGGTCTGCGGGTTGGGCCTTTCGGTTGCCGAGAAAAGTACTTGCCTGGTTCCGTCCGGAGGCCAATGCAGTTGGCCGTGGACGGAACCCGGTTAAAAGCGGCCGATCCAGTATGTGTCCAGGCCATCTGGGCGGCGTGCCAACCAATCAAATCTTTTGATCAGCAAGGTTCGGCACGCCCCGAACACGCGGGCGCGATTGATCTGCCGGCGCTGAAGGTATTCGCGTTGGACCAGATATCCCGCGCCACGCGCCATGTTCCGTCATCTTCGAGATGGTAGATATTGATGCCATGGCCGGTGGAAACAGTGGCAGGGCCCGGGTCACGCGGAACATCGGTGGCGGTAAACTCATAACGCTCAAACGCCCAGCTCGCCGCCACAACAAACTCCACTGATTGCTTTTTCCAACGGGTGTGAACGGCGTCGAAATACCCGCGCACCCAAGGCCCGACCTTGGCTTTGCCTTCCATAACAGGCGCGCCGGGTGCGATGAACACCACGTCATCAGTGACCGCCTCAAGGAATTGATCCAGTTTGTTCGAGTTGATCGCTGCAAGATACGCTACGTGTGCGGCTTGCGGAGTGTCGGCTCTGGTGTCGGGCAGCGCCGGTGTCGCGATAGCCAACCCTATTCCAGTAAAAAGCATGGTTATCCTGATAGTCATATCGGCCTCCAAGCATTTGCGGCGATTGGACCTTGCCGGTTGTTCAAACCCGCCTGTCAACGCAAAACGCATTGCAGGACGATCGCATTGCAACGCAATTCGACAGGCTTTTAGGGCAATCGCAATTTCAGATATCTACACTACTGATTGCTCGTTTTGCATCGGGTGTATTTCTCGACAATAGTCACATTTGGTGTACCTTGCGAGGCAGGAAAAAATAGCAATCATTAAGTACATCTACTGAATGAACCTTATTGACTGGCATAAGTTGCCGCCGCTTTCGACCCTCAGGGCATTTGAGGCGACCGGCCGTTTAGGCGGCTATTCTGCTGCGGCACGTTCACTGAACGTAACCACTGCCGCGATTGCCCAACAGGTGCGAAAGCTTGAGGCTGATCTGGGGATTCCACTTGTGCGCCGAGAGGGTCGCGGACTTGCTTTGACCGAGGCCGGTTGGACGCTGGCGAGTACGCTCAACGACGCATTCGAGCAGATCGCAAAAGGCATTGATGATGTGACGGCTCAGGAGGCCGCTCGCGGTGTGAGTGTGTCTACGACTGTCCGATTTGTCGACGCGGTCATCATGCCACGTCTTGGCGGCTTCTGGGCGGAACACCCCGGCATCCAGGTGTCCTTCGCTGCGGAAGGAAATTCTTGGGACGTCGATCTCGAGGCCTTTGACATCGCCATACGCGGAGGCCCGCCAAACCATGTTTGGAGCGGCGCGGCCCAGAAACCGCTTCTAAAGTCGCCGTTCGTATTATGCGGCACGCCAGAGCTTGTCAGGTTGGGTGCGGAAAACCTGGCCGGTGTGCCGTGGATTCAGGACAAGAGCATCGGTTCCTATGTCTTTGAAGGTGTTGTCCGGGACTTCGGCCTGTGCGTCGACGACCTTCAGCTTGTTGATCCGGGGGGATCGAAGTTCGAGCTCGACGCCGCCTTGCAAGGCTACGGATTGCATCTAAGCCCTCAAGTGACCGTTAAAAAGCACCTGGATGAAGGCAGGCTGGAAGCTATCGACGTTCCGCCGAAATGGGTGGCCTGCTACTTTGCGGTCTACCGAAAGGGGCGCATCTCTGGCCAGGTAGGTGCTTTCCTGAGTTGGCTTGAAGTGACGTGCGCATCACTTTCTCAGGAAGCCTGAGAACCTAGAACTGAATTTCGTGCAAATTCATACCGGGCGCCGATCCGTCATAATATTTGCGCCATCGGGTGTAGGACGGATCAGCGCCGCCTCGTGCGGGATTGGTTTTTTTGATTTCAATCGCTTATCCTTGCCGGGGATCATTTGGAAACAGGAGGTTCACGTGAACAGCTCGATCTCTGATGAGGCGATGGCGCGGCTCCCGTTTTGGGTGACACCTCCTGGGGAAACAGACGGCTTTCTGATCGTTGTTGGGTTTCTTCTTGTCGTTGTCCTGCTGGGTTTCGGCGCATTGTATTTTACCGTGCAAGCCATCCCCGACCGCATGGCGGCAGGCGCGCACAAGGTTCAAATGCAACTGGTTGGTGTGCTTGGGTTGATCTCGCTGTTCACACTGAACAATGCGTTCTGGATCGCCGCCATTCTGATTGCGGCTGTGCCTCTGCACGAGATATTCCCGCTCAGGACCGAAGTGGACCTTTCGGAGAGCCACGATGCTTGAGTTGGTATTCTCTGCATTGATCACGATTGTCCCGGATTACCTGTACCGTCGCTACAAGCAGGGCAAGAGATGGGGCCATGAAATAACCCTGTTCAACGTCTGGTATGAATTGCGGTGGGGTTTGACCGCCTGCGCAATACTGGCCGTTACGCTGATCACAGTGATCTTCTATTTTCACCCCTCAACGCGGAACGTGTCCGCCGCATTTCGCACGGTTACCATACTGTCAGATCGCGGTGGCCGCGTCTCAGAGGTCTATGTCGCCAACAATGATGCGGTTAGTGCCGGTGACGCCATTTTCCGGTTGGACACGACCCGACAGGAAGCAGCAGCAGATACCGCTCAACGCCGCATAGAAGAGATCGAGGCCGCTTTGGGCCTGACCGCAACAGAAATCGCGGCAGCCGCTGCTGGTGTTGAGGCGGCAGAATCAGATCTTACGCAGGCCACAAGCGATCTGGATCGACGCCTAGAGCTTGCCGAGCGAAACGATACTGTCGTGAGCGAGCAGGAGCTGGAGCGGTTGCAGACGGCAGTGTCCGGGGCGGAGAGCCGTCGCGCAGCTGCACTCGCAGCACTCGATGGTGCCAAACTCCGTCAGACCTCACTTCTTCCTGCGCAGCTTGAAAGCGCGCGCGCCGTGCTTCGGGAGGCCGAAAACGAGATCTCGAAGTCAACCGTATTCGCTGAGGTGGACGGGGTTGTGACCCAATTCCTCCTGAAGCCGGGCGACATCGTTAACCCAATTCTGCGTCCCGCTGGCATTCTGGTGCCAGACGTCTCAGGACAAGGGCGTTTCATAGCGGCTTTCGGTCAGATTTCAGCCAGCGTGCTCAAGCCCGGCATGCTGGTGGAAATCACCTGCGCATCCAAACCCTTGACCATAATCCCGATGGTCGTGGACGAGGTGCAAGACGCGATTGCTGCGGGGCAATTCCGACCGGGTGATGCGCTGCTGGATCAGCAGGATCGGGCGCGCCCCGGCACTGTGACAGCCTTTCTTGCGCCAATCTTCCCGAAACATTTGGAAGATATCCCCCCGGGAAGTTCATGCGTCGGCGTTGCCTATACAAGCCGGGCGAAGGAAATTGATGCCGGTGAAATTACGGGTTTTTCGGCTTTTCTTGCACGGATTGTGGACGGGATGGGTATCGCAAACGCGATCGTTTTGCGCGCACAGACAATTTTGCTGCCCGTCAAGGCGTTGGTCTTCAATTGAGGCCCAACTCGTTGAGAGGGAGGGCTTTGCCGTAAACGGCAAGGTCAGCAACAATATCCTGTTTCTGTCAGGCTTTTTGGGGGCCTGATATATCTGTCATCTTAACTTTGGCTCCACACTCATAACGCGACCCTTTGCTACCAATAAATTCGCTGAATTCTTCACGCCGGAACGCACATCGAACCGCATCGAAGCGACTGCTTACGCGAAGTCGCCATTCTTTTTGGATTTCCTGCCATCTTGTTTTAGCGCCCTAGAAGCCGTGGAAGTCAGGAACTAACTGAAATCCAGCAAGTTATTTGGCCTTATGAAGAAAAGGAAATGAACCGTCACAAAGCGCACCCAGTGACCTTTTGGGAGAGGCAATGAGGTCACATCTTATTGGGTGAATATGACATGCTCTAGAAATTCAACCCCGGCGTGTGCTTGAGTTGATCCAGTTCTAGTGAAGCCATTTTTTTGACAAACTATGGGAGACCTGTTTCGTGGAAATCTTGATAGTATTGGGCCTGGTTCTGGCAGGTGCAGTTTTTTTGGCGCTTCGCAGCAACAAACCTGACAACACGATTGCGCGCCCCTGGCAGCCTCGAGTGGGCGAAAAGCCTAAGATAGCCACCGGCCCGCAGCAAAGCTCATCGCAGCTGCCGCGTTTCGACCCAAGCCATACGGTCCCGCGTCCAGAGGTATCGGTATTGACTGGTTCCGCGTATGTAGTTGATGGCGACACTCTGGTGATCAAAAAAAACCAGATCCGTTTGTTTGGTGTAGATGCACCAGAGATGAGCCACCCATATGGAAAGAAAGCGAAGTGGGCGCTGGTGTCCCTCTGCAAAGGACAAAAAATCAGGGCGGAAGTAACCGAGCAGGACACCCACGGGCGAACTGTCGCCAGATGCTTTTTGGAGGACGGTCGTGATTTATCGGCAGAAATGGTCAAACTTGGGCTGGCGATAGACTGGGGAAAGTACTCGGGCGGGAAATATCGATCTTTGGAAATGCCTGATGCTCAAAAAAAGCTCTGGCTCGCAAACGCGCGGCAAAATGGACATATGGGGCTATGGGAGCGATATGAAGCAAAGCAGGCTGCCCGGAAACTGAACAACTAGCTGTAATAGAATGCATCGCCCATGCGCCCCGAATTTGCACGGCGACCGGTACGCGCCGCAAATTGAGCGCCATCAGCGTCCAACTTCTGTGCGGGTCTGGGGGTGAGACGGGGGATAACCGGCGTGTCTTCAAGAAGGTTTGGTGGCCTAGGGCCACCATACCCTCATTGAAAACGCTGCGTTTTCCGCCAGCTGGGACATCTCGCCCCCACATAAAACCCCACATATTACTGAATTCTCCTGACTTCAACTGCTGTCAATTGGGCTAATGAAACCAATTTGGCAGTCCAAAACCTTGATGTCGCGCAGTGCTATCACCTTCATCCAGACAACTTGGCCAACGTGCGTTCAACATTGAGGAATGGAAATTGAGAATTGAGTGGGAGCATCCAAGGTGGTTTGCATGTCCTGTAACTAAGGAATTGAGCGTTGAGCATGTGATGCCAGATGGCCTTGGAGGCATCCTCACGTCTTGATTTCTTTGTGGGAATGCAACAGCCGATTTGGTTTTTCACTTGAAGGAGCGGAACACCTCGCTCTCGAACTCCGTAACCCACGGGTCAATCCCAAGACAGTGAAAAGAACGCAAAGTTAAGCTATTATGTCAGTATTATTGACGTATAAATGACGAGATTGACGGTTCTATGCCCCATGACGAGCAACAAGCTAAACGCGGCCCGGATGGCAAGTTCCTGCCCGGGCACAAACCGCCAAAGTCAACCGGCCGACCGCGGGGCGCAAATGGCATTAAAGAACGCGCAGCACGGCTTGCGGGCGAACGGCTTGAAGAGATGCTCGGGCGCGCCACTGACGTAATTTCCGGCGAGCTTGATAACGGCAATCCAACCGTAGCCCAATGGCTCGTTGATCGGGTTCGGCCTCCTACACGCTCTGACTTCGTTCAATTGGCTGACAGGAACAAATTGAGCTCAATTGAAGATATCCTCGTCGCTTCAGAGCGGACCACAACTGCAGCATCGCGGGGCGAAATCAGCTTGCAACAGGCAAGGCTTCTTCAGGATGTCCTGGGTCGTCAGGCCCAGCTCAAAGGGCTTGAAGAACTGTCCGCACTCCGTGCGGAGGTCGAGGAAATGCGACGTACGGATAGAACGACCGCCGCAATTGATAAGTCACTGCTACCAAAATGGGGCCGCCTGAGCGAGGAACAAAAATGAAGAGAGGGTCATGGACAGACAACGGAGGAATGGCTGGAACTCGCCTGCCCATTTCTGATAGCACCGCCATCAAGGCTGCACTAAAAGCCGCAATCGAAGCGGCTGATAGGTTAGAGATATCAATCCGGCATTCTGAAAAGATAGGTGCTCTGCCTCCAAACCTAATGTCTGGTCAGCGTGAACTCTACGAGGCAAGACGACTACTGGCTTCGGGTATCGCGCACCCAGGAGAAAAGCGTTATTAGCAACACTTGTACGAACTGAAGCAAGAAGACGCTTTTCCCGCTTCAGTAAAATTTTCCGCGAAGGAGACGTTCAAGCAAGTTGCAGCGAATGTCTGCTTCGAGCCCTAACCTGCTCGTGCTGCGACGTACATAAATGTCTGCTTCCGTGAAACTTACTAGAATGGCGCATTGTCAGCTTTATGCCTGCTGAGAATTGTCGTCATTGTATCGACAGCAAAAACACTCATCAAAAACCAACAGATTGACGACAGATCAAGGGAACCCCGCACGCATATAAACGATGATCTTCCAAATGTCTTCTTCGCTCAGCGCTTCCTTGAAGGCTGGCATGTCTGTTCCGAAGCGTTCGCCGCCCTCGGAAATTGCCCAAAGAAGGTACTCGTCCCCCGACATCGGCATCTGAACGAACCACCGTAGGAGAGCGGGAGAGGGCACGAGCGAACGTCCGGCTTCACCATCGCCCAAGCCCTCAGCTCCATGACAGCTTGCGCAGTTTTCCGTGTATAGCGTCTTGCCCTCCGAAACATTCTCGGGCGTTGCACGAATGGTGCTCCGAGCCCCGCGGTAGGCTGCGGGCACGTCCTCGTTCATATACGTCCAATGTCGTTGCATGCGCTGCTGCTGGCCAGGCCCCATATTGCCGTGCCCCCAACCACGCATGTGCTCAGACCTCATGTGGTTAGATCCCATTGGCCCGTGACCCCACCAATCTCCTCGTTGTTGTTGTGCGCAACCCACTGTAGCAATGGTGATAGACAGAACGCTCAAGGCAAGAGTGCGTAATCCAAGCTTCGTCATCTTCTCCTCCTTACTGTTTCCGCTCGATGAACGTCGCCTCAGGCCGCTTCGTAACTCTTGAACACCTCGGTGCTACCGTCCTTGAGGATCAAAAACACGTCGTAGGCCTCACGACGATCTTCCGGCCCCATCCCAGGGGAACCGTAGGGCATGTCAGGAACAGCAAGTCCAACAGCATTGGGTTGCTCCTCCAGCAGACGACGAATGTCGGCAACAGGCACATGCCCCTCGATCATATAGCCATCGATCTCGCCTGTGTGGCAGGACATCATTTCTTCGGGAATGCCGTTGTCCAATTTGTGGCGGACAAGCTGTGTTCCAAAGCTGCGCTCCTCGGTAACGCGAAAGCCTTCCTGCCGTAGGATGTCGATCCAAACCTGGCAACAGCCGCAGTTCGGATCCTTGAGAACATGGATGGAAGGCGTGTCTTGCGCAAACACGGCAAATGGTACTGTGCTGGCAAAGCCAGCGGCGTAAGTCAGTACTTGGCGGCGTTTCAGGTCCATAGTGAGAGCCCTTTGTATTTCCAACTCAATTGAGTCAATTTCGCATCATTCGAGATCAAAGGTCATGATCCACGTCAAACATGCTGATGTTCGCCAACTTCCCGGCGCTCGGCGAGCGCTTGGCGCACGATCTGGAAAGCAGAGGAAAGAAACAACGTTGCCATGACCGCCGCAACAATCAGGTCAGGCCAACCGCTAGCTGTGCCCCAGACGCCTAAAGCTGCAAACATAACGGCCACATTGCCAATGGCGTCATTACGCGAACATAGCCAGACAGAGCGCACATTTGCATCGCCGTCCTTGTAACGGACGAGCAAGAGAACACTTGCGAGATTGGTCATAAGAGCGAAAAAGCCAACGATGCCCATGATCTCGGCCTCCGGCACTCCGACATAGAACACCCGGTACACGGTCGATCCAAACACCCAAAGACCCATCAGCAGCAAGCTCACCCCTTTGGCCAGAGCGGCATTGGTGCGTGCACGGATTGAAGCCCCGATCACTGCCAGCGAGATACCGTAGGTCAAAGCATCCCCAAGGAAGTCTAGAGCGTCGGCCTGAAGTGCCTGAGACTTTGCATAGTGACCAGCAGTCATCTCGACGACGAACATCGCCGCGTTCAGAGCAATGACAATCCACAGCCGCCTTTTGTAGTCGTCTGATACCCCGTCGAATTTGGCGTTGTGTGCGCAACATCCTGACATTGGGAAGCCTTTTTGTATCTGTCGTAACCATAGTGTAGTGTCTCTAGTTACTAGAGGTTCAAGAGGTATTTTCATGTTTTCTATCGGGGAGCTTTCCAAGCGCACGAAGGTCAAAGTTCCGACTATCCGCTACTATGAGGAGATGGGCCTACTTGCCGCACCAGAACGCACCGAAGGCGCCCAACGGCGCTACGATATGGCAGGGCTGGAGCGTGTAAGTTTCATCAAACATGCGCGCGATCTTGGTTTCTCAATTGAAGCGATCTCCGAATTGATTGTGCTTCAAGGCCACCCGGATTGTTCATGCCAAGCCGCGACGGACATCGCCGTCTCACAACTTTCCGAAGTAAGAGCAAAGATCAAACGACTACGGGCACTTGAAAAAGAGCTAATTCGGATTTCGAAGGGCTGTGATAACGAGGGGGGGTCAGAGAACTGCTATGTACTCGCGTCTCTTGCCGATCATAAACTGTGTCACCACGATCACTAAACTATGAGCGGACATTGCTTTAGTCGCTGCGAAAGACTGTTTTGTCCCGCAAAGCGGACGATCATGCCTGGTGCAGCGAACGACTGCTTCGAGCCCAAAGGCGACATTGGAGATGCGTGCGGCATTGGTGCCGAAGGGGCGGAGAGTAGTTACCATATACATGTGCGCGTAGACTTCCACAGTTTGACGTGGAAGCGGACATTTAGATTGCGATTACCTCGAAACTATTTCTGCATTGCAGCATTTTGGGCTTGACTCAAAGGTATTCTACACTCAGGCAGATGCGAAGGTCGGATTTTTCGCCCTTCTGAAGCCTAACACGCTGAATTCCAGAGTGTCTGCCGTCAACGTTTGCCATCCCAATCTAGGTGTTCGTACTAAAGCAGGCATCAGCGATAGTGCAACCTCCCGTACTTAAAATGCAATGCCAACCAAAGCGAATCCGCCGAAGTAGGCTATTGAAAAGGCCAATAGATAGACCGACACGGAGTATGGCGTTAAGCTTCTGAATGAGCCGATCTACATTGGCCAATTATGTGTTTTTCGAGGGTGTTATTGGATGGTTCAGACTGACGGACCTCGCACGGCCGAAATGCGTCGGCTTGCAGTTATCGCATTCGCGGACGTTGCAGGGTTTTCGCGTCTTGTCGCAGAAAACGACATTCGCGCCGGCAATAAATGGAAAACGCTAAAAGAAAATGTTTTGCTGCCCTTACTAAAACGACATGGCGGAAGGTTAGTTGAAACCGCCGGAGATGCAATCCTTGTCGAGTTTTCAAGTGTTGTCGCGGCCCTAAAGTGGGCGGTGGATGCACAGAATACCCCGCAACCCACGGCTGATATGGATGCGGGCAATGAAAGTCATTTGCAATTGCGGATTGCAGTAAATGTCGAAGATGTCTTAGTGCAAGATGGGAACATACTGGGCGACGGCGTAAACATTGCATCGCGTATTCATGATGCAGCGGCCCCCGGTCAAATCATAACTACTGGCATCGTACGGGAATTGGCCGCCAACAAAGCCAATGTCAGCTTCAAAGATATCGGGACTCCCCGGCTTAAGAATATCAAACGCATTGTGCACTTGTTTCAGGTGGTTCCTTCTGATGCAGCGTCCGAAGAAGAGACGCGGTTGCACCAACCCTTTATCGAGTGGACCTCCCGCCCCACCGTTGCAGTTCTGCCTTTTCGCGCGTCATCGGGCCATGAAATGGAAGAGTATTTTGGGTCTGGCATCACCGAAGACATCATCAATGGCCTGTCGCGCAGCCATGCCTTTCACGTCATCGCGCGCGCCTCGACTTTGCGATTTGCAAAGCGTTCGATGGACTTACAGGAAATTGCCTCGCTGCTAGGTGTTAACTACGTGATGGATGGCAGTGTGCGCCGGCAAGGCGATAAGCTGAGGATAACGGCGGAATTGGTCGACGTCGCCTTAAACCGATCGATTTGGTCCGAGACGTTCGACGGAAGCGCAGATGACCTGTTCGACTTCCAAGATACCATCGTAGCAGCAGTCGTTGGATCTTTTGAACCGCGCCTGAAAGCGCATGGTATCAAGCGCGTTCGAAATCGCTCGACGGAAAGCCTTGACGCATATGACTGCGTTCTCAAAGCGGCCTCGGAACTGTACCGGTTCACTGAGGACGGTTACCGGAACTCCGGAACCGCGCTGCGACGGGCGATGGAACTCGATCCTACATATGCGCAGGCCTACGCCTATTCTGCATGGCGACTGAATTACCTATTTGGCGAAGGGCACTCGGACGATCCTGAGCGGGACAAAAAACTGGCCATTGAACATGCTCAGTATTCAATTGCACTTGATCCCGAAGACTCGTTTTGCCAGGTCGTGGCGGGTCATTTGACAAGTCTGCTCAAAGGAAAACCCCATCAAGCACTGTCCATGTTCGATTTGGCTTTATCGCTGGATCAAAACAACGCTTTGGGCTGGGCCTGGAGTGGGGTTACTCTGTCCTACCTTGGCCGCGGTGAGGACGCGATACACAGGTTTCAAAATGCCTTTAAGCTCAGTCCTTTTGACACTTTGAATTTTACATGGTGGACCGGCGCCGGAATTGCGGAGTTTGTGTCTGAGAATTATGCCGAATCCATTTCTTGGTTGGAAAAGGCTCGGCACGTAAATCCGCGCTTCATTGCAACGTTGAGGATTTTGGCCGCAAGTCTCGCGATGAATGGGGAAGAAGATAAAGCTCGGGAAGTTGGTAAAGAGTTATTGAGTCTCGACGAAAAATTCTCGGTCGATCGTTTTGTTTCATGGTACCCTTTCTCTCATAGCGAACACAAACGGGCTTTGAAAAGTGGGCTCTTGATCGCGGGCTTGCCGCGCTGACTGATTTTTTCACGGGCAATTTTTTTCCGTAACAAATTCCAGGGAGACTTCAGATGACATCGGACATGAATACAGGAAACGGCATGGGCCGAGGTATGGGCATGGGCATGGGCCGAGGCATGGGTATGGGTCGAGGCATGGGTATGGGCATGGGCCGAGGCATGGGTATGGGAACCGGCATGGGCATGGGTATGGGAACCGGCATGGGTATGGGTATGGGAACCGGCATGGGTATGGGAACCGATTCCAATGTGGGTGAAATCCCGGTCGGCGCAGATGGGGGCATCGGTTTCATCCGCAGCTACTACGCAACCCCTATCGAACTTGCGCTATTGCCATGGGCGCTCAACTTTACCCCCGACAATGCTGGCAACCCTTCTTTTCCGCTGGACTACATCATCAGTCCTTATCAGCCGGGTAAGCCCCTGCTGGAATGGACGACCCAAGACTGGGACCCCGCTCTGCGCTTCTGGACCTTGCCATTCGACGAGCACCTGACGGAATGGTTGCGGGCGGCAGACCGGTCCGAACCCGGCACGCTTGCCGCTCTCGAGTTTGCAGGGCAGGCGGCCAAGTGGAACCCGCTGGTTGGGTTCAATCCGGAGCCAACCGGAGCCGGGCACAAAAATTGGTTGGAAGACGATGATTTGACATGGATACCTGCGGGGAGTTCACAGGCACAAAAAAACGCAGCCTTTTCGATCATAAAAGGCGAATTGGAAACGTTGAAGCACTACATGGAGGATGACCGGCAAAGCTACCTTGTGGAGTCAGATATTCAGGCGGATGGCTTGCCCGACTATCTGGTTCATTTTCTTGGCATCAATTCTTTTGATCATCCCCATACGTTGCAACTGATCGATATCGGCCTCGCGATGGGGAATGTGGCCTACATGTCCTACAAAGCGCATTACAAACGGGTGCGTCCGTCGATCCTGCGTCCTGGCCTGACCGTTCCTTTCGGCCCGCCCGCACATCCGGCGTTTCCCAGTGGCCATTCCTTCCTTGCGCATTTCATATCATTGCTTCTGTGCGAAATTCCCGGCATCGCAGCGCGCTACGGCGTGCAGCCTAAAAACACAACCAAAGGAGATGGTCAGGTATTGCGCAAACCTGTGCGGGATGATCTGACAGGACGCAAGCAGATCAATTCGCCAATCTTCACTATCGCGCAACGCATCGCTGTCAACCGCGAGCGGATCGGGGTGCATTATCCCTCTGACAGCTACGCCAGCCGCCACTTGGCAGCGGCGATCTGGGAAGGCCTGATGAAACCGGTCGGTGATGCAGACCGGATTGATTGCCCGACACTGGATACGATTATCTCACATGCAACGAGCGAATGGCCGGACTCATGGTTTACGCCTGCACCCCCGCCCCCTTAATCAATAGGAGGCTGTAACAGCATCAGACCAAGGTTATTGTCACCCGCCACCAGATCGGTCAGCGCGCGTGGTCTCGTTGGTGGGTCTGCTTGGTCCGGGATTTCAGAGGCCAGCAAGGCCTGCGGATCCGAGTTGGCCAAATCGTCGTTGCAACTGCTCTCAAGCAGGATGACGAATGTTGTCTCTTCACTTTCTTGTTCCATCGCTACGGCGAAGTCGTCGGGAATATGAACTGATTGTGACAGTCCAGGTTCCACGCCTGGAACGGCAGGTAGCTTCGCAAAAGCGATCCAATTAATGTTGTTCGCAAGGTCCCAATGTGGTGCTGTCATGTTGCCGGTCACGATGCCGAGCCACATCCTCAAGCGCACTCCACCCGAAGGCTCGTGACCCCGGTTGCCCAGATTAAAGCCGTTTATTGGGTTGACCATCCATGCACGGTCTCCGGTCCAGTCGAGAGACACAGGTGCATAGCTGCCCGGACCGTAATGCAGGGTACCGCCAAGCAGGGTGTCTTGCGTTGGTCTGCCGTCCTGCAGGTAGACATCAACGGGCGCGGGCCGACCTGAGCCGTTTGTGGTTTGCTCGACATCTTCAACGAACATGCCTTGCGCTTCGAATGCCCAGCGTACGACTTTGTGCGAGACCCCGCCCGACCAGGAATCTCCGAGTGCCGGCGCAGGTGTGGTGTGGAGTGTCCCCGGCGCCGGTGCCGGAACATTCAGCGCGGTGCTCATCAACAGGCTCACGTCTTCCATGGCAAGTTCGAGCATTTCAGCTTTGGATGGAGATTGCGTAAAGGAGGCTGTCGCACGCACCAGAAGGAAAAGCGTCATGAAGGAGGCGCGATACCGGACGTAGCGATCCGGTTCCCCTCCGTGCTCCGTGTCGCCGCCCAGCGCGCGATAAAGGCGGAAAATACTGGAGGAAAGGATCTGTTCCGTCAGATACCCTTTTAGGGTTTCACAGCCTGTCGGCGGGGCGGCGATCACGGATCTGTTGAGGGTGCCGTACCACGCCCACCCCAGCAGCGGGGACCGGTCATGTCTGCGGGTCGTGAAAACAAACGGGTATGTGATGCCCCGAAACTGTGGATCAAGACCGTCTTTCGGATCACTCAGCCGCGAAAAGGGGTCACACCAAACCGCCGCCAGCGCATCTCCTGCGCTGTGCGCGAAATCGAACTCCAGTTTGCCGAGACGCGCGGCAATCAGATAGTGCCCCATTTCATGCAGCATCCAACGCCCACTGGATGCAATCCCAAGAGGCTCAGGCGGCAGAAATCGCTCGTCCGGATGTGACGACGCATCGAAATCAGGGTTCTCTGGCCGTGACCAGCGGTTGAGATTGGCCAGGGCCAGCCGGATTTGTATTTTTGGCTGAACACCTTGCGTGGCCTCCGCACAATCGAATGCAACCTGCGCATTGATCGTTCGACCGTCCCTTCCCGGGCCCGGGAAAATTCCGTATCGGTAGAAAATCTCGACCTTCTTTTTTGCCCGCACCGCATAAAGCTCCGGCGGCAACCCGACGGCTTCCATAAAGTGAAAGAAATCGAAGCTGTGGCAGTAGGCCATGATTGCCGAAAAGTCATCGCGGCGGGGCGCGGGTTTCTCGCCGCCCGGGAGATCAACAGTTTTAATGCCCGCGCCGGCGTCCTTATCTGCTTTCACGTAGCCCGGGCAGCGACGGACTTCGAAGCCGTCATCGGTCAGCTCCATGTCCTGTGCAGACCCGATGTCGCGGGCGATGCGGTACGCCTCAAGGACCTTGTCTTCGCGCGCAGGACGTCGCAGCGTATAATTGTAGCGTTGAACAGCTGCCGCAATCCAACCCGGCGGTGTTTTCACGAAAACCTCCGCTTGTCCCGGGGTCGCAGCATGCGTCACGAGCGGGTGCACCTCGGTCGATAGCGGCATGTCTTCAGGCCTCAAAGGAAACGAAATCGCAAAATCGGAAACTATTTGATAGCTTTGAGGCATGGGGTAGCCTGGCCGCACATTGTATCGTGGCGGGTCCAGAGGGGCTGACATGGCTTTCGAGGACAAGCTAAATCGAAATACCTCGGTCGCGCTGGTCCCATCTGGAGATTTGGGCAAGTGAAGTTGTTCCGCGTTCATTGTGTTTTGGTCAACAAACGCATCTTGGGCACTGCGCGCCGTGAGGTCACCCAGAATCGACTGAAACGAGCTGACGTCGTCACGAGATAAAAGTGTTTTGATGAATGCTTTTTCGTCTGCGCTGCCGTTCACCAAAAGTTCGCTGGCGCTGGTATAGCCTTCCTCAGGGCGCTCAACGGTGACAGACCGGACAATGACGCGGATATTGCCATCGGGCTGGCGTTTCACCGACATCGGAACGCGCACTCCGAAAGAGTAAGACGCCACCTTGTCTTCCTCCGAATAGGTTTCGGCGGCCGTCATGATCACGAGGGCTGGCAGTCCGCCATCCGCTTGCCGCGACAGATTCCACGATGCAAGCGTCGGCGGATCGGCATCGGCTGTTGAGCCAATGTCAGGCCAGACGTCGAGCCAGCGAATAAGACCAGGCTCGGGAGCGGGGGGCGCCGGACCAAGCGCTTCATGCCAGCTGTCCGGCATCAAGGGAACAACATCGATCGTTTCCTCCGGACGGTCACGTAGCCTCCACTCCCGGCCTTCATCAGCGTCTTCAGGATCCAGCAGAACGCGAATTGCTTCTACATATCCTTGCACGACCGTTTTTAGTGCAACTTCCAAGTCTTCGTCATCGCTGACAACCGCGATGTAAGGCACGTTGTTGTGCGCAATCAGTCGCGATGGTCGCCCTGACCCTGGATACTCCTCTTCTTCGCGCAGCCAGTTTGGGGGCCATAAATCCGTTTGATACGCCTTGGGCGGCCAGTCGAATGTTGTAACTGTCAATTTGGGTATCCTGTCGACATTAGAAAAAGTAGCGGCGTTTGAAATTTTAAAACAGTAACACAATATGAACGCTCTGAATACTGTAGCAGGAGAACGTGGCTGCAACGGCTTTTGACGTGCACGGCCCTAAGATTGTCGGGATGCTTTCCCGCCGGATCAAACTGATACGCTCGCCATACGATAGTATCATCAACGGTCGAAAGACGTGTAAAGTTGAAACGGAGCTAGCTTGCAGCCGTATGAACAAAAAGAGCAGGTCAGAATTTTGCAAGTCATCGACATGATTTGCCGTTGCAGCGAACGTCGGCAAAGTGAGATGTAGCCGCAACCTTCACAGCGGTCTTGTGCTGGCCTGCTATCTCAACTCGCTTCTTTATCAGTCCGTGGATTGTGTTCTGCATACCCGCATTATGGATTCGCGCGGGCGTTTTGTTGAGTTATGTTATTGGTGCGTTTGATACATAAGCCCGTAAATGCGGACAAAGCGGCTTTATGTTCCACCCACTAAGCGTCCGTTTTTGGTGCGGCGTTTAACAAGAACTGAAACCGGGGATGATTGCGAAGAGACTGGAAGTCTGGATCATTTCGCATCCAATCCCGTTGAACGGGGCCAAGGCTCGGATATACCTTCTCAAGACACTCCAAGGCTTTTTCAGTTTCACCGATTAATGCATAAACGCAGGCCACGTTATAACCGTCGGTCGAATAGCTGTGGGTTTCCATGGCAAGAGCTCGACTCAACCACGCGCGTGCCTCATCATACCTTCCCAAGCTGGCCAAAACGGACGCCGACAATTCGAGCGGATCAGGGTTATCAGGATTGCTTTCTACCGCCTCCGAAGCCCGCTTAAGGCCCATCTCAAGGTAAAGGTCACGTTCATCCAGACGTCCGAGTTCGACGAGGTCGGCAACAAGTAGGAGTGGCGACCGATAATCGTCCGGCTTGATTTCAAGAGCGCGTGTAAAATGATAGGCGCTTTGCTTATGATCCAGTTGCCCTCGGTGATAACGAGCAAAGTTATGATGCGCATCATAACAAAGCGGATCAAGCGACAGCGCCCTGCGATAAGCCACAACCGCGGCTTCATTCTTCCCGACAATCTGCAATGCCAGTCCAAGGGAGGCATGCGCTTCTGCTAAGTTAGGATCGAGATTGATGGCACGTTGAGCCATGCTGACAATGTCTTCTGACGGAAAATCTGTGCCATGCCAATCGTTAAGCCTTGCTTCGCATTCAGCCAACCCCACGTAAGCGCGGGCGTAGTCAGGATCTTGCTGCACTGCTTCAAGGAAAAGCGTACGCGCCTTTTCAAGATAGTTTCTGGCACGCATGTGAAAGTAGCGTCGCCCCTTAAGGTAAAGAGTGTAGGCGTCTACACTTTCCGTGTGCGCCTTTTCGGCGATATCAGAGTCAAAAAGCCTAACCTGCAACTGATCAATGATTTTATTGGTTATTTCGTCCTGAAGTGCGAAGATGTTAGACAGATCCCGGTCATAGCGTTCTGCCCAGAGATGCCCGCCAGTTACACCGTCGATCAATTGCGCTGTGATGCGTAGGCGGTTGCCCGATTTTCGAACACTGCCTTCAAGAATGTTGCGTACGCCTAGGTCTCGGGCGACATCCTGTAGTTTAGTTGGTCGGCCTTTGTAAGCAAAAGCTGAGTTTCGACCAACCACAAAGAGGCCTGAAAGCTTTGAAAGATCAGTGATTAAGTCTTCAGCGATACCATCAGCAAAATACTCCTGCTCAGGGTCACCACTCATGTTCTCAAAAGGAAGAACCGCGATTCTGGGATGACTGGAGGCGTTTGCTAATGCAGGCTGCATATCGCCGGTTTGAGATCGAACGTGAAAAACTGGAACGGCGCCATCGATGTTTTTTAGCAGTTGTTCGCCTGCGTCATCGAAAGTGATGCCAAGCTTGTTGCCCACCTGATCGCGAACCACTCCCGAAACAGCGATGCCACCTGGTTGAGCCAGCGCCTCAATGCGGGCCGCGATATTGACACCTTCGCCGAATATATCGCCGCCCTCAAAGAGCACGTCGCCCATGTTAATGCCGATACGAAAGTGGATCTGTCGATCTTTGGGAACGCCGACGTTTCGTTTGGCAATTGCCTCTTGAATGACAAGCGCGGATTCTAAAGCGCTAACAACGCTTGCAAACTCCGCAAGAACTCCATCCCCCATAAGCTTAACGATGCGTCCGCCAGCTTGGTTGATTGCTTCATCGAAAACGTTGGCGAGAATTTCTTGCATCTCTGCCAAAGTGGCAACCTCGTTTGCGCCCATCAAACGGCTGTAGCCGACTACGTCTGCGGCAAGAATGGCGGCTAGGCGTCTTTCCATTGGCACTTGTCAACTCCGATTGTCTCGAGCATATCACCGATATGATGATGAACGGCACTCAAAATTTGGTTCAGTTTAATCCTACATTGCGTTTCAAACACGGCAGTTCCATCGACCGTGGCTTGTCCAATATAGGCTAACCTTGCTCGTCGTCGCTGGTTTGAAACCTCTCCACAGACATAGAGATGGGGTACACTACAACCGCACGCGAGTAATTCCTGCCGTTTCGATTGTCGGCCTTGGGCTCAGAGGGGTAATTCTCTGTACTTGGTATGAACGACCACTATGCGGACAAAGCTTCCGTTCGCTGCGGTGGCTCCAAGGTCCGCTCCGCTCCCGCAAGTCAGCTTCATGCAACATCGACCGGAAGTTGATTTGCCTCTCCCCATTGCCTCGGCGATTGCCCATACGTGCGCTTGAACTCGCGACTGAACTGGGACGGGCTGACATAGCCAACGTCCATCGCGGCTTCGTTCACAGGCATCCCGCCCGCGATCTTCATGGCGGCGTTGTTGAGCCGCATCGACTTAACGAACTGGATTGGGGCCATCGTCGTAACCTGCTTGAATTTGCGATGGAAGACGGCCCGGCTCATACCCGCTCGGCTTGCCATATCGTCAATCGAGATCGGCGCATCCAGATTTGACGACACGTGCGCAATGGAACGTGCGATGGCGTTGCCAGCACCGAATGCCTGCCGTGCGAAGGTGCCAGCTTCTCCCTTCAGGATCGAATAGAGCACCTCACGCAATCGCGCCTCACCGAGAACCGCTGTATCCGTCTCGCTGTTTCCGAGCTGCAGTAGCCGCAGCAGCGCTTCCGTGAACCCAACGTCCCATCGCGCGAGCTTAATTCCCGGCTCCCACAGTTCTCTTTTGACCGAAGGCAGAACGCCCCCGGCATTTTCCATCTCCATCGCCAGCTCGGCCATAACACGGTGTTCCAGTGAGATCATAACCCCGTAGAGCGGGTTGTCATGCGAAGCCAAAGGCGTCCCCGCCTTGACCGGCATCGACATCGGACAGCAGAGATATTGACTGTTGTCGTATTCGTATCTTCGGCCATCCAGAACGGCTTCCTTCACCCCACTCACGATGGCCACGATGCAGGGCTCGTAAACGGCTGGAACACAGGGGATTGAAAGCGTGGCGCGAAACAGCAGTACACCCTTGATGCCCGTCTCGGTCAGGCCGTCCGTTTCGGTTCGGTCTGCAATGATTTGCTTGATCTGATCCTTGCTCATAAGAGGGATGTAATGGCTCCAGATCGATACTGGCAACTATCTTGATACAATTGGGCAAGTATTTGCGATAATTTCGCCTGTTTCCGCGTTCTGATGAGAGCTATCTGCATTTCCATGCTTCAACAAAGTTCGCTCGGCCCATGCGCCAACGCGGATAGGAGATAAAAAATGCCAGATACCACATTCGGACCCAAAGGCTGGATGCCCGAGCGCCTCGACGACCTCTCCGGCAAGACCTACCTCATCACGGGTGCCAACGCCGGTGCCGGGTTCCAGGCCGCGCGGACTCTCCTAAAAAAGAACGCCAAGGTCGTGATGTTGAACCGCTCGTTTGAGAAGTCTCAGGCAGCTGTTGCGGACCTGAAAAGTGAGTTCGGTAGCGAGGCGGAAGTGAGCTTCGTTCACATGGACCTGGCCTCGCTCGCAAGTATACGTGAAGCTGCGGATGAGGTTCTGAATTCCGTTCCCCGGATTGACGTGCTCATCTGCAATGCTGCGATCGCGCAGGTGCCAACCCGTAAACTGACCGTGGATGGGTTCGAGAGCCAGCTTGGCACCAACCATTACGGTCACTTCCTACTCTGTGGTCTTCTGTTCGAGCGGATCGAAGCCTCGAAGGGTCGGATCGTTGTTGTTGCCAGTCTTGGCTACAACATGGGATTGAAGACGATCAAGTTCGACGACATGAACTGGGATGAGGGTTACGGGCCGAATACCGCCTACTCTCAAAGCAAGCTGGCGCAAATGATGTTCGCCTATGAATTACAGGACAGGCTTGCCGCCGCTGGGCGCACCGAGGTCGAGGTCTATGTCTGCCATCCCGGCTCGTCGGCAACGTCACTGATCAGCACAAGTGGCAGCCGGACGATGCGGTTCATCTGGTGGCTCATGACCAAAACACCGATGGTTCAGACCGCCGAGCAAGGGTCCTATCCCGAAGTCATGTGCGCCGCCGAAAAGAATTTGACCGAACAACGCGCGCTCTACGGACCAACGGGCCGCCTTGAAGCCGTTGGCCCGGTTGGCAAGGGTACATTGAACCCACACGCGTATGATAAAACCGTCATGGCAAGGCTTTGGGAGGTCACTGAACAAGAAGTAGGCTTGAAGTGGGAGATTTGATCCGACGGGTCCCGGGCGGCTTGTGATGTTTCACCCACCATCGGACATTCGTGCTCCGTGCAGCATTTAGTAGAATGGGCTCAGAACAGTCATTCGCTGCACTTGGCATGAGCGGCTGATTTTGAGCGCGAAGCAGACGTTGTTCCTTCTAAAAGACGTAGCCGCTTTTTGTTTTGTCCGCGCTACGCCGCCCGCTCCTTGAAGCTGACAGACTTAGCGATTATATACCAAACGTGGGCGGACAGCCCGCAATTCCCCCAAACATGATGACGCTCGTCTACCGAGCTTTGCCCGTAAGTCGCGGAAGACCGCCGGGGTATGGACCGCCCGAGACATGCTTGCGACCGGTGCGAATGGTCTGGGTCTAGCGCCGATCCACTGATGAGCCTAAGGCAGGGCGAAACCAACAGAATCCAGAGCGTCACGAAAATCGTGATCACCAACCCCGCCTTGGGGTGGTCGCCGGTGGCAACAGCCAACGGGATGCGCATCAACATGATGAATAGGAGAAATCACATCGAGCAAGATATCCAACTTGAAGCTGCCGCAGCAAGGCACATCGTCCTGATCGCTATGGCCTACTGTGAAGCCCAAACAGCAACGAGCGGCGAGGAAAGCCCGATTGTGCATGACCGGCAGTGGCAGGCCTGCTGTGGTGTCGCTGCGCGCTTCCTGAGCGATCCTGAAGCTATGACACCGCAACTCTGCCACCGTGAATGGCGGCTCAGCCAAATGCGGCACAGTCATCCGCAGTTCTGGCCTGCTGCCGCATCTCGCACTTGGGATGAACTCGACCCGATGGACCAGTTTGTCGAGCGGGCTGGTTTGGCAGCAATGCGTCAGACGCTGGACGAAACACGGAGGTCCTCGCGAGGTCGCACCGCGACGCTGCAATGAACGTCGGGCGTTAAAAATCAGCATTATGCTTGATGTGAACAACAGAAAATATACAGACGGACGAGACACAAAACATCCCAACCTCCCAACCAAACGCCCGACAGGGAAGTTGGGAGGTTTTATTGCATGTCCACCCACAACGAAATGGCCGGCCTAGTTCGTTTGGCCTCGTTACAAGCTGTCCCACTTTAAATCAGGCCGTCTTGAGGATAGCATTTTCGAATCGAGCGCCTTTGCTATTGGGTCCTGGAACGAGACGGGGCTCTACATGACGCAAGCGTCGAGCGAAGCTGTTGCGCGCAGGAATTCGGCTGTCCGATACACCTTCTGCGGCACACCACTGACGGAAATTCGAATACAGATCAGCAACAGTGACGACGTTGTTTGCCTTGATGGATAGTCTCTCTGCCGCCCACGCACGAACCCGGTCCGCATCCCTCATTCACGCCTCCTTGGCTATGCGGGATGTCATGGGATCCGCCATGCGCCGCGTGGTCAAAAGTTCCGCAGCCGCAACCACGACAAGATGTAGTAGAAGATCCGCCTCGTGTTCGATTATGCGATCTGCCAATCCCTCGTCGGCCTGCTCTTCAGAATACGCTTTGTCGAAGACCAGAACCTTGAAGCGGCGCTCAACGCCGCTGTCGATCCCCCGCTAAATGCGGGCAGCTCATTGCAGATGAACACATGCTGCGCCGTGGGAGTGAAATAGAACGGTATGCCGTATGGCAGCCGGGCATGACAGATGTCCCCGGTGATGACCTTTTTTAGCGCGTCGCCTGAAAGATCACGATCCGACGTCTCCTCCGCAACGTTCAGCGCACACCCGCGCAAAACTGAGACGAAGTAGTCTTGTCCCATCTTGGCTGGCGGCACCGACTGAAGTGCATCCGCTGAGATCAATGATGAGATGACCTTGCGCGTGGTACTTTTTCCTGCGCCGCCCGGCCCAATCCAAATAAGGGCCTGCGGGTGTTTCATTTGCGTGCCGATACCAAGTGCCGCTGCGGCGGCTGTCTGCAGGATCAGCTCAATCCGCGCGCTTTTGTCTTGTTCAGCCATGTCCAAGTCGAACTCAAGGTTTGGAGCCTCGTGTTGCAGCCGCCTCAAAGTCGTTTTAGCTGAGAACAAACCCGTGAGCAGCTTCATCACGTCGCTTCCCAAAAGCCGCTTCTCAGCATCCTGCACTGGCCATACACCACGTACGGCATGCCGGGCCCGGTGTTTGCGGGCATGTGGTTCGAGCCGTGGGACATATTCATCTGTTGCAACGTCTTGTTCGAACAAAACGAACCCGCTTTCACAGGTGATGCCAACAGGCGCACCTTCAAAAAACCCATCGTCATCGCGTTTGGACATGAGAAGCGACTTGACACTTTGCGCCTTACTTGACGTGATCTTGACCTCGCCAATGCCGTTGGACGGCGTAGGGTAAGTGGCACCGTCAAAGCGCGCGATGGCACGCGGAAGCCGATTGTCGTTGAGAGCAGTCCAAAGCTTGCCATCGTAAATCCAAACTGTGCCCTCAGTGATGACAATGCGACCAAAGAGATCTTCTAGGTTTTCCAGCACACGATCGGCAATCTCTTCGTCGCTACCGCGGACCAGCTGCTCAACGTTGGACCTGCGCTGCCGCGCGTGGATGCGGTCGGCATCATCCACGGCGGCGGCAACAGCCCGACGTCCCATATCCTGGAGCAGATCGTTCAAATCGGCCTTTTCACCAAGGTTTGAGGGTACCGTGACGACATGGACCCGTGCATTTGGGTTTTCTGCCGCCAATTCACGCGCGATCTGGCGGCAGTCCTGCGCTTTGTCGCTGTCGGCAATGATCTCAATCCGACCGGCGTTTGCTCCTATCGTTTCGGGGCGGATAGACCCGAGGCACACCCTGATCTCTGCTGGCCCAGCAAACAATCGGGTCAATCCGGTTTCGATACCTTCGGCGATCGCAATTGTGCCTGTACCCAGTTTGTTTTTGATCCGAACTGAACCATCCCCGATGTAGCCTGCGCTCAGTTTGGTCTTCTTGCCGTTCTCGTCGCGTATCGGTTGCCCATTGCGGTTCAGGATTGTGCCCTGCATGCCAACAATATTTCCATCGTCATCCGTAACCACCGCCACTAGAGCCGGGCTTTTCTTACCACCCGGTTTGCATTGGAAATCTGGAGCAAATCGCAAAGCGTCGTGTTCAAGATCGATCCCAACCAATCCACGGATGTTGCGCAAGTATTCTTCGCCGGGTGAGCCGGCTAAAGGACGTGTCTTCGCAACCTGCTTCTGCACCCATGCGATCTTAGCAGCCTTTTCATCAGATGCCGCGTCGGAGCGTGCTCTTTCCTCCGCTTCTCGCTGCACGGCTTGTTCATCAGTTTCTTCACGGTTCTCCGAGGCCGCCTGTTCTCCCGGTTCCGATTGCTTCTGCTTCCGCCGTCCTTCAAGAACCTTTTCGCCAGTTATGGCTTCAATCTCGCGTACAGCAGCGTTGAAGTCGGCAAGGCCTCGTACCTTCATTAGCGCATCGGTCAGCGAAACCCCTGTTTCGGGCAGGCACGCGCAAAAAATACGATTAGCGTCTGCATCGTAGCGAAATGAAGGGTTCTTATCTTCATGGTCAGGAAACGGGCAGCGCTGATGCTTTTTTCCAGTTTGTGGTTTGGCACCAATGGCGGCGAGAATTTTGTCCGCGTGTGATTCCTCGACGATGCGGAGACGCTCGGTCAAATTTTTCATTGGTCCCCTCATGCCCGCCACCGCTGCGTTTCGGTCCGGTATGCTGCAGATTTTGCCTGCATGCTTTGTTCCTTTCCTTGGTCTTGGGAGAGCAACAATCATCACTGGCCCCGTTGCGCTCTCCGTGCGGCGGGGTTTCTCTATTCCTATTCCGCTGCCAGATCGGGCGTGTCGATCTTCACAAGCCGCCAGTCGATACCCGCCGCAATTGCGCGGACATGTTCAGCGCGCCAAAAATGCTGGCGACCAATCTGGATGGGTTCCGGCGCATCGCCGCTGTCCACCATACGCAACCACGTGCTTGGCGATCCGGGGAACATGCCCAACGCACCGCTGTGGGTGGAAAGCTGTTTCAGTGTGACGTTCCCTGTTTTCGGGAAGCTGTCGGGGTGGATAGGCATACGGGCGACACTCATGCAGACGCCTCCGTCTGAGGTTCTTCGCCGTTGGCTTTTTCAATTGCAGCCCGTGACCGCTTGAAAAAAACTTTCTCCATCATTTCCTGGCCCAGCTTCTCTGCCTTCTTGGCTTCAAGGCCTTCGTAGCTACGAATGATGTCACGGGGATCGTGATCGCCACCAGCTTCTATCCAATTGGTGATGTCGCTGCCGAGATACCGGATTTGTCCCGTGGGAAGGTTCATGAATTTCGGGCCGAGATGGTACTCGCGCCAGTGGTCCAACAGATAGAACTCGTCGTCGCTGAGACAGAGCAGCGCCGCCAGATACCGCTCATCATAGAGACGGTGTGGAACGGGCACTTCGATGTGATCTGACATTGCCAGCCTCCTACAAAAAGATACTGGCAACGTTGTAAGTCATGCATGCCCGACGAACTGATACCCTTGTTCGTTGGGCTTATTTTTATGGCTCAAACAGGTCCATGACCGCTTTATGGGGTGTCATGGAGTTGTGTTTGCGCTCCAATTCCAACCTGTATTTTTCGATCTGGCAATCAATCCGCCCAAGGTAAATAGCCTCTCCTCCCACATCGGAAAATTTTGGTGGTTGCAAGTCGCGGCATTCCTTATGCCAGCGTGCCGCTTTTGCGGCATCGACACCTGCATAACCGGCAACATCCTTGCGCACTTTTTCCTCGTTGGCTTCGCCCTCGGCCTTGATCAGGTGATTGATTGCCGCCACAACCTTTGCTCGAAGTATGGTTTCTTCGAGGGTAATGGAATTGCCGCCCATGCGTACCTTATGCTGCCGCTGCCGTTCTTGCTTAAGCAATCGCTTCATGAAGGGGAACTCAAGACCAACCCCATTGAAGAAGTCCAGAACACCGACAAGTTCATCTGACAACATCGCATCATCGGGTAGATCGGGCTGCGAACTGACCCGCGTACGCAGTTCTTCAAGAAGCGCCAATACGCGCTCTGCCTCTGTCTGACTATCCGTCTCACTCATACCTTTGCCTTCACAAGCATCGGCACGACGTTAGCACGGCCCTTCTGCAACTGAACCAGAAACTGCGAATAGGCTTCCATCATCACCCGGCGCTGGGCGAGGAAGGATGTGCGGTCATAAGCGCGGCCATGCTGCTCTTTAGATGCGTGGCTCAACTGTGCCTCTGCCAGTTTCTAATCGAACCCGAGCCGCTCGGTCACCAATGTGCGCAGCGTAGCCCGCAACCCGTGGGCGTCGGTCTCTCCATCAAATCCAATCTTGCGGATCATGTTCATTGTGGCCGGTTCAGACACGGGGCCGTTCTCGCTCGCAAAGACGAATTCGCGTTGGCCGTTGAGCTTGTACATCTCATTCAGGATATCGATCACCGGGTCCGTCAGGGGAATGGCAATCGTAATGCCCGTCTTGGTGACGGGGTTATTCCATACACGCTCACCGATGTTAATGTCCGCCCAGCGCATTTTGCGCACTTCACCGGCCCTCTGACCTGTATGCGCAATGATCTGAACCAGAGGCTTGCCCAAGGTCTGATGCGGCCACGCGTCCAGCGACTGCAGAAATTGCGCCAGACGCTCTGGCTCAACGATAGCGGGGTGGTGTTTCTTTGGCTGGGGCTTGAAGCGGTCGATTACGTTTGCACCCGGTACGACAGAGATCAGGCCCTCGGCCTCCGCATAGCCCAGAACCTGTCGCAGGATGCGGATGACCCGGCGCGCAGTTTCATGGCTCCCGCGATCTGCGATCTTGAGCGCAACGGCCTTGATATCGACTGCCGTGATATCCGCGACTTCCACAGTTCCCAGCAGAGGGATGGCATCCTTTTCGATCCGGTTGCGGGCGCGGACATAAGTCTTCTCTGCCCAGTGTGAACGCTCCGCTGCCAGCCATGCGCGTGCGACACCGGCGAAGGTGGTGTCCGTCAGGCCCGACCGGGCCTGCACCTCCGCACGCATCTCCGCCACATCGGGGGTGATGTTATCTTCAAGCAGGTTCCTCTGCACCTCAACGCGCTGGCGCGCATCTTTGAGGCCGACAGAGGGATAGGAGCCCAAAGTCATCTCACACTGCTTTCCACCGACCCTGTAGCGCCAGACCCATGTCTTGCTGCCCTTCGGGTGAACGATCAGCGTCAGGCCGAGGCCATCTGCCAGCTTGATCTTCTTGTCGCCCGGTTTCGCAGCCTTGATTTGTCTGTCCGTTAGTTTGGTCATCTCGCATACTTTCCCACTGGAGAACCCCACACAGACCCCCACAATGGGAACTCTGCCAGAGCCCAAGTTTCCTTGGGGGTGAGAAAGACGGACACGTCAAAGGCCTTATTTACAAAGCCGTGTGACTGCCAGTGAATTCGAACTGAGGAGAAAAATGGTGGAGCCTAGGGGAAACGCCGCCGAACACCTAATGCACTGATAGTAAACACTATTGTAGTGTGGTGGTTTACTCTGTGTCTCACCCTAGTGTCGCACTTGGAAGTACGCAACCCTATGTATCGAACTGTTCATTTACAAACTACAGGACGTCTTTACTGACCTGTTTACAATCAGCAGAGTTGTTGTCGATAGATACATTGATTTGGAGCGTAGAGCATGAAACAGACTGTAACTGCCTTGGGGTTGATGCTTGCGATCATATCCCCAGCAAGTGCGGATGAGGGAAGATACCAAACCATTATGCTTTCAGGTATCTTATTGGTTCAAACCAACACAGAAACCGGTCAAATGCGAATGTGTCGGGTGGACCCGAATTTAGTGATCTCTGTAGACCCAGTGGAGTTGTCAGCACCTGAGTGTGGGCAATGGAGTTCACTTGATAGGGAGGAGCAGTAAAGGTGGAGACAGTTTTTGCTGTTGTGGCTAGTGCACTTGCGCTTGCATTCGTGGTTTGGCTCTGGATCATAGTGCCAATGAATATGGCACAGAACCGAAACCGGTCTGGTCTGATCTGGGTGCTCATCTCATTTGTAGGATCGCCGCTGTTGGCGATACTTCTTTTGTACGCTTTGGGTGATGCACCTTCTGCATAGTCGGCACATCAGTCACAACCAACAGTTCACCATTGGGTGTGTAGTTTGAGAGTAGGCAGTGGATGCCGTTGTCTTTCGTTACCCTTTGTAGAGGTTTTAGTGTAGTTAGGAGGCTGCACTCGACTGTGGGTCTTCGACTAAATCTCTATATCAATCACACTATGGAAGTTAATAAAAACAAATAGATAAGCTGATTGTCTGTACGTCTTATGTACCATGGAAAGCACTTTCGAGGTTACTGCTACTAACTAGTTCAGTAAGTCTCCGTAGTGTATCAACTGATTTGGTAATACATAATGTACCGAATATCAGACCGGACAGTTTGTCAGGAAGCATACCATACAGTTAATACAGATATTGTGCTTCGGAAAGCGTGCTAGGTTGAATACCGGTAAGCATATCAAGCAACACAATGCTCGGCTTATGTATATACATTCTGATGGGGTAAAATGTATCAGCTATTCAGAGCCATGGTATAGGATAGGCTAGGTTACATACTAAGCATGATACTAAGTATTGTACTAAGCACATAACTAAGCTGATTGGCTAAGCATGTGATCTAAGTATCATACATAAGCTATGCCTATGCCGGATCGGTTCACATCCGGTTACTAATCCGGTTCATAACCCTGCAGGGGCAGACAGATGACACATTCGGTAAACGTGATCTGTCCGGTTTCTTGCTCAATTGAGGGAGGGATAAGCAAAATCAGCATAAATGCACACCAGTTTGCAAAGAAGATAGATTACCTTACGTGAACGCACAGCTTTTCGGATTCAGATAGGCAATGATTCCGTTCATTAACAACCGGGACAATCTTGCACCAGGACGCAGACGGTTAGCGTGGGCCCGTACTTAGTATCCGGTAAACCGATGCGCGACTGATACCTAGGTTCTTAGCGATCTTGGTCGCGCCAACGCCTTCGCCCGCAAGCGCAAGCACCTCATCTGACTTTGCTAAGGCAGTTGGCTTGCGTCCCTTGTACTTCCCAGCAGCTTTAGCTTTAGCAATCCCTTCACGCTGACGTTCCAGCATGATCTCACGCTCGAACTCGGCAACGCTTCCCAGCAGGTTCAACATCAGCTTGCCTTGAGCCGTTGAGGTGTCGAGGCTTAGACCCAAGATCGTCAGGTGCGCTCCGACGCCCTCAAGTTGACTGCGAATTTCCATCAGGTGGGTCATAGAGCGCGCCAGACGGTCCAGTTTGGTGACTACTAGGTGATCACCCTCTCGGATGAAGTTGAGCGCCTCTGTGAGCTTCTCACGCGCTCTCACATCCACTGAGGATACCTGTTCGGTGAATACCTTCTCGCACCCCGCCTTTTCCAATTCCCGTAGTTGAGCATCAAGCCCAGCCGTTTGATCCAAAGTGGAAGTCCTAGCATAGCCAACAAGCATGATATGATCCGTCTCTCAAGGTCTTACATATTGAGATACATACTGTCTCAAAAGCTGAAGTCAACGCTTGTGAGAAACAATTTGCGCGTGTGCCAGTTGTGTCGCTGGGGCAGGCTTTTGTGAGACTGAAGAATAGGCTGCAGTTTTCTCGGGCATCACGCTTGCACTGCAGGGGCATGGGGGAAAACTTGCTTGCAGCAGTGTTAGATACCGCCTCGAGAAAATTTCCCAATTTTTTGTTGGACTTCTAGGGCGCGCTGGCGTCGACTGGATGCACCGATGTAGCCATAGTAACCGTACAGTAGATTTCTGGTAAGGATTACCGCTTACAATGACTTTCGTACTGACAGTGCAAACCAAAGGGTCGATTTGGATGGTTTCAGATAGGAGGCTGTCAGCTCCGGGCTGTCAGCCTATTGATGATGCCGTCAAGATGACATTTTTAGAGGTGCAGGATGGCCTAGCATTGTTGGGTTACGCAGGGCTGGGTGCTACCGCACTTGGTCAACAACCCTCGCAATGGGTAAGTAATGTCTTGCGTGGTCGTCATCACCCGCTTGAGGAGATGCTGAGCATCATAGCCAATGCCATGATGCGAGAGTTTCTACCGCATTTGTCCCAGATCCAAGACGTTCGCCAAAGGCAACATAGATTTTTGGTGCCCGCCTATGTTGGAACTGAACATCGCGTCTACACTATTGATCTTGCTCATACAAAAGATGGATGGAAGTTTAGATATACACGCCACATTATGGGAGGTGTGTTGCTTCCTTTGCAGATCACGATGCCCTTCGGGGTTGCAGGCTCGGGATCGCGCGCGTTGTTGCAAATCAAGGACTGGCAAAGACCTTTGTTGCATGTCGTTGATGCCTACAACAGAAACAAAGTTAATGCGACAAGTGTAAGCGATTTCCTGGCACGAATTTGCTACAAGGTTCACCAGAACACCGCAGATGGGTCGGTGGGGCCAAGGAGTATTGTCGCGTGGCGGAACTCCAAAATTGGAGCCCATAAATTTGGTTCCGGCCATTTCTCCTACACGGGAAATAAAAGGGAAAGCCAAAGCCCCGCGTTGCCAAACATTTGTAGTGGGATGGATATGGCGGCGATAGTTGGACTTCTGATGGAGGAAATAGCACCGGGTGCGGGCGCACGGCTAGATGCAGCAGAAAAAGGGCAACAATTGGATTGGTCTCTCGACCAAAACAAGTTGAACGAGCGCCTAGCCAAGTTGCCCCATACTCCAGACGAAAAACTTCGGTGAAAGACATGGCGCGGTCACTTCCGGCTACCGTCTACAGCTTGAACCCCGCAATATGGCCTGTCGGCAAATCCGCAAATGATACCTTGCACACCGCCTCATAGAGTACTGGAAGGGGTACATTACCGTTACCGTAGCGTCCCGCCATACCGGGCAAAGCATGACCCAACAGAATGTCATTAATGTCTGGGTTTACCCCTGCATGACGGCAGGCGTCTTTGAAGGTGTGGCGGAATGAATGGAATGAAGTCTTGCGTGTCTTTGCGCCAATACTTTTGAGGTAGTTGCTAAAGTCCTTGCTGGGCTGTTCCGAGTAGTAACCAGTGGCTCCCAACCTGAGCCCCGGAAACACCTGCTCATGCTCTGCCTGCTGTTGCGCCAGAACAAACCGCAAGAAGCCAAGGCGGACTAACTCCGGATGCATAGGAACGATCCTGCTCTTGCCGAACTTTACACGTTGGTCTTCGTCCCCCTCTTGGACCCGGATGAAGGGCACACCTTTTTCTTGGTCGATATCGTCAACGCGCAACTGGCAAAGTTCATTCAGCCTAGCCCCTGTCCACAGGCCAAGAAGAGGAAGCCAATACCAACTGGTGTCGCTCAGGTCCGTATTACCCGGCATTGTACGGAGCCGCCTAGATTTGCACCCGGTGTACAGTGGACTGCTAAAGATGGTGTGCAGTTGCTCTTTACTGAACGGGTCGTGTTGGTTTCTGGCGTTGTTGTTGTCAGCAATCTTCATCGGTGCAAAGAGGTCTGTAACCTCTTCGTCCAACTGTCTGTTTGACCAATTCCAAGTTGTCTGGAGTCTCCCCAAGGCCTTATTGATTGTGCCTACGGATAGGGTAGGCAGGCTGTAATCCTTGGCAGCTTGCATGGCCTCTCTGGCAGGTAAACCAATTGTTTGGGGCAGCTTGTTCCTATTGGTGGGAAGCTCAAGCAGGGCATTCTTAAAATCACGTGCGTCAGATTTGCGATAGTCCAGTATCGGACGGTCGCCTTGCAATTCGATGAAAAGGTCTGTCCAGGTCTGGTAGTCGCTCACCAGCTTAGCTGACCATTGGCCGGTCTGTATCGCCTCAGCTTTTCTCTCCGCAAACAGGACCGACAAAAGCGGGCTAATAAGCACCACTGGACGCTTCTTTTCAACTTTGGCGGCAATGCTGTCAGAAGTAGGTTCCGGCCTCTCTGGGCCGCTCACAGGCGCGTTGGACGGCACGCTGAAATCGTATGTCTCGAAGGTCTTATCGTGCGCCAGCATTGCTTCATGAAAACCGATCCAAGCCTTCCTAATTTCATCAAGAATTGCCCACTGGGTTTTGACAGGTTGCTTCTGGGGAACACCAGATGCATCGCAAAAGGATTGGTATTGCTGGGTTGCATAGCCCTTCTGCATCATGCCCCAAAAGTCTTCGTTGTCCGCCTCATGTAGCCGGATAGTGTCGACGATACGTTCTCTCTCTAGTTCGGTGTAGGGGCCGAGTTCTTCCCTACGCGCCTTTGCTTTCTTCAGTACTTCCGTGAAGTGCTTATGCACCTTTGTACGCAGTTCGCCGTGGTTCATGCCCGATGCTTCTGTGTGCTTTGCTATTGTGTCGCCGCACACTGCAAGACGTCGTGCCAGAGTGCCAGCTTCTTTAGGACATCTCGTACGCAAAGACACCCGAAGGGTCCTACGTGTGGTGCTTGGTCTAGTGTGGGGATTTGGCCTTGTGTCGGGCAGTGGCCAACGGAAGTAGTAGATGCCATGTCGGGACAGTGAGAGATACGCATGCAGCTTCATTTTGTGTCACACCTGTGTGTCACACTGCTCTAATGCTTGCTATCTAGTTGTTCTGTTAGGTTTTGGTGGAGCCTAGGGGAGTCGAACCCCTGACCTCTTGCATGCCATGCAAGCGCTCTCCCAACTGAGCTAAGGCCCCATGCAGGTACCGCCTGTGCGGTGGACGGACGTTTATGAGACGGTGCCGGATAGTGCAAGTCCAAAAAATCGGTTTTGCAAAATTTTTGCCGTCTTGCTGATCCGCAAAAATGAAACGAGGCGGCCGGGGGCCGCCTCGGGACGAATTCAGTTTTCGTCTTCCGATGACATGTCAGTGATGTCGTCCAGCGACACGTTGTCATTGTCATCGTCATCATCCAGCAGATCATCGTCCAGATCGACATCGACGTCATCGTCCAGAGCGATGTCATCGTCAGACTGCGATTCACGCGCCTTGGCGGATGCAGCATCCTCGGCGTCGGCGGCGATCATCCGGCTTTTGCCGGTTTCCATAACCACGATCTCGCCGGTGTAGGGGCTTACGATCGGGTCCTTGTTCAGGTCATAAAACCGCTTGCCAGTGGTCGGGCAAACGCGCTTTACGCCCCATTCTTCCTTGGGCATGTCAAATCCCCTTGATATCAGGTGAGTCGTATCAACGATTCAGGTCACGTGCCACATGCGGCGGGCACTGTCAAAGCCTTTGCGCAGGAGAAGTTGGGATATGGGGAAACATGCATTGCCCGGGACGCCTCCGGTGCCTTTGACATTGCGCAAGTCGGCGCGGGCACGGCGGATCAGTCTGCGGATTTCCCAACTGGACGGGCGGGTCACGCTGACCTTCCCGCAAGGCGTGCCCGAGGCCGAAGCGCTGAGTTTCGCCCGCACAAAGGAAAACTGGATCCGGCAGCATCTGCAGAACCAGCCCGGCCGGACGCCGGTGGAAATCGGCGGTTTCCTTCCAATCGAAGGGTCCGAGCGAAAAATCGTTGCCGCGACGGGGCGAAGGATCCAGATGCATGACGACCAGATCGCGGTTCCTTCGGGGGCCGAGGGGCGACGACTGGCGCGATTCCTCAAGGAACTCGCGCGCGACCGGTTGACAGAAGCCTGCGATGACTATGCCGCCATGTTGGGCCGTCCGTACAAAAGCCTGACACTTCGGGATACGCGGTCGCGCTGGGGATCGTGCAGTTCCGCCGGTGCGCTGATGTTCTCGTGGCGCCTGATTCTGGCACCCTCAGAAATTCTGCATTATGTCGCGGCCCACGAGGTGGCTCATCTGGTTGAGATGAACCACTCTCCGGCCTTCTGGGCGCAGGTCGAGCGGATTTTCGGACCCTGCAAGGATCAGCGGCGGTGGTTGCGCGACAACGGTGCGCGGCTGCATCAATACCGATTTGAAGCCGGGACGAGTTGACCCGGCTGATATTTGTGATCACATGGGCGCATGTTGAGCACACGTTCCACCGAGTCCCAGACCGCAACGCACGACCGCGTCTACCGGACGCTCAGGTCCCGTATTATGCATGGGGATATTGCCCCGGGGCAGGCGTTGACCCTGCGCGGGATCGGCAAAGAGTTTGGCGTATCCATGACACCGGCCCGCGAGGCGGTGCGCCGTTTGGCGGCCGAAGGGGCGCTGACGCTGTCGTCATCCGGTCGCGTATCGACGCCGGAACTCGGCAATGACCGGATCGAGGAACTGGCGGCCTTGCGCGCCTTGCTTGAGGTTGAACTGGCAAGCCGGGCACTGCCGCGGGCGCACATGGCGCTGATTGATCGGCTGCAGAGCATCAACATGACGGTTGCGGAAATGGTAACCAAACGGGATGGGGTCGGATATATCCGAGCCAATCTTGAGTTCCACCGCACTTTGTACCTTCGGGCGCAGGCACCGGCGATGCTGGCAATTGCGGAAACCGTTTGGTTGCAACTGGGTCCGACGATGCGAGCGCTCTATGGGCGGCTCAGGCGCACAGAGCCGCCGCACTACCACAAGCTGATCATAGCTGCGCTCAAGGCTGGTGATGAGCCAGGATTACGGCTGGCGGTACGGTCCGATGTGACGCAGGGCTTGCGGTTGCTGGTCAGCTAGGCGGCTTATTGCCGACGATACCCCGGTTGTCCCATTCGCGACAGGCGCAGGCCAGCGACGTTCTGGCTCAAAAGCGCGGTCTGCGTTACTCTGGCCAAAACCACAACAAGAGCAGATTTCAGACATGATCAATCGACGGACCTTTTCTATGGGGCTTGGGTCGGCGCTGCTGGCCGCCTGTTCCGATATCAGTTCACCTGCGCGCGCGCCGGCTACACGGATGCAGGCTGTGCCCAATGCAGGCTGGGATGCTTGGGTTGCCGGGTTCAAGGGACGCGCGGCGTCTCAGGGTATTTCGCAGACCACAATCAATCGTGCGTTTCAGGGGGCTGGATATTTGCCCGGCGTGATCGAACGCGACCGCAACCAGGTCGAGTTCAAGCGCTCGCTCGAGGATTATCTGGCTATTGCGGCCTCGGACGAGCGGATCAGCACCGGCAAACAGATGCTGCAGCGCCATGGCGCAACCTTGTCGCAAATTGAAGCCCAATACGGCGTCGACCGTGAAATCGTGGTGGCGGTCTGGGGGCTGGAAAGTCGCTATGGCGCGCGTCGGGGCGATGTGCCCGTAGTATCGGCACTGTCGACGCTGGCCTACGACGGACGGCGCGGGGAGTTCTTTGAAAAGCAGTTGATCGCAGCGATGAAGATCCTGCAGAACGGCGATACGACCCCTGACAATATGACCGGCAGCTGGGCCGGGGCGATGGGGCATACGCAATTCATTCCGACGTCGTATCTGGCCTATGCGGTGGATTTCACCGGCGACGGGCGACGGGATATCTGGTCGGACGATCCGACCGACTCACTGGCCTCGACCGCGGCCTATCTGGCGCGCGCCGGTTGGGTGCGGGGCCAGAAGTGGGGTGGCGAGGTCGGAACGGTGTCAGGCACACCTGTCGCAGTGTTGCAGCCGCAGACGCCCGGACCGCGCATCGCGGTGTTCCGCAATTTTCAGGTGATCAAGCGCTACAACAACTCGGACAGCTACGCGATTGGTGTCGGGCATCTGGCCGACCGGATCGCGGGCGGTGCACCATTTCAGGCCTCGTTCGGGCCGGACGAGAACGGCCTGACCCTTGAAGACCGCAAGGAGTTGCAGCGTCGCTTGACGTCGGCCGGGTATGACACGGAAGGTGCGGATGGTGTGATCGGCAAGAAGTCCGAAGCCGCCATCAGCGACTACCAGCGGGCCAGTGGTCTGGCCGTAACTGGGACACCCTCGGCAGACTTGCTGCGCAGGCTTGGGGGCTGACGGCTCAGGCCGCCAACCCTTTCGATCCGATGTCGAGGAATTTCTGGCGGCGGTCCTTAATCAGGGCCGCTGCGTCTTTGCCTGCCAGTTCGGCCAGCATGGCCGTGATTGATGCGCGCACTGCCTCAACTGTCGCCGGACGATCACGATGGGCACCGCCCTTGGGTTCGGCGATGATGTGGTCACAGACGCCCAGCTTGTGCAGATCCTGCGCGGTCAGGCGCAGGGCCTCGGCCGCTTCGCGCATCTTCTCGGAGTCCTTCCACAGGATCGAGGCGCAGCCTTCGGGTGAGATCACCGAATAGACCGAATGTTCCAGCATCGCGACACGGTTGGCCGTAGCGAACGCAACCGCACCGCCCGAACCGCCTTCGCCAATGATGACCGAGACCAGTGGTACTCCGATTTTCAGACACATCTCGGTCGACCGGGCGATGGCCTCGGATTGGCCGCGTTCTTCGGCGCCTTTGCCGGGATACGCGCCTGCGGTGTCGATCAGCGTAATCACCGGCAGGCCAAAACGGCCAGCCATCTCCATCAGACGTACGGCCTTACGGTAGCCTTCAGGGCGGGCCATGCCGAAATTGCGTTCAATCCGCGACTTGGTGTCCGAGCCTTTCTCGTGCCCGATCACCATCACCGGCTGGTCGTCGAACCGCGCCAGACCGCCAATCACGGCCAGGTCGTCGGCAAAGTTCCGGTCACCGGCCAGGGGCGTGAACTCGGTAAACAGCGCGTCGACATAATCGTTGCAATGGGGGCGTTCAGGGTGGCGCGCCACCTGACATTTCCGCCACGGAGTCAGATCGCCGTACAGTTCATCCAGAAGTTTGGCCGCCTTGGCGTCCAGCGCAGCAGCTTCTTCGGCCACGTCCATCTCTTCATTGGCACGGGCCAGCGCGCGCAGTTCCTCGGCCTTGCCTTCGATCTCGGCCAGGGGTTTTTCGAAATCCAGATACTGGGTCATGACGCCTCTCAACGCGGAAGTTCCCCGCTATATGACCTTGCCGCCAGAGGAATGCAACACAAGGCAAGCCGGGTCCTGAACCTGTTCCGTAGCGGGTATGGCTGTTTCACAGCCGCAAGGTCATCGGCACCCACCCTCGGCAATTAGACCCGGTTCTCACTTCCATCCCGTGTTTTTGGCTCGAGAGATATGACTATTGCTCGTGGCATCGACGGATCCCGGATGTTGATGAATCGCATCCGTAATGTCACCGAACGGAGCGCTGATCAGTTTCCGACCAAGGCTTGGCCGATCTTCAATTCGGGTTTCAGACCTGGGATCGTTCTGAGCCAAATGCCCGGCGATCATGCCCTGCGTCGGCAGAAGATTGTTTTTGGCTTCTCTGCGAGAAGTCAAAAAATGCGGAAGCAGCCAAATCGCGGCCAACCTAGTGAGTGAGACATGTCATGCAAGTCCATTGTTTTGGGCCATCGTTCGGGCTCAGGATTGGTCCAAGCGAAGATCGTAGCGTTTCAGTGTGTATTGGTTGGTGAGAATTCAGCAAGATTTGTGGTCGCGGAATATGCGATCCCGGTCAGGCAGGAAGAAGGAAGAGAGCCGATGGCCGCCAGTTACGAAGACCGCGTTCTGCGCGTATTGGCCCATATCCACGACCACCCGGCAGGCGATCTGTCACTGGACGCGTTGGCCGATGTTGCGGCCATGTCGCGGTTTCACTGGCATCGCGTGTTTCGCGCCATTACCGGCGAGACCTGTGCGCAGGCCGTGCGCCGGATCAGGTTGCATCGGGCGGCGTGCTGGCTGGTGCAATCCGACAAGCCGGTTGCGCAGGTGGCCACCGATATCGGCTATCCCAACCTGAAATCCTTTGCGCGGGCCTTTTCCGAGGCCTATGGCAGCAGCCCCGCCGGTTTTCGGAAGGCCGGGCAATGCCTGCCAGCCAACCCACATTTCAGAACCGGAGAATATCCAATGCATCCCGTCACGAAACGAACCGAACCCGCCCGCCGCGTTGTCGCGCTGCCCCACAAAGGCGCTTATGCCGAGATCGGCAAAAGCTTTGAAGCCTTTGGTGCCTTGTGCGAGTCCCGCCAACTGTGGCCGCAGATGGGTCCTGTTATCGGGGTCTACCTCGACAGTCCCGATGACGTGCCCGAAGATCAATTGCGCAGCTATGCCGGTGCCGAACATCGGGGTGGTGCGACCCCCGATGGTATGGAAGCTCTGGAAATCCCCGGCGGCAATACCGCTGTGCTGACCTACAAGGGCCCGTATTCAGGTATTCACGCTGCCTATCACAGCCTGTTCGGCAACTGGCTGCCTGAATCCGGCGAGGAACCGGCGGATCGGCCTTGCTATGAGATTTACCTCAACGATCCGCGCGATACCGCGCCAGAAGACCTGCTGACTGAAATCTGTCTGCCACTGAAATAGCTCAACTCGGCCACAGCACCGGATAAAGCGAGGCCACCAGCAGCACCGCCATGGTCCAGTTGAAGGCCAGCAATCGGCGCGGGTTTGTCAAAACGCGCGCCATCTGTTGTCCAAGAACGGTCCAGACGCTGACCGAGGGAAGGTTGACCGCTCCGAAAACCAGCGCAACCACCATGATCGCACCCAATGTCTGATCCGGCGTATAAGCGGCAGTTGCTGTCAGGGCCATGGCCCACGCCTTGGGGTTGACCCATTGAAACGAGGCGGCCTGAAGAAACGTCATTGGTGTAGCCTTCGCGGCCTGATCTTGCGTCGGCGCGGCATTGGCAATCTTCCAGGCCAGGTACAGCAGATAAATCACGGATGCGATTTTGAGTATCGTATAGCTGACCGGATAACGGTCGAAGGCCTGAACCAGCCCGGTTCCCACCAGCAGAACCATGAAGGTAAAGCCCAGCCCGACCCCCAGCATATGCGGGACGGTGCGCCGGAACCCGAAATTGGCACCCGATGCCATCAACATCAGGTTGTTCGGCCCCGGCGTGATCGAGGAAACGAATGCAAAAGCGATCAGGGCGAGTAGAAGTTCATAGGTCATGAAGCGAATAATTGCGGCAAAACCGGCAAATGAAATTGCGTTTTGATGCGTGTTTCCCTTAGTTTTGCAACCAATGGCCAAGATTGACGAAATAAACCGCCAAATATTGCGAGAACTGTCCCGGGACGGTCGTATCAGCAACCTGGACCTTGCTGACCGTGTTGGTCTGTCGCCATCTGCTTGTCTGCGCCGCGTGCAGGAGCTGGAACGTGCTGGCGTCATCACGGGTTATCGCGCGGTTCTAAACCCCGCAGCCCTGGGAGTGGGGTTTGTGGCCTATATCGGCGTAGGGTTGGGCGAGCACACCAAAGCCGCGCAGGAAGGGTTCGAGCGCGCATTGCAGCGTGCGCCGGAAGTGGTTGAATGCCACAATATTACCGGAACAATCGAGTATCTGCTGCGGGTGGAGTGTGCCGACCTGCCGTCCTACAAGACTTTTCATACCGAGGTGCTGGGAACCCTGCCGCATGTGACCTCAATTACGTCCTATGTTGTAATGGATTCACCAAAGGACGTAAGGGCCTGACGTTGAGATTGTGAACTTCAACCGACTTGCGAGGTGAATTTTCACGTCCTAGTGTCTTCTCAAGAACCAGGTCGAAAGGGGAGCAACCCCAAAGGACCACACTCAGGGAGAAGACCATGAAACTCTTTCGGATCGGTGCGCTGGCCGCAGTCGCGGCAGTAATCGGCAGCACGGCCATGTCCGCGCCATTGAAACTGCAACCCGCAAACCCGCAGCCCAACGCGAAGGCGGGACTGAATGTGAAATACGCATGGGAGGGGAATCCACCGCGCAAGATTCAGAACCTCGCCAAAGTTGATTTCCTGTTGAAAAAGGCCAAGGCGGGTCCGCCTTTGAGGGGACTGGATTACCGTGACACATCGGATGGTGATCCTGTCATGACTTTCAACGAAGCCTATAATGTGGCGGCGGAGGTTACCGGGTTTATCCGTTTTGACTCCCCCGGTATCTATGAGCTGGAAACCTGGTCCAACGATGGAATTGACGCTTATGTCGGCGGTCAACAGATCGGGTATGTCAACGGACGCCAGGGCTGCGAAGCCAACCAGCGCACCGAGGTCGAAGTGCCAAAGGCCGGGTGGTACCCGCTGAATATTAAGTATTTCCAGAAATACGGAACATCCTGCCTGATGATGAAATGGGGCAAAGCGGGTGAAAAAATGAAATGGACCCCGAACAGCGCATTCGGGCGCTGACGCCAAGCGGGGCAACAGTCGGTTGGCCCAACGGGTCTGTTTGATCGGGCATGTCGGGCTTTTCCCAAAAAATGCACGAATTTGCACAAGGCCGCCTGCAAGTCTTTTTCATCGCACCTATCTTGGGTATGAAAACCACACCCCGGGTGCGATCCCCGGGGTCAACAAAGTAACTGCTGAACCTTCGGGAGGCCGCACATGTTAATTCGACGTCTCGCGCTAGCCGGGCTCTTTCTGGGAATGTTGCCCGCCATGGCGCTGGCGCAATCCGATGAAACCTCTGCGGCGGAACTGTTTGTCGAACTCAACACACTTCAGGATATTGATGACGCCTGCCAGATGACTTTCGTGGTGAGAAATGACACGGGGCAAGGTGTTGACGCTGTTTCGTTTGAAGCCGTGATTTTCGACACCTCCGGAGGCGTGGATCGCCTGACGCTTCTGCTTCTGAGGGACCTTCCCGAGGGCCGTATGCGCGTGCGCCAGTTCAACCTGTCCGGATTGTCCTGCGAGAAGATCGGTCAGGTTCTATTTAATGGTACGAATTCCTGTCAGGTCAACGGGGCAGAAAGCGACATATGCCGGGAAACGCTGACGCTTGGCAGCCGTGTCGACGTGGAGCTACTGGGATGAGCCCGCTGGTTGCGCTGCGCGAGATCGTGGCCCTGGGTGGGCCGGTGGTTGCGATCCTGATCGTGATGTCGGTGCTGATGCTCGCCGTCACGCTGTACAAACTCTGGCAGTTTGCCGCGTGCGGCGTGGGTCGGCATCGGGTGCTGTCTCAGGCGCTGGCGGCCTGGGATGCGGGTGATCGGCAGCTTGCGCGTGACCGTCTGACACAAAGCCACAGCTACCTTGCTCCGCTCGTGAATGCGGCGATGGACGCACCGGATGCACCGGGCCTGTCCGAGCGGCTGGATGCCGAGGCCGGGCTGGCGCTGGCGGGGTTAGAGCGGGGTTTTCGCCTGCTTGATACCGTTGCGCAACTCGCGCCGCTGCTGGGGCTGTTCGGAACTGTTCTGGGTATGATCGAAGCGTTCCAGAGCCTGCAATCCGCCGGGGCTTCGGTCGATCCCTCGCTTTTGGCTGGCGGTATCTGGGTTGCGCTGATCACCACGGCAGTCGGGCTGGCGGTCGCTATGCCAACCTCGATGGTTTTGTCGTGGTTCGAAAGCCGGACAGCACGCGAGCGTGTGTTCGCTGACAAGGCACTGCGAACCGTGCTGGTTCCGGGGCAGGGCATTCAGGCCGCGACGGGCAGAGCGCATACCCCGGTCGCGCCCGAACATGCGTAATACCGCACCCTTCGTTCGCCGCCCATTGTCGATGACGCCACTCATTGACGTAATTTTCCTGCTTTTGTTGTTCTTCATGCTGTCCTCGACCTTTTCCCGCTTTGGCGAGATCGAACTGAGCAGCGCAACCAGCGGTGGGGCGGCCTCGGATGCGCCGTCGGAACGCGCTTTCGTGCAATTGGGGGCGACCCGGCTGGTACTGAACGGCGCGCCGGTCACGCCCGAGGAACTGGCGGCCCGGGTCGAAGCGGGTCAGGTTCTGATCAGCATGGACAACGACGCCACAGCACAGCATCTGGTTGATATTCTGGCTCTGCTGCGCGGCCGTGAAGACCTCAGCGTTCTGGTGCTGGAGTAAGGCCATGATCCGCCGTACCCGCCCCAGCCGTAAACGTGATTCCACCATCGCGCTGATCAATGTCATCTTCCTGATGCTGATTTTCTTTCTGATCACGGGCACGCTGGCACCACCAATGGACGGGGATCTTGAGCTGGTGAACACGTCCGATCTGGCCGGGCGCGAACCACCCGACGCGCTGGTGCTGCACAGCGACGGAACACTTAGTTTTCGCGGTGCTCCATCCAGCGCCGAGGCCTATATGCAAACCCATGATGCAGGTCCGGTACGGATCGTTCCGGACCGCAATGCGCAGGGTCAGCGCCTGATCGAAATCACCACTTCCTTGCGCCGTCTGGGGGCAACATCGGTCTTTGTCGTGACCGAACAGGCGCTCGAATGATCCGCGGGTCTGCCCTGATTGCCGCCGTGGCGATCGCGATTTCCGTGATGGTTCACTTGATGGGGCTTACTCTGACGACACCGGCGCTGCCCGGATCTGAGACACCGGATACCCGGCCTGACAGGGTGGCAATGGGCAATGCCTTCGAGGATCTGGTCGAGCCCGTGGCGGAACCCGTCGAACCCGAGCCTGCTGAAACGCCCGAGCCGCCGGAGGAAACGCCGCCCGAGCCCGAACGAACGGAACCGGTTCCGATCACCGAGGCGCTGGTCGCCTCAAACGACCCAAAGCCGGTGCCGTCCCCTGATACCGGCGAAGCCGAAATCGTTCAGCCAGAGATCGCAGAACCGGTTCAGCCTTCAATTACTGCCGAAGAAGCCGATGGCGACGACAAACCCAGCGCCGATGAAGCCAATTCCGACCCGGTCGAGGCGGAAACCGCGGCCAAAGCGCCTCAGGGCGATCCTGATGCAATCGAGGCAGCGGCAGAACCCGAACAGCCTGCCGCTCTGCCTGTCGTGCCTGAAGCGGCCGCCACCCCGCCGGTCACGGCCATTGTTCCACCCGTGCAGGAAGCGGTGGAACCGGAGATCGCCGCTCTGTCACCGATACCGGATGCGGCGGAAACAGTGGAAGAATCTGAAGATTCAGAGCTCGCCGTGACCACCTCAATCAGGCCACGCCTTCCGGACCGGCGACCAACAACGGAACGGCAAGGTGTATTGAAGGGATCGAGGGATTTCAGCGACTTGCGCTTTCCTGATCAGGTAGTCGATTCGCCTTTGACCGTTTATCGCCGCGAAGGCATCGATAGGTTCAGGCAGGGCAGCGGGGGATCGCGCTCGGGCGGGCGCGGGCCTGGGAATTCCGATGTAACCAACTATGCCGGGCAGGTTCTGGTACATCTGAATCGCGCACCGGTTGTGTTTGTTTCGGCCCGAGGTTTTGCGCAGGTGTTTTTCCAGATCGATCCCGACGGTTCACTGGCCTGGGTCGAAATCGTGGACAGTTCCGGCTCGCTCGAAGTTGAACGCGCAGCCCGCGAACAGGTCAGGCGCGCTGCACCGTTCCCACGCCCGCCCAGCGGAACCAGCCGCAAGCTGTCATTCTTCTACCAGAACAACTGATTACGGTGGGAAGTTGATGTCAATCGAACAGGGTGACAGTCGACCCGTTCGTGAGTGCCGTAAATGCGGCTTCGATATCTGACCGCAGATTCCGAACCAAAGACAGCTCCGGAAGATCCTGAGGCGCAAAAAACGCGACCTCACTTGTTTCCATGCCGGGTTCTGGTGCTGTGACGCTGCTTTCCTCGCACAGAAAGAACAGTTTGTAGAAATCTCGTATGTCCGCCGGATACGGGTGGCGTGCCTTGTGTCGCAGCGCGTAAAGCTGACGTGCGCGGACCCGCAGTCCGGCCTCTTCCCAGACTTCGCGTTCAATGTTTTCCGCCGGGGAACTGCCGATATCGGCAAACCCGCCCGGCATTGCCCATCGTCCGTCGCTGCGTTCACGGACCAGAAGGATTCGACCGTCGCGAATAATTGCGCCGCGAATATCAATGCTGGGCGTTGCGTAACCGCCGGTGTGGTGCGAGATCAGCCCTTCGATCCGTGACAGCGGGACGTGGCCAAGATCAGCCAACATGGCGCGCGCCAAAGCGGCGATCTCGTCATAGCGTTCGCGGTCAAAACCGTCCGTGGTAAAGTGCTGCCCGGTCTCGGACAGCGCCAGCAGACGTTTCGCCCGCGCAAGCCAGGTATCCTCCAGCGCGGTCGGATCCTGGCGCATCCCGGTCAGCGACGGCGGTCGCGGCGGGCGCTCATGGGTTGAAAGGCCACGCCCACATGCGCCTCGCAATAGGGTTTGCCCTGTTCAACCGGCAGACCGCAGAACCAGAAATCTTCGGTTGCGGGGTCGCCGACCGGCCATTTGCAGGTTTTCTCGGTCAGTTCCATCAAAGTCAGCTTTTTGGCCTTCTTTTCGACCTCGTTGACCTTGGCCAGCGCTTCGGGGCTGATCTCGTTGGCCGACGGTTGCGGCGGCAGGGGCTGACCGGCCGGGATGATCTGACGACGGGCCGGAATGGCGGGCTTGGCTTCGGCTGCCGGGGCAGGGGCCGGGCGTGCCGGTTCAGTCTTAGGTGCAGGTTTTTGCTTGGCTTCCGCCTTTGGTTCGGGGGCTGGTTTTTCCTTGGGTTCAGCCTTGGCCGGTGCCGCGCCCGTGGTCCGGTTCGACAGGCCCAGACGGTGCACCTTGCCGATCACGGCGTTGCGGGTCACACCACCCAGTTCCTTGGCGATCTGGCTGGCCGACTGGCCCTCGCCCCACATCTTCTTCAGTAGTTCTACACGCTCGTCAGTCCAGGACATCATTTGCCTTTCAAAAGCGGAAAGCGGCCCCGGATTCGGGCCGCCTTGGGAATTCGTATCAGCCCCCTATTTTAATCACTGCAGCCCGAGTTACAAGCTGTCTTCGAATCAGGTTGAGGTCAGATGATGCAAATTCCCGCAGATCAGAATACGCGCCATTTCGGAGTAGTGAACTGGATGGGCCTTTACACGCTGGCGCAGCGCGAGACCCTGCGCTTTCTGGCGGTGTGGACGCAGACTTTGCTGGCCCCGCTGGTGACCGCGGGGTTGTTCCTGCTGATCTTCAATATCGCTATCGGCCCCGGCAGGCCGGACGTGATGGGTGTGCCGTTCCTGACCTTCCTGGCCCCCGGAATCATGATGATGACAGTCATTCAGAACGCCTTTGCCAACACATCATCATCGATGGTGATCGCCAAGGTGCAGGGAAACATTGTCGACACTCTGATGCCTCCGCTTTCGCCGCTGGAGATTTTGCTGGGCTATCTGGCCGGCGGCATCGCACGTGGCGTATTGATAGCCTGCGTTGTCGCCATCGCGCTGGCGGTGGTCCTGGGGCTGGTGCCGCACCATCCGCTGACAGCGCTGATTTTTGTGCTGCTTGGCGGCGCTTTCATGGGGGCACTCGGGCTGCTTGCCGGAATTTTCGCCAACAAATTTGACCAGATGGCGGCGATCACCAATTTCATTGTCACACCGTTGGCCTTTTTGTCGGGAACCTTCTACTCGGTCGAAGCCTTGCCACCGGTGCTAAACCGCCTGAGCCATCTGAATCCCGTCTTTTATCTGATTGACGGGTTGCGTTACGGGATGATCGGCGTGTCCGACAGTTCGCCGTGGCTGGGTATGGCCGTCTGCGCAGGCGCAACCGGCCTGATAGGCGCGCTGACCTGGCAGATGCTGCGCACAGGGTATCGGCTAAAGGCCTAGGCGGCTTCGGCCAGCGCACCCGGCTGCAACGGGACCCGGGGTCGTCCCAGCCTGGGGTGCAACCGTGCCGCTACCGCCCATGCCCCAAACAGGGCAACGCCGCCGGCCGCAAACACGCCTGCAACCGGCGTAGCCAGAAGTACCAGTGAAGCCACGCCCGGCGTCAGAATGCCCGATACGTCCCGATAGCTGGAATAGATAGCAGACATCTCGGTCCGCTCCGACGGTTTCACGGCCATCAGAAACGGCAATCCGGCGCAGATATCCAGCACGATCAGCCAGACCGACCCCAAAACCAGCGCCGCAACCGACGCGATGGGCCATCCCGCTACGGCCCCTGCGACAACGAAACAGACCCCACAGGCGGCAAATCCCGTCCGAACCGCAGCCCGCAAAGACCGCGCCTGGACCCAGCGCAGAATCAATGGGGCGACAAACAGCATTGCATTGGTTCCCGACAGCAGAATGCCGCCAAGCTGTTCACCCAGCCCGTTCTGAATGGCAAAGATTGGCAGGTAGACCACATAGATCCACCAGCCGCACGAGCGGATCATCGCAAACAGATATCCGGCCACCAGCCGGGGCTGGGAGAAGAAACGAGGCAGAAACGCCAGTGGATTCGTTGCCGGTCCGCGTGCTTTGGTGATCAGTTTGCCATTGCCCAGGCGCATGCTCCAGAACAGGATCAGCATGCCAAAAGAGGCGACCGCGCTGATCACGAAAGGCGCTGGTGCCCATAGTTCCATCAGCAATACGCCGGCCATCGGTCCGCCAGTCCAGCCCAGCGCGCTGTAAAACATGCGGCTGGTTTCGCAGCGTCCAAGTTCGATTTTGCTGATGTAATCCAGCACGTAAGCGTTGAAGCAGACAAATGTCACAACTGTCGCCACCGTGTTTATGGCCAAGGCAGCCACCACGGCGGTCGGGCTGCCCTCGATGGCCAGAACAGCGCTGACCATGAACATCACGCAGCCGATGGTGTACGCCCAGCGCCGCGGAATGAAGCGAATGATGAATGGCACCATCAGACCGGCCGTCAGTGACACGATCCCCACCAGAAAATACACAAAGGAAACCGAAGACGCGTCGCCCAGCGCGCGATACATCACCAGCGGAAAGACCGAAATCAAAATGCCCCGAACAATCGCCTCAAAACCCGCAAGCAGTCCAAACTCGCGAACCGACGGGGCAGGAGCATGGCGGACCCATTCCGGGATTCGGCGTTCGTGCATCGCGTAATCTCTCTAAACAACAAACAACTTCGACCAGAATGCGGGTCTCGGATCAGGTGTCGTGAAGATTTGCGACACCGAGGTCGCCCTCGGGCCAAAGCGTTGGAAGTTTCCGGATATTTTTATTGCCGCGCGCGGGCCTCGCGCCAGACCAGAATCAGGGCGCCGGTCAGGATGATGGCCGAGCCTGCCAAGCTGACCGCATCCGGAATTACGCCAAAAACAGCAAAATCGTACAGGGCGGCAAAGATCAAGGTCGCGTAGCTGATCGGCGCCACGAATGAGGCGTCAGCCCTGGCCATACCGTTGACAAAACAGGCTTGCGCACAGGCCATCAGCCCACCGATCCCCGCCAGAGCGACCCATTGTGCTGCGGTGGGCGGCTGCCAAACCGCAATTACCGCGACCGTTGCGATGCCCAGCCCCATAGAGTTGTTCACCAGCAGAATCTGGATCGGAATTTCACGACCCGAGAGTTTCTTGATAAATATCAGCTCCATCCCGATCACCGCAGCCGCCGTCAGCGCCAAAAGCGCTGCGGGCTGAAAACTGGCCGGCGTGGGGCGCAACAGGATCAGCGCGCCTGTCAGGGCCACCGCTGCCGCCAGCCAGCGCCAGGGACCGACCCCCTCTTTCAGAAGAGGGATAGCAAGCATCATCGCAAAGACCGGGTTTAGGAAGGAAATCGCAGTCGCATCCGCTATTGGAATATACGCGACCGAGGCAAACATCAGCGTGACCCCCAACCAGCCAAAGCTGGTTCGCCCGACATGCAGCCCCCAATGCGGTCGCCGCAGGTTCGGACGCAGCGCGACGACCGCGCTGATGATCACGACAAAGGCAAACAGAAACCGCCCATGGCTGATCTGTATCGGATGCAGCGCCGGACCAAGCGTATCGGTGCCCAGCGCCTTGGCCAGCAGTGTTGTGCCCGCGATCAGCGCGCTTGCAACAAAGATGAGAAAAGCCGCAAGGGCAGGGTTCTGGTGCGCCGGGGTCATGGTTCAGCGGTGCGCGACGCAGGGCGAAATGACAAGTGCCAAATGCTTGTGTCAGAGTGAAATTATGCGATCCACTCAATTTCGGGGTTTTCAGAAACCGAAGGTCCCGCTATACGGCCCGCATGATCAAACACGCACATATCCTGCGCCTCCGACGCCGACGCCTGACCGCGTAACCGGCCCTGTTGATCCTTTGTGCTGTTCAAATCAGCGCAATCTCCACCAAATCAGTTGACGAAACCGGCCTTCGTGTATCACTCACGGGGCTTAACCAATCTGAAAAGGATGATCCGATGATCCCGTCCGTTCTGCCGACCTACAATCGCGCACCGCTTTCATTCGTGAAAGGCGAAGGTGCCTGGCTGACCGAGGCGGATGGCCGACGTTTTCTGGACCTCGGCGCCGGGATCGCGGTGAACGCGCTGGGTCACGCGCATCCGGCACTGGTTGCGGCTCTGACGGATCAGGCGCACGCGTTGTGGCATGTTTCGAACCTGTACCAGATCCCTCAACAGCAGGCGCTGGCCGACAAACTGGTCGAACACACATTCGCGGATACTGTATTCTTCACCAATTCCGGTACCGAAGCCTGTGAACTGGCCGTCAAGATGGCTCGGAAGCACTTCTATGACAAAGATCAGCCGGAGCGGATCGAGATCATTACCTTCGAGGGATCTTTTCACGGGCGATCCTCGGCAGGTATCGCCGCCGCAGGGTCCGAGAAGATGACCAAGGGTTTTGGTCCACTGCTACCCGGCTTCGTGCATGTTGCATTCGGTGATCTGGACGGTGTCACAAACGCCATCACCGAACATACAGCCGCGATCATGATCGAACCCGTTCAGGGCGAAGGGGGCATTCGCCCGGTTCCGGATGCGGAACTCAAGGCGCTGCGTCAGATCTGCAACGATAACGGAATCCTGCTGATCCTGGACGAAGTGCAATGCGGTGTCGGCCGTACCGGAAAGCTCTTTGCTCATGAATGGGCGGGTATTACGCCTGATATCATGTTGGTTGCCAAGGGTATTGGCGGGGGCTTCCCGCTGGGTGCCGTGCTGGCAACCGAGGATGCTGCGAACGGCATGACTGCGGGCACACATGGGTCCACCTATGGCGGCAACCCGCTGGGTTGCGCGGTAGGCTGTGCAGTGATCGATCAGGTCGCCACACCGGCTTTCCTCGAAGGCGTGAACCGCAAGGCCGGCCTGCTGCGCCAGAAACTCGAAAGCCTGATCGCCAATCATCCTGACGTTTTCGAAGAAGTGCGCGGCGCCGGTCTGATGCTGGGCCTCAAATGCAAGCCGACAAACATGGACGTGGTGAATGCCGGCTATGACAACGGGGTCATCACCGTCCCTGCCGCCGACAACGTCATTCGCCTCCTGCCACCGCTCACTCTGACCGAGGACGATATCGCGCAGGCCATGATCCGCCTGGAAAAAGCCGCCCGACAGGTCGAAGCCAGTCTCGCAACCGCCTGATCTTCATCTTTTCCCAAATACTCCGGGGGTCCGGGGGCTGGCCCCCGGCGTCCGACAGCCAAAAGCGAAATGAAATGAACCATTTTCTCGACATCCATAAAACCGATGCAGCAGCCCTGCGCAGTGTGATCGACCAAGCCGACGCCATGAAAAAGGCGCGCCTCGGCCGCCCCAAGGCGGCTCATGACGATGAACAGCCTCTCAAGGATCGCATGGTCGCGCTGATCTTCGAAAAGCCTTCGACCCGAACCCGCGTGTCGTTTGATGTGGGCGTGCGACAGATGGGCGGGCAGACCATGGTTCTGTCCGGCAAGGATATGCAATTGGGCCATGGCGAAACCATCGCCGACACCGCCCGTGTGCTGTCACGCTATGTCGACATGATCATGATCCGGACCTTTGACGAAACCATTCTGACCGAAATGGCCGAGTACTCGGATGTCCCCGTCATTAACGGTCTGACAGATCGCACCCATCCCTGCCAGATCATGGCGGACGTATTGACGTTTGAAGAACACCGCGGCCCCATCGCCGGCAAGAAGGTGGTCTGGACAGGCGACGGCAACAATGTGTGTGCTTCCTTCCTGCATGCTGCAGGCCAGTTCGGCTTCGATCTGACGTTTACGGGACCCGCTCAATTCGATCCGGAAGAAGAGTTCATGGGCTTTGCCCGTCAGAAGGGCTCGAAGATCGTGGTCGAACGTGATCCCTACAAAGCGGTTGAAGGTGCCGATCTGGTGGTCGCCGACACCTGGGTCTCGATGCACGATTCCCAGTCGGCCAAGGAACGCCGTCACAACCTGCTGCGCCCCTATCAGGTCAATGCCGAACTGATGGCCCACGCCAAACCCGACGCGTTGTTCATGCATTGCCTGCCGGCGCACCGGGAAGAGGAAGCCACGTCCGAGGTTATGGATGGCCCGAACTCGGTCATTTTTGATGAGGCCGAAAACCGTCTTCACGCGCAAAAGGCGGTCATGCGCTGGTGTCTGGGTGTTTGACGCCGGAGGGCAATACCGGGGCAGGGCCGTCGCGCCTTGCCCTTTTGATCGTCTGCGCCCATAAACGCTGCAACGCAGAAACGACAGGAGAGCACAATGATCGGACGTTTGAACCACGTCGCCATCGCCGTTCCGGACCTCGAAGCCGCATCCGCGCAATACAGCAACGCGCTGGGCGCAAAGGTTGGCGCGCCTCAGGATGAGCCGGACCACGGTGTAACCGTCGTTTTCATCGAGTTGCCGAACACCAAGATCGAACTGCTCTATCCGCTGGGCGACAACAGCCCGATCAACGGGTTTCTGGAAAAGAACCCTGCGGGCGGCATTCACCATGTGTGTTACGAGGTCGAAGATATCATTGCCGCTCGTGACCACCTGAAGGAAACCGGTGCCCGTGTTCTGGGGTCGGGAGAGCCCAAGATCGGTGCCCACGGCAAACCTGTTCTGTTCCTGCACCCCAAGGATTTCAACGGATGTCTGGTCGAACTCGAGCAGGTCTGACCACAGCCTCGGAGGATCTGATATGACGATCACGGCAGCGATAGTTTTGTTTGCGGTCATCTGGTTCATGACCTTGCTGGTGGTGTTGCCCATCCGGATCAAAACGCAGGGCGATCTGGGCGAGATCGTTCCGGGCACCCATGCGGGTGCTCCGGAAGTGCATCACATGAAGAAAAAGATGTGGATCACCACCGGGATTTCGGCCGTCCTGTGGGCCATCATCGCCGGTATCATCGTGTCCGGCGTGATCTCGGTGCAGGATTTCGACTGGCTGAACCAGCTTGACCGCCAGGGATAGCCCTTACAAGTCCGTGGCTGACAGTTGATGGTAGATATGCGTGAACGTGGCTGCTCCGATAATGGGGATCAGCAGGTTTACAAGCGGCACTGACAGCGGAATTGCCATCAACGTGCCGGCTATCCAGATGGTTGCGGAATGCCTGGCGCGCAGCTTGCGCGCGCCATCGCGGCCCAGCCTGCGCATCGCTGCCAGAGTGAAGTATTCACGCCCCAACAGGAATCCGTTCAGCGCCCAGAAGATAAACGGGGCAAGCGGCGTGAAGATCACGTATAGAACCAGCGCCAGCAGGTTGGCCGCGATCAGAACGCCCAAAAAGTTCACCGTATCCTTCAACGCCTCGGATACCGGAATGCCCACAACCGGTGGCAGATTGGGATAGTGCCTGTCCTCGACGGCCTGCGCGACCTCATCCAGAAACATCGACGTGATGGCTGAGGCGACGGGCACCATCAGAAACACGGACAGTACCATCATCAACAGCAGTGAGGACACGCTGAGCAGATCGTTCAGCCACGTGACCTCACCCAGCAAGGGTAAAGTGGCCTGGTCGCCGACAAGCGCATTGATAAGCCACAGGAAACCGGCATAAGCCACGACCAGCAATGCGAAAGTCAAGCTGACGCCCAGCAGCAGGACCTTGCGAAATCTCGGGTCTCCGATCTGGCCGAGCGCCAGGAAGAACGACTGAAAGATAATCATTCAACAACCCATTGCGTCAGCGCGGTCACGTCCGGGCGAGGGCGCTCGGGTGGTTCCGCTCCTTCGGTCGCGATGTGAATCAGGCCCGCTACACGCTCGTGATCGGCCAGGCCCAGAGCGTCCTTGCAGAACTTGCGGTCATGGACTTGCCAGCCTGACAGCCAGTTCGCGCCCCAGCCGGCGGCCAGCGCCGCGTTTAATAGCGCCAGACAGACCGCTCCGGCGGAGTAGGTCTGCTCGATGGCGGGAATTTTTTCCGATGGTTTCTGAACCTCGATCACAGCGACGGCCAGATGACCCATGTCGAACTGGCTGCGGGCCTTGGAAATATCTTCAGGCGATTTCCCTAGTCGAGCGCCGCAGTCCCCGGTCAGCTCCGAAAGACGGGCCATCGCCCCTTTTTCCAGCACAAGAAAACGCCAGGGCTCGAGCTTGCCATGATCCGGACTGCGAGCCGCGGCTGTAAGCAGGGGCATCAGCTCTCGCCGCGTCGGGGCCGGTGCGATCAGCGTTTTGGCCGGACGTGAGCGGCGGATTTGCAGAAACTCCAGAGCAGCCTGATTCTTGAGAGGCATATGTTAACTTCCTTTACATAGGCAGTTTGTATCTTGGGTGGCACTGCCTCTGATTCAAGGGCAAGCTGTTTTGGTGTCAGATCAATTTCACTCTGTCCCCGTTCATGCAAGGGTGTTGCGAACAGGGAAGCAGGATGGCCAAAGCAAAACTACGAAATATACCGGATCTGAGCGCACTTGCCGTGCCGGGCAAACAGATTTCGGTCAGGGTTACTCCAAAAGCAGCGCGTGACAGCATTGCGGTGGACGGCACCACTCTGCGTGTCTGTGTCACCGCCGCACCTGAAGATGGGACGGCAAACAAGGCGGTTCGGAAGCTTTTGGCGCGCTCCATGGGGATTTCGGCGTCTGCCTTGATCCTGAAGCACGGTCAGACCGCTCGTGACAAAACCTTTGTCTATGATCTCTGAGGTGGCGTTTCGCGTATCTGATAGACCCCCTCGGGCAGGTCCAGCGCCGCCGCCAAGTCGCGCACTTGTTCGGGTGACAGGGTAATTTTCTGAACCTGGTCCGTGCGCGGATCCAATTGTTCAAGCGTCACACATTCTGCGAAACTGTTGATAACGACATCTTCGTTCAAAGGCTTTTCGCCTTCGTCCACCAGGGTAATGACCGTCGAGTCGAATTCATGCTCAATCGAAAACATAAAGGCAAAGTGCAGGGCCAACGCAGGTAATGCAACCCATTGACTGCCAATCAGACGTGGCCGTTCCCGGCATGGCACGCTATGGTTGCGATACGGTATGACCGGTCCAAAGGATTACTGATGCGCCGCCTGATATTTTTGCTGGTTTCTGTTCTGCTGGCGGCCTGCGAAGGCGGTACTTTGCGCGTTTTGCCTGCCGAGGATTGGGACAGCGAAAGCCCGGGTTCTCAGGTCTCGTCCGCAGAGTTCCGCGAAATCAGCCGAGCAGTCGGCAAAGCGGCGCGCACTGAATGCTTGCGACAGTCGGGCAACCGGAACTGCGACTTTACGATCATGGTTGATCTGAACCCACGGGCCCCAGAAAACGCGTTTCAGACATTGGATGATGACGGGCAACCGGTGATCATTTTCACACAGACCATGATCAATTCAGCAAAGAACGCCGACGAACTGGCGTTTGTTATGGGGCACGAGGCCGCGCATCACGTTTTGGGTCACCTTGCCAGGCAGTCGAACAATTCGCAGGAGAGCGCGGTGATTTTCGGTGACCTCGCGCGCCTCGACGGAGGAGATGACGCTGATGTTGAAGCTTGGCAGAAACTGGGGGCACAGGTCGGTGTGCAGGCCTATGTTAAGGATTTCGAGCTTGAGGCCGATCAACTGGGCACCGTCATTACCTATAGGGCGGGATACAACCCCTTGGTGGGGGCAGTGTATTTCAATCGCATTCCTGATCCGGGTGACAAGTTTCTTGGCACCCATCCACCTAACGCGCAGCGTGTGCAGATAGTTCAGGAAACCGCCCGGCAACTGGGGCTGACCCCATGACATCGCTTGTCCGGATGGGCGTGATCCTGACAGATCGCGGTTCGAAATATGCGGTATCCGGTGCGCCAGTTAAGACCCGGGATGAAATCGATGCGGTTTTGAGTGAGCTGAAATCTGACAAGAGCTATGCGAAAGCCACGCACAATACCTGGGCTGCGGTACTGCCGACCGGTGCGCTCAAAGCGGATGACGGCGAAAGCGGGGCCGGAATGGTGATCCTGCGAATGATGGAGCGGGCAGGTCTGGACAGTCATCTGATCGTAGTAACGCGCTGGTACGGCGGGAAAAAACTTGGGGGTGATCGCTTTAGGCGCGTGCAGGATGCGACGCGCGCCTATCTAGATCATCAGGCGGCGGCACCTTGACCTGAGTCAAAGGCTGACGCGACCGGGTGCGATATCCTTTCTTGTAACGCGAACGGGAAAGGATGCGTGATGCTCAGCCGTAACACATTGCGACGCCATGCCGGTCTTCTGGACCAGATGGCCACAACTGTCGGAGTTGATCTGGAAGAAGCCGCCATCGCTGGCCAGGTTTCGATCGACGCGATTTCCGATGCCGTTCTGCGCTGCACCGATTGCCCCAATCCCGGCCATTGCGAGAACTTCCTGACCAAAGCGGTAGCCACAAGCCAGACGCCGGAATACTGCCGAAATCAGGAATTGCTGAACAAACTGAAACCCTGAGCGGCCGGATGTACCATGTCACCACTGGGACACATCATGACCCATCTTCGACTGGTCCTGCGCATGGGGCAGGCGACCGGCGTAGACATCGCCGCAGCGCATAAGGGCGGGCACCTGACCCAGCGGGACTGGAGCAACATGGTGCAGCGATGCCGGGGCTGTAACTGGGCCAGTGCCTGTCCTGAATGGTTGGACCGTTGTGAAGACGCGTCCAACGCCCCTGAAATCTGTATGAACAAGGCTCAGTTTGCGGTGCTGAAAACCCGGCAAAAAGGATGCAAGTGATGGATTCGGACAGACTGGGAGATATCGACAAGCACTTCTGGCTTACCCGATCGACCGCACGGATCATCGGGGTTTCGTTCTCGGATGCGATGGCCGAAGGGGAACTGTCGCCCCACGGATTTGCCGAAATCGTTACTCGGTGCCGGGCAGCGGATTGTAGCAGCAAATGTGAGTTATGGCTGGCAACGCAGCAGTCACCACCGGAAAAGGCGCCTGATTTCTGCGCAAACGCCTCTACTCTTGAGGCGCTTAGAAAGTCTTCAAAGACGAGAATGTGAGCCGTCGCACAATGGCGGTTTCGATGTCTGCTTACAGCCGCAGAAGAACACCTTCTTTGTTGCTTCGGCAGTGTATTTCACCGGCTCCAGCCCGGTTCCTTTGTGAGATCCGTCGCAAAAAGGTTGTTTCTTGGACGTACCGCAGGCGCACCAGAAATAGCTTTTCCCTTCGGTCACTTCGACCGGATAAGGGCCTTTCTGGGCAATGATCGGGCTGTCGGCCATTTGGCTGCTCCGTTGTTGGCTGATGTCATTTCAATAGTTTAGAACATAGGCCTGAAAAGGGTAGCGGTTGTGGAATTTTCAGCGCTCGTGGTCGCCTTTACCAGCGTAACTCTGCCCGAAATAACGAATTTGTGATCTGTTTAGTTGCCAGAACGCCCGCCAACTCTTATTCTGAGATTGGCCCGAAAAACCGGGCAATATCAGAAAAGTAATAGAGGATTGACGGACATGAAACTGAAACTCGCAGCCGTAGGTGCGTTTGCCCTTATTCTGACCGCCTGCTCTCAGCAGGAAGAGCCGGCCCCGGTCTATATCCAGCCTGACTATGACAAATACGGTTCTCCGAGCTGTCCGGCAGGTTATGAACTGGCCACAACCGAAGCGGGTCAGACTGTCTGTAATCCAGTTTCCCAATAAGCCTTTCGCAGGCGGTCCTTTTCAGGGCCGCCTGCAAATCCGTGCCCTGATCTGAATGTACCAATTGCCGGTCGTCACGGCGATTGACGTCTTTTGGTCAGGCCAGTTTTCCCCACAAATCATACTCTCCGGCCTCGTCGACCTCGACAGAAACGATGTCGCCCGGTTTCAGGGTTTCGAAGTTTTCGTCAATGAACAGGTTGCCGTCGATCTCGGGCGCGTCTGCCTTCGTGCGGCATGTGGCGGCGTCTTCGTCGATTTCGTCGACGATGACCTCAATCGTCTGACCAACCTTGGCCGCCAGCTTGGCCTCTGAAATTGCCTGTGCCTTTTCCATGAATCGCTCCCAACGGTCCTGTTTGACGTCAGCAGGAACGTGATCCGGCAGGTCGTTGGACCGGGCACCGTCTACGTTTTCGTATTGAAAGCAGCCAACGCGATCCAGTTGGGCTTCGTCCATCCAGTCCAGCAGGGTCTGGAATTCGGCATCTGTCTCGCCCGGATAACCCACGATAAAGGTCGAACGCAGGGTGATGTCGGGGCAGGTCGCGCGCCATGCGGCGATTTCTTCCAGTGTTTTGGCCGCGGCGGCCGGGCGGGCCATGCGTTTCAGAACATCCGGATGGGCGTGCTGAAAGGGGATGTCCAGATAGGGCAATACATTGCAACCAGCATCCGCCATCAACGGGATCAGTTCGCGCACATGCGGGTAGGGATAGACGTAATGCAGCCGCACCCAGGCTTCCAGCTGTCCCAGCTCGCGCGCCAGATCGGTGATGTGGCTGCGTACCTCGCGGTCTTTCCACGGGTTGACGTCGTATTTGCGATCCAGCCCATAGGCCGAGGTGTCCTGCGAGATTACCAGCAACTCGCGCACACCGCTTTCAACCAGCTTTTCCGCCTCGCGCAGCACCGCATGGGCGGGGCGGCTTGCCAGTTTCCCGCGCATGTCAGGGATGATGCAGAATTTGCATTTGTGGTTACAGCCTTCCGAAATCTTCAGATAGCTGTAGTGGCGTGGTGTCAGTTTGACGCCCGAGGCAGGCAGCAGGTCGACGAACGGGTCCGGATCGGGCGGAACAGCGGAATGCACGGCATCCAGCACCTGTTCGTATTGATGTGGGCCGGTGACGGCCATGATCCGCGGGTGACGCTCGCGGATGTAGTCCGGTTCCGCGCCTAGGCAGCCCGTCACGATAACCTTGCCGTTTTCCACCAACGCTTCGCCGATTGCATCCAGCGATTCTGCCTTGGCGCTGTCCAGGAACCCGCATGTGTTCACGATGACGGCATCGGCCCCTGAATAATCGGGCGAAATGCCGTACCCTTCGGCACGCAGACGGGTCAGGATACGCTCGCTATCGACCAAAGCCTTGGGGCAGCCCAAGGACACCATACCGATGGTCGGCTGGTTCGGACGGGGCGTATCGGTGATCCGGGCGGCAGGCGCCAGGTCGGGGCGGAGGTTTGGCGGGTTCGTGCTCATGGCGCGGCATATAGTGGGGAACGCTTCCCCTTGCAAATCCCGCTTTTGATTTGAATGATCCCAAGCAAAGAAAAGCCAAAAAGGCGGAGAGCAGAAAGATGAAGTGGTTGTTGCGGATCCTGTTCGTATTCGTTGCCGTAATCGGGCTGGTGATTGGCGCGTTGCTGCTGATGCCGGGCGAAAAACTGGGGTCGATTCTGGCCGAGCAGGTTCGGGCGCAGACAGGTCGCGACCTGAACCTGTCCGGAGACGTGAACCTGTCCTTCTGGCCGGTTCTCGGAATGGAAACCGGGCCCGTCACCTTTGGTAACGCTGCATGGGCCGGACCAGAACCAATGCTGAGCGCGGAACGCCTGATGTTCGGTGTCGATGCAGCGGCGTTGTTGTCCGGTGACATCAGGATCAAACGGGTCGTGGCAGAAAACCCGGTTCTTCGACTGGAAGTGTCGGATGGGCGCGCAAACTGGGAACTTGGCACAGCGACGGCTGCCACTTCGGGTGGCGATCCCGGGGGATCTGCGCCGGATGCCGAAGCTGGCACGGTCACGCTGGAGTTTCTGGAACTGACCCGTGTGCGGCTGATCTACGTCGAAAACGGTGTCACAACGATGGATTTCGCGAATGTCGATTTGTCGGCCAGTTGGCCCGAAGTCACCGCTCCAATGGTGATGGAGGCCAGCATGGCGGTGCCCGGCGGCACCGTGAAGGTCGATCTGAAAATACCCGACCTACCCGCATTTTCGTCTGGAGACGTGACCGCGTTGGAGTTGCTGCTTGCGGCGCCGGGTGGTCAGATCGGGTTTGACGGACGGGTCAACCTGGCCGGGGAAATGGACGGCCAGCTTGAGGTCCAGTCGTCAAGCACCGAGAAAATGCTGGCGGCCTTCGGGCGGGCCGGAACTTATGTGCCGCAGGGGCTGGGGCGCGTGGCGAATGTATCCGGTCAGATGACCTATACCAGCGACGGCCGGGTCGCCTTGCGGGATATGACCGCAATTCTGGACAACAACCGCCTGACTGGCGAGGCGGACATTGTCATTTCCGATCCGCCTCAGATCACGGCCCGGCTGAGCGCGGGTGATCTGGATCTGTCTCAGATTACTGGCACCGATGCCTCCACCGGTGGTGGAGCAACCAGTGCATCTGCGCCTGACACGGGTTGGTCCAAAGACCCGATTGATGCATCAGCCCTGGCTTTGGCCAACGGCAATATCCGCCTGACGGCCACCTCGATTGCGGTTCCTGGAATGACATTCGGCCAAAGCGATCTGACCATGAACCTTGATCGCGCGCGGGCTGTGTTTCAAATGCACCCGGCCACCTTGTTCTCAGGACAGTTGAACGGGCAGATGGTGGTCAACAACCGGAACGGGCTGTCGGTGGGCGGCAACCTTAGGGCTGACGGGATTGACCTGAAGCAGATGCTCTCAACGCTGGCCGGGATCGAACGGCTTTCGGGCACCGGATCGGGAACGCTCGAGTTTCTGGGCGTCGGGCAAACCGAAGACCAGATCATGCGATCCCTCAGCGGGAAAGGGGGCGTCAATGTTGGCAAAGGGGTTATCGCGGGTATCGATCTCGACCGTCTGATGGGCCGGGGGCAGGGCACGGGCGGCACAACGGTTTTCAACAGCTTGTCGGCCATGTTCACCATGGATCAAGGCACGCTGACCAATAACGATCTGCTGATGCTGTTGGATAACTACCGGGCGGATGGAAAAGGTCGCGTCGGGCTGGGTACCCGGGACATCGATTACCTGTTCACCCCGGTCGCATTGCGGGCAAATTCGGGTCAGGGCATTGCCGTGCCGGTGCGGATACAGGGGCCATGGAGCAACCCCTCGATCCGGCCGGACCTGAGCAAGGTGATCGAGGCCGCGGCTGATGCAGAACTCAAGAAGCTTGAAGATGACGCCAAGCAGAAGGTCTTTGAAAAAGTCGGCGGCGAACTGGACACAACGATCACGGACAGTGGCCAAATCGAAGATGCCATCAAGAACAAGCTTGAGGAAGAGGCCAAAAAAGGTCTTCTGAAACTGCTGGGCGCGGACTGAAATGACGGCCCGGTCAGAAATACCCGGGGCGCGACCCGCGCCCCGGTTGTTACATCAGATGGTCTGATCGTAATCGCCGACGCCCGGTTCAGTACGGATGACCGCGTCGATATCCGAAAATATGGCGCGCATCTCGCCTTCGCTCTCGCTGCTTTCGCAAACCACAACAAGGTTGGGCGTGTTCGAAGAGGCGCGTACCAGACCCCAGCTGCCGTTGTCCAGAATGACACGGGCACCGTTGACGGTAACCACCTCTTTGATCGCACGTCCGGCAAAACTTTCGCCAGCGTCGGCCTTGGCGACCAGTTTGTCGACCAGGCGGTTCAGGATATCGTACTTCTCGGTGTCTGCTGCATAGGGTGACATGGTCGGCGTCGACCACGTTTTTGGCAGCGCCTTGCGCAGGTCAGACATGCTTTGATCAGGATTGCGGTCCATCAGTTTACAGATCTCGACCGCCACGCGCATGCCGCAGTCGTAGCCGCGACCAATTGGTTCAGCCAGAAAGTAATGGCCCGATTTCTCGAACCCGGCCAGGGCGTTGATCTCTTTCACGCGGCGCTTCATGTGGCTGTGGCCGGTCTTCCAGTAATCCGCCTTTACGCCATACGCCCGAAGCTCTGGATCACTGGCGAACAGACCCGTGGACTTCACGTCGGCCACGAAGGTCGAATTGGGATAAAGCTTGGCCAGATCGCGGGCCATGATGACGCCGACCTTGTCGGCGAAAATCTCCTCACCCTCGTCATCGACCACACCGCATCGATCGCCATCCCCGTCAAACCCAAGCGCCAGATCGGCGCCGCTGGATTTCACAGTGTCGGACATGTCGTGCAACATCTCCATGGCTTCGGGATTGGGGTTGTAGTTCGGGAAGGTGTAATCCAGCCGGTTGTGGCTAGGCACGACCTCGACGCCCATCCGCTCGAATATTTCAGGGGCAAAGGCCGATGCCGTCCCGTTTCCTGTGGCACACACAACTTTCAGCGGGCGGGATATTCTGAAATCGCCAACCAGATCGTCGATATACGCCTCTTTCACGCCATCGACGAATTCATAAGATCCGCCTTCATGCGGGATACCTTCGCCATTCAGGACGATATCGCGCAGCTCGGACATCTCATCCGGACCATGGGTCAGGGGGCGGTCAAAGCCCATCTTGACGCCGGTCCAGCCGTTCGGGTTGTGGCTGGCCGTGACCATCGCCACGGCAGGCACGTCCAGATGAAACTGCGCGAAATAGGCCATCGGGCTAAGGGCCGGGCCGATATCCTTGACCTGAATACCCGCCTGCATCAGCCCCAGGATCAGCGCGTTCTTGATCGCCAGAGAATAGTCGCGGTAATCGTTGCCCACTGCAATCACCGGTTCGATCCCGCGTCTGCGCATCTGCGTGCCAAGCCCCAGACCAAGCGCGGTCATGCCGGGCAGGTTGATTTCCTCGGGGTATTTCCAGCGGGCGTCATATTCGCGGAACCCGGTGGGTTTGATCATCGCATCGCGCAGAAAGCTCCAGGTGTTGGGGGTCACCTCAGGCGTGGGTTTGGTCATAATTCTTCTCAATCGTTAAATCTGAATGGGGTTTTCTTTGGCCAGCGCATCAAAACGCATCAATGTGGCAATCAGCTGTCCCATCTGGTCCAGCGGAATCATATTGGGGCCGTCGGACGGCGCGGTATCTGGGTCCTGGTGGGTTTCGATGAACACGGCGCCGACGCCCAACGAAACCGCCGCACGGGCCATCACCGGCGCGAATTCCCTTTGCCCGCCGGACGAGCCGCCCTTGCCGCCGGGTTGTTGAACCGAATGTGTGGCATCCATCACGACCGGATAGCCGGTTTTGGCCATTTGCGGCAGTGATCGCATGTCGGCCACCAACGTGTTGTAGCCAAAGGATGTGCCGCGCTCGGTCAGCAGAATGTTCTGGTTGCCGGTGCTTTCGATCTTGTCGACGATATTGCCCATCTCCCACGGCGCCAGGAACTGACCCTTTTTGACATTGACGGCCTTGCCGGTTTCACCTGCGGCCAGCAACATGTCGGTCTGTCGGCACAAGAAGGCGGGGATTTGCAGAATATCAACCGCCTCGGCCGCGACTGCGCACTGGGCCTCGGTGTGGACATCCGTCAGTACAGGGATGCCCATCGAGCTGCGGATGTCGTCCAGCACCTTCAGCCCGGCATCGATGCCCATGCCGCGCTTGCCGGACAACGAGGTGCGGTTCGCCTTGTCATAGGAGGCCTTGAAAATGTACTGCGCGCCTGCGGCATCGCAGGCTTCTTTCATGGTGCCTGCGATCATCTGGGCGTGATCGGCGGTTTCAAGTTGGCAGGGGCCGGCGATGACGGTCAGTGGAAGATCGTTGCCAACCGTCAGGTCGGAGATTTTTACATGTTTCATGTGTCTTACGAGGATACCTGTTCACGAAGGACCGACGCGGTAAGCGAGATCAACAGGTAGATACCAGCAAACAACAGGAAAGCCAAAATCGTATTTTCGAACTTGCGCGGATAGCTGGGTTCCTGGCTGGGGACGGGGTTGACCGAGACTGTCAGGTACCGAACTTTACGGTTGGCTTCGGTGCGCGTTGTTTCCACTTGCTGCATGGCTGTTTGAAGCATCATGTCCCGCGCCGCCAGATCGGCCTGCGCCATCTGAATTCTGACACTCAGCCGCGCCAGCGAGTTTTCGCCTGCCGAGGCGTCCAGCATCTCGGCATTCAGTTCCTCCAGCACGACCTCAAGCCGTTCGATATCGGCGGTAACGCCATCGACCTTAGCCTTGTTGGGCCGCAGGTTGTCCAGAAGGGCGGCCAACTGCAGCTCCTTGTCCTGCAACAAAATCTCGATCTCGTTGATCCGGCCGCGTAGTCCCGCCAGAACGTTTTCGGGATCAAGTACCGCGCCTTCCAGCTGCAGTTCGATCAGCTTTTCTTGCGCCTTGCGCCGCTCTTCCTGAGCGGTTTCAAACCCCTTCATGGCGTCCCGCATCTGGTCTTCGCGTTTCAGTTCGGTCAAGCCGTTGATTGTATCTTCGGCATAGGAAATCAGCCGGTTCGACAGATCAACGGCGATATCCGGATCCGGGGCCGCAACCTCCATCCGGACGATTCCATCCGTGGGGTCGTAGCCGATTGTCACCATGCGCTTGTACAGTTTGTACGTCTCTTCCAGGCTGGCGTCGGGGGAAAGCCGCTGCACCGGGTCGATCCAGTCCTGCTTAAAGATTTCAGCAAAGCCTGTATCGCGTTCAAGACGTTGCAGGGCATCCTTGGATTCCAGAAACTCCTGCGTCGCGACCGAGTCCTGTGCCGTTGCAAACTGCGTTCCTGAAAGCAGGCCGCCAATCGAACCGCCGCCGCCGTCGGCCTGCAGGATCGAAAACGCCGAGTCGCTGGCATACATCGGCGTCGCAACGCGGTAGAAGTAATACCCCACAACGAATGTGGGCAGCAGCACAAACGCGGCCAGACGGGCAAACAGGGTAAACAATTTCCGTTTGCGACGCCGGGCGACCTCTTTCTGGATCTGGCTGATCTCATAGTTGCGCCGTTCAGTCGGGCTCCACTCCGGGCCGGGCAGGGGATGGGATTTATCTCCGACAGTTTGCGGCAGGTGGACCGTTACCTTGTCCTCGACCTGAGCCGTGCCCTGCTCGTCCTTGTTACCCGCAGCCGCCAGATCCAGCAGGTTGTTGCCCTGAAAAGGGTCGATCCCCTTTTTGCGCAACAGGCGAACCGCGTCGTAATCCGACGTGGCCGCCAGCCCGTTCTTCTGTGCCAGCCGTCGCGCCATGCGTAACTGGCGCCCGGTCAGCCCCTCGCGCTTGATTTCGTCCAGTTCAGTTCCGGGCTGTTTACTGTTGGCCGCTTCGGGTGGTTGAGTCGCACTTCGAATACGCGAAATCGCATCTGCGCGCGCATCCGGTGTACCTTCGCCTTGGCGTTTTCGGCGCCAGTTGTATTTTCTAGCCTTGGGTTTGGTAGTCATATAACTGTTTTGCCTCTTCCAAGGTTTCGAACATGTAAAGCTGCCCGTCCACTAGAACCGCTGCCTGACGCGCAAATTTTTCCAGAGTGGTTGGAGAATGCGACACAATCACAAGCGTTGTGGTGCGCAATCTCTCTTTCAGGATCGAGCCCGCTTTCTTGTTGAATTCGACATCGGTTGTGGCGGGCATGCCCTCATCAATCAGGTACATGTCGAAATCAAGTGCCAGCATCAGCGCAAACGTGAACCGGGCCCGCATGCCTGATGAATAGGTCGCAAGCGGTTGGTTGAAGTATTCGCCCAGACCGCACAGCCATTGGCAATATGCCTCGATATAGTCGGGGTCCATGCCGTAGATCTTTGCGATATATCGCGAGTTTTCCAGCGCCGACATCTTGCCGGAAACCCCTCCGGTAAACCCCATTGGGAAGGACACCTTACATTCGCGGCGGATCACCCCCTCGTCAGGTTTTTCCAGACCGGCCATCATGTTGATCAGCGTGGTTTTTCCGGTTCCGTTGGGTGCAAGTATCCCAACCGAGCGGCCAAGTTCGATCCGAAAGGAAACACGATCAAGGATCACCTTGCGCCGGGTGCCGGTCCAGAAGGACTTGCTGACATTTTCGAATTCAAGCATTGCTGGCCTGTTTCGCTTCGGAGTTGCGGTCTTTCCTCGATGAAAGAACGCATCGTTTACGAGTTCTTGTTGGCTACATTATGTCGAATTGTGAAACAAATGATCAATGCGCCCCACAAGGTGCTGTGGCTTTTGTGATATAACGGCAGTTGGCGCAGGCGCGCGCGGTCTCTATCTTTCAGCGAAACCCGTTTGGAAACCTGTCTTAGGAATTGCTGCCACCAGATGACCACTCTTGCCCAGGAAATCCGGTCCTGCCGGATCTGCGAAGCGCGTTTTGCCGCGACGCAGACCGCGCATGAGCCACGCCCGGTAGTCTGGTTCCGTCCCGGAACGCCGATCCTTGTTGCAGGACAGGCACCGGGCGCGCGGGTGCATGACTCAGGTCGTCCCTTCACAGACCCTTCGGGCGACCGATTGCGCGACTGGTTGGGGATTGATGAGAGCGTGTTTTATGACCGATCCCGTGTTTCAATCGTTCCGATGGCTTTCTGTTTCCCCGGCTATGATGCGCGCAAGGCCGATCTGCCGCCGCCCGCAATCTGTGGCGAGACTTGGCATGACAGAATCATGCAGGCATTGGGAGCGGTTCCGCTGACCGTTCTGGTCGGTGCCCATGCCCATACCTACCATCTGGGTGCGCGTACGTCCGTGACAGAGACGGTCCAGAACTGGCGAGACCACGCGCCGCAGGTCTTTGCCTTGCCTCATCCGTCCTGGCGCAATACGGCATGGCTGAAAAAGAACCCCTGGTTCGAGGCAGACCTGCTGCCGGTTCTGCGCGCCAGGGTGCAAGAGGTTCTGAATGACTGAGACAACGGCCTTGGATGCCGCCCATTCCGCGATGGAGGCTGCCCCGCAGGATGACGCAGCCCGGCTGAAGTTCTTTGAACGACTGGCAGACGCTGAACTGTTCCTGCTGCTGACGGAAGAAGCGCGGGACGATAACGTCTCGCCCGAGGTGTTCGATGTGGCGGACGGACGTTTTGTGCTGGCGTTTGATCGCGAAGACCGGCTTGCCCGGTTTGCAGATCGTCCCGTTCCTTATGTCGCCCTGTCCGGGCGGGTTCTGTCTTCGCTGCTGGCAGGGCAGCGAATTGGTCTGGGGCTCAACCTCGAGGTCGCCCCGTCCTCGATGCTGATCCCGCCAGAGGCTTTGGGATGGCTGACGGAGACCCTTCAGCATTCCCCGCAAGAGGTTCAGGAACAACTGGCCGAGTTCCTTCCCCCGGCGGGTCTTCCGGATGAACTGCTGACTGCCCTTGATACCAAACTGTCGACGGCGGTGGGGTTGGCGCAGGCTGCTTTCCTGGCCGGAACCAGATCGGCCAGCGGAGCATCTGGTCATTTGCTGGGTTTTGTCGGGGCGGTCGAAGGCGCAGAACCGGCCCTTGCCAAAGCCGCGTCCGAAGCGCTGACATTTTCCGGAATCGAAGCTGGCGCGATGGATGTCGGCTTTTTCGCGCCCGGGGACCAAGTCACGTTAATGTTGGAAAAAGTCGGGCTGCGGTTTGACCTGCCGCAGCCCGAAAAGCGTGATGTCGGGCGCTCTGCGCCCGGTGGTGATCCCGAACGGCCGCCAATTCTGAAGTAATTCGCTAGCCGGATGCTCCCTACCGTGACGGGCAGGGCGGCAAGACTACTCGGCGGCAGGTTCCAGTTTGTCCTGCGTCCGGGTTTCGAAATCGCTGGCGTCGTGACGCTCGTGCAACTGCGTGTGCGGCTCGCCAAAGGCCCGGTTTACCATACGGCCTCGCTGTACCGCGGGCCGCGCATCGACCGCCTTGGCCCAACGCATCAGGTTCTTGTAGGAATCAACGTCCAGGAACTCGGCTGCGCTGTAGAGGCGGCCCAGAACCAGTTGCCCGTACCACGGCCAGATTGCCATATCGGCAATGGTATAGTCTTCGCCAGCGATAAAGGTCTTGTTGGCCAGTTCCCGGTCCAACACGTCCAGTTGCCGCTTTGTTTCCATTGCAAACCTATTGATCGGATATTCCCATTTCTCTGGCGCGTAAGCATAGAAATGGCCGAACCCGCCGCCCAGATAGGGCGCGCTTCCCATCTGCCAGAACACCCAGCTCATGACTTCCGTGCGTTCAGGCCCTTCCTTGGGCAGAAACGCATCGAATTTCTCGGCCAGATGGAACAGGATCGAGGCACTTTCGAACACGCGCACCGGCTTGTCACCCGACCGGTCCCACAGGGCCGGGATCTTCGAGTTCGGGTTGGCCTCGACAAATCCTGAACTGAACTGATCCCCTTCACCGATATTGATCAGCCACGCATTGTATTCGGCACCCTTGTGCCCCAGCGCCAGCAGTTCTTCCAGCATGACAGTGACCTTGACCCCGTTGGGCGTGGCCAGAGAATAAAGCTGCAGGGGATGCTGACCGACCGGAAGGTCCTTGTCATGGGTCGCGCCTGCGATCGGGCGATTGATATTGGCGAATTGTCCGCCGCTTTGGCTGTCCCATGTCCAGACCTTCGGGGGTTCATAGGTGGGTTGCTCGCTCATCTCTATCTTGCCTTTCTCAGCAAAGTGGGAGGAATTGTCCGACATCCCAACAGCTAATATTGCAATCGGCAGAGTCCAACCCCGGTTAACAGGTCTGTTTTGTAACAATGGCTGCAAAACCCGTCACGAAATCTCATCCGACCTCACAGCGGCGCGAGCGGGGCTATGTTTTGGCCGTGTATTGCCTATTCTTTGACCAGACCCGCAAAACGGGCGATCCTGCTAACCCCGGACCCAATAGGATTTACGACATGAAACGCTTTGCCTTGTCCCTTGCCACCGCGCTGACCCTGGCCGTGCCCGCCTTTGCCGGTGATCAGTATATTGACGGAACCGGATTTGCCGTCTCGGGCTACGACGTTGTCGCTTATCGCGGCCTGGATCAGGTTCCGGTCGGGCAATCTCAGCCCGAAGCCGTTCGCGGCAATGCAAACTTCACGGCAGATTACAATGGTGCCACGTGGGCCTTTTCAAGCGCAGAAAACCGCGACAAGTTCCTTGAAAATCCTGCCTATTACGCTCCGCAATATGACGGACATTGCGCCTATGGCGTTTCCAAAGGCGGCAAGGTTCCGGGCAATCCGAACCTGTGGCGCATCGTGGATGACAAGCTGTACCTCAACATCACCGATGTTGTGGTCGGGTTCTGGGAAGAGGACGTGCCCGGCAACATCAATCTGGCCGAAGGCAACTGGCCGGGTATCGAACCCGACGCCGCCTCGACCAGTGTAATCCCAAAGTTCACTTCGGAAGGCCCTGTAACAAACTGAGCCTTACCTGTTTAAAACACCAAAGCCCGGCTCCCCACCGATGCCGGGCTTTGGCTTTGCGGCAAGGGCTCAACTTGCCATGCAATAATCGTCGCGTGTGCGCTGATCGGATTCGAACCGGATCCTGACACTTTTGGCACCGGGAAACTTGCGGGCCATGATTGCGTCAGGAACCACAACCTCTCCTGCGCCTGACTCTTTCGACTGAAAACTCAAAACCTCGGTTTCGGCGTGCCGGCAACCAGCCAGGACCGTTGTTGGCAGGGCCACGCGGTTTGCCCCTTCGCAAACTGAGGAGGTCACAAAATAAGTCAGATGCCGACCATTGCACCCGACAGCCTCGGGGATGTGGTCGGACAATGCAGATTGGGCACCTTTTCCGGAGGAAACCGGATCAGCATCTGATTCATTCGATTGCGACAGGACGTTGCGCAGCATATCCCGGCAGGCGTCGATTGCGGTTGCATCCAGTTCGATGACCCGTTTGCGAATTTTCGGACGGCGTGGCTTTCGGCCGGCCGACCCGGCAGTCCCTTTTGCAACCATGCCCTCTCGGCGCAGCAGATCATAGGCCGCCTTGGCATTGGCAAAGCCGGAACTGTCACCTTCGGTGTGGTCCGGATGGGCATGAAACGCGATATGTCGCCACGCTTCGCGGATGTCATCGGAATTAGCAGACGGGTCCAGGCCGAGATGTGCCAAAGCATCCTGGCGCGCCCTGATCTTGTCAGCAGGCTCCATACTCAAATCACTCATTAAACACTACACTGAAACCACATTGAGCAGCTTCATGGCTTTGTCAAATTTTCAGGTAAATTTAAGGCGTTGCGGGAACAATGCGGCAATTCCATCTTGGATTGTCCGTCAGGCGCACCCGGAAGGGGTATCCCGTCTGAAATAAAGGAGGTTTCGCAAAAAAGCCCCTGTCTGGCGGTGGCCAAACAGGGGCAGAATGGAACGTGCCAACCGGGTCAGGCGACGTTCTGCAATTCAGTTTTCGGCGTAATTCCCAGCGCAAAGCAGACATCACGGGTCAGCTCGGGGCGGTTCAGCGTGTAGAAATGCAGTTTGTCCACGCCGCCCTCCAGCAAGTCCGAGCACAATTCTGTGCACATTGCCGTCGCCAGCAGGTCTTCGCGATCATCACGCACGGCCTTTTCGAAAGCGTTTTCGACCCAGGCCGGAATGCGCGTTCCGCAGCGGCGGGCAAAATTCCGTGCGCCCTTCCAGTTCTCGATGGGCAGGATGCCGGGCACGATGGGTTTGTCGATGCCGGCCTTTTCGCACGCGTCGCGGAACCGGAAATAGGTTTCGGCCTCAAAGAAGAATTGTGTCAGGGCCTCTTCCGCGCCCGCGTCCAGTTTTGCCTTGAGCCAATCGATATCCGCCTGCGCGTTGGAGGCTTCTGGGTGGATATCTGGATAGGCGCCCACACGGATCGAGAACATCTCGGTTTCGGCCAGTGCGGAAATCAGCTCGACCGAGCTTGCGAACCCGTCCGGGTGCGGAACGAACTGATCCTGACCCTTGGGCGGATCACCGCGCAGAGCAACGATGTCCTGAACGCCCGCGCGGGCAAACGTGTCGGCGATCTCCAGGGTTTCCTGACGCGAGGCATCGACGCAGGTCAGGTGCGCGGCCACCGGCAGATCCAGCGACTTGTGCAGGGTCGCCACAGCGTCGCGTGTCAGTTCGCGTGTGGTGCCGCCTGCACCATAAGTGACAGAGACAAATCGTGGTGCCAGCGGAGCAAGAATGTGAACCGTGTCCCACAACCGAAAGGAAGCTTCGAGCGTCTGCGGCGGAAAGAACTCGAATGAGATATCTGGCTTGGTCATCGTGGCCTCGTCTTAACAACCTGGATCCCTTGTGCCACGTCCCGCCATGTGAGACAAACTCATATAATTCAAGAACAACATGAGTCGAACAGCGATGCACATTGAATTCCGACACCTTCGTACGATCAAGGCGATCCATGATTGCGGTGGACTGGCGCGGGCTGCAGATCAATTGAACATTACCCAGTCTGCGTTAAGCCATCAGATCAAGGGGTTAGAGGATCAGGCCGGTGTTGAACTGTTCCTGCGCCGCTCGAAACCGATGAAGCTTTCGGCGGCGGGTGTACGCCTGTTGCGTCTGGCCGAACAGATCCTGCCGCAGGTTGAGGCGGCCCAGCATGAGTTTTCATCGCTTCGGGACGGGCGAACCGGGCGCATGCATATCGCAATCGAATGCCACGCCTGTTTCGAATGGCTGTTTCCGGTGCTGGAATCATTCAGGAAAACCTGGGCAGATGTCGACGTGGACATTCGCCCGGGCCTGGCCTTTGACGCGCTTCCGGCTTTGCAGAAAGAAGAGGTCGACCTGGTTGTTTCTTCCGACCCCGAGGACCTGCCGGGTGTCGAGTTCGTGGAACTGTTCGACTACAACGCGGTTTTTGTCGCTGCTTCGGCGCATCCGCTGGCGCAAAAGGAATTTATCGAGGCCGAGGATTTTCGCGGTCAGACCCTGATCACATATCCGGTCGAACGCACGCGGCTGGACGTGTTCAGCCAGTTGCTGATACCCGCCCGTGTGGAGCCTGCATCGATCCGGCAGGTGGAGCTGACAGCCGTCATCCTGCTGCTGGTGGCCTCAAACCGCGGTATTTCGGTACTGCCGGACTGGGTTGTGCGCGAGGTCAAGTACAACTCGGATTACGTCACCCGGCCCCTGACCAGCGAAGGGATCACGCGCAGATTGTACGCGGCGGTCCGGTCAGAAGATCTGGAAAAACCGTTTGTGCAGGAACTGGTCAATCTGGCCCGGACCGAGGCACGCAGGCTTCAGGCGCAATAGGTCCAAGCCACGGCGCAAGCTGTGGGGCAGCTATGCGCATCAACCCTCTTGGCAACGGCGCAATGCATCAGTATACGCGCGGTTTGACCGGACAGGAGCCCATACACAATGGTTGGCAGTGCAAATCTCAACATCATGATCAAGGCCGCGCGAAAGGCGGGGCGTTCTTTGGTCAAGGATTTTCGTGAAGTCGAGAACCTGCAGGTGTCGATGAAGGGTGCCGGAGATTTTGTTTCCAAGGCCGATATTGCAGCCGAGGCGATCCTGAAAGAGGAACTGCTCGGCGCGCGTCCGACCTATGGCTGGCTGGCGGAAGAGGGCGGTTCGATCGACGGCGAAGACCCGACCCGTCGTTGGATTGTGGACCCACTGGACGGCACAACCAACTTTCTGCACGGCCTTCCGCACTGGGCGATTTCCATCGCGCTGGAACACAAGGGCAAGATTGTCGCCGGTGTGATCTACGATGCGGCCAAGGACGAGATGTTCTTTGCCGAAAAGGGCGAAGGCGCATGGATGAATGACCATCGTATCCGGGTTTCGGGCCGGCACCGCATGATCGAATCCGTGTTTTCTACGGGTCTGCCGTTTGGCGGGCGGTCGGATTTGCCCGCGACGTTGCAGGATTTGGCCCGGCTGATGCCGGTGTGCGCCGGCGTACGCCGCTGGGGTGCCGCTGCACTGGACATGGCCTATGTCGCGGCTGGCCGGTACGAAGGGTTTTGGGAACGCCGCCTGAACGCCTGGGATTTGGCCGCAGGCATCATCATCGTGAAAGAAGCGGGTGGGCTGGTTCAGGCGCTGGACCCTGAGGGCGAAATTCTGTCCGACGGCGAAGTCATCTGCGCCAACGAGCCGATCTTTGACAGTTTCGCCAAGGTGATCCGGGGATAACGGAACATTCCCGCCACAGCGAAATTTTCGATGACGCGCCCCAATCAGGGCGCGTTTCTCGTTTCAGAAGTCGACTTCGATGGCGACGCCGTTTTCGATCGCAAGATCGACCACCGCGCTGGCGACGGCCAAATCCTGCAGTCCCACACCTGTACCATCGAATAACGTGACCTCTTCTGCCGAGGTGCGGCCCGGATGCGTGCCGTTGATGACCTCGCCGATCTGACGAATGTCTTTTTCGGATTTTGCCCCAGCCGCGACCGCGTGCTGGCACTCACCCAGCGTCACCGCCTGCGCGACTTCGTCCGTGAAGACACTGGCGCGAATGATCAGATCCGTTTCCACTTCCTGTTTCCCAACCGTGTCGGTGCCCATGCACGCGACATGCGTGCCATCCGACACATGTTGCGACAGTAGTGAAGGCGCGAAGGACGACGTGATGGTGATGATCACATCCGCTTCGGCCAGACCCGGCAGGTCCACGGCCTCGAATGGCAATCCCGCGTCTTCGGCAACCTTGGCGAGATTGGGCAGCATTTCGGGATGCATGTTCCAGCCGATGACCTTTTCAAACTTGCGCTGTTCCAGCGCCGCCCGCAGTTGAAAGGCAGCCTGATGCCCTGCGCCAACCATGCCGATAACCTTGGCATCCTTCCGGGCCAGATGGTTGATCGACACGGACGAGGCCGCTGCGGTTCTGAGGGCTGTCAGCAGATTGCCACCAACCATTGCTTTGGCCCGTCCGGTACCCGGGTCGAACAGGAAAACGGTGGACTGATGGTTGATCACACCGTGCGTTTCCAGATTGTTGGGCCAGTATCCCCCGGCCTTCAGGCCCAATGTCATACCTGCCCGGTCAAATCCGCCTTTGAACCCGTATAGCGCATCCGCATGGCCAATGGCTTCGCGCACAACCGGAAAGTTGTAGGCATCCCCTGACGCCATCGCGGCAAATACCTGTTCGACAGCCGCATAGCTTTCCTTTCGGCCCATCAGGGCTCCGATTTCCTTTTCGGGAACGATATACATCGTTTGCGCCTTTCCTGAATGTTGGCGGAGAACGTAGCAAACGGGGCAGATTGCAAACTGCCCCGTCTGTCAGATTGGATACCGGTCAGTAGGCCTTGCCACGGGCAGAAACCGGCCACAGCGTTTCAACCTTGCCGTCGCGCACACCAACATACCAGTCATGGACGTTGGCCGTCGGGTCGCAATGGCCGGGCACCAGCCGCAGTTTGTTATTCACCTTCAGCGCTCCGCCGGGATCGGAAATCACCCCGTGTTCATCCGAGCATTTGATGTATTCCACATCGTCGCGCCCATAGATAAAGGGCAGCCCGCTATCGACTGACTGGGCCTTGAGACCTGCATCGCAGATCGCCTTGTCGGCTTTGGCATGGCTCATCACGCTGGTCAGGATGAAGAACGCGTTCTCCCATTCCCCCTGATCGATCCGATTGCCGTCCTTGTCGAGGATCCGGCCATAGTCGGCATCCATGAAGGCGTAGGACCCACACTGAAGTTCATTGTAAACGCCAGAATTGGATTCGAAGTAGTAAGACCCCGTGCCACCGCCCGAAACCAGTTCAGGTTCCAGTCCGACGGCCTTCAGCCCCTGCACCGCATCCGCCACCATGGCGATTGCAACATCGAGCTTGGCTTTGCGATCGTCAAAACTGTCCATGTGCTGCATTGCGCCCTGATAGGCCTGAATGCCCAGAAACTTAAGGTTGTCAGCGGCATCAACGGCTTGCGCAATCGCAACCACATCCGCTGTTGTCGTCACACCGCAGCGCCCCGCACCGCAGTCGATTTCGACAAAAACACTCAGTTCCGTTCCGTGCCGCACTGCCGCGGCGGACAGATCGGCGACGTTGTCGATGTCATCCACACAGACGATGACGTGGGCGTCATATTTTGGCAGTCGCGCCAGCCTGTCGATCTTGGCCGGGTCGCGCACCTGATTTGACACCAGAATGTCCTTGATGCCGCCGCGGGCAAACACCTCGGCCTCGGACACTTTCTGGCAGCACACGCCAACCGCGCCGCCGAGCTCTTCCTGCAGTTTGGCAACGTCCACCGATTTGTGCATCTTGCCATGCACCCGGTGGCGCATCCCGTGTGCCTTGGCATAGTCGCCCATCTTGCGGATGTTCCGCTCCAGCGCGTCAAGGTCCAGGATCAGGCAGGGGGTCTGGATTTCGCTTTCATCCATGCCAATGGCGGCGGGGACGTCAAAGCCGACTTCCAGTTCGTCCATGTTCAAAGGTTTGTTCATTGTCATCCTCCTTACCCTGCCAGCCAGGGAAGCTTGTCCAGATCCACATTTCCGCCGGTAATGATCACCCCGACGCGTTTGCCCCGGAACACTTCGGGGTTTTTGAGAATGGTCGCCAGCGGCACCGCCGACGAAGGTTCCATCACCACGCGCAGGTACTTCCATGTCAGTTTCATCGCATCGATGATCTCATCCTCGGTCGCGGTGAAAATGTCGGTCACGTGGTTTGAAACGAAATGCCATGTGTTTTCTTTGAGGGGCACCAGCAGGCCGTCGGCCACCGTCTTGGGCGCGTCATCTGCAATGATCCGACCGGCTTTGAACGAGCGATATGCGTCATCAGCCTGTTCCGGTTCAGCCGCGTAAATCGCGGTTTCCGGGGCCAGGTTGGAGACGGTCAGGCAAGTCCCCGACACCATGCCGCCGCCGCCGATCGGGGCAATGACGGCATCCACGCCATCCGTCTGTTCCAGCAATTCCGCCGAACATGTCGCTTGACCCGCGATGACGCGAGGGTCGTTATAGGGATGCACGAACTCGCCACCGGTTCGGGCCTGTACTTCGGCAAACGTTGCTTCGCGGGACGAAGTCGACGGCTCGCATTCGGTGATCGTACCGCCATAGCGGCGCACCGCGTCCTTTTTGGCCTGCGGTGCAGTGCGGGGCATGACCACGTTGCACGGAATGCCTCGCCGGCCCGCCGCATAGGACAGGGACAGGGCGTGGTTGCCACTGGAATGCGTGCAGACGCCCTTGGCGGACTTCTCTTCGCTCAGCCCGAAAACGGCGTTGCACGCACCGCGTACCTTGAAGGCGCCGGCTTCCTGAAAGTTCTCGCATTTGAAGTACAACTGCGCACCGGTGAGGTCATCCAGATATTCCGAACGCATGACCGGAGTGCGGCGGATATGGGGTTTGATCCGCTCATGCGCCGCGCGCATGTCGGCGATGGTCAGATCGGCTGCGGTGACTTGATCCAGCATCTTCGCCTCCTACGCTGCAGCCTGAGCATGGCCGGACGGACCACTGCGATAGTAATCCTGTGCCGCGGCAACACCGCTGCCCAGTTTGATGGGGTAGTTCAGATCGGCCATGGCCATCTCGATCGTGGCGAGGCCAGACAGAACCATAACGTCGGTCAGCGATCCCAGATGCCCGATACGGAACGCCTTGCCGTTCAGTTGCCCCAGACCAACTCCGAACGAGACACCATAGGCGTTGAAGGCGTGGTCGGTCAGGGCGTTACTGTCGAACCCATCGGGAACATAAACCGCGCTGACGGTATCCGAAAACAGATCCGGGCTTTGCGCCACCAGCTTCAGCCCCCACGCATCCACGGCCCGGCGAACACCTTCGGCCAGACGGAAATGGCGGGCGTAGACATTTTCGAGCCCTTCTTCGAACAACATTTTCAGGCTTTCCCGCATACCGTAGATCAGTTGCAGGGGCGGGGTATATGGAAAGCCGCCGGATGCGTTGGCTGCAAGCATGTCGCGGAAGTCAAAAAAGGTGCGCGGCAGTTTCGCGGATTGCATCGCCTCCAGAGCCTTGGGGCTGGCGCACAGGATCGCCATTCCGGTCGCCAGCATGAACCCCTTTTGCGAGCCCGACACGGCGATATCGACTCCCCATTGATCAAATTCGAACGGCATCGAGGCAAGCGAGCTGACGCAATCGACCATCAAAAGCGCCGGATGGTCGGCCGCCTCCATAGCATTGCGAACCGCAGCGATGTCCGAGCGCACACCGGTCGCCGTTTCGTTGTGAGTGACCAGTACAGCACGGATTTCGTGGTTCGTGTCTGCAGCCAGGGCGGCTTGGAACTGATCCGCCGGCGCGCCGCTGCCCCAGGCGCATTCAATGACCTGCACGTCTAGCCCGTGCCGTTCGCACATATCGATCCAGCGGTGGCTGAAGACGCCATAGCGCGCGACCAGAACCTTGTCGCCGGGGCTGAGCGTGTTGGTTATCGACGCTTCCCACCCTCCGGTTCCGCTGGCCGGGAATGTGATGATCTTGCCATCGGTGGTGCCGAACACCTTCTTTGTGTCCTCCAGCACGGGGGCAAAGGTTTCGACGAAATCCGGCGCACGGTGATCCTGTGTCTGAACATGCATGGCCAGACGCAGACGATCGGGGATGTTGGTCGGGCCGGGTATGAAGACCGGATTCTGGTTTGACATGACTGAGTCCTCCGCTTTGTCAGAATTGTGACTGCGCAGGCGTCAGCTTGCAATTTTCTTGAAAAATATTTTCATTTTTGCAATTAAATATGTAATACCCTGAAATTATGAGTTTTTCAGTTTCTCAAATTTGTAAGCCGGAATATGGCCTGAAAATTTCCAATCTATGGCTAGGCGAAATTGCGAACAGGAAACAGAAATGAACAATCAAAAGCGGCCACGCGGCAGACCAAAATCCCTGTTCAAGGAAAGTTCGGCCGGGACCATGCAATCGCTGGACCGGGCGCTGGGTGTTCTGAGCGCGGTTGCCCGTTTCGAACGCGCGGCCCTCAGCGATCTGGCCCGTGAAATCGATGTGCCCACGGCTACGACACACAGGATTCTGACGACCCTGCAAAAGCACGGCTATGTGACTTTTGACGATGAGCGGCAGGAATGGATGATCGGGATCGAAGCCTACCGGACCGGCGCATCCTTTTTGCGGCGCAACAGTGTTTTGGAGATCGGCCGCCCCATTTTGCGCCGTCTCATGCAGGACAGTGGGGAAACGGCCAATCTGGCTGTACCGGACGGCGCCGAGGTCGTCTTTGTCGGGCAGGTCGAAACATCGAACCCGATCCGCGCTTTCTTTCCGCCCGGGGCGCGAACACCCATGTACGCATCAGGAACAGGCAAAGCCATTCTGGCAGCCATGAAGGAAGCTTCCCTGCAAAAAGTCCTGCGCGGCACGGAACTGACCGCCTTCACCCAGCATACGCAGGTGCCCGAACCGCAGTTGTTGCTGGATTTGGCCAAAACGCGCGGGCGTGGCTGGTCGCTGGACAGGGAAGAACGGTATGAAGGTATGTCCTGCATCGGCGCCGCGATCTACAATGACCGGGGTGAACCCTGCGCGGGAATATCTGTCTCTGGCCCGTCGGTGCGGTTTGACGAAACACGTGCGCCGGAACTTGCAGACCTTGTGACAAAGGCCGCTGCTGAAATCACGTTCCTGAGCGGGGGGCGCACACCGGATCACTCCGATCTGTCAGACGGGTGATTGACGCCGTCGTTCCAAGGTATTGGCCCATGCGCGCGGGGATTGCCGCCTTCGATACAACCCAGATTGACGCCGCATTCGGCGGGGTCGGACCGGCGCTGGTGATACACGTAGATGCCGCAGGTTTTGCAGAAGTGATGCTTGGCCGTGTGCGTGCCCCAGGTGTACAGGCTGAGGTTCCCAGCACCCTTTAATACGCGCAGACTTTCGGTGGTCGCGGTGACCGCCGCTGCTCCGCGCCGCAGGCAGAATGAGCAATCACAACGGGCGGCCGAGGACAGGCCTTCAGGAAACTCGGCCTCGATTTCCACTGCGCCGCAATGGCAGGTGGCTGTCATTCTGGTCATCTGCGAGGCACTTTCGGAATGCGGGATTGGGTCAGCTTGTACTTGTGTTCGGGGTGGGGCGGGTGGCCATGGGTCCGGTTCCAGAAACCGGGTCCGCCCCGGCGCAGCCAAACCGGAATGCACAGCACCAATCCGACCACAAAGCCGCCGGTATGCGCCCAGTAGGCGACACCACCCTCATCAGGGTTGCTGGCCAGGCTTCCCAAAAACTGCATCCCCAGCCAGATGCCCAGCATGATAAAGGCAGGAATGGTGAAGACGCGGAAATAGATGATCAGGATCAGAAGAACATCGACCCGCGCTTTGGGGAACAGCAAGAGGTAACCGCCCATGACACCGGCAATGGCGCCAGAGGCTCCGATGGTCGGCACGATGGAGTCTGGCGCGGTCAGGACATGAATCAGGCCTGCTCCGATGCCCGACAGTACATAGAATAGCAGAAAGGGCAGGTGGCCCATCTCGTCTTCCAGATTGTCGCCGAAGATCCACAGAAACAGCATGTTCCCCGCCAGATGCATCCAGCCGCCGTGCAAGAACATCGAGGTCACCAGGGTTTCAAAGCTGAACCCGTCCGTGATGCGCGCGGGGATGACTGCATAGTCGTAGTAAAGCTGGTTGATCAGTCGTGCGTTGTCCATAACGCCGACATAGCTGAGGAAAATCAGGATATTGGCCGCCATCAGAATATAGACGACATACGGCGTGCGCCCCGAAGGGTTATGGTCTCGGATCGGAAACATGGGGCGACGCTGGGCTTTTCCCGGCCCAGCGTCAAGACATGCTTACGCCGCACCCCCCAAAAGGGCTGCGTTTCCTCCGGCCGCAGTTGTATCGACGCAGACGTGGCGCTCTCCCAACACGCGGGCGCGGTCGGGCAAGCCCGGGATCAGGGGCAGGATCGGACCTTCCCGTCGCGCCAGAAGGCGTTCGATTTGCCGGGCGGTTTCTTCGTCACCCCACCACAACACGCCCGAAATCCCGGTCAGGTTTTCGATCCGGTGCAGGTCCAGGTTGCCGGTTGCGCAGATGGCGGTGCCGCCAAGTGCCTTTACAGCCTCCGCCTGTGCCTGAGTGGCGTCTTCACCGGGTCCCATGCACAGCAGGGGCGCGCGGGGTGTTTCGCTCAGGCGGTTGGATTCGCCGGTCGGGCCGGGCAAGGAGCGTGTCCGAGTTGGCGCGGCTTGTCCTTCTGGTTTGGGCAGCGTTGTCATGATTGAGTCCCATTGACCCGGGCTTTTCTGTCTGTCCGGCGCGCAGAATCGCGCCATGTAGTTTGGCCCGCCCGCCTTGGGGCCGGTGCCGGATAGCCCTTCTCCTCCAAATGGTTGCGAGCCGACAATCGCGCCGATCTGGTTGCGATTGACGTAGATGTTTCCGGCATGCACCGCCTCGGTCACGTGTTGAACACGGTCGTCAATCCGGGTGTGCAGGCCAAATGTCAGGCCATAGCCGGTCGCGTTGATATCCGCGATCACCTGATCGATTTCGGCGGCCTTAAAGCGGGCGACGTGCAGAACGGGTCCAAAGATCTCGCGCTCCAGTGCGGTGATGCCTGACACTTCGATCAGGGTCGGAGCAACAAATGTGCCTTCGGGCGGAAGGGGCATTTCTTTCAATACGCGGCCGTCGGCGCGGGCGCGGGCCACATGGTCGGCAATACCCTGCCGCGCGGTTTCATCGATAACCGGGCCGCTGTCAGTCGAAATCAGCCACGGGTCGCCCAATTGCAGGGCATTCATGGCACCCTTGAGCATTTTGAGAAGGTCGTCGGCGATGTCTTCCTGCACGTAGAGACAGCGCAAGGCTGAGCACCGTTGGCCAGCGGACTGAAACGCGCTTTCAATGATGGATTGCACGGCCTGTTCCGGAAGCGCGGTGCTGTCGACGATCATAGCATTCAAACCGCCGGTTTCCGCAATCAGCGGCGTGCCCGGGCGCAGGTTTTCTGCCATGGCGGCGCGGATTTTCAGTGCCGTCGCAGTCGAGCCGGTAAAGGCCACACCGGATACCCGCGGGTCAGAGGTGAGAGCTGCGCCAACCGAAGGCCCACCCGGCAACAATTGCAGGGCATCGCGGGGCACACCGGCCTCGTGCAGCAATTGCACGGCCCGATGGGCGATCAGCGGTGTTTGCGGTGCAGGCTTGGCCAGAACGGCGTTGCCGGTCGCCAGCGCCGCCGAAATCTGACCCGAGAAAATCGCCAGCGGAAAATTCCACGGACTTATGCAGGTAAAGGTTCCGGCCGGTTTGGCATCGGGAATATTGGCCGCATAATAGCGCAGGAAATCGACAGCTTCGCGCAGCTCGGCTACCGCGTCGGGCAGGGTCTTACCGGCTTCCCGCGCCAGCAGGGCAAACAGTTCCCCGAAGTTTTGTTCATAAAGATCGGCAGCCCTGTTCAGGGTTTCCCGGCGCTCGGAAGCAGGGGCCTGCCACGGTGCCGCTGACGCAAGGGCCAGTTCGACATCGTCTGCGCTGGCGGGGGCAACCGCCCCGGGCCGGTCCATCGGTTGCGCCGGGTTAATGACCGGCTCATCCGCTTCGGGCGCAGCGTTGTCGGACAGCAGGGGCCGTGCGTACCAGTGATGGGCCCGGAACCTGTCCCTTGCGGCGTCGATCCTGTCCAGCGTAGGCGTGTGATGCAGGTCGAACCCAACCGAGTTTTTTCGCTCGGGCTGGAACAGATCGGGACCGGTGGTCAGCGGCGTGACAGCGTGTTCAATGGATCCGAACGGGTCGGCTGCAACTTCTTCCGGGGGGACGTCCTCATCCACAATCTGGTTCACGAAGGACGAGTTCGCACCGTTCTCCAGCAACCGCCGCACCAGATAGGCCAACAGATCGCGATGCGCGCCAACCGGGGCGTAGATACGGCAGCGCGTGTTGCTTTTGTCCTTGACGATCCGGTGCAGGGTTTCGCCCATGCCGTGCAGGCGCTGGAACTCGTACGGCTGGTCGTCGGCCATATGCAGAATCGCACTGACGGTGTGGGCATTATGCGTGGCAAACTGCGGATAAATCCTGTCCGTCATGCCGAGAAGCTTCCGGGCGTTGGCAATGTACGAGACGTCGGTTGCGGCTTTGCGAGTAAAGACGGGGAACCCGTTCATGCCCTCGACCTGAGCCCGCTTGATCTCGGTATCCCAATAGGCGCCTTTTACCAGCCGCACCATCAGTTTGCGGTCGTGACGTTCGGCCATTTCATAAAGCGTATCCAGAACCAGCCCGGCGCGGGGGCCGTAGGCCTGAACAACGATGCCGAAGCCGTCCCAACCCGCCAATGCGGGTTCAGACATGACAGCCTCGATCACTTGCAGCGACAAGGACAGGCGGTCTGCTTCTTCCGCGTCCACGTTCAGACCCATCCCCGCGGCTTTGGCCAGCAATGCCAGCGCGCGCAAGCGGGGAACGAGTTCATCCATCACCCGCTGTTCCTGCGCCAGCTCATAGCGCGGATGCAGAGCGGACAGTTTCACTGAAATGCCGGGGTTGGCACGGATGTCGTCATGGGTGCAGGCATCGGAAATCGCGGTGATGGCGCGGGAATAGGACAGATGATAACGCGCCGCATCCGCCTCGGTCCGGGCGGCTTCGCCAAGCATGTCATAGGAATATGTGTAGCCCTTCGTCTCCATCCCTTTGGCGCGCGACATGGCCGACTGAATGGTTTCGCCCAGAACGAACTGGCGCCCCATTTCTTTCATCGCCCGTCCGACTGCTGTTCGGATCACCGGTTCACCCAGCCGCTTGATTGCACTGCGCAGCACACCCACGGGCGAGGCCTTGTCTTCATCCAGCACTTTGCCCGTCAGCATCAGCGCCCAGGTCGACGCATTGACCAGCGAGGACGAGGAGTGGCCCAGATGCTTGCCCCAGTCCGACGGTGCGATCTTGTCTTCGATCAGCGCATCGATCGTGTCGGCATCCGGAACGCGCAACAGGGCTTCGGCCAGACACATAAGCGCGATGCCCTCATCCGTGGACAGGCCGTATTCGGCCAGAAACACCTCCATCATGCCCGGCGATGTGCTGGATCGAATATCACGTACCAGTTGCGCCGCCGCCGCGCATATGGCGTTTCGGTCGGCAACCGTCAGATTTGCCTGTTCGGTCAGGCGTTCCAGTACAGTGTCCTGGTCGGCATAAGTTTGGCTGTCGATGACAGAGCGCAGGTTGTGTGACATCTTTCCTCCGGGCTTTTGATGAGTATACCGTCGAAATTTCGGGACAATCGCCTGATTATGGGAAATACTTGGGTAAATGGACCGTATTTTCGGGTAGGTGCGATGCAAAAAGACTTTTTGGATATTGATCGGTTCGATCAGTCAATTCTGACGATTCTGGCAGAGGACGGACGGGTATCCGTCGCGGACTTGGCGCGGCGGATTGGATTGTCGAAATCGCCGACACAGGCGCGCCTAAAACGGCTTGAGGCTGAAGGCATCATCACGGGCTATCGCGCCTTGCTTGATCCTATCCGCCTTGGACTGGATCATGTCGCGTTCGTCGAGGTACGCATGTCCGACACGCGAGAAAAGGCATTGGCCGAGTTCAACGCGGCGGTGCGTCGGGTGGCCGAGATCGAGCAGGCGCATATGATCGCCTCGAACTTCGACTACCTTCTCAAAGTCCGCACAGGGTCCATGTCTGAATACCGGGCGGTCCTTGCGGAAAAGATCTCGTCCCTGCCACATGTGGCGAATACATCGACTTTTGTCGCGATGGAGGCCGTGAAGGAAACCGGATTGTCCGGGGCCATCGAAAGGATCGGTTGACGAAACCGCGGGATGCACCATCATTGGCAGATGAAACTTCATGCCCTGCCTCTGATTGCCGTACTGGCCGCTACGGTTGCCAACGCTGAAGAATGTCCGCCAGCGCCCGACCATGTCGAAGACGTCGACCTGCTGATCTCGCAGGTTCAACAGGCGCCCAGCGAACAGGCCGCGCGTGAAATTTCGGGCCTGATGTGGGAGTTGTGGCGGGATGCGCCCGATGAAGATGCACAAGCCATGCTGGACCGCGGCATGGCGCGCATCCAACGTCGCGATCTGTCGGGCGCGATACAGGAATTTGATCGGTTGATTGATTATTGCCCATCCTACGCCGAAGGCTACAATCAACGGGCTTTCGCAAATTATCTGCGTTCCAATTTCAAGGCGGCCCTGGTTGACCTTGACCGGGCAATCGAGCTTTCGCCCAACCATGTCGCGGCGATCAGCGGCCGGGCGCTGACACTGCTTGGGTTACACAGAATAGATCAGGCGCGTGAAGCGCTGGATGAAGCGCTGGTTTTAAATCCGTGGCTGGCCGAGCGTCATCTGGCCGGGCCGGGCGGACCGCTGGAACCCCCGGGCGAGGATATCTGACAATTGGTCATCCTGTGAAAATGTTTGGGGCGGCTTGAAAAACTGAATGCCCCGGTAGCCTTCTTCGATGCGTATGGGACAAGGCCGTTGCGAATAGCACCGATTGCTATACTCGACGGTTATCCGAACACGTTGTTGGCACCGCGCGTCACCGCAGGCGCATTCCGTCGCTGTCAAACCGATAGGCTTTATCCGGAGAGAACGACAGGTGCAGTTCTTCCCCTTCCGATATGGCATGTTGGCCGAACAACCGGGCTGTCACCGAATGCTCATGCACTTTTGCAATGACATTCGTATCGCCGCCCAACTTTTCAACGTGGCTCACGCGCGCGGCCAAGGGGCCGCCATCGGACAGGAACAGGTCTTCGGGACGGATGCCGATGGTGTTCTGCCCTTCGCCATGGACCAGATCTTCCGGCAGGAAATTCATCGAGGGTGAGCCCAGAAAGCCAGCAACGAACTGGTTGGCCGGGTTATTGTACAATTCCATCGGGCTACCGATCTGTTCGACCCGACCGTCGCGCAGAACGACGATCTTGTCGGCCAGCGTCATGGCCTCGGTCTGATCGTGGGTCACGTAGATCATCGATGCATCCAGAGCGCGATGCAGGTTGGCGATCTCGATCCTTGTGTTCATGCGAAGCGCGGCGTCCAGGTTCGAAAGCGGTTCGTCAAACAGAAACAGCTTGGGTTCGCGGACGATCGCCCGGCCGATGGCGACACGCTGCCGTTGGCCACCTGACAGTTCAGACGGAAAACGATCCAGATACGGCTCCAGGTTCAGCATCCGGCTGGCATTGGCAACGCGTTCTTCGATCACCGCTTTGGGCTGTTTTTCCTGTTTCAGCGCCAGCGTCATGTTTCCGCGCACGCTGAGGTGAGGGTAGAGCGCATAGCTCTGGAACACCATCGCGATCCCGCGTTTGGAGGGCGGAACAAGGTTGACCTCATGGCCACCGATGCTGATTTCGCCCGAGGATGCATCCTCGAGCCCTGCAATCACACGCAGCAAGGTTGATTTGCCACAACCTGATGGGCCGACGAAGACGACAAATTCACCTTCTTCAACTTCAAGCGTGATGTCTTTCAGGACATGCACATTGCCAAAGGACTTGTTTACATTGGTCAGGGTCAGAGCGGTCATTGTGCGGGCTCCTCAAGGGAAACGGGTTGGCCGGTCCGGATGCTTTCATCCGCGGCCAGACAGATGGCGAGCGACTGTACGGCGTCGGTCATATGGCGGGTCAGGTCGATGTCTTCGGCAATGGCGCGCAGCATATAGGCCTGTTCGGCGTCACAGAGCTCCTGATGGCCGGGTTCATCGGGCATTTCGATTGTGCGGTCTCCCTCCGGCGTGTGGACCAGCAGCCCGCCGACTTTCGTATGGCCATCGATATCGGCGGAAGCGCCCTTGTTGCCGTCCGTGATCGAAACGGACCCTTTGGGGGAAACGATATCTTTCACAAAGAACGCGGTTTCGGACATCATCGGGCCCCAGCCCGCTTCGTACCAGCCGACCGATCCATCGTCGAAGATCACCTGAAACTGACCGTAATTGTACATGTCAGGCGCGATCTCATCGGACAGGCGCAAGCCCATGCCATGCACGCGGACAGGGCGCGCGTCGGTGATCTGGCACATCACGTCGACATAGTGCACGCCGCAATCGACGATGGGCGAGGTGGTCTGCATCAACGCTTTGTGCGTCTCCCATTCTGCGCCCGAAGATTGCTGGTTCAGGTTCAGGCGGAACACATAAGGCCCGCCCAGATCACGCGCCTCGGCAATCAGCCGCATCCATGAAGGGTGGTGGCGCAGGATATACCCGACGACCAGTTTGCGGTTCAGTCGAGTGGCGGTTTCAACCACGCGCCGTGCGTCAGCGACGTTGGTGGCAAGAGGCTTTTCAACGAACACATGCGCACCGGCTTCCATCGCCGCGCAGGCGTAGTCGGCGTGACTGTCCGAGTAGGTGGCGACCACCACCAGATCCGGTTTCGCTTCGTCCAGCGCCGCTGCGAAGTCCGAATAAGCCGGATAACCAGCAAGCTCAGGGTGATCCACACGGCCGGACCGGTTCACCAATCCGACAATCTGGGCGTCGGGATGGTGGTGGTGAGCCAGCGCGTGGCTCAGCCCCATATTGCCAAGGCCTGCAATCAGAACACGGGTCATTTGACAGCTCCTGAAGTGATGCCACGGATCAACTGGCGCGAGAAGATGACGTACAGGATCAGCACCGGCAGGATCGCCATGGACAGCGCTGACAGAACCGCGTTCCAATCGGTCACAAACTGACCGATGAAGACCTGGCTGCCCAGCGTCAGCGTTTTGGTTTCTTCAGCCGGGGCAAGGATCAGCGGGAACCAGAGGTCGTTCCAGATCGGGATCATGTTGAACACGGCCACGGTTGCCATGGCAGGGCGGACCAGGGGCAGCACCAGCCGGAAGAAGATCGTGTATTCCGACAGCCCGTCGATGCGGCCGGCATTCTTCAGGTCATCGCTGACCTGTCGCATGAACTCGGACAGGATAAACACCGCCAACGGCAAACCTTGCGCTGTATAGACCAGTATCAGCGCCCAGAGGCTGTTCACCAGCCCTGTTGCCACCATCATTTCAAGGATTGCGACGGTGCCGATGCGGATCGGGATCATGATCCCAAGCGCCAGATAAAGGCCCATCACCAGGTTACCTTTGAATTGGTATTCGGACAGCGCATAGGCCGCCATGGCACCGAACAGCAGGATGAAGAACAACGATGCCACGGTGACGATCATCGAATTCTGGAAATAAAGGAAGAAATCCCCCTGCTTCATCACCGTCTCATAGCCGATCATCGAAAAGCTTTCCGAATTCGGCAAAGCCAACGGTTCGCGAAAGATGGCGCGGCGGGATTTGAAGCTGTTGATCAGGATCACGAAGACCGGGAACAGGGCAATCAACGTGTAGAGGATCAGCGCGCCGTGCATGGCGTACATATTGAGGGGGTTATGACGTGCTTTGTTCATCGCTTGACCCTCACAGTTGATACCGGCGCATCCGGGTCTGGATGCCGAACAGGTAGATGCAGACACCGACGAGGATGATGGCGAACATCGCACCGGCTATTGCGGACCCCATATGCGGATCGCCCAATTGCAATTGGAAGCCGAAGAAGGTGCGGTACATGAATGTGCCCAGAATGTCGGTTGAGAAGTCCGGACCCGCCAGCGCACCTTGGGCCGCATAGATCAGGTCAAACGCGTTGAAATTGCCTACGAAGGTCAGGATCGAGATAATCCCGATCGACGGCAGGATCAGCGGCAGTTTGATTTTCCAGAATGCGGCGGCACCGGTGATGCCATCGATCTCTCCAGCCTCAAGAATTTCTTCCGGAATGGTCAGTAGGGCGGCATAGATCAGCATCATCGGGATGCCCACGAATTGCCAGACCGAGATCAGCGCCAGCGTGGTCAACGCGTATTCCTCTTTCCCCAGCCACGGTGCGTAAAGAGACTTGAGGCCGATGGCGTCCAACATGGACGGCGCGATGCCCCAGATCGGTGACAGGATAAGCTTCCACGCGAACCCGACGATCACGAAGCTCAGGATCGTAGGGATGAAAATCGCTGACCGGTAAAGCGCAGCAAACCGCAGGCGCGGGTGGCTGAGCAGGGCAGCCAGCGCGATCCCGATGGGGTTCTGCACCAGCATGTGGATCAGGAAGAACCAGAAATTGTTGCCCAATGCGTTCCAGAACTGTTCAGACCATATGGGGTCGAAAAACAGCGTTTGGAAATTCTGCAATCCAACGAAGACGCGGCTCTGATCGATTTCGGTGTAAAGCGCCAGACGCAGCGTGTTGAACAGCGGAAAGATCATCACTGCGGTGTAAACCAGCACGGCGGGTGCAAGAAAAACAACGATATGCCAGCGGAAGCGGGGGCGGTTCATCGGACTGCTTTCAATGGAGTGTCGGGTATACCCGGGCGATCATCGCCGCCCGGGTAAGGTTGAGGCCAGACTTACTGGTGCGGCGCGTACCAGGAGGACAGACCCTCCTGAAGTTCTGCGCCCAGTTCCTCGGGGGTGCTGGTGCCTTTGATGGCGGCGACCGATGCGCCCCAGGTTTCGTTTTCAAGGTTCGGCGTGCCGCGCGACAGGATTTGATAGGTCGAGCGGATGGTCGATTCACACTCGTCGCGCCAGCCGACGAATTCCTTGGCCAGCGGGTCCTGCAGTTCAACCGGAGTATTGGACAGCGGGAAGAAGCCGGGCACGGCGTTGCCGAAAATCTTGGCGAACTCGGGGCTTGCGACCCAGGCGAGGAAGGTTTCTGCCGCTTCGGGATGATCGGTGGCAGCATTCATGCCAATGCCGATATCGGTGTGGTCCGAGATGTAGCAGGTATCGCCCGCATTTTGGACCGGGGGCTTGAACGCGCCCATTTCGAAATCCGCCTGCGAGTTGAAACCGGCAATCTCCCATGAACCGGCAGGGTAGATCGCAGCGCGGCCCAGCGTGAAGATATTCTGGCTGTCAGGGTAGGTCTGCGCCTCGTACCCGTCGCCCAGATATTGGCTCCAACGTGCCAGAGTGGCGTAGGGGGCTGTCCACGGCTCATCGGTCAGTTTCTGCTCGCCCGCGATCAGGGCCTGTCGACCTTCTTCGCCTTTCCAATAGTTCGGACCGATGTTGTTATAGCCCATCGTGGCGGCTTCCCACTGGTCGTTGGTGCCCATCGCCATCGGGATGTAGCTGCCGTCTTCTTTGATCTTGTCGAGCGCGGCAAAGAATTCATCTTCTGTGGTTGGGACTTCAATACCCAGTTCGGCAAACGCATCCTTGTTGTAGATGAAACCATGGATCACCGACGCCATTGGAACGCAGAAGCTGGCCGAGCCGTCATCCGTCTGCCACGCGGACTTGGCCACGTCCGAGAAGTTGCTCATCGCTTCGACCGAGGACAGATCGGTCAGGTGACCAGCTTCGTACAGGGCCAGAGAAGCGTCGAAAGGACGGCAGGTGATCAGATCTCCGGCCGAACCTGCATCGAGCTTCGAGTTCAGAACCGCGTTGTATTCTGCCGGGGCCGACGGGGTGAATTGCAGTTTGATGCCCGGGTTTGCGGCCTCGAACGCCGGAATGATCTGCTCTTGCCACAAAGTCAGGTCGTCATTGCGCCAGCTTTCGATGGTCAGCGTCACATCCTCGGCCATGGCGCCGGTCGCGGCCAGTGTCGAGCCGAGCAAGGCCAGTTTCAGACTTCTATATGTCATTTTTCTCTCCCAGTTGGTTAGCAGTCATGTGTCCTGCGCCAGTGCGGCGCTCAGGTTTCCATTTGCATTGCGCAGTCGCGCGGTTGCTTCGAGTAAGGTCAGGTCAAGCGCCGCGATCAGAATGGCGGGTTTTACCTCGCCTTTTGCAATCGCCAGCGCCCGGTTGGCCGTTTCGCTGTGGACGCGGGCGATGCGGCAAACGATGCCGGTGGCCCGGGCGCGCAGCTTGTCATTGTCGGCGTGCAAGTTGACCATCATGCCGTCGTGAACATGACCCAGTTCCAGCGCCATCAGCGTGGACAGCATGTTCAGGGCGATCTTCTGCGCGGTTCCGGCCCCCATGCGGGTCGAACCCGAAACCAGTTCGGGCGGTGTTGCCAGCAGGATCGGAATGTCGGCCTTCTGCAAAAGTGGGCTGCCGGCATTGTTGGCAATACCGATCACGCAGGCGCCGCGCGCGCGGGCAATCTCGATGGCTGCCACCGTATAGGCGGTTGAGCCGCTGGCTGAGACCGCGATGACCGTGTCACGCTTGCCTAACGCGCTGAAAGCCTGGTCAAGCCCGTCCTGCAGATCCTCGGCGTCACCGGGCATTTCCACCCCGGTTGGAAGGCCACCGGCCATATGAATGCGCAGTTGGTTGGACGGTATCGAAAAGGTTCCGCCCAGTTCCTGCGCGTCTGCTGCGGCCATCAGGCCGGAAGATCCGGCGGCGGTGTAATGCAGAACTCCACCTGCCTGAATCGTCCGTGCCATTGCGTGCGCACCCTTTGCGATCGCGTCGGCCGCGTCACGTACGGATTGCGCCGCCGCTATCTGGCCCTCGGCCAGCAGCAATGCCGAGGCGGAAAGGTCGCCCGAATCCAGGTTGGCGGCAGCGCTGTGCACTTGTTCTGTTGATGGCAGCGTCAAAGGATTCCCCCTGTTGATCGGTTTACAATACCTATTTAATACCAATTGTCCAACACTTTATTTTCTTCATGATTTCCCGGCTATTGGCGCGATAATTGGCAGTTTTTTGTTGATTTCGGCCTAATTCAGTCTTTCAAAAAGCTTAAAGGTATTATAATGGTATTGTCATGACTGAGTCCCTTGCAGATGCTGTTTTGGCCGTGGATGGTGGTGGAACGCGATGCCGCGTTGCCTGCGCCATTGCGGGCAGTGTCTGCCAGGTTGAAGCTGGCTCTGCGAATGTTTCAACGGATTTTAATGGTGCCGTGGGTCAGATTCGGGCCGGGCTTGACGCGTTGGCGGGAAAGCTTGGCGTTGATCCCCGTTCGTTGATCGGCCTGCCTGCGTTTGTTGGCCTCGCCGGTGTGACAGATGCCGCTTTGGCACAAAGACTTAAAGATGCGGTGGGGTTTGCCTGCGCGCGTGTCGAAGACGACAGGCCTGCTGCGGTTCGGGGCGCGCTGGGCGCGCAGGATGGCGTCGTGGTCCATTGCGGAACCGGTTCGTTCCTGGCGTCGCAGCGGAACCGCGTCATGCGGTTCGCGGGTGGCTGGGGCCCCGTTCTTGGTGACGAGGCATCGGCGCAATGGGTTGGCCGGCAAGCATTGTCCCGAACGCTGAGCGCACTTGATGGCGTTCATCCCCGGTCCGACCTGACGCGAAGCCTGTTGTCCGATCTTGGGGGCGCGCCCGGTATCGTGCAGTTTGCCGGCAGGGCCACACCATTTCAGTTCGGCGAACTCGCGCCCCAGGTCACGAAAGCTGCCGGAAACGGCGACGTCGCCGCCGTGCGGATCATGCGGGCAGGGGCGGATTATGTCGTGGAAACCGCTGGTCAATTGGGCTGGCAAAGCGGCGTCACGATTTGCCTGACCGGCGGTATTGCAAAGCACTATGCCGATTATCTGCCGCCGGACATGCAATCCTGCATTCGCCCGCCATTGGGAGAGCCTTTGGCAGGGGCACTGGAACTGGCGAGGGAGGTTCAGCATGAGTATCACTGATTTCCTGCGCCCCGATGCGTGGCTGGGCCGCGACAACGGACCCCGCTACGTGCAACTGCGACGCAGATTGCAGGAAGGTGTCGATACGGGCGTGCTGCCGCCGGGCTCTTCGCTGCCTTCCGAGCGGGAACTGGTTGAAATAACAGATCTTTCGCGCGTGACCATCCGAAAGGCTATTCAGGAGCTGGTGCAAGAGGGCGTCATCGAGCAAAGGCAGGGCTCGGGGTCGTTCATCCGTCAGCGATTGCCCCGTGTCGAGCAGTCGCTGACGCACCTGACATCCTTCACCGAGGATATGGCCAGCCGGGGCATGCAAACCACCTCGAAATGGCTTGAGCGCGGAGTGTTCGAGCCGTCTGCCGAGGAAGTGAACGCCCTGAACCTGTCCGAGGGCGAGCAGATTTCCCGTATCTATCGCCTGCGCGAGGCCGATGGCCGGCCGCTGGCGTTGGAACGGGCAGCCTTGCCGCTGGACATCCTGCCCAACCCGATCGAAGTGACCACATCCCTGTATGAAGTGCTGGACGATCTGGGGCATCGCCCGGTTCGTGCGGTGCAGAAGATTTCAGCCCTCAACCTGGCGGCGCGCGAGGCGGATTTGCTGGCTGTTCCCGAAGGCGCGGCAGGGCTGAACATAGAACGCATATCATTTCTGAAAAATGGACGGGTCGCGGAACTGACCCGATCCCTCTATCGCGGTGACGCCTACGACTTCGTAGCCGAATTGCGGTTGTAACACGGAAAGGCCGGTACTCTTATGTCCGCAGAAACCACAAAAATGCGCCGGGAGATTCTGGAAATCCCCGACGCGGTCGAACGGCTGCTGTCTCAGGGCGCGTCCCAGATCCAGACGGCGGCCCAACTGGCGCGCGATGCCGATCCGCGTTTTCTGGTGTCAGTGGCGCGCGGTTCGTCCGATCATGTCTGCACCTATCTGAAATACGCCAGCGAGTTGCTGCTGGGTTTGCCGGTGGCCTCGGTCGGACCTTCCGTCAGCTCAATTTATGGCGTTGATCTGAAGGCAGACGGAACACTGTGCCTGTCGGTCTCCCAGTCGGGTCAAAGCCCGGATATCGTCGGAATGACCCGATCGCTCAAGGCGTCAGGCGCGCTTACGATGGCGATCACCAACAACACAGAATCGCGCCTGGCCGAGGTGGCGGACGCGGTATTGCCGATCCACGCGGGCCCCGAGCTGAGCGTGGCGGCCACCAAGACATTTGTAACATCGCTTGTTGCCGGGCTGTGGCTGTTGGCCGAGATCAAGGGTGATGCGGCGCTGTTGCACGCCATTCACGCGCTGCCAGGTCACCTGGCCGACGCCGCTCGATGTGACTGGTCTGCCGCAGCCGCGGCCATCGACGGGCGATCACTGTTTACTCTTGGCCGCGGACCCTCGCTGGCGATCTCCAACGAAGCCGCCCTCAAGATCAAGGAAACTTGCCAGATCCACGCCGAAAGCTACTCGGCCGCCGAAGTGCTGCATGGGCCTGTCTCCATTGTCGACGAGGGGTTTCCAACGATTGTGTTTGCCGCCCGCGACGCCGCCGAGCAAAATGCGGCTGAAGCGGCCGATGCGCTGGCAGAAAAAGGAGCGACCGTGTTTGCAGCGACGGACAAGGTCAAACGGGCCGAACCTTTGCCGGTTGTGCGCACTGATCACTGGCTGACAGATCCGATAACGGCGATCACGGCCTTTTATGGCATGGTCGAAGCCGTAGCTGACAATCGCGGAATTGATCCCGATACCCCACGACATCTGAAGAAAGTGACCGAGACGGTATGAGCGCCAGCGCGATAACATTCAGAAACGGAAAGATATTTGACGGTACGCAGTTGCTGAGCGATCGGCCGGTGCGGCTCGTCGATGGGAACCTGACTATTCTTGGACGCGAATCGGATGCATCCGGTGAAGGGGTCATCGTTGATCTGGGCGGAGATATCCTGAGCCCCGGATATGTCGACCTTCAGGTCAACGGCGGGGACGGGGTGATGTTCAATGACGACCCCTCCGTCGAAACCCTTGGCCGGATAGCTGCGGCACACAAGCGGCTTGGTGTGTCGCACCTGTTGCCGACGCTGATCACCGACACGGCAGAGAAGACGGCGGCAGCTATCGAGGCCGCTGTTCAGGCGTTTCGGAAAGGTGTTCCCGGCATTGCCGGTCTGCATCTGGAAGGACCGCATTTGTCGGTTGCCCGAAAAGGGGCGCATGACGCTTCTTTGATCCGGTCCATGGGGGATGCGGACCTTGATGCGCTGATCAGGGCGGCCGAGTTGCTGCCATGCCTGAAAGTGACGCTCGCCCCCGAGGCAGTGACACTGGAACAGGTCATGGAACTTAAGCAGGTCGGCGCATTGGTGTCGCTGGGCCATAGCGATGCGGATTTCGAAACCTGCCAGCGCTATGCCAAAGCTGGGGCATCTTGCGTCACTCATCTGTTCAACGCGATGAGCCAGATGGGCAATCGTGAACCTGGCCTTGTCGGCACCGCCTTGGCCAATGGTGGTTTGTCTGCAGGCCTGATCGCCGACGGCATTCATGTGCATCCCGAAGTGATGCGGGCCGCCTGGGCCGCCAAAACCGGACCCGGCCGGATCTTTCTTGTCAGTGATGCAATGGCTGTGGCCGGAACGGATCAAGCCGAATTCAAACTGGAGGGGCGTCGCATAACGCGCACAGATGGGCGGCTGACCCTTGGCGATGGAACTTTGGCTGGCGCCGATCTGGATTTGACGACCGCTGTCAGAACCCTGGTTGAACAGGTCGGTGTGCCCTTGCGGGACGCTCTTGTGGCCGCGACAACAACACCTGCACGGATGATCGGGTTGCCGCCTGCGCCCTTGCAGGCGGACACAATGATCCGGATATCTTCTGACCTGAAATCCTGCGCGTGGTTGTCCAAAAGCCTGCCCCCTGCCTGAGGCAGGTTTTTTGATTTCCACCCGGCGAACTGCGCTTGACGCGGTCTGATGCATCGCTTAAACCGCCACCTGCTGAGCGGGCGTCGTATACTGGCTATTACCTCAGCCTTCCAAGCTGATGAAGCGGGTTCGATTCCCGCCGCCCGCTCCAGATCAGCCCCGAAAACTCTGCGTCAAATGGCCCATGTGGACCGCTGATTTTGCCATGCGGCTTGACCCTGCCGGTCACTGCCGCCAAGAAAGCGGTCACTCAAACCCGATCAAGACACAAGGGCCAGACATGGCAAGAAGCACGACCGCCAGTCCAGCAACAACACCGGCCCCCGGTGCCAGCGAAGAGCGTAAGGGATCGAGAAAGGTTGGGGTACTGACGTCTCTCTGGCCGTTCATGAAACCGTATCGGTTGCTGATGATCGGGGCCACTCTGGCGTTGGTGTTGACGGCGAGCATGACGCTGACACTGCCGCTGGCGGTGCGTCGGGTGGTGGACAATTTCCGCATCGAAGACGGTGAGCTGCTCGATTGGTATTTTCTGGCCGCACTGGGCATCGCGGCGGTGTTGGCGGTCGGAACCGGGGTTCGTTACGCTCTGGTGACGCGGCTGGGTGAGCGTGTGGTTGCCGATATCCGCAAGGCGGTGTTTGAACGTGTGATCGGCATGAGCCCGGAATTTTATGAACGTATCATGACCGGCGAAGTTCTGAGCCGCATCACCACAGACACAACCTTGATTCAATCTGTGTTGGGGTCGTCGGTCTCGATTGCGCTGCGCAACATGCTGTTGTTTTTCGGTGGTCTGGTGCTGATGCTGCTGACCTCGGCCAAGCTGACCGGCATGGTTTTGCTGCTGATCCCGATCGTGGTCGTTCCGATCCTCGTTCTGGGCCGCCGCCTGCGCGTGATCAGCCGCGAGAATCAGGACTGGATCGCCGCTTCGTCAGGCAATGCGGGTGAGGCGCTGGGTGCCGTTCAGACCGTGCAGGCCTTTACCCACGAAGACGCCAGCCGCAAGCAGTTCGGTGATATGACCGAGACTTCGTACGTGGTTTCGCTGCGCCGTATCCAGACCCGTGCGGTGTTGACCGTCATCGTTATCTTCCTTGTGTTTTCAGGCATCGTCGGCGTGTTGTGGATGGGCGCGAATGATGTGCGGAACGGGGTCATGACCGAAGGTGTTCTGATTCAGTTCGTGATCTATTCGATCATCATGGCAGGCTCGGTCGCTGCGCTGTCGGAAATCTGGAGCGAGCTTCAGCGCGCCGCAGGGGCAACCGAACGGCTGGTTGAACTGCTGAACGCCGAAGACACCGTGATCGATCCGGCGCAGGGCCAAACACTGCCACAGCCTGTACGGGGCGAAATCCGGTTCGAAGACGTGACTTTCCGCTATCCGGCGCGTCCGGACATCGTGGCGCTGGACCACCTGACGTTGCAGGTCAAACCGGGCGAAACGGTTGCTTTTGTTGGTCCGTCCGGGGCAGGCAAGACAACCGTGATCCAGATGATCCAGCGGTTCTATGACCCTGACGGAGGTTATGTCAGCCTCGACGGAGTGAACCTGCGCGATCTGAGCCGTGCCGATTTCCGCCAGCACATGGCGTTGGTGCCTCAGGATCCGGTGATCTTTGCGGCCTCTGCGCGGGAAAACATCCGTTTTGGCCGTCTTGAAGCAACCGATGCCGAGGTTGAGGCCGCCGCACGTGCCGCCGCCGCGCATGACTTCATCTCGGCGCTGCCGGAAGGCTATGACAGTTTTGTCGGCGAGCGAGGCGTCATGCTGTCTGGCGGACAGAAACAGCGTATCGCGATCGCTCGCGCAATCCTGCGGGACGCGCCGGTTCTGCTGCTGGACGAGGCGACCTCGGCACTGGATGCCGAAAGCGAACGGGCGGTGCAGGGCGCGGTGGATCAGATGCGCGCAGGGCGGACCACGCTGATCGTTGCGCACCGTCTGGCCACAGTTAAAAAGGCCGATCGCATCGTTGTGCTCGAAAGCGGCCGGATCGTGGCGCAGGGCACACATGAGGATCTGGTGGCGCAGGATGGCCTCTATGCACGTCTGGCGCGCCTGCAATTCACAGATGGCGTCGCTGCGGAATAGCCTGACGTATGGGCAATTCCGATTTCGCCGTGGCGTAATTCTACAAATCTTCTGCATCTCCCGATAAGCCGTTGCTTGATAACGCTCGGTTTTGGCCGCATCCTTGCATGCAAAGCAAACCCGCGCGTGACGTGGGAGAGATAAGGGAGGAGCCACATGGCCTTTGTGGGATTGGAAGACAAGGCGAGAATGGAGCAGGAGATGCCGTGGGAGGACCGCGACGTTCCGGTTACCTTCCATCAGTTGCTGTCGCGTACGGCCGGGCGTTTTCCCAACCACAAGGCAATCAGCTTTCAGTTGTTGTCTGGCCCGAAGGACAAGGCGGAGACCCTGACCTGGTCAGAACTGCTGGGCAAGGTTAATCAGGCGGCCAATCTGTTCCGTTCGCTTGGCATCGGGGAAAAGGACGTGGTGGCCTATGTGCTGCCCAACTGTAACGAAACGCTGGTCACTCTGATGGGTGGGGCGGTCGCGGGTATCGTGAATCCGATCAACCCGTTGCTGGAGCCGGAGCAGATCGCGGCCATCCTGCGTGAGACAGGTGCCAAGGTTGTCGTCACGTTGAAGTCATTCCCCAAGGCGGATGTCGCGCAGAAAGTGGAAGAAGCCGTACGGCACGCGCCAAGCGTCAACACCATTCTCGAAATTGATCTGAACCGCTATCTCACGCCTCCGAAATCGTGGCTGGTGCCGTTCCTGCGTCCCAAAATGGGCGACAAGGAGCACCTTGCCCATGCGGACTACAAGGATTTCGGACAAGAGCTGACCAAACAGCCGACAACGCTGACGTTTGAAGACAGCAAGGAAGACCGCGTCGCCTGTTTCTTCCATACCGGAGGGACAACCGGTATGCCAAAGGTCGCGCAGCACAAATATTCCGGTCTGATTTACAATGGCTGGCTGGGCAACACGCTGTTGTTCGATGAAAACGACGTCATCATGTGCCCGTTGCCCATGTTCCATGTCTTTGCTGTGCATGTGATCATGATGGCGGCGGTGTCCTCTGGCGCACATGTGATTTTCCCGACGCCTGCAGGGTATCGGGGCGACGGGGTGTTCGACAATTTCTGGAAACTGATCGAACGCTGGAAAGTTACCTTTATCATCACCGTACCCACCGCGATTTCCGCCAAGATGCAGCGCCCCGTGGATGCTGATATCTCAAGCGTTAAAACCGCCTTTTCGGGTTCGGCCCCGTTGCCGGTGGAGCTGTTCCGCCGGTTCGAGGAAGCGACCGGCGTTACAATTGTCGAAGGTTATGGCCTGACCGAAGCAACCTGCCTTGTTTCGTGCAATCCGGTGGATGGCGAGAAGAAGATCGGCTCGATCGGTATTCCGTTCCCATACACCGACGTCAAAATTCTGCGCGACGGGGCGGATGGCCCGACGGAATGCAACGTAGACGAGATTGGGGAAATCTGTGTTTCGAACCCCGGTGTCTACGCGGGCAATACCTATACCGAAGTGGACAAGAACGTTAACCTCTATCATTTCGACAAGTATCTTCGGACGGGTGACCTGGGGCGGTTTGACGAGGACGGGTATCTGTGGATCACCGGTCGTGCCAAGGACCTGATTATTCGCGGCGGCCACAACATCGATCCGGCCGAGATCGAAGAAGCACTGCTGGGGCACGAGGCGGTCGCCTTTGCCGGCGCAATCGGACAGCCGGACGCGCATTCGGGCGAGGTGCCGTGCGCTTTCGTGGAACTGGTCGACGGGGCCAGCGTGACCGAAGAAGAACTGTTGGAATACTGCAAGGTTCACGTTCACGAGCGTGCAGCGCAGCCCAAGCATATGACAATTCTGGACGAATTGCCAAAAACGGCGGTGGGCAAGGTCTTTAAGCCCGAACTGCGAAAACAGGCGATTACCCGCATCTACAACGGTGCGCTCGAGAAGGCGGGCGTCGACGCGCGCGTGGTTTCCGTGATCGACGACAAAAAGCGCGGGCTCGTCGCACAGCTTGACGCGAACGGCTCATCCGAGGACGATGTTTCCAAAGTGCTGGGATCGTTCACCCGGCCATGGGAATGGGCTGCCTGACCGCGGAGGGACAATGGATTATGAACGTCTGATCGATGAAGAAACCTGGGCGTTCATAAGACGAACGGCTGAAAGCTATCCCGAAGATGCCGTCGAGTTGTCGATTGACGATCAGCGCCGCGTCTATGACGCGATGTGTCAGGACTTTCGCCAACCCCGGCCGCCGGGCGTAAATACGCAGGACAGGTCCGCCAACGGTGTACCAGTCAGGGTCTATACAGCCGGAGATCCCACCCGCACCGTGGTTTATTTTCACGGCGGCGGATTTGTCGTTGGTGGCCTTGAAAGCCACGATGACGTCTGTGCCGAAATCTGCGCGCAAACCGGATACCACGTTGTCGCCGTCGACTATCGGCTTTGCCCCGAACATGTGCACCCGGCGCAGTTTCAGGACAGCTGGACTGCGGTCACCTGGGCCGCGCAGGAGTTCGGCGATCCCATGGTACTGGCTGGCGACAGCGCCGGGGGTAATCTGGCGGCAGCGGTTGCACACTATGCGCGCGGGCGACTGGACGACGTTCTGGGGCAGGTCCTGATTTATCCGGCTCTTGGTGGGGACAACTCAAAGGGGTCGTATGTCGAACATGCGCATGCCCCGCTTTTGACGAAGGAAGAAGTGACGTTCTATGAAAAAGTCCGCTGCGGCGGTTCCGTGCCGGATCATGATCCGACTTTTGCGCCTTTGCACGATTCTGACTTTGCCGGTCTCCCACCAACCGTTGTCGTAACCGCTGATTGCGATCCTCTGCGGGATGACGGGTCAGAATATTGTGAAAGGATCATAGCCGCTGGCGGGCAGGCCTGTTGGATCAACGAACCTGGTCTGGTTCACGGCTATCTGCGCGCCCGAACATCTGTCACACGCGCAGCAGCCAGCTTTGAGCGAATTTCCGTCGCCATCGAGGCGCTGGGGCAGGGCATCTGGTCTTACGACTGATCCCCTGCCTTATTTCAGAAACGCCTTAGCCTTCATCGTGTCGGCAATGGGGGCGCCCAGACGGGAAAGGATTGTCGGGGCAAGCTGTAGCTGGTCGATCACCTGATCGGCTTCAGGCCCCTTTGCGTCCCCAAAGTAATACAACGCTGTTTCCTGTTGCAGCGGGCTGCGCCCGCCGTGGTGGCCGCGTTCGTCCTGACCGTGATCGGCAGTCACGATGACCTCGTAGCCCAGTTGCCGCCAACGTGGGATGAACGGGGCCAGCATTTCGTCCGCGACGAAACAGGCGTGATCCATCTCTTCGCAATCGTGGTAGAAGCGGTGTCCCATGCTGTCCAGTGTACAGGCGTGAAGCAGCCCGTAATCCAGCCCGTGACGCAGGCAGAGGCTGGTCAGAGTGGCATATAGGTCTACGTCGGACGGCGTCATCTGATTGGCTTTGCCGTAGCCGGTCATGGTGTGGAACCGGCCGTGGTTGATCGTCTTGCTCTCAGGCTCATCATATTCGATGTCGCGGACGTAATCGAACGGGTGCCGGTTGAAGAATTGCGACCAATAGCTGTGGGTCACGGCGCCGGTCACGCCACCAGCCTCACGGACCTGGCTGAAGACGTCCTTGTGGCTTAGCCGGAACACATTTCCGTTGCCCGTGCAGCCGTGCTCCTGCGGTGTCACTCCGGTATGGATCGACGCATAGCAACTGGCCGATGTGGATGGCAGAACCGCGCGCAGTTTCCAGACCCGTGCCTCGCCATTTTCGACCCAGCCTTCAAGGTTGCCGAACAGTCTCCGGAAATTGCGCCACGGAACACCGTCCAGAATGATGAGGAGTAGTTTGCGGTCCATGTCATTGGCCTTTTGATTGAATATTTCAGGCGACCCTAGGGGATTCGCGGTCAGGGTTCTGCCCGTTCGCGCCCCCAATGGCAAAATCCCGACACCTGTCATTGAACAAGGTGTCGGGATTTCAGATTTTCACCGAAAAGTCACGGAAAGGGCAGGGATCAGTTCCCGGCACTTTCCATCTTGCGGTGGGCGACGACCTCTTCCAGCCAGCCCAGATGCATCTCGGGGACCGAGCTGAGCAGCAGGTCGGTATAGTCGTCGAACGGCGGGCTCAGAACCTCGGATTTCGGACCGTACCGGACCACGCGGCCCTGGTACATTACGGCAATCGAATCCGAGATCGCGCGCACAGTTGCCAGATCGTGGGTGATGAACAGATAGGCCACGTCCTCGATCTTCTGCAGGTCCAGCAGCAGCTTGAGGATGCCGTCCGCAACCAGCGGGTCGAGCGCCGAGGTCACCTCGTCACAGATGATCATCTTGGGCTTGGCCGCCAGCGAGCGCGCGATACATACACGCTGTTTCTGACCACCGGACAGTTCCGCCGGGTAGCGGTCGATGAACTTTTCGCCCAGTTCGATCTCATCCAGCAATTCGATGATCCGCTTGCGCTTTTCCGCGCCGCGCATGTTGAAGTAGAACTCCAGCGGCCGGCCGATGATCGTGCCAACCGTTTGACGGGGGTTCATCGCCACGTCGGCCATCTGATAGATCATCTGCAACTCGCGCAGGTCCTCGCGGGAACGCCCCTTTAAGTCGGGCGACAGCTTGCGCCCGGCAAAGGTGATCTCTCCGTCGCGGGGCGGCAGCAGGCCAGTGATCACCCGTGCAAGCGTCGATTTACCCGAACCGGATTCCCCCACGACCGCCAAAGTCTGCCCCGGATGAAGCTCGACATTGACGTTGTGCAGCACGTCGAAATTCAGCCCCTTGTAGCGCGCGGTGATGCCGTCGACGCTCAGCACCGCTTCGGGTGTGGGCTTCTTTTCTTCGTGTTCGATGGACCGGACCGAGACCAGCGCCTTGGTGTACTCTTCTTGCGGGTTGTTGATGATCTGATCGGTATTGCCGTATTCGACAGTGTTGCCCATTCGCAAAACCATAATGTCGTCGCTCACCTGCGCAACAACAGCAAGGTCGTGCGTAATGTAGAGCGCGGCAACGCCGGTATCGGCAATGGCTTCCTTGATGGCCATCAGAACGTCGATCTGCGTGGTAACGTCCAGCGCCGTGGTGGGTTCGTCGAACACCACCAGATCGGGCTCGGGACACAACGCCAGTGCTGTCATGCAGCGTTGCAACTGGCCGCCCGAGACCTGGTGCGGGTAGCGTTCGCCAATATTGTCCGGGTCAGGCAGACCCAGCTTGGCAAACAGCTCCCGTGCGCGGCCTTCGGCCACTTTCCGCGAGAACTTTTTCTGTTCGACTGCGGCCTCGACCACCTGATCCATGATCTTTTTGGCCGGGTTGAACGAGGCAGCGGCGGACTGAGACACGTATGTGACCTCACCCCCCCGCAACTTGCGGATATCGCCATGCGACGCTTTCAGGATATCTCGTCCGTTTACCCAGACCTCACCACCGGTGATCTTCACACCGCCCCGGCCATAGGCCATCGAGGCCAGTCCGATGGTGGATTTACCGGCGCCGGATTCACCGATCAGGCCCAGCACCTTGCCGGGCGCGAGGTCAAAGCTGACCCCGTGCACGATTTCGATGTCATGGGGCTTTTCGCCCGGCGGGTAGACGGTCGCGCCGATTTTGAGGTCGCGGACCTTGAGAAGGGTATCACTCATCCCCGGCCTCCTTTCAGCGATGTGGTACGGTTCAGAATCCAGTCAGCCACAAGGTTGACCGAAATGGCCAGTGTTGCGATAGCCACAGCGGGGTAGAGCGCTGCGCCAATGCCATAGACGATGCCGTCCTTGTTCTCTTTCACGATGCCGCCCCAGTCCGCCAGCGGCGGCTGGACGCCAAGACCCAGGAACGACAGGGTCGAGATGAACAGAACCATAAAGATGAAACGCAAACCGAACTCGGCCACCAAAGGCGACAGAGCGTTCGGCAGAATTTCCCGAAAGATGATCCAGCCCCGGCCTTCACCGCGCAGTTTGGCGGCTTCGACATAGTCCATGACGTTGATGTCCACGGCGACAGAGCGTGACAGGCGATAGGGTCGCGTTGCGTCCAGCAGGCCCATCACCAGGATCAGGATCGGAACGGTTACCGGAACGATTGCCAGAATGACCAGCGCCAGGATCAGCGTTGGGATCGACATGACCAGATCAACCGTCCGACTGAGCGCCTGATCGGCCCATCCGCCCAGAACCGCAGCCAACAGGCCCAGAGACGTGCCGGTAATGAAACTGAGCAGTGTCGCAGCGGCGGCGATGAAGATCGTTGTCCGACCGCCATAGATCATCCGGGTCAGCAGGTCGCGTCCGATATTGTCGGTGCCCAGCAGATGCTCGGCGCTGGCGGGCTCCCAAACGTCGCCGACGACTTCAGCCATTCCGTAAGGCGCAATCAATGGAGCAGCGATGGCCACAAAGAAATACGCGCCGGTGAACATAAGGCCGATCAATGCCGAAAGAGGAATATTCTTTATCATTTCGGATGCCTCAGTCTTGGGTTGGCAAGGATCGACACGATATCCGCAACCATGTTCAGGCCGATATAGACCGCCGCGAACACCACGCCGCAGGCCAGAACAACGGGCACGTCACGCTTGGTCACGGCGTCCACAAGATACTGCCCCATGCCGGGATAGACGAACACAACCTCGACAACGACGACACCCACAACCAGATAGGCGAGGTTCAGCATAACCACGTTGACAATCGGCGAAATCGCGTTGGGAAAAGCGTGTCGGGCAATGACCTGAAACGTGCTCAAACCCTTCAGTTCTGCGGTTTCGATATAGGCCGACTGCATCAGGTTCAGAATGGCCGCACGCGTCATGCGCATCATTTGCGCCAATACCACCAGCGTCAGAACGAAGGCCGGCAGCGCAATTGCGTTCAGCTTTTGCCCGAAGGACATGGAATCATTAATCATCGCTAGTGATGAAAACCATCCCAGCTTGACCGAAATATAGTAGATGACAACGTAGCCGATCAGGAACTCCGGGATAGAAACTGTCGTCAGGGTCACCGCGGAAATCAGTTTATCCGGCCAGCGGTTACGGTACCGGACGGCAAGCAGCCCCAGAAAGATCGCAAGCGGGACGGACACGATTGCGGCAACACACGCCAGAAACAGAGTGTTCCCAAGACGTTTTCCAATGCTCTCGGCAATATCGAGCTTGTTGGTGAGTGACTGGCCAAGATCACCCTGAACGATACCTCCCAGCCATTCGAAATAGCGGGACAGGGCAGGGCGGTTAAGGCCCATCTCCTCACGAAGGTTGGCCAGGGCTTCAGGCGTTGCGGACTGCCCCAGGACGGCTTGCGCGGCGTCTCCGGGAAGGGCTTCGGTTAGGCCGAAAATCAGGGCCGAAGCGCCGAACAGCAAAAGGATTCCCAGCGCAAGGCGCTGGGAAACCAGTTTGATGATGGGGTGCATTATCCGTAGCCCGTATCAGACGAACCACATTTTGCGGGACATGTTGCCGTTCATCATCTCCTGAGTCGGGTCAGATTCCCAGCCGTCCAGCTGGTTGCTCACGCCTTCGACAAAGTCGTTGAACATCGGACAGATCAGGCCGCCTTCGTTGCGGACCATTTGACCCATCTGGCTATAGATGCCCTTGCGCTTCTCGGCGTCCAGTTCCGCGCGCGCCGCGAACAGCAGATCGTCGAACGCCTGAACCTTGAACCGCGTGTCGTTCCAGTCGGCGCTGGACAGATATGCGGTCGAGTACATCTGATCCTGAACCGGACGGCCACCCCAGTACGACGCACAGAACGGCTGAACGTTCCAAACCTCGGACCAGTATCCATCGTTGGGTTCACGCTTGATTTCCAGCGGAATACCCGCCTGCGAAGCGGTTTGCTGGAACAGTGCAGCGGCGTCCACAGCACCCGGAAAGGCACCGTCGGCGACACGCAGAACGATCGGCGAGCCGTCATGGCCGGACTTCTTGTAGTGCTCAGCAGCTTTTTCAACACTGAACTCACGCTGTTCGATGGTCTCATCAAACAGGGGGTAGGCTGCGTTGATCGGCATGTCATTTCCGATCGAGCCATATCCGCGCAGCACTTTGTCCACCAGTTCCTCGCGGTTGATGGCGTATTTCAGCGCGGTGCGCAGTTCGTTGTTGTCAAACGGCGCCGTGTCGCAATGCATGATGAAGACATAATGTCCGCGACCAGCAGTCGAGTGCACCGTCAGGTTCGGTGCGCGGCCCAGCAGGTCGGCAACTTTGGGTTCAACACGGTTGACCGCATGGACCTGGCCGGATTGCAGCGCAGCCGTCCGTGCGGTTGCATCGTTGATAACAACGACTTCGACGCTGTCAAAGTTGCCGAAATCGCTGTTCCAGTGGTTTTCATTTTTGGTGAACAGGTGACGGACACCCGGTTCGTCCACTTCCAGCTTGTAAGGGCCGGTACCGATACCCGCACCAGGGTTGTCCATGCCGCCATCCGGCTGAATGATCAGATGGTAGTCGGCCATCAGATAGGGCAGGTCCGCATTCGGCTCGCTCAACGTGACCTGGAAGTTGTCGCCATCGGCCTTCATCGACTCGATGCCCTTCATGATGCCCAGAGCACCCGACTTCGAATCTTCGTTCGAATGACGCTGCATGGTCTTCAGCACGTCTTCGCTGGTCATTGTCTTGCCGTTGTGGAATTCGACACCCTGACGCAGCTTGAAAGTCCAGACCTTGGCATCTGCGCTGCCTTCAACGCTTTCGGCCAGACGCGGTTCGATCGTGCCGTCCGGCGCGACTTCGACCAGCTGGTCTCCGAATTGCTTGCCGTTCTGGAACGGAACCGAACTTGCATAGGTTGCCGGGTCAAGCGAGTTCGTGGATTCGCCGCCCTGCAGGCCGAACTTAAGATCACCGCCCTTTTTCGGGCCTGCCGCACGCGCGGCATCTGCAAACATGGTGCTGGCCATTGCCGCAGTTACACCCAATGCCGCTGCTTTCCCCATGAATTCGCGACGGGTCAGCTTGCCGGCTGTAACCTGTTTGGTCATGTGAGTGAGTTGTTCGTTCATTCAAGAATCTCCCGGTTGGTAGAGTTGCAGGCCCTTTCTGGGCTTTTTATTGACGCACGAGTCAAAGTTCGCGCATTTTAGAGCAGGCGACAAGAACTAAAATTTCAAGAAATGCCGTCCCAGCCTAAAAATGTTGTGTCTCGACGGTCGCTCATCCAGAGGGAACGCGACCAGATTACTTGTCCTTCAATACTATATCGCGATCCAGGCGTATCTCATCAGTGAAACTTTCTTCACGAAAGGTTTGATAACTGTCGATGTGCGGGCGCAAAATACGTCAGTTTTTCTGGTTTTGCGGACCGACCTCTGTCCGAAACGACCAACATCGCGCGACTTCGGGACCAGATCATTCCCGTTCACGCGCGCACCACGACAAGCAGGTCCATAACGTTCGTTCCGGTTGGACCGGTGATCAGCAATGCGCCTGCTTTGTCCAGAAAGCTCCCGCTGTCGGCCCGTTGCAATGCCTGCTCTGCGCCCTCGCCCCATGTTGATCCGTCGATGATCGCACCCGCAGCCAGTGTGGGACCATCGGTTCCATCGGTCCCGCCGACCACCAGTGTCAGCCCCTCGGTCCCGGCGATTTCCCGTGCCAGAGCCAGCGCGAGCGCCTGATTCCGCCCCCCGCGGCCGGGGTTTTGCGGCAGTACAACCGTTGGTTCACCACCAAAAATCATGGCCCCCGTCGACATGGACCGCAACCGCGGCCCCAGCGTCCGGGCAATTTCCAGATAATCGTCGTGCAGACACTCCTCGTTGGCCAGCACCGTGTATCCGGCGTCCGCCGCCAATTCGGCCGCTGCGCCCCGCGCATGTGCATTCGACGCCACGATCCGGGCCGTGGCCTGGTAGGCGTGATCATCGGGCAGTGCGCCGATGCCCGAACCGATGACGTTGATGTCATCACCGGGCACATCGGATATGGCCAGAACGGTCACGCGCGCGCCCGAAAAACCAGTCAACAGACCGCCGCCCTTGATCCGCGACAGCTTGCGCCGTTCGGCGTTCATGGCGGCAATATCCAGCCCCTCGGACAACAGTCTTTTGTTCAACTGTTCCAGATCGGACAGAGTTTTGCCCGGCACCAGATCCTCGGCCAGCGACGAGGCGCCGCCGGACACCAGCAACAGAAGATGTGATCCGTCCGCCATGTTCTCGACGGCTTCACGCAGGGCTTTGCCGCCCGCAAGACTGCGGTGGTCTGGAACAGGGTGCGAGGCCTCGATCACCTCAACATGCGGAGGCAGGTCGCGGCCGTGATCGTCCTTGGTTACGACAAGTGTCGGCAATGCACCAAAATGCTCCAGCGCCGCCCGCGCCATGGCCGCTGCCGGTTTGCCCACGGCAAGGATGCGATCGGGCGTCGGGATATCGCTCAACGCCTGTCTAACAGACGTGTATCCATCCACCGCCGAAACGCCGGCCTGCCAGATCCGCTGTGCTTTTTCCGCTTGGGACATCAGTTTTCCACCCAGATTGTGACCGGTCCATCGTTGACCAGTTCGACGGCCATTGTCGCGCCGAATTCTCCTGTTTCGACGGCAACACCCTGAGCCGCCAGTTTGTCTGCAAACGTTTCATAAAGCTGTTTGCCCTGTTCCGGAGGCGCAGCCTCAGAAAATCCTGGTCGGGTGCCGCGAGACGTATCGGCGGCCAGTGTGAACTGACTGACCACGAGGGCCGATCCGCGGATATCCAGCAGCGACCGGTTCATCTTTCCGGCGTCGTCCTGAAAGATACGCATTTTGGCAATCTTCTGCGCCAGCTTGTCCGCCTGCTGTTCGTCGTCACCCCGCATAGCACAGACAAGGATCAGCAGACCGGTGCCGGACTGACCGATCACTGTTCCGCCGACCGATACGGATGCGCGCGTCACGCGTTGCAGAAGGGCCCGCATGTCTTCTCTCCTAGTCCATTTTTTTCAGGAACACCGGCGTCAGCCCCGCCAGTCCACGATTTCATCCACGCCTGCGCGGTTGGTTCGAAAACCGTTCGCAGGGTGGTCCCTGTCCGGGTACCCGAAAGAAATCGCACACAGGATCAGGCGATCATCCGGGATCTGAAAAAACCGGTGCAGAAACGGGCTGTAAGCGGCCAGTGCCGCCTGGGGAATGGTGGCCACGCCCAGAGCCTGCGCCGCCAGCGTAAACGCCGTGACAAAACCACCGCAATCCATCACACCGTAAGGGCCTAGCTCGGCCGGGCTGGAAATAATAGCGCAATGTGGCGCACCGAAAAGGGCAAAATTCTCGCTCATTTGCCGCGCCGACGCCGCGCGGTCGCCGCGCTCGATCCCGACCGATTCGTACAATGCCCATCCACAGGCACGGCGGCGTTCCTGATAGGTTCCTGAATATGAGCTGGGAAAGGGCAGATCCGGGGCAGGGGTGCCGGTCGCGGCTTCATGCATCATGGCCTGCCGGAACCGCTCGGTTTCCGCGCCGCTGGTGATAACAACCTGCCAGGGCTGTGCATTACACCAACTTGGCACCCGGGACGCGCTGGTCAGGATTTTCCGGATATCACCCCGCGGTACCGGATCTGACAAAAAGGCGCGGCAGGAGTGTCGATCCTCCAGCAAGCCGTTCAATGCCGATAGCGTCACCCGATCTCTCCTTCGCCCCAACGCCGCGCAGGATGGCTGCGGGTTGGGCGAAGATCAAGGGTCCGGACGACGGATTGTAAGTCTATTGCTGGCCCGTCGCCGCCAGGTAGCCAACCCCGGCCGCGACCAGAAGTCCAAGCACCACCGCGATCGTGATCTTGATGGCCGACCAGGGCCGTTCCCCCTGAACCCGGCCGGTCCGCCCGTTCACTACGAATCGATAGGTCTGACCGCGGTATTTGTAGGCCGCCATCCAGACCGGCAGCAGGATATGTTTGAAGGTAACATCCCGCACATCGGTTTCGACCGCATGCACGCGCTGACGGTCGCCCCCGATGTCAAAGCGTACATCCCGTTCTATGACGCGCGCCATATGCGCCCGCGCCTCGGCATACCCGTCCTTCAACTCGACCGTGTAGGCTTCGGCCCGAAAGCCTGCCAGGTACTCGGGCTGATAAGGCTCCAGCGCTGGCAGGTCCCAGGGCTCCAGTGCATCGGTGTAACGTTTCGGCAATGAGCGAGAGGCGAGCACAAGAACATCATCAAAAAACCGCGCCACGCGGCCCGATTTGGGCGACCAGCGCACCTTTGCGACCTGTTGCTGAACCCGCTTCCCATCGCGCATGACCGTTATGGTTTCATAGTAGATCACACCCCGCTCACCGCGATATCGGGATTTGGTATCGGCATCGAACGTCCAGTAGGGCACGTAGATACCCTGCATCTTCCGCCCCTTGCGGGCGTATTCTTTCAGGCCATTCGGGGCGAACCACAGTCGGCCGAGCCAATCACCCATGGCCTTGTGGGCCGAACGTTCATCCAGCGCAAACGGCAATACCCCTTTGGGTTTGATGTGACGGTTCACGCCCGAATCCGTGACTACTGGCGTGGCGCAGAACGGGCATTCCGCCGCGTGCGTGGCGGGGTCGAATTCGACCTGTGCGGCACAGTTCGGGCAGGACAGAACTCGGGTTTCCTCAATCTCGCTGTCTGGCAGTCGATCTGCAACTGCCGCGTCAAAATCCAGCTCACGCAGGCTTGCACCACCCCACGGACCCGCACCAATCGACACCGAGTGCCCACAGTGATCGCAGGTCAACGTGCCGTCGCCGGGATTGAACCGGTAATCAGCGCCACACTGGTTGCATGGAAAGCGGTGTTCGTCTGTTTGTGTAACAGTGAGTTGCTCAGGATCGGTCATTGCCATTTCACCAGGGTTTACTGCCTCTTACAGGCGCGTGTTCAGTTGCTTTCCAAATGGTCATAGAAATCAGATGCCGGAACGACCTGCGATTGGTAGCTGCGTCTGGCGCCATTGCCGAACTCGACCTGAATCAGAATTGTGCCTTCGGGATTGTCGAATAGGTCAAGGCACGCGCCTGACCACTGATCAGCCGCAGCCAGACATATCCGGTTGCCTGACATCTCCGACACATAGGTGGACGTGCGAAGATCGGATAGCGCCCCAAATGACCGGTATTCAGCCCGGCCATTCTGGAATATCCGGAAACCGTCGCCTTTGGCATCGAACAAATCGACGGCAGCCCCCGGATGAGCCTTGAAAAAATTCTGCCGCGTGGCGTCCACCGCGAGCGCAGGAAGAGAGGGCGTGGCCGGTTCCCGGCCCGGTCCCGCACATCCGCTCAGCAAAGCGACGGCGATGAAGACTGGGGCAACAGACCTGCCCATCGGGTCACGCACCCGGCGGCGGCGGCGGGAGAATGGTGAAAAGTTGCGCCAGTTCCTGCACATCACCAGCCTTTTTCCAGCCGTCCTGTCCGGCCGTCCAGACATGCGTGTCGCGGGTGATTTCGCCATCCGTGGCCATGCGGCCCATTTTGGCTTTGGAAAACGGTCCACTGACCTGTCCGTCCACCGCGATGTGCCAGACATGTTCTACGGGCGGCGGGGGCGGCGGTGCCACACGCGCCGTCGGTTGCGGAGCAGCGGGGGCGGACGCACCCCAAGGGCCGCTCGGCTGACCCGCTGCCATGTTCGACATCTGCTGCGCCATCGCCATGCCCATTCCCATGCCAAGACCCGCGCCCATACCGTCTCCCTGACCGGGGTTGCTGGCGGCGGCCGTCATTGCTTCGGCTGCGGAATACTGGGTGAACTTGCCAAGATCTCCCGCCAGCCCCATCGATGTCCGCTTGTCCAGCGCAGCCTCGACCGCGGGCGGAAGCGAGATGTTTTCGATATAGAACTCAGGCATTTCCAGCCCGTAGCCATCCAGCACCGGCGACACCTCTGCCGCGATCAGCTTGCCCAGATCGGCTGTATTGGCCGCCATGTCCAGAACCGGAATGCCCGACCCGGCGATCACCCGGCTGAACTCCTGCACGATGATGTTGCGGATCTGAAAACTGATCTCGTCCATGGTGAATTCGCCATCAGTGCCGACGATTTCGACCAGGAATTTAGCGGGGTCCTTCACGCGGATCGTGTAGGTTCCATAGGCCCTGATGCGGGTCGGACCGAACTCGGGATCGCGCAACATGATCGGGTTCTTGGTGCCCCATTTCAGGTCATTGAACCGGGTCGTGTTGACGAAATAGATCTCGGATTTGAACGGAGACTGAAAGCCGTGGTCCCAATGCTGTAGCGTCGTCAGGATCGGCATGTTGTTAGTCTCAAGCATGTAAAGGCCCGGCGTGAACACATCCGCCAGTTGCCCCTCGTGCACAAACACCGCCGCCTGTCCCTCGCGCACCGTCAGCTTGGCGCCATACTTGATCTCGTGTCCTTCGCGTTCGAACCGCCAGACCATCGTATCCCGGGTGTCATCCACCCAATGAATGACGTCAATGAATTCGCCGGTCAGAAAATCTAAAATTCCCATCTGGGTTCTCCTGTCCTTGAGGTCAGAGCGACTGACCCATCAACTCGCGTGAAATGATACGCACCACGGGCCTGGCATCTTCAACAGACACGCCAGGCTGCAGACGTGGATCGTAAAGAATAGTCAGCAATTTCTCGTCATGGCTGGTCAGAAGCGCAAACTCGTCATCGTCGTTGAAAATCGACGGTCGCGCTGTGGGGCTGTCGTTGGACAGACCCAGGCCTTGGGCGATTTCCTCGTGAATGCAGCTGCGCCGCACCAGATCAGGCAATTCGGAACGGATCAGCGTGACAGCACGTACGTATTTATACGGTGACGTTCTTGTGGCCGAGGCCAGCACGAAACAGTCGAAGCTGGCGCGGGGATTGGCGATCAGATCCAGCGAGGCCTGACTGATATTCGGTATCAGCTGTTTCACGCGGGCGACGACGTAGGCGCTGTCGTCCTTGCCGGCAAAGAAGACGTGAAAATTGGCCTTGCGACTGACGACCGACACAGGGTGCCCCGTCAGTTTCGCCAGACGTTCGGTGTAGCCTTGGACAAGTTCCGAATCCCGCTTGCGTGTTTCGGGCAGAACTGACGGCCCGAACTCGGTCTGGATGCGTACGGGCCCCGACCAGCGACTGAGCTGCCCATCGGTCTGTCCTGAACCAATCGCCACGGCGTGATCAGGGTATTCACTGTAAAACGCGATGGCTTCGAAATTGCGAGCCAGATCGTCGGCATCATAGGGCGTATCCGGGCCGCCACCGTCCACACGAAGCAATCCGCGTGTCAGCAGATCGCGCTCGACCCGCTGATAGAAACGCGCCAGATCCTGACTGGCCGCAGACGGGGGAACATAGGCATTGGGCTGCGGCGCCGGTTCAGCCGGGCGAGCCTCGGGAACAAGTGAGGTCGTCAGCGCTTCGTCGCAATTGGCCAGAGCCAACAGCGAAACCAGTCCCAGCAGGACCTTGAGACATTTCAACGGACGCACGCCCCGACCCGCCTCAGCCCGATACAGCGGTTCCGGCATTGTCGCCAATGCCATCCTTTCGGGCTTTGGCCGCCGCCAGAGTGTCACGCAGTTCAGCCTCCATCTTTTTCAGCTCTTCTTCGGCGGCAGCGCGTTTGGCTTTGCCCTCATCGGCGATGGCAAGGCTTTCGTTGATCGTGCCGATCAGGTCTGCATTGGCCTTTTTGACGGCCTCAATGTCAAAGACACCGCGTTCCATTTCCTCGCGGATCATCTTGTTGGACTGGCGCAGATTGGCCGCGTTCGAGGTCAGCAATTCGTTGGTCAGGTCGTTGGCTTCGCGCACGGCCGAGGCAGCCTCGGCGCTGCGCTGGATCGTGACGGCCTGCGCAAGCTGCGTCTCCCACAGCGGGACTGTGTTGACCAAGGTCGAGTTGATCTTGGTCACCAGCGACTTGTCATTTTCCTGAACCAGACGGATCGACGGCAGCGATTGCATTGTCACCTGCCGGGTCAGCTTCAGGTCGTGAACGCGGCGTTCCAGATCATCGCGCGCGGCGCGCAGATCGCGCAGCTCCTGCGCTTCCATTACCTGTTCGCCCTCAGCGGCGGCCTGAACCTCGGCCTCTTTTTCCGGGATGTCGTGGCTGTCCAGTTCGGTCAGCTTTTCCTCACCCGCCGCGATGTAAAGCGCCAGTTCGTCATAAAAGCCCAGTGTCTTTTCGTATAGCAAATCCAGCGACTTGATGTCCTTGAGCAGGGTGTGTTCATGCCCCAGAAGATCGTCGGTGATCTTGTCGATCTGGCCTTGCACATCTTCGAACTGCGCTGTGAATTTGGTAAAGGGCGCGGCCTTGCCCAGCAATTTCTCCCACCAGCTACGTTCGCGGCGTACGTCCAGTTCACTGACCGAGAACCCGCGGATCGTGGTTACGATATCGCGCAGGCTGTCGCCAGCGGGACCAACATCCTTGTTGCGTACGTCCGCAAGCATGGCCTGGCTGATCTCTTGCAACTCGGCCTGTGCCGACGAACCAAAGGACACGATCGAATTGGTATTGCCCATGTCGATCTCTTCCATCCGTTTGCGAATTTCGGCGCCGACAGGTTCATCGGCCTCTTCCAGCGGAACAATATCGGCCTTGGGCTCGGGCAGGGCCACGGCAGTCACTTCCTGCACAATCGTTTCAGCTTCAACGGCCTTTTTCTTGATCTCATCGGACATGGGGATATTCCTCGCTCAAATAATGGCCGGTCAGTCCAACCGGACGCCTTCGCGCTGCAGCCTTTCGCGCAGCACTTCAATTTCAACCGTCAGATCACTTCGGTCATCCAATAGCATCTTGCGGGTGCGCGCGGCGAAATTCTGTTCAAGATCATCCAGCAACGATGAATAATCTGACAAGGCCTGCGCATCGCGGGTGCGCGCATAGACATCTGCAAACTTGATCGTCGCATCGCGGGCACCTTGCAGATAAACCGTCAGGTATTTGCGGGCACCGGCCAAATCGCGCGGGTCTTCCTCGACTGTGCGGAAAAGATCGCGGGCGGTGTCCTGAAAGCGTTCAACCCGAGCTTCGACAGTACGGTCCCCGGCACGTTTGATTGCGTCGGTCATCTCGGACAGGTGGGCTTCGGCGTCTTCCACCACACGTGCGACGCGATCCTGTTGAAAGGTGTCTATACCTTCCATGCCCTTGTCTTTCATCGGATCAAGGCCAAACGAGACCGAGTGCAGAACCGCCGCCGCCGCGCCAAACAGAACAGGCGCTAGCAGACTGACCTGCGACACCGCCTCGGCATCCAGATACTCGGTCCGGTACGAAGCAAGCGCCACACCCACCCCGGTCAGAATGCTAGCGAAAATCTTGCGTGGAAAGGCGGGGCGGCGGGCTGTGCGACGGGCGTTGTAGGCCCCTTCGGCGCGCAGGCCTTCGCGCAGCAGAAACGCAGCCGCCGTCAGCAAACCGGCAGCCACAAGACCCATGGTCATGCCGATGGCACCGTCGTTCAGAGACAGGAACACCAGGGGGATTGCCGGAATGAAAAGAACATTCGCCCGCGCGCCCGCAGGTTCGACCCGCGCACTGTCAAATTGTCCGCGCTTGGGCTGATCCGAAGGTGTCGTATCACCCTGGGGGCTGTATTTTCCGCCGTACTTTTTGGCCATGCGCCTATAGCCCTCCCAGCAGGCCGGTGCATACTCCAAACAACAGCACCAGCAGTGCCGCGTAGGCCAGTTTTTGCACTCCGCTTCCGGACATGGCACCCCCAAGGACTTCCGCGTTCACAGAAAATTTAGTGTATGCGCTGGCTTGGCGCTAGGGGGAAGGTTGTCCGACAGGCGTCACTTGCGAGTTTTCTTGCCGACCGGGGGACGTTTTCGTTGTGGGCGCGTGGTCCGTTTAGCGGTGCCATCGGGTTTTTCGCCGCCTTCCAGCCCCAGCTGATCCCGCATCACGCGGCGGCGCACTTCTTCGACCTCGCCGGGCTTCAGGTCGCCCAACTGGAATGGTCCATACGAGACCCGGAGCAGGCGGTTCACCGCATACCCGATATCCTCGATTGCACGGCGAATCTCGCGGTTCTTGCCTTCGCGCAGGCCGATCGTCAGCCAGGCGTTCGCCCCTTGTTGGCGGTCCAGGGAAACGGTCATCGGCTGAAACCGTTCCCCGTCGATCACCAGCCCCTTGCGCAGCGGCTCGAAGTCTTCATCTTTCGGCCGGCCGTTTACCCGGACGCGGTATTTGCGCAGCCAACCGGTCGAAGGCAGCTCCAGCTTGCGCTTGATGCCACCGTCATTGGTCAGCAGCAGCAACCCCTCGGAATTGAGGTCAAGCCGCCCGACGCTCATGACCCGGGGCATGTCCTCGGGCAGTTTGTCAAAAATCGTCGCGCGGCCCTTTTCGTCGCGTGTGGTTGTCACCAGCCCAGAAGGTTTGTGATACAGCCAAAGGCGCGAGGGTTCGGGTTCGGACACCGGCTTGCCATCGACCACAATTCTGTCTTTCGAGGTGACATTCAGCGCCGGGCTGTCGATCACCTTGCCATTCACGGCCACGCGACCTGCTTCGATCATGCGTTCAGCCTCGCGGCGCGAGGCGACGCCCGCGCGGGCAAGGACCTTGGCGATCCGGTCGCCGGGAGGAGGGGTGTTGCTCATGGACCCGGCCATAACCTATCCTGCCCGCTTGCGAAAGGCAGGTTTCTGATGCAGTCAGAGATATGGAATTCAGATCGCATATGAGCGCGGCGCTGGAACAGGCCAGATTGGCAGGCGAACGCGGAGAGGTACCGGTCGGTGCGGTTATCATCGCGCCCGACGGTCGGATTGTTGCGACCGCAGGCAACCGGACGCGCGAGTTGAATGATCCGACCGCCCATGCCGAGATTCTGGCCCTACGCGCTGCCTGCGCCGATACCGCGTCCGAGCGACTTCCGGATCATGACCTTTATGTCACGCTGGAGCCGTGCGCGATGTGCGCTGCCGCTTTGGCCGCCGCGCGCATCCGGCGTGTTTATTACGGGGCTGCCGATCCGAAATCGGGCGGTGTGGCACATGGCGCACGGGTCTTTACCCACCCGCAGACGCATCACAAGCCGGATGTTTATGATGGTATCGCAGCCAAAGAATGCGAAACCCTGCTGCTTGAGTTCTTTGCCGATAAGCGGGCAGGTAGGTGACTTTACCCTGACGTGGTTTGAAAGGGTCTAGGTCCAGTCCAAACGGTAGACTGTCTGGTGCCCGCCGAACCCTTTCAGCTGAACTGGTTTTGGGGCACTGAACTTCAATCCGGCGGTGTTGCCCACCAGCAGCCTTGTCACGTCAGTCACGTGAATTTCGTATGGCCCGCTGACATTCGTAACCCGCGCCGCCTTGTTGACGACGGACCCAAAGAAATCTTCGTCTTTGTGGATGACGTCGCCGGTATGAATCCCAATCCGAAGGCCAAGCGCGGTGTCGACGGTTGCCGACCTGTTTTCCCGTTGGAAATTGACGGCCGCCTGAACTGCGTCATGGACGGACGGAAAAATCGACATGGTGCCGTCGCCGAGCGATTTGACCAGACGCCCCTGATGCGCATGGATCACTTTCTCTGCCAGATCAAAGTGATGCGATATGACTTTGATCCACTCCTGATCGCCCAGTCGCCGTGTGATTTCGGATGATCCGGCAATGTCTGTGAACATGACCGAGGCGGTGCCCTCGCTCTGCTCCTGCTTGAACTCGCGCCGTGCCGCTTCGATCAGTGCATTCAGAGCCTCATGTTCGATCCCGATCTTTTCCATGTTAGAGGTCGGATTGGAGACATGCATTTGCACTATTTTCCAGACGCCGTTTTCCAGATGGAGAACAAAGGTAAATCGGTGCAACGCGGCTTTGCCGTTCGTGGCAAAGGTCAACGTCGCTTCACAGTGCGCCCAACCGGCGTTTCCGCACTCGAAGGCTTCCAGCGAATGTTCCTGCCAGGCATAGTCGGGAATTTCTTTCGTATGATCGGCGAAACCCTGTCGGAACACCTGCCCGGACCAGGATTCTTCATCCGCCGATCCCTGATAACGCAGGTGTTCCGAAGTTGAGAGCATGTTCTCCAAAACCGCGCGGTCCCTGTCTTGCACGGCCTTGTTCCATCGCCGCACAACCGCGATCAATTCCGGTGAAGGAGAAACCTCGCCGCTCACATCGGACCTATAGTTTAATCGCCTGCATCACTTCAGGCTCGATCACATCGACGCCGGGCAGGCCGTCTTTCAGATCCTGCGCAGATTGCTCAAGGATCGGGAAGGTTTTGTAGTGGCAGGGTATCACGGTCCGAAAATTGAAATAGCGCTTGGACGCATAAGCCGCGCCTTTCATGTCCATGGTGAAATGGCCGCCCGCGGACAGAATGCCGATATCCGGTTTGTAATAGTCGCCCATCCAGTCCATGTCGGCCATGATATCGGTGTCACCAGAGACATACAGCGTTTTGCCCTCGGTGACGATCATGAATCCGACCTCGGTGCCGCCGGTGCGCAGCCCCTCCGGCGTCGAAAAGGTTGAACTGTGCGACGCAGGTACCATCGAAACCTTGATGCCGTTCAGGTCGACCGTGCCGCCTTTGTTGAACCCGACCGTTTCGATGCCTTCAGTTTCGCCCCAAAAACCCATCAGATCGTATTGGCCGACAACCGGCACGCCCAGGCGTTTCGCCAAGGGAAGGATATCGACCACATGGTCGAAATGGGTATGTGTCAGCAGGATATGCGTGGCCCCTTCGATCGCCGCGTCATGCTGAGTTTCGGGCAGGACGGGGTTACCGCTCAGCCAGGGATCGATCAGCAAGACCTGACCGCTGGTTTCGATGCGGAAACTGCCGTGGCCCAACCAGATGATATTCATGAAAATCCTCCCATTCAGACTGTTGGCCTCAGCCTAGCATCGGCTATGTAAAAATCCATGGACTGGATGCAGGAAATCGATGGCTATTGCGAACGACTGTCGCCCGCCTATTGGGCTGAACCGGTCAATGCGCTGACCAATGCGGCCTTCCTGGTTGCTGCATGGGTAATGTGGCTCCGGGTGCGAGGGCAGGGTATGCCCTTGGCGATGGTGCTGGTCGCAGTGCTCGCCCTGATCGGAGTGGGCAGTTTTCTGTTTCACACTCATGCACAGCTTTGGGCGGCTATTGCCGATACAACGCCCATCCTGCTGTTCATTCTGGTCTACATCTATGCGGTTAACCGCGACATCTGGCGGATGTCTCCGGGATGGGCGCTGGTCGGCACCGCGCTTTTCATACCTTATGCGGCTGCGACAATCCCGCTGTTTCGGTTTGTGCCGGGTCTTGGCGGGTCCGCTGCCTACGCGCCGGTCCCGTTGCTGATCCTGATCTATGCTGCATTGTTGCGGTCAAAAAAACCTGTTCTGGCGCGCGGCATGACCGCCGGGGCAGTACTGCTGATCCTGTCCATCACGTTCCGCTCGCTTGATCCGGCCCTGTGTGCCCAGTTCCCGATGGGCACACACTTTATGTGGCATCTGTTGAACGCAACGATGCTGGGTTGGATGATCGAAGTCTACAGAAAGGCCCTGGCCGAAAATCAGGTCTGATCGGCGCGAAAAGCATCGGCCAGATGATCGGGCAGGTCGAATTCCCGCAACACCCGCGCGCGCCCTTCGCCAGACATCTTTCGGGCCGTTTTCTCGACGATGCTTTGAATCTTCTCGGCCGAGTGTTTTGCGGCAAAGGGCTGGAAGTACCATTTGAGAAAGACGAAACAGATCACGTCTTCCAGGGCCTGCACTTCGGCATCGCGTTTGATGCCTTGCTTGCGCAGCATCCGGCCCGCGGCATCGATCTGATCGGTGCCGTAGCCTTCCTTTTCCATCAGGCCCATGACGACTTCGGCATGGTGAACGCCCTGCGCCTTGCGCCAAGCCAGATAACCGGCCCGCCCTTCGGGGTATTCGCTGCGCGCCAGTTTCCAGCGTTCCACGTGCTGACCGCGTGCCGCAATCTGCAGCGCGTCAGAGGCGTCGGGGAACAGCCGCGCAAGCTCCTCGCTCATCCGCTTGCCATAGAGCAGGGCCTCCGGCTCTCCGCCATCCTGGTTGGGATCTTGTATGTTGACTGCGTCGATTGCGTCCAGGACGGCTTGTTTTTGTGCGCTCATGTATGGCTCCATAGTCTGGCAAGTCTGCACCTGCCGGATTTCCCGGCAGGTCCTTTCGCCCTATGGTAGCGGCTTGTCGCATGGTCCGCAGCATGCAATTGCAGCAACGCCGGATCAGTCGCGCCATATCTGATCCGGCGTTTTCTTCTATTTAGTTTCCGCGAATTGTGGTGTCCTTGGTGACCGGCTGGGTAACCGGTTCGGGGAAGGTCAGGGTGCGGGTCAACGGGTTGAAATCAAAGCCCGAAGCCATTGCTGGCGCAATGGCGGCAGTTGCGGACAAAACGAAGGCGGTGATGAAGGTTTTCATGATCTTTCTCCGGGTTTTGTGCTGTTGCACATGTCAGAAAGTGAACAGAGCAGTTCAGTTTTTCAAGACGCAAAGTGAACCGTGTAGTTCACTTTTTTGCATATGAGATATTCAGAATTGAATGGGGTGCTGCGGACCTGCCATGATCACCTTCGATCATCCGCCGAGTCTGTTGGTCTTGCGACCGGTGCGGCAGACGGGTAAATGCCCCCTAACGCATATGAGGTTTTCCGATGTCGATTGACCAAAGCACCGCCGCCAAGGTGGCCAAACTGGCCCGGATCAAGGTCGAGGACGACGCGCTGCCGGCGCTGGCGTCCGAGTTCAACACCATTCTTGGGTTCATCGAGCAACTCAACGAAGTGGATGTCGAAGGCGTCGAGCCGATGGTCTCGGTTGAGCCGATGCGCCTGAAACGTCGCGAGGATGTGGTTACGGACGGAAACCAGCAGGACAAGGTTCTGGCCAATGCCCCCGACGCCCGCGAAGGCTTTTTCGCAGTCCCCAAAGTGGTGGAGTAAGACATGAGCGATCTGAACAAACTGGGCCTGGCCGAAGCCCGAGACGCGCTGCGCAAGGGTGACGTGACCTCAGTCGAGTTGACCGAAGCCTGCCTGAAAGCAATCGATCAAGCAGATGCTTTGAATGCTTTTGTCCACAAGACGCCCGAGATTGCACTGGAACGCGCCAAGGCGGCTGATGAGCGGATCAAGGGCGGCGACGCATCGTCGATGTGTGGCTTGCCGATTGGCATCAAGGATCTGTTCTGCACCAAGGGTGTGCCCTCGCAGGCGGCCTCGAAGATTCTGGAAGGTTTCAAGCCGGAATACGAATCCACCGTTTCGCAGCAACTGGCCGATGCGGGCGCGGTTATGCTGGGCAAGCTGAACATGGACGAGTTCGCCATGGGCAGCAGTAACGAAACTTCTGTATATGGCAACGCGGTCAGCCCCTGGCGCCGCGGCAATGACGACGCGCAACTGACACCAGGCGGTTCATCCGGTGGGTCGGCTTCGGCCGTGTCTGCCGACCTTTGCCTAGCGGCAACCGGTACCGATACCGGCGGTTCGATCCGTCAGCCTGCCGCCTTCACCGGCATCACCGGCATCAAGCCGACCTATGGTCGTTGCTCGCGCTGGGGTATCGTCGCCTTTGCCTCTTCGTTGGATCAGGCTGGTCCGATGACCAAGAACGTGCGCGATGCTGCGATCATGCTCGAGGCGATGTGCGGTCACGATCCCAAGGACTCGACCAGTGCCGAACTGGCGGTGCCGAACTTTGAGGCGATGCTGACCGGCGACATCAAGGGCAAAAAAATCGGTATCCCCAAAGAATACCGCATGGATGGAATGCCTGCTGAGATTGAAAAGCTCTGGGCCGAAGGGGCCGAGATGCTGAAAGCAGCGGGTGCCGAGATTGTCGATATTTCGCTGCCGCATACTAAATACGCGTTGCCCGCGTATTACGTGATCGCACCGGCCGAGGCGTCCTCGAACCTTGCGCGTTATGACGGTGTGCGTTATGGCCGCCGCGCGCAACTGGCGCAGGGTGACGGCATCACCGAGATGTACGAAAAGACCCGCGCCGAGGGTTTCGGACATGAGGTGCAGCGCCGTGTCATGATTGGTACTTATGTGCTGTCAGCCGGTTTCTATGACGCCTACTACAACCGCGCTCGCCGCGTTCGGACCCTGATCAAGAAAGATTTCGAGGACGCGTTTGCCGCCGGAATCGATGCGATTCTGACACCTGCGACACCGTCGGCCTCCTTTGGTCTGGGCGAGATGACCGAAGCCGACCCTGTTCAAATGTATTTGAACGACGTGTTCACAGTGACGGTGAATCTGGCCGGTCTGCCCGGTATTTCGGTGCCTGCGGGTCTGGATTCACAAGGTCTGCCCCTTGGCCTGCAACTGATCGGACGTCCGTGGGACGAAGGCGATCTGCTCAACACCGCCTATGCGCTGGAAAACGCGGCCGGTTTCGTGGCCAAGCCGGGGAAATGGTGGTAAGCCTCTGGCAACCAGAGCAGCAGACACGGAGCAGTCACATGCGCTTTTTGCTTCTGATCCCCGCCATCGGCGTGGTGGCGGCTTGCACCGACGTGGCACCAGTGGCCAACACGGGATTCAACACGCCTGATTACCAGGCGCAACGCGAGGCTGAACTGGCCGGGCAGGGATTGGGCGGTAATCCGTTGCTTGGCCCGGTGGACGTGTCCGCACAACCGCTTGGCGCTCCGGGTGCGGTGACACCCGTGGCGACCGGGGCCAATGCGGACATCGCTTCTCAGACAGCCGCCGCCTTGGCCAGCACTTCTCCGCAGGGCGCATCCACTCCGATCCCGGTGTCCAATGCACAGGGAATTTCCGACGAACAGGATTTTGCGGCCGTATCCAACCGCCGCAGCATCGAATCCGACGCCGCCCTGATCGAACAGAACCGCCAGACATACGAGGTGGTCGCACCAACCGCCGTACCGCAGCGCGGGTCGGACGGACAGCCCAACATCGTTCAATATGCTCTGAACACGTCGAATCCCGTGGGGACCCAGCTTTACAGCCGCGCGGGGTTCAACCTGCAGGCCAAGGCGCAGCGCAACTGCGCGAAATATCCTTCCCCGGATCAGGCACAGATCGATTTTCTGTCAAATGGCGGCCCGCAGCGGGATCGTCAGGGGCTTGATCCGGACGGTGACGGCTATGCTTGCAACTGGGACCCAAGCCCGTTCCGCAGTGCCGTCAGCAACTGATCCCCTGACGCCGATCTGGCTCCGGTCCCCCAATTTCGGACCGCGCCGCGACGGGTTGAAGCCGTCTTTGGTTGTCCTCCACTACACAGCGATGGACAGCGCGCAGGCGGCCTTGGAACGTCTGTGCGATCCGCAGGCCGAAGTCTCCGCACATTACCTGATCGGAAATGATGGCACCCTCTGGCAATTGGTGCCCGAGGAAGACCGCGCATGGCATGCCGGGGCAGGGGAGTGGCTCGGTCAAAGCGATATCAACTCGCGCTCGATCGGGGTCGAGCTGGACAATACAGGCTTTCATCCCTTTTCGCACCTTCAGATGAATGTGCTGGAACACCTGTTACCCCAAATCATGACGCGCTGGTCGATCCCGCCGCAAGGCGTGATCGGGCATTCCGACATGGCACCGGGCCGCAAATCAGACCCCGGCCCCCGCTTTGACTGGCCTCGGCTTGAACGTCAGGGGCTTGCGGCGCGGCGAGGGCAGGGAAGATGCCCTCTGAACGCGTTGACACAAGAGTTCCGCACCAAGGCCCGCCTGGCGGGCTATACCGCTGACACGGATGACGAAACACTCCTCACCGCCGTTCGGCTCAGATACCGCCCCTGGGCCAAAGGTCCACTCACACCCGCTGACCTTGCGCCGATCAGCTGAGTCTCCCCAGAACAAGTCCGGGCTTCATCTGGCCAAAAATATCCCGGGGTTGAATTGGCCGCAGGCCAAGAAGGGGCTGGCCCCTTCGCACCCTGACCACTCTTGACGCCACCGCCCCCAAGGCATACCCAACGTCAGCGCGGAGGGCCGGATGGCCGCTGGGGTGCAAGCCCGAGAGGAAAGTCCGGACTCCACAAGGCAACGGTGCCGGGTAACGCCCGGGCGGGGCAACCCGACGGAAAGCGCCACAGAAAACAAACCGCCTTGCTTGCAGGGTAAGGATGAAACGGTGGGGTAAGAGCCCACCGCGCCGCTGGCAACAGCGGCGGCACGGCAAGCCCCACCGGGAGCAATGCCAAATAGGGTCCCAGCGCGGGCCGGTCGGCGCAAGCCGATACCGCCGCTAAGCGCGTCTTGGCCGAGAGGGACCGGGTTGGCAGCTTGAGCCGCGCAGCAATGTGCGGCCTAGAGGAATGGTCATCGAAGGGGGCAACCCCGGAACAAGATCCGGCTTACAGGCCCTCCGCGCGTATCCTCTTACCCTCCGGGCGGTGTGTAGGCACCGGTCAGGGCTGCCGCTTTTTCCGTGATGGCAACAAAATCCTCTGCCGTCCACGCGCGGACCGTCTCTATCTTGTCGACGGCGCCCGATGCGCCGACGGCCATTCCGACCGCAACTGCGTCGGTGCCGTCAGGTGCCTCACTGATCACAACCACATCGTTCGATCCGGTGGTCATATAGAATGCCAGCAGCTTGCCGCCCACCTTGTCAAGCAGGGCTTTGACCGGCGCGGTGCGGTCCGATGGCTTTTGCAGCATTCCTTTGATGCCGGATTGGGAATAGGTGGCGTACGTTATGAATAAAGGCATTTTCTCCTCCTGGGATCAATGTGACGGAACCCTGAATTCGGCCGGTTCCCTGGCCGTTTGAGCGCCTAGGTGCCGGAAGATATCGCGCTTGCCAGCACCCAGGCACCTGTTGCAATCAAACCGATGCCCGTCGCCGGGATCAGCCAACGGGCTCGGGGCAGAAGTTTTTCCAGCGCAACGTAAATTGCGATGGCGACAATCCAGTAGAGGTTCATGATGCCGCCGACGAACAGCAAGAGCATCAGGGCCCAGCAGCAGCCCAGACAAAATGTCCCGTGAATGACGCCCATGCTGAACGCACCCGATGCGCCGGGCCGATTGTGTTCGGCAAGAAACCGGGCGGGGCTTTGGCAATGTCGCAGACAAGCGGATTTGAGCGATGAAAGCTGATAGAGGCCCGCCGCAATCAGGACACAGCCTGCAAATGCCTTTGACCGGACGGTCATCATGGGGCCATCAGACAGGCCGACATGCTCAAGACCCCATTGCGCCAGTGTCGCAAGCAGGCTGAAGCCCCCCCAGGCGATTAGGTATCCTGCGAGGAACAGCAAGCTGAGGCGGGCCGCATTGGCCTTGTCAGCGCCGACACGTTTGAGGGCCAGAAACAACAGGACAACAGGGGCCGCGCTTGGGGTCATCATGGCGATCATCATGACCCACCACATCAAAAAGATGAGCAGCGCGTAGGGCAGGCTCCATGGCCGGTCGACCGGCATCTGCATGGGCTCGCCGATTGGCCGGGCCATCCTTGTCATTTCGACGGCAGACATGTTCATGCCGATCCCGGCAATCGTGTACCATGAGGCCCCGAGAACGATGACCAAGACACTGACCAGAACGATCAGCCTGTCCTGTCGCAGCAACCGCTCAGCGACCGCCACGGGCGGTGCGTCAGAGTTTTGTGTCATGCGACGCCCCTGTTAAGCGCCCAAAACACCGTGGCCGGAAATGTTGAGATGCGCCAAGTGCGCGTGGGTGGCATCAAATGTCAGGCTTATGGCACCCCCGGATGTTCTCGTCGTACCTGCGGCGGATTCCGCGTGGCGGTACTCGAACCCGTTCGGCAGCTGGATGGATGCGCGGTGCGGCGCTCCGGATACGATATGCGGGATCGGGTTGACCTCGACGTCGAAGATACCGTGGACTTTCGCGAACCCCTTGCGTTCCTCGCGATCCCAGTCCAGCTCGATCGGAAGGTACAGAGTTTCGTGTTTCTGCGGGGCCATGGCGCTGTAGACGTACCACATGGTGGCCATTTCATCGGTGTCCTCGCCGGTCATGATCGCTTGCAGGGCCGCCCGCTGATCGGGACTGGCGCTTTCGTCGATGATAAGCTGCATCTGACCGCCGCCTTCATGGATCGGTCCGGGCCAGTAATAGACACCGGCAGCGCGCAAGCCCGCCAGATCGGTATCGCCATATTTGCCAGATTCAATGTCAAAGACGACAACCGCTTCGCAATTCCCATGTGTTGGAAGTACGCTGAACTGGCAAGGACAACCGAAATTGCAGTTACAATTGGCCAGCTCTTCCCCCTGAATAGTCCATTCTGTCATGATAGCCCCCCAGAAAAACATGCCTTAAAACTCTGCTAACAGAGGTTTCGCCTGCTTTCAGTGCCTCAAGCGTTAAGCGCTTAGATGGCTTCTTGGGTCTGTGAATTGGCGGCACGGTATCACGAATTCGTGATCCGGGCAATTGAAGCTCCGCATGTGCGGGAAAGCGCCAATTTAATGATGGAAATGCACAAGCGCGTACATGGTTTTTCGTTTTCGTATACTCTTGTGTCTGCTGAGTTTTCAGTCCGCAACAGTCCAGCCGTTGTCCGACGAATTTCGAAAGCCGGGTTCAAGGCCGTCTGAGTAGGTGCGGTAAGGAGTAATTTTTGAATCGGGAGGACGATTATGAGTTTCATGAAAGCACTTGCCTCGGTGGCCGTAGGGTTTGCTGCCGCGAAAGGACTGGAGAAATACAAGCAGATGGGCGGTATGGCCGGCCTGCAGGATGCAATGCAGGGTGCGGGGGGCGGATTTGGCATGGACCAGCTTGGCAAGATGGCCGAGCAGTTCGGCATGCCCGGCGGGGCCGCCGGACTTCAGGAGATGATCGGCAAGCTGGGTATGGTAAACCCGGCTGGTGCCGCTGGGCTGGGCGGTCTGATGAACGCCATGCAGGGCGCGGCTAGATCGGGCAGCCAGCAAACGGCGGACATGATGGATACCGTGTTCCGGGGAACACCCGGTGGCGCCGTCATGGAGGAGCAGGCCAAGCTGATGCTGCGGGCGATGATTCAGGCGGCCAAGGCGGATGGTGAACTGGACACCCATGAAAAAGAAACAATTCTGGGAGAGTTGGGGGACGACATCAGCGATGAGGAGCGGGCCTTCGTTCAAGAACAACTGAACGCGCCGATTGATGTCATGGGCTTGGCGGCCGCTGCGGGCGGACCTTTGAAAACACAGATATACGCCACGTCTCTGGCTGCGATTCGTCTGGATAACGCGCGTGAGGCGTCATATCTGCGTCAGCTGGCAACCGCATTGGGGCTGTCGGACGCGGAATGTAATCAGATTCATACCTATATGGGGGCACCGACACTTCCTGCATAAGGCCATCCCACCTTCTGCTGCCTCGATGCGCGCGATAGCCCTTGACATGGGCTGTGCAGCGCGTAAAAGCGCACGCTCATAGGAATTCAACCGAAAGGCCCCTGCCTTTTCGGACGCAGGAGATAACCATGGCGAAGCCGACGACAATCAAGATCCGTCTGAACTCGACCGCGGGCACGGGCCACTTCTACGTGACCAAGAAAAACGCTCGCACCATGACCGAGAAGATGACCATTCGTAAATACGACCCGGTCGCTCGCAAGCATGTCGAGTACAAGGAAGGCAAGATCAAGTAATTTGCCTGTCCATCCGGACACAGTTAAAGGGTTCTGCGAAGCAGGACCCTTTTTTTGTTTTTCAACGTTTCACAAGCGCGTTTGTGCTTTCCTATGCACGTCCATGGCCGTTGCAGCAGAGCATCAGCATATGGCCCAATCGCATCGCCGGCGTCTTGCTTTTCGTGGCGACCTGCCGCTACGGTTGAGCAAACCGCCACAAAACGTTGAGCGCCATGAAAAAAATCTTGTTATCTTCGACCCTCGTTCTGAGCCTGTCGGCCTGTGAGGACCCGTTCAACCGCCAAGGCGTTGGTTTTACCGGCATTGATGGTGAGCCGCGCACGGTCTCGGAAGTCGAAGGCGCAGTTGCATTTGCACCGCCAGCGACCAATGTACCCGCGGAACTTGCAAAAATTCCGACCGTTTCGGTCGTCTCGGATGAGACTGAATTGTCAAAAATCGCCGGTGTGGCGATTGCCAATGGCGGGCAATCCGATGTCAGTGCTGTTCAATTGTCCAACCAGGGCAACAACCTGTACCTGAGCACTGTCAGCGTAAACGGCACGCTTTTCGGGGTTCTGCGCACCGCCAGCAACGGTGGAAAAGTGGACAGTTCCACAGGAGCGGCGTTTGGCGCCAACACTGAACGGTTCACCGGGTGCCTGCCAGCTGGCGAAGTGTACCGGAAAGGGTCTGACAGTCGCAGCTCCGGTTTTGCGGTGCCTCTGAACTGTAGCTGATACTCGGGCTGACAACGAATTTGATTGGGCCCCACCTTTTCGGTGGGGCTTTTTCATTGAGGGATCGGATCGCGCCATTCCATCGTGGTCAGAGAATGGTTCAGCCCGGAATGGGCCATAAGGGCCTGGGACGGGGCGTTGAAACTGGCGACCGAGGCCGTGAGAACGCTTCCGCCAACCAGCCTCAGCCGCGATTTGACGGTTTCCAGCAGCGCGGTGCCGATGCCACGGCGGCGCGCGGCCCTGTCGACGCTGATCTGGTGGAGCACAGCGCGGGTATCAACCGGGTGAAAGGGTGACGCGGGGCGCCGGGAAATCTCGAAAATGGCATAACCCAGCAGCTTGTCGCGTTCGAAAAAACCGACAGTGAACAGGTTGGGCTGCATGAGCCAGGATTGGATGTAGTCGGTCAGTTCGGCATCCGGCGGCAGTGCTGCGTATCTTTCAGGCTGATGTTCCAGATGCAGGTCATGAACCTGGTGTAGCAGGGGTAAAATCAGATGGGCCTGATCTGGCCGGATATCCTGGATCGTCATGGGCTTCCTTTCGGCAAAAAAAAGGGCGGGTCTTTCGGACCCGCCCTTTCGTATTGGATTGTGCGCCGCGTTATTCGCGGTTGCCAAACAACTGGAGCAGGAACATGAACATGTTGATGAAGTCCAGATAAAGGCTCAGCGCGCCCATGATGGCGGCTTTGCCCAGCCATTCCTGATCACCCGAGTGGGCCATTTGCAGGTATGTGGCCTTGATGTTCTGCGTGTCATACGCGGTCAGACCGGCAAAGATCAGAACGCCGATGACCGAAATGGCGAAAGCCATGGCGGACGAGGCGATGAAGATGTTGACGATCGACGCCACGATCAGGCCGATCACGCCCATGATCAGGAACGTACCCATCGCCGAAAGGTCTTTTTTGGTGGTGTAGCCATACAGCGACAGGCCCGCGAAGGCGATCGCGGTGATCAGGAACACCTGAATGATCGACTGGCCGGTGAAGACCAGGAAAATCCAGCTGATCGATACCCCCATGACAGCGGCAAACAGGTAGAACACCGTCTGTGCGCCGGCTGCGGACAGGCGATTGATCCCGGCGCTGAAGCCAAAGATGAAGGCCAGCGGAGCGAACATGATCACCCATTTAAGCGGCGAAGCGAACAGTGCGTATCCGAGCGACGTCAGATACTTGGTCTCGCTCAGCTGAGCTGCCGCGGCAGACGGATCAGTTGTGGTCGCAAGGCCGGCGATGGCCCATGCAGCCAGGAAAGTGATCAGCATACCCACGGACATGGTGCCGTAGACTTTGTTCATGTGGGCGCGCAGGCCCTCGTCAATCTGGGCGGCGCGCGCACCGGTCGCCGTCCGGATCGTGTCAAATTGTGCCATTAAGGGTCTCCCTTCGCAATTCTGGTTCAGCCCGCAGTTGCAGACCGATTTCCCTGCAAATATCGGAGAGTGAGGCACATGTTTCAAGAGTTTTACGCCCAAAACCTGCTAAAACACTCGACAAATCTGACGGCATTGTTTCAGTTGCCGCCAGATCGCGATGCTTGACCGGTCAATAAAGGCGTTTGTGCCAGTTTTCGGGAGCATCCCAGAACGGGCGGGCTGCTTCGCGACTGGCCTCGATGTGTGTCACACCGATGTCTTTCAGTGCGTTGCCATCCAGCTTGGCAAGGTCACGACGCTGCCGGGCAAGGCCAAGAAGATCCCGCAATCTGTAGCCTTTCGATGGCTGTTTGCATACGTGCTCGTGTGATGCTGCAATTTGGGTCATAACGGTTGTCCTTTCCTTGCTCTGTGATGATTAATGCGGTTTGCATCAACTTCCTTGATTTATATGTATCACTGTGGCACATTTTAAAAATGAATGTTTTTGACGTGAACCATCAGGATTCGTGAAATGAGAAATTTGGACATCACCACTTTGCGGTCCTTCGTTGCCGTGGCCGATCAGGGCGGCGTCACACGCGCCGCCGGTTTTCTGCACCTGACGCAATCTGCGGTTTCGATGCAGCTCAAGCGGTTGGAGGAGCTTCTGGGCCTTGAGCTATTGGATCGCAGCGGCAGAACCATCGCGTTGACGGCGTCGGGCGAACAATTGCTGGCCTACGCGCGCCGCATGATCGCCCTGAACGACGAAGTGATCTCGAAACTCACCGATCAGGCTTTCGAAGGCGAAGTCGTGCTGGGCGTGCCGCATGACATTGTTTATCCGGCGATCCCGCGCGTGCTACAGCGTTTCAACGCAGATTTTCCGCGCGTCCGCGTCCAGCTGGTTTCGTCCTATTCGCTGCAACTCAAGGACATGTACAAGCGCGGCGAATGTGATCTGATACTGACGACCGAGGCCTCGGCGGCCGAAGGTGCGGAAACCGTGGCCGAGTTGCCGTTGCGCTGGATTGGAGCTTCTGGCGGGTCGGCGTGGCGCAAGCGCCCATTGCCTTTGGCGCTTGGTCGGCGCTGTTTGTTCCGGCCTCAGGTCATTGCGGCGCTGGACGCGGCGGGTATCCCCTGGGAATTGTCTGTCGAAACAGAAAACGACCGTACAATCGAAGCGACCGTCAGCGCCGATCTTGCCGTTCACGCAATGCTGGATGGAACGGAGGCCGCGCATCTGCAGCAAATCGACTCGGGTGGGGCATTGCCAGAGCTGCCTGCCCACATGATCAACCTTTACGGAGGGGATCCCGGTCGCAGCGCGGTGATCGAGGAGCTGGCGTCGCTGGTTCGTCAGAATTTCCGCATGGTGGGCGGCACACCATTGAAGGCCGTGGTCGGGTGACAGGCCTCAGATCGTGATGACGATCTTGCCGGTTGATTTCCGTTCTTTCAGCAAACGCATGCCCTGTTCCACGTCCTCCAGTGGCAGGGTGTGGCTGATATGCGGTTTGATCCGGCCTTCTGCGCGCCAACGGAACAGCGTGTCAAAGCTGTCGCGCACGATCTGCGGCCTGAATTTCAGATACCCACCGATATAAAGCCCGATCACGGTCAGGTTCTTGACCAGAAGATGGTTGGCCGGAATTTGCGGAACCTCTCCACCCGCAAAGCCGATCGGTAGCAGTCGGCCTTCGGGGTTTGTGGCACGAAAGGCGGCTTTGAACACGTCGCCGCCAATCGCATCATAAACCACGTCCGCCCCACCCAGTTCCCTGACGCGGGCGCGCAGGTCTTCGGAAGCATCCACGAGATGATCCGCACCTGCCGCGCGGGCCACCGCAAGCTTTTCAGAACCACGGGCCTGCGCAATCACTGTCGCGCCGATCAGTTTGCCGATTTCGACGGCAGTCAGGCCGACGCCGCCCGCCGCGCCGGTGACCAAAAGGGTTTCGCCGGGTTGCAGGCGCGCACGATGATCCAACGCGATATGGCTGGTGCCGTATGCAATCTGAATGGCGGCAGCGTCCTCGAAGTTGATCTGATCGGGCAGGAGAATCGCCCTTTCGGCATCGAATACGCCAAACTCGGCCAATCCACCCTGACCTGAATAGACCGCAACACGGTCCCCGGGCTTCAGATGAGAGACATTGTTTCCAATTTCATCAACAATACCCGCGATCTCCATGCCCAACGTGAACGGAGTATCCGGCGTGTCCTGATACGTGCCGTTCTGCATAAGCAGATCCGCAAAATTCAATCCGCACGCTTTAATAGCGACCCGAACCTGGTCCTGCCCCGGCTTTGGGACGTTGATGTTGCAGAGCCGGGCTGTTGATTCTCCGGATTGAAGGCGAAAGGCCAGCATCGTCGCGCTCCTTGTTTTTCGCATAGGCCAGCGATGCGGGGGGAATGTCAATCAATTACCAGAGAGCGCGTGAATGATGTATAATAGGGCTTCGTTGATTGTGTCTGTTCGGGAAACAGAACGCTCAAAACCGGCGGTTGTACAACCACAAACCATTATACGATGTTACTGATTCAACCTTCTTGAAAAAAAAGACAAAAGAGGTGATATTGAAATCTGGTGCTGTTTCGGGGGGAGCACATTCCTGAATTAGGGAATAGTTAACAGCGGCTCGCTAGGTTGGCGAACACGTTTGTTTTTTGCGTAACCCCCGGCAGTTGTGTGTGTAGTAGAGGAGAATACCAATGACTCATCACGTCGATGTCCATGTGGGCAAACGCGTAAGGCATCGCCGCTGGCTGATTGGCATGACCCAGCAGCAGCTGGCCGAGCAGGTTGGTATCAAGTTTCAGCAAATCCAGAAATACGAAACCGGGGCCAACCGGATCAGCGCATCGCGCCTTTGGGACATCGCCGAAGCATTGGATGTGCCGGTCAGCTTTTTCTTTGAGGGTCTGGAAGAAACCCAGAAAGAAGATGCCGGGAAGAAATCGGTGCCTGCCGATCTGATGGGAGATAAGGAAGCTTTGGATCTGGTTCGCTCGTACTACGCGATCCCGGAAAACCAGCGCCGTCGTCTGTTCGAACTGGCGCGTGTTCTCAGTGACGTCGCCTGATCAGCAGGCTTGACTTCGGAACGCGCTGACCGCACGGGTTGCGCATGTATCAAAGTTCAGCAACCGATCTGGAAATCGCCGGGGAAATGGCCGATGCGGCGCGCGCGGCCATACTTCCTTACTTCCGGCAGTCCGACCTTGAAACGTCCAACAAACTTGCTGATGGGTTTGACCCCGTAACCGTCGCTGACCGCGAGGCGGAAAAAGCGATGCGGGCCGTTCTGGCCCGGCGCTGCCCGCAGGATGGCGTTTTTGGCGAGGAATTCGGCCATGCCGATGGCACCAGCGGGCGGACCTGGGTTCTTGATCCGATCGATGGTACGCGAGGGTTCATCAGCGGCACCCCGACATGGGGCGTTCTGATTGCATTGAGCACGCAGGACGGGCCGATCCTGGGTGTGATTGACCAGCCTTATATTGGTGAGCGGTTCGTGGGGTCCGCACACGCGGCACAGGTCACAGGCCCGACAGGCACCCGACAGCTCAGGACCCGGTCCACGCAATCGCTGGATCAGGCGATGGTGTTCACAACCTTTCCCGAAGTTGGAACGCCTGAAGACCGGGCCGGGTTTGAGGCGGTGTCTCGGCAAGCCAGACTGACCCGTTATGGAATGGACTGTTACGCCTACGCCCTTCTGGCGGCAGGGCAGGTTGATCTGGTGATCGAGGCCGGACTGAACGCTTATGACATTCAGGCGCCAATCGCCGTCATTCAGGCGGCGGGTGGTATCGTGACAGATTGGCAGGGCAGACCGGCCCACAACGGAGGCCGCGCTCTGGCGGCTGCCAACCCGGACATCCACGCCTCTGCGCTGGAGATTCTTCGCAATTTCTGAAACCTGTTGATGGCACCCGCAGCCGCCGGTACAGTGCCGATGGCTGGTTCTTGTGTCCGTTTTCCGCCAGCCCATGCACTTCTTGCACGAGACGGACTGATGCAGGAGGGCACAAATTGACTTATACTCTAATAAAGAATGCCGATTTCATTCTGACAATGAATGACGATCGGCAGGAACTGAATGGCGCGGACATCCTGATCCGGGACGGCGTTATTGCTGAATTGGGGCAGGGGCTTACCACAACCGGTGACGTGCACGACGCCAAGGGCTGCGTCGTGACCCCCGGCCTGGTGAATACGCACCACCACCTTTACCAAACTCTGACCCGGGCGGTTCCCGGAGGTCAGGATGCGCTGTTGTTTGGCTGGCTGCAAACACTCTACCCGATATGGTCCCGCTTTGGCCCGGAAGAGATGTTCGTCTCTGCTCAGATCGGATTGGCCGAACTGGCGCTTTCGGGATGTACGCTCAGTTCCGATCATCTGTATCTTTATCCCAATGGCGCGCGACTGGACGACACCATCGCCGCCGCCGCCGAACTGGGCCTGCGCTTTCATCCGACACGCGGTGCGATGAGTATCGGTGAGAGCGATGGTGGCCTGCCGCCGGACATGTTGGTCGAAGCAGAGCAGGATATTCTGTCTGACATGATCCGGGTTGTGGACAAATTCCACGATCCATCCGAAGGGTCGATGTGCCGCGTCGGTCTGGCCCCGTGCTCACCATTCTCGGTCAGTCGTGAACTTATGCGCGACACGGCGGTGCTGGCACGGGACAAGCGCGTGATGCTGCACACGCATCTGGCTGAAAACGACGAAGACATTGCCTATTCCCAGTCACAATTCGGATGCCGTCCGGGCCAGTATGCGCAGGAGTTGGGGTGGACCGGTTCGGACGTCTGGCACGCCCATTGCGTCAAGCTGGACAGTGCCGAGATCGATCTGTTTGCCCGAACCCGCACCGGTGTTGCGCATTGCCCGTGTTCAAACTGCCGGTTGGGGTCAGGCATAGCGCCGGTCCGCGCAATGCGCGACGCGGGCGTTCCGGTTGCGTTGGGCGTTGACGGGTCGGCCAGCAATGACGGCGGCAATCTGGTGGCCGAGGCCCGGCAGGCGATGCTGTTGCAGCGGGTCGCGAATGGCGCGGATGCCATGTCGGCCCGCGAAGCGCTCGAGATAGCAACCCGTGGCGGTGCAGACGTGCTCAATCGCCCCGATTGCGGGCGGCTTATGCCGGGCAAACGCGCCGATATCGCGATCTGGGATGTATCCGGCATAGAAAGCGCGGGAAGCTGGGATCCGGCCGCCTTGCTGCTTGCGGGGCCGTTTCGGGTCAAACATCTGTTCGTCGAAGGCAGACAAATCGTGCGAGATGGGCACATAACCACGCTGGACATGCCCCGCGTGATCGAACGCCAGAATGAACTTGCGCGGGCGCTTGCCAGATAAGCGTCGATCTCGTCGTCTGTTCAGAAATTCCGTTGCCGGAGGAATGCGCCGTCAGGCGTATTCCTTCAAACCGTGACTGGTTTGCCGGCAATCCGGACCTCGGCAATGGCCCGGTCATCCCCCATCATGATGGTTGGGAAAACGGCTTCCCACAGGTCTTCTGCGCAGGCTTCGCGCTGGGCAATGGCCGGGGTCGAGGCCAGGTCGAGAACCACCAGATCCGCCTCCATCCCCGGGGCGATATTGCCGATGCAATTGTCCATTCGCAGCGACCGGGCCGATCCGACGGTGGCCAGCCACAACAATTGTGCCGCATGCAACGGCGATCCGCGCAACTGGCCGATCTCGTAAGCTGCGGCCATTGTCCGCAACATCGAGAAACTCGAACCTCCGCCGGTATCCGTCGCCAGCCCGACCCGGTGACCGTCCTTCATCAGCCCGGCCATGTCGAACAGGCCCGAGCCTATGAACGTGTTCGAGGTCGGGCAGTGAATCAGGGCCGCATCCAGTTCGCGCAACCGGTCGCGTTCCCGTGGCTCAAGATGAATGGCGTGACCGTACAGGCCATGGCTGGCCAGCAGACCGAACTTTTCGTAGGTGTCCAGGTAGTCGCGCGCGTCGGGAAACAGCGTCCGGACCCATTCGATCTCATCTGTTTGTTCGCTCAGGTGCGTCTGCATCAGGCAATGTGGGTGCTCGGCCCACAATGCCCCCATGGCTTCAAGCTGTTCCGGGGTCGAAGTTGGTGAAAAACGGGGCGTAATGGCATACGACAGCCGGTCGATGCCGTGCCACTTCTCCAGCAGTGCTTCGGACTGATCATAGGCCGTCTGTGCCGTGTCGCGCAGACCCTCGGGTGCATTGCGATCCATACAGGTCTTGCCGGCCACGACCCGCTGTCCACGCTGCTGCGCCGCAGTGAAAAAGGCGTCGACGCTTTCCGGGTGGATGGTGCAGAAACTGCACATCGTTGTTGTCCCATGCGCAGCCGTCAGGTCCAGATACCGGTTGGCGATCTCGGTGGCATAGGTGATTTCACCAAACTTCATCTCTTCGGGGAATGTATAGGAGTTTAGCCAATCGATCAGCCGCTTGCCCCAGCTGGCAATCATGGCTGTCTGCGGATAGTGCACATGCGCGTCAACGAACCCTGCCATGATCAGGTGCTGTCCGTGATCGACGATTGCGGCATCCGGATGCGCTTCTGTCAGGCTCCGGGTGTCACCAACGGCCGCGATATGGCCTTCATCGATGACGACCGCCTCGCTGATGGTGACGGCATCTTTCGGTTCACCTTCGAAAGGTGAGCCCGAAAAGCTCAGGACACGTCCCTTCAACAGTGTTTTTTGCGCCATTTCCGCTTTCCTCCGCCCGGCTGAGACCGCGAAACACCATAAGCGCGCGGAAGATGCCGGTAAATTGGCGCATTGTCATTGTTTTCCGGTAGCTGCTTCTTCTAATTAGGGGCAAATGGAAATGCGCGGGGGCAGCATATGACAACAGGCTTTGATGAACCCGTAACCGAGTCCGCCGAGGACGAAGATGTCTACGCGCTGGACCGCCGGACTGTGGCAGCCATCCTTTATGCTGTCGATGTAGAAGATCGCGACAAACTCGTCGAATTGATGGAGCCGCTGCACGCGGCTGACATCGCCGACCTTCTGGAGCAGATCAATCCGTTCGATCGTGCCCGGCTGATCCGGCTGTATGACAAGGAGTTCGACGGCGACATTCTTTCCGAACTGGATGAAGTGGTTCGGGAAGAGGTGATTGGCGTTCTGCGCCCGGATGTTCTGGCCGATGCTGTCCGCGATATGGAAAGCGACGATGTCGTCGACCTGCTGGAAGACCTTGAGGAACCTCAGCAGGAAGCCATCCTGGGCGCGCTGGAGCATGCCGAGCGGATCGCGGCCCTGCAGGCGCTGTCTTACCCGGAAAATTCCGCCGGTCGCCTCATGCAGCGCGAAGTGGTCATGGCGCCTGAGCATTGGACAGTGGGTCAGGCCATTGATTTCATGCGCGCCAATGACGACCTGCCCGAGCAATTCTATCACGTCATTCTTATCGATCCCCGCCTGAAACCGGTGGCGCAGGTCGCCCTGGGAAAACTGATGGCAACCCGGCGCGAAGTTCCGCTGCGCGACATCGCAGAAGAGGAATTCTATACCATCCCCGTCGATCAGGACGAAGAGGATGTGGCCTATGCCTTCAACCAGTACCACCTGATCTCGGCTCCGGTCATGGATGACGATGGGCGGCTGGTGGGTGTAATCACCATCGACGATGCGATGGTTGTTCTGGACGAAGAACACGAGGAAGACATCCTGCGTCTGGCCGGGGTCAGCGACGAAAGCTCACTGTCCGACAGCGTGGCTGCGACCAGCAGGCGCCGACTGCCGTGGCTGGCGGTGAATCTGTGTACCGCCATCTGTGCCTCGCTGGTGATTTCGCAGTTCGAAGCGGCCATCGACCAACTGGTAGCTCTGGCGATCCTGATGCCGATCGTTGCATCGATGGGCGGCAATGCGGGCACTCAGTCTCTGACGGTTGCCGTGCGGGCACTTGCAACACGCGACCTGACGGGTTCGAACGTTAGGCGCGTGATCCGGCGGGAGTTGCTGGTTGGGATGCTCAACGGTCTGTGTTTTGCGGTCGTTCTGGGCACGGTTGGCATGTTGTGGTTCGATTCGCCGCTATTGGGTGTCGTGATCGGGTCCGCGCTGGTCGTGAACATGATCATCGCGGGCTTTGCAGGTACGGTAGTACCGGTCTTGCTGGACCGTATGGGTGTTGACCCGGCGCTGGCATCTGGAACCTTTGTGACGACAACCACGGATGTCATGGGGTTCTTCATCTTTCTGGGGCTTGCCAGCGTGGTGCTATTGTGACCGAAACGACCGATCTGACAGAAATCAAGGCCGCCGCCCGAAAGGCCGCTTTCGCCCGCCGCAAGGCGGCGTTTGACACGCGCATGCCCGGCGCGGCAGGGCGGTTGTCCGAGGTGCTGGCCGGGTACCGCGGGGTGCCGCTGTCGGGCTACATGCCGATCCGCACCGAGATCGACCCGCTGGCGGCAATGGCCGAGGCGTCGGCCTGCGGGCCAGTCGGCGTTCCGGTGATTCAGGCCGCGGGGCAACCACTGAGGTTTTCCCGTTGGACCCCCGATGGTGTTTTGAAAGATGGGCCGTTTGGCGCCAAAGTGCCCGAGGTCGACGATTACTTCGACCCCGAGATCCTGATCGTGCCATTGGTTGCTTTTGACGCGCAGGGCGGCAGGCTGGGCTATGGCGGCGGGTTCTATGATCGCACGCTGGAGGGGCTGCGCGCCAAACGCCCGACGTTGGCGATCGGGTTTGCATTTGATGCGCAGCAGGCCGAGGGGTTGCCTCTGGAACCGACAGATCAGCCGCTGGATATGGTGATCACTGAAAGCCGCGTTCTGACCTTTTCCGATTGATCGTCAGGCCGGGTTGTTTTCGCGGAAATACTCCCAGGCGTCGACTTCGCGCCCGTCTTCCAGAATGCAGACGCCGGACTGGCCGTCGGCACCGTCCCGGATCTCATACCGTGCGCCGCTTTCCACGCAAAAGGTAGCGGCCGGGTTGGCCAGCTGAGTGGAAGACTCGCCGGAAGAAGGCTGATCACATGCTGCCAACGAGGCCAGACCAACAATCGCCACAAAGATGCGGAACATACAAATTCTCCTGTGTTGGGTATATTGACGGATTGTGCAGACAGTTTAACCGCTTGTGCTTGCCTGATGCCACACTTAGGACGGTTTGAATGAGGATACTTTTTCTGGGTGACGTCATGGGCCGTGCGGGACGCGCGGCCATACAACAGCATCTGCCGCGTCTGCGCGACGAATGGCGGCTGGATTTTGTTGTGGTCAACGGTGAAAACGCCTCGAACGGGATGGGGCTGACAGGGGATCACGCAAAGCTGTTGCTGGATGCGGGGGCCGATTGCCTGACACTGGGCGATCATGCGTTCGACCAGAAAGACATGCTGCAATTCATCGAGAAAGAATCGCGCATCGTGCGGCCGGTGAATTTCGCCAAGGGTGCGCCCGGTCGGGGGCATCGTCTGTTCAACGCGCCGAGTGGACGCAAGGTGCTGGTTGTGCAGGTGTTGGGGCAGGTGTTCATGAAGCGGCCCTTTGACGATCCGTTCTCGGCCATCGAGCCGATCCTAAAGTCGCATCCGCGTGGCGGGCAGGCGCAGGCCATCATTGTCGACATGCATTGCGAGGCAACGTCCGAGAAAATGGCCATGGGTCACTATTGCGACAGGCGTGCCAGCCTTGTGGTCGGCACGCACACGCATGTGCCGACGGCAGATGCGCAGATATTGCCGGGCGGCACGGCTTATCTGACGGATGCCGGGATGTGCGGAGACTACGATTCGGTCATCGGCATGGACAAGCAGGAGCCGATGAGGCGTTTTATCACCGGAATGCCCAAGGCCCGGTTCACACCTGCGAATGGCGATGCCACGCTAAGCGGAGTTTTTGTCGAAACCGATGATCGCGACGGTCAGGCCAAGTCGATTCACATGGTGCGGGTGGGCGGCCGGCTGCAACAAGCAGGCCCGCCGGGTGCATGACAGGCTTGCTCAACCCCGAGCAATGCGTGAAACTGCATGTCAGGCGCTCAGGCCGGGTTAGGGTTCGGACAGAATACCACGAATGCAATTCCTTCAATTGACAGACACCGGCAGCGCGATACTGGCGCTTGCGATTGTCGCGGGCATGTTCGTCATGTTCCTGCGCGAAGTTTATCCGACCGAGGTCGTTGCCATCGGTGGGGTCGCACTGATGCTGGTAACCGGCATTCTGCCCTACCAAAGCGCGCTTGCGGTCTTGTCCAACCCGGCCCCGTGGACCATCGCCGCGATGTTTATCATCATGGGCGCTCTGGTCAGGACCGGGGCGTTGGACGCCTTTACATCGACGGCGCAGAAACAGGCGCAGGTCAATCCACGAATAGCAATTGGCCTGTTGATGGGGTTCGTCATTCTGGCCTCGGCCGTCGTGTCCAACACACCGGTGGTTGTTGTGATGATCCCGGTGTTCGTACAGATCGCACGAACGCTGAACATGCCCGCTTCGAAGTTGCTGATTCCGCTGAGCTATGCTGCCATTCTGGGCGGAACCTTGACGCTGATCGGCACCTCGACCAATCTTTTGGTCGACGGCGTTGCCCGGGCGCAGGGAATGACCCCCTTTACCATCTTCGAAGTGACCCCGTTGGGGATCGCTCTGGTGATTTACGGCATGGTCTACCTGCGCTTCATCGCGCCGCGCCTGCTGCCTGCACGCGACAGTATGGCCACGATGCTCAGCGACCGTTCGAAGATGAAGTTCTTCACCGAAGCGGTGGTGCCGCCTGACAGCAACCTGATCGACCGCGAAGTGATGGGCGTGCAACTGTTCAAACGGCCCGGAGTGCGCCTGATCGACGTGATCCGGGGGGACGAGTCGCTGCGGCGAAATCTGAAGGACGTGAACCTGAAAGTCGGGGATCGCGTTGTTCTGCGGACCGAGATGACCGAGTTGCTCAGCCTTCAGCGCAACAAGGAACTCAAGCGGGTCGATCAGGTTTCCGCTGTCGAAACCAAGACGGTCGAGGTTCTGATCACACCGGGCTGCCGCATGGTTGGCCGAACCCTTGGCGCGCTGCGCCTGCGCCGCCGGTATGGCGTTTACGTGCTGGCCGTGCACCGCCGGAACCAGAATATCGGACGTCAGCTGGATGATCTGATCGTGCGCGTGGGCGATACCCTGCTGCTGGAGGGCGCGCCCGCGGACATTCAGAGACTGGCGGCGGATATGGATATGGTCGATGTTTCCCAACCTTCGGCGCGGGCGTTCCGGCGCAGTCACGCGCCAATTGCCATCGGCGCTCTGGTGGGCATCGTCGCTCTGGCTGCCCTTGGTGTGGCACCGATACTGCTGTTGTCGATCCTTGCGGTCGCCGTCGTTCTGATTACCCGATGCATCGATGCGGATGAGGCGTTTTCCTTTATCGAAGGCCGGTTGCTGGCCCTGATCTTTTCGATGCTGGCAATCGGAGCGGCCCTGGACAAATCCGGCGCCGTGTCCCTGATTGTCGAGGCGATCGCGCCGGGCCTGAGTGCCCTTCCGCCGTTCCTGATTATATGGGCAGTCTATCTGCTGACATCCGTTCTGACCGAGCTGGTCTCGAACAATGCGGTGGCAGTTGTGGTGACGCCTATCGCTATCGGACTGGCGCAGGCGGTCGGCATCGATCCGCGCCCGTTGGTGGTGGCGGTCATGGTGGCGGCGTCTGCGTCTTTTGCGACCCCGATCGGGTATCAGACCAATATGATGGTCTATGGCCCCGGCGGGTATCGGTTTACCGACTTCCTGAAGGTCGGCGTTCCGCTGAACCTGACGGTTGGTTTGCTGGCCTCGCTTCTGATCCCGTTGATCTGGCCATTGTAGGACCGGCGTGGAACCGCCGAATTTGGCGGGTTGCTCTTGTAAATGCCGATCCGGGCACAATCTTTTCTGCTTAGAGTATCAAAGCAAGGACAGAACAATGCCTTTTCCCAGGATAGGGCAGGCCATAGTCGCCTGCGCAGTATTTTTGACCCTGCTTGGCAGTCAGAGTTCCGCCGGAACTCTGACCGGAACCGCCACATATCGCGAACGGATAGCGGTTCCGCCCGATGCGACCCTCTATGTGCAATTGCAGGATGTTTCGCGTGCGGATGCCCCGGCGCTTACGCTCGCCTCTCAGCGTTTTGCCCTTGATGGCGTACCGGCGACATATGAACTGGCTTATGATGACGCGCTGATCCGTGATGAAATGCGCTATGTCGTCCGGGGATCGATTTTTCTGGGCGACAAGTTGTTGTTCACCACCGATACCGCATATCCCGTGTTGACCGGAGACGCTGGTAACACCGCAGACCTTTTGCTGGTGCAGGCCCGCCCACAGGGCGCGGAAGCTTTGCAAGGGACGACCTGGGTGGCGATGGGCCTGAACGGTGCGGTTCTGGAAACGGACAAATTCCCCGAAATTACATTTGCTGAAGATGGCAGTTTCTCTGGCAGCGGCGGATGCAATCGCTTTTCCGGTCAGGCAGAGATAGCCGGCACCGATATCGCTTTTCCTGACAACATGGCAGCCACATTGCGGGCGTGCCCACCGCCACAGGATGAGGTCGAGCGGGAGTTCTTCCAGGCGCTGCAGGACGTGACCACCTATGCGTTCAAAGGCGACACGCTGAATTTTCTGAACAGTGCCGGCGAACCGGTCGTGCAGCTAAACCGCGCAAAATAGATCCTCAGGCCAGGGCCCGGGACCGTCCTGCGTTGCGGCCTGAGAAAATGCAGCCACCCAGAAACGTGCCTTCCAGCGCGTTGTATCCGTGATAGCCGCCGCCGCCGAATCCCGCGACCTCGCCGGCGGCGAAAAGGCCGGGCACGGTCTGCCCGTCTGCGCCGATCATCTGGCTGTCCAGATTGGTTTGCAGACCGCCCAGCGTCTTGCGTGTCAGAACATGCAGTTTGACGGCGATCAGTGGCCCGTTTGAAGGATCAAGGAACTTGTGCGGCTTGGCCGTGCGGATCAGCCGGTCGCCGCGATAGTTGCGCGCCGCCAGGATCGCCATCATCTGTGCATCTTTCGAGAACGGGTTGTCGACCTGCGAATCCCGCGCTTCGATCTGGGCGCGCAAGTGGGCTTCGTCAATCAGGTCATCGCCCAGATGGTTCATGCCCCGCACCAGTTCGGTCAGGGTGTTGGCAACGACGAAATCCTCGCCCTTTTCCTTGAACGCCTCGACCGGCCCGGTGGCTTTTGAGCCGGATAGGACACGTTGACGGATCACCTCTTTCCAACTGCCCGAGGTGAAGTCCGGGTTCTGCTCGGACCCCGAAAGGGCAAATTCCTTCTTGATCACTTTCTGGGTCAGGACAAACCAGCTGTATTCGTATCCCGTTTTCAGGATTTCACGCAGCGTGCCCAAAGTGTCGAAACCCGGCAGGCAGGGCGGTTCCATCCGGTTGCCCTTGGCATCGAACCACATTGAACTGGGGCCGGGCAGAATGCGGATTCCGTGGGCTGGCCAGATCGGATCCCAGTTCCGCACTCCCTCGGTGTAGTGCCACATCCGGTCGCCGTTGATGACATGCCCGCCAGCCTTTTCGCTGATCGGGATCATCCGGCCATCGACGTGAAAGGGAACGCCCGCAACCATGTCCTGCGGCGGAGCGCCCAGACGCTCGCGTGGCCAGCTTTTGCGCACCATTTCGAAGTTGCCGCCAATGCCGCCGGACGTGACGATGATTGATGGCGCATAGAACTCGAACTCGCCAACCTCGTCGCGGTTGGTCTTACCACCGCGCTGGGCGTCGTCGTCGGCCAGAACTTCGCCCGAAACGCCTTTGGCCGCGCCGTTCTGCATGATGATGTGGCTGACCTGATGGCGGAATTCCAACCGGATCAACCCGGCGCTGACATGTTCGTTCACCCGGCGGATGAAGTGTTCCAGCACGCCCGGTCCGGTGCCCCATGTAATGTGAAAGCGCGGGACCGAATTTCCATGTCCATCCGCGAAAGATCCGCCACGTTCGGCCCAGCCCACCACAGGAAACCAGCGCAGGCCCATCTGATGCAACCACGGGCGCATCTCGCCAGCGGCAAACTCGACATAGGCTTCGGCCCATTTGCGGGGCCAGAGGTCATCGTCGCGGTCGAACTGCGCACTGCCCATCCAATCGCGCAGGGCAAGATCCTGACAGTCGCGGATGCCCATGCGGCGTTGCTCGGGCGTGTCGACCATGAACAATCCGCCAAGGCTCCAGAACGCCTGACCGCCCAGAAAGTGTTCAGGCTCCTGATCAACGATGATCACTTTCTTGCCGCGGTCGCCAAGTTCCGCCGCCGCCGCCAGACCGGCAAGACCGCCGCCAACGACAATTGCATCTGCAGTATTGTTGGTCATGAAATGTCCTTTCAGCGGTTGCGGAACCAGACGAGAAACGGAAGAGCCACGAAATACATTGTGATGCCATAAACGGCCGAGGGAAGGGCCAGCGGGCTGAACCCGCTTTCTGTTCCAGTGATCAAGGCCGCCAGCGTGATACCCAGTGTCGAGTTCTGAATGCCGGTTTCGATGGAAATCGTCTTGCTTTCATTCCACGACAGATTGGCTGCGCGCGCCAGTCCCAGTCCGATCAGCAGCAGCGCCAGGTTCAGTGTGACCAGCCCCGCACCCATGATGCCGAGGTTGTCGATGAACAACTGCCAGTTTCCGGCCAGGGCGGCGATGACGATCAGGATGAATAGGATAGTAGCGGTTTTGGCCAGCGCAGGTTCGACCCGATCGGCAAACCCGGTTGCAAAATGGCGCAGGCCGACACCAATGGCCACGGGCAGGGTGGTGATCAGAAACATGGCGATGGCCAGTCCGCTGATCGACACCTCGGGCGCATCCTCGGCCATGAAATGGCTGATCGACCATGCGGCCAGTACGGGCACTGTCACGATGGACAACAGGCTGATTACAGCGGTCAGACTGACGGACAGCGCGACATCGCCCCTGGCAAGCCGGGACAGGATGTTGCTGGTCACGCCGCCGGGGCAAAAGCTCAGCAACATGAACCCGACTGCGATTGCGGGCGGTAAGGCGAACAGCTTTACGACAGCAAAAGCGGTGACGGGCAGCAAAACTACCTGAGACAAGGCACCGATCGCGAACGGATACCGTCGGCTTAGCACGCGACGGAAATCGGCCGCCTCCAGTCCGATACCAAGAGACAGCATGATGATGGCCAACGAAACGGGCAGGCCGACATTGATGAGCAGATCCAAGAACAACTCCTCCCAAAGCTGTTCGGATCAACCTATGCGAGGGGCGACGGATCAGGCAACCACGTCGTTGGGTCAGCCATAGCGCTGAGCGAACCGCCGCAGGATTTCGCCGGGTTGGGTAACGTCGGCGGCGTGGCACAGATCGATCAGCGTTTGCGCGTCTTCGGGCGGGAAATAACCGTGGTCTTTGTAGATGTTGATGCGCTGTTCAAAGCCCTCTGCATCCGCCTCGGGGTGGAACTGCGTGGCATAAACGTTCTGCCCCCATCGGATCATCTGGAACGGGCAGGGGTCCGAAGCCACCAGATGCACGCAACCATCCGGCAGGTTCTGGACGGCTTCCTTGTGGCCAACAAAGGCCTCGAATTCTGATTGCAGACCCGCGGTCAGCGGGTCGGCCGCGCCGGCTTCGGTCAGGCGGCAGATCGAAGGGCCGACCGGCTCGCCAAAGCGGTTCTTGCTGACGTCGCCCCCCAGATGTGCGGCCAGAATGCCCAACCCGTAACAACAGCCCATAAAGGGATGATCCAACGCGGTGATCTGCGGCATCAATCCCATGATGGTGTTTTCGATACGAGCATCCAGCGGCGATTTCGAAGCCGGATCGTCACTGACGCAGCCAGGACCTCCCCCCACGATAATGCCCGCGTAGTCCGAAACACTAAGCCCCTCGGGCAAAGTCTCGCAATCCAGCCGGATGCGATGGGTCTGGTCTGCGTGAAGCCCGGTTTTGTCGAGAATCGAGGCGTACTCGGCGTCCGATGCATCAGTTTCAGGGCGCAGTTGCAGGATCAAAAAGCGTTTCATGTTCTGCCCTTACCCGTCAAAGCGGCCAGAACACAAGTATGGCCGGAACCGAAACCGCGATAATCAGGATCTCCAGCGGCAGGCCCATGCGCCAATAGTCGCCGAAACGATATCCGCCCGGCCCAAGAACCAGTGTGTTGTTCTTGTGCCCGATGGGCGTCAGGAACGCAGCCGAGGCGGCAACTGCGACTGTCATCAGGAATGGATCGGGCGACACTTCAAGCGTTCGGGCCATCTGGATGCCGACAGGGGCCGCAACGATGGCAGTTGCCGTGTTGTTCAGAACATCCGAAAGGGTCATTGTGACGATCATCAGCACGGTCAGAATGGCCCAGGCCGGCAAGCCGTTTGTCAGTTGTATCAGCGCGTTTGCGATCAATTCGGTGCCGCCTGAAGATTCCAACGCACTGCCCAACGGGATCATGGAACCCAGCAGGACAACGACCGGCCATTCAATATGGTTGTAGATATCGGCAATCGGCATGATCTTGGTCAATACATAGGCGACGACGACCAGTCCCAGGGCAATCGGCAGGTAGATCAGACCGACGCTGGCAGCCAGTACGGCGGCGGCGAAAAGTCCGATGGCAAGCCACGCTTTGTCGTTTGCCGTGACATTCAGCCCGCGCGTGGCCAGCGGAAGACAGCCGAGCCATTCAGTAACGTCCGCCCCCCGATCCCGTGGGCAAAGCAGAAGCAGGATGTCACCCGCTTCAACCTGGGTCTTCCGGACCTGTTCGGTGATGTTGCGGCCTTGACGCGAAATGCCCATCAGTACGGTGCTCTGCCGCCAGGCAAGGCCCAGCCCTTGCGCCGTGCGGCCCGTGATGCGGGCGCTTTCGGGGGCGACGACTTCGATCACTTCCAACCCGTCGCCTTCGGCGGTCAGCAACTCCTGTCGCCGCGTGTCCGAGAAATCCAGGTTGAGCGCCGTGCGGAACTCATCCAACGCCTCGGGTCGCGCCTCAAGGACCAGCGCGTCGCCCTCGTGCAGCGTGGCATGGGTGGATCGGCCATAACGGCGTTTGCCATCCCGGATCAGCCCGATGATGGCGACGTCCGATTTTTCCGCCACCTCGTAAAGCTCACTGACCCGTTTGCCGATATGAGGGGACTCGGGCGGAACAGTGAGTTCGGCGATGTACTCGGCCAACGCTTCGGAGGTTTCCGTCTGCGGCCCCCGGTCCGGGATCAGTCGCCATCCGATCAGCGCAACAAAGGCCAGCCCGGCAATCGCGGCCAACCCGCCAACGGGGGCGAAATCGAACATGTGGAACGGCTCGCCAAGTGTTTCAGCCCGGATCGATGCAATGATGATGTTGGGCGGGGTGCCGATCAGCGTGGCCATGCCGCCCAGAATCGTGGCAAAACTTAGCGGCATCAGGCTTAGTCCGACCGATCGGCCCGCTTTGCGGGCGGTCTGAATGTCCACTGGCATCAGCAGCGCCAGCGCCGCGACGTTGTTCATAAAGGCAGACAGCACAGCCCCGATCCCGCCCATCAACGCGATATGGGCGCCAAGTCCGCGCGAAGCATCGACTAAGGTGCGGGTGATCAGGAACACCGCGCCGGACCGCACCAACCCGGCAGAGACCACCAGGACCAGAGCGACAATGATCGTGGCCGGATGGCCGAAGCCTGAAAAGGCATTGTCAACGGGCACAACGCCCAGCACAACACCGATCAGAAGTGCCGAAAACGCGACCAGATCGTATCGGAACCTGCCCCACAGAAGCAGTGCAAATACGGTAATGAAAAGTGCGAATAGAATGATCTGGTCAGTCGTCATGGGGCCACCATACCCACGCTGACGGGTTGGACAAGCCGCTCTCTTGATCCCACACCCTGCAACCGTCTATATGAGCGCCGAATACGCAATCACTATCACGAGGACGCAACATGGCAGGCCATTCCAAATGGGCCAACATCCAGCACCGCAAGGGGCGTCAGGACGCCGCGCGGTCCAAACTGTTTTCCAAGCTGTCGAAAGAAATCACCGTTGCCGCCAAGATGGGCGATCCCGACCCCGACAAGAACCCGCGCCTGCGTCTGGCGGTGAAAGAGGCCAAGTCGAACTCGGTTCCCAAGGATGTGATCGACCGCGCCATCAAGAAGTCGCAGGCGGGCGAGGGCGACGATTACGAAGAAATCCGGTACGAGGGCTACGGCCCGAATGGCGTGGCCGTCATCGTTGAAACGATGACCGACAACCGCAACCGGACCGCATCGACCGTCCGGTCGACCTTTTCGAAGAACGGTGGAAACCTGGGCGAGACCGGGTCGGTCGGCTTCATGTTCGACCGCAAGGGCGAAGTGGTCTACCCGGCCTCGGCAGGCGACGCGGACACCATCTTTGAAGCGGCCATCGAGGCGGGTGCCGAAGACGTCGAAAGCTCGGACGACGGGCACATCATCTGGTGCGCGGATACCGATCTGAACGACGTGTCCAACGCGCTTGAGGCCGCGCTGGGTGAGACCGAGTCGACCAAGCTGGTCTGGAAGCCCACAACAACGACCGAGTTGGGCCTCGAGGACATGCAAAAGCTGATGAAACTGGTTGATGCGCTGGAAGATGATGATGACGTGCAGCGCGTCACCACCAATTTCGAGGCCTCGGACGAGGTTATGGCGCAACTGTAAGGCGTCGTATGACTGATTGAAAAACCCGGCCTGTCAGGCCGGGTTTTTTTGTGCCCTCGGTCTGACGGGTTGTCAGAAGAATGACGAGATGTCTTCCAGCGGTTTCTTTAGTTTTGCAACGGACGGGACGGTCGCTTCTGTAGCGGGATGGCCCACTGCGATAATCATTGTCGGTTTTTCGGAAGCAGGTCGGTTCAGTGCATCATTGAGAAAACGCATGGGGTTAGGGGTGTGTGTTAAAGTGCTGAGCCCGGCGTGGTGCAGCGCCGCCAGCAGAAACCCGGTGGCGATGTTGACGCTTTCTGGGACGTAGTAATTCTTGTACCGGGTACCGTCATCGAACTGCCCCCAACGCTGGGCGAAGACGACAATCAGCCAGGGGGCGACGGTGAGGTGTTCCTTGACCTCGTTTGTCCCGATCGGCTCCAGCGCCTTGATCCACTCATCACCAGCACCGCCTGCATAGAACCGGCGTTCCTCCTCCTCGGCCTCCTCTCGGATGCGCTGTTTGAGCCCCGGGTCAGATACGGCCACGAAATGCCATGGCTGATGGTTGGCGCCGGACGGGGCCGTTCCCGCAGTGCGGATGCAACTTTCAATCACCGCGCGCGGAACCGTTCGGTCGCAATAGTCGCGGACCGTGTGGCGCTTGCGCATGACGTCATAAAAGCTTTCGGCTGCCGTTGCCATCTCAGCGTCTGTCATATCGCTGCGGTCCGGCAGCGGTAGTGGGGTGTAGTTGATTTTATCACGTGAAAACATTGTATTCCTCTGGGTATTTAATCTTTGTTCGACGTGGTTATTCCGGGATCAACCACTGGGCGGCGGCTTGTCTGACCGCTTTGGTTAAGGGTTTCAAGGCTGGCGCCAGTACACGGCCCACCTGCCAACTGAGCGGGATGTCCAAAGGCGTGTCTGGAATGACTTCCTGCAAGCGCCCTGCGGCAATCGCCGGACGGACCAGCGTCTCAGGGTTCATGCCCCAACCCAACCCGGCCAGGGCTGCGTCGACAAACCCGTGTGAGGACGGCAGATAGTGCGACGGCGGTGAAATTCGACCGCTGAATTGGCGGGCAATCCACATCTTCTGCAAATTGTCCTTTCTGTTGAACGTCAGACACGTGGCCCGCGCCAGTGACGTTGCGTCGACACCATTCGGAAACCACTTCGCCATGAAAGCGGGACTGGCTGTCGGCAGATAGCGCAGGACGCCTAGCGGTGTGGTATCGCATCCGGTCACGGGCTGTCCGCCCACGGTGATCGCCGCACTGACCTCGCCGCGCCTGAGCCATTCTGCCGAATGGTCCTGATCATCCACGACCAGATCAAACAAAATACCCCGCGTCTGCGCCATCGCATCAATGAACCATGTCGCAAGAGTGTCCGCCGGAATGGCGATGCGTACTCTTGCTGTTTCCGGACCCTGCTTAAGGGTCAGTTCGCGGGACAACTGCGCCTCAAGAAGGCTGATGTCCTCAGCGTGCCTGGCAATGCGAATACCTGCAGGCGTACCCGAGCAGGGCGTGCCGCGGTTGATCAAAGCGGCACCGACGCGATCTTCCAGCGCTTTGATACGTTGTGAAATGGCCGAGGGCGTAACGGCCAGATCGGACGCAGCCGCTTCGAAACTGCCGTGACGCAGAATCGCCGACAAGGCGGACAGGTGGTTGGGATCCAGCATCATTAGCTGCGCTTAATCTGGCTCAACATCTTTAATTTGATAGATCGCCTTGCTGGTTTTAGTCAACGGTCGGAACGCAGGAGGTTTCATGTCCACATCTCTGATCGCCGGTTTTGCCTTGGGCTTTAGCCTGATCCTGGCCATTGGCGCCCAAAACGCCTTTGTCCTGCGGCAGGGTTTGCGTCGCGAACATGTCTTCACCCTTTGTCTGACCTGCGCCGTCTCGGATGCCGTACTGATCGCCGCCGGTGTCGCCGGGTTTGGCTCGCTGGCGCAGGCCGCTCCCTGGTTCGAGCCGGTAATGCGGTATGGTGGCGCCACCTTCCTGACATGGTACGGCCTGCGCAGCCTGCTGTCGGCCTGGCGTGGCGGCGCAGTGATGGAGGTGGGAAGTGGGCACCGTACCAGCCTGCGGGCGGCTTTGCTGGCTGTTCTGGCCTTCACATGGCTCAACCCGCATGTCTATCTGGATACGGTTGTTCTGATCGGGTCGATATCGGCGCAGTATGACGACCGACTGGGATTTGCGGTCGGAGCCATGATTTCCAGCTTTGTTTTCTTCTTTTCACTGGGATATGGCGCGCGGATCTTGTCGCCCATTTTCACCCGCCCCCGGGCATGGCAAATTTTTGATGTGGTGATCGGGATCATCATGTTGGCCATTGCACTGAAACTTGTTGCGATGTGAAGGGTTGTTCCGCCGCCGGTTTCCGTGTTCAACCACTGACATGACAACAGCAGCAGTATCCATCCGCCCGATCGCAGGCATGTTCTGGATGTTCTCCGCCGGGCTGTCCTTTGTCATGATGACGGCCCTGGTGAAGACCCTTGGCTCGTCCATGGATCCAATACAGGCGGCCTTTCTGAGGTATGCGCTGGGGCTGGTGTTTCTGCTGCCTGCCTTGCGAACGATCATGGCAACGCATCTGACCAAAAGAGACCTGACGTTGTTCGGGCTGCGGGGGATTATCCACGCCGTGGCGGTCATGCTGTGGTTCTTTGCCATGACCCAGATCCCTTTAGCCGAAGTGACGGCGATGAACTACATGACACCGATTTACGTCACGCTGGGCGCCGCGCTGTTTCTGGGGGAAAAGCTGGCCTTTCGCAGGATTGCCGCAATTTTGGTTGCCCTGATCGGGGTTCTGATCATTCTGCGCCCCGGGTTTCGAGAGGTTTCGCCAGGCCATGTCGCCATGTTGGGAACGGCGCTGACCCTTGGCGGGTCTTACCTGTTGGCCAAGCTTCTGGTCCGGGATATTCCGCCTTCGGTCGTGGTCGCGCACCTGTCAATCTGGGTTACAATCGCCCTGATCCCGTTTGCCTATGCCGTCTGGACCCCGCCCAGCCTGCACGATTTGGGTGTATTGTTTCTGATCGCCTGTTTCGCGACAGCTGGTCATTACTTCATGACGCTGGCCCTTCAGGCGGCACCTGTTGCGGTAACCCAGCCGGTCACGTTCCTGCAACTGATCTGGGCAACTTTGATGGGTGCACTGGTATTTCATGAACGGGTTGATGTCTGGGTGGTTGCTGGCGGAACGCTGATCCTCGCTGCCGTCAGTTTCATCTCATGGCGCGAAGCGGTCCTGAACCGCAGTGCCGTAACGCCGCCGGGAGTCGGCCCGAAATACTGACGCCGCTCGCTCGGCCTGAACGTTATTGATTGACGAGTCAATAAAACCCCCTTAGCGTTTGGTAAACCCAGCTGCTGAGAGGTAGGCATGCCAAAACTCGGAATGGAACCGATCCGTCGGGATGCAATCGTCCGCGCGACGATTGCCGAGCTTGGTCTGAAAAAGTCCCTCGACGTGACCGTCAGCCAGATCGCCAAACGGGCGGGCATGTCCAGCGCGTTGGCGCATCACTATTTCGGCGGCAAAGATCAGATATTTCTGGCCGCCATGCGCCGCATTCTATCCGATTTTGGTGCCGAAGCCCGCGGACAACTGAAAAGCGCTGAAGTAGGGGAAAGACCACAGGCCATTATCCGGGCATGCTTTGCACCCTCGTGTTTCACACCTGATGTGATCGCTGCCTGGATGACCTTTTATGTTCTGGCGCAAACCAATGACGATGCGTTGCGTCTCTGGCAAATCTACCAGTCGCGGATCAGATCCAATCTGATCGACAGCCTGCGACCGCTGATGAGTGACCCGGTTGAAGCTGCCGAGAACATGATTGCCCTGATCGACGGGCTGTATATCCGCGCGGCGCTGAGCGCACCGGAAGAGCCGCAACTGGCCGTTAACCACGCAATGCGTGTCCTCAACACTTTACTCGAGGCTGAAAAATGACAATGCCGAACATTCTGATCCTGATGGTGGATCAGCTGAACGGAACCCTCTTTCCCGATGGTCCCGCAGACTGGCTGCATGCGCCCAACCTCAAGAAACTGGCCGCGCGTTCGACCCGTTTTGCAAATGCCTATACCGCGTCGCCCCTTTGTGCGCCCGGTCGGGCCAGTTTCATGTCCGGCCAGTTGCCTTCGCGCACCGGTGTCTACGACAATGCGGCCGAGTTCCGTAGCGATATTCCCACCTACGCGCATCACCTTCGTCGCGCAGGTTACTACACCTGCCTGTCCGGCAAGATGCACTTCGTCGGTCCCGACCAAATGCATGGGTTTGAGGATCGCCTGACCACTGACATCTACCCGGCCGATTTCGGCTGGACACCGGACTATCGCAAACCCGGCGAGCGAATAGACTGGTGGTATCACAACATGGGTTCGGTGACTGGCGCAGGCGTGGCCGAAATATCGAACCAGATGGAGTATGATGACGAGGTTGCCTACAACGCCAAAGCCAAGCTTTACGATCTGGCGCGCGGCAAAGACGACCGCCCCTGGTGCGTGACCGTCAGCTTCACCCACCCGCACGACCCCTATGTTGCCCGGCGCAAGTACTGGGATCTCTACGAGGATTGCGAGCATCTTCTGCCAGAGATCGCCGATATCGGCTACGACAATCAGGATCCGCACGCAAAACGGATCTTCGATGCCAATGACTGGCGCAGTTTCGACATTACCGAAGAAGACATCCGCAAATCCCGACGCGCCTATTTCGCCAACATCACCTATCTTGACGACAAGATCGGCGAGATCATCGAGGTGCTGGAAACGACGCGGCAAGAGGCGATCATCATGTTCGTCTCAGACCACGGCGACATGCTGGGCGAGCGGGGCCTGTGGTTCAAAATGAACTTCTACGAAGGCTCGGCACGGGTGCCGCTGATGATCTCGGCCCCTGATCTTCCAACAGGGCGTATCGACGCCCCGGTATCGACCATCGACGTGACACCGACGCTGGGCGCTCTGGCTGGCGTCGACATGGAAGAGATCGCGCCCTGGACCGATGGCGAGAACCTAGTGCCCTTGGCTCAGGGCGGCGAGCGCACCGCGCCCGTGGCCATGGAATACGCGGCCGAAGCGTCTTATGCGCCGCTTGTCTCATTGCGCTACGGCAAGTGGAAATACAACCGCTGCACACTGGACCCGGATCAACTGTTCGACCTTGAGGCCGATCCGCACGAACTGACCAACCTTGCCTTGAACCCCGAACACGCTGGCACACTGCAAACTCTGCGCGCGAAATCCGAGGCGCGCTGGGATCTGGATCGTTTCGACGCAGACGTGCGGGCCAGTCAGGCGCGCCGCTGGGTCGTGTACGAGGCGTTGCGGCAGGGGGGATATTATCCGTGGGATTACCAGCCGCTGCAAAGAGCATCGGAGCGTTACATGCGCAATCACATGGATCTGAATATCGTCGAGGAAAACGCCCGCTTCCCGCGCGGCGAATAACCTCTTCATCTTTTTGAAAATACTCCCGCCGGAGGCAATTAGGTTTTTCAACGAAAGACCTTGGCCCGGCGGGAACAGGAGACCTGAAAATGGAAGCAGATTTTGTCATTGTGGGTGCAGGATCCGCAGGGTGCGCGATGGCCTATCGCCTCAGCGAAGCCGGGGCCTCGGTTCTGGTGATTGAACATGGTGGCACCGATGCGGGACCGTTCATCCAGATGCCCGCCGCACTCAGCTATCCGATGAACATGTCGCGCTATGACTGGGGCTACAGTTCCGAACCCGAGCCGCATCTGAACAACCGCCGGCTGGCCTGTCCGCGCGGCAAGGTGATTGGCGGATCGTCGTCGATCAACGGTATGGTCTATGTACGCGGTCATGCCCATGACTACGACACCTGGTCGAAAATGGGCGCTGATGGGTGGTCCTATGCGGATGTCCTGCCGTATTTCAAACGAATGGAATCCTGGCACGATGGCGGGCATGGGGGCGATCCGACGTGGCGCGGCACTGACGGGCCGCTGCACGTGTCGCGTGGCCCGCGCGAAAATCCACTGTTCCAGGCCTTTGTCGATGCCGGGCAACAGGCGGGATACCAGGTTACCGGCGACTATAACGGTGAAAAACAGGAAGGGTTCGGCCCGATGGAGCAGACCGTCTGGAAAGGACGGCGCTGGTCTGCTGCGAATGCTTATCTGAAGCCAGCTCTCAAACGGGATAACTGCGACATCCTGCGTGGCCTTGCGACACGTGTCGTAATGGAAAACGGCCGCGCCATGGGCGTCGAATTGGTCCGACGCGGCAAAAAGGAGATCATTCGTGCCCGGCGTGAGGTGGTTCTGGCCGCATCTTCGATAAACTCGCCCAAGCTGCTGATGTTGTCCGGTATCGGACCCGCGGCACATCTGGCTGAACATGGGATCGGCGTAGTCGCGGATCGCCCCGGGGTTGGGGCTAACCTGCAGGATCATCTGGAACTGTATATCCAGCAGGCATCGCTGCAGCCGATCACGCTGTACAAGCACTGGAACCTGTTCAGCAAAGGGCTGATCGGTGCCCAGTGGCTGTTTACTAAAACGGGTCTGGGTGCCTCGAACCAGTTTGAAAGTGCTGCGTTCATTCGCTCGAAACCCGGTGTGCGGTATCCGGATATCCAGTATCATTTCCTGCCGATCGCCGTGCGCTACGACGGGCAGACCGCGGCCGAGGGGCATGGTTTCCAAGCGCATGTCGGTCCCATGCGCTCACCTTCGCGCGGGGCGATAACGCTGCGCTCGGCCCGTGCCGAGGACGCGCCGGTCATTCGTTTCAATTACATGAGCCACGAAGAGGATTGGGCGGATTTCCGCACCTGCATCCGTCTGACGCGCGAGATCTTCGGTCAGGACGCTTTCAAACCCTATGCGGGCAAAGAGATCCAGCCCGGAGCCAGCGTTCAGTCCGACGAGGAATTGAACGAATTCATCGCCGAACATGCCGAAAGCGCGTATCACCCTTGCGGGACATGCCGTATGGGGCGGGCAGACGACAAGAACGCTGTCGTCGACCCGCAGGGGCGTGTGATCGGTGTAGATGGTCTGCGGGTCGCGGACAGTTCGATTTTCCCGCAAATCACCAACGGAAACCTGAATGCGCCATCGATCATGGTGGGCGAGAAAATGTCGGATCACCTGCTGGGCAAGGATGCGTTGCCTAGTTCGAATGACCGGCCATGGGTCCATCCCGAGTGGGAGACCGCTCAGCGTTAACGTTTCTTAACATACCCCGTTGAATGCGCCGTTGGTCAGGGGCATATCGGGGGTATGTTAAGACTTTGTTTGTGTTTTGTTCTGATGCTGCCGCAGATGGTTCTGGCCGCTGACCGGCCAACCGGGACTGTGCGGGTCGTGGACGCGGATACGTGGGATGTCGGTGGGGTCAGGATTCGTCTGTCTGGAATTGACGCCCCCGAATTGGATCAGACATGTCGTGACGCGCAAGGTGTCGAATGGCGCTGTGGCGCGTGGGCAACGCAGGTTGCACGACAAAGGTTCGATGGGAGACCGGCCTTCTGTGAACCGGTGGATCGGGACAGGTATGGCCGTGTGGTTGCTCGTTGTTATGTAGCGGGGAGCGATGCAGCGCTTACGCTGGTCGAGGATGGGCTGGCCTTTGCGTATCGCAAATACTCCCGCGAATATGTGCCGTTTGAACAGAGGGCCGCGAAGGAAAAGAAGGGTCTGCACGCAACAGTGATTCAGGTGCCCTGGGTGCACCGCGCCGGGACTGCAGGTTTGCCCCGGCAGGAAACGTGCCAGATCAAGGGAAATATCTCGGCTCGTGGAGAAAAGATTTACCACATGCCCGGGCAGGCTTTCTATTCGGCGACAAAGATCAACAAGGCAAAGGGCGAGCGTTGGTTCTGTGATGCCAGGGCGGCGCGTTTGGCGGGCTGGCGACCTGCAAAGCGGTGAATCCAGGCTTTTGATGTCGCCAATTTGATCCGGGTCAAAGCGGTATCGCCGGAACATGTTTATCCGTGGGGACAACAACATTTTGAGGAGCTTACAGGAATGTCCCACACCCCACATGAACTGGCCGAAGAGTTTCCGGAAAAAGTCGATGCGATGAGCCAACTCAAGCAGTCCGACGCGCATTTTGCCCGGCTGTCGGACGAATATCATGAGATCAACCGGACCGTGCATCGGGCCGAGACCAATGTCGAGCCGATGGAGGAACTGGCTGAAGTTGAGTTGCGCAAGAAGCGCGCGGCCTTGAAGGATGAAATCTGGGCGATCCTGTCGAAAAACTGACCCAATCGGGGGCTCTGCCCCCGTCGCGGCAGGCCGCGACTCCCCCGGGATATTTTTAGCCAGGTGAAGATCCCGGGGAAAAGTTTCAGGTGACTTCGTAGGGCAGCGTTCCTCGGGTATGGGCGTCGATTGTCAGTCTGCGTTCCAGCGGGGGAACGGACCTTTGGTGACAGGTTTGACGTTCGCAAATCCGGCAGGAAATCCCGATCGGTTCATAGGCGCTGGCATTGCTGATATCCAGGTTGTCGGCATAGACCAGAGCCTGCGCGTGGCGCACTTCGCACCCCAGTGCAATGGCGTAGCGGCGCACCGGGGCCCCGAATGAACCGCCGGATTTCGATACGTCGCGCGCCAGGGAGATATAACGCACTCCGTCCGGCGTTTCGGCAAGTTGAAGAAGGAAATGACCTGGCGTTTCGAATGCGCGGTGGACATTCCACAGCGGGCAGGCGCCGCCGAAGCGCGCAAATTGCAGTCGTGTGGCTGAATGGCGCTTGGTGATCGTTCCGGCCTGATCCACGCGAACAAAAAAGAAGGGGATGCCTTTGGCTCCGGGCCGTTGCAAAGTGGACAGGCGGTGGGCAACCTGTTCGATTGATGCGCCGAATCTGATACTGAGCAATTCCAGATCGTGGCGATCCTCTTGCGCGGCGGCCAAGAAGGCACCGTAGGGCATCAGGGAAGCCCCGGCAAAGTAGTTCGCAAGCCCGATTTTGGCGATGGCGCGGGCTTCGTCACTTTGGAAGCGGGCGAAATCCAGGGTTGCTTCAAGTAGTTTGTCCTGAGAAATCAGCGCAACCTGCAGCAGCAACTGAAAGACCTGCGTTTGCGGCGCGGCGCGTGAAGACAGAGAAAGCGTTTTGCTTGCTATGTCATATTTGCGCGTTTCTGGAATATCCGTGAACTCAACACGGATGCCCCGCTCGGACAGGCTGTTGAGGGCTGCGGCGCGTATGCCTCCGGCTTCTTCCGCGCGTGTTGAAAACCGTTCGGCGGCCCGGTCGACAGCGTCGATATAGTTGTCGCAATAGTGGAAGAAATCGCGCACTTCTTCCCAGGGGCTGGCCTGAATTCGGGAATCCTCGCGCCCCAGGGCCTCGTCCAGCGAGGCCAGCCGTTCGTGCGTCTGGCGATACGTGCGGTGCAACGCGATGAAGGCGCGTGCCAGCGCCGGTGCGTTCGATGCAGTCAGTCGCAAGTCGGCAAGAGGGGGCATTGCGTCGTCGAAGACCGGGTCAGCGAGCGCTTCGCGCATATCCGACACCAGCCGTTCGCTGTCACCGGTGCTGAGCTCGGTGACATCCATCCCGAATTCTTGCGCCAGAGCCAGAACAACCGTTGTCGAGATCGGTCGGTTGTTGTTCTCCATCTGGTTTAGATAGGGCAGGGAAACGCCAAGCTTGGTTGCGAATTCCTTTTGCGTCAGGGTCAGGCGCGTGCGCATTTCACGCAGCTTTGCGCCGGCATAGAGCTTTTGAGTGGCCATGGCGTGTCTTTGCAACTTTTCTTTCAGCGCAGGCTAACTTTGCAAACCGCTGCGTGCAAGAAAGTTCAAAGACCCAGCTGTCGTTCCCGCCAAATGACAAGGCTGATGGCTGCGATGGCCAGAACCGCGGTTGTGAGCATTAGCCAAAGCAACGGCATTGCGCCGGTTTCCTGTGTCAGAAGCGCGCCCGCAAGTGCGCTCAGCGCTGCGCCGCCGCCAAGCATGATTGCGCCGCTCAGGCCGGATGCTGTTGCGGCCAGATGGGGGCGAACGGACAGCGAGCCGGATGTTGCATTGGGGATCGCCATGCCGTTGCCGACGCCAACAAATGTCATAAACCCGAAGAAACTGATGGCGGTTCCCAACCCGGCCAGGAACAGTAGAGCAGACAGGAATACACCAAGCGCGTTCAGCCAGCTTCCCCACAGAACCATCTTGTTGATGCCAAAGCGCACCGAGTAGCGCCCGCTCAGGAAGTTGCCGAAGAAATAGCCAAGTGCTGGCGCGCCGAAATAGATGCCGATTTCTGCCGCGGTCATGCCAAAGACCTCGGTTCCGATGAAGGGGGCGCCGCCGAGATAAGCAAAGAACGCACCGGACGAAAACGCGGAAGACAGGGAGTAACCCCAAAACCGCGGAGACGTGAGAAGTTCCGGGTATTCCCGAAACTGCTGCAATAATGTCTTGCCGCTTTTGATGCTGGTTTCACCGAAATCCGAATAGGTCAGCCAGATCGCAAGAGCGCCCACCAGAAAAGGAAACCAGAAGTTGGCTTTCCAGCCAAAGACCTCTTCCAGGATGCCGCCAATTGCTGGACCGATCATCGGAACGACCGCCATGCCCATGGTGACATATCCAATCATCGAGGCGGCTTTGTCCTGTTCGTAAAGGTCGCGAACGGCGGCTCGGCTGAGGACCATCCCGACCACGACAACGGCCTGAGACATTCGAAACGCCAGGAAAATCTCGACATTCGGGGCATAGATGCAGCCTAAAGTTGCCAGCAGAAAAAGCCCGAGCCCCCACAGCATAACGGGCCTGCGCCCGGCCTTGTCCGCTATCGGGCCGATCAGTATCTGCAGCACCGCATTTATCAGCAGGTACAGGGCAATCGACAACTGCATCACCCGGTATTCCGTTTCAAAATACTCTGCCATGTTGGGCAGGCTGGGCAGAAACAGATTCATGCTCAGGGCGGAAAGCCCCGATAGGATGACCAATGTCGTGATTGAAGGCGGCGATCTGCGCACCGAGGTCGAGCTGAATTGCATGATGTGCATGTATAGGGGGCGCAGATGAGATTACCATCGGCCTCGCAGCGTCAATCGAAAAATTAGCAAATTTACACTATTCACTGACTGGATTGCCAATAGTTTGCAAATTTGCCGAAAGTTGCTTTGGTCCTTGCATGACTCCGTATAAGGTCCGGCCAAATTTTACAGGGGTTATCGTCATGAAAGACATCCTTTCCGAGCTTGAAGATCGCCGTAACGATGCGCGGCTGGGCGGTGGGCAAAAGCGGATCGATGCGCAGCATGCGCGGGGCAAACTGACGGCGCGCGAGCGGATCGAGTTGCTACTGGACGAAGACAGCTTTGAAGAATTCGATATGTTCGTCAGCCATCGCTGTACCGATTTCGGAATGGAAAATCAGAAACCTGCGGGCGACGGTGTTGTGACCGGATGGGGCACGATCAATGGCCGCATGGTCTATGTGTTCAGTCAGGATTTCACGGTTTTCGGCGGCTCGCTGTCTGAAACTCACGCACAGAAGATCTGCAAGATCATGGATATGGCGGTGCAGAACGGAGCCCCGGTGATCGGTATCAACGACTCGGGTGGTGCGCGTATTCAGGAAGGTGTTGCGTCACTGGCGGGTTACGCCGAAGTGTTCCAGCGTAACATCATGGCCTCGGGCGTTGTGCCGCAGATCAGCGTAATCATGGGGCCCTGTGCGGGCGGCGCGGTCTATAGCCCGGCGATGACCGACTTTATCTTTATGGTCAAAGACACATCCTACATGTTCGTGACCGGTCCCGATGTTGTTAAAACCGTAACGAACGAGGTCGTGACGGCGGAAGAGTTGGGTGGTGCGTCTACTCATACAAAGAAGTCTTCGGTTGCCGACGGTGCATTTGAAAACGATGTCGAGGCGCTGGCCGAAGTGCGCCGTCTGGTTGATTTCCTGCCGCTCAACAACCGCGAAAAGCCGCCCGTGCGTCCGTTCTTTGACGAACCCGATCGCATTGAATCTTCGCTGGATACGTTGGTTCCGGACAACCCGAACACGCCCTACGACATGAAGGAACTGATCGCGAAGGTCGCGGATGAGGGTGATTTCTACGAAATCCAGGAGGATTTCGCGAAGAATATCATCACCGGTTTCATCCGGCTTGAGGGGCAGACCGTTGGCGTCGTGGCCAACCAGCCGATGGTTCTGGCCGGATGTCTGGACATCGACAGCTCGCGCAAGGCCGCACGGTTCGTGCGCTTCTGTGACTGTTTTGAAATTCCGATCCTGACACTTGTCGACGTTCCGGGTTTCCTGCCCGGCACCAGCCAGGAATATGGCGGCGTGATCAAACACGGTGCAAAGCTTCTGTTCGCCTATGGCGAGGCAACGGTTCCGAAAGTAACCGTCATCACGCGCAAGGCTTACGGCGGAGCCTATGACGTGATGGCGTCGAAGCATTTACGAGGCGATTTCAATTACGCCTGGCCGACAGCCGAGATCGCAGTGATGGGCGCCAAGGGCGCGACCGAAATCATTCACCGCGCCGATCTGGGCGACGCGGACAAGATCGCGCAGCATACGCAGGATTACGAGGATCGCTTTGCCAATCCGTTCGTCGCGGCCGAGCGCGGATTTATTGACGAAGTCATCATGCCACACTCTACGCGTCGCCGTGTCTCGCGGGCATTTGCGAGTTTGCGGAACAAGAAGCTGAAGAACCCGTGGAAAAAGCACGACAATATCCCGCTTTGATGGCCGGGGTGGGGCGGCCCACCTCGAATTGGAGACGGTCTGCCGAAGTTGATGGCGGAACGATTGCGAAGCCTAAAATCCGACTTTGAGGCCGAAACAGGTTTATGGAACAACCAGCCAGAAACAGATTAGCGCGGCGAGTCAACGCTGCGCCCGCGACCCCGGAGAGAGGAGCCTGCCACTGGCGGGGCTGGGGTCGCGCATTTGTTTTAGCTGGCGCGTTGCTTGCATCCCCTGCGGAAGTACTGGCCCAAAGCCTTTTGCCTGTTCCGTCAGGCCAGCCAGTCGAGCTGAGCGATGTTCTGCTGGACAATAACCCAGGTGAATTGTGGCTTAGGTTTCGCTTCATTGCCCCCAAGATCGGTTCGACAGTTGGGCGGATCGGTTATGATGTGGCGTCGGCCGATATGGCGCATCTTTGTGAAATCCTCGCGGTTCCCTATGTGGCGAAGCATGAACTTGAGCCGGCCCTCGTCGTGATTTCCTTTTCCGACCGCGCCACCGAATTCGGAAATGCCGCGCCCGATGCAACGCAGTTTTTCGAGGCCTACCGGTTGGAGGATTCCCGGTGTATCTGGGAAGGGCTCTGATCATGATCGGTGATTTTCATGACATCAGTGCGTTTCAGAAAAAACCGGCGACCTTGGAGGTGCGCGCAATGAAACCAGCTCTGGTTGAGTGTAAGTCCTTTTTCCTTTTCAACATGTTGATGGCCGAGGTTCAGGTATGCTGAAGCATCGTGGTTTCCCCGGCCGTCTGTCCGGCACCGATTTCCAGTTCGTCATCCGGCGCGCCAACCCCAAAGGTGTAACGCCTCTGACCCGGCGCGAGCGTTTCCGGGATCGCAAACCAGCGGACCGGCGCGCGGACGCGGCGTTCATGGAAGCGTTGTGGGAACATTTCGGTGACCAGCCGTTTGAGCGTGGCAATCTGGACGCAGGGCGGCTGAGTTGGCTGTTCGGGCGGGAAGTGATTGCGGCAGAAGACCCGTTCGATCCCGCCAGCTACGACGCATTACTGGTGATTGATCTGGACGTCGCGCGCCATTCTTTTCCTGAAATCTTCGACGGGGTGCGCTGATCGTGTTTGCCGCCGCGTCCCATATCCGCCAAGGGAAAACCCTGCCCGAAGCCGGCCAGGGCTGGTATGGGATGTCAGAAGTTCAGCTGCGCCGCCAGTTGGACCCGGTCGCCGTCAAACGTCCGGCCAGTGGGGGCATCGTTCCGCTCGCCAAAGAAGTATTCGGCGCTGAATGTCAGGTTGTCGGTTGCCTGGTAAAAGGCGTTCACGTGGATCGTCTCAAGCTCGGTGAAGGACAACGTGCCGGTCGAGGTGGGCAGATCGTAATCTTCGCGACCGTAGGCGATACCGACATTCCATTTCGTACCAATGTCCTGGCGGAACTCGATGGTATAGCCGTCGACGTCATTTGCCCGGCCGTTGACGATGGCATCGCCCAGGCCGATCAGGTAGGGGCCAAGCGCCTCACCGTCGACGTAGTTGACCTGAAACAGCCCGCCTTGCCACGGCCGGACCGAGCCCGAGAGGGTAAAGCCTGTCTGATCGACTTCGACCGTGCCGGATTCGGCCTTGCCATAGAGGGCGGACGCGCGGGCAATATATGTGCCGTCGTCGTACTCGATTGCACCGGTGAAAACCGGATCTCTCGAATTGGACGCGCTGACGTTCTCTTCGATCGAAGCCGAGAATGTTGTGTTGGACCCAAGGGTATTGGAGTAGCGCACCTGTGGCACACGAGCGAATGGGATACCGACAGGACCGTTGAATTCAACCGAGGTCGGATAGGTGTCCAGCGGCTGGAAATTGGTCCAGTACTGACCGATCAGCCAGCTGTCTCCGATCGTGATATTGGCATGGCGCAGGCGCAGTTCAGCCGCTCCGCCCGAGGCGAACAGATCCAGTTCCAGCTGGCCGCCGATTTCGCCGATACCGGAAGGCGTGCTGGTACGCAGCCCGATTCTGGACTGACGAACAGTCGCGCCGAATGTGCCACTGGTCTCGTTTGCAGGCTCACCGATGTTGTTTACGAAGGCGGTGTCACCCTGGTCGTAGTCGAAGTCGTAGAAGAAATCGGCCTTGATATATCCGTAGACGTCCAGAGTGGTATTGCCGATCCTCAGGTCGCCGGTCCCCGCACCGGGTTTGGCGGCCTCCAGCGCTTCGACACGGGCGCGCAGGGCATCCAGTTCGGCCTGGGTCTGGGCATCCTGGGCGTTGGCCTTCAATCCGCTGAATCCGAGTGCCGAGACGGCGAGCAGAAGGGCCGTTTTTCTCTTTGTTATCATTTGGGTATTTCCTTGTATGCGAGTGTGCACAGGCACAGTTCCACGACCCAAAATCCGATGGAAATCACGAGAACGGGACAAAATAGGCCCGATTTCTCAAGCAATCGTGCGGGAAATCCCAAGCACCTTCACGTGTGGGTGAAAGAGGGTCGTAACGCACGGAATTCGAGAGAAAATTTGGCCTTCGAAATTCATGGCGTTCGTGATTTGCCTTTTGCCCAAATCGCCCTTGGAAACCGGGTCTGTAACAGGAATGTGACACCTTCTGGCGTGCTGAAATATGGATACGGCAAAGGTCTTGTCGGCGCGAAATTGCGCGGCATTACGCAGGATGGGCAAAATCCAGCCGGTATTCGGGGTGGAAACAATACTTTGTTTGCTGCCTGGATTGTGCCGTGCATGGTGGAAGGGCCGTGCGGCTCTACTTTGCCTGCGTCGCACAAGCACCTACTATTCCGTACCCCTTCCTATCGCGGGCAGGCTTGTGTTCCCCACAATATCCTGCCCGCGTTTTTCTTTTCTCAGGCAATAGGCAACAAGCGGCAAAAAACTGCGCAAAAAGTTTGGTTGCCGCCGTTGTTATTGCATAACAATGCGGGCTTCCGGCATCTGGCCGCAAGGAAACCAAGAAATCTGAAGGGGCAGAAACCATGCAAACCTCACGCATCTTCCTTGTGGTCGCGGCCTGCGCAGGCCTTGCGGCCTGTGGCGAAACCACCGGCGAACAAGCGGTCATCGGCGGCGGAGCGGGCGCCCTGGGCGCGGTCGTTCTGGACGCAAACCCGGTCGTCGGCGCTGCGGTCGGTGCCGCGGGCAACGTACTGTATTGCAAGTCGCAGGGTACCTGCGACTAACTCCAAGCTTTTCGGGGCGCGTTCCGCCCCGTCCGCCATCATGCAGAATGCCGTCGCGGGGGGAGTCCCCTGCGGCGGCGTTTTGCATTTCCAGAACACCAAGCCAAAGGACGTCTCATGTTCAACAAGATCCTGATCGCCAACCGGGGCGAGATCGCCTGCCGGGTCATCAAGACCGCTCGCAAGATGGGTATCGGTACGGTCGCCATTTATTCTGACGCCGACAAGAACGCGTTGCACGTTTCGATGGCGGATGAGGCGGTGCATATCGGACCGCCACCGGCGAACCAGTCCTACATCGTGATCGACAAGGTGATGGATGCCATCCGTCAAAGCGGTGCACAGGCGGTCCATCCCGGCTATGGCTTCTTGTCCGAGAACTCGAAATTCGCCGAAGCGCTTGAGGCCGAAGGCGTCGCTTTTGTTGGCCCCCCGGTGGGTGCGATCGAAAGCATGGGTGACAAGATCACCTCGAAGAAGATCGCGCAGGACGCCGGTGTTTCGACGGTTCCCGGTTACATGGGGCTGATCGAAGATGCCGACGAGGCGGTCAAGATCTCGAACGACATCGGCTATCCCGTCATGATCAAAGCCAGTGCCGGTGGTGGCGGCAAGGGGATGCGGATTGCATGGAATGACGAAGAAGCGCGCGAGGGTTTCCAGTCGTCCAAGAACGAAGCGGCCAATTCCTTCGGCGACGACCGGATTTTCATCGAGAAATTCGTGACCCAGCCGCGGCACATCGAAATTCAGGTTCTTTGCGACAGCCATGGTAACGGCATCTATCTGGGCGAACGCGAATGTTCGATCCAGCGCCGGAACCAGAAAGTGGTGGAAGAGGCACCGTCGCCGTTCCTTGATCCCGAAACACGCAAGGCGATGGGGGAACAGGCGGTCGCGCTGGCAAAGGCTGTGAACTACGCCAGTGCAGGCACTGTGGAATTCATCGTCGATGGGGAAAAGAATTTCTACTTCCTCGAAATGAACACCCGTTTGCAGGTGGAACACCCGGTGACGGAACTGATTACCGGCGTCGATCTGGTGGAACAGATGATCCGCGTGGCCGCAGGTGAGACGCTATCGATTACGCAGGATGACGTGACCCTGACAGGCTGGGCGATCGAAAACCGTCTTTATGCCGAGGATCCGTATCGCAACTTCCTGCCGTCGATTGGCCGTCTGACTCGCTATCGTCCGCCGCAGGAAGTCGCAGCCGGTCCGTTGCTAGTCAATGGCAAATGGCAGGGTGAGGCCCCCTCGGGCGAGGCTGCAGTGCGCAATGATACCGGCGTCTATGAGGGCGGCGAGATCAGCATGTATTACGACCCGATGATCGCAAAGCTCTGCACCTGGGCACCAACCCGCGAGCAGGCGATTGAGGCGATGCGCGTGGCGCTGGACAGTTTCGAGGTTGAAGGCATCGGCCACAACCTGCCGTTTCTGTCTGCCGTCATGGATCACCCGAAATTCGTCAGCGGCGACATGACCACGGCGTTTATTGCCGAAGAATACCCAGACGGCTTCGATGGGGTTCAACTGCCCGAGGTCGAGTTGCGGCGGATTGCGGCCTCGTGTTCTGCCATGCACCGGGTTGCCGAAATTCGCCGTACCCGCGTATCGGGCCGGATGGACAACCACGAACGCAAGGTTGGCACCGAATGGACGGTGACGTTGCAGGGGCAGGAGTTTGACACAACGATTGCCGCCGACCCCGGAGGTTCAACGGTGAGCTTCGCGGATGGCACCGTGCACCGTGTGTCCTCAGACTGGACGCCAGGTGATCAACTGGCAGTACTGGATGTGGATGGCAATCCATTGGTGCTGAAGGTGGGCAAGGTTTCGGGCGGGTTCCGCATCCGAAACCGGGGCGCGGATATCAAGGTGCACGTGCGCACGCCGCGTCAGGCCAAACTGGCCAGGCTGATGCCGGAAAAACTGCCGCCGGATACTTCGAAAATGCTGCTGTGCCCGATGCCCGGCCTGATCGTGAAGATCGACGTCGAAGTGGGGCAGGAGGTTCAGGAAGGTCAGGCGCTGTGCACCGTCGAAGCGATGAAGATGGAGAACATCCTTCGCGCCGAGAAAAAAGGCGTGGTCTCGAAGATCAACGCAGGTCCCGGCGACAGTCTCGCCGTGGACGACGTGATCATGGAATTCGAGTGACCATGGCTGCGCTTTTGTCATATCTCCAAGGGCCACCGGCGATCATCGCCGGGGCCAATGGGCTTGGCGAAAGTTCTCAGCCGCCCTCGCGCCGCTCGCGAATCTCGCGTTCGCGCAAGGGGGTCTTGTCGATGGACCGGCCAATCTCGCGCACGCTCCACGGGCTGGGCTTGCGCAGTTTCACCACCCCGTCCTTGTCGACAAACACCATCTGGAATCCACGCGGGCGCAGTTGTGACCGAATGGGCGACCGGGCCTTGGGATCGGTATCCGTCAGCACGATAACGTCGCGGTCGCGCATGGCGTTTTCACCTTCCAGCAGCATGTCGATCTGTTGCTGGAACCGTGGATCGGCAGGTGTATCGGCAAAGACAACGATGGGTCGGCTGACCCATAGGAATTCGTCCAGTTCGCTGTCGCCAGCGGGTCGGACAAAACTGTCATCTGCTGGTGCTGTGCCATCGGCGGCCAGCGCGGCCAGCGGGAATAGTGCCGAGAAAACAAGGGCAAGCGTGCGTGTCATATGGCCTCCTGTTCCACTGAATATAGCCACTGTGCAGGCGATTGCGACCAGCGATTTGCACTCAACGCTCAATTTTCCGCGCCCGGGCCGGATTGAAGTGCGGGATTGAACATACGCGTGCTGTCGCAAACCGGCCGCGCCCCGAATTGATAAGAGGAAATCGAAATGACCGACACGAAGGACTGGAAAGCGCTTGCCGAGAAAGAGCTGCGCGGTCGTCCGTTGGATGATCTGACCAAAGAAACGCTGGAAGGCATCGACGTCAAACCGCTGTATACGCCTGAGGACACGGCGGAACTGCTGCATATGGGGTCTTTGCCGGGTTTCGGGCCGTTTACGCGCGGTGTAAAGGCGACGATGTACGCAGGCCGTCCGTGGACCATCCGCCAATATGCGGGCTTTTCCACCGCCGAGGAGTCGAACGCTTTCTATCGCCGCAACCTGGCGGCCGGTCAGCAGGGCGTGTCGGTGGCCTTCGATCTGGCGACGCACCGGGGCTATGACAGTGACCACCCGCGCGTTGTCGGAGACGTCGGTAAGGCTGGTGTGGCCATTGATAGCGTTGAGGACATGAAGATTCTGTTCGACGGCATTCCGCTGGACAAGGTCTCGGTCTCGATGACGATGAACGGCGCGGTGATTCCGATTCTGGCAAGCTTCATCGTTGCGGGCGAAGAACAGGGCCACGACAAGTCCGTCCTGTCCGGCACCATTCAGAACGACATTCTGAAAGAGTTCATGGTGCGCAACACCTATATCTATCCGCCTGAACCATCGATGAAGATCATCTCGGATATTATCGATTTTACGTCGAACGAGATGCCCAAGTTCAACTCGATCTCAATTTCGGGCTATCACATGCAAGAGGCCGGAGCGAACCTGGTGCAGGAACTGGCCTATACGCTGGCTGACGGGCGCGAATATGTTCGTGCCGCGACGCAAGCCGGGATGGACGTGGACAAGTTCGCAGGTCGCCTGTCGTTCTTCTTTGCGATCGGCATGAATTTCTTTATGGAGGCTGCCAAACTGCGTGCCGCGCGGACCCTGTGGCATCGCGTGATGACCGAGTTCGGGGCAAAGTCCGAACGATCCAAGATGTTGCGTACCCATTGCCAGACTTCCGGCGTGTCGCTGCAGGAACAGGACCCCTATAACAATGTGATCCGTACCGCCTATGAGGCGATGAGCGCGGTTTTGGGCGGCACCCAGTCGCTGCACACAAATGCTTTGGACGAAGCGATTGCGTTGCCGACCGATTTCTCGGCCCGCATCGCGCGGAACACGCAATTGATCCTGCAGGAGGAAACCGGCGTGACGGATGTGGTCGATCCGCTGGCGGGTTCCTACTACGTCGAAAGCCTGACCAACGAGCTGATCGACAAAGCCTGGACCCTGATGGAAGAGGTCGAGGAGATGGGCGGCATGACCAAGGCCGTGGCCAGCGGCATGCCCAAGCTTCGGATTGAAGAAAGTGCTGCGCGTCGTCAGGCCATGATCGATCGGGGTGACGAGGTGATCGTCGGCGTCAACAAATACCGCAAGGAACAGGAAGACCCGATCGACATTCTCGACGTCGACAACGTCGCCGTGCGCGAGGCACAGGTTGCACGTCTGGAGCGCATCCGTGCTACCCGCGATGAGGCCGCCTGCCAACAGGCGCTGGACGCGTTGACGAAGACTGCCCAAGAGGGCGGAAACCTGCTTGCCGCCGCCGTCGAGGCCGCCCGCGCCCGCGCATCCGTAGGAGAGATCAGCATGGCAATGGAGAAGGAATTCGGCCGCCACCGCGCCGAAGTGAAAACGCTGGCCGGTGTCTATGGAGCGGCCTATGAGGGTGACGAAGGTTTTGCCGCGATCCAGAAGTCCATCGAAGATTTCGCCGAGGCTGAAGGCCGCCGCCCCCGCTTGCTGGTCGTCAAGATGGGGCAGGATGGTCATGACCGGGGTGCCAAGGTGATCGCGACCGCCTTTGCGGATATCGGGTTTGACGTCGACGTTGGCCCTCTGTTCCAGACACCGGCCGAGGCAGCCCAGGATGCCGTCGACAATGACGTCCACGTGGTCGGCATCTCGTCTCAGGCGGCAGGCCACAAGACACTGGCCCCGCAACTGGTCGAGGAACTCAAGAAAGCCGGTGCCGAGGATATCATCGTGATCTGCGGCGGGGTGATCCCACAGCAGGATTATCAGTTCCTCTACGACCACGGCGTCAAAGCGATTTTTGGTCCGGGCACCAATATCCCCGAAGCGGCACAGGATATTCTGCGCCTGATCGGCGAAGCCAAGGGGTAAGGCCCAGACAAGATTTTTCAACGAAGAATCTTGTGGCGCAGATGTCCTAGGACAGCTTTACTGGGAAAGGCAGCGCGTTTTCTGCGCTGCTTTTTTTGATGGGGTGGAAATGGAACTGGATCATCTGGCCGTCGCAGGGGAAACGCTGGAGGCTGCTGCCGCGCATGTCGAGGACGCCTTGGGGGTCAGGCTTGAGACAGGCGGCAAGCATGAGAAATTCGGTACTTATAACAAGCTGCTCGGACTTGAAGATGGCTTGTATCTGGAAGCGATTGCAGTTGACCCGAATGCGGCGCAACCTGAGCGCACCCGGTGGTTCGATCTGGACCGGTTTCAGGGTGCACCGCGCCTGTCCAACTGGATCTGCCGTGTGAAGGATATCGAGGCGGCCACCGTGCCGGGTGGCCCGTTCGACCCGACAGATCTGGAGCGCGGGGCGCTGCGCTGGCGCATGATCGTGCCATCGTCCGGGCGCCTGCCTTATGACAACCTCTATCCCGCACTCATACAGTGGCAGGGCGATCTGCACCCCGCGGGAATGTTGCAGGCCAGTGGTTGCCGGTTGCTGAGATTGCTGGTGTCCCATCCCGAAGCCGCGAAACTTGCCCTAAGCACCGGACCGGTTGAGGGTGTTGAATTTCACCAGGGCCCGCCGGGCCTGCGCGCTGAATTCGAGACACCAAACGGACGTCGCGTTCTGGAATGAGGGTTCGGCAGGCACAGATTGCGGATGCACCGGCGATTGCAAATATTGCCAACGCGATCATCAGGGATACCCTGGTTACGTTCACATCCGAGGAGCGGTCTGCCGCGGGAATTGCAGCCGACATAGAAGCCCGCGGTGCGGGGTTTTTGGTGGCTGAACTGGATAGCGAGGTTGTCGGTTTCGCTTCGTATACTCGGTTCCGATCCGGGCCGGGGTATGCCGAATGCCGCGAGCACTCGATTCAACTTGCTCCATCAGCACGTGGCAAGGGGATCGGCCGCGCGTTGATGAGCCGGTTGGAAGAGGTGGCCCGGGCCGAGAGCGTCCACGTGCTTGTGGCGGGAATTTCCTCGGAAAATCCGGGGGCCATCGCCTTTCACGCTCGCATCGGTTTCACCGAAGTCGGACGAATGCCCCAAGTGGGCTGCAAATGGGGCCGCAGGTTGGATCTGGTACTGATGCAGAAAATTATTGGTCAGGACTGATCTGTCGCACCTGACACGCGCGATTTGTGGCGCTAGGGTGCGGCCATGTCGATCTGGACCCGTATATCCGATGCGCTGAGCGCACTGGCACAAGGTGAAAGCCTGACTGCCGTTTTTGAGAAACTGCGCTCACCGCCCGAAAGGTCGGTGGCCTTTACAATCGCTGTAATCGCGCTGGGGGCCAAGATGGCCAAGGCAGACGGGCAGGTGACGCGGGACGAGGTTACGGCCTTTCGCGATGTGTTCCAGATTGCCCGCGAAGACGAAGAAGGCGCGGCGCGGGTGTTCAACATGGCCCGTACCGACGTGGCTGGCTATCAGGACTATGCCCGCAAGATCGCCCGGATGTTCGACGAAGACAGCACGACGTTGTGCGACCTGATGGAAGGCCTGTTTCACATCGCCATGGCCGACGGGTTTTATCACCCGAACGAAAACGAGTTTCTGGAAGAAGTCAGCCGGATATTCGGGCAAACCGACGCTCAGTTTCTGGCGCTGCGCGCCCGGTTCGTGCCGGATGCCCCAAACGATCCGTATACCGTTCTGGGCGTGACAAGGGACATGCCGTTGACCGAAATTCGCAACATCTGGCGCAAGCTAGTGCGCGAAACCCATCCTGACGCCATGATGGCGCGCGGCGTGCCCGAGGAGGCAATCCGGCTGGCCGAGAAAAAGATGATCGACATCAACCGCGCCTGGGACGAAATAAACGGTGCAAAGGTCTGAACGGATGCGTTTGGCGACCTACAATATCGAATGGTTCGCCAACTTGTTTGATCGCCAGGATCGTCTGATCGTCGATGACGGCTGGTCCGGCCGCTATGATGTCACCCGGGCCCAGCAGGTCGAGGCGATCGCCAAGGTTCTGACGGCCATCGACGCAGATGCCATTCTGATCGTTGAGGCCCCAAACACCGGTAAAACCCAGAACACCGTCCGCGCGTTGCAGGGTTTTGCGGAAGCCTTCGATTTGCGCACCACTCATGCGGTCATGGGCTTTGCCAATGAAACCCATCAGGAACTGGCACTTTTGTTTGATCCTCAGTTGATGATGGTGCGCCATGATCCAAAGACGCGGTCTGCGCAGCCATTCGACCATCAGACAGCACCCCGGTTTGACACCGAATTTCGGATTGATCTGGATATCGACGCAACCGAGGATGTTGTGCTTTTTTCAAAGCCACCGATGGAATTGGCGGTGGAAACAAAGTCGGGTGCGAAATTTCGCCTGATTGGGGCACATCTGAAATCCAAAGCGCCGCACGGCGCGGAAAGCCGGGACGAGGCGATCCGGATTTCAATTTCCAACCGGCGCAAACAACTGGCTCAGGCGATCTGGCTGGCCCGGCGCGTCGAACAGCACATTGCCGAGGACGAACCGGTGATTTTGCTGGGTGATCTGAATGACGGCCCGGGCCTGGACGAGTTCGAGAACCTGTTCGGGCGCTCATCCGTCGAGATTTTGTTGCAGTCCGGTTTGTTTGATCCCAATGCCGCAACCGCCTACGGCTCTGTCGGCGGGGAAACACCTTCGACGGCCCGGTTTGTGCGCCGGGACAAGGGAGATTTTCTTGAGGCATTGCTGGATTACATCATGATCAGCGATCCGCTGCGCCAGCGAAATCCGGTCTGGCGAATCTGGCATCCGTTGCGGGACGACGCGATCCGTTCGAACGCGGAATTGCGGGACGCACTGCTGACGGCCTCGGACCATTTTCCCGTAACTCTGGATATTGACCTGTGATCTTTCAACGCCTTCCCGCAGTGCTTATGTTTGGCCCCATGAAACGAGTGCTTTTGATAAGTCTGATCGTGACGTCCACTGCGTTCCCAGCCAGCGCGCAGGAAGATACCGGCAAGTCCCTGATGGAGCGCGGCGCCGAGCTTTTCTTCGAAGGCCTGCGCAAGGAAATGGAGCCCACGCTCGATGATTTGCGCGACCTGGCTGAACAGTTTGGTCCTGCCATGCTGTCCTTTTTTGAGGAAATGGGACCGGCACTGGCAGAAATGACCAAGGAGATACAGGACTGGAGCGTTTATGAGGCACCGGAGATCCTGCCCAATGGCGATATCATCATCCGCCGGAAACCGCAGGACGACACCCCGCAAACTCCTGAGGAAAAACCAGAGCCGGACGAAGGTGTAACGGATATCTGAGCGTTTACAGGGGATTACCCCTTGATGATAACCTTGGTCTCGGACTTCAATGCCTGAGCCAGAGAGCCGAAGCGTGCTTCGGCGGTTTCGTTGAACAGCGGTTCGGCGGCTTTCGGCAAAATCAGATCCAACTGGCGTTTCTTTGGGAAATAACGAAGTTTGCCCATCGTGGCGTCATTCTTCATCCACAGCATTGCGCCAAAGCGCATTGCCTTGCCCAGAATCTCGGCCTGCTTCTGACTCTTTTCATCCAGCAGTTCATATTGCGGCGCGAACCGGTTACCTTCGCGTTTGTTGCGGTAGCGGTGCTGCAAGGCCAGACCAATGAACACCCTTTCCGAATGCTTCAGCCCACCCAGATTGGCGCGGGTCACGTAGTCGAAACAGACCTCTGCCCGATAATCGGGATGAGCGCGCCAACTGACATCGTGCAGAAGGCAAGCGGCCTTGACCAGCCGGACGCGGGTTGACGGGGCCGATTTGAACAGCGGCATGACGAAATCGAACAGGTGTTTTCCAAAACCGGGCAGACGGGCGTCCTTGGCTTCCGAAAAGCGGCTGGCCTCGATCAGCGGGTCGCAATCGCGCAGGCTTTGCGGCATCTGTTCGTACAGAAGCCCTTCGCGGATTCCATAGCTTGAAATGGCGATGTCCTTGGGTTTGAAAGTGCGGATCAGTCGGGACAGCACATCCATCGCGTAAGGGATCAGCGCCATGCGTGAGCTGGAAACACCGGCCCGGCTGCGCAATTTCTCGGGGTCGCCCTTTTCGATGAACCGGATGGTTTCGCGCACCTGCTTGTGGGTCATCCTGTATTCATGCAGAACGTTCAGCGGATAACCCCGCCGCAGCATGTCCAGCCGTGCAAAGGCGCGCCAGCTACCGCCGACCAGGAACAGGCGATCCCGTTGGGGGCCCAACTGATCGCGCAGCTCTTCCATGGTGGATTTGATATGCGCCTTGCGGGCGCGACGCCCGCCTTTGATGTCCCGCAGTTTCAGCGGACCCAGCGCCGATGTCACGCGGCGGCCGGTCTGGCCTTCGCCGATCTCGGCCAGTTCCATGGATGAACCGCCAATATCGCAGATCAGACCGTATGCACCCGGCCATCCCAGAAGCACGCCCTGCGCGGAGAAACGGGCCTCTTCCAGACCATCGATGATTGAAACGTGCAGACCGGTTTCGGCTTTGACCTCGTCGCAAAACTCCTGCCCGTCCTTGGCTTCGCGTACCGCGGCGGTTGCGACAACGTGCAGACCGGGCAGATCAAGGTTGTCGGCCAGATGCTGGAACCGGCGCAGGGCATCCAAAGCGCGAACACGCCCTCTGGGGTTCAGGTGCCCGGTCTCCGACAGACCCGCGCCCAGTTCGCACATCACCTTTTCGTTGTAGAAATACGCGGGTGAGCGGGCGGCCCCGTCAAATATGACCATACGGACCGAGTTCGACCCGACATCGACAACACCGACCCGGGACAAGTCCCTGACGCGGGGATCAGAAAATAGCGGTCTTCCGAAAGGTCCCCAGTCGGGGATGGTGGTATCGATAGTCTGATCCATGTCTTTCCCAGATATTCCTGTCTCAGGATGCGAAATCACCGGATTCGGGTCAATCTCTTCAATGGCCGTCGCCGGCATGGTGTTTCAGAACCCGGATCGCCAGCGCCCGTGTGATGTCGCGCCTTTCCGACAGTGCAAGTTTGTCCAACTGGGTCACCACGTCTGCCGCAGTTTCGAAACGCCGGTCCATGTGCTTGACCAGATAGGAAATCACCTCGGGTCCGGGGTTGAGCTGCCGGTCCACGAACAGCTTGGCCAGCACGGCCCCCAAGAGGGCGTCATCAGGCGGGTCCAGGGCGACCTGATGGGCGCCTTCGATACGGCTTTGCAAATCGGCCAGAGGCAGCTGCCATAGCTTCGGCGCCAGTCGTCCGGTCATCAACAGCGCGTGGCCTTCGGCCAGAACAAGATTGTGCAGATGAAACAGCGTTTTCTGTTTTTCAGCGTCACCTGCGATCATGGGTACATCTTCGACCGCGACCGAAGTCCGGGCCAACTCAGGCACCTCGCTGTGCTTCAGACCGGTGGCCGAAATGATCCGTCCGCCGGTTTCCGCCGCCCATACATGCGACAGATGTGTTTTCCCCGAACCTGCCGGCCCGCTGAGCACCAGTTTGTTGCCTGGCCAGGACGAGGCGGAAATCATTGCCACCGCCAGAGCGTTGGCGGGGGAAACAAAAAAATCTTCGCGTCCCAGCGCGGTTTTCGCCGGAAGGTCAAAGCTGAGCTGGCGTGCCATTTACTTGTCTTCCTGATCCAGCCCTTCCAGCCCGGTATACAGGCGGCTTTCCAGATATTTCGAAGTGGCAAACCGGGCCAGAACGCCGAGCGCTGCGGCGACCGGAACAGCCACCAACATGCCCACAAAACCGAACAGTGCCCCGAACACGGACAGCGCGAGCAGCAGCCAGACCGGATGCAGGCCGACCGAATTGCCGACAAGTTTGGGTGTCAGGAAATTGCCTTCGGTCACTTGCCCAAGTGCGAATACACCAGCGACCAGCCCGATATGGGCCCAGTCACCCCAGAACTGAAACAGCGCCAGCCCGATCGCCAGCGTGCCGCCGATCAGCGCCCCCAGATACGGGATGAAGGTGACGAGCCCGGCAATGAACCCGACAATCAGCCCGAACTGCAGGCCAACAAGCATCAGCGCGATGGCATAGTACGTGCCCAGGATCAGACAGACCGTTCCCATGCCCCGCACGAACGAGGCCAGGACATCATCGATTTCCCCGGCCAGCTTCTTGATTGTCGGCGCATGGTCACGCGGCAAAAGCTCGGCTATACGCGCAATCATGCGGTCCCAGTCCAGCAGCAGGTAAACGGTAACCACCGGCACGATGACCAGCAAAACGACCACGTTTATTGCCGATCCCAACGAGGCAACGACCGTTTGCAGGACATCGCCGGTCTTCGATTTCAGGGTCTCGCCAAGAGAAACCAGAAACTGATGCGAGTTGGACTGACGGTCCAGCAGGGACGGGAATTGTCGTTCTATAAACCCGCGCAGTTCCTTGAACAGGCTGGGCATGATCTCGACCAGATCGATCAGCTGAGTGATCAATGCGGGAACAACCATCAGGATCGCCAGGACGAAACCCAGCACACCGACTACGGTGATGATGCCCGTCGCCGCCATGCGCGAGAGACCCAGATTTTCAAGCCGATCCGCGACCGGATCCAGAAAATATGCAATCGCACCACCGATGACGAAGGGCAGAAGCACGTCCCCAAGAGCCCACAAAAGAAGGGCAATCACCACTGCGGCGATGCCCCAGTATCTGAGCTGATCCTTAACGGGCAAGGCCATATCGGTCCCCTGAGTTTGGCTCTTGCACGTGTTCTTGGCCCATGCGCGCCCGCGATGCAAGTGGTTCATGCCCGCTGAGATTTTGGGGTGTCAGCTGTGCAATGTTCCTAGTTCGGGGGTTTCCTCATCCGCCATTTCATCTGACCAGTTTGTGCGCCAGATCTCTGCCGACCAGTGCCCGCAATGGACTGCGGGCCGGTCAAAGCCGGGTAGGGGTGGCAATTGGGGTTGGATGACAACATCATGACGCGGCACGGCGAAATACGGAAAGGAATACCTTTCCTGCCCCGATCGGTTGACGACCCGGTGCGGAGTTGATTTCAACCGTCCCCCCGACCAAAGCTCCAGCATGTCGCCGATATTGACGACAAAGCCTCCGGGCGGGCAATCCGGAGTAATCCAGTCTCCGGCCCGCGTCTGAACCTCGAGCCCGCCGACGGGATCGGGCGCGATGATGGTAAGTGCGTCGGTATCTTTGTGCGGATGAATGCCATAGCCCGCTTCCTCGGCGGCCTGAGGCGGGTAGTGCAGCAAAGTCATATTGGTCATCGGGTCGCGGAACGCGTTACGCAGACTGTCCGGCTCAAGCTTCAACCCGGCTTCGAGCGCCCCAAGCAAATGGTCTGTTACGCGATCCAGTTCAGCCCAGTAATTCAGGATGACGTCCTGTGCGCCCGGGACTTCGCGCGGCCAGAGATTTGGCCCATAAAGGGCGCAGTCCTGACGGATACGCGCATCCGATGGGGTTTCGAAATGCAACTTATAGCCTTCGTATTTGTCGGCGGTCCCCGATCCGTCGTTCGGGGTGAAAAATCCCATGGGAATATAGCCGCGATAATTGTCACGGGTGATGGCCTGATCCCATTTGCTGCTGTCATCGATGCCGAAGATCTCACGAACGCAGTCCCGAACCTGCTCGACCATATTCGGGGGAACACCGGTGCCTGTAATCGATAGGAAGCCGATGCTGGTGCAAGCGTCCAGGATTTGCTGAACGGTGGTGTCAAAGCCCGGATGAGCCTTGTCGTTCAGGGGGGCAATGTCGATTGTAGGTATATGGTCCATCAGTTGATCCTCACCCCCTGGCGTTCAAGTTCGGCGTGAACCGGGCTCAGGTTCAATTCGTGCACGTCCTGATTGCTTTTGAGGGACAACGCCGCTGCAATTCCGGCACCCTGACCCATGACCGCACAGCAGGCCATATTTCGGGTCGCGGCATGGGCGACGCGGTCTGCGCCGTGGGAACGCCCCGCCACCAGCAGGCCCTGCACGCCTTTTGGCAGCATTGATCGGTAAGGGACCTGCATGTATCGGCCTGTGGTCGGCAAGATCAGGATGCCATAGCCGTCGATGAACTCGGGGTAGATGCCGATCGTGTCTTCGAACCGACCCTGATGGCGGGCGTCATCCTCGGTCATGTTATAGATCGCGTCGATCTTACGGGTGTCGCGGATGCCGATCGTCATCCCAAAGTTCCGCAGACGGGCGTTTTCACAACCGGGCATGAACCGGCGCAGCGCCTCGATGGCCAGCATCGACTGACGTCGGCCTTCGATCTCGCCGCGCGTCAGGCTGTCGGGGTCGGTGCCGTCTATCTCGGCCAGATGGATGAGGTTCATGTAGGTCAGCTCACCCGTGTCATGCATTGCACCCCATGTACCGGCGATGGTGTTCAGATGCGGCGGGATCAGCCCCTCATCAATGGCTTGTTGGAACGGTTTGTGCACGAAGGGCGAGAACATGTCGTCTTCTTTGCCGCTCGTCTCGATGTTCCACTCACCGCCGCCGCCCCAGTCCTTGTAGGTCTGCGGGTCGGATTTGACACCTTCCATGAACGCCCGTTTGTCGACACCGGCCAGATGGAACATGACCGAGGCCGCCATCATGTCTTCGCGTGGTGTCTTGTGGGTCGGTGCGCCAGCACGGTGAGCCACATCAGCGTCCCCGGTGGCATCAATCACCACCTTGGCCAGTATCGCCTCGCGCCCTGCCTTGGATTCGGTGATGATCCCGGTGATCCGGTTGCCTTCCATGATCGGCGCAACAAACTGACGGTGCAGCATCGGATGCACGCCAGCTTCTTCGACCAGCTTGTCTGCCACCAGTTTAAAGCCCTCGCTGTCGAGCTCATAGCTCAGCGACTGGCTTTCCGGCACCGCAGCGCCCATCTCCTTGGCACGGGTTTCGAACTCCATGCCGATGCCGCCAGCTTCGACCGTCTGTTCGTGGCGATACCAGGCGAAACCTTCGACACCGACAGTGGTGATGTTCCCTCCCATGCAACCGAAGCGGTCGACCAAGGACACTTCCGCCCCCGCCCTTGCCGCTGCCAGTGCGGCGGCAAGGCCGGCGGGGCCGGAACCTACAACAAGAACGTCCGTCTGATGAACTACGGGGATCTGGCGGGCGGGTTCCTGAATGGTTTGCACGGGGACCTCCTGAGAAAATGTTCCCGCACCATCCTGAATGCTGACTGGCGGGTCAATCAAAAAACCGACTGCTCCGAGGTCGCAAAATCGCCAATGGCCGATTGCCCCCGGCGGGGCTTTGCAATAAGCAGCTTTGAAGTCGAATTCTCACCTTTGAAGGTCATACAATGCGCCTCAGCCGTTACTTTCTGCCCGTTCTCAAGGAAACCCCCTCGGAGGCCCAGATCGTCAGCCACCGGCTGATGCTGCGTGCCGGGATGATCAAACAGGCCGCGGCCGGGATTTATTCGTGGCTGCCGTTGGGTTTCAAAGTTCTGCGCAAGTTGGAAAACATCGTGCACGAGGAACAGGCGCGGGCGGGTCATATCGCCATCCAGATGCCTATTTTGCAATCCGCGGACCTGTGGCGCGAATCCGGACGTTACGACGATTACGGTCAGGAAATGCTGCGAATGCAGGACCGTCACGGGCGCGACATGCTGTATACGCCGACGGCTGAGGAACTGGTGACCGACATCTTCCGTGGCCATGTCAGCAGCTACAAGGATCTGCCGCTGACCCTCTATCAGATTCAGTGGAAATTCCGCGATGAAATCCGCCCCCGTTTCGGCGTGATGCGTGGTCGTGAATTCTATATGAAGGACGGCTACAATTTCGACCTGAACAAGGAAGACGCGCTGCACGCGTATAACCGCCATCTGGTCAGCTACCTGCGCACTTACGAGCGTATGGGGCTGCAAGCCATCCCGATGCGCGCCGATTCCGGTCCCATCGGTGGTGACGACACGCATGAGTTCCTGGTTCTGGCTGATACCGGCGAGTCCGAAGTTTTCTATGACAGTGCTGTCACCGATCTGACCTTTGGCGACCGCGAGATCGATTATGACAACCGCGAGCAGTGTCAGGCGATCCTCGAGGAGTTTACCTCGAAATACGCGCGCACCGACGAAACCCATGACGAGGCGCTGTTCAACCAGATCCCGGAAGAGCGCCGTCGCGTGGCGCGCGGAATCGAGGTCGGCCAGATCTTCTATTTCGGCACCAAGTATTCCGAACCGCTGGGTGCAACCGTGCAAGGCCCCGACGGTAAGCCGGTTCCGGTCCACATGGGCAGCCACGGCATCGGTGTCAGCCGCCTGATCGGCGCGATCATCGAGGCCAGCCATGACGACAAGGGCATCATCTGGCCCGAGGGCGTGACCCCGTTCCATTGCGGTATCGTCAACCTGAAACAGGGTGATGAAGAAGCGGATACGGCTTGCGAAAGGATCTACAAGGCACTGACCGCGCTGGGGCTTGAGCCGCTTTATGATGACCGCAACGAGCGGGCAGGGGGCAAATTCGCAACCATGGACCTGATCGGCCTGCCGTGGCGCATCACTGTCGGTCCGCGCGGCCTGAAGAACGGCGTGGTCGAACTGACCAGCCGTCGCACCGGCGAAAGTGAGGAACTGAGCCCCGAGGCCGCGGTCACCAAGATCGCCGGGATTTATGAGCAGATCGCCTGAGCAGACCGACACGCCGCTGATCTCGGTGATCACGGCGACTTACAACCTGCTGTCCCAAGGGCGGCAGGACAGTTTTCTGGGCGTCATCGAATGCATGGCGCGGCAGAACTGCGTTCGGGCCGAGCACGTCATTCAGGATGGCGCTTCGTCGGATGGAACAACTGCGTTTCTGAATGAGGCGACGGCAGACGCCCTGCGTACACGCGTGATCAGCGCACCGGATGCCGGTCTGTACGATGCGATGAACAAGGGGGCACAGGCCGCGCGCGGAACGTATCTGCTGTTCCTGAACTCGGACGACGCTCTGGCGTCAGATGATGTGCTTAACATGGCGGCGGATCGGCTTGAGGCAACCGCGCCCGATTTCCTGTTCGGGTCGACACTGCGCAAGCACGCGGACGGATCGGAAAGCCGGGAGAAACGGATGTCACTTACGGCGGTCCTGCAGCGGATGCCGTTCTGCCATAACTCGGTTTTCATAAAACGGGATGTCTTTCTTGCACTGGGCGGACATGACACGCAGTTTCGCGTTGCTGCCGATTACGACCTGATGCTGCGCCTGGTCGGTGGTGGCTATCAGGGCGAGCGGATGGATGATCCGGTCTCGTTGTTCTGGGAAAGAGGTGTGACCAGCGACGATGAGGCAACAGGGCAGGACTATGCCCGTGTCTGGATGCAATACTACGCGGATTTCAAAACGGCCCATGGGCTGACGCAGCAGGATTTCTTTGGATACTATCGGCGCGGACACATGCCGGCCAACCTGATGCTTGAAGTTCTGCGTCGACCCGATACGCCCGAGGCGATCAAACGGGCCGCACGCCATTGCCTGTTAAAGACCCTGCGCCGTTCGGTGCAGTTTTGGCGAAAGTTCTAGTTTCTTAATTCAAGTGCCGTTCCGGGATGGGCGTGCCGCAAGAACTTCTCCATCTGCCTGCCCGCCATGGGCGACGACAATCGGACGCCCAAGCTTACGCACCAGATCCTTGAATTCGAACCCAAGAAAACGCAGTCCACAGACCCGCTCGCCGGATGTTCTGTCGGTGATGCACAGGCGGCCCCTTCGGAATGCCAGCCTGTATCCTTTGTCTTTCAGGATGTCCGCCAGGCTACCCCAGCTTGCCGCGCTGGCGAATAACGGGCGGATTGCTGCGCGCAGCAGAGCCGCTGTTTCGCAATCGAGTTCTGTTGATGCCGTTCGGGCCACAATAGAACCCGACACCTCGGTCTTCCGCTTAATTAACATGAGCGACCCCCGCTCCGAAATGTGTTCCCCCATTACAGGGTGTCAAAATTTCTCAGAATAATCAAAATTTGAAATAAAATTACTCTGAAAATGTTGCATTTTGAGTTCAATAATTCACGCAATACCCGCATTGATATCATAGGTGAAACAATTCAGCGCTGTCTGTGAAGGATGTCACAACTATTGGTATAGCCCGCTTGTTGCTCTGTCGCCTTAAGCCCGAGCCCTTCCAGACGGACCGACCGCGTTTGATTCGTTCCGGCATTGCAATTGCCGGGCTGGACACAAGATATCAGAGTGGTAAATCGGTCTGGTTGAGACGGGGGATACGGACGTGCTGAGTTTTGCAACGGTTGTGTATTCCAAGGACTATCCCTTGCTGGAATTGCAGGCGTTGTCATTTGCCCGGTTCGTTGACCCCCGAAATGTCGCATCGATCCATGTTATCATGAACGACATTGACGAGGCGTCGCTCAGACAGAAGATCGATCCAATCCTGCCGTCTTATGGTCCGTTGCTGCCCAAGGTTAAGGTGCTAAGCGGCGACGACGTATTGCTGGGCACCGGGCATTGTTCAGAACGGCCCTGGCGTGACCGGGTCCTGATCGAGAACCGTTTCCGGATTCCGTTCGCCCGAAAAGGCGGGTGGCGGGGCAACAACGGGTATCGCGCTCAGCAGGTGCTGAAACTGGGTGCCGCACGCGTGGCAGATGCTGAGAATATCGTTATCCTGGATACCAAGAACGTGTTTTTGCGCTCCTTTGAACAATCTGAGTTCTTTTCACAGGATGGCGCTGCCCAAATCCCGTTCATTCCGGTTCAAAGCGATTTTCACCGCAATTGGTTGTCTGAGAGTTTGGAGGCACTTGGGGTTAACAAGCCCGATACCGCCGATCTTGAAACAACGAACTTTGCGACACCGTTCCCGGTCCGACGATCGCTTGTTTTGGCGCTGCTGGACGAAATCAATGCGCGTTACGGTTCGGTGCAGGCTCTCTTTGCGTCGCGGCGGCGGCCTTCCGAGTTCATGCTACTTAACGCGTTTTGTATGGGCTCACCTGAAGGTTACGGGCCTTGGTTTCAGCCGATTGAAAACAACAGCGTCGGTTTGTGGCCCACCTATTCGCAGGATGTTCTGAGTGCGCAGGTGTCACGACTGGACGATCCGCAGTCACTCAGCCTTGGATTGCACAATCGGGCGGTTTCGAAACTGCCCGAAGATCTGCGCGAACGGGTATTCAAGGCATTGGAAAGCCGCGGCATCAGCGACCCGGCCAGAACAAAGGCTGTATTGGATCAAACTTCGGCCCTTTCCGGCTAGCACAGACACTGGCGGTGACAAGTCGCTTGACCATCCGGGCAAATGCCGAAAGGGTCGCCGCAAACAGAAAAACCGGAGCAGGCATGGCCACCACACCCCCGCCCTTTGCCCCTTTTGAATGGAAAATCGCCTGGCGTTATCTGCGCGCCCGTCGAGCCGAAGGCGGCGTCAGCGTGATGACCTGGATTTCCCTGATCGGGATCACTCTGGCCGTGTTTGCCCTGATCGCGACCCTGGCGGTGCGGTCCGGGTTCCGGTCCGAGTTTGTCGGTACCATTTTGGGAGCCAACGCGCATGTCACCGTCTATTCGGCTGGCCAGATCGGCCAGCAGGGCAGTGTTGACAGGACGATTGCGGATTTTGACGGCATGGCCGCGCGTATCGCGCAGGTTGACGGGGTCGAGCGGGCCGCGCCATTGGTCAAGGGACAGGTGCTGATCACCAACCGCGACCGCAGCAGCGGGGTCGAGGTCTTTGGCATTCGCCCCGACGACCTGCGGGATTTGCCGGGTATTGCTGAAAGTGAACAAGCCATTGGTGATCTGTCCGGGTTTCAGGACGGTGAAGAAGTGGTTGCCCTTGGTTCCGGCGTTGCCCGCAGCATCGGGGCGACAGTCGGCGATACGATCAAGCTGACCTCGCCCAACGGGGTCAAAACCGCCTTTGGCACGTCGCCGCGGGTGAATGCTTACCGCGTGGTCTATGTCTTTTCGGCCGGCCGCTACGATATTGACCGGACCCGGGTCTACATGCCGTTTGACAGGGCGCAGATCTTTTTCAACCGCGAAGGTGTCGCGGATGAGATCGAGGTGATGGTCGCGCAGCCCGAGGCACTGAACCCGATCCTGATACCGATACTTGAGGCCGCAGGCGAGCGCAGCCAGATCTGGACGTGGCAGGACGCTTCGGGCGGGTTCTTGCGCGCGCTCGAGGTCGAGGACAACGTGATGTTCATCATCCTGTCGATCCTGGTGCTGATCGCGGCGATGAATATCGTCTCTGGCCTGATCATGCTGGTCAAGAACAAGGGGCGGGACATCGGCATCCTGCGCACCATCGGGCTGAGTGAAGGGTCCGTTCTGCGGGTGTTTTTCATTTGCGGGGCATTCACCGGCATCATCGGAACGGTGATGGGCGTGATCCTTGGGTGCCTTTTCGCCATCTATATCGATCCGATTTTTTCCTTCGTGAACTACGTCATGGGAGGCGGTGTCTGGGATCCGTCCATTCGGGGCATCTACGCTTTGCCCGCCGAGTTGCACCTGACCGATGTGCTCAAGGCAGTCGCGCTTTCGTTGGGTCTGTCCTTTCTTGTCACCTATTTCCCTGCTCGTCGTGCGGCGCGGCTGAACCCGGTTGAGGCGCTGCGCTATGAATGATGTGACGATGCGGCTGAACGGTCTGACCAAGACCTATCTGAGGGGCACTCCGGGCGAGGTTCAGGTTCTGCGCGGTGCAGATCTGGAACTGCGCGCGGGTGAGGCTGTGGCGCTGGTGGCACCGTCGGGTGCCGGAAAGTCGACGCTGCTTCATATTGCCGGGCTTCTTGATGCCCCCGATGCCGGATCGGTTGAAATTGCGGGTCAGGATGCCTCGGGCAAAGGCGACCGTACCCGCACAGCATTGCGGCGGCGCGATGTGGGATTTGTCTATCAGTTCCACCATCTGCTGCCGGAATTCACGGCGCTTGAGAATATAACCCTTCCGCAACTGGCCAATGGCGTATCCGAAAAAGCTGCCCGTGAACGGGCTATGTCACTGCTGGGGCGGGTTGGGGTTGCGTCCCGCGCCGATCATCGCCCGGCGGCCCTGTCAGGAGGAGAGCAACAGCGCGTTGCATTCTGCCGGGCGCTGGCCAATGCGCCGCGCGTTTTGCTGGCGGATGAACCGACCGGCAATCTGGACCCTGAGACCTCGGATCAGGTTTTCGATGCGCTGATGTCACTTGTGCGGGGTGAGGGGCTTTCGGCGTTGATCGCCACTCACAACCCGGATCTGGCCGCGCGGATGGACCGGATCGTGCGGTTGGACGGCGGTGTTCTCAAGCCAGTTGAGTGATGGCGACGCCAACTGCCATAACAGCAATCCCGCCCGCCCGCATCCAGGTTAGGGGTGTGATCTGGGCGCCAAACAGACCAAAATGGTCAATGGCGGCTGCACTGATCAACTGGCCCAGCAGGACAAAGAACACTGCGTTACCGACGCCAAAATGCGGGGCCACGTGGGTGATGGACAACACATAAAAGGCGACCAGAACGCCGCCGAGGAACAGGTGCTTCGGGGCTTCTGAAATTTTTGAAAGCGCGTCGAAGCCGGGAAACACCAACATGACCAGCGCCGAAGCGGTCAGGGCAACGGCGAACAGAACCACTGCCGCCGTGGTCGGCGACCCGATCAGTTTACCCAAGGCCGCATTCAGACCCGCCAGCAGAGGCACGCCGACCCCGGCTGCCAGCATGATGGCTGCGTATTGTGTCATTGCCCGATCCTTTGCCCTTGTTGCGTTGATCTGGATCATTGCCCCTAGCCGCAGAACGGGCAAGCCTGCAATTGCCAATCCTGACAGGAGATTACGATGAAAATGTCCGCCGCCCGGGTCACATTTCTGACAGCCGTCTTTCTGGCATCACAAGCGCCAGCACAGGATGCCGAAAATGGTGGCCATTTGTACCTGCGCCACTGCGCCACCTGTCACGGGATCGAAGCAACGGGTCAGGGTCCGATGGCCGGTGTCTTGGTTATTCAGCCCACTGACCTGACCAAATTAGCGGATGCAAATGGGGTGTTTCCACGGGCAAGAGTTGTGGCACGGATCGACGGGCGCGATCCTCTGGTTTCGCACGGCAGCCCGATGCCTGTGTATGGGCCGTTCTTCGAAGGGCAGGACACGGCGATCAAAACGCATGATGGCCAGCCGATTCTGACGAGCCAGCCAATTGTCGATCTGGTCGCCTATCTGGAAACGCTGCAAAAGTGACGGTGATCAGCTGCAAATGCCGTTGATTTCCGCGCCCCGCCACGGCAGGGCGACGTCACGCTCGCGCCCCTTCTCGGGCAGCGGTGACAGGTCGAAGTGCACACCCAGCATGTCGTGCAGACGCTGCGTGCGGGCCGCCTGGGGATCCAGCGCCCGGCAGCACACATATTCCTCGACGATCGCGCCCTGTTGTTCGAACCCGTAAGAAAGGAAGTCAGGCGAAGTTTCGAGGTCGAACAAATAGGGATCCTTGCGTCCGCCATGTTCTGCCGCCGCGCGTAAAGGATGATACCCGGTGGTTTCGCGGTTCTGCCACTGCCAGACATGGGTCAGTTCATGCGCCAGAAGCATTGCGGCAATCAGGTTCATTTCGTCCGGAAATCCGGACATGTAATTCTCAAGATACCAGTCACGCGAGAAATAGACCCGGTTGAACAAGGCCACTGCGGCAGGGGTGCTGGTGACAAGCCCCTCTTCGGCCGGTGGCAGAATGCGATCCCGGCAGGCCAGACGCGGTCGCGCCTCGCGGTAGTATGTAATGGGCAGCACGGGCGCGCCATCGACAAGTCTGACGCGATCAATGTCCAGGCTTTTGCCCTGAATGGTATCGGTAAACGCGCGTTCGGTTTCTGTCAGCGGGCGGCTGCAGGACGCAAGCAGAAACAGGGCGACTAGCATAACGCGAGTGATCATGCCTAGCAGCCTAGTACGACGCATTCCGCCTGCAAGGTGATTTTAGAGGCTCGTCGCCAGAACACGGCTGATTTCTGTCAACGATCGGCCGGATTGCTCCATCCATGTGTTGAAAGCTTGCTGTACTGCGGCCATTGCCTTTTTCGACGTAGCGGGCCTATCAATGATGCCCTCGGCGATCAGCCGCGCGGTGACGTCCTGTGACAATATAAAACTGTCACGCCCGGCAAACCGCATTGCATATTGAGCCGAAGCCCCTCCAAGGCGCGCCCCGCGTTTGGCCAGCATGGCCAGCAGGCCAATGTAGTCGTGCGAAGGCCAGCCGCCCAGAACCTGACCCGCTCCGCCTTCTTCACGCAGTCCCAGCAGAAACGCGGCGTTGTCCCGAACGGCGGCGATCTTTGTTCCGTTGCGCACGATACGAGTGTCTTGCAGCAGGCTGTCGAACTTTTCGTCGTCCATGAAGGCGCACCGCCCGACATCAAATCCGTCAAATGCCGTTTCGAACCCATCCCACTTGGATTCGATGACTTTCCAGCTGAATCCCGCCTGAAAAATGGTTTTTGTTATTGTCGACAACCAGCGGTCGTCCGGCATGGCGGCCAGCTCAGCGGTGCTTTTGGGTTTGCTCAGCTTTTCCTCCAGCCTGTCAGGGCCGCCATGCCGGCCGGCGGCAATGCTGTAGATTTCGTCAAAATGGCGCATCATTCGGTTCCTCCGGCGCTAGTGTTTCCTTTTTGTTCCTTTCTGGCAAGGGGGCAAGTTGCGCCCGGTTGGCCGGATTCAATAGATCGCGACTATTGCGAAATGCAGAAATTTAGACGGTTTTGCAAAGAAATGCTCGACAAAACAGGGGATTCGGGTTTGTGATTGACTCGTCAATCAATGTCCGGTGCCCTGGCAAACCTCAGCAACAAGCCAGGACGGTGCAGTTGCGTTGCAAAGCGGGTGGGGGAAATCGCGCCAAAAAAGTGAAATTAGCTTAGCTCTGGTGTCAGTGTTCACTTTCCTTTTCCGGCTAAATTTGTGCATGTTGCGACATGGTATTGTCACCAGACAAGTCAGCCGGCGTAAAAACGCGTCGGGGTGGGCAAAACAAAGAAGACAGGGAGAAAAATCATGAAAAAACTGAGTGTAAGCCTTTTGGCCCTTGCGGTCGCGGGATCGGCACAGGCGGCGGATATGGGCGCCGTGGACGAGCCGATCAAGCTGGCAATCAACGAATGGACCGGTCAGCACGTTACAACGCATGTCGCGGGCGAGATGCTGAAGGCCGCAGGATATAACGTTGAATACGTCACAGCGGGCATGATGAACCAGTTCCAGGCGCTGGCCGATGGCGACATCGACGCAACGCTGGAAATCTGGTCGTCTAACGTGTCGGACGAATATGCCAAGAAAATCGACGAAGGCACCGTGGTCGAAATCGGCGATCTTGGGCTGGATGCCAAAGAAGGTATCGCATACCCGGCCCATGTGGCCGATCTGTGCCCCGGCCTGCCTGCTTGGGAAGCGCTGAAAGACTGCGCGCAGGTCTTTGCTACGGCCGAGACGCTGCCCGGCGGGCGTCTGGTCGACTATCCTGCGGACTGGGGTACACCCGGCGCGGATCGTATGACGGGTCTTGAACTGCCTTTCAAAGCGGTTCCTGCGGGCTCGGAAGGTGCTCTGATCGCGGAATTGCGCGCTTCGACTGAACGCAAGTCGCCGCTGCTGATCACCTTCTGGCAGCCGCACTGGGCGATGTCGGCCTATGACGTTCAGTTCGTTGAACTGCCTGCGGGCGAAGAGGCTTGCTTCAACGATCCGGCCTGGGGTCCGAACCCGAACGCGGTGAATGACTGCGACTTCTCGCCCTCGCGCATCTTCAAAGCCGGTTGGAGCGGCATGGAGGAGAAATGGCCCGCCGCTTACGAGATCCTGACCAACTACCAACTGGCGGTCGAAGACCAGCAGCCGATGATGGGTGCGATCGACGTTGACGGCGGCTCGGTCGAAGAAGTTGTCGCCGCTTGGATGGCCGAGAACGAAGGCAAATGGCGTCCGGTCGTCGACGCGGCAACCAAGTGAGCCGCATAAGTGACTGACGCAAACACGCCAGCCATTGCCTGCCGGAATCTCTGGCAGGTCTTTGGCCCTGGTGCTGACAAAGCCCTGACCGACGCGCTGTCTCGGTCAGGGAACGACTCTGAAAAAGCCGCCGCCGATCTGCGCGAAAACGGGTTAATTCCGGCCGTTCAGGACGCGAATTTCGAAGTCCAGGAGGGCGAGCTTTTCGTCATCATGGGGCTTTCGGGGTCGGGCAAGTCCACGTTGATCCGGTGTATCTCGCAGTTGCTGCCCGGAACGGGCGGAGAAATCCATGTGGACGGCGAGAATGTCATTGGCGCATCAAAAAAGACGCTGACCGAGCTGCGTCGCAAGAAGCTGGGCATGGTGTTCCAGCATTTTGGTCTGTTCCCGCACATGACCGTTGCCGAAAATGTGGCCTACCCGCTGCGTGTTCAGGGCGTTGGCAAAAAGGAACGTCTGGCCCGCGCGCAGGAAGTAATATCGCTGGTCGGATTGGAAGGCCGCGAAGACAGTTTCCCGCGCCAGCTTTCGGGCGGTCAGCGCCAGCGTGTTGGCATCGCACGGTCATTGGCCGTGAATCCCGATATCTGGTTTCTGGACGAGCCGTTTTCGGCCCTCGACCCCCTTATCCGCCGCCAGTTGCAGGATGAGTTCCTGCGCATTCAGGCGACGCTGAAGAAATCCATCGTCTTCATCACGCACGATATTCAAGAGGCGCTGAAGCTGGCCGACCGGATAGCGATCATGCGCGACGGCAAGATCGTTCAGATCGGAACGCCCACGGATATCGTGCTGCGCCCGGTCGACGACTACGTGCGCGAATTCTCGAAAGATGTGGCCAAGGGCCAGCACGCCAAGGTCGCCTCGGTCATGCGCGGAGGCGAAAGTGAGTGTGGGCCGGATGATCCGGGCCTGACCACGGCGATGACGCTGGACGCCGCCCTTGCACATTGCATGGAACTGTACGAACCGGTGCCTGTGCGTGACGAGGCAGGCAACATCGTCGGTAGTGTCCACCCGTCGGATCTGGCCGCCGCGCTTCAGGTGGATGACACATGACCGCGGCTACGGATATTTCTGCGCATCGGGCGCGGCTGACTGCAGGCGCGCGGGCGGCCCTGATCACCGTGATCGTCGGTGCCGTGTGTCTTGCACTGGAAGGCGTCGCCCCGTGGCTGGTGAAATGGCCCACCGCGTGGGAACTGCCTGCGACCCAATGGGTGGGCGCGTTCCTGGACTGGTTCCTCAACGGGATCAAACCCGCCATGCGGTTGTTTTCCGATCTGATGACCTATCCGATGAATGCGGCCAACTATGTGCTTGCCAATACCCCGTGGCCGATCCTCATCGGTCTTGTCACGGCATTGGGCTGGTATCTCGGCGGCTTGCCGATGGCGGCGTTGGGGTTCTTCGGCCTCAGCTTTGTCCTGGCCTCAGGCTACTGGGCCGAGAGCATGAACACCCTGGCGCTGGTCGCCGTCTCGGTGCCGGTCGCGCTGATCGTTGGCGGAGCGATCGGTATCCTCGCGAATGAGGTGCCAAAGGTGAAATCCTTTGTGCAGGCGGTGCTGGACGTGATGCAGACTGTGCCGACTTTTGCCTATCTGACGCCGCTGCTGCTGCTCTTTGGTTTCGGCCCCGTTGTTGGTCTGATCGCCTCGGCCATCTACGCCGCGCCGCCGATGGCGCGAAACGTGATGCTGGGCCTCGAAAGGGTCGAGCCCGAAATCAAAGAGGCTGCCATCATGTCCGGCGGCACCCGGTTTCAGCAACTGTTTCAGGTGGAAATCCCCGCCGCCGCGACGCAGATCATGGTTGGTGTGAACCAATGTCTGATGGCGGCGCTGTCGATGGTGATCATTGCGGCTGTTATCGGCGGATTCAACGACATCGGCTGGGAGGTTCTGCTGACCATGCGCAAGGCGCAGTTCGGTGAATCCCTGCTGGCCGGTCTGGTGATTGTGGTTTTCGCCGTGGTGATCGACCGGATGAGCGGCATTCTGGCGACCGAGCGCAAGCGTTATGACCAACGCGTCGTTTGGGCTGTCCTGGGCTTTACCGTGCTGTTCACGGCCGCCTTTTGGGCATGGCTTCCGGATCCGTCCGAACTGACGCTTCTGGACCCCATGGCCGAAGCGGTCGACAGTGGTCTGACGGCGTTCACACAGGCGAACGGACCGTGGCTGGATGCGCTCAAGAACAACTCGCTGTTCTATGTTCTGTTGCCGTTGCGGATCGGTCTTGATCAGGCGGTTCTGCCGTTTACCTGGGGGTTCCAGTGGACACCCGGGATGAGTTACGGCCTGTTCGCCGCCGGTGCCGGTATCACCCTGCTGATGGCGTGGCGCGGGCACCTGACCGGTGGACTGGTCGTGTTGATCCTGATTGGCATGCTGGAAACCGGAATTGCCAACCTGCCTTGGCCGTTTGTCCTGACCGGAACCGCCGCCCTTGGCTGGGTTGCGGGCGGCTGGCGTCTGGCAGCGCTGTCGGTGGGGCTGCTCTGCACCATCCTCGTCTCGGGCCTGTGGGAAAGGGCGCTGCTGTCGCTCTACCTCAGCGGTGCTGCGGTGTTTTCCTGCGCCGTAGTTGGCGGGCTGATCGGTCTGGCCAGCGCGGTATGGGAGCCGGTGTGGAAAATCGTCCGCCCGATCTGTGACATGCTGCAGACGATTCCGCTGTTCGTGTTCCTGATCCCGGTGCTGATGGTGTTTCAGATTGGCGAGTTCTCTGCCTTTCTGGCGATCTGCGCCTATGCCATCGTCCCGATGATCCGTTACACGCGGCACGGACTGGTCAATACACCGGAAGAGATGATGGAGGCCGCCATTTCAAGCGGCGCGACCGAGTGGCAGATCATGCGTGACGTGCGTGCGCCTTACGCGGCGCCGACCATCCTGCTGGGGCTGAACCAAACCATCCTTTATGCCTTTGCCATGCTGGTGATTGCGGCGCTGATCGGGACGACCGGCCTGGGCCAGTCGATCTATCTGGCGCTTGGGCAGGCCGATGTGGGGCTTGGTATCTCGGCTGGTGCCGCGATGGCCATCCTGGCGCTGATTGCCGACCGCATGGTGCAGGGCTTTGCCGAAGAACGGCGCAAGGCACTGGGCTTGTGAACAAGGGCAGGGGCAGCGTATCTGCCCCTGCGCCCGACTTGATTTCGGACAAGGACCACCCCCGCGCCGCAGCCTAAACCGGGCGCAATATGTTCGGAGTTTATCATGACCGGTTGGGCCCTCTTCCTTGCAGCGCTGATCACCTTCCTTCTGACCCACGTTGTCCCGGCTCGTCCCGCCGTGCGTGGCAGGCTGATCGAAACGATGGGGCGCAGGCGGTATTTCGCTGCCTATTCCGCCCTGTCCCTGCTGGTGCTGGGCTGGCTTGTCGTCGCGGCCGCACAGGCGCCTTATGTCGAAGTCATACCGCCTTTTGCGCTTTTTCGCTGGATACCGCTGCTGATCATGCCGATTGCCTGCTGGCTGGCCATAGTGGGGCTGTCGATCCAGAACCCGTTTTCGTTCGGAGGGCTGGGATACCGCGCCTTTGACCCCGAGAACCCGGGCATCCTTCGCACCACGCGCCATCCGGTTTTGGCAGCGCTGATGTTGTGGGCCGGCGCGCACCTACTGGCCAATGGCAGCCTGTCCCATGTCATCCTTTTCGGGCTATTCGCGGGTTTCGCTGTAATGGGTATGGCGCTGATCGACCGCCGCAAGGCGCGGGCGATGGGTATCGAATGGACGCGTCTGTCGCGCAATACCGCGCGCTTCTCGCTACGCGCACCGCGCCCATGGCCGGGCAAATGGTCCGGTCTTGTCGCGCTTGCCGTATTTGCGGTTCTGCTTCACCTGCACACACCTGTGATTGGCCTTTCCCCCCTGCCTTGACGCGAGGTGTGGCCGAGCACAGACATGCGTGCTATCTGGAATGTCATGTATTTGTAAGAAGAGGGTCTCTGAATGTACCTGGCCTATGTCACCACCACCGATCGCGGCGCAACCGACCGCCTGCTGAGCGCTGTGGCCGAGCATCTTCTGAACGCTGACGCGCGGCTGGCTGGTGTGGTTCAGACCAACACCGAATGCGCGGACAGCAGCAAATGCGACATGGACGTCCGGGTGTTGCCCGAGGGTGAGACCATTCGGATTTCCCAGTCTCTGGGCACCCAGTCGCGTGGTTGCCGTCTTGACCCGGCCGCGCTGGAGCAGGCCGTCGGATATGTAACTGCTTCTCTGGACGACAATCCGCAGCTTCTGATTATCAATAAGTTCGGCAAACACGAGGCGGACGGCCGCGGCTTCCGCCCTGTCATCGCTGAAGCCCTGGCGCGGGATATTCCCGTTCTGGTCGGTGTCAACGGCCTGAACAACGAGAAATTTCAGGAGTTCACAGGAGGCGCCGCTGAGGAAATCACACCTGACCTGCAAGAGATCGTCAGCTGGTTCAATCGGGTAACGGCCCAACGCGCGACAGCGGCCTGAGCCAGCCATTCTCGCTGCAACGGCATTGAACCCTCGTGACAACGCGCTCTGGCAAGATTCTGGGTTGTTGACAGGGAGATATGGAGGCGAGTACCGGAATCGAACCGGTGTACACGGATTTGCAATCCGGAAAATTTCGTTGATTTCAAAAGGAAAAATTGTAAACGGACTTGTTTCGTTCAGGGTCACTTTTCAATAGGTTACGAGGCCCAAGTAAACGGTTTTTCACAGTCTCTCGCTCTGGCGAAAGGACAAAGAAAAACCGCTGAGGGGGCGGCCACCCACCTCAACGGCATAGAAGAATATTTCCGTCCCAATACCTACGGCATTTCCGGTCTGACCTCAACCCAATTGGCGGTGAGATCATGAGCTGGCGCATCGCAAATGAATGCGCCGAGCGCCGCTTTGGCAGCGCCGCGCGCAAGCAGATCATCATGTTCTTGGCCGATAAAGCGAGCGATGACGGTTCGGGCATCTGGTGCTCCAAGGGGACGATCCAGCGTCACACAGAGCTCAGCGAGAGCACGGTGAAGCGCACCATCATCGATTTCCTGCGCGAAGGCATTTTGATCGAGACTGGGCGGCGGAACTGTAAGAACGGCTACACTGTCATTTACCGCATCGTTCTGGTGCGCGTGGCTGCGCTCGAACCCACGGCCGAGCCCGACATTGAGACGGGGGTCACTGTGAACCCCGTCCAGCCTGAACCCGGTACGGGGTCCACGGTGAACGGGGTACGGGGTTCACGGTGGACCCCAAACCATCCTAAAACCATCCATAAACCACCTACGCGCAGGCGCGAGGCGGCGGAGGAGGTTGAAGATTTTGGGTCTGAGAAGATCTTGGCAGCCTATCCCGAAGACAGGATCCGAGACCGGCGAACCAGTCTGCGCCTGATTGCAGCGGCTGTGAAGGCGGGGGTAGAGCCCGATGACCTGCTGCAGGCGGTCAAAGCCTATGCCAAGGAAAGCGAAGGTTACACGCGCAGCAAGGTCTGCTTCTCAGACAACTGGTTCAAGATGCGGCGTTGGGAAAAGGGGCTGGCCCAGATCCAGGCGGAGCGTGAGAAAGCGCGAGAGGCCGAAGCCAAAGGCCGTGTCAGCCTCGCCGAGTGGATCCACGAGCGCCATCCCTTGTGCCGCCACATCACGAACCGCCAGATCGAAGATTTGATTGCGTCAAAGCTGGTGACGCCCGAACAGGTTCGCGCTGCGGGGTTGCAGGCATGACTTTCGAAGGAAGGTAACGCAATCATTTCGTTCGAGCAAACGCGCTGTATGTGTGCGGTGAGGTAACCAGGCCATGTTTCGTAATGGTAACCTTAATGCTGTCAATGTTATGATGAGATAACATAAGTCGTGGTGCGAGCAGGGGCGTTGGATCGTCAGGTTGAGCGGCGAAAATTGACAATAATGTTTTATCAGCGTAACATATAGAGGCTTAGTGTCGCTTGGAGATATCATTATGGCTGTTCCGATCAAAATGCCCAGGGCGGCACGTAAGGAGCTCGTGACACTTGGGGAAAACATTCGTGTTGCGCGACTGCGCCGCAAGTTGACCGCCGAGATTGTTGCGCAGCGCGCTGGCACAACGCGGCAGACCATTGCCAAGATCGAAAGCGGGAACCCTGCAGTCAAGATCGGCACTTACGTGGCAGTGCTGCAGGCGCTCGGCCTCTTGAAAGGTTGGGGGGATATCGATGATCCGGTCGGTGAGCAGATGGCTCTGGATGACCTCCCGCAGCGTGCGAGACTGAAAAATGGTTGAGGTCTGGATCGACTGGAAGGGGTTGAAACGGGTTGGCACGCTCCACCGCATAGCGGGGCGCGGCCGAGAGCGGGTATCCTTTACCTATCATGACGACTGGCTTGCCGACGAAAATGCCTTCGGGCTTTCGCCGGACATGCCTCTCGTCAAAGGGCAATTCGTGCCTGAAGCAGGGCAGGACATGCTTGCACCACTTGGGGATTCTGCCCCTGACACTTGGGGCAGAACGGTGATGCGGCGTTTTGAGGGGCGCATGGCAGAGGCCGAGGGGCGACGTCCGAGGACACTGCAAGAAACCGACTACCTGCTTGGGGTGAATGATGAGACCCGTTTGGGTGCGCTGCGTTTCAAGGTTGAAGGAGTGTTTCAAGCCCGCGAGGGCATTGGCGTGCCTGCGCTCGTGAGCCTCGGGGATCTGCTGAATGCCTCGCAACGCGTCCTTCGCGGGGAAGAGTCCGCTGAGGACCTTCAAATGCTGTTTGCACCGGGGAGCTCGCTAGGAGGCGCTCGGCCGAAGGCCAGCGTCCTTGACCAGCACGGCCGCCTGTCGGTTGCGAAGTTCCCGAAAGAGACGGACACTTATTGCGTGGAACGCTGGGAAGCCATTGCACTGGAATTGGCAAGACGCGCTGGAATTACGGTCTCGGATCACACGCTTGAGATGGCGGGCGACAAGCCTGTTTTCTTGTCCCATCGGTTTGACCGGAACGAGGACGGCAGGATCCCCTTCATCTCCGCTATGGCGATGCTGGGCGGCAAGGATGGCGAAAGCTACAGCTATTTGGACCTGGCCGATATCATCACCTCAGAAAGCGTAACGCCCGACCAAGACCGCGAGGAACTCTACCGGCGGGTTGCCTTTTCCATTCTCGTGACGAACCTCGATGACCATATGCGCAATCACGGATTTCTGCGTGGGCGTGGCGGCTGGCACCTTTCACCGGCCTACGATATCAACCCTGTTCCGAACCAACCACGCATGCTCAAAAGCTACGTTGATGACGACAATCCGGATGCCAGTATCGCCCTGCACCGCGCGCAACATGAATCCTATCTTCTCGAACGCGGCGAGGCAGATCGTATCATTGCCGAGGTGACCGAAGCGACTATGGCTTGGCGTGAAGTTGCGCGTGCCCTCGGGGCTCCGGAGCGGGAGATCAGGGAGATGGCGACAGCCTTCGAGCACGAGGAAGCGGATCTGGCGCGCACGTGAACTGGGGCCGCTGTTGAATTGGATTGACCGAAAGCCGTTCGGCTGCAGCGAGATTTTGAGGTCCTTGGCCATTCTGATGCGTTACGACGTGGCAGTCGATTTTGGAGTGCCGAACTCAGATCCTCAACGCCGTGTTTCTGATTGCTGAACATAAGCGGGCAGCCGTAGCAGGCGCGGTGCAAGCCCCGCTTCAACAAGAAAATTCCCCTGTGCCAGCGCATTCCTCGCGAGACAAGTTTCTCGCTGACAGCCCCTTGGTGCCAGCTTTGGTCATGTTCATCGAAACACTCAAAGTGAGGATCAAAAGATGGCTACTCAAACTCTGAAACTGAACGTCAAATCCGGCGAAAAAGACGGCAAGAACTTCTGGGACCGCTGCGGCGTCCTCTTCGTGAACACCGACGACAGCGGCAACATCACGTCGATCAATGTCAAACACAGCATGTTCCCCGATGTCGAAATGGTCGCCTTCCCGCGCCGCGATGAAGATCCGGTCACCGAGTGACCTTAGCGCCAGGGCGGGTTTCCCGCTCTGGCATTTGTCATGCAAATTTGACGATCATTCGATTCCGCGATCGAGAAAAGTTTTCCCGCCCGCGTCGGTGACGAAGTCCACCAAATAGAGGCCTGACTGTGTTGATATAGCTTAAAAATGCGCCCATCATCGCAATCTTTCCTTCGCGTGTCCCAAATGAGCATAGTAGATCATTGTTCCAGTGACAGCCTTTTCCCGGCTACATTGGCCAGTCCTTTTGAAAATGGGGCGCTAGCATCGCCACTTGCCCAGGGATTGATTGTGTAAAGGTGACGCCAAGGTAGTTCGCTGCCCGCGTTGCCCCCACATAAAGAAATTTGGCGAACAAATCGGGATGCTTCGCAATTGTCTCATCTAGCCCGATAAAAAAGACCGCTTCGAATTCCAGGCCTTTGATATGGCGGATATCGAACACTCTGACATCTCTATCGTTCCCAACCACCTTGCCGTCTTTGCACGCAACTGCAGAGAGACTGATTTCTTCCAAGCGGTCGTTCAGCGCCAAAGCTAGGGGCTCTACGTCAGCTTCTTCATTCACAAGAACCGCGATCGTTGTGGACCGCTGAAGCATTCGATCAATCTCGTGAATACGGTTTGTGAGCCAGTCGGAGACCTTTTCATGATCGTTCAGAGCATCCTGCCATACCGGCGACAAGCCTTCTGCGTCGAGACGATCCGGCAATATTATGTCTTCGGCTTTTGACCCACCCAGTGATGCAACATCCTTTGCAAGCTCCACGAGACGTTGGCTTTGCCTATACGACACGGTGATCGACTTTCGTTCAATACCTTTGGTAATCCAGTCTAGGGCTTCATTTGTCTTTAGGCCCCACGATGTCAGGCGTTGATTGATATCTCCGCAGAGGAAGAACGAGCTGGAAGTTGGGTGCGCAATCTCGTGCATAGCTGCAAGTTGAACACGTGAGAAATCTGTAGCTTCGTCAATCAGAACCTGCGCTCTCTGCATGGCGCGCACGCTACCAAGGAAGCCTCCCTCCGGCAGGCTGCTTTCTGCATGCCTTCGATAGTGTCCGAGCAGCTCATTGGCGATTTGCAGTGCGGCGAGAACAACGAGGTCAAGTTCTTTCCAAAAAATATCAGAAGGTTTGGTGGGGGCTGCCTCATACCAGCGTGAAGTTTTTACTCGCTCCGCACGAAACCGCTTATACTTTGGTGCGATGCCCCGAAGGAAAAGGCGTTCAAGTCGCTCAAACTTTCGCAGACGGGTCTGCTCCAACAGCAGTTTCCCCAACTCAGCCAAGTCCTCATCTGATGGAATGCGCTTCTCGCCAAGCCAAGCTAGAAGCATTCCGTCCTGAGACTTTTCCGATACAGTTCGTTTGGCCAGTCGAGCCCTTGCGATCGCCTTGAGCGCACGCTCGAAGCGCACAAGGGCTTGCTGGCGGCTTACTGGACGGCCGGGTTGAGGTTCCTCTGTAACTTGATCTTCATCATCGAGTGCATCTTCAAAGTCATCTATATCCTCTGCCGGTTGTGGTGCGTTTGACAGCTGACGAGATATCTCCTCTCGGAGAATGTTTGGAAAGTTGCGGTCTTCGTAGACAAGCGCGTTGCGGGCTTTGGCGATAAGGCGAGAGATGGCTTCACTTCGTTCAGATATCGCTTCTCGAATGTCAGGTACCAGCTCGGTGACATTCCGTAGCGCGTGGGCGTAAATGTCCTTCCGTGGGGTGTCCAAATCTTCAGAGAGTTTTTGGCCAATAGTTGTCAGATCGTCAGCCGGTCTTGCAGCCAACCACTTAGCATCGGCCCTTAGCTCTTCTGAAACCGAAGTATCCAAATATGACCTAAAGTCATCATACCACGAGGCTTCGTCGGCAATTTCATCCTTAAGATAGTCTTGGGCGCGCCGTTCTACGAAAGGGCCGCTCCCGCTACTGGTTCTCAATAGCTTGAATTCATCGCGAGCAATTTCACGCCGGAACTCTTCCCAAGTTCTAATGTGGGTATCGCTCGCAGCCAAGCCTTCGCGTGCAAACGCCTCTTTCACATACTGACGAAGCAATTCGGTCGGGGAAAAAACGACCCAGCTTGTCTCGTGAGGGGTGTTGGTTTCTGCTTCAACTTGCTCGATTAACCGTAGCTCCTGAGGCGACTCTTGGAGAGCCTGTCGGTCGGTTTTCTGCCCCAAACGCCTAATCAGCGTGGTAGTCTTGCCAGTACCCGGAGGCCCTGAGAGGAAGCACTTGGTGTTGATCGGCATCCTAAAAATCTCGTCCTGATGCCGGTCCAAAATAGGCTGATCGCGAAGGCCCATATGCGTAATAATTGCCCGCCTAACGCCTTCTACGACATTTTCATCGGTGTCATCGTTCCAGAGCGCTTCGAGGTCCCCTTCCTCGATTTCGCCTTCAGGTGTGAGGATTTCGCGTAGCGAACCAACCGTGAACCGACCCAAATCTCTGATATCAATTTCGGTTTCACGAGAGTCCCACCCGCTTGACGTACGCTCTGGTTTAAGCAGCGCGCGACTATCTATCAGGAGGTCCCGCTCTCTCGCCCCGAATTTGAATGATCCCTCATCACCGGCGGCCAATGATGCAATCTTCCCGAGATCGCTCCGGTAGCTTGCGATTTTGTAGCCCGGAACGGACCGGGGCGTGGTGCGAGTGATGAAGATTGTCTCCTCTTCATCGTTTTCGTCCAGGAAGTGAACCCGCGCGATGACAGGTTGCTGGATGAGCGCGGCAATAGCCTCAGCTTCACTGTCTGATATCGAACCGATGCTATTTACAGCCTGAGGGCTGTTGAGAGTGTTTATGGTCGTGAAGACCCGCGCGTCGCCCCTTTTATGGGCCGCGCGGGCATTTTCGGCATCGGCCGCGACCTTTTCAATGCAATCAAGAGAATGACGGGCAATATCTTCGATAACCGCTTCTTTGTTTGTTTTATTCATTTCGGCACCTCAATTTGCCTACCGATCTCGGCTTGTACGAGAACCAATCTTGGCTACTCTCAACCTGAGAAATCGAAAATTATCTTTTGAAATCGTCACCTGATCTCACCGTTAGTCTTGCCGCACATAGGTCACATAGAAATTCTTCAGCATGCGGTGCTCCTGCAGGCGGTCACCTAGGCTGAAGCCGTCGCGTCGCATGGGTGCTTGGAAAATATCCAGGCCGCGATCGAGAACGATTTTCCAGCCAGTGTTGGTGACGATATCTCTCGAGTGAGCGGTCCCTGAGCCATCGAATGCCCAGGTGAAATCAACACCGGACCCGATGCATGCCTCAGTAATGCTCTCCAGCAATTCGCGTTGCTTTTGCACGTTTCCGTCATCAGGCCCAGTGACAAGATGGATAGCCACTTGATCTTCCAACGCCTTGCGCTGAATCACCATCTCGACGAATTCCATCATGTTCCTGATCTGGTAAAAATAGCGAATGTAGGGGTCTGTCACTACGATCCGCGATGCACCGTCCAGATAGGGCCCGAACAGTTTATCGTAGCTGATGCCTTTTCGGTTTTCGGCGAATACGTGGTGACCCTCTTCGGCGCGCGGCTTGGCGGGCGCTGAGGTCTCCGATGTGTCGCGCGGCTCATGTTCGACTTCGATGACGTCATCATCGACAGCATCAGTGGATTGGTCCTGCTGCTTTGGGTCTAAGGCAGGTTTCAGATAGTAGAATTGGGGGAACTCTTGCTCTTCGACGGTTTGGACGCGCCGCTTTTCCCCGTCAGAGCCAGTGTAGAAGAAGTCGACATCTGGATAAGTCGCATCGATCCGAAACAATTGGTCCTTAACGCGCTTTCGACTTTCAAGTGCGAGCTGCAAGAGCTCTTCAACGTCATCGGCTGTTTCATCTCCGGCAGGGAAAATCACCTTCAGGAAGCCCGACATGGTCTTGTAGACGGCGTCCCGATCACGGGTTGAAATCTTCTCGCTGACTTTGAAATGCAGGTCCGGCCGGTTGGAGAAGTCTTCTTGGCGCAAATGGCGAAGGATCTCGGCGAGGTAGTCGACAATGAACCCGTAGCCAGTGGTGAACATCTCGCCTCGGATCACGTCGATCTCCCAGCCAGGCAGATAAGCGTGGAGGCGGTCAATGAATGCAGAGTCATGGAACTGGGGTGGCAGGGCTTCGAACAAGTCGCTGTTCTTGAGCATGAATGGCACATTGTGGTCTGTGTTGCCGACAAACGCGAAGCTCGCTTCTGCCCCCATGGGGTTAACCCCGCGCGAGAAGGTCTTGTTTGCCATGTAGTTTTTCATGATGTCGACCAGGGCCTTGTTCGCAGTTTTCTCGCGCCCCGCAAATTCATCAAAGGCCACCACATCCCAATATCCGACCAGTCCGATTCTCCCATTCGAGTTGTTTACAAACAGCTTCGGGATGGTCACTTCGCCGCCGGAGATCAGCTGCCCGTGTGGCGAAAACTCAGAGTAGATATGCGATTTACCCGTTCCCTTTGGGCCAAGTTCGATGATGTTATAGTTTCGCTCCACGAAGGGGATCAGCCGCATCAGCTGCAAAAGCTTGCTGCGACGTCCGAAGGCTTCAGGATTGAAGCCAATTGACTGCATTAAGAGATCAATCCACTCTTCTTTGGTAAATTGCGCGCGCGCCTCCTTGTACCCATCGTAATCGACCTTGGCGATCTGGATGGGTTTGATGGTCTCGAGCACCCACGGAGACGTTCGCGCGTCCTCAGAAAACTCGTATTGGACATCAGCAATACACCATACGCCGGTCACAAGCAGCTTTGGATGCGCTTTGACCGTGCCGCTATCCACCGCAACCTTTTTGATGCCCAAGTTGTCGAACGTGGCTTCGTAGCTGTCTGTTTTTTCGTTCAGCGAGACGCTGATCTGGTCGATGACCTTGTAGCGTCCCTTTTCCTTGATCGTGGATTGGATCAGTCCCGCTTCGCTTCTGTGAACGTAGTGCTTTCTGAGGATTTCTTTGACGGTTTCGATGCCGCTCTCGATCGATGCTTCATCGTCAGTCGCACAGTACTGCCCGAGCAGGTATTCGAGGACATAGGTTGGAACGATTGCGTTTCCCTTGACCGCTTTCACAAGGTCTTTGCGGACCACGTAGCCCGCGAAATGCTCGTTAATTTTTTCGTCGAGTGCGCTCATGATAGGTCCTTAAAAGTCGAAATCTGTCGATATGCCACGACGCAGTTGGAAACGGTGGCTTGTGTAATCTTCGAAGTGGCTCGTTTTGCCGATACGTTCGCGAAGCTTGAGGAAGACGTCCTGGTTGTTGAACCGATCAGCATCGCGAGAAAGCAGGAACTTGATGGGCAGCTCCCGTTCGCGCGCATTTTGCGAGGTGTAGTCAAAGGTCAGCGGGTGCTCATCTGAGATGAGCGTGCCATCCGAAGCGTAAATCCCAGCAAGAACATTACGCTGTTGCTGCTTCTCTGAAACTGGCTGAGTTTGATAGAGAGTGACGGCCGTTTGGCCGGAAGAGATCAAGCTTTTTCCAGTGACGATGATCTGCACTTCAACTTTTTCAACATCGGCTTCGCGTCGTTTGCCGACACGGAGTACGGGAACAATGACCTCTTGAAGCGTGGCCCCGCCATGTACGAACCGGCTTCCCGCTCCCTTGACGCGCATACGATTGATCGAATTGGGCAACAGAACGTCCAAGTTGCCTGATAGACCCAGATTTGAGGATGAAAACTTCTTCATTCCAGATGTCGCATCCAGGTCTCGCCCGATGATAAATCGACGATTTTTAACAAGGATTTCCGCACCAGCGGGAGCCGCTACCGAAAAGTCAGTCTCATCCAATGCCCGGTGCTGATAGATGAAGCCATGATCCGCCGTCACAAGGATGTTGGAAAAGTTGGCCGTCGTAAGCTTGCGGACCAGTTTGGTCAGATCTTCGACAGCGACTTCTGCAGCCTCTGTCACGCGTTCCTCAGTGGCGAGCTTGTCGCCAACGATGTCGATCCTGTTGTGGTAGAGGTAGAGAATGTCATGATCGCGGAAAATCTCTTTTCCGTCGTCCGCCTTCAAGCTCATGAAATCATCGGCCTTCATGGCTTTGACACGGTCTCCGGCACGCCCCATGCCCAGAACCTTTTCGCGGTTAGCGGTTCCCTGAGTAGGCAAGCCAAACGAAGACACGTTGCCGTCCTCCGACAGCTCCAGATCCTTGTTCGGTAAGAGCGCAGCCATGCCGAGTTGCGTGTAGCTGGGCAAAGCAGAAATCATCGGCTTTAGATCGGCGTCGAACCGGTTCAGTTTACGGATCTCGCGCAGGGCTTCTTCTGCAACCTCATAGCGCAACGCGTCAGAGATGATTACCACCACCTTCTGATCGCGGCGGCGGAATTCGGCGGCCTGGTCCATATAGAAATCGGTCTGATGCGCAAATCCCGATATCTTCCAATCGCTCAGTCCAGCGATCTGATCTTGCCAGGCGTCATTGACGGCAGACAGGAAGTTGGTCGTGTAGCGGTTCTCTACGCTTTCGAACAACGCGCTAAGCAGAGAGGACTGACCGCTCTTTTGCATATGATAGATGAATTTGCGGTAGAGTTGGTCGATCTTGTACCAATGCGAAACATAGCGCTTCACCCCCTCAGCGGGGGAGGTCATGGTCAGGTTCGCCTCAGCCAACGCCTGCTGGAATTCTGTGGCATAGCCGATGGCTTGATAAATATCCTCATAGGTCGGGTACCAATGGCTTTGCCGCCGCTCTCGCACGGTCTTCAGCACCTCGGCTGATGAGACCGTTTGGCTTGCCATCTCAAGCACCAGAGAGCGAATTATCTGCCGGTCGATCTCTTCAAAATGGTCGATGGCACGCAAGGCCTTGATGTCTCGCTCTTGCACGTCTTCTGGGATCCGCAGGATTTCCTGGTACTTCCCACTCAGCGTTTCAAACGCCTGCGCCCCCAGCCGGTTGTTCTTCCAGCGGCGGAAGACAAGAAGTGCCTCGCCGTTCAGCTTGCCATCTTCGCCCAGGGCGCGGGCATAGCAGGACTGGAACAATGTGATCGCGAAATCCTCAAAGTCAGGCGCATCGCTGACATAGCCGTAGGCATTCTCAACCTGCTTCCAGAAGAACTCTGTCAGACCAGACCGCTCGATCAGGCGCATCGCATCGTCGCGCTCGTCCGCGAGCTCGGCCAGCAGCTCCTCGATCACCGTGTCCAAGGCTCCCTCGGCCCCGGCGCAGACGGCCAGCATGCGGCGCAGCACATCGGTCTTCGTATCAGACGGGCTGATCATCTGCTTCAGCGCCTCGATGCGGCCCTTGGCACGGTAGAACTCCATGTGGTCGCGCACCACGTCTTCGAACTGCAGCGGCAAGCCCAGTTCCGCCAGCCAGATCGCCGCTTGATCGGCCTTGAAGACACCGCAGGCGAAATAAAGATCCAGCAGCCAGTTGTCGGCCATCTCGGGCGCGGGGCCGTCGTGGAACACCAGAAACTTTTGTTTCGGCTCTTGCCGCAGCACGCGGTACTTCAGACCGAACTCGTTATTCGCGATCTCGACCTTTTCCACATCGAGCAGATCCACGGCGTCATATTCGGCCCGCATGTCGCGGGCGGCGTCGTACCAGAAGACGATCCGGTGATCGATGAACAGCCGCTCCAGGCCCGCTTTGATCCGGTCCGTCATGACAGCCCCGCGATCTTCTTCAGGGCAGAGCCGAACTTCGGATAGTTGGCCTTCACCCCGTCATCCAGGTCGATCTCGATCTTCTGCTGCGCCAGCGGGAAGATCACGTCGCGTTCCCATTCGTTCAGCTCGTCGATCTGCTTGGCAACCTTGGCCACATCCTTCAACGCCTTGGTCTTCTGGCCTTGGGTTGCGGTCGGATCATCGGACAGCTTTTCTAGCCGGACCCGTTCGCCCTCCAGCTTGGTGATGAACTCGCGCAGGTAGTCGTTGAGCAGCACCGACACCGTGTCGCCCCGATAGCGGTGCATGTAGATCAGCGCGTTGAACGTCCCCTTGGGGGAGGAGACCATCCAGTAGATCGGGCGCTTCTTGTAGCGCTTCACGTGGTCGGCGTAGAAATCCTTGGTGAAATACTTGCGGATGTCGCGGCCTAAGCTGTCTTCGATGAACTTCAGGTTCTCGCGGAAATGCGCCTCTCCGAAGGTCACGCGCAGGAATTTGCGGAAGCGGTCAACGATATCATCTTCGAACCAGTTTTCGTCCAGCACGGGGATCACGTTGTTTTCATCCGGCATGAAAGACGGCTCGGGGATGCGGGCGAGGTAATCCTTCAGCCGCTCGCCCTGATTGGCGAGGATCAGGCCCGGCGACTCAAAGCTGTAGCGCCCGAACATGCAGCCCACGGCGTAGGAGAGGAACTCGGCAATGGTGTCGGCGCGCAGGCGGGTCTCGTTGGCCTCGACCTCGTTCTTGATGCCATAGCGATAGGCGGGGTTGCAGGTGAGAGTGATCTCGTTCAGCGGCACCTCGGGCGTCAGCTCGTCCTGCAGACCGTAGGCGTCGATGAAGATGCGGTTGTTCTCTTCCTCTAACTTCTGCATCTCGTCCGTCATGGACTGCCAATGGGCGCGGAGCGTAGCATAGCTGTCCGCCAGCGTCTCGCCGCGATGATCGGGCGAGAGCAACGGGAGCGTGGTGAAATCCCAGGAGGTTTCGTAGGCGTCCCAGTCGGATTTGGTTGTTGCAATTGCCTGTTCTTGAGTAATCCCATCGATTGCAGATAGCACTGCTTGGTCAAACGGTAGAGCTGCAATATTACCAACTTGGAAGTTCAAGGTTGGGTTGATCAATGATAGGAATTCAGAGGTTACCTTGCTGGCAAGCGCGCCTGAAAGCTTTTTCGCATATCCATTGGGAGGAAAGGCCGAACTGCCAGCAACATCAAACACCGAGCCATGCGGAGCATATCTAACACCAAAGCTGCCGGAGCTGACAAAAGTCCATGTTACGCCTTCCTTGAAATAGAAATTTGTGTTCTGTGCTCGAGAACGGATCTTTCCTTTTTCGTCAGAAAAGTTGCGGATTTCTCGCCCATCGTTTTCCCAATTAACTACATACTCGAAGTTCCCATACCAGCGGCGATACTCACCGCCCTTGTTGTAAGGATACCATTTGTGGTCACTCGTGGTCGTTGCAGATGTTGAAGAATAACCCACACCAAATTTGGACGTGCTTACTTCGTGCCAAAGTCTTAAAAATCGATCGTTATCTGCGGTGGCAAGACCCTGCTTGACGCCAGACCAATCACCGACTTTTTGCCTTTCAATGAAAGCTCTTTTCTGCTGCTTTGATGCCCAGTAAGCAATCGGCAGGCCGGGAATGGCTTCGAAATCAGATTGTTTTGTCCGATAGGTTCCGTCTTGGGTTCGAAGAAAGATTCGTTCGATTTCAGACGGCGTGCGCACGTCAACGTGCCGCTTGAACAGGCGTCGATATAAACCATCGTCTTTCAAAGAAGGTTTGGAGTTGCGGAGAACAAAAGCCGCTGATCCGAAGTCTGACCCGAATATGCCTCTTCCCAAATGAAGCAACGACAGGAAACGCTGTTGCTTTACGAGCCAGACTCTATGATCTTCAAACGAGCTCAAGAAAAGCCAAGAGGGTAGGTTGATCATACCCCAGTAGCCGGAATTAGCCGATAGTATCGCACATCGCTTCATGAAGCAGGTCATCAAATCAGACTTTGCTTGTGGGTATTGCTGGTTTACCCAATTTTTTAGAGTGGGGTTCATTCCAGCGGCGCCCATATACGGCGGGTTGGCGACCACCACGTGGTACTTCGGCGACAGCGCCTCGGCCATGCGCAGCACGGCGATGACGCGCTCCTGCACCTCCTTCAGCAGCAGGTCGCTGCCGAAATCCCGCGCCGCCACCACTCGCAGCGTCTCGGCCGGGTCGCGCAGCTTCGGCACGATCAGCGAGCCGAAGTTCTTGGCTTGCTCGAACTGCCCCAGCGTCTCGCGCAACTCGTCGGTGAACAGATCCTTGCCCACCACGGCGGCCACATCCCGGACAACCTCGGCATCCGTAAAGCTGACGTTCTGCAACACGCAGATGTCGGGCTTTGTCTCCATCCGCAAAAACCGCCGCCGCCCCAGCTGCGCCGCCGCCTTCATCGCCAGCGCAAAGGCTGCCAGCGCGCCCGCGCGGTCGTCAATCTCCACCCCGGTCAGGTTGTGCTGCAGGATCAGCGCGGGGATCTCGGTCGCGTCATAGCCCTCTTCCTCGTAGATGGCGTAGAGCAGGTCAAAGGCATAGGTCAGCATGTGCCCCGAGCCTGCGGCGGGATCGCAGATGCGGATCTCTTCTGGTTTGGTGATGCGCAGGAAATCCGTCTCGGGCTCTTCGGGCGCGATGTAGTAGTCCATCTTGGCCGCAAGCCCGCTTTGCGGATTGTTCAGCAGCCAGAGCCGCCCCAGCGAGTTTTCCACCAGATAGCGGACGATCCAGTGCGGGGTGAAAAGCTGCGTCGCGGCGGGGATGTTCTCGGCCGTGATCTTCTGGTTCTTCTTGAGGCCTGCGAAGACCTGGTCCTTCTTCTCGGAGATGTAGAACTGGTAGAGCCAACCGATGATCTCGACATCTTGGCAGGCGTCCTCGGTCATGACCTTGCGGAGTTCGGCGAGGATGGAGGTCTGCGAGAGCAGATCCTCGGGCATCAGCAGTTCGGTGTAGTCGTCGATCTGTTCGAACAGGAACGGCATGGGGCCGTGCCACTGGTTGCAGGTGTGGACGAGCAGGAGGCGATAGGCTTCGGCCTGTGGATCATGCGACGGCGTGCGCCCGTCAAGGAGCGACTGGATGGTGGCTGGGGCACCGTCGGGCAGGTTGCCCGCCATCGCCTCTGACAACAGCTCGGGCCGGGTTGCGCCGTCAGAGGGGGAGACGGTGCGGACCTGCGTGTAACCGTTCGCATCCATGAAGCGCAGGGCGGTGAAGCGGTTGAACCACGTGTAAGCGACCTGTTCGATGACCTGCTGTTTGTCGGCTTTGTTGATGGCGTTTTCGAGGTCTTTGACCGCCTTTGGGGCCTCGCGCCGCGCGGCGCTGCCCTCGGCCAGAACGATGTCGAGCTTGGAGGTGACCTGATCGATCAGCAGGTTACGGGCGGCCTGGGCAAATTTCTTGAGCGCGTTGGTATCCATTACACAATAACTTTCTTACCCGCGCGGATTTCGGCCAGCAGGGTCTTTTTCATTTCTTCAAGGTACTGGTCGACGTCGGCCTCATCGGTCAGCAGCGTTTTGGGCGCAGTGACCTTCAGCTGCGAGGCGAGGACCGTAGTGGGGTGCTGTCGTTCCGGGGTGTCGTCATCGTTTCTGGGAGGGGTTTTCAAGCGGTCGAGTTCGGTGACAACGTCCGACAGCAGGTTGGTGCGCGCGCCATTGGCACGGTCGCGCAGCACGGGGATCAGCGTAACGGTGTCGAGGCCCGCCTTGTGGCTCTCGATGCGCGAGGTAATGCGGGCTTGTTTGTCCGTGTCGAGCGCCTGGAAGTCCGGCATTTGTGCGATCTTGGCTGAGACGTCTTCGACCTCTGCGATGACGGCTTTGCGTTCCTCAAGCACCTTGAGTTCGACCTTGTTTTTCAGATCAAACAGGTCGGATTTGAGGTTCTGGATCGATGACCCCTTAAAGCAGCCCGGGTCCTCCAATGCGGCGCGCAGCTTCGCCCCGGCATCAGGATCGACATAGTCGATGTTGGCAGATTGGCTGGCGAGCATATCGCGGGCATCGTCGTAGATACCCTTTTGCGCGCCCCCCATGAAGGACTTCACCTTGTCCAGGATATCTTCCTTCGCGTTCAGAAGGTCATCCTCGCGCTTGGGCGCGTCGGAAATATACCAGTTCGCTGGCTTGCCCTTCATGCCCCGCAGCAGTTCATGGAACGGCTCGAGCGCGGTCAGGAAAGGGTAGCGGTGTGACAGGCGAATAAAACCGTCTACCTCGGCTTCGAGCGTATCAATGCTTGTAGCCCATTCCGCACCCAAACCACGCGCGTCTGTTCCCGATGAGGGGTGCGCAAAGAGCTCCTGATAAAGTTCCTTCGCTCGACGAATTTCTGCAGCGGAGAATTCTGCCTGACGGGTCAATAGTATGTTCGGAAGCGCGTGACTGTTGTTCAACGCTTTGGCAAGGTCCAAGCCTTCCTTGATGGCGCTGTCGACGCGCGCTTCGATTTTGCCTTTGGCAACCAAGCTGCCCGCAAGGCAAAGGACTGCGGTAACTGGCCAGCCGTAGGGTTTGGATGTGAACCGATCAGCCAGATATTTGACGGAGACCTTCACCCCGTTGCGTGCCTGCGCGTTGATGAAGCTGAGGACGTCCTGTTCGGCTTCGTTGATACCCGTACCGTCAGAACCGAATAGCCCGCTTTCCGACTGTACCGCTTTGTTGATGTCGGCCTCGGTATAGCTGACGCCGCGCAGCATCGGGAGATTGGTGTAGACTTTGTCTACCAGGGACTGGAACGCCTTGCTGATGCGCTCTTGAGCATCCTCTCCACCGATCTCCAATTCGTCACCCCTGACGAAAAGTCGGGCGCTTCCCATCAACTTGCGAAGCCGCATTTCAAGGTCTTTTGCGCGGCGGCCGTTTTGTTCGCCTTTTTCTGCGACGATACGGTCGCGGCCCGGCTGCGGAGAACCGCTCCGGGACTGACGGATGAACTTGTCCGTTTGCTTAAACAGGATCAGGTCGCGGACGAAGTTGGCATCTGGTTTCATGGCAACCGCGAGCTCTTCCCGAGACATAGTTTTCATTCGAATGCCATCGGGGCTTTCAACCTCGTCGCTGAGGGGCGAAACGAGATTGATTGCCAGTTCGTACTCGCGACCAACTGCGTGATCATCAAGCTTCCGGGTAAAGGAATATTCGCTGTTCGTTGCGAGATGCTTGATCTTGCGATGACGCAGAATGGTATCGAATGCGAGGGTTTCGAGTTCTTTTGAGAGCTCAGAAGGGTCTATTTCGAGGGCTTTGATTTCCGCTTCGACATCCTTTTCCTCATTGGTGAGGAACTCATAGACCTCACCGTTCCGCTGGATATAGGTTTCCCTTTCCAGACGGCTCAATGCTTCCTCGATCTTTCGGCGTTGGCTCGTCTGGTCCGCCTCAAACTCTGACAGCAGCAGAATTCCGATGTTTCGAACCGACGGTTTGAAGCCTTTGACGTATTTGACGAGGAACAAGGATTTCAAAACCCGAACGGCAAAAGGATCGTCCAGGTTTTTTTCGGCAATCTGAATGCTCTGTTGAACCGAAGATTTCAGTGCGGTGCGGATTCCTTCGAACATGAGATCGAAAGTGGCCAGCCCTCCGACTTCTTTGTCTTTCAGCTTCTTAGAGACCTGTTGGAAAACGCCCAACATCGAACGCTCACCGACCGAGCTGTGTTTGCCTTCAAATGCGTTGTGCTCCGACAAAGACGTGATCGCCATTTGGAAGAGGTCATACTGATAGGGAGGGAAAGGATAGCTTGAGATGAAGTGCTCGCGATCCCGGTAGTTTTTGAGCTTCATCGAGCCGTCAGCAAAATCGAACAGGGTCTTGAGGTTGTTTTCTTCGCGGTCATGAAGGTTGCCAAGCGTTACTTGCCCTTCCGACGTTTTGGCGAGGAGGCGGCGCTGGATCACTTCGGCGACGTCGGCCGAGTTCAGCGGCATGCGGTTGCTGAAGCGGGCCTGGATTTTGGAGAAGTCATTCTCTTGCTGTTGCGTCATGTCGCCGATAACCGACGCCATATCTTGCTGCGCAGTTACTATGATCCAAGCCTGCCCTTTGCATTTGGTGTTAAGGCTCTCTGCGATGGTTTGCAGGTTGGTCATGAGCTTAACATTGTCCGCAATATACTGGCCGACTTCGTCAACGAAGAAGTTTAGCCGGAAGCCCTTGGGCTGGTCATCGATCCAAGCTTTGACTGTTCCAGCGAAGTCCTCAATCGAGACGCGTGTGTCCTTCCGGTATTGGCTCAGGATGTCTTTTGCATCTGAAGGATCACCACCGGTTGCTTCTGCAAACGCTGTCGCAATGTTCTTGGCTTCGAGTAGCGCCTGTTCCCGACCGCGCTCCCAGTCTTTCCCGGCAGCGCTTCGAAAAGCTTCTTTGAATGCCTCGAATTGCCCACGCCCCTGCAAATCGCGTTCGAATTGCGCGATATGAGGCTGTTTGCCATAGAACCCGCAGGCTTCGTCAAAGACCTTTTGGAAGACAGATAGAAGCGCATCTACATCCGTTTTCGAGATCACATCTGCCTTCTGGTCGATATTGAACAAGATCGATTTCGACGGGATGGAAACGGCCTTGTTGAGTGCGCCTGCCAGCATTGGCTCGCCTTTGAGCTTCTCAGCGAAGATCTCGTGAGCGGTTTTGCCGTCGACTTCACGATTTTCAAGCAGTAGAGCCAGCATCTTCAGCAAGTGCGACTTACCAGAGCCAAAGAAGCCAGAGATCCAGACGCCATTTGAAGTGTCATAATTGTTGTAGGCCTCGAGGAACTGTTCCAGCCGTTGGCCGATCTCCCCTGTGATGACGTACTCGTCGAGTTCGACGCGAAGGCTTGCCTCGTCATCGGCCTTAATGACGCCGTCAATGGCGCGATCAACGGGTTTCTCAAAAATGTCTTTTAGCAGCTGGGCCATGGGCTTAGACCTCGTAATTCAGAATGTTGAAGGCGCGGTAATACTTGTCGTCATGAAGCTGGCCAAAGAGATCCAATGACGCGCCAGTCGCCAAAGCATGGGTGTAGCTTCCTGGGAAGAAGAGAACGGTTGGTGCTTCTTTCGCAGTGCTTTGTAGGTTGTTCAGCACGTTGTGAGATCGGATGTAAGGATAAACTTCACCGACGCCTGACAAGAAAATGACGTCATGCGGGGTCGCTCGGATCGCCTGGCCAATATGCGGGATCAGATGAGCCTGTGGGTCCAAGACGCCCTGTAGAAGTTCCTTGATCTCACCCTTGCTACTGTCGGCCTCAATTTCAAGAACCTGCTCTAAGATCCCGCGCTCTGAAAGTATTTCGAGCGCGAGATCGTAGAGGTTCAGGTCCAACACTCGAGTGCCGGAGTGCTGAATTCGGGTCACAAGATCTTCACGATCCTCAACCATGGTGAGCCCTTCCTCGGCGGGAAAGGGATAGATGAAAAATGGCACTTCATTCCCTAGGCCTTGTTTGGTCAGGAAGCGTTCACTGGTGATCACGCGGTAGAGGTGCTCGGCCCGCTCTTTCCGGTTTAGTTCTCGTTTCAATTTAAGCTCCCTCAACCGGAACGCTGGGGAAAAAGGCCAGCTCGCCGGGGTTGTGGTCTTCAATCATGTGTTTCAAACGTGTGGAAATAATCGCGGTTTGAATGCGATCATCTTCTGAAATGATCCCAGCTTCACGCATCATGCGAAACATGATTTGACGAAGTTTCAGGCGGGTCGACCGACTTAATCCGGCCAGTCCTTCATCCCATTCAGCTTTTGCCTCAAAAAGAATGTCAAAGCTTTCGAGCGGTAGATCGAGTTGGTAAGATAGGTATCGCTCTCTCACCACTTCCACCGCGAATTCACGAATGAACCGATATGCGCGGCATGTGGCGATCCACAACATCGCCTGCTGTTCGGAGCGGTCAGCCTCTTCCACAAGGTAAGCGCGTTCCTCATCTGTAAGAGTAAGCAGGCGGTTAGAAATTTCGCGCAACGATCGACGGTTCGATGCTGATTTCGGTAGGCTGGTTGTGCCTTCCTCCATGGCTCTGAGAATTGTGTCTTCCCAAGCTTCACCGTTTTCATGCAAGCGTGCGACTTCCAGGCTTTCGTTCAGGAAGAGCCCGCCGGTGCTAAATGACATCTTGTAGTCTTGTCTCGCGAAAGCACTCATCGCCGTCCCCTCACGAGAGCAGCGCGAACTTCTCCGTCATTGATCAAAACTATGTGCTGATCCTGTGGGGCGCGGATACTTGGATCAACATCAAGGCCTAGTCGCTTTAGATTGTAGAACAATAGGCACTTTCGCACTGAAAGTTCTGCCGCCCCGTCATTCATTGCATAGTCTAGCTCTACAATCCTGCGTTGGTTTTCAGACAGGCCAGGGTGCGGTGCGATTTTGAGCGTTATTGTTTGGTGCCAGTCTTCATCGGTACCGGCGTCGGCATCTGATTGTTCCCCCAATGCGCTCTTCAGTATGCGTCCGAGAACAAAGTCTTTGAAAACTTGGTCTTTTGAGCAAAGCGCTCTCGCATGCCAACGAAATCCGTCATGTGCGAGGGCATGAGGAATGATAACGCGATTTTCTGGATCGGGGGAGGACATGGACTGATAGCTTATCTGCAGCTCTTTGCGCTGTTCACAGGCCAATAAGACGTTGCGAAGTGTTAGCGCGCTTAGTCCGCGCCCAGGCACAGTGGTTGCCAGAATGTCCGGTTGGTAGACAATCCAGTCTGCAGCGGGGACTGAACCGCCCCTTGAGATCGACAGGAGGTCATCAAGATACTCTGACGGATCAAGCGCAGTGTAGTGTTCTTCGAACTTCGGGCCCAGAACGTAGGTCTTGGCCGTTTTATCGTAAATGATGTGTTCGGGATGATCATTGATGTAGCTGTTGAGGTCTTTCGAAGCTTGAGCCCGACTGAGGCCCATAACATCCATCAGATCCGCAAGGCCGACACGTCCACGCCAAAAGACCCTGTGCTCAATGAATGCACGGCGATCCTGCTGCCATCGTGAAAGACTATTCGATTCGCTTGTCATAGCTCAAGTCTAGTTCAACCTAGAGGATGGGTCTATATTTAAGAACCATATACTCAGCGGACTGTCTGCAATATCTTGTAATTCTGTCAGCGGGTTGCGGGATTGCTTCGGTCTTGTGTCGTGCGCGACCTAGGAAGTATCGCATGGTTTCAGAAGAACCCGCGCTTAAGCGCGCGGGCAACATCTCCCAGTAGACTGCACCGAGGCTCAACGGGCCGATGGCCCGCTCACCCCGATCCAGACATCATTATTTTTGTTTAGTCCGCCCAACATCCCTGACCGTGGCGGTCAACCTTGGGCCATCCCCAAAATAAGCCACCAATTTCCCCTGTCTCGCAGGCGAGCCATTCCTCGCGCGGCAAATTGGCGTCTGATTTTGGCGCAGACATTTTCTTCGCAAATGTGGCCGATTGACAGCCCCGTTCAGGGCCATGGGTCGGGCTTTGCCCTCTCCCACTCTGTTCCGCCGAATACATGCGTATTCGGTCAGATCAGGTGGCCGAGGCGCAGCCCATCGGCGGAAGGGGGCGCAAAGCCTCTCCCGCGTCACTTTGATCGAGGAGGCCACAAATGGCACCGAAGTTTGATGTTTATGCCCATGTCACCGACACCATTATTGCAGAGATCGAGGCGGGCACGCCGCCATGGCGCAAGCCGTGGACAGGGGGCGCGTCCGGCATTGCCCTGCCGACCCGACACAATGGCGAGGAGTATCGCGGGATTAATATCCTGATGCTCTGGGTCATGGCGGCCAAGCATGGCTATGTTTCGAGCCGCTGGATGACCTACAAACAGGCGCAGGAGCTGGACGGCCAAGTTCGCAAAGGCGAAACGTCGTCGACCGTGGTCAAATACGGGACGTTCACCCGAGAGAACGAACTGGGCATTGAGGAAGAAGTGCCCTACGCGCGCGCATACCGCGTCTTCAACGCGGATCAGATCGAAGGTTTGCCGGAGGAGTACTACATCCGTCCGGAGGCCCCGCGCGATCTTGGCACTGAGGCTGATCCCGAGCTTGAGGCGTTTTTTGCTCGCACGGGTGCGGAGATCGTGACCACCGATGAGCCGCGAGCCTATTATAGCCCGGCCAAAGATCACATCCATATGCCGCCCGTGGCGACCTTCCTTAGTGCGGAAGGGTATTTTGCGACCCTTGCCCATGAATTAATCCACTGGACCGGCAGCGAAAAGCGGCTTGAGCGGATCAAGAAATTTACGAACCGTGAGGCCTATGCCTTTGAAGAGCTAGTGGCGGAAATCGGCGCCTGTTTCCTTGGTGCTCAGATTGGCGTCGAGCCGGAATTCGACCAAAGCGCTGCCTATGTTGAAGGGTGGTTGGAAGCGCTCAAAGAAGACAAACGGGCGATTTTTCGCGCGGCGTCCGAGGCACAGAAGGCAGCCGATTTTGTCTTAGCAGCCGCAGGTCAGTCGAAAGCGGCCGCAGCATGAGCGGCCCCGCAATCTTACCCCCAATGACGTGCCGCAAATGCGGCGCGTCAAACCCAGTGATCTTTCTCGCACCGGTCATCGTGAAAGGCAGTTGTTCGTGCATTTGCCTAGATTGCGCCGAGGCCCGTTCATGGCTGGATCCGGACGGCAACTTGAAAGCCGGTGTTGAGCTTTGAGCACCTGCGGCCCGCTTCACTTGGCGGGGCGCAGGCATTTTTGATCGGGATGATAAATTGTGGCCCGTGCTGCTGCGCACGGGCCGCTCTGAGAAACGGACTGTGCGGAGGATCGACTGGCTTTCAGCCCGCTCACCTCCTTCAGGCTTCTTTCAATTTGATTGGTCCGCCCAACATCCCTGTCACGTCCCGTCAATGGGCAAGCGCCGCGCGGGCGCGTCGTCAAAGCCTGCAAGCCGTGTCCTCGCGCGAAGGCGCGCTGCGGGCCGCACCAGTTGCTGGCTTTGACCCATTGACTGGCCGCTCCTGGGCCGTGGGTCGGGCTGTGCCCCCACCCACTCTGTTCCGCCGAATATATGCGTATTCGGTCAGATCAGATTGGCCGGTGTGCAGCCCATCGGCGGAAGGGGGCGCAAGCCCCAACCGCAGCACCCAAGAGGAGGCCACAAATGGCTCACAAGTATCAGCCCCCGAAATTCTGGACCTGCGACTGTGATCGCGTGACCGGCGGTCACATCATCGACGGGCTTTATAGCACCTGCGTCTATTGCGGGAAGCATCGGCACGAGCTGAAGGAAATCGTTGTTCCGTCGGGTTTGGGCGGCGTGTTCTGCGTCGAGATCCTCAGCGTCGAGGATGATTGCGCCAAGGTGAAGGTGGTCAAAAGCTCGAACGGCTTTGACGCGCTGCCGCCCTTCACGGTGCCGTTCAAAGACATCGCTCCGCGTTGGAAGCACAAGGCGGGAGAAATCCAATGATCCCTGACTATCACAGTGATGATTTTGCGACAGCGCGTCTGGAAGATACCGTCAGCTTGCGAAGCGCCGCCCGTGAGGCCCGCGCCACGCTTTACGCGGTGTTGAACCGGCTGGAGCTGAACGATCTGGAGGGTGAGGAGCAGCCCTATATCGACGATTGTCTTGGGGCGCTCGCAATCCTTGAGGAGGCGTTGCGATGACCTTGGAAGACATCAAAGCAGCAGTGGACGCGGGCAACCGCGTTCACTGGGTCAATAGCGGGTATGTGGTGACGCGTGATGACCTCGGGCAATACCTCATCACATTCACGCGGAACGGGTCGGCTATCGGCTTGACCAGTCGGGATAGCACCCGCCTGAACGGCGAGCCTGACGAATTTTTCATCGGGGAAAGTGCAGAGGTTTGCCATGAGGTATTCTAACATCAGGCAGGCGGCCCGAGAGGGCCGCGCCAGCGTGAATCTTCATGGGTTCTGCAATCTGCCCGATGGCGGGCAGGAGTATTGTGATGATCCAGAACTGATTGATGGCTGGGCAATCTATGTCCGAGTTGAGACCCCGGACGACCCGCAACAGCCCTTTGATCTGCACGAGCAGCCCGATCATCAAACCTATGCCAGCGCCGAAGGCGCGGCCCGCGCAATAGCGCTGCAAGTGCTTGGCGATGCTGAGGCGTGGAACCACGACTAGTGGTGTCATGCCTTGCGCATGAGGCCGGACTTTGCTCGGCGGTCGCAGACTATGGCTGCTCCAAACGGAATACAGGCAGTTGATACAATATTATAATATTGAATCAATTATGGCGAAGTGCCATAACAGAGCTGCCTGTATGATGCTGGCAAGAAATAGGGGTGATTACTTCACATGGGCCGACCGCGCGCACCACGGCACAAGCGACTAACGCAAAACCAGCGTTTTGCGATCGTGCGCAAGCGTGCCGAGGGTGTGCCGATCGAGGATCTGGCGCGCGAATTCGGCGTCACGACCCGCAGCATCTTCTACACGTTGAAGGCCGATCAAAGCCGCAAGTTGGATGCACGCGTCCGCTCTGAACTGGTGAATGTCCGGCTCACGCCGAAAGAGCTTGCGAGCTTCGATACGGTGCTGACGCGCCATGATATCAACAGTCGGGCGGAGGGGCTGCGGAGGTTGATCCAAGCCTCAAACGATCTCTTCGTTCCTGACGATGAACTGGCCAATCAGATGCAGGGGCTCTCGGCCTCGCTCAATCGTACCGGCAACAACATCAACCAGATTGCGCAGCGCCTGAACGAGGCAAAGCGCCAGGGCAAGACACCGCCCTATGGCAACTCTGCCCATGGTCAGGTGCGCGCCTTGGCCGGGCTGATCTTCGACATTGCAGACCAAGTTCAGGACATGGCGCAACGCCGCCGAAGCGCGCTGTCCGGCGAGATTGCCCGCGTTCTGGGAGGCTTTGCCGATGGCCCGGAATAGCGCCGTTGCCGCCGCGCAGGAGGCCTTCTTCGATCGCGATTGGAGCCGCATTCGCGGCAGCGTCCCGCGCGCCCGTTCAAAGCAGATGGCCCGCGCTGCCATGGGGCATTCTCCCGCGATCTTCAAAGCCATTCGCGACGGTGGCACGCACAACAAAGCGCAGCTGCGCAACCAGCTGGAATACCTGACCACCAAGTCGAGCTTTATCATCGACAGCCGTGGCACCTATGACGGCCAAAGCGTTCTGTCAGCCAAAGAGATCGAGCAGGTCACGCGCCGGTTTTCAGCGCAGTGGAATGAGGGGTTTCACCCAAAGCTCGGGCACACTTCTCATCTGTTGATGGCCTTCCCGATCGGCACGCGCGGCGAGGATGTCGCCGAGATCACGCGCGAGATTTGCGAGCGTTTTTTTCAGGGCGACGGCAGCCACTTTGACTACATCGCGGCCGTGCACGAGGACCGGGATCACCCGCACGCGCATGTCGTACTGAATCGGCGCAGCAAGGATGGCGAGTTCTTCTTTCTGAAGGAAGGGCACCACTTCAATTACGACAGTTTTCGCGAGGCGATGGTGGAGGTGTCCGACCGCTATGGGCTGCGGCTTGAGGCGACGCGAAAACTCGAGCGTGGGGTCACGACGAAAAGTCCAAGCGATATAGACCAGCGTCGCGCAGAAGCCACGGGCCAAAAGCTGACCGAGCGTGAGCGTGTGGGGCCGGAGCTTGACCGTGCTTTGGCTGAGGTGGCGCAGAACGCGCGGCTCTATCGCGGTTTAGCGGCTGAAGCTTCGCGCGAGAACCAGCACGACATTGCGGCGGCTCTGGACAAGGCCGCGACGCTCTTGGCGCAGGGCAAACCGATTGAAGCAGATGGAAAGGTATATGGCATGGCCGAAGAACAGCATTCGTTTGATGAGGTCGTGGATGCCTTTCACGCCAAGATCAACCAGGCCGAACGCATTGTGGCGGACTCTCCAGTGGAGCGTCGCGCGACGCTGGAGCATGAGCTGAACGACATCTATCGCTCTTTGTCGCATCTCAGCCCAATGGGAACGCAGTCCCACACCTTGCTCGAAGATGCGTCCAAAAGTGGGATCTATTCTGCCGCGAACATTAAGGCCGACGCCCAAAGTGCATTGCGGGATACAGCTCTTACCGAACGTCTTCAGCAGGCTTTGAAAGGCACCGGCATTGACGCGCAGGAGGTGACACGTCGTGTCGAAATCGGCGCGGGCAATGCCGCGCTCGAGCGGCAATGGCTTGGGCAGGATCTGAAGGCGATTTCCGATAAGGAAGGCTTTGACCTGTCGCGGGCCGATGAGCTCGAAAAAGCGATCGACCGCCTTGACCAGGTGCACAGTGATCTGGGCCGTGTGTTGGCAGATGCTGAGGTTCTTAAAGACAGTGGGGCGGTGGAGACCGACCGGCAGGAAGCCATCATCGACCGGCTGCCGCCGACCACAGCTGATATCCTGAGCCGTATGAGGGACGACCCAACCGCAGATCCATTCCGCAGCGATCAGGAACGCGAGACCTTGCGGGCCGAACTGGAGGATCTGGTCGGTGAAGAGCAGGTCGCCGACTTGGCGATTGGCGATGAGACCACACTGGAGGAGCATATCGAAGACCGCCTGGACCGGCTCTATGCGGCCAAAGCCTATCTGCAGAGCGATGCCGCTCTGGCGAACAGCGTGGCGATGGAGCACGTCCTTGATGAAATCGCCAATGAAGAAATCGATGTTCAACGCGAGCGGCATGTCGATGCCGACGGCGAAAATGGTGTGACGCATGGGTAAGGCGCGGATCGCACTTGGCGTCATGAGCTTTGCTTTTCTCGGCGCGGTGTTCGGGTATGTTCTGTCGTCGGCCTTTCTGACCTTCCGCTGGTTCGGGGTTGGGGAGGACATCGATTTCTTGATGCTGGCGCGCAGCTATGGGGTTCTCCGAATGACCCATCCGGCCGATATGCAGATTGTTCACTTGATCGTGGGGATCAGCACCGGTGCTGGAGTTTTGCTCAGCGCCGTCTTGATGAACGACGCTCTGACCAAGTTCGGTGAAACTCACTGGCAGCACATGTCAGAGATGAAGCGAAACGGCTTTTTCGGCAAGCCTGGCCACGGCTTTGTGCTCGGAAAGATGGGCAAGCCCAAGAGCCGCAAACCCTTTGTCATGTCCAAAGTTTTTCCCCATGCTTTGATCGTGGCCCCGACCGGACGCGGGAAGACTACGGGTTTCGTCATTCCGAACCTTCTGACTTATCAGGGCAGTGCCGTCGTGCTCGACGTGAAGGGCGAAAACTTCGAGGCGACGGCGCGCCACCGGGCTGCGCAGGGCGACAAGGTGTTTCGGTTCGCGCCGACGGATTGGAAGGACGGCCGCTCGCACCGCTACAATCCTTTGTTGCGCATATCGGCGCTCGAAAATGTCGACCGCCAGCAGATGGAACTACAACTCTTGGCATCGCTGTTCCTTCAGGCTGATAACGATCGGGTTCAGGGGCTCCTTGATGGCGGTATCGATCTATTCGTAGCGGCAGGGCTTTTGGCGTTTGAGCGCAAGCGACCGACCTTAGGCGAGATCTACCGGATCACTGCATCAGGCGGGGACAAGCAGAAGGAGTATCGCCGCCGCGCCGATGAAGTAGTCAATCCAGCCGCGAAGCTGATCTTCATGCGCATGGCCTCGACCAACAACGACACGCTAACGTCTTATCTGTCGCTCTTGATGACGTCCGGCCTCAAACAGTGGTCGAACCCCGCCATCGACCGTGCAACCGCAACGTCAGACTTCGATTTCCGCGACATCCGAAAAACGCCGTTTTCGGTCTATCTCGTAGCCGAACCGCTGATGGTGAAACCCCTCGCGCCGCTGATCCGCCTGTTTTTCTCAGACTTGCTTGCATCGCTGCAGGACCATGAACCTGCCAAGGACGAGCCTTGGCCAGTTATGATCATGCTCGATGAGTTCAACCGTCTGGGTAAAATGCCGATCGTGCTCGACAGCATCGAAACTCTGCGATCTTACCGGGCAAACTTAGCGATCGTAACTCAGACGATCCCGGCTTTGGACGAGATCTATGGTGAAAATGCCCGCCGCGCCCTGCAGGGCAACGCGGGCATCAAACTCTATCTGACCCCCTCAGATGAAAAGACCATCGAAGAGCTCAGCAAAGCGGTTGGCAAAACAACCAAACGCGTTGTGACCCGTTCGCGCTCGGTCGGCCGCAACCCATTCGCGGGGCGCAGTATGTCTGAACGGACGGAAGAGACGCCTTTGTTACCTGAGGATGAGGCCCGTCGCATGGATCTTGATGACATTGTTCTGGTGGTCGACGCGCAAATGCCCGTGCGCGCCAGGCGGATCAAATACTATGAGGATCGGTTCTTTAAGCAGATCTTCGACAAGCAAACCGGCGATCTGCCATATCCGTCAGCTGGTGACCAGATGCGCGGGCTGCAAGGGCAGATCAAGGCACTGGAAGCGAAGATTGGAGCGCTTGAGATGCCGAGGGCGGTTTCAAATGAGGGCTCTGACGATGGAGGGAAGCGGCGCGAAGAGATTGAAGAATTGGCGTCCGGCAATCAAAATGCACAGTCAGGTGATCAGGCCAGTTTGGGCGACTATCAGGCAGGAACTGAAAGGGTGGAAAGGTTTATGGAAGAGGCTGCTCGGGGATGAGGGGGCAGGCAAACCTTTCTGCGCTGAGATCTAAGATATTCGTTTGAACAAATCGTCTTCTCGGTCGCGGCAAAAAAGTTCGCCTACAGTGAACTTTTTCCCTTGAAAGCTGACGCCCCCGTTCCCACATACCTAATGTGTAACAACGGAAGAAGTTCCTCATACCCAGCTTGGACTTGTTCAAGCGCGGAGGGGGTTTCCCCTCTACCACTTCTACCGCAGACGGCCTGGAGGCCCCCGGAGGGGGACGAGGGGACGGCGGCGGGCGAAGCAGACGCGATAGCAAGGACAGCTATCGCGTCTAGGCAACGGGTTTAGTCGTCGGTTTCCGTTTTCTGTTGGGTGAGGACCCTTGGTTAGTGGCATCCGCTGTGGATGTTGCGCCGGGGCCAACAGAAAGGAGGAGCAATATGGCTCTCTCTGAAGATACACACCGACGGCGGCGGCGACGTCGGTTTTGGAGGAAACTCCGGAACCCTCGCACCGTGATGGTCATCCTTAGGGTGGCTATCTTCATCTACCGGCTTGTCCGGTGGTTGATGGCGATTTTCGGATCGCCCGGCTAATCGCCGCCCGCCTAATGTCTAAGCGGGAAAGGCAAACGGGATGAAACTATGATACATGAAGCACTAAGGTTGATCCGAGTGTTCCATGACTTGAAACAGGTCGAACTGGCGGAAAAACTCGGCGTCTCGAAGTCCCATATTTCGGAGATCGAAAAGGGTAACAAATCCCCCTCGCTCGATCTGATCCAGAGATATGCGACAGAGTTCAAAATTCCGGTTTCTTCTATCATGTTCTTTGCGGAAGAGCTGCCTAACGCCAAGTCTGGCGACAAAATCCGTTCAAAAATTGCACGCAAGGTCATCGACATTCTGCGTTTCGTTGAAAGGAAAGCAGATGCCGAAGACGCAGCCTAGAGAGGGTTACCAACTCAAGGATAGCCCGTTTTTCCGCCTCAGAAGCCGGAAGCAACTGGCCAAGCTTCTAAGAGTGTCCGCCGATACCTTGGACGAGATCAGCCACCGCAATGACCTCTACGTCCGCCGCTGGAAGCACAAGAAGCTAAAGGATGATGAAAAAGGCGCGTGGCTGAAACACCCTCCAACGCCGGAACAGGCGGAGAACTACCGCCCTATCGACATTCCCGACCCGAAGCTTAAAGCGATGCAAGGCCGCATTGGTGATCTTCTGGGGCGTGTCAAAGCCCCAGAGTTCCTTTTCAGCCCTGTAAAAGGACGCTCATACGTCGAAAACGCAGCGCACCACAAAGAGGCCAAGGCGTTCTGGCTACTGGACGTCGCGGACTACTTCCCAAGTTGTTCAGCCAACAACGTCGCCCGATTTTTCCATCGGGAGCTTGAATGCTCTCGGGACGTAACCGCCGTTTTGGTTCACGTCGTAACTCTGGGTGGATGCCTGCCCCAAGGCTCTCCTTGTAGCCCGATCCTAGCCTACTACAGCAACAGCCATATTTGGCTTGCCGTCGAAAAGCTGGTGAGGGCGAAAGGGTGTAAACTAAGCCTCTATGCAGACGATATAACGATTTCTGGCGACGTAGTGCCTAAAGCGCTGATCTGGGAGATCAAAAAGCTCATCTTCAGCAACGGGCTTCGATTGAAGGACGCGAAGGAAGTGAGTTTGATCAATGCTCCCGCCGATATAACAGGAGTTATTGTAAAGGATGGAGCTACCCATCTACCGAACCGTCAACTAAAACGGCTTGCCGAATTGAAGCAACAACGCGCGTTGATTAGAAATCCAAAGGTCCGGGAGCGAATCGAAAATCAAATCGCAGGGCGCATTTCTCAACGTAAACAAGTGGAAAACCCGAAGTTCTGACGGGCTCACAGCTAACCTTTGTTTGGCGGCTTTTGAAGGCCATTTAGGGCTGAGAGCTCTATTCCAACCGCTTCGCACGCTCAGCCACCCGCTGAACCATCGAGACAGTCGCACCGCCCGCCTGGCGTAGTCCAGCCCCGGCGATCTCAGCATTTGACCTCGTCCCAAACCGCGCCCGCGCCCGTGAGCCCTTGGTTCCGATCAAACCCTTGGCGAACCCACCAGGACTGGGAATGCTCGGCGTTCCGGCCATCATGAAGTTGCCTGAGATTGAGCGGACGATCAGCGGGGTGGCGATGATCATGCCGCCTGCGAGGAACATCATCATGAAGAAGGGCACCAGCGCGCCGATGTTGCTCGCGCCAGAGGGGTCTCCTAGTTCAGTCATGAGCGAGCGGGACATGCCAACGACCGTGGAAAACACCCCGGCGATCACGAGGGGGTAGAGAGCATAGGATACCGTGCTGGACAGCCAGCGATGGAAATAGTCCTTGCTGACATCAAACAGCGACAGTGCGATCATGATGGGGGCGATGCCGATCATGAAGGCCAGCATGATCTTGGCGAAGATCAGGACAAGGCCGCAGAGCGCGCCGATCACGCCGAGGAGGAAAGCGCCGATCGCGCCGATCAGGGCTCCGGCCATCCAATGCATGTTGTCACCGGCCGCGTTCAGATAGTCGCCGAATTCTTCGATGAGATCGTCGAAGGCCCCGGCGAAATAAGACGCACCCGCACCGCCGCCGCCAAGCCCCGCCACCATGCCGCCCGCAAGTTGGTCTAGCCCATCGATCAGGGCACTGGCCACAGCGTTGAATTGGACCCAATTCATCGCAAAGAGGGAGATCAACATGAGTTTGAGGGCGAACCAGAAGGCGGTCCGCCCATCCATGGATTTGTATTGAAACACCATGTTGAGGAAGACGCCGATCACAGCCAACGTCGAGGCTACGGCAATGACGCCGCCGAGCTGACCCGCGACGTTTCCAAAGGTGGTTTGGGCCGCGTCGTCCAGAAAGTTGTCGGTTGTCTCAACCATCCAGGTGACGACGCCCATCGGTTCCTCCTCGGTTGGATTTAGGTGGTGTCACCAGTGCGACGTTTCAGGAATGCCTTCAGGATGTGCTCACCGTCGAAATCCGGCACCACCGACACCAACTCCCAACCATCCTGACCAAGAGCTGTTAGCTGCGCTTCGATCTTCGGTGGCTTAGTTTTGGCGGTGTTGATCAGTTCAATCTTGTATTCAAACATGGGCTGTTTCCTTTGAATGGGCCGGATCAACCGGCAGGTAGAATTCGGTGATGCCGCGTGCGCCTTCATGGCGACCAGCCTGGATGATCACATCGATCGAGCGGGTGATGTAGTCGTTCATGTCCTGGTAGGTCATGGGTACGTCAGTTTTCAGGGCAGCGATGGCGAGGCGCTGCACGGCCAGCTGAGGGGTTTCAGCGTGGAGCGTGGTAAGAGAGCCGCCATGCCCGGTGTTGATGGCCTCAAGGAAGGTCATCGCCTCTTTGCCGCGTACTTCGCCTAGGACGATGCGGTCCGGTCGCATGCGGAGGGTGGAGGTCAGGAGGACATCGGCGCTGCGCGTGGCTTCGTCTCGGTCGGACATCAGCGTAACGATATTGGGCTGCGTCGGACGCAACTCGGCTGCCTCTTCGATCGTGATGATGCGCTCCTCGGCGGGAACGAAAGAGAGGATCTTGCGTGCCGTGACGGTCTTGCCGGTCGAGGTGCCACCGGACACGATCATGTTGAGCTTGTGCGTGACGCAGAACTTGATCGCGGCATCGATGTCGCCGGTGGCCACGACATCGCGCAGTTCGGAATTGCGCTTGCGTCGTGCGCCCTCGTTTCTGCGTTCTTTGCCAAAGAGATAGGAGAGCTTGATCTGTTCCAAAGGTAGGTCGGCGAAGAACCGCAGGGAGATCGCATAGCCGCCATCGACAGCCGGTGGCTGGATGACTTGCGCGCGGATCGGGCGGTCACGGTAGGTGATGCTGACCGATACGATGGGCTTGGTCCGGCTGAGCGTGGTGTTTGCGGCCGAAGCAATCTGATTGCCCAAATCTTTGATCTCATTCGCCGAGAGCTGTCGATTGACGTTCCGCATGAAGTGATCCCCCTGAAACTCGGCCCACAGCGTGCCGTCGGGGTTGATGCAAAGCTCGATCAGCTTGGGGTCACGCGCCTCGGGGATCTTGTCCATCGAGCTTTGCAGATAGCTGGCCGCCATGGTCAAAAAATCTCCAGATCGCGGTCGACCATCACGGTGACGCGGGCACCTTGATCGACATAGATCACGGGCGAGACGGAGAGATATTCGCCAATCACGCTTTGCGCGCTTTCCTGAAGGTCTTCGCCAATGCCCTCGAGCACATCCGAGGCAATCTCATCTTCGGTGTTCTGGGCCGCCACAGCGGGCAAGGCTCCGATCAGCGATATCAGAGCAGCGGAACCAAATCGTGTGCCAAAGCGACTGTCGACAAAGCCGGTTGTGCCGGACCGCCCCAATTCATCACCACCGAAGGCGCTGATTTCAACGGTCTGGTTGCTGGGCAGAATGATCCGGTCCCAGGCGATCGTCACGCGTTGCTGGGCGATATCGAGACCGGATTGATACCGCCCGATGAGGCGCGCGCCGCGCGGGATCAGGATCCGCGAGCCGTCATAGGCGTGGATATCTTCCGATACCATCGCGCGGACCTGACCGGCGAGCGAGCTGTCGATCGCTGTCTCCAGCACAGCTTGGATCATCGTGCCCTGAACGACCGTGTTTGACGGGTTTACAATCAACTGGGCCTGCGTCACCTCAGCGGGTTCAGCGCCATTGCGGACAAAGTCTGTGTCACCATCAAGCCGCCGCTGCTCGGCGGCGGTATCATTGTTGCCGCTTCCAGTGCCGCCAAAGGCGATAATTGGGCTGGCAATACGCGCTTGCAGTTCATCAAGCTCGGCTTGCCGCCGCCGCTCGAGTTCTTGGAGGCGCAGTTCTTCGGCCGTGGTGCCGGTTGGTGCGGGCGTGCGCGGGGTTTCCAGGCGCGCAAGCTCCAGATCGTTCTGCAGTCGCTGTATCTGACGTGCGCGTTCTTCCAACTCTTCGCGCAAGGCGGCTTGCGTAGCAGCGGCCTCACTGCGCAGGGCATCGATCTCTGCACCCAAGGTCTCCAATGCTTCAGTGTTGACGGCTGGGACTTCAGGTGCGGGTGCGTTGCGCAGGGCTTCGAGCTCGGTGCGCATGGCGTCCATTTGCGCGCGCAGCTCTTCTGTGTCGCTGGCCGGTTCCGGCTCCGGCGGTGGTGATGTCTCTATCGGTGCAGGGGTTGGCTCAAGGTCGCCAAACCCCGGACCGGCCGCTTGGAATTCATCTGGGGACGCGGTTTCCAGGCTATCGGGATCAGAGCCGCCAGAGAACAACAGCAATAGACCGCCAAGGGCGGCGATTGCCCCAATGCCCAGGGCGATAACGAAAAATGACGGTCGAGGTTTTCGGTTTTGTGGTTTTCCTTCAAGCGCTTCGAGGCGCTTCTTAAGCTCGGCGGTTTCACTCATCTTGGTTTGCCTCGCTCATCTCTTGAACGCAGATCTCGTCCTCGCCGAGTCGGAGAACCCATCGATCGCTGACACCTGACACACGGATCACGCCATCAGGTCGGGCCAGAGCATTCACGCTGCGCTCATTGCCGTTTGACCAACGAAAGATCGCAGGCAGCGGCGCGTTCGCGGCAAAGCGGAAATAAGTGAAGGTGCCGTCGTCCCAAATCTCGCGCGGAGTGATTTCGGACCGCGCGCTGACGCCGTAAGCGTGGTTTGCAGGTTGGTTTGTTGCCACACGCGATTGCCGAGGGGCCGCCTCGGGATAGGTGAATCGAATGACATAGAAGGTCGGCGAGTTCGCCTCGGTCACATTGAAATAGTAACTGCGCCGGTTGGTGTAGACGGTGATGTTGGTATGCGCGCCGCGCGAGACGGGCTTGATCGCAAAAGCTTGGCCACCGGGCACACCGTCCAAAAGGAAGCCCTCGGTATCGCCTGCGATAATCGAGCGGATCGTTTCGCCTTGGCCAAACTCGATGCTGGTCACATGGGTCAGGCTGGTGCGGATGCGGTAGACCTGTCCATCCTGATAGGTGGCCAGCCGGACGCGGGCATCATAGGGGCCTTGGCGCGGCTGGGTTTCTGCATAGGCGGTGCCAGCAAGCGAAATTAGGAAGGCGAGGATCAGGAACAGGCGGGGCATGGGTTACTCCAGACGATCCGAGCGGATCGCGTATTCGGTGACAGTGAAGCCGAAGGGGTTCTGCCAGACATCATCGATCGACCGGCTATTCTGAGGCCGAAACTCAAACATCAAAGTTGCGGTGAAGAGCCCGTTTTGACTGCCGCGCGGCGAATTGAGCCGCTTGCGCAGGCGCACCTGTGCACGATTGGCGCTGATATGGTTGATCGAGAGCACCTCGACATCGAGCCGCGCATCTGTGCCGTAGCTGTCCGGCGGATAGGCCTCATGGCCGCTGGTCCAGAGCGCGCGCAGACCAGCGGCGGCCGCGCCGTCCGACTGGTCCAGGACCCGCCGCACCCGCACGTCATTGTCGAGCTGATTGTATGTCTCTCGATCAATCACATAGCGATAGACCTGTGCCTCGATTATAGCGGGGCGTTCCGTGAGTGAGACCGCTTCAACCATGGCATTGGGGAGGGCCATGCCGGTTTCGCTATCAAAGGGCACGATCATGGGCGGCGGGTCCGCGTCGAGCAGGGCCACGAGGGCGGCGGCGAGGCAACCTGCCATGCCAAACGCCATGCCTGTCAGCCCCAGCTTCTGCCACATAAGCTCGCGTCGTCGTGCGCCGTAGACGAGCTCTTCTTCGATGATTTCTGCCTCACTGCTCATGGGGTCAATCCGCGCGCAGGTCTGGCAAGGTGAAGTTCATGTAGCGGCGCTCTTCGGCCAGCGTGGCGGCATCCACCACGCCAGATTGGCCAGCGCCGACCGTTTGAATGGCTTCGAGCTCCCACATGCGCGTCATGGCAATCGCAAGCTCAGCCGTGACACGGGTGTTGTGGTCCACCGCTTCTTTGAGCGTTTCCATGTCTGGGATCAGCGAAACAAGCTGCTCGACCCGCTCAAGAGATTGCGCGGCCTCGTCGTAGCTGTTCTCAGCGGCTGCAGACATGACAGCCCCGGTGCCTGCCTGACTGGCGATACGTTCGGCCCCTGGGTTGCCGCTGCTGGCCATGTCGGACAGGCTGTCTTGGTCAAAGCCTGCATCCTCTAAGGCTTGCGTCATACGGCCCTCCATCTGTGGGGCTGCATTGCCGATGAGGCCGCTGAAATCGCCGCTCTGGATTTGCCGGATGGTACCAAGGAGATCGCCGAATTCTTGGTCCAAAAGCCCATCGAGGTCACCGCCCATAGCCATTTCGATAATATCCGTCGCGCCGGTCAGGGCTGCGTAGGTCTCGTTGAGCGTGTCGAGTTGCTGCTGCACGAGATCGAGTTGTTCGAGAAGCGTGTCGAGCTGGTCGGTCTGGATCCCGAAATCCTCCAGCATTTGCTGTAGCTGGCGAATTTCCTGCGCGATGTTGCGCGTGTCGACCGTGGGGACACCTTGGGCAAATAGGGGTGAGGCAACCAGCAAAGCGCAGGTGGCAACGGTAGAAAGAAAGCGGATCATCGGAGTGCCTCCAAATCGAATTGCATGAAGTCTTGTTCGCGGGCTTGCGCGGCCGCCATGGCCAGTTCTGCCGCGCTAAGCGGGCGGGTATGGGCGGCCTTGAGGCGCGTGCGGATGGCGATCAGGCGAGCGAGTTCGGCCCGCGCATAGGTGTTAAGCGACATGGCCGCGTGAATGTCATCTGTCTCACCAATGCGGGTGATGATGTCCTGCACCCGAAGCGCGGTCGCTTGCACGGAGACCAAGGAATAATCGCCGTAGACCCCTGCGCCGAAAGAGGTGAGGCTCATGGTGGAGTTGGCGAGCAAAACTGGATCAATGGTGCCAAGCGCGTCGACGCCGCCCACGCGGGCAAGGTAGAGATTATAACGCTCGGGGATGACTTGAACGTAGTGCTGGGTTTCGGCAAAGGGCGGCACGCCGCCGTAGCGCTGCACGTTGCCAGGACCGGCATTGTAGGCCGCCAATCCGTGAATGATGTTGCCATCAAACATGGCCAGCATCTGCGCCAGATAGCGCGCGCCGCCGGTGACCTGGATGTAGGGATTTTCATAATAGGCTGGGTAAATCCCGAGATCCTGCGCCGTACCGGGCATGATCTGGGTCAGGCCGAATGCACCAACAGGCGAGCGCGCGCCGATGGTGAAGCGGCTTTCTTGCCAGATCAGCGCCTGCAACAGACAGCGCCACTGTTTGGGCGATAGGCCCGCTGCGCGCACGCCGGACATATGGTGCGTTTCTTGGGCGGCACGAATGATCAGCTGTTCAATCGAACCGGAGGCATCGCCGAACATCTGGGCTGCGCCGGGGTTTGGGTCGGCTGAACCGTAAAGCGTCTCTGCAGCGCTTTCAGGTGATGACCCAGCTTCCAAGCTCGCGACCAGCGCGCCGGAATTTCCGCTGGCCAACGTCGTGGCATCGAGGATGTCTTCCAGCGCCTGGAGTTGTTCTTGCTCGAGCGCTTCAAGCTCGTCCTCTTTGGTCAACCGATCCCGCTGCAGCGCCAGATCTTGTTCTCCCTGCTGCAGCACGCGCTCGCGCTGCAAGAACATTCCCGCATCAAACGTGGGCACACCTTGGGCAAAGGCCATTGGCGCGGCGAACCACACCAAGCCCGCAAGGATATGCAGGCTGTACTTACTCACTGAGACCACCAATCGGCCCGAGCAGCTCAAAGTTGCAGTTGCTGCGGCTGACCTCGGCAAAGGACTTGAAGCATTCGGTTTCGGACGGCCGGTATTCTGCGCAGGCTGTCAGGGTCAAAAGGGCGAGGGTCAGCACGCAAAGTCTACGCATCAATCTGTCTCCAAAAGTCTGGGTTTTGGCGGTAATCCGCGCCCACCAGCGCTTCGCCTTTTTCCATGCCGCCAAGGATCGTGAGGTAAGAGCCAAGCGCGCTTAGATCGGCATCGATAACCACCGAGCCTTGATCATCACGCACCAGCGCCAGACGGGAATTGCTGCCCGTGCCGAGCAATACGCTGAGCTCTTTTTCAGTGAGGCGCAACATTGTGTAGTCACTGGCCGAGGCGCGAATGTTGGGAAGCAAAAGCTGCGTCGGCACGGCCTCGACAATCGTTTTGCCGGTGCGGGTCTTTTCAAGCTGGCTTGCGTATTGGGTCATCATCACGACGACCGCGTTCTGTTTGCGTGCTGTGACCAGCCAATTGCTGAGCCGGTCCGCAAAATAGGGATTATCCAGCGCTTTCCAGGCTTCATCAATGATGATCAGTGTCGGTTTGCGATCCTCGATCACGCGCTCCACCCGCCGAAACAGATAGGACAGAACCGCCATGCGCTCTTTCTCGCTTTCGCTGTCGAGAATGCCAGTCAGGTCGAACCCGACCACATCACCATCGAGCGAGAAGGTATCCTCAGAGCTTTGCCCGAAAATCCAACCGTAGCGGCCATCAGCGGTCCATTCCTGAATCCGTTCGAACAGATCCCCTTCATCCGCCCCGGCGACAAAGAGCGAGGCCAGATCCTGCCAGTTGCGTAGCGCGGCATCGCTGGCTCCGGCGTTCTGGCGCACCACTTCTTGGATGCGGTTGATCTGAACCGGGCTCAGGGGCTTGTCGGCGCGATGTAAGAGCGTGGCCAGCCAATCAGAAAGCCAGGCTTGGCCGCGCCCGTCGATCTCGGTACGCAGCGGGTTGAGACCGGTTGCTTCACCCGCCTTGATGGCGCTGTAGCGGCCGCCATTCGCGCGCACAGCCATTTCCATGCCAGCGCGATAGTCGAAAACAAAGACGCGCGCGTCGCAGCGCCGGGCTTGTGTCATCAAAAAGGCTGACAAGACCGACTTGCCAGAGCCCGGGCGGCCAAGGATCAATGTATGCCCGCCGGTCGGTTCTTTGTCCGGTTGACCTGTCTCATGGTAGTTAAAGAGAAAGCCCGAGCGTTCAGGCGTTGGAAACAGGGTGATCGGCTTGCCCCATGGGACTCTGTGTCCGGGTTTGCCCAGTTGACCGCGATGCAGTGCTGCGAGGTCGGCAAAGTTCGTGTTCGTGATGGCGGCCTTGCGGCTGCGCATTTGTCCATTGCCCGGATGCTGCGCGAAAAAATGTGTCCGAGCCGCAAAGCTCTCATTCACCAGATTGACCCCTTCACTGGCCGCGATATTGCGCACCTCGGAAGCGATGGCTTCCAGCTTTTCCTCGGTCTCGGCGAAAACCGTTACCGTCATGTGATGATCGCCAAAGCTGAGGCGCTTGGATTCAAGATCGTCCAGCGCGTCGACCAGTTCTTCCGCAAGGGATATCGCGCCATCATCGCTTGCTTTCATCAAGCGCTGTTGCCGTTTGATCCGGCTGGCCATGATGTTGCTGTTGATCGGCGTGAAGGAATGCGTGACGACCATGTCGACCGGCAAATTCAGCTCATCGAACATGGTGCAGTTGGTTTTGGCCGGATAGGTCTTGATCGCAAAGTTCGTGCCAAACCGCTTGCCCGCCGTCCCATCGTCCAACGTAAAGCCTCGCCCCTGAAACGTGACGCGGGTGTTGGCTACATCTTCGGCAATGACGCCAAAGCGGGATTTTGCGAAAAGCGGGCGCTCTTGGCCGATGTTGAGCGCCCCGAGGAACCCGAGCAGTTCGCCGCTCTCAGCCCCAAGCAGGCGCGGATTCATCTCGGCAAAGGACGATAGCAGAAACCCGACGACCTCCTCGAGCTTGCGCAGCTGCTTGGCCGTCTGGTCTTTCATCTGTGCGATTGAGTCTGCACGTTTCAGACGCAGCCGCGCGCCGAGGGGAGGGCGTTTTAGCACCGTGAGCGTGAGCGTCTTGTCCCGCAGCCCTGCCTGCGCCATGGCCAGCTGCCAGCGGGTGTCCAGCGCTTGCGCAAACCCTTCCTCGCGAACCGGTGGCAAGGCCGTCTCGATCGCTTTTGAAACCTTGTGCACATAGAAACTGTACTCTGACCCGATCTGCGCGATGATCGCAGCAAAGAGCGCGCGGATCCTCTCCAAATGCGCGTCATCGCTGGTCATGCTGTTGACGCCATCAAGGCGGATGCACTGGAACAGCGCATTGCCGCGCGTGCGGATCGTCACGTCATTCACGAGGTTGACATAGGGAAGCATGCTGGCCATCGGGCGCTCTTTGCGCGCCCAGTCTGGTAGTGTCGCAAGATCATCCGAGGTGTTATGCAGCATAGCTGTCCCCCGAATGGATCTTGCGATTTGGCGTCGGGGGCGTTTCCTGCAGGGCGGTGACCATCACCTCAAGAAAGGCCGGATCCCAGTCAGCGGCTTTCCACAGAGCAGGATAGGCCAGAGCGGCGATGATGATCACCGGCCAGCTCTGCACCCAGAGAAACAGCAACACAAACCCGAAGAGCCAAACCATTGCATACATGATTGGTAAGCCGATGAGCTTTGGCGGCCGGACCAGGCCCAGGAAGAGGCGGGTTTGCGTTGCCATGCCGGATTTATGCGCCCCAGATGGCGGTCACGATGGTCGGCGCAGCTGCGATGCCTGCGATAGCGACCAGCACCCAAAGAGCCTGGCGGAAGTCCAGAATGCCAAAGAGCCAGGAGAGGAACACGCCAATCAGGGCCAGGGTGCCGATCACAATGCCCAAGGGGCCGGTGATCGTGTCGACAATGCCTTGAAGAAGGTTCTGCACCGGGGAGAGATCGATGCTCTGTGCAAGGGCCGGGTTGGCAATCATCAAACTGGCCAGAGCCAGCGACAGGATCGTGCGGAGTTGTGTGTGCATCAGGAGGCTCCAGTCAGTCGGTCACGCACGGCCATGACCCGGCGCACGTGATTTTGGGTTTCTCGGTAGGGAGGGATGCCGCCATGGCGCGTGACCGCGTCTGGTCCCGCGTTATAGGCAGCGAGCGCGAGTTCGGGCGTGCCGAACTGCGCCAGCATCATCAGAAGGTAGCGGGCTGAGCCGTCGAGGTTGGCCTGCCAGTCATGCGGATCCACGCCGAGCTGCGCGGCCGTCGCGGGCATCAGCTGTCCAAGGCCAATCGCGCCTGCGGAACTGCGCGCATTTGGGCGATAGGCGCTTTCGATCTCGATATTGGCTTGGAACAGCGCCTGCCATTCGGAAACGGAGAGGCCAGCACGGCGCAGCGCGGGGTGCCCACCATAACGATGCGCCGTGCTTTCAATGGCTGACAGGACTTCGGGGCGGGGAACGGCGCGGGCGGGTGCAGGAGGCGGAACTTCAGGCTCAGGCGCTGCAAAAACGATCAGCTCTGGCGGGTTTTCACCAATCCCGTCGACATAGCTTTGCGCAAAACCTGATTGGGGGGATTTGGTCTCCAGCTGGCCATCGGCTCGCATGGAAAGCACGAAGCCTTCGGAATAGGCCGGGGCAGCTAGGAATGCTGCGAAGACGGCAAGTGGCTTAGCCCGCGTCGTCCAACTTGTGAGAGGCGATCTTGCCTTCGAACATGGGGATCGAGACGATCGAAACACCAAGCCCGGCGAGGAAGCTGGATAAGCCGTTGATTGTCTTAAACTCTCGGGCCGCCATGTTGTTACGCGCGGTGACGAGCAGGCGACGCGTCTCGCCATCTGGCGAGACGCAATGCACGGTCCAAACTCCGGACCACTGAGCACCTGTACGTTTGGGCGTAACCCGGCACACAACATCCGCCGAATGACCCTCGGCAAGTAGTGTGCGCAGCCCGTCTTCACTGACAACATTAGGGGCGTCTTGCATCAAATTCATAGGATCGAGCCTTGCAGAATTGTGCATTGGCCCGGCAGTCCCTCATGGACTACCGAACCGATACAATATTATAATCTTGCAATCAATAGGTGCAATTTGAGTTGTTGCGCCCTTCATGCGTTGAACCAAATTTACTGCAACGGAGTGGCTGAGCCAAGATAATATGGGGCTTTTGAAACAAACATGGGCGGCTCTGGCTGTTTTGAGTTGGGAGTCATCTCTCAACCTGTAAACAATTGTACATGATTCAAAATTCTTTTCAGTTTTTTGCTCAAAGGCCTGTCGGTACAAATCATCGCTACAAACAAGGCGAATTTTGGCTTGGAGCGTTTCTCCGCCCCTGTTTCGCCGATGACAAGGAGGAAAGAAATGTTCAAGATTTCAACGGGACTCGGGTGTGTATTTGCTGCGGCAATTACCGCCTCGGCGGCCCAGGCAAACGAATGCGGTGAAGTATCTATCATGCAAGGCGACTGGGGGTCTGCGCAGATCGTCACAGCGGTTGCGAAGTTCCTGATGGAGGAAGGCTACGGGTGCGACGTTACCGCAATGCCGCTCTCGAGTAACCCTGCGCTGGCATCCGTATCCGAGACCGGGGAGCCCGATATTCTGACTGAAATCTGGACAAACGGCGCGCCGGCTTACCAAGGGCTGGTTGACTCAGGTGCGATCATTCCGGTGACCGAAGTTCTATCTGATGGCGGTGTCGAAGGGTTCTTTGTTCCGAACTACCTTGTGGAGGAACATCCGGAACTGGCAACAATTGAAGGCATCGCAGCCAACCCCGAACTCGTCGGAAATCGCTTTCACAACTGCCCCGAGGGATGGACTTGTCTGAATGTCAGCACCAACCTGATGAAGGCAGGCGGGCTGATTGATGCAGGCATTGAAAACTTCGTGCATGGATCAGGCGAAACCCTTGCGGCTTCGATCGCTGCCGCCTACGAAAACCAAGAGCCGTGGTTTGGCTTTTATTGGGCACCGACATCGGTACTGGGCAAATACCCGATGACCCTGGTCGATATGGGCCCCCATGACCCTGACAAGCACGCCTGCAACATCACAGCGGAATGCGAGACGCCAGCAATGAGCGCCTTCCCTCGTAGTGAAGTGGTTACAGTTCTTTCCAAGGAATTCATGGCCGAAAACGCAGCAGTGTCTGACCTGATGACAAATCTGTCCTTCACCAACGCACAGATGGGCGAAACGCTGGCATGGGTTGAAGACAACAATGCCTCCTACGATGAAGGCGCGGTGCATTTCCTAACAACCTACAAGGATGTCTGGGGGGCGTGGCTTAACGATGCTGCGCGCGACAAACTTTCCGCATTGCTGCAGTAAACTGCACGGACGGGGGCATCCTCAGCGATGCCCCTAACGCACTGAAGTAGATCGGAAAGTGGGATAAATGGCCTTCTATGACAACTTATTCAGCGCATTGGGTCTGAGCGAATGGTGTGGAACGTCAGACGACAAAGCGCCTCTTTCGCTGGCGGACCTTGCGGCGCAAGCAGGAGGAGAAGAGGCCTCTGGGCCACTCATTCCAATTCCCTCGTTTGATAATCTGCATGAAAGCTGCAACCGCATATGGCAGTCGCGCGATGTAACCAACGGGATCGAAGAAGGGTTTCTGGCAGCCAAACCGGCTCTAAAAACTGTTCTGGACCCGATCACACAGCCACTGAGCTGGATGTTGGATGGCGCACTTTGGCTGTTTGAAGCGATGCCATGGTTCATCATGGTCCCGCTTCTGGTGGCGATCTCCTGGTACGCCTCGCGTTCGCGCCCTGTGACGATCTTCGTCGCCGTCTCGATTATGCTGCTGGCCGTCGTAGACCACTACGATGTGGCGATGCAGACCCTGTCGATAATTTTTGTATGTACGACGATATCGGTGCTGTTCGGTGTGCCCATTGGAATTGCCATGTCGAAATCCGACCGATTGCAAAAAAGCGTCGTTCCGTTACTCGACCTGCTGCAGACCCTGCCGACCTTCGTGTACCTGATCCCTCTGATTTTCTTGTTCTCGGTCACGGAATCGAAACTGTACGGGATTGCGATCATCCTTTACGCGATTGTCCCGGTGATCCGCCTGACCGATCTGGGCATCCGCCTTGTAGATCAGGACGTGATCGAAGCGGCCAATGCCTTTGGCATGAATGACCGCCAGAAACTGATGCGAGTACAATTGCCGCTGGCGCTACCGAACATCATGGCCGGGATCAACCAGACCATCATGATGAGCCTTGCCATGGTCGTGATCGCCTCTCTTGTTTCGGCCCCTGGCCTTGGCGTGAACGTGTTGCGCGGTATTCGAAACCTTGAACTGGGTGTGGGCATCGTCGCTGGCATCGGCATTGTTCTGCTGGCCGTGATCCTTGACCGCGTGTCCAAGGCAGCTCTCACACGAGTCGATAAGACCCAAGTCAAACATTAAGGAGCCGGTTCAATGACACAACCAATGGTCCGCCTGTCCGGGCTCTATAAAATCTTTGGCGCCCGCGACAAGGACGTGTTGCACCATGTCCAGGGTGGCATGGGCAAGGAAGAGTTGCTGGCGCAGCACAAACACGTTCTGGGCCTCAACAACATCAACGTCGATATGCAGGCGGGGGAAATCACAGTGGTCATGGGCCTGTCAGGCTCGGGTAAATCCACGCTGATCCGCCACCTGAACCGGTTGATCGAACCCACAGCGGGCGAGATCATCGTGCAGGGCGAAGACGTGATGCAACTGTCCGAGGACGGGCTGCGTCATGCCCGTCAGGAAAAGATGTCGATGGTTTTCCAGAAGTTCGCGTTGTTGCCGCACAAGACCGTGCTGAAGAATGCAGGCATGCCCTTGTCGGTGCGTGGCGAAGACGAGGTCACCTGCGACCGCGAAGCCGCGAAATGGCTGGACCGCGTCGGTCTGAGCGGGTTCGAAAACCATTATCCAGCGCAGTTGTCTGGAGGGATGCAGCAGCGGGTAGGCATTGCCCGGGCGCTGACCGCAAACACACCGATCATGCTAATGGACGAGGCTTTCTCGGCCCTTGATCCGCTGATCCGAACCGATATGCAGGACCTGCTGCTCGAGCTGCAAAAAGAGCTGCACAAGACCATCATCTTCATCACTCACGATCTTGATGAGGCGCTGAAGCTGGCCGATCACCTTGTGATCCTGAAGGACGGCTTTGTCGTGCAACAGGGCGAGCCGCAGCACATCCTGCTGAACCCGGGTGATCCCTACATCGAAGACTTCGTGAGCGACATCAACCGCGCACGGGTTCTGCGGGTGCGCTCGATTATGACCCCACTTGGGGGGGACAAAGTGCCTGCGGATGCCCATGGCGAAGTGGACGTGAACGACACGCTCGAAAGCATGATCGCGCGGTCCGGCGGGGATACGTCACACGCTTATATAGTCAAAGATGGGGAGCAGACGGTCGGCACACTGGATATGACCGAACTGGTTCGCGCTCTTGTCCCTCGCGTCGCATCCGAGGCCGGTGCGCGTCAGTCCTGACGCGCGCTGACGGCAGAGCTGGAATTCAACAGATCAGGCCCTAAATAGCCGCATGGTTGGGTCGGCCTCGATCTGTTCGAACAGCCAGTCGATAAATGTATCGAGCTTGGGGTTGGGTGCACGCTCTTTTTGCGTCGCCAGATACCAGCGGCCTGGCTCTGGCACTGAAATGTCGAACGGTCTGACCAAGCGCCCCCTTTCAAGATCACGCGTGCAAAACGGTGCCCTTGAGACACTCATTCCGTGGTTGTTCAAAACGGCTTCGCGGACAAGAGGGTAGTTGTCGAAGATTGAGCCAAATTTCATGGTTTCGCGATCTAAGCCCGCAGCCTCCAACCAACAGTCCCAGTCATCCGGCTCATTCCATGTGCTTGGGACACTCAGCAGCAGGAAATTTCTGAGCTCTTCCAGAGGCATTCCATCGCTTGCGGAATTCAAGGCCTCTGGCGCGCAAACCGGGTAGATATCCGTTTCGAACAAAGGGCTGTAATCAAATCGTTTGTCAAATGGTGGTGCATTGAACACGCCCACATCGAACCGGTGCATGTCGTAATCACCGTCTTCAAAGGTAGAGACTATGCGCACGCGCGTGTCCGGATTATCCTGAAGAAAGTCTGCCAATCTGGGCTGAAGCCACATCGTGTTGAAACTTGCGTAGGACTGGACGAGCAACACGTTCGGTTCCTCAGGTGTCTGGATGCGCCGCGTGGCTTTGATGATACCCTGAATGTGTTCGCGGACCGGCGGGTAATATTGCTCGCCAGCCGGTGTCAGTTCGACCGAACGGCTTGTGCGTTCCAACAGTTTGACGCCGATTGATGTTTCCAGCGCTTTGACTTGGTGGCTGACGGCCGCATGCGTCACACAAATCTCTTCTGCAGCCTTTCGGAAACTCTTGTGACGCGCCACCGCCTCAAAAGCGCGCAGCGAAACCAGCGTGGGCATGTGAGTGGTCATTACTGCATCTCCTTGAAGAAACCAGCTCTGTTTACCCTCAAGCAGAGTTATCCGACGACGGGCGCGAATGCAGCAGGGTTTTGATACTTTTTTCTTAGCTTGTCAGGGGGCGAAACGCAATTCGCGGTGCGATATGATCGGTTAGAATTTCTTGATGAACGGAAATTTCTTTCAATTCTTCAGCCGAGTGAGAAATGCCAGATTAGCAGATAAAGAAGCTCAAGGATTCCACCTTTATGCCACCATTGTCACCGCTCTCTAATGCATATGGCTATCCGTTGCTGATCAAACACTTGTTAACCCGATCGAATATTGCGTCTGCCAGCCAAGAGATCGTCAGTGCCACCGAAATGCGGCTGAGCTATGCGGACTTGGGCAAACGCGTGCGCCAACTTGCCAATTCTTTAAAGGCCAGCGGGATTCGTGAGGGCATGCGCGTCGGCGTCATGGATTGGGACACACACCGCTATCTTGAATGTTTTTTTGCGGTCCCGATGATGGGCGCGACCCTTTTCACGATCAACGTCCGCCTATCTCCTGCCCAGGTTCTTTATACGATCAACCATGGGCAGCCTGATCTGATCATCGTGCATCAGGACTTCATGCCGCTTATTGATGATATCAAATCGGGCTTCAATCGAGACATCATCATCGTGCCGATTGGCGACGGTGAAGGGTATGAAGAGTGGATAGGCGAGGCCCCAGACAGCTTTGACTTCCCGGACTTCGATGAAAACCAAACCGCAACCTTGTTTTACACAACCGGGACCACCGGCAATCCCAAGGGGGTGAGCTATTCACATCGGCAGTTGGTCCTTCACACGTTGGGCCTGATCGCCGGCTTTGGTGCGTGGCCCGGAAACGCCGGATTTCATCGCGGCGACGTTTACATGCCGCTGACGCCCTTGTTTCACGTCCACGGTTGGGGTTTTCCATATGCCGCAACGATGCTGGGGCTGCGTCAGGTCTATCCCGGTCGATATGACCCTGACACTATTTTGCGATTGATTGCAGCCGAAGGCGTCACCTTTTCCCATTGCGTTCCCACGGTTCTGTCCATGGTTCTCGACCATCCGGACTGCCCACAAATTGAGCTGCACAGATGGAAAGTGATCATTGGCGGGGCGGCTTTGCCGCGCAGTCTGCAGGACCGGGCGGCGGCGGCGGGCATATCCTTGCATGCGGCATATGGGATGTCCGAAACCTGTCCGTTTCTGACGGTGGCCGATTTGTCCAGCGGCGATCCAGAGGTGCAGGCACAAACCGGCTTTCCCGGCCCGCTTGTCGACCTTCGTGTTGTGACACCGGATATGCAGGACGTCCCACATGACGGCGAAACAACCGGCGAAGTTGTTGCTCGGGCTCCCTGGCTGACACAAGGCTATCTGGATAACGCGCAAGCCTCGGGTGAGCTTTGGTGCGGTGGATATCTGCATACCGGGGATGTTGGGTATATCCGCGAGAATGGATCGTTGCAGATTACTGACCGCCTCAAGGACGTGATCAAGACCGGCGGCGAGTGGATTTCCTCTCTGGCACTGGAAAACATAGCATCGTCTTGTAGCGGCGTTGAGGACGTCGCGGCAATCGGGTTGCCGCACGCGAAATGGGGCGAAAGGCCGGTCTTGGTTGCTCAAGCCGCAAAAGATGCCGACCCGGATCTTGTGCGCTTGAGAGTCATGGAAGAAATCCAGTCGCGGGTTGACGCAGGCGAGATCTCAAAATGGGCAGTTCCGGACGAGATAATCTTTGTCGCCCGCCTACCTAAAACCAGCGTCGGCAAGCTCGACAAGAAACTCGTGCGGAAAGATATTTCAACGCGCTCGGACTTTAAATCATGACAGACAAGCAACGCCGTATTCAGGCGCTTATTCAATCCGTTGTCACCTATCTGCAGGCTCACAGAGCTGCCACGCGCGGCGTTGATCTGACGTTGGACAAGCTGGCAGCCATGGACCTGAAGGGAGAGAGGCTCATTGATTTACCTCCCCAAGGAACCCGGCACGATGAGGTTCTGAAGAACGCCATCGCCGGGATTGTCGCCCCCGAATTGCAAGAAATCGCACGTTGTCTGAAAGCGGCCAAGGATGATCTGATCTGGCGCGAAGACAACGCCCAATTCTATCCCCCTGGTGCCGAATTGGGCGAGGGATACACAAAGTGTAACCTACATACTCTGCTGATTGGGCCAGACGCATGTGGACATCACCATCCCGATTTCAACCTTGGCATTTTCATGCTGGGCCCAAGGACGCTGTATCGCGACCACAACCACGACGCGCCCGAGCTGTACCTGAACCTGTCCGAGAAATCTGGTTGGCGGTTTGGCACCCGTGACTGGCAGGATTATCCGGCTGGATCACTTATCTGGAACGCGGCGGGCGATCCCCACGCCACCCGGGTCTATGACCAGCCATTCATCTCCGTCTTTGTCTGGCTCGAGAACGTGAATTCACCCTGCAATGTAATCCACTTCGACGATTGGGCAGAGATCGAACAAGATCTTGCCAAACAGTCCAATTGAGGTTTCCAAACATGATTTCCATTAAACACACCGAGGGTGTCGCTTTCATTGAGCTGAATGCCCCGCCAGTGAACGCTCTTGGCCTGAAGATGCGGCAGGCGCTTTCCTCGGCCATCCACGAGTTGGACGCCGATGAACAGGTCAAAGCTATCGTTCTATGCTCGGCTCTGCCGCTCTTTTGCGGCGGCGCTGACATCGTCGAGTTCCGTACCGGGGCAGTTTGGGACAAGCCGGACCTGCCAGACATGTGTGTAACGATTGAAACCAGCAAAAAACCCATTATCGCCGCGATAGCAGGTCCCGCTATGGGTGGTGCGCTGGAGATCGCGCTTGCCTGTGATTACCGTGTCGCCACGCCGGATGCCGTGATGGGCCTACCTGAGATCAAACTGGGGCTGCTGCCTGGTGCCGGAGGCACCCAGCGACTACCCCGGATTGCCGGGCTGGAAGCGGCAACGCAAATGATCCTCTCGGGTGATCCCGTGAAAGGCGAATATGCCCTGTCTTGTGGGCTGGTCGACGCACTATTTGAGAACGACCAGGATTTTCGCGCGCATGTTTTGGGTTTCGCCACCCGTGTCAGCCATGAGGGCGATCCGAAACGCAGTTGCGCGGATATGACCGTCACACACCCTGATCCAAAGGGATATCTGACGAGTTTCCGAGACCAGATAGCGCACACGTCCAAAAACCTTGTCGCCCCTGAACGCTGCTTGGTATCCATCGAGGCCGCGTGCGAATTGCCGCTGGCCGAGGGGTTGGCACAAGAGAAGGCAGGTTTCGCTGAACTGCTCGACACACCTCAATCGCGCGCCGGGCGGCATCTGTTCTTTGCAGAGCGTGAATGCACCAAGGTTCCCGGCGTTACCCGTGCTGACCAACCACGTGACATTGCATCGGTCGCCGTGATCGGCGCGGGAACAATGGGGCGCGGCATTGCTATCGCCTTTCTGCAGGCGGGGTATCCGGTCACGCTTCTTGAAACTACGCAAGGCGCGCTCGAACAGGGGCTGGAAAAGGTCTGGGAGCATTTCCAGCGTGCGGCCCAAAAAGGGCGGCGTAGTGCCAATCGGGCAGAGGCAATCGCCGCCAACGCCACTGGGACGCTCAGCTATGCAGACCTTGCGAAGGCCGACCTGATTATTGAAGCGGCGTTTGAAAGCATGAATGTCAAACGCCAGATTTTCGAAGCGTTAGACCGGCACGCAAAACCTGGCGCGATACTGGCCTCAAACACATCGACGTTGGATCTTGATGAAATAGCTGCGGTCACGTCCCGTCCGGAGGATGTGATTGGTCTCCATTTCTTTAGCCCGGCCAATGTCATGCGCTTGCTGGAGGTGGTGCGGGGCGCCAAGACCGCTCCCGATGTTATTGCAACGGCAATCACGGTCGCAAAGAAGATCCGGAAGCTCCCTGTCACGGTTGGCGTGTGCTACGGCTTTGTTGGAAACCGGATGCTGGAACCATACTTCCGCGAAGGATCCCGTCTGCTTCTAGAGGGGGCAACGCCGAAACAGGTGGATAACGTCCTTGAAGGCTTCGGTATGGCCATGGGCATTCATGCGATGGCAGATCTGGCCGGAGTCGATGTGGGCGCACGCGTGCGTCAGGAACGGCGTAGTGAAATCGCGCATGACCCGACATACCAGGCTGTGCAGGACAGGTTGTTTGAACTGGGCCGACTGGGTCAGAAAACCGGGCGTGGAAGCTATGTCTACGAGGGACGGACACGGGTCGAAGACCCTGAGATAGTTCAAATCAGTTCCGAACTGGCGGACCTGCATGGTGTGAAGCGCAGGGGCATCGACGATCAGGAAATCCTTGAGCGATGTCTGTTCCCCCTAATCAACGAGGGCTTTCTGATCCTTGAAGAGGGCATTGCGACGCGCCCGGGTGATTGCGACCTGATCTGGGTCAATGGCTATGGCTTTCCGAACTGGCGCGGCGGCCCAATGCACTATGCCGACGAGATTGGACTGAGCCAGATTCTGGTGCGCATGAACCACTATCGGCAGTCGCTTGGTGCCTATGGTGAGATGTGGTTCACGCCTGCGCCTTTGTTGGAAGAACTCGCAACCTCGGGCGTGACACTTACCGCGTATTTTGATGCCAAAAAGGAAAAATCATGAGAGAAGCCGTTATCGTCTCAACCGCACGAACTCCTATTGGGGTTGCCTTCAAAGGTGCGCTGAACAACATCAAATCCCCTACCATGATGGGGCACGCCATTCAGCACGCGGTTGAACGTGCAGGCGTGGACCCCGGTACGATCGAAGATGTAGTCATCGGATCGGTCCTGACAGCGGGAACAGCAGGCATGAATGTTGCTCGGCTTTCTGCACTGGCGGCGGGCCTTCCCAATACGGTGGCAGGACAGACGGTCGACAGGCAATGTTCATCGGGATTGATGGCCATTGCGACGGCTGCAAAGCAGGTCATTGTGGATGGTCAGAACGTTGCCGTGGCTGGCGGGCAGGAAAATATCTCCACCCTGCAGAATGCCTATCTGAAATGGGCGGGCGATGAGAAAGATCCAAACGTTATCGACCAATCTGAACATGCCTATATGCCGATGCTGATGACAGCGGAAAATGTGGCCCGGACCTATGGGATCAGCCGCGAGGTGCAGGATGAGTACGCCGCACTTTCCCAAGCCCGGACGGCCCAGGCTCAGGCCACTGGCGCTTTTGATGACGAGATCGTCCCGATCACGGCGATCAAACGCGTCAAGAACCGCGAAACCGGAGAGGAAGCCCTGGAAGAAGTGACCTTGTCACAAGACGAAGGCAACCGGCCGGGCACAACGGCCGAAACTCTTGGCCAGTTGAACCCGGTTGTCGAAGGCGGCGTGATCACTGCCGGAAACGCAAGCCAGCTTTCTGACGGGGCCTCGGCTTGTGTGCTCATGGAAGGCAAAATGGCTGAGCAACAGGGTCTCCCACCGCTGGGTATTTATCGCGGCATGGCTGTTGCAGGAAACGCACCGGAAGAGATGGGGGTCGGTCCGATCTTTGCAATTCCAAAGCTGCTGAAGAATGCAGGTCTTCGCATCGAAGACATCGGCCTTTGGGAGCTTAACGAAGCCTTTGCCTGCCAGGTTCTGTATTGCCGTGACCATCTTGGGATCGATCCCGAAATCTACAACGTGAACGGCGGTGCAATATCGATTGGCCACCCCTACGGCATGACAGGTGCGAGACAAGTCGGGCATGCTCTGATTGAGGGGAGGCGTCGTGGCGTGAAATACGTGGTGACCTCCATGTGTGTCGGCGGAGGCATGGGCGCCGCAGCACTGTTCGAAGTCGCCTGACCCCACTGAAATTAGTTCAAGCAGAGCGTTATCTGTTTGGGACATTGACATTCTGGCATCTGCAAGGGTCGCCATCTGCAAGCCTGCGTTTCATGTCGACCGGAATTGGTGATACCTCCTGAGGCGTTATGACCAATGTCGCGCCAACGATCCTTTCCACGGTTTCCAGCCAGTTTGTCGATGACTGGCTGGCGGCGCTGCGTGCCCTGTGCCCAGAGGCGCAGATGGCGTCGCTGCTTAGCCGGTCCGGTCTGAACGCCGACTCGCGCTCGCCGAATGGTCGCGTCACGCTGGATCAGATCGTATGTCTCTATCAACTCGCCGCAGTTGAGACCGGTGATGAGATGATGGGGCTTTGGAGCAGACCCGTCAGACCAAGGGCCCTGCAACATCTTTTGACCACTGTCAGGGAAGCCACGTCTCTTGCATCTGCACTCTACCGGTTTTCGACCTTCTGGAATTTGCTGCTGGATGACTATCAGTTTGACCTGGATGATACTGACAGCGCATTGGTGCTGACCCTGAAACCACAAGGCGACGTGCCGCTTCAGCGGTTTGGGCATATGCTGATCCTCAAACTTGCCCACGGGCTCATGTCTTGGCTGGCAGGGCATGAGGTTCCGGTTAAGGCTGTCGATTTCGCGTTTGACCGCCCGGACTTTGATCAGGATTACGCGATCATCTTTCCTGCACCGCTGCGGTTTGGCCAGCCCGCCACCGCAATCTCGTTCGATCCGAATACACTGGGTCCCGTGCAGACGCGCAGCACCGCTGACCTTGACCGGTTTTTGCAAAACGCGCCCCGGGACTGGATCTTCACCTCTTCGCGCGAGCACACCCAATCGCTGCGGGTGCGCACCTATCTGGGTCAAACGGGATGGGACGCGGCGACCCTGACCCAGACAGCATCCGCAATGCACATGACCCCGCGCACCCTGATCCGCAGGTTGCAGGCGGATGGCACATCGTTTCAGGCGATCAAGGATGCCCTGCGCCGCGACATCGCGATCCGCGACCTGCAGGCGGGGCGCAAAAGCGTCGAGGCCATCGCACATGATGTCGGATTCTCCTCGGCTGCCAATTTTCACCGGGCCTTTCAACGCTGGACCGGCAGCACCCCCAGCTCGTACCGAAAGGCGAGCATTTGAGACGTGCTTTTTGTCACTTTTGGACAATAACCTGTCACTGCACGAGATAGAGCGAAGAAGTTTCCCTTGCTAAACCTTGCGCAATGCAAAGCATTCTCATCTGATTCTACTCAAGAAGCTTGATCGGCGGCCCCTCAGCAGGTGCTGGGATGTGGCGTCATATGAGAACGGCCGCCCTTGAAAGGATCCGCCAATGTCAGACAATCTCGCCACCATACTCCAGGCCGCACGCGACCACACCGAGCAGGTCATCCTGCCCAATGTGGACGCATGGAACGCCGCAAAGACATGGCCCCGTGATGCGTCTGACAAGGCCGGGGCCGCTGGCCTGACGGGGCTCTACGCCCCCGAGGAGTTTGGTGGTCAGGGCATGCCGCTGGCAGAGGGCATTCAGGTCTATGAACAACTGGGGCTGGGGGACGGCGCTTATGCCTTTGCCCTGTCGATGCATAACATCTGTACCTTCGCGGGCTGCGGCTATGGCACAGATACCTTCAAGGAAAAATGGGCACGGGATCTGACCTCGGGCCGCAAACTGGCGAACTTTGCACTGACCGAACCGCAATCGGGATCGGATGCCACAAACATGTATTCGCGGGCCGTGATCAATGATGACGGCACTTGGACGATCAGCGGAGCCAAAGCATGGGTCAGCCTGGCGACCGAGGCTGATATCTATTTCACCGTGGTCAAGACCAGTGACGCACCCGGCCACAAGGATATGGCGATGATCGCCATTCCCGCCGACGCGCCGGGCCTCAGCTTTGGTCCGCTCTACGACACCCCGTCCTACAATTTCCTGCCTCTGGCCGAGATGTACATGGACAAGGTGGTGGTGAGCGAAGACAACATCATCCTGCCGATCGGTCAGGGCTTGCAAGGTTCGCTCATGGCGATCGATATCGCCCGTGTGTCGATTGCGTCAGGATGCTGTGGATTGATGCAAGCTGCCTTGGATACGGCTCTGTCCTATTCCAAGAACCGCAAGATGTTTGGCGGCAAGAACCTCGATCTGGACGGAATCCAGTGGATGCTGGGCGAGGTTGCAACCGATCTTGAAGCCTCCAAGCTGCTTTACCGAAAGGCGGCAGAATCCCTTGGCACACCCGAAGGCCCTCTGATGGCCGCTCATGCCAAACGGTTTGTGCCAGATGCCGCAGTGAAGGCTGCGAACACCTGTACGCAAGTGTTGGGCGGCATGGGTCTGCTGCAGCCTTATGGTCTGGATCGTTTGTCCCGCCTCGCACAAATGCTGCGGATTGTGGACGGGACAACCGAAATCAGCCGTGTAGTTATCGGGCGGGCCCTGCAAAAACGAGCGGCGACCTTGCCTGATCTGCCAGTACCGAAAGGTTTTGGTGAAACCGGCTGAACGTCCCAACCCGCCGAAGAAGCGGAACCGACCGGAAAATCTCTTCTGAAATCGGTAAAATCGAAAGACCGGCCGCGCAAATGTGGCCGGTTTCTCTATTGCAGACCTTGGTGCAAGCGCGCGAGGTCAGTGGAGACTATGCGCGCGTTCTGGAGTTCCTGGACGACATGAGGAAATGATAGCCGTCCTCACGTAGAGAAAGCTGCCGTTCAATAAAGCTGCAGCGAAGGTCGCCAACGCGGGACAAAACAGTCTTTGGCTGCGAGTTCCCGAAAGGCTGCTTTGAAGCGCTATCCGGCAGCGCGCAAAGGGATCGAAACGCTGAGCTCGCGTGCGATTTCGTCGATGAGCGCTTTTACGGGTTCGGTTTTTCTTTTGGGATGTATGCGAGCCACAAACGTAATATCGGGTGGTGCTGGAAACACCCCCTCGATGACCTCGATTTCGTCAGATAGGTGCATCCCATTCAATAGCGCTACCCCAAGCCCAGATTGGACGGCGGATTTTACTCCGGCGGCGCTGGGGCATTCCAACACCTGTTCAAAGTGATGCCCCTGCGCTTGGCCGTCAGAGAAGCCCCATTGCCTGTAAAAGCAATTTTTGTCGAACGAGAGAAATGGAATTGACCCCAAGGTGTTTAGGAGCAGGTCAGGAGATTTCACCCAATGCAGAGTGTCGTCAAAAAGAACGAGGTCACCTTTCGCGACATCGGAGTTTAAAATCTGCATTACTGCAACGTCCAGTTCACCTGCCTCGAGCCAGGCCTGCACATTCAGACTTTGGCTTGTTCGGGTTCGCACGTTGACCTCAGGGAAAAGTCTTGTGAATCGCCCGAGGATCCGGGCGATGTCGCTGGTTGCCGTATCCTCAGTCACGCCTAGTCGGATGGTCCCGGCAAGAGGTTTCTTACCCAAATCAGAAAGGGCTTCGTCATGCAGGTCAACCATGCGGCGCGCATAGTCACATAGCCGCTTACCCGCATCCGTGAACAATGGCCCACCCGCTCGACGCGCGAGCAGGTTGCAATCCAACGCTTGTTCGAGGCGTCTAATTTTGTGACTGACGGCGGATTGCGACAACCCAAGATGTTCTGCTGCGCGCGTAACACCGCCGTAGTGAGCGATGGCGAGCAGAGCTCGTAGTGCGTCTATTTCAAGTCTCTTAGACATTCTCTCAACCATCCATGACATTTTTCAATCAATGTATGACAATCATTCATTTGATTCATATGTTATCGCTTGGCTAAGGTTTGCGAAAGCTAAAAATCTAGAGCATCGCTATGACCCACCTTGTTAATCAAAATGTCATCATCAACGGCACACGCATCTCTCATGGTGTACATGGTGAAGGGAGCCCCGTGGTTCTTATCCACGGCACACCGTCCTCCTCATATATCTGGCGCAATATACTGCCTTCGCTGGTCTCCGCTGGATACAAAGTCCATGTCTACGACTTGCTGGGATATGGGTTGTCGGAACGCCCTTGCGACCCGGCTATCGACACGTCCGTCACCGGCCAAGTCCCAATTCTTGAAGGATTGCTCGACATATGGGGCCTAGATGATCTGCACGTCATCGCCCATGACATCGGCGGTGGCATTGCACAGCGCTTTGGCATCCAGTCGCCCGACCGGGTTCGCACGCTCAGCATGATTGATGTAGTGAGCTATGATAGCTGGCCCTCGAAGCGCACCAATGAGCAGATGCAAGCTGGTTTAGAAAAGCTGATCAAAGCACCAGATGCCGATCATCGTGAGCATTTCCGCGAATGGTTCTATTCGACGGTTCAAAACAAAGTGCGTTTAGCAGAAACTTCGATGGAGACCTATTTGGACTTCATCTGTGGTCCGGTCGGTCAGGGAAGCTTTTTCCAGCATCAAGTCATGCATTACGACCCAAAGCATACAGACGAAATTGTCCCTCGTTATGCTGAACTCGGCAAGAACCCAGTTCAACTGATTTGGGGGGCTGACGATGCGTGGCAGGTTGTCGATTGGGCGCATCGACTGCACGACGCAATCCCAGGTTCAGAACTTCATGTGTTGGAAGACTGCGGTCACTTCTCACTGGAAGATCAACCCGAAAAGATTTCTGCCTTGCTGGTAGACTTTCTGCAAAGGCAGTGCTGAGCGATGACGGAGATCACACAAACGAATGTCGTTGAGCGCGACAAGCGACAGCTCACATCGCTATTCGAGATTATCGGCTCCGTCTTGGCGATGGTTTATGCATTGTCGATTGCGCTCAACGTAGGAGCAGAAATGCTTGGATTCTCGCTGCTGCTTGTGTCTTCAGGTCTGTTTGCAGGGTGGGCAATTTTAGATCGGCGTTGGGCTTTCCTTTTGCTCCAAGTCTTCTATGCAACGTCGGCAATTATTGGGTTGATCCGTTGGGCCTGACAACAATTCAGCGAAATCGTCCATATCAATAAGAAGGAAAGAAACTGTGAAACTGACGGACTTCAAGGTTCTGGCATTCGACGTTTATGGCACGCTGATAGACTGGGAAAGCGGGATGGTCACAGCTCTCAAACCATTGACTGACAAGATCACACAAGACCTGACACGTGACGACATCCTTGAAGCGCACGCCTATCATGAATCCACGACACAGCGCTGGACACCCAACAAAAAATACTCCGATCTCCTTGCTGTCGTTTACCGTCGTTTGGCTGAAGAATGGGGTGTCGAAGTGACTTGGGAAGAATGCCAAGCGTACGGCCTCTCGGTGCGCCAGTGGCCTGCATTTGACGATAGCCGTGACGCACTCGCCTATCTCAAACAACACTACAAACTGGTCGTCCTGACCAATACCGACAATGTAAGCTTTTCAGGGTCGAACGCGCGGCTCGGCGTCCATTTTGACGGCGTTTATACTGCAGAGGACGTGGGCAGCTACAAACCCAATGATCGCAACTTCGACTACATGCTGGAAACCCTTGCAAGGCAGGGCATCGCAAAAGAAGACATTCTGCACACCGCCGAAAGTATGTTCCATGACCATAGTCCGGCTAACAAACACGGGCTGAAAAATTGCTGGATTTACCGCCGCTATGAGAAAGAAGGGTTCGGAGCAACTATGAACCCGGGTGAGATGCCCAGCTACAATTTTTGTTTTAATAGCATGGCCGAACTGGCAGACGCACATAGGGCGGAGTTGTCCGGACAATAAGTCTGCACCGGACTGCGAAGCCGACATTCGCTGCTACTTGTTGAAGCTGTAAGTTTGGGCTCTTTCCGGCCGTTAGCTGCGTTTTCCACCAATGTCTGGTTCAGTGGAAAGCTCTGAGTTGTGTTGCGCTATAGGCTCGCCGTCATTGTGCAACGCAGCCTGCGTCTCGCCGTTGTCCCACTGATACAGCAGACCGATTTCTTCGCCAGTCTTGATACACGTAATGCGACCGATGGCTTCGGCCGTCGTGCGAACACTCTCAAGTTCGGGCAAAACTAGCCCCTCTCGTTAAACAATTCCTTCGGGGCAACATCGAGGGCAAGCGCAATCTGCTCCAGAATATCGATTGATGCTGAATTCTTGGCGAGTTCGATCTCGCTGATGTAGCTGCGGTCCACGTCCGCAGCCAAAGCTAGTTGTTCTTGGCTCATACCTTTGGAATTTCTTAGATTCCGGATGTTTAGCCCTACTTGTTCCCTCAATTTCATGGCCTGTATTCGGCCAGATCACAAGAACTGCTCTACGGACTATATTCCACAAAACGCGCGCGAACATCATAAACCCCATGCTCGCATATGGTGTGAAGGTTGAGGTTGGAGCTAGTGTATCAATAACACAGTAATGTAATCAAAAGGTACTGATTGATATGCGGTGCAAACTTATCAGGAATTGGACTGCCGGAGTAGCTTTGGCTCTTCTTTCAACCGTGGCCCCGCAGGCGGCAAAGGCCTATCAGGTCGATTGCGCCATTCTGCTTTGCCTGGCTGGTGGGTGGCCCGCGTCAGCAGAATGTGCCCACGCCCGTGCAGTGTTTATCCGCCGGATCACGCCCTGGCCGATTGAGCCGCCTTTGCAAATCTGGCGTTGCCCGATGGGTGTTTCTGAGCGTGCGCCTTTACAAAGTACGGCCCCGAAAATCTGGGAGGTCAGCAACCAGAATGGTCAGACACTCGGCCAAGTCATTCTGGCTCAGGTGGCTGAAGGCGGTGCCGACATCGACATCAGTGGTCTGGAATTCGATTTCGTGCGCACGATCCGTGTTTGGGATGTTCGGCACTACAGCCATCGCGAACGTGGCCGCGACGATGATTGTTCTGAGAGTTATAACATGCGCCTCGGGACCTACGGCACACAAGGCGAATTTGGCTGGCAACGCACGACCCCAGCGGCCGCACCGCAATGGGTTCTGCCGTCACGGCGCTGTTCGTCGTCAAGCTGGCGTCGCGGGGTCGGTGTCGAATGGGAAGATCACGAAGGCAACCATGGATATGAGTGGGTGGCCTACTAAGGCTATTCGCCGATGTCCTTCATACGTTCCGCGATATCGCCCGCAATGCGCTCATACAGGGCGGCTTGCTTATCTCTGGGAGTTCCGGGCTTCGGGTTCCTTCGGCGGATGCGTTTGGCAAGCCAGAAGAGCATCCGTGCCGCTGGATCCGACGTCGCATCAGGTTCTGCAGCTGGGTACTTCTCCTCAAGAGCGACGACGATTTCCTGAGACAGGCTGCGCCGGTTCAGTGTTGCATGCGTTTCCAGACGCTTCTTGAGCGCGGCGGGAAGCAAGAGTTTGAATTGGACCAAGGCTTCTTCTTTCATGATTCCATGATGGACAATATTTGTCCTCAATGATATGGACATTTTATGTCCTTTTGTTGAGGTGTAAATATGAAGACAACCCAATTCAAACTTAACCTTCCAGCGGACGTGAAAGCCTGGCTCGAAGAGGAAGCAGTGCGGAACTTGCGCTCACAGGGCGCTCAGGTGGTGTCTTGTTTGCGGGCAGCCATGTCGCGGCAAGAAGCCGTGGGTGAGAGGGCTGAAAAATGAGCCCAAGCCATATTCAGCTGATTCCAACCCCAGAGCTCGCGCTTCTCTTCGGCTACAACGAGCCGAGCGCGTCCTTCTATGACTTCTGCCGTAGGACGGGTATCGCTCCGGTGCCAGGGCGGCGCGGGTGGTATGACCCGAAACTCATTCGCGCGCGATTGGATGCTGTTCAGGGCATCAGCGTCACCGAACGCGAGGCCACTTCGCAACCGAGCCTCGTTGCACAGCGGAGAGCGCGCCGTGCCCAGAAGTAATCTTCCCAAGGGCGTCCACCGTGTCCGGCGCAAGGTTGTCTCCGGTGTTCGCTACCATTTCTATGCTTGGCGGGGCGGCACTAAATTTTGGGAAGGGACGGACCCAAACCCCAAAGAACCCGAATTCTTCCATGCGTTTTCGCAGTGCGGTAAGCCCCTGAGCCCGGCCGAATATCTGACGACTCACTTGGTCGACGATTTTCTGTCCAGCGCGTCCTTGCCCAAGGCTGAGCGTTCAAAGGCTGATATCCGCAAATGGTTGGAACTGTTTCGCGAAGAATTCGGTGCCGATCCTGTTGCGATGTTCGAAGAGCGCGCCTCGCGGGGCGAGGTTAACAATTGGCGCAAGAAGTGGCTTCACTCGCCCAAGCAGCACGATATGGCAGGCACCCACGCCACACGCCTTTTGAATTGGGCAGTGGAAGAGGGGAAGCTGAAAGAGCACCACTGCCACAAGCTCAAGAAACTCTACCAATCGAACCGCACAGAAATTATCTGGACGAGCGGCGATATCGCTCAGTTCAATAAGCACGCACCGAAATGGGTGCAGAGGATCCTGACCGCCGGATGCGAAACCGGTTTGCGAGCGGCCGATCTGGTTCAGGTCAAAATGGACCAATTCGAAGACACGCCGCACGGCAAGCGCCTTCGTTTCAGGACCAGTAAGCGCGGCCAGATCGCATATATCCCTGCCACATCGGCACTTGAGAAATTGATCGCAGAGACGCCGGAAGGCCAAGAGGTGTTGCTGGTGTCAGAGCTTGGCAGGCCTTTGACGGCCCGTTGGGCATCGAACCAGATCACCAAGTGGCGGCGCGAAGCTCAGATCCCCCCTTGGATCGACGGCAGGGAGAAGACTCTGTCTGATACACGCGGGACGGCGGCGACAAGATTGCTGAATGCCGATCTGTCTTTGCGCCAGATTGCGGTGCTGATGGGGTGGTCGGTTCGCTACGCGGCGCAGGTAATCGAGCATTATGCGCAGGTTAGCCCGGACGAAAGCGATGCGGTTTTGCGCAAGCTCAATCGAGCAAAATCACTGTCTCAAGACACAAAAATGTAAACGCCCCTGTAAACGCGGGGCCTCAAACACGGCAAGGAGTGATGTAAGTGATTGATTTTAAATGGAGGCGAGTACCGGAATCGAACCGGTGTACACGGATTTGCAATCCGCTGCGTCACCACTCCGCCAACTCGCCTTTTTAAGTAAAATCAATTACTTGCCGTGGTGTGAGAGGCGTTTTAACAGCTTTCGTCTGGGGCGTCCAGAGGATTGATTGCAATTTTGGCATCCGGCTTTGGAATTGCCGTCCCGCATAATGTGCAAACCGGGCATCATCGGCAAGATTCAGTGCATGAGCCGTTGCTGGCTGGCAAGGGATGTGGCACAAGCCAAACAATCAAGAGAGCAAGTGAGCGATCCAATGACAGACTTCGCAAAACGTCGCCAAACGATGGTCGATACTCAGGTCCGGCCTTCCGATGTCACCAAGTTCCCCATCATCGATGCGATGCTCAGCGTCAAACGCGAGAATTTTGTGCCGCACGCACAGCGCGAAGCCGCCTATGTCGAAGATCTGATCGATCTGGGCGACGGGCGGTACATGACCGAACCGCGGACGCTGGCCAAGATGCTGGATGTGCTCAACATTTCCAACAACGAGATGGTGATGGACATCGCTCCGGCGCTTGGGTACTCGACTGCGGTTGCCGCGCGCATGGCGCAACTGGTCGTCGCTGTCGAGGAAGAGGAAAGCCTGGCCGGCGAAGCGCAGACGCTTTTGATGGAAGCTGACGCCGACAATGCCATCGTGCATGTCGGCCCTCTGGAACAGGGGGCTGGTGAACATGGGCCGTATGACGTGATCATGGTGCAGGGTGGTGTCGAACAGGTTCCGCAGGACTTGCTGGCGCAACTCAAGGATCACGGTCGGATTGCCTGCCTGTTCATGGAGGGTGAACTGGGGGCGGTGCGCATCGGTTATAAATCCGGCGGACGTGTCACCTGGCGCCATGCGTTCAATGCCAGCGCGCCGGTTCTGAAGGCATTTTCGGCCGAAAGTGCATTTTCGCTATAGTCCGAAAGCAGATTATTTCGCTGCCTTGATTAGTTGAAAACAAAGGCGCAAACTGCCCAACGAGCAGTGTTATTTTGATTTGAGAGGACTTGGTTATGCGTGGTACGCCAACTGGTAGACTGGTCAGGGCAGCGGCCTTGACCACCGCCATTGCCTTGAGCGCAATACCCGGCCGCGCGGTCTGGGCCGATAATCTGACCGATGCGTTCATCGGCGCGTACAATACAAGCGGTTTGCTTGAGCAGAACAGGGCGTTGTTGCGTGCGGCGGACGAAGATGTCGCCATTGCGCTGTCAGCGCTGCGGCCGATCATCAACTGGGCCGTCCAGGTAAGCCAGGACTACACCCGTGCACGGACCAATAATGTGGTCACGACCAACGAACCTTCTCGGTTTTTCACAGGTCTGACGCTTAACCAACTCGTGTATGATGGCGGTGCATCGATCTTGGGGAAACAATCGGCTCAAGAAACTGTGCTGGCGACCCGACAGAGCCTGATTGATATCGAGCAGGGGGTTCTGAGCCGGGCGGCAAGTGCCTATCTGGATGTGTTGCTGCAGGAAGAGACTGTGGCCATTCGTCAGAACAACGTCGAGGTTTCGGCAGAGGAACTTCGCGCATCAAATGATCGCTTCGAGGTTGGTGAAGTCACCCGGACTGACGTGGCACTGTCCGAGGCTCAATTGGCTGGCTCACAGGCCGATCTGGCCGTTGCACGTGGCGATCTGGATATCGCGCAAGCTGAATATGTAAATGCGGTCGGTAATGCTCCCGGACGAACAGCCGGTCAGCCAAGTTTGCCCAGTCTGCCTCGCTCCGAAGCGGAAGCGATCAGCCTGGCGCAACGTAACCATCCAGCGATTCTGTCGGCGCAGCATCAGGTGCGAGCGCTGGATCTCATCGTGCAGCAACAGCGGGCAAACTTGGGTCCGAACGTTTCCCTGGATGCTGACGCGGGTGTTACAGAACGCTATGACAACAGCGATTACATCAACGATGCCAGTGTCTCGCTAACTTTCAGGCAGCCGATCTATGCCGGTGGCCGACTGGCAGCTAACGTCCGTCGGGCCATGGCGCAACGCGATGGGTCACGCGCCAATCTGCTGAATGTTCAAAAGAACATTACGCAAGGCGTAACGAACCAGTACGCGGCATTTCAGGCGGCCAGCGCAAGCTTGAGAGCATCGACCGAACGGGTTCGCGCGTCGCAGGTTGCTTTCGATGGTATCCGCGAAGAAGCGACCTTGGGGGCCCGGACAACGTTGGATGTTCTGAACGCTCAGCAGGATCTGCTGGATGCGCAACTCGCCGAAGTCAGATCGCGCACAGAGCGAACCCGCGCAGCCTATGATTTGTTGCAGGCCCAGGGCCTTCTGACCGCAGAACGCCTTGGTCTGGCCGTGCAGATTTATGATCCGACGCTGTACTATAACCTCGTCAAAAAGGCTCCGGCACAGGTCAGCAAGCAAAGCCGTGACCTGGATCGCGTCCTCAAAGCGTTGCGTCGTGACTGACGGGCAATACTATCGGTTGTGAGGTTCGAATTGTTTGGCTACACTTATCCGTAAGGATAGAGCGGTAGAGAACAATGACGGATAATGTCGTAAAAGCAGGGATCGAGGACGTCCTGTCCTCGGTCAAACGTCTGGTCAGCGAAGAAAGCCGCAAGGTTCCCGATCTGGCGTCCAAACGCAAGCCAAGCCGGCTGGTTCTGACCGATTCCCTACGGGTCGATGATCCCGTCAGGGTTGAAAGAAAGCAGGAAGCGCCGGAAGGTGTTCCCGGGTGCGAAACAGAACGCACCGCAAAGCCCCTGGTGCTGAGCGCCAGTGACATCATCAAAAACGGTGAGTGTGAGCCTGCCAATACATCAGTGTTGGAAGACGGGCCCAAAGCAGGGGCTGCGGACGATCTGGCGGGCAGTCTGAGCGCAAAGATCGAGGCACTGGAGGCCGCCATAGCCCGGACCGAGGACCAGTGGGAGCCTGACGGGAACAGCGATGACGCTTATTCGGGGACGCAGGTCAACCCACTGAGCTGGGATGGGGCAGGCGGGTTCGTGGCTGGATCCGAGCAACTTGACGACCAGATTGACGAAACTGAAGACGAAAGCTTCTCGGCGACATTTGTACGATCTTCGCAGGCGTCATATTCTGAACGGGCAGAGCCTGAAGCAGATGATCCAGACGATTTGGATGTTCCCACATTGGACGAGGATGCATTGCGGGAACTGGTGGCCGATGTCGTCCGTCAGGAATTGCAGGGTGTTCTTGGGGAACGTATCACGCGAAATCTGCGCAAACTGGTGCGGCGGGAGATCCATCGCGCATTGTCTGCTCAGAACCTCGAATAAACTGTTACTGGCGGGTCGGCGGCGCGGCCAGGGACAGCAACAGGTCCAGATCCATGTGCTGTTCCAGATGATCCGCCAGATCATCCAGCGTCTGTTCCACACCGTCATCGTAGCTGAGGTCTGAATTCACACCAAACTGCGCCAGATAGCTGGCGCGGAACGTGTCTGACGAAAAGATGCCGTGCAGATAGCTGCCACGGATACGGCCATTTCGACTGGCAGCGCCTTCCGGGCGGCCGTCAATCTCCAGCCAGGCATGGTCGCAATCGGCCCCGTCGGTGCGTCCCATATGTATCTCGTAGCCGGTGACGGTCTCTCCGCCCGTCAGTGCCTTTGCAGTGCGCAGTCTGACGTGCTTGTCCCCGGCCATGACGGTTGCGACGTCCAGCAGGCCCAAACCGTCGACTTTGCCCGGACGACCATCGACGCCGTCCGGGTCAGAAATGGTTTTGCCCAGCATCTGATAGCCGCCGCACAGGCCCAGAACATGGCCGCCGCGACGGACATGCGCCATAAGGTCCACATCCCAACCCTGTGCCCGGAAATAGGCCAGGTCGCCGATGGTGGACTTGCTGCCGGGCAGCAACACAAGATCGGCATCACCGGGCAGGGCCCGCCCGGCGGGGACGATCTCGACCGTCACGCCGGGTTCGGCCGACAATGGATCGAGATCGTCAAAATTCGCCATGCGCTCCAGTTGCGGGACAACTACCTTGCACGCCCCGCCACCATGAGAGCGGATGTCCATCATGTCTTCAGCAGGCAGTTTCCAGGCGTCGTGAAACCACGGAACCACGCCCAGACAGGGCCAGCCGGTCCGGGCGGCAATGTCATCGCGCCCTTCATCGAACAGTGAAACATCGCCCTTGAACCGGTTGACGGCGAACCCTTTGATCATTGCAAGATCGCGATCTTCCAGAACGGCCTGCGTTCCGACGATCTGGGCGATCACGCCACCGCGATGGATGTCGCCGACCAGCACCACCGGCACCCCTGTTGCGCAGGCAAACCCCATGTTGGCAATGTCGCCCTTTCTCAGATTGGTTTCGGCCGGGCTGCCCGCACCTTCGATAAGCACCAGATCGGCGTCGCTGCATAACCGGTCAAAGCTTTGCAGCGCGGCGCCCAGCAGTTTGGATTTATCCTTGCGATAGTCGCCAGCCTTCATCGTTCCCGCGCGTTTGCCCTGCACGATAATTTGCGCCCCGGTATCCGTTTCCGGCTTCAGCAGGATCGGGTTCATATCCGTATGCGTCGGTCGCCTCGCAGCCATGGCCTGCAACGCCTGAGCGCGCCCGATCTCGCCGCCGTTCTCGGTCACGGCCGCATTGTTTGACATGTTCTGCGGCTTGAATGGAGCAACCTTCAGCCCGCGCTTTGTGAAGGCCCGCGCCAGACCGGCGACCAGAACCGACTTGCCAACATTACTGCCGGTTCCCTGAATCATGATGGCGCGAACCATGGGCGTCTCCTATACGTTGAGGCGCAGATGACCTGATTTGAGGCCAAAGGGAAAGCCCGGATGAACACGCCCGCGCATCTTTTGATCGGTGCGGCCGCAGTTGCGCGACCACCCCGGGGCCGAACCTTGTCGGCGGCTTTGCTGGGGTCTCTGCTGCCGGATTTGTCGCTCTATCTTATGGCTGGCGTGTCGCTGTTTGTTCTGGGCATTCCTGAACAGGTGGTTTTCGGCCAACTCTACTACTCGAAATCATGGCAAACGGTCTTTGCCATCGACAATTCCTTTTTTCTGTGGGCGGCGATGTTGCTGATCGGTATCTGGCGCGGTTGGCGCTTACTGATCGTAGCCACCCTGGCCGCGCTATTACATGTGACGATGGATTTCCTGCTGCACGCAGGGGATGGTCGCCCGCACCTCTGGCCCCTGACCGACTGGGTGTTTGATAGCCCGGTCAGCTATTGGGACAGCACGCATCACGCCCTATGGGTCGCGCCTGTCTCCGTCGCGGTCTGTGCAGGTTCATACCTGCTGTTGTGGCAAAGAGGTTTGTCGGTTTCAGCCAAGCTGTTCTTTGCGGCAATGCTGGCAGCCGAGATCTGGGTCGCGCGCCAGTGGCTTTTGTTCTTCTGAAGCGTTCAAAAGAAAAACGCGCCCGTAGTTGGGGGCGCGTTTTTTCACCGGAAGACGCCGTTGATCAGGCGGCTTCAGCTTGCTGTGCGGCGTTGCGACGCTCGCTTTCTTCACGCGACAGCGCGACCGAAGTGCGTACGCCACGGCCAACGAACTCCATCAGTCCGCTGACGACCCGCTCGTTGGGGTCGATACCCGCGCAGGAAAGCACCTCGCGACCATCGCGCGAACGGGCCCAGCGGGCGATTTGTTCCGGGCCGTTGCCGTATTTCTTGTCATCGGCAATTGCATCGTCCAAAGCAGCCAAAACGACGGCTGCAAAAAGTTTGCGAGCACGATTGCCTTGCTCGTTGTTAAAGGCAGTGCCGTCAACGAAATCTCTCATCTCGTCAATCCTTGTTGTTCTTGCTCTTGCATTTTCGGCGTGGCGGCTCTTATGACCTATTAGGTGCGATTCGGATACACTTAAAATGCATAGTTGCGTTGCGTCATGTGCATGGCTTGCTGCAAGTGCAGCACTAGGTGTCGTTGTCTTGTCAGGTGTGGTCACGCCAGATATAGGGACGGGAACTGACGCATCAACCGTTTGTGAAGGATTTATGTAATGCCCAAGATAAATGGGAACGAAATTCGCCCCGGCAATGTGCTTGAGCATAACGAAGGGCTATGGGCCGCGGTCAAAGTTGACCACGTAAAGCCCGGTAAAGGTGGTGCTTTTGCCCAAGTCGAACTGCGTAACCTGCGCAACGGCTCGAAGTTGAACGAGCGATTCCGCTCGGCGGACAAGGTCGAACGCGTCCGCCTCGAGCAGAAAGATCAGCAGTTCCTGTACGAATCCGATGGCATGCTGGTGTTCATGGATTCCGAAACCTATGAGCAGATCGAACTGCCTGCCGATCTGCTGGGCGAGCGCCGCCCGTTTCTGCAGGACGGCATGACAATTGTTGTCGAATTTTATGAAAGCGAAGCATTGAACGCCACGCTGCCGCAAAAAGTGACCTGCAAAATTGTCGAGACCGAGCCGGTCGTCAAAGGCCAGACCGCCGCGAATTCGTTCAAGCCGGCCATTCTGGACAACGGTGTCAAGGTCATGGTGCCGCCCTTCATCGGGCAGGACGAAATGATCGTCGTGAACACCGAAACCATGGAATATTCCGAGCGCGCATAACGCGCCCCTTGTTCGAAAAGTGAAAAACCGCGCGGTTCCGTGCCGCGCGGTTTTTCTTACCTACTTCTTTCGATCTGCCGATAGCGCTCGGGGTGTGGGCCGAAAAGCTCGAGCATGAGTTCGTATTTTATGCGGTTTGCGCTGACCTGCCGGTAGAACGCGATCAGGAACGCGGTGGGGCCCTGAATTCGGCCAAGCCCGCTCGTGGCTGCGACGACCGTCCCGACATCCGTTTTGCCGTTCAGCACCAGATAGCCGCCCAGCATCAGCACGCCGACAGTTCCGGCCCCATTGATTACGCTAAGCAGAAACTTGGCGGACAGCTTCCAGAGGAACATTTTTCGCCGGGTCTCATAAATATCATCGAACAAGGCGTCGACCTCTTTCGAGACTGCGTCGATCTCCTCGATGGTCAGCTTGTCGGTTGCGCCCCGCAGGATATGAACACGCTCGGCGACCAAGACGTTCACCTTACGCTGCGAGATCAGCACGATGATGATTTGCGGGACGATCATCGAAAAGGCGATCATGCCCAGACCCGGTTGGGTCGAAGAGATATAGCCGATCACGCTGATCAGGGTTCCGATCTGAACCACGGGGTCTGAAAATGCGCCGCCCGCAAACTTACCCAATTCTTCGGCTTCGGCCGAAATGGCGGTGGTCATGGTTCCCTTGCGAACAGCCTCGCCTGACGCCTTTACATCCGAGGCCCGCACCAGCAATCGCTGGCGGATCATGCGGATCATGTCCTCGCCCAGTGTTCCGGCGCGAAACCCCAAAAGCCATTTCAGCGCGAGGCTGAGCAGAATGACGGACATCATTCCCGTGCCCAGATAAATCAGCTTTTCCGTCGTGACATCGTCCGAGGTGAGGTGGTTGATGATATCGCGCTGAAATTCCAGCGGAACGGCCGCCAGACCTGCGATTGCAATGGACAAAACGATTAGGAAGATCTGCCGCCCGGCGCTGGCACGCCAGATCGCTCTGTATAGCTGAAACATTGAAGCATCCGGTTTGCTGAACTCAAACCAGTGTGACAGCGCGGGTGGCCATGTTCAAAGGGCAGGGCAGAGTTCCTGGGCGCAGTCGTGCCGCTTTGGCAACATGTTAAGGGGCCAATGTAACCTTCGCGTCTTCGGCTGTCATGTCGTCCCCGACGCGGTCCAGGCGCAGGTAGGCGATCCCAAGGCCATTGGACTGGGTGAAAAGGGTCCCGGCAGGTTTTCCGCCCGAGGTAATCGGGGTTCCGACCGCCGCAATGCCATCAACGCTCACCCCGCGCAGACCCTTGCGCAGTTCGGTCTTGTGCTTCATGCGGGCCGTGACTTCCTGCCCAACATAGCAGCCTTTCTTGAAATCCACGCCGTTCAGCGCTTCGAACCCGGCTTCAAGGATAAAGGTGTCGGGTGTCAGTTCGACCCCGGTTTCCGGAATGCAGCGCCGTACCCTTATCGCGTCCCAGTCGGTGCCATCATCGCCGTCCGCCGCCGATGTATAGGCACGCCAGCCCAGTTCGGGATGGCGCGGGTCGGGCAGGGCGCCTTCGGGTGCAGGCCCGGTTCCGCGTTGTACGTTCAAATCACTGTTTTCGATGGTCACATCGGCGCGCAGTTTGTACATGCCCAGCCGTTTGGCCACCCCGTCCGCCAATTCTTCGGCAACGTCCAGCAAAATGGCATCCCCGTCCCGTTTAAGAAAGAAATCGGCCAGGTATTTGCCCTGCGGCGTCAGCAATGCAGCGTAGACGAGGCCGTGGGCCAGCTTGTTGACGTCATTCGTGACCAGCCCCTGCAAAAAGCTGTCAGTGTCCTTACCGGAAAGGCGCAGAATGCGGCGATTGGGCATGGGGTGGTCCTCGTCATTTCCTTGGGCTCCGTGATATAGGAGTTTCCGTGACCATGACCAGAGGTTAACGGACGTGCCCGCGCCAATCAGCATCGTGATCCCGACCCTGAACGCCTCTGGCTCGTTGCCCGGAACCTTGCAATCGCTGATGGAAGGGGTGCAGGTGGGTCTTATCCGCGAGTTAGTGATTACCGATGGAGGGTCAACGGATGAGACATTGGTCATCGCGGAGGAGGCCGGGGCCAGGATCGTAGAAGGCCCGCCTTCGCGCGGTGGACAATTGCGGCGCGGATGCCAAACGGCTTCGGCTGAGTGGTTGATGGTTTTGCACGCGGACACTGCCCTGCAAAGTGGGTGGAGCGACGCGGTGGCCTCACATCTGGAAACCGGTGCACCGGCAGCGTTTCTATTGCAGTTTCAGGCCAGGGGGATTGCCCCCCGATGGGTCGCCGGCTGGGCCAATCTGCGCAGCCGCCTGTTTGGCTTACCCTATGGCGATCAGGGGTTGCTGGTGCCGCGCAAAACCTATCTTGCTGCTGGCGGCTACAAGGAGCAGCCTTTGATGGAGGATGTCGCGCTGGTCCGGGCGCTGCCGCGCGTGCGCATCCTGCCCGTGCGTGCCGTTACGAGCGCGGAGCGCTATGAGCGTTTGGGCTGGCTGCGTCGGGGAGGGCGGAACCTGTGGCTGGTGTTTCGCTATTTTCTGGGGGCCGATCCGGAACAACTGGCACAGCAGTATCGGCGTTGAATGCGGTGCGCAGTTCGACCAGCGATTTGCCCAGCCGGAACGGAGCGGCGAAACTGACCAGGCACAGAGCGACGATCTGCAGAACCAGAATATGCGCGTTGGCCTGCAGGTATTCCCATTCATCCTTCAGCTTGCCGACCTGTTCGATCAGGTCATCATAGCTTTGCGCCAGAATAAGATAGTCCCCTGCGATTGCAGGCACTTTGCGACGCATGTTGTCGATTGCGGTCTGGGTTTTTTCATCCAACGAGGTGAAGACAAGAAACTGGTCGATGTTGAAAGCGTCGGCCGTGGCGGCCATGTGGCGCATTTCGTCCATGTCGTCCTTGGCCCCGGTTCCGAACAGAAAATGCAGACCTTGTAGCGGCGCAACCTCGTTCGTGACGGCTATGAACAGCGGCAGGTCGGCATTGCTGGCGGTTGAAGCCGACAGGAACTCGACCTTGTCGCACAAAACTGCTGTATCCGGGTCATAGGCCGGGTCGCAGAACCGCAACCGGAACCGCGCCGCATCGCGATCAAATGCCAGCGTTGCTGCATAGGCCACGTCGATCTGCCGGTCCAGCCGCGAACTGTCCGAGGTATAAAGGCCCGCCAGCACCGCCACCAGCGCGCCGATGCCGCCCAGCACGACCCAGACCAAGTCGGCAAGTTTCCAGGCCCGGTGCCCGGCCGGCTTGCGAAACAAAAATGCCGTTCCGACCGAACCCACCAGAAAGAAGAGGATCAGCAGTGGCAGCTGGTTTTCTGTAATGAACGTCATGGGTTCAAAGTGTACGGACTGCCGTCCGGCTGGCAACAGTGTTCACGGGCAGTTGTACCGATTGGGATGGGTCGCCATTCGGCAGATGTTAAGACCCTGAACTCTGCCCGAATTTCCGAAAGAGTTTCGTGCGGTCGAAGGCCTGTTCCAGCTCGTCGGTCCGCGCTTTCACCGAATCCCACAGACGTTCCTGTACTTCGGCAATGGCGCACTCCATCAAAACCAGAATGGCGGCCATCGAGTCCCAAGCTGACGGTACCGAAATGCGTGCGCTGAACGTGTGCTTGGCCAGCCTGTGAATAGGTGAGCGCCATTGGTCAGTGAACAGCACAATTTCCGCCTCACGCTCATGGCAGAGCTGCCCGATCAGCAAGGTCGAGTTTTCATACCGCCGGACATCCAGGGCGATCAGAACATCCCCTTTGCGCACGTCCAGCAGGTCATGTGTCCATGAGGCGGCTACAGGCAACAATCTGACATCCGGCCGGATCATTTGCAGGTGCAGGTAGAGATACTGCGCCAGAGTGCCGGTTATTCTTCCTCCAGTCAGGAAAATGCGCCGGTCCGGGTCGCACAGCAACCTGCAGAAACTGTCAAATTCCGCCGGATCCACTTCGTCGATCGTGCGTTTCTGGTTTTCCAGCGTTCGCCCGGAGTAGCGATTCAGGATGTGTTCCTCGGGCAGATCGTTCTGCCAGAGATCGCGCTTGGCCTCGGGGCCCGAGATCATCTCTTTAACCTCGTGGCGCAGCGCCGCCTGAAACTGCGGGTAGCCGTCAAACCCAGTTTTCTGCAACATGCGCGCGACTGTCGTGGTGGAAACCCCCGCCGTGCTGGCCAGTTCTGTTATGCTGCCCAAACCGGCCATCGGATAGTCATCCAGCAACACGCTGACCAGTTGCCTTTCGGATGGGGTCAGCTTGTCCCGGTGTGTCAGCAGCCTGTCCGTTACCCGCACGGTTGGACCCTCCTGTTTGATGACGTCAACTGTGATGTGAATATTTTTTCACTGCAATCAAGGTTGGAGAAATTTGTACAGGAAAAATATTGACAGGTGAATGTCCGATGTGGAATTTTTTCCACACGCCCAATCTGGGGCGCTTTCTGGAATCACGGGATTGCACATTGGACTACGGACCGGTCGTTCATATCGAAGCGAAAAACGATGCTCCCGCCGTGGTTGTGGTGTGCGAGCATGCGTCGAACCGTGTTCCCGAAGCGCTGGGATATCTGGGGTTGCCCGCTACGGCACTGGAAAGCCACATCGCGTGGGATCCGGGGGCGTTGGCGGTAGCCCGGCTGATCGCGGCGGACCTGTCTGCGGTATTGGTTCATGGAGGGGTGTCCCGGCTTGTCTATGATTGCAACCGCCCACCCGAAGCGATCGGGGCAATGGTGGTGAAAAGCGAAGATATCCGAATCCCTGCCAACGCCGATCTGACCCCGCAGCAGCGGCAGGACAGAATCGACAGTGTTTACAGGCCCTTTTGCACCGGCTTGTCCGATCAGATTCAATCGCATCGCAAGACATTGCGGCTGATGGTGACGGTCCACAGTTTCACGCCGGTCTATCATGGCAAGCCCCGATCGGTAGAGCTGGGGTTGCTGCATGGCGAAGATGACCGGTTTGCCCTGGCGATGATGGCGTCTGCACCTGTTGATCTGAAGTTTGAAACCCGCCTGAACGAGCCATACTCGGCCGCGGACGGCGTAGCGCATACGCTGGATGCGCAGGCGAAGCCCAATGGGCTTTTGAATGTGATGATCGAGATCCGGAATGATCTGATCCGAACGGAAGATCAGCAAAAGGCGATGGCGGCGTGTCTTGTGCCATGGATCAGCCGCACGTTGAACGATTTCGGGGAAAGGACGGAAATGTGATCCGGGCGATGGAGATATATGTGCGGGTCATCGACGCGGTCAATCACAGGGTTGGCCGCGTGATGATGTGGGGGCTGTTCGCCATGATGGCGATCCTGCTGTGGTCTTCAATCTCGAAAACCTTTTTTGTTCCGTCGCTCTGGACACTGGAAATGGCACAGTTCGCGATGGTTGCCTACTACATGCTTGGCGGGCCGTACTCGATCCAGATGGGGTCGAATGTGCGGATGGATCTGCTGTACGGAGAATGGTCCCATCGGCGCAAGGCGTGGACTGACGCATTTACCGTCATGTTCCTTATTGTCTATCTGATCATCCTGTTGTGGGGCGGCTGGGACAGCCTGATGTACTCGTTCCAATACGGAGGAGAGCGCAGCGCAACCATCTGGCGGCCGTATCTGTGGCCGGTCAAACTGATCATGGTAGTCGGCATCTTCCTGATGCTTTTGCAGGCCATTTCCGAGTTCTTCAAAGACATCCTGCGCCTTTGCGGCCACGACATCCCCCGAGAGGTAATCTGATGTCCTACGAGATGATTGCCTTGCTGATGTTCGCATCAATGATGTTGATGCTGCTGACAGGTCAGCGGGTGTTTGGTGCGATCGGCTTTGTCGCGGTGGTGTCGGCCTTGTTCCTGTGGGGGGATCGCGGCGGTTATGATCTTGGGTTCGCGGCTGCGATCAAGGTTATGAAGTGGTATCCGCTGCTGACGCTGCCGATGTTCATTTTTATGGGATACATCCTGTCCGAAAGCCGGATCGCGGATGATCTGTACAAGATGTTCCATGTCTGGATGGGCGGACTGTCGGGCGGGCTGGCGGTCGGAACCATCGGGCTGATGGTGCTGATTTCGGCGATGAACGGGCTGTCCGTAGCGGGCATGGCCATCGGGGCCACGATTGCTCTGCCGGAACTGCTGCGGCGGAACTACGACAAACGCATGGTCACCGGGGTGATCCAGGCAGGGTCATCATTAGGAATTCTGGTGCCGCCATCTGTGGTTCTGGTTCTCTATGCCATGATCGCCCGTCAGCCGGTTGGTCAGCTTTGGCTGGCCGGGGTTCTTCCTGGCCTGATGATGGCCGCCATGTTCATCATCTATATCATCATCCGGTGCCGGATCACCCCGTCGCTGGGCCCGGTTCTGCCAGCCGAAGAACGCGATATCCCACTGAGAGAGAAGCTGCGCCTTCTGCAGGCCGGATTACTGCCGGTCGGGATTTTCATGGTGATGATGGTCCCCTTCGTGAACGGCTGGACTTCGCTGGTTGAATCTTCGGCCATTGGTGCGATCACGGCGCTGCTGGCAGCAGCGCTGAAAGGGCGCCTGACCCGCGAAGTGTTTGAAAACTCGATGCGGCATACGCTGGGAATATCCTGCATGTTCATGTGGATCATTCTGGCGGCATTGGCATTTGGTGCCGTGTTCGACGGGCTGGGCGCGGTCAAGGCCATCGAAAGCCTGTTCACCGAAAAGCTGGGACTGTCCCCTTGGATGATCCTTGTCCTGATGCAGCTCAGCTTTATCCTGATGGGCACGTTTCTGGACGACACCGCGATGCTGGTGATCGTGGCCCCGCTATATGTGCCGCTGGTCGGAGAACTGGGCTTTGACCTGATCTGGTACGGCGTTCTCTACACCATCACCACGCAGATCGCGTATATGACGCCGCCGTTTGGCTATAACCTGTTCCTGATGCGGGCGATGGCCCCGCCCGAAATTTCGTTGCGCGACATCTACGGCTCGATCATTCCTTTTGTTCTGGTGATGGCCTGCGCCTTGGCCACGATCATCATCTTCCCAGAAATCGCGCTTTGGCTGCCGAATTATGTCTATGGAAAATAAGTCAGAAGACCCCGCAAAGGGGCGAAACTCAGTTCGACTAAACAGAGGAGAAGGATAATGACAACAAGACGCAGATTTCTAAGGTCGGCGGGGCTGGCCGGGGCGGCCACTCTGGCAAGCCCTGCAATCGTCAAAGCACAGTCGGCCATCAAGTGGCGGTTCCAGACCTACGCCGGCAGCGCATTGGGCGAGCACGTGACCAAGCCTGCCATCGACTACATCAACGCCAACGCAAATGGCGAACTTGAGATCGAGCTGTATTTTGCCGATCAGATCGTTCCCACCGGCGAACTGTTCCAGGCGCTGCAGCGCGGTACCATCGACGGGGTGCATTCAGACGACGACTCGATGGCGTCGCCGACGCCGCTGCGCCAGTTCGGCGGCTACTTCCCCTTTGCGACCAAACATATCCTTGATGTGCCCGTGCTGTTCAATCAGTACGGTCTGGCCGATATCTGGCAGTCAGAATACGAAAAGGTCGGTGTGGCGTGGTTGTCTGCTGCGGGTCAGGACCCGTGCAACTTCAACACCAAGAAGGAAATCAAGACGCTCGGCGATCTGGACGGGCTGAAGCTGTACACCTTCCCGACGGCGGGTCGCTTCCTGGCCAAGTTTGGCGTCGTGCCGGTGAACATTCCTTACGAGGATGCCGAAGTGGCGGTTCAGACCGGAGAGCTGGACGGTATGGCATGGTCGGGCATCACCGAAGATTACACCGTGGGCTGGGCCGATGTGACCGACTACTTCCTGACCAACAACATCTCGGGTGCCTGGATCGGTTCGTGGTTCGCAAATCAGGAACGCTGGGCCGAACTGCCCGATCACCTGAAATCGGTTGTCATGGCCGGGATCGAGGCGGGCCACACCTATCGCAACCAGTGGTACTGGGGTGGCGAAGCGGCGTTGCGTGCCAACGGCGACAAGCTGGAACTGCGGCAAGTTCCGGCCTCGGAATGGAAAGAGGTTGAAAACGCAGCTATCGAATTCTGGGATGAGGTCGCGCAGGAAGGCGAGATTCACCAGAAGATTGTTGGCATCTTCCGCGAGTACAACTCGGTCATCAACCAGGCCGGTGCTCCCTATACCTTCGATTGATACCAAACTCGGGGGCACCGCGTTTGGTGCCCCCGTCAGCAGCTAGAGGTTTGTTTCATGACCGCAACTTTGACATTCGAAACCCTGAAATCCCAGGTCGCATCCGGTGACATTGATACAGTCTTGGTTTGTTTTGTTGACATGCAGGGCCGTTTGATGGGGAAGCGGTTTCATGGGGGTCATTTTGTTGCGGGTGCGTGGGAAGAGACGCATTGCTGCAACTATCTGCTGGCAACGGACCTCGAGATGGGGACGCCGGACGGGTATGCCTCGACCAGCTGGGAGCGGGGATACGGCGACTACGTCATGAAGCCGGATCTGGACACGCTGCGGCCGGTGCCGTGGCTTGAGGGGACGGTGATGGTGATGTGTGATGTGCTGGATCATCACACGCATGAAGAGGTGCCGCATGCGCCGCGTTCGATCCTGAAGAAGCAGGTGAACCGCCTGAAGGCGATGGGCTATGAGGCGATGTGCGCCACCGAGCTGGAGTTTTTCCTGTTCGAAAAGAGCTTTGATGCGATCCGCAAGGAGGGGTTCCGCGATCTGCAACCGATCTCGGGCTATAACGAGGATTATCACATCCTGCAGACCACCAAGGAAGAGCATGTGATGCGGCCGATCCGCAACCATCTTTGGAATGCCGGCATTCCGGTCGAAAACTCGAAGGGTGAGGCCGAGACCGGGCAAGAAGAGCTGAACATCAAATACGCGCCGGCGATGGATACGGCTGAATATCACTCGATTGCCAAGAACGCGGTGAAAGAGATCGCCTGGCAGCATGGCCATGCGGCGACGTTTCTGCCGAAATGGCATCACGACAAGGTGGGCAGTTCGTCCCACGTGCACCAGTCGCTTTGGGCCGATGGCAAGCCTGCCTTCTATGACGCGGAAGATGAGCTGGGCATGTCGGCGCTGATGAAAAGCTACATGGCCGGTCTGCTGAAATACGCTGCCGATTACACATACTTCATGGCGCCTTACATCAACAGCTACAAGCGGTTCATGAAGGGCACCTTTGCGCCGACGCGGATCATCTGGTCGGTTGACAACCGCACCGCCGGGTTCCGCCTGTGCGGGGATGGCACCAAGGCGGTTCGGGTGGAGTGCCGGATCCCTGGGTCGGACATGAACCCCTATCTGGCGATGGCCGGAATGTTGGCGGCCGGGATTGCGGGTATCGAAGAGGGGCTGGAGCTACAACCGCCTGCAAGGGGCGATGTCTATCAGGGCGACACGGGCATGATCCCCGGCACTTTGAAGGATGCGCGCAACGCGCTGCATGGCTCGGCGATGTTGCGCGGAGCTATGGGGGATGATGTGGTGGATCACTATACCCGCGCGGCCGAGGTCGAGATTGAGGAATTCGAGCGCGTGGTGACGGATTGGGAAGTGGCCCGGGGCTTCGAGCGGGCGTAGGCTAGGGGAGAGCGGGCGCTGCGCGCCCGGGTGCCTTCGGCGAGAGTATTTGGAAAAAGATGAAGCAGGGCGCGCCCTGCGAACAGTCAAGAGGTTGGGATGGCCCAGACACTGAAGTGTATCTCTCCGGTCGATGGATCGGTTTTTGCCGAGCGGGAAGTGCTGTCGCGCGAAGCTGCGTTTGAGCTGGCCGCAAAGGCCCGCGCGGCGCAGGCGGGCTGGGCGGCGCGGCCGTTGCAGGAGCGGATTGATCTTGTAATGGCGGGCGTAGCCGCCGTTGGCGCGATGAATGACGAGATCGTGCCGGAATTGGCCCATATGATGGGTCGCCCGGTGCGCTATGGCGGTGAGTTCGGCGGCTTCAATGAGCGCGCCAGTTACATGGCCGAGATTGCCGCAACCTCTCTGGCCGATATCGCGGTGGGCGAGGATGAGACGTTCAGGCGCTATATCAAGCGCATCCCGCACGGGGTCGTGTTTGTGGTGGCGCCGTGGAACTACCCCTACATGACCGCAATCAACACGGTGGCACCGGCGCTGATCGCGGGCAACACTGTGATCCTGAAACATGCCACGCAGACCCTGCTGGTGGGGGAGCGTATGGCGCAGGCCTTCCATTCGGCAGGTGTGCCCGAGGATGTGTTCCAGAATGTTTTTCTGAGCCATGACGTGACCAATGATCTGATCGCTGGCAATGCGTTCGACTTCGTGAACTTCACCGGCTCGGTCGGGGGCGGTCGGGCGATGGAACGCGCGGCGGCAGGGACATTCACCGGTGTCGGCACGGAACTGGGCGGCAAGGATCCGGGCTATGTCATGGAGGATGCCGATCTGGACGCGGCAGTTGATACGCTGATCGACGGGGCGATGTTCAATTCGGGCCAGTGCTGCTGCGGGATTGAGCGGATTTACGTCCATGATAGCCTGTATGATGACTTCGTTGCCAAGGCGGTTGAGGTTGTGAAAGGTTATAAGCTGGGCAACCCGCTGGATACCGGGACGACAATTGGTCCGATGGCGAATGTGCGCTTTGCCGACGAGGTGCGGGCGCAGATTGCCGAGGCGGTTGCGGCTGGCGCGGTGGCCCATATCGACACCTTCCCTGAGGATGATGGCGGTGCTTATCTGACGCCGCAGATTCTTACAGGCGTCACCCATGACATGCGGGTGATGCGGGACGAAAGCTTTGGCCCCGTCGTTGGCATAATGAAAGTGTCCTCGGACGAAGAAGCCATCGCGCTGATGAATGACAGCGAATTTGGCCTGACCGCGTCGCTCTGGACCCGCGATGTGGACCGCGCCGCGCGGGTCGGGGACCGGATCGAGACCGGCACCGTGTTCATGAACCGGGCCGACTATCTGGACCCGGGCCTGTGCTGGACCGGCTGCAAGAATACCGGTCGTGGCGGCGGACTGTCCGTGATCGGCTATCACAACCTGACCCGTCCAAAGTCGTATCACCTGAAAAAGGTGACTGGCTGAGGATACCCGCTCGTCCCGTTCTCCCCCTCTGCGGGACGGGCCCGAACATTGAGAGAAAACAGGACATGAACCTTCAAGGAAACTGGTCTTATCCGACCGCGGTCAAATTCGGCGCAGGCCGAATCCGGGAACTGCCCGAGGCCTGCGCAGCCGCCGGGATGAAACGCCCGCTGCTGGTCACCGACAAGGGGCTGGCCGATCTGCCGATCACCAAGGCAACGCTGGATATCATGGAGGCCGCCGGTCTGGGGCGCGGCCTGTTCAACGACGTGGACCCGAACCCGAATGAGAAGAACCTTGAGGCCGGTGTCGCGGCCTATAAAGCGGGTGGCCATGACGGGGTGATCGCGTTTGGCGGCGGCTCGGGTCTGGATCTGGGCAAGATGGTGGCCTTCATGGCGGGTCAGACGCGGCCAGTCTGGGATTTTGAAGACATTGGCGACTGGTGGACCCGCGCCGACGCAGATGCCATCGCGCCGATCATCGCCGTGCCGACGACCGCGGGCACCGGATCGGAGGTGGGTCGCGCCAGCGTCATCACCAACTCCGAAACCCATGCCAAGAAGATCATCTTTCACCCGAAAGTGCTGCCAACGGTCGTGCTCTGTGACCCGGAGCTGACCGTGGGCATGCCCAGGTTCATCACCGCAGGCACCGGGCTGGATGCCTTTGCCCATTGTGTCGAGGCCTATTCCAGCCCGCACTACCATCCGATGAGCCAGGGCATCGCTTTGGAAGGGATGCGCCTGGTCAAGGATTACCTGCCGCGCGCCTATGCCGATGGCACCGACATCGAGGCCCGCGCCCAGATGATGAGCGCCGCCGCCATGGGCGCCACCGCCTTCCAGAAGGGCCTGGGCGCGATCCACGCCATGAGCCACCCCGTCGGCGCGCACTTCAACACCCACCACGGCACCACCAACGCGGTCTGCATGCCCGCCGTGCTGGACTTCAACGCCCCGGCCATCGCCGACCGGTTCGCGTTGGCCGCGGCTTACCTGGGCATCGATGGCGGCTTTGACGGCTTCCGTGCCTTTGTGCAGGACTTCAACGACAGCCTCGGCATCCCGCGCAAGCTCTCCGAACTGGGCGTCACCGAAGCCGCTATCCCAGACCTCGTCCAGGGCGCCCTCATCGACCCCTCCTGCGGCGGAAACCCAGTCGAACTTACCCAAGAGAACCTCACAAACCTCTTCAACACCGCGTTGTGATCCACCTCTCTTTGTGACAATAGGACACCGGCCCGTTTTGCGGGCCGGTTTTGTTTCACGAAAGGTTCGGACGTGACCCCGTTTGTCATCGCCATCACTTTGGCGGCTGCAATGCTGCATGCAGTTTGGAACGCGATAGTCAAATCTGCGGCCGACCGAACCACGACGATGGGCTTGGTGGCTCTTGGGCAGGCTATTCCCGGGGCGATCATGGTTGTCATGCTGCCCATGCCCAGTGCCGAGAGCTTCCCCTACATCCTGATCTCGACCTTTGTGCATTTCGGGTACTATTTCATGCTGGGCAAGGCGTATCAGCACGGTGACCTGAGCGTCGTCTATCCCATCGCCCGCGGGATCGTACCGGCGCTGGTCTCTCTGTGGGCGATGCTGTTGGTGGGCGAAATGCTGCCCCTGCAGGCGTGGGCCGGGATTGCTTTGATCGCGGTTGGTATCCAGCTCAGCAACTGGAGGGCATTACGTTCGGGGCTCGGGCGCTCGACCCTGTTGTTCGCGATAGGCACAGGGGTGTGTATCTCGATCTATTCGGTGTTCGACGGGATCGGGGTGCGCTTGTCGGGAAACACGCTCAGCTACTGGGCCTGGGGGGCTTTTCTGCACCTTTTTATTGCCGGATTCGTCGGCATCCGCAGGCGAAATAAACTGGCGGATTATCCTATGAACGTGTGGGTTGTTGGCCTGTTGGGCGGCCTGGTGTCGATGACGGCCTATGGGTTGGTGCTTTACGCCAAGAACTTTGCCCCGCTGGGCGCGGTTTCGGCGCTGCGCGAAACCTCCGTCATCTTCGCGGCGCTGATCGGGTTCATTTTCCTGAAAGAAGGCAACTGGATGCGGCGGCTGGGGGCCGCGGTCCTGATGGCCATTGGCGTGGCACTGATCGGGCTGGCCGTTTAATCCCCCCAAGACCATCTTGCTGAGTGCGCCCCCGATCTCTCATATTGAGTCGGAGTGATGAGGGAGCGTTTTCATGACCAAAGAGATTGTTCTGATCCACGGGGCCTTTGCCGGGCCGTGGTGCATGCAGGATTACGCGGGTTTCTTCCGCGACAGGGGCTGGACCGTGCACACCCCCGCATTGCGGTATCATGGCGGAGATCCAAAGGCCGAGCCTGATCCGGGCCTGACCGATACCAGTGTGATGGATTATGCGGACGACATCGCGGAATTTGTGAAAGGACTGGACAGCAAGCCGGTTCTCCTTGGCCATGCGATTGCGGGCGTGGTGGCGCAGCAGGTGGCCTCGCGCGGGTTGGCCAGCGCCGTCGTCCTTATCAACCCGAACGCAGCGTGGGGCACCTTGCCCGAAACCGACGACGAACGGGCCATCCCCCGCGCGCTGATGGAGGGCGGGGCGTTCTGGAAACAGCCCATGCGCGTCGATTTCGACCTGATGGCCCCCTTCGCGCTGAACAAGATGCCCGAGGCGCAACAACATGCGGTGTTTGACCAGTTGGGCGCCGAAAGCGGCCGGGTGATGTTCGAGATGTTCTTTTGGATGTTCGACGACCACCACGCGATGAAGGTCGACATCGACAAGGTCGACTGCCCGGTGCTGATCGTATCCGGCACCGAGGATCGGGCGGTAAACCCTGACACCTGCCGCGCTTTGGTCGAACTGTACGGAGACCGCGCGACCTTTATGCCCGTAAAGGATCACGCGCATTTTCTGTTCATGGAACCCGGCTGGGAAAAACCCGCCGGGCAGATTGCCGATTGGTTGGATGGAAAGGTGGGCTAGCAGACCCGCCATTGCATCACCGGCTGGTCTGAAAGCTGCTTTGTGGCCGCCAGCTCATCGTGCCATCATCCCGTTTGACACAGCGGAGCAGATGTTCCTCTCGCGATGTTGAGGTAGTGGTGACGGTGTTGTCGCCCGAGATCACCACGAAGGAATCCAGTGAATAGGCCATGCCCTGATAGTAGCAGAACCGTAACTCTGCCCCGACCGGAATCGGTGACGCGGTGAGCAGAGCCTGCTGCGCGTTTGCCTGGCTGGCCAGCACGGCAAAGGCCAGCCCGAGGGTTAATGATTTCATGTCGTCCTCCCGTTCGAATTTTTGTTGGTTGAAATTGGGTCTTGGACGCTCGGAACCTCAAATGTCGTTCTTCTATGACGGATTGTGCGCAAGTGTGAACGGGGTCAACGGGTTAGGCAAGGGGGAGTGTTTGTGAGTTGCCTGTGGGGATGTCCCGCACTACTCAACCAACGCTTTATGCAGAGCATCAAGCACGCGCCCGACCCGCCCCCATGGGCGGGCGCAGATTTCTACTGTAATTCGAAGCCTTTCTATTCATAACTTGAATAGAATTGCTCCTGTGAATCAGAGAATGCCTGCCTAAAGACTTTGGCTTCGCTTTCAAAGTCATCCAATAAAGGTTGGAATTCCGAGAACTTCATCTCCCTGCTGAAGTGCCTTGATAGAGCCATTTGGCAAAACATCCAAAAATGTAGTTGATCTGACATTATCCGACAGACTTGTGCATCCTGTTTCAGTTTTGTTTCTGACGGGTCGCGCAGTTGTTCATCTAGCATTAAATCGAGTGCTTTGTTGTCGCCATGTACCAAATGGCTTTGAAGCCCGTACATATGGGCCAAGGCGCGAAAACCTATTGTCGGGGAACCTTCAAAGCTGCGCTTATCTAAGAAATCAATAATTTCGGAAAATGACCATTTTTGCTTTAATTGTTTTCGTTTTTGCTTGTTCTGGCCTCCAAACTCGAAAATTGTGTCATCGCGGAGGGCTTCGAAAATACGCTGATCGAGATGCGTCCCGTGTTCGTTCGCTAAACTCTGAGCAAATTGAGCCTTATGTCTTTGTTGATGTGCGTGAACGTGTTCAAGGTCCGTCCAAAACTCTTCGACCAATTCCGGCTGTTCAGCAGTTGGAGTGTAACAAATAAACCAAATCTTGGAGCAGGTTTCTGTGAAAGGGCGTAGAAGTATTTCGGCATCCCAGATGTACCCCCAACTGGTCAAAAAAGATATGCTTTGACTTCTTTCGCTAGCAAACGTCATCAACCGATACAGTGTGCCTACGGCTGGGGACACAATGTGAGTATCTCGAAAATAGGAGAGAATTTGCTCTCGAATTTCCGAGACAGCAGTCAATTGGGCAGATTGAACGCCATGCAGTGTTGCAGTTTGCTTGGAAAAGCCTGTAGCTTTACTCAAACATCCAACTCCTCCACAAACCGCGCGTTCTCTTGAATATACTGGAACCGCAGTTCGGGTTTCTTGCCCATCAGGCGCTCGACAAGGTCTCCGGTTTCGCCGGGTTCGTCCTCGTCGATGGTGACGCGGATCAGTTTGCGGGACGCGGGGTCCATCGTGGTCTCTTTCAGGTCCTTGGCGTCCATTTCGCCCAGACCCTTGAAGCGTGAAACGTCGATCTTGCCCTTGCCGCCCAGACCTTTCTCAAGCCACGCGTCCCGCTCAGCCTCGTCCAGGCAATAGACGCGTTTCGCTCCTTGCGTCAGGCGATACAAAGGCGGGCAGGCAAGGTACAAGTGGCCCGCGTCGATCATCGGGCGCATCTGGGTGAAGAAGAATGTCATCAGCAGCGAGGCGATATGCGCCCCGTCCACATCCGCGTCGGTCATGATGATGACCTTGTCATAGCGCAGGTCGTCGACGTTGAACTTGGTGCCAAGGCCCACACCCAGTGCTTGGGTCAGATCGTTGATCTCGGCATTGGTGCCCAGCTTGGAACTGGCCGCGCCCAGCACGTTCAGGATCTTTCCGCGCAGGGGCAGCAGGGCCTGTGTCTTGCGGTCGCGGCCCATTTTGGCGGACCCGCCCGCCGAGTCGCCTTCGACGATGAATAACTCGGTGCCATCGCGTGTTGAACTAGAGCAGTCCACCAGCTTGCCGGGAAGACGAAGTTTCTTAGTGGCGGACTTGCGTTGTGTTTCCTTCTCGGCCCGTCGGCGCAGGCGTTCTTCGGCCCTCAGGATGAGGAAGTCCAGAATGGCGCCGGCGGATTTCGTGTCCGCAGCCAGCCAGTTGTCGAAATGGTCGCGGACCGAGTTTTCGACCAGCCGTTGCGCCTCAACCGTGGCAAGGCGGTCTTTGGTCTGGCCGACAAATTCCGGTTCACTGATAAAACAGGACACCAGCGCACAACCGCCGGTGATCAGGTCGTCGCGGGTGATCTGACCGGCCTTCTTGTTGTTGATCAGCTCGCCATAGGCTTTGATCCCTTTAAGGACCGCGGCCCAGAACCCGGCAACATGGGTGCCGCCTTCGGGCGTGGGAACGGTATTACAATAGGACTGGATGAAACCGTCGCGCGACGGTGTCCAGTTGATCGCCCATTCGACCTTACCGGGGGTTCTGAATTTCTCATTGAAATCCACCGTTCCGGCGAAGGGCTGCTCGGCATAGGTGGAGGAGCCGTTCATCGTCTCCTTGAGGTAATCCGACAGGCCGCCGGGAAAGTGAAAGGACGCCTCGGTCGGGGTTTCACCATCGTCTATGGCGGATTTCCAGCGGATTTCGACGCCCGAGAACAGGTAAGCCTTGGAGCGGATCGACTTGAACAGGCGGGCCGGCTTGAACCGGTGATGGCCGAATATTTCCTCATCCGCGTGGAAGGTGACGGTGGTGCCGCGCCGGTTGGGGGCCGCACCGATTTTCTCGACAGGGCCCAGCGGGATACCGCGCGAGAACCGCTGTTCGAACAGCGTCTTATCGCGCGCCACCTGCACGACCATCGAATCCGACAAAGCGTTGACAACGGACGCACCCACGCCGTGCAGACCGCCCGAGGTCTGGTAGGCCTTGCCCGAGAATTTACCGCCAGCGTGCAGGGTGCAAAGAATGACCTCCAGCGCCGATTTGTCCGGGAACTTTGGGTGCGGATCGATCGGAATACCGCGCCCATTGTCGCGCACGGTCAAGGCGTAATCCGAGTGCAGTTCGACCTCGATCCGGTTGGCGTGGCCCGCAACGGCCTCGTCCATCGAGTTGTCGAGGATTTCGGCAACCATGTGGTGCAAAGCGCGTTCGTCCGTGCCGCCGATATACATGCCGGGGCGTTTGCGGACCGGTTCCAGCCCTTCAAGCACCTCAATCGAGGAGGCGTCATAGGCGGCGGTGGCGCTGGGCGTCAACAGATCGTCGGGCATGGGTGCTGCTCTTGTTTTTGGGTTTGCCCCATTATGGCAGGTGATGTGTGCGGGGGGAAGAGGGGCGCGAGGTGTTGTGGATAGATGCGCTGGCGGCTGAGTTTTCGCCTGATCGACGGTAATTTGCTAGTCTGGGTTCGAGCAACGGCCTTATTGCAAAGGAGTGGGTTGATGAACACGAGCGCGTCCGGTTTTGTTGGAGAGATTCCTGAGCATTACGACAAGGGGCTAGGGCCCAATATTTTTGTCGACTATGCAGACCGGCTTGTCGACGAATGCTGTGCAGAGGCCGTGGCAAATGTAATCGAACTGGCGGCTGGCACCGGAATTGTCAGTGGCAAGCTGCGCGACAGATTACCGAAGGACGCCAGTTTGCTGGTGACGGATCTGAACGGGCCGATGCTGGAGGTGGCAAAAAAGAAATTCGAAGAGGGCGATAATCTCCGGTTCTCAGTCGCGGATGCAATGGATCTACCTTTTGAGGAAGCCCGTTTCGATCTTATGGTTTGCCAGTTTGGAGTGATGTTCTTTCCCGACAAAGTTGCCTCGTTCCGCGAGGCAGCCCGAGTTATCAAACCTGGCGGCCGTTACGTTTTCAACGTGTGGAGCGCAATGTCCGAGAACCCGTTTTCGCAGATGGCTCACGAAGTGGCCCGACAGTTTTTTCCGGATGATCCGCCCGGGTTTTATAAGGTTCCCTTTCACTACGGTGATCCACAGTTGGTCAAGGCGGACCTTGCCGAGGCAGGATGGGGTGACATCAGGTACGAGACCATTCGACTGAGCAAACGCATTGAGGCGCCCGAGACATTTGCGAAAGCTTTGGTTTTCGGAAATCCATTGATTGATGAAATCAGATCCCGAGGCGGAGTTTCTTCGGATGACGTTGCCAGGGAAATGGCGTCTGCTCTGCACCGCACTTTTGGCCCAAGCGAAATGACGATGCCGTTGTCGGCTACGACTTTTGTTTGCCGCAAGATCCAAGCGTGACAGATCCGGGCTTTTCTTAGTCTGCTGTTTTCAGGACTTTTGTTCCGCCTTTTCCTTTGGCATCAATATCCCGAAAGAGCGCTGAGGGTTCACGGCCAAGGGCGTTTGGCCCATAGAGAGGATTGCGAATGAGCTGGATCAAAACCATTCCGTTTGACGAGGCGAAAGGTAAGTTGCGAAAGCTGTATGAGCGAGTGACCGGCCCGGACAACAACGTGGACAACATCATGATGGCGCACAGCCTGCGCCCGCATTCGATGGAAGGCCACATGGCGATCTACAAGAACGTGCTGCACCATTCAGGCAACCAGATTCCTAAATGGTTCCTTGAGGTTCTTGGTGTCTGGGTCAGCTCGCTGAATCGGTGCGGCTATTGTGTGGAACATCACTTCAACGGGTTGCAGCGGTTGCTGGGTGATACTGTGCGAGGTGATGCCATACGCGCAGCGATTGAGGCGCGACAGCCGGAAACGGCGCCGCTGGATGCAGCACAGGTGGCAGCGATGGGATATGCCCGCAAGCTGACCGAAGCGCCGGCGGAACTGACCGAGGCCGATGTGATCGTTTTGCGAGATGCGGGGTGGGACGACGGAGAGATCCTCGAGATCAATCAGGTCTGTTCCTATTTTTCCTATGCCAACCGGACAGTTTTGGGATTGGGGTGTTCGACCAAGGGGGATGTTTTGGGACTGTCGCCAAACAACTCCGACAATCCCGACGATTGGGGCCATCGGTAAGGGCGCAAGCGGGCGTGGGCAGGCTGTTGCGCCTGTCAGAGTTTGATGCCGATCAAAGCGAATTTTTCGAGTTTCTGCTAGGCGTTCCGGGAAACATTGAAACCCAGGAGCATATGCATGGCGGCAATCGTCCAGACCGACTTGAAACCCACTCAGATCAATACTGTACAGGCTGAAGTTCAGGATGCCGCGCAGCCATGCGCCGAGAAAATCCGGCACGCTTTCGAGAGCGGCAAGTACCCTTACGGCCACAAGATGGCGCGCAAAACCTACGAGGCGGAAAAGGCGAAGCTTCAGGCTGAATTGCTCAAGGTGCAGCTTTGGGCGCAGGAGACGGGCCAGCGGTTTGTTCTGCTGTTTGAAGGGCGCGACGCGGCGGGCAAAGGCGGCACGATCAAGCGGTTCATGGAGCATCTGAACCCCCGTCAGGCCCGCGTGGTGGCCCTGAACAAGCCGACGTGGGAAGAGAAGGGGCAGTGGTACTATCAGCGCTATGTGCAGGAGCTGCCGACGGTCGGTGAAATGGTGTTCTACGACCGGTCCTGGTACAACCGGGCAGGTGTCGAGCGCGTGATGGGGTTCTGTTCGCCAAACGAATACCTTGAGTTCATGCGGCAGACGCCCGAACTGGAACGGATGCTGGTGCGATCAGGTATCCAGCTATATAAGTACTGGTTCTCGGTTACGCAGCCCGAACAGCAGCGGCGGTTCAAGAGCCGCGAAACCGATCCGCTGAAGCAGTGGAAGCTGTCGCCAATCGACAAGGCCAGTCTGGACAAATGGGATGATTATACCGAGGCGAAGGAGGCGATGTTCTTTTACACCGACACTGCCGATGCGCCCTGGACCATTGTCAAATCGAATGACAAGAAACGCGCGCGGCTGAACTGTATGCGGCATTTCTTGTCGACGCTGGATTACCCGGACAAGGATCACGAATTGGTTGACGAGCCCGATCCGCTGATCGTCGGGCAGGCGCATCACGTCATACATCGTTCGGATCACGTGCTGGGTACGTCGCTGCATCCCGAAGCGCGTTTATGAACAATCTGGCCTTTGGGGAATTCGGAGTCTCAGTTTGAAAATTCGCTGATCGGCTCTTGTCCCTGACGATGGCCGGGCCTATGGCTGTTGCGATGAGCAAAGTCATGTCATATCCCGGCCATTTTCGCGCGATTGCCGTTCTGGGCCTGCCCCTGATCGGCGGGCATCTTGCGCAGTATGCGATCGGCCTGACCGATACCATCATGCTGGGATGGTACGGGGTCGAAGCGCTGGCGGCGGTGACGTTGGCCAGCAGCTACTACTTTGTTCTGTTCCTGTTCGGCGCAGGGTTCGGCTTGGCGGTCATGCCCATGGTCGCAACGGCCGCGGCGGAGGAGAACGAAACCAGCATCCGAAGATCAACCCGCATGGGGTTGTGGCTGTCGCTGATTTACTCGGCCCTGATCATGCCGCTGCTTTGGTGGTCCTATCCCATACTGATCGCCCTGAAGCAGGAGCCGGAGGTTGCTCAAACAGCCTCGGAATACTTGCGTGTCGCAGGGTGGGGGATCATCCCGGCGCTATTGGTCATGGTGCTGAAGTCTTATCTGGCTGCGTTGGAGCGTACACAGATCGTCTTGTGGATTACCGTTGCCGCTGCCCTGGTGAACGCGGTGACGAACTACGCGCTGATCTTTGGCAATTGGGGGGCTCCGGAACTTGGTGTCATGGGGGCCGCCATCGCATCGGTTGTGACGCAGATCGTTTCGTTGATTTGCGTCATCTACTATGCGGTACGCGTTTTGCCTGAACACAGCCTGTTTCAGCGTTTCTGGCGGCCGGATTGGGAAATGTTCCACAGTGTTCTGCGGTTGGGCGTTCCTATCGGCCTGACCATGCTGGCCGAGGTTTCCCTGTTTGCCACTTCGGCCCTGATGATGGGATGGATCGGGCAGGTTCCGCTGGCCGCGCACGGTATTGCGCTGAACCTCGCCTCGGCAACGTTCATGGTTCATTTGGGCCTTTCAAACGCCGCCACCATAAGGGCAGGCAACGCGCTGGGCCGGAAGGATCGAGCGCACCTGGAAAAAGGCGCGATTGCCGTAACCGGGATGTCGCTGGTTGTGTCAGTGCTGACGATCATCCTGTTTCTGACCTGCGCCGAACCGTTGATTTCGCTGTTCATGGAAGCGGACAACCCCGAGCGTCCGCAGATTCTGGCGATCGGCACCGGGCTTCTGGCCATGGCGGCCCTGTTCCAACTGGTTGATGGCGCTCAGGTCATCGCGCTGGGCCTGTTGCGCGGTGTGCAGGACGCCAAGATCCCCATGGTGATGGCCGCGCTCAGCTATTGGGTGATCGGCATTCCAGCCTCTTACTACTTTGGCTTCATGCGGGGTATGGAGGGTATCGGAGTTTGGCTTGGCCTTGTCATTGGGCTGGCCTGCGCTGCGGTGATGCTGATGGCCCGTTTCTGGCTCAGGTCCGTGCGTGAGGTCGGGTTGCCTGTCGAAAGACCGGCGGCCTGATCAGTTTTTGTTCAGGCGATCGGCCTTCTTCCTTACAAGCACAGTCCGCAGGTCGTGCATCGCCATCAGCAACCGATCGCTGACATCTTCAAGCTGTTCTTCCGTGGCCTTGGACTGGGCCCACTGTGTCGTCAGGTTCAGGTAGTCGACCGCGCGGTGAATGTCGTCAATGTCACGTTCCGCCAACAGGGCTTTACGTTCTGTCATCCAGCGTTGGATTTCGGCCTTGTCAGCATCGGAAAGCGTGTGCTGTCCATGCGGTCTGACGTCGTCATTGCGGATGTTGATAACGGCGATCTGATCCATTTCGATCCGGCGATGTCGATTTGCCGTATCAATTTTGAACACAACCGCTCCGTTTTCGCGGACGCGGAAATAGTATTCCGGCAGGTCTGTCGACAAGATTTTTCTCCGATCAGGTCAGTGCGGCGCAAAACCGTTGAATGCGGGTACACGCCTCTTTCAGGGCCGCGTCCGAAGTCGCGTAGCTGATCCGGAAATTCGGCGAAAGCCCAAAGGCCGCACCAAAGACAACAGCGACGTCCGCTTCCTCCAGCAATGCGGTGGCAAAGGTTTCGTCACTGTCAATCAGGGTACCTGCAGGGCTGGTCTTTCCGATCAGACCTGCGATGGACGGGTACACATAGAACGCGCCTTCGGGCGTGGGGCAGGAAATGCCGTCGATTTCATTCAGCATCTCGACGACCAGATCGCGGCGTCGTTTGAAGGTCTCATTGTTGGGGGCCAGAAACGCCTGGGTGCCGTTCAGTGCCTCAACCGCGGCCCATTGGCTGACCGAACACGGGTTCGAGGTGGATTGCGACTGGATTTTGCGCATGGCCGCAATGATCTCGACCGGGCCCGCGGCGTAACCGATCCGCCAGCCGGTCATGGCATAGGCTTTGGATACGCCGTTGCAGGTGAGCGTACGGTCATACAGTCCCGGCTCAACCTCAGCAGGGGTGCAGAACTCGAACCCGTCATAAGCCAGGTGCTCATACATATCGTCGGACATGATCCAGACATGCGGGTGGCGCATCAGCACATCGGTCAACGCCTTCAGTTCTTCCCGGCTATATCCGGCCCCGGTTGGGTTCGATGGAGAGTTGAAGATGAACCACTTTGTCTTCGGCGTGATCGCGGCCTCAAGCTGTTCGGCGGTCAGCTTGAAATTGTTTTCGAGTTTGGCTTCGACCACAACCGGCGTGCCCCCGGCCAAAAGCACCATGTCCGGGTAGCTGACCCAGTATGGTGCGGGGATGACAACTTCGTCGCCCGGATTCATCGTCGCCATCAGCGCGTTGTACAGCGTCTGCTTGCCGCCCGTTCCGACCGAAATCTGGGCCGGCGTGTAATCCAGCCCGTGATCGCGCTTCATCTTGGCGCAGGCCGCCTGCTTGAGTTCGGGGATACCGTCGGGGGCGGTATACTTGGTCTTGCCGGCGGCAATGGCAGCGACCGCCGCGTCCTTGATGTTCTGCGGGGTGTCGAAATCCGGTTCGCCCGCGCTGAGGCCAATGACGTCGCGTCCGGCGGCCTTCATTTCAGCCGCCTTTGCCGTCATCGCGATTGTGGGCGAAGGTTTTACGCGTGACAGTGTCGCAGACAGGAAACTCATGAGCGGCCTCGGTTTGTATGTTTTGTCTGTCTGTCATAGGGTGCGCCCGAATGACGATCAAGCGCTATGAAAAATAGATTTGGAGCCCCAGATGACTGAAGAATACGACTGGTTCGGACCGGATGCAGCAACGTTTGGGGATCGTCTGGCAGGCGCGCGAGAAGCGGCCGGGATGTCACAGTCTGAGATGGCCCGCAGGCTGGGTGTAAAAAAGGCGACCATTGTCGCGTGGGAGAACGATCTGTCCGAGCCGCGCGCGAACCGTCTGTCGATTATGGCGGGCATGGTGAATGTCTCGATCATGTGGTTGCTGACCGGAGAAGGTGAGGGGATGGGCGCTCCCTTGGAGGAGGATGCCGAAAGCCTGGAGTTGGCAGGCGTCGCCGCCGAGTTGCGCGCAATTCGCGGCGAAATGCGCGCCAGCGCCGAACGCGCGGCGCGTCTTGAGAAAAAGATCCGCCTGATGTTGGAGCCTCAACAGTGACGGAAACACGCGATGTTCGGATCAAGCGTATGAAAATGCGCTCGATGCGGCGGGGGATCAAAGAGATGGATCTGATCCTGTCGGCCTATGCCGACCGCAATCTTGCGGGCATGGATACGGTCGGTCTGGATGCCTACGATGCGCTGCTGCACGAAAACGATCAGGACCTTTATCAATGGGTGACTGGGCAGGCCAGGCCTCCTGAAAACTTTGCGGACCTGATCGCGGATATCGCGCAGACCTTTCAAAAGTAACGGAAAGTCCCGCTTAACCGATTTTTCGGGAATTCGGTTCATCGTGTCAGAAACTGCGCGACTGAATCGGAGGGTCGGATGAGTATGGAATTGCAGGTTTCCGCGCCGGGAACCAAAGGGTTCATGACCAGCTATCTTGAGGCGCTGGCCCTTGTCGAACGGCTGCATCGGTTGCTGCTGGATGTCATCAAGGATGAATTCGAACGTGTCGGTGTGCTGGAAATCAATGCGGTGCAGGCGCTTCTTCTGTTCAATATCGGCGATCACGAGGTGACGGCGGGCGAATTGAAAAGCCGGGGTTACTATCAGGGCAGCAATGTCAGCTACAACCTGAAGAAACTGGTCGAAATGGGTTACATGCATCACCAGAGATGCGAGATTGACCGGCGGTCCGTCCGGGTGCGCCTGACCCCACGCGGCCGAGAGATTCGCGACATCGTGGCCGAGCTGTTCTCGCGCCATGCCGAAGGCTTGCAGAGCCGTGGTGTTCTGGAATTTGACGGGATCGAACATATCACCACGTCTTTGCGCCGGGTCGAGCGATACTGGACCGATCAGATACGGTATATTTACTAAGCATTCGGGCACGTCGCTCGGCAAAAGGTGAACGTCAGGTATCGGTGTGAAATCCAAGCTCTGCGGGTGCTGACCGGAACGTCGTATTCGCGGCAAATAGCGACTGAAGGTCGAGGGCCGGACAACTTCGAGCTCTCTCAACAAAAAGCCCAGTACGCTAACTGGGCATCTTCCTTCCGTGGTTTGATCGCCGGCTTTCGGGCAAAGTTTGGGTAAAAATCTTGAGCGTGACGGGTACCGGATCACATCGCGTTCAAGTCGCTGTTCGCTCTCACCGAATATGCTACACCGTGGCACGCTCGAATCAGAAACCCCAGTGCTCCGGAACCGGCAAGACAGGCTGGCCAAATCTCGGGGCGCTTTGCTTGCACGAACACGGAGCCAGCGCTTTGACGAAAAACGCACAGAAAGCAGCGCGTCTGAGCGTGGCCCCCATGATGGACTGGACAGACCGGCATTGTCGGTTTTTCCATCGGTTGCTCAGTCGTCAAACCCTGCTTTATACGGAAATGGTGACGGCCCTGGCATTGGTCCGGGGTGGGGCACTTCATTTGCTGGACTACAGCCCGCAGGAGCACCCAGTTGCCCTGCAACTGGGCGGGTCGGGTCCTGAAGAATTGGCACAAGCAGCGCGCTTGGGCGCGGAAGCCGGGTATGATGAGGTTAACCTGAATTGCGGCTGCCCTTCCGATCGGGTTCAGTCGGGCACGTTTGGGGCGGTGTTGATGAAGGACCCCTCTCGCGTCGCCGAATGCGTGGCGGCGATGATTGATGCTGTCGATATCGAAGTTACCGTCAAATGCCGCCTTGGTGTCGATGATCAGGAAGCCGAAGAAGTGCTGCCTGCGTTTCTGGAGGCAATCCGCGCGGCAGGCTGCGGTCGTGTTACGATCCACGCGCGCAAGGCCTGGCTTCAAGGGCTCAGCCCAAAGGAAAACCGCGATATTCCGCCGCTGGACTACGGTCTGGTGCATCGGATGAAAGCGGCTTTTCCTGATCTGCATGTCTCGATCAACGGCGGTATCACCTCGCTGAAACAAGCGAGGGAGCATCTGGACGCCGGGCTGGATGGTGTGATGATCGGACGTTCGGCCTATCATCAGCCCGCCGACATTCTTTGCGATGCTGACCCGCTGATCTTTCAAACAGGACTTGCCACTGACCCGTTTGAAGTTGTCCATGAAATGGTGCCTTATGTCGAAAAACACCTTGCCGACGGTGGGCGACTGCACCAGATCACGCGTCACATGCTGGGCCTATTCGCCGGACGACCCGGTGCGCGGGCATGGCGACGCGCACTGTCCGAGGGGGCAGTACATTCCGGGGCCGGGCCCGAGGTGATGCTGCAGGCGCTGGAACAGGTTGCGCCACTGGCTGAGGTTTAAACGAAATCCGGTTTGACACCGGTTTGGGGGGACAATGCCCGAGACGATGTTGCTGGCCCAAATGCTGGGCCTTTTGCTTGTGATCGGGGCCCTGGCCGGAGTGCTGGCCGGGTTGCTGGGAGTCGGGGGCGGAATTGTTCTGGTACCTGCGTTTTTCTATGCGTTTCAGACGCTTGGATATGGCGGGCCGCAACTGATGCAGCTGTGTCTGGCGACGTCTCTGGCCACGATCATCGTCACGTCTGTCCGGTCCGTGCTTGCGCACAACAAGAAAGGCGCGGTGGACTGGGATATCCTGCGCGGATGGGGCGTTGGTATTGCTATTGGTGCCGTTCTGGGTGTGCTGGTGGCTTCGGCCTTGCGAACAGAGGCGCTGCAGGCCCTGTTTGGGATACTCGGCATGGTCATCGGGGCTTATCTGGGGCTGGGCCGGTCAGAATGGCGGCTGGGTGACGCCATGCCGATAGGGATGCGCCGTGCGGTTCTTTCGCCATCGGTCGGCTTTTTGTCCGTGCTGATGGGGATTGGCGGTGGCAGTTTCGGTGTGCCTTTGATGAGCCTTTTCAACACCCCCATTCACCGCGCCGTGGCCACTGCCGCCGGGTTCGGCGTGATTATCGCCGTGCCATCGGTCCTGGGCTTTCTGTTTGTGGAAATCCCGGTCGAGCATCGTCCGCCTCTGACAATCGGGGCGGTTAATCTGGTTGCATTTGGCGTGGTGGTCGCAATGACGATGATAACGGCGCCCTGGGGGGTGAAACTGGCCCACGCGATGGATCCCAAACCCCTAAAACGGGTTTTTGCCGTGTTTCTGACACTGGTCGCCCTCAACATGCTTCGCAAGGCGGTGGGATGGTAGACCATTTTCAAGATAAGGGCTGGATCTCGTTTCCTTATGATCCGGTTCTGGCCGAATGGGTTGAAGAGGCTTTGCCTGCTGCCCGAAGCTCGGTCTCGGACCCGGCGCACGCTCCGTGGCTCGATTGCGAGGGGACGTGGTTCATCGGCGTCGATGCTCTGACCAATGATCGCCAGGGCAGGGTGGGGCGTTCATTGCCGCTGGCCGGGCATGCGATGGACTTCATCACTGGGCAGTACGGTGTTCTGCCGCTGCACAAAGGGCAGGTCTCGGTCATCTACCCCGGCTACCCGCGCCCCCGACGTGGCGAAAGCGAGGCGGCCGCACGGTACAGGCGAAACAAGGATGCCGCCCATGTGGACGGACTGCGCCCCTCTGGCACTGGCCGACGCCGCCATGTGGATGAGCCGCACGCATGGATTCTAGGAATACCGCTGAACAAAGCCAGCGCCGATGCTTCGCCGCTGGTTCTGTGGGAGGGGAGCCACAAGATCATGGGGGCGGCCTTTCGGAACGCCATGGCCGGACACACGGATGAGGCACTGCATCAGATCGACGTGACGGAAATCTACCAGACGGCACGACGAGAAGTCTTCGACACATGTCCGCGAATCGAACTGCCGGCGGCACCGGGCGAGGCTTATCTTTTGCATCGACACTGTCTGCATGGGGTCGCCCCGTGGGCTGAAACCGCAAGTTGTGGGCCCGACGGACGGATGATCGCCTATTTCCGCCCTGAATGTGCCGGGGGTGTAGCCGAGTGGCTCGAAACTCCGTAACGTCCTGCCATTGTTTAGCTTTGGAGGATTTTCGGTATGATGACCGTCCACACGAATTCTGATGGCGCACAGATTGAAGTTGAACTGTCTGGCCAGATCACTGCCGACGACTATGCTTCGACCCTTATTCCGGCCATCGAAGCTGCTTTGACCGAGCATGACGCGGTTCGCCTTCTGGCGATCGTGCATCCGGAGTTCAAAGGTTACGACCTTGGAGCCGCGTGGTCTGACACCAAACTTGGTCTGAGCCATTGGCGCGGCTTCGACCGGATCGCAGTGGTGGCGGATCAGGGCTGGGTTCAGACAAGCATCCGGCTGGCAGCTCCGATCCTGCCGTGCCCGGTGCAGGTGTTCGAGATGACCGAGTTGGAAGCCGCGCGGCGCTGGATGCGCGAATCCCTCGGGGCCATTCATGTCACAGATCTGGGCGGCCCGTGTATTCAGATTTCCTTGATGGGCAAGTTGGACCCCGATGAATACAAGCAGGCCGAGACCGATCTGGACAGCCTGCTTCGCGAGCGTGACGGGTTCAGGTTACTGATCGATCTGCGGGAATTTGATGGCTGGCAGGGGCTGACGGCACTGGCTGCACATTTCCGTCTGGCGCAGGGGCATATCGGGATGCTTGATCGCGCAGCAATTGTTGGCGACAAGGGCTGGCAGAGGATTGCGCAAAAAGTGGCAAGCCACGTGTTGGGAGCGCGAACGCAGTATTTCCCATCGGACGAAATCGAAAACGCAAAATCCTGGCTTACGGCTGGCTGATCCCTTCGCGGAGAGACAACTGAACTGATCGCGCCGCTGTGCTGGCCACTCACTCACGATCCGCGAACTCAACCCCCTCGGAGTTCACTCGGCCCGCAGCGGCGCAGCTTTAGATCGGTCTATTCTGGAATTGAAGTGTCAGCCTTTGTTCAGACGGGCAGCGCGGCCACCACGCCGTTTCGCAAGACGCGGTTTACGAGCCGGCAGGTCTGTCATGATTTCCGCCCGCTCGCTGCTTTCCATCTTGGACCAGCGCGAAATCTCGTCAAGGGTGCGGTAGCATCCTGTGCAGATACGTTCCGTCGGGTGCACAACACAGATCTGGACGCAGGGGCTTTCCACCTCATTCCTTTTCCAAACCATGTTTGTCATCGCGCCAACCCGCCTTTTTAAAGAAAGCGCAACCTGTCGAGCGCTCCTTGCAAAATATAACCAGCAGCGACGTGATCAATAACCTGTCCGCGACGTTTTCGTGTCGTATCCGCCTCAAGCAGTGCCTTTTCTGCCGCAACTGTGCTTAATCTCTCGTCCCAAAAACCGATGGGAAGGTCCGTCAGGCGCGACAGATTCCGGGCAAAAGCGCGGGTTGACTGGCATCGGGGGCCTTCAGTTCCGTCCATGTTTTTGGGCAGGCCCAGAAGTATTCCTCCGATTTCGCGGTCAGCAACAATTTCCAGAAGCCGCGCGGAATCGAGCGTGAATTTCTTGCGCCCGACCGTTTCGAGCGGGCTGGCCACGCCGCGCATCCGGTCCGAAACCGCCACGCCGATCGTCTTCTCGCCAAGGTCCAACCCCATGAGCGCCGTCATCGGGGCCAGCGCGGCGGCGAAATCTTCGAACTGATCGTGGATCATGGTTCCAGACCTGCCCTTCGGGCGGCCGTGGCCAGAATGTCCAGCGCATCGGCATTGCCGGCGAAAACAGATTGCGCTTCGTCGTATATTCCGCTTGCCCGTTCCGCTTCGCCAAGAACGCCCAGTGCTGCAATCAGGCGGGCCCATTCTTCGGGCGATCCGCCTTCGGTTGCCAGCCGGTCCGACAACTGGTTGACCATTCCGCGGATCATGTCCTGACGTTCTTCCGGCGTCAGTTCCGCTGCTGCGTCGACAGCGGCCTGATCAGGGCCTGGCGCGGTGGAAGGTGCCGGGATTTCCGGAGCATTGAAAACGCCCGCCCTGAAGGCCAGTTCGTCAATTTGGGCGCGGATCGCATCTGCCCAGGGTGCGCCGGCGGGCGCTTGGGCCAGTGCATCGGCCCAAAGCCGGTAGGCCAGGTCGGGTCGTCCGGTCTGCACAAGCATCTGCCCCCAATAGTACCGAGCAGGTCCATGATGCGGGTCGCGATCCAGCGCCTGTTTCAGCGCGTCCTCAGCCTCGGGCGAAACATATCCGCCCGCCGCCAGAATCATCATCTCGGCCAGGTGGGAATAAGCATCCGCTGGCGCTGCATCACCCGACAGTTCGATCACGCGTTGCTGCGCCTTGTAAGCAGCCTGAAAATTGCCTGCGTTGGCCTCATGTTGGGCCAGCAGAATATGACCCTGCAAGTCGTCGGGCCGGCTAGCAACGGTTTCGCGCAACTGGCCCAGCAGTTCGACATAGCTTTCTTCCAGCTGAGACGCCGGCGCGTGTGGTGTCGACGCTTCAAATTCGGCCTGAGCCGGACGATCGGCGCGCAGGCTCTTGGCCATTTCCAGTCGCATTTCCAGTGGTTGATCCGGCAACCCGTTGGCACCGAGTTGACGATAAAGCCCCATTGCACCACCCACCAGAACAAGCGCCACGACAACAAGTGATCCGACCGTAACGGCACGCGACGGGCCGTTGCCCGCTGCAGACTGCTGCATCTGCGCATCCGCAGCCAGAATGCGACGAGAGATTTCGGTGCGTACCCTGTCGGCATCCGCTGCTGGGATTACACCCCGGGCCAGGTCCCGGTCCACGCCCGCCAACTGTTCACGGTAGACGCGCAGGTCGTAGGCCGCGGCAGGTTCGCGGTTTTTCCTGTTGCGCAGCATGGAATATCCCAAAAACACGGCAATCAGCAGTGCAGTCAGTAAGATCAGGACCCAGAACGTCATAGTATCTCCGAAACGCTTGCCCTGACTTAGACCCGCTGGCCGCCCGACAAAAGGGACAAATGGCCGCGAATGGCGTACATGTCGCAATAGTGCGATATTGCGGCGTTGTGCGGCAGGGGTAAACTGTCGCCACAGGTCATATCTGCGCCCAATCACCGAACCGGATGGATTCGCTTATGAAACACTATTCAGCCTTTGCCGTTGCGCGCGAAGCGCTTCGTTACCACACAGGATGGGAACGCGCCTGGCGGTCACCCGAACCCAAGAAACGCTACGACGTAATAATCGTTGGCGCAGGGGGGCATGGTCTGGCCACTGCATACTATCTGGGTAAGAACTATGGCATCCAGAACGTGGCCGTAATTGAAAAAGGCTGGCTGGGCGGTGGCAACACCGGCCGGAACACGACGATCATCCGCTCGAACTATCTGCAGGACCCGTCGGCGGCGATCTACGAAAAGGCGCGCAGCCTCTATGAGGATCTGAGCCAGGACCTGAACTATAACATCATGTTCAGCCCGCGCGGCGTGATGATGCTGGCGCAGACACAGCACGAAATCCGCGGCTATCAGCGCACGGCGCACGCCAACGCCTTGCAGGGCGTCAAGACCGAGTGGATTACGCCTGAACGCGTCAAGGAACTGGTGCCGATCATCAATCTGGACGGCCCGCGCTATCCGGTTCTGGGCGCGCTTTGGCAGGAACGCGGCGGCACCGCACGCCATGACGCGGTGGCGTGGGGCTATGCGCGCGCCTGTTCCGCGATGGGCATGGACATCATTCAGCAGTGCGAAGTCACCGGCGTCCGTTCGGACAATGGCCGTGTGGTTGGTGTCGATACCACCAAGGGCGCCATTGACTGTGACAAGCTGGGCATCGTTGTTGCCGGGCACTCGGGGCAATTGGCCGAGATGGCAGGCTTCCGGCTGCCGCTTGAGGCCATCGCGCTGCAAGCGCTGGTATCCGAGCCGATCAAACCTTGCATGGACGTTGTCGTAATGGCCAACACCGTGCACGGCTACATGTCTCAGTCCGACAAGGGCGAGATGGTGATCGGCGGCGGAACCGACGGGTTCAACAACTTCACCCAGCGCGGTTCGTTCCACCATATCGAGGAAACGGTCCGCGCGCTGGTCGAGACCTTCCCGATGATCTCGCGCCTGAAGATGCTGCGTCAGTGGGGCGGGATCGTGGATATGACCGGTGATCGCTCGCCGATCCTGTCGAAAACACCGCTGCAGGGCTGCTTTATCAACGGCGGCTGGGGCACGGGCGGCTTCAAGGCGATCCCGGGTTCGGGCTGGGGCATGGCGCAACTGATGGCCACCGGTCATTCGCCACTGACCGAAGCCTTCTCGCTGGATCGCTTCAAAGAGGGCCGCTTCATCGACGAAAGCGTCGCCGCCGGGGTGGCGCATTGATGGAGATTTTTCGCCGAAAAATCGTCTCTGCCCCTGACTACGAATTGCGCGGACGTCAAACGACGGCTTGCTGCTGAAAGGATGACAAAATGCTGATCCTGAATTGCCCCTATTGCGGCGTTGACGCCGAAGAAACCGAACTGGCCGCTGGTGGCGAGGCGCATCTGAAGCGCTTTGGCCCCGGCTCGTCGGATGACGAATTCCACGACTACCTGTTCATGCGTGAAAACCCCAAAGGCGTGCATTTCGAACGCTGGCGGCACGCCAATGGCTGTGGCAAGTGGTTCCACGCCGCGCGTTGCACCCAAACGCTCGAAGTGTTCGGCACCTACACCGCTCAGACCTCCGAGCCGCCGCAAGACATCAAGGACGCCATCGCCGCCAAACGGCCCGGCTGGACGTGGAGAGAGTTCTCCTGATGCTTCACCTTTTCAAAAATACTCCCGCCGGAGGCTCCGACACCTCCACCTGCAAAAGGTCCGCAAAATGAGCACCCGTCTCGCAAAACTAGGCCGACTGATTAACCGGTCGAAACAGGTCACCTTTACTTTCAACGGCACCGCGATGCAGGGCTACGAGGGCGATACGCTTGCCTCGGCCCTTCTGGCCAATGATCAGATGATGATGGGCCGGTCGTTCAAATATCACCGTCCGCGTGGCGTTGTCGCCAGCGGGGCCGAGGAACCGAACGCTCTGGTCGGTCTCGGGCAGGGCGGCCGCTTCGAGCCGAACCAGCGTGCCACCACGACCGAGCTGTTCAACGGCCTGACGGCGATCTCGCAAAACCACTGGCCGAACCTGGAATTCGACATCGGTGCCGTCAACACTCACCTGTCACGGTTCCTGCCGGCCGGCTTCTACTACAAGATGTTCATCCATCCCAAGCCGTTCTGGAAGCACGTCTACGAACCCTTCATCCGCCAGTCCGCCGGTCTGGGCAAAGCGCCGGACAAGGAAACCAAGGACGCGGACACCTATGAACACTTCTACGCCTTCACCGATGTTCTGGTGATCGGTGGCGGTGTGGCTGGTCTTCTGGCCGCCAAAGCTGCGGCGCAATCCGGTGCCAAGGTTCTGCTGATCGAGCAGACTGCACATTGGGGCGGTCGCGCTCCGGTTGATGGCGGAACCGTCAATGGTGAGCCTGTGGATAAGTTCGTGGAACAATTGGTTTCCGAACTCGAAACAATGGGCAACGTCACCATGCGGTCCCGTTGCATGGGCGCAGGGGTTTATGACCATGGTTACGTATTGGGTTATGAGCGCCTGAACGATCACAAACCGGGCACGCAAGGCCCACGTCATCGCTTGTGGCGGATCCGGGCCAAACAGATCGTGACAGCAACAGGCGCGATCGAGCGTCCGCTGTCCTTTGCCGGAAATGATGTGCCGGGTGTGATGCTGGCTTCGGCCATGCGCGACTATGTGATCAACTGGGGCGTGACCCCCGGCGAGCGTGTCATCGTCGCCACCAACAATGACGATGCTTATCGCACGGCGATCCTGTTGAAACAGGCGGGTGTCGATGTCCTGCGCGTTGTCGATGCGCGTACATCTGCCGGGCCGTTGGCCGAAGAGGCGCGTCAGCTTGGCATCCGTGTCGATCCGGGCAAGGCCATCGCCAAAGTCAAAGGCGGCAAACGTGTCAAGAAAGTTGCGATCTGCAATCAGGAAGGCATCGGGGGCGCTCGCGAAGAAGTGGAATGCGACGCGGTCGCCATGTCGGGCGGCTGGTCTCCGGTGGTTCACATGTGGTCGCATTGTGGGGGCAAGCTGATCTGGGATGAGGCGCAAGCCCATTTCCGTCCCGATCCGGCGCGCCCGCCTTTGGGTGCGAATGGCGAAGGGTTTGTTGTGGCGGCGGGGTCTTCGAACGGTCCGCTGGCGCTGGGCGAGGTGCTGTCCGATGCCCATGCCGCTGGCAAAGCGGCGGCCAAGGCGGCCGGGTTCAAACCGAAGAACACTAAGGCCCCTGCTGGGGAAGCTACCGGCGAAGCGGCGATGGAAGCTGTCTGGCTGATGCCTGCCAATGCCGAAATTCAGCTGCGTATGAAATCCTGGCTCGACTTCCAGAACGACGTCAAAGTTTCCGACGTCCAGCTGGCTGCGCGTGAAGGGTACGAAAGCGTTGAACACACCAAGCGTTACACCACGCTGGGCATGGCGACGGATCAGGGTAAACTGAGCAATATCAACGGCTTGGCAATCCTGGCTGATGCGCTGGAATCCGAAATTCCGAAGGTCGGCACCACAACCTTCCGCCCGCCCTATACCCCCATTTCGATGGGTGCGATTGGTGGCGAAGCGCGTGGTGAAGTATTCCAGCCGATCCGCCAAACACCGATGCACAACTGGCACGACAAGAACGGCGCCGACTGGGAGCCGGTCGGCCACTGGCGCCGGACCTACGCCTACGTGCGTCCCGGAGAGTCCGTGCATGACGCGGTCAATCGCGAGGTCAAGAACACCCGCGAAAACCTTGGCCTGCTTGATGCATCGACGCTGGGCAAACTGATTGTCAAAGGCCCGGATGCCGGCAAGTTCCTCGACATGATGTACACCAACATGATGTCCACGCTGAAGGTCGGCAAATGCCGCTATGGCCTGATGTGCTCGGAAAACGGTTTCCTGATCGACGACGGCGTTGTTGCCCGCATCGACGAGGACACATGGCTGTGCCACACCACCACCGGCGGGGCCGAGCGTATCCATGGGCACATGGAAGAGTGGCTGCAGACCGAATGGTGGGACTGGAAAGTCTACGTGGCCAACGTGACCGAGCAATACGCGCAGGTCGCCGTGGTCGGCCCCAACGCCCGCAAGGTGCTTGAGAAGCTGGGCGGCATGGACGTCAGCCGCGACGCGCTGCCGTTCATGGAATGGCGTGATGGCAAGATCGGTGACTTCAACTGCCGCGCCTACCGCATTTCGTTCTCGGGTGAGCTGTCCTATGAAATCGCGGTTCCGGCCTCTCAGGGGCAGGCTTTCTGGGACGCTCTGATGGAAGCGGGCAAAGAGTTCGGCGTTATGCCTTATGGCACCGAATGTTTGCACATCCTGCGGGCCGAGAAAGGTTTTATCATGATCGGCGACGAGACCGACGGCACCGTGATCCCGCAGGATCTGGGGCTGCACTGGGCGCTGTCGAAAAAGAAAGAGGACTATCTGGGCAAACGCGCCCATTCGCGCAGCCACATGGCCGATCCTGAACGTTGGAAACTGGTCGGGCTTGAGACTGTGGATGGATCGGTTCTGCCGGATGGTGCCTACGCAGTGGGCGAGGGCGTCAACGCCAACGGTCAGCGCAATATGATCGGACGCGTGACCTCGACCTATTACTCGGCCAACCTGGACAAGGGCATCGCCATGGGTCTGATCAAACACGGGCCTGACCGGATGGGTGAGATTGTCGAGTTCCCGGGAACGGATGACAAAGTCTACAAAGCCAAGATCGTGGATCCGATCTTCTACGACAAGGACGGGGAGAAGCAGAATGTCTGAACCCATCAGCGCACTGAATCACGCAAGCTTCGACGGCATTGCCAAGGTCGAGGAATGCGGTCTGCAGGGTATGATCACTCTGCGCGGCGACCTGTCCGACAAGGTGCTTGCCAAGGCGGTCAAAGACGCCACGGGCCAAAAGGTTCCTGGCCAGCGCGAGGCTTTGGTGAACGGCGATACCGGCGTTTGCTGGATGTCGACCGACGAGTTGCTGGTGCTGGTGCCCTACGCCGAGGTCGAAGCCAAGCTGGCCGCGATGACCAATGCCCTGAGCGGCACACACGCCCTGGCCGTCAACGTCTCGGATGCCCGCGCAGTGTTCCGCATCTCGGGCGGCAGCGCACGCGAAGTACTGGGCAAGCTGGCTCCGGTCGAGTTCTCGGAAGAGGCATTCCAGCCCGGCCAGATCCGGCGCTCGCGTCTGGCACAGGTGGCAGGTGCGTTCTGGATGGATGACACCGAAACCTTCCGGGTGGTTTGTTTCCGGTCCGCCGCAGATTATGTGTTCAAACTGCTGAAAGTCGCGGCGCAGCCGGGCAGTGAAGTTGGGGTTTACTGACCTCTGCCTAAGTGCAGTTGAAATAGAAGCCCCGGGTCATCCGGGGCTTTTTTATTTGACCAACGCGCAGTTTCCGGTCCCGTAAGGTTTGTTTGATGCACTTACGTTGCCAAAGCTGCCGCGGACTTTGATCTTGTTTTTGGCTTGATCGAGGTTTGCCTGATACCGCATGCGCACCGCCTGACCGTCCGAACTCGGCAATGTGACCTTCCAGCTCATCTGGTAAATGTCGTTTCTGCGGGTATTCAGGTTTGCGTCCATCCAGTCGTGGTAGTTACTGACGACCTTCGCTTTGTTGGCTTCTGGATCAATGCGAAAGTAGTATTCCGGTGCGATCCAGCCTTCCCGACCCTTGACCTTGCAATGATATGTCAAATCTTCAGCCGCTGCCGTCTGAGCAGCAAATGCCGCAATGATAATTCCAAATAGTCGTTTCATTTCTTATCTTATTCATCAATGAGTTACTGGCGGAAGGAAACAGGTTTAGCTCGGGCAAACAAGCAGAACCGCACGTAAAATGAGAAGGTGGATTGTCGCATTCTACCCGTGCAGAACAATCGCGCGATAGCGTGTCAATTCTTCGGGTTTGAGCATTGTCTGAACGTCTGCCGGTTGCCCGCTTTCGTCACAAGCATTGGAGTAAAAGGAAAGGCTTTCCAGCAGCTCGGATGTGCGGGTCAGGCGATCTTCGTCGGCCAACAGGGGGGAGTGGAGAGAGAGATACAGTGCAGGCCGTACCTTTTCCAACCATGACAACAGGGTTGGAAGTACGAAGAACTCGGCCCCTTCGATATCCATTTTGACCAGTGACACGCCAGACAGATCATTCACCGCCTCGAACTGATCCCAGGCAATGGTCAGCGCATCGCTGCCATGTGTGCCGTCATGAAGCAATGAACTGGTGGAATCGCCGGGCTCTCCGCGCAGGGATGCCATGCGGGCCACACCGAACTGGTCTGACAGCGCCACACCAAAGGCCGACACGTTGTGGATGTCGTTCAGGTCCAGATTCCACGCCAGATGTCGGTAGGCCGTCGGGTCCGGCTCGAAACACCAGACATGCCGCGCCTTGCGTGCGCCATAAAGGACGGTGGGGCCAATCCACGCACCGATGTCAAGGTAATCGCTGCCCGGCGTCAGGTACTCATCAAGGACGGCGAAGGTCTCGGGTTCCCAGTCACCCGCAGTCGCCTTGCGCCAGAATTTCGAATGATAGGGGTCAAGGCGAAACGGCTCGCCGTTCAAGTTGCCCGCATAGTATCCGCGGGCGCGGTAGAACATCTTGCGCGCCTGTGTCAGCATCGTCTGCCTCCGGGTTTTCTTGTCTCGGCTCTTGACCTGCGGCGGCTGCCAAAGCATTTAACCTTGGGAACCGCAACTTACATTTTAAACAGGGGGCCGATATGGCTTTTGAACTTCCTGATCTTCCTTATGCACATGACGCGCTGGCAGCCAAGGGTATGTCCGCGGAAACACTGGAATATCACCACGACCTGCACCACAAGGCCTATGTCGACAACGGCAACAAGCTGATCGCCGGCACCCAGTGGGACGGCAAGTCGCTGGAAGAGATCATCGTTGGCACCTATGACGCAAACGCTGTCGCCCAGAATGGCATCTTCAACAACATCAGCCAGCTGTGGAACCACAACCAGTTCTGGGAAATGATGGGCCCCGGTGGCAACGCCATGCCCGGTGAGCTGGAAAAGGCCCTGACCGAAAGCTTCGGCTCGGTTGACGAATTCAAGTCGCAGTTCAGCGCTGCTGGTGCCGGTCAGTTCGGTTCGGGCTGGGCGTGGCTGGTCAAGAACGCGGACGGATCGCTGGCCGTGACCAAGACCGAAAACGGCGTGAACCCGCTGTGCTTTAACCAAACCGCACTGCTGGGTTGCGATGTGTGGGAGCACAGCTACTACATCGACTTCCGCAACAAGCGTCCGGCTTACCTTTCGAACTTCCTCGACAATCTGGTGAACTGGGAAAACGTTGCATCGCGGATGTAATCATTGACCCGACGAGGGTTCATACGGGGTCTGCTGGCGGTTACGCTGGCAGGCCTTTTTACTGCGGCTTATGGCTTTTTCATCGAGCCGGCCCTGCGGCTGCGCGTACGCAAATGGCGCCTGAAACGAACCGACTGGACTGTGCCCCCGGTTCGTATTGCGGTTCTGGCCGATCTGCATGTCGGAGAGCCTATGATCGGGCTTGACCGCATTCGCCAGATCGTGCGGCGCACCAATGCACTGGCGCCGGATCTTATCTTGCTGCTAGGAGATTACTCGGCAGACCTGAAAACCTTCATGCAACCGGTCAGGCCGGACGATCTGGCCGACGTTCTTTCTGATCTTGATGCGCCGCACGGGGTGTTTTCGGTGTTGGGCAACCACGACTGGTGGGATGACCGGCAGGCTCAGCAGCGGGGTGGTGGGCCGAATATCTACGCCGAGGCGCTGGGACGCAAAGGCATCACGGTTCTGTCGAACACTGCGATCAAGCTTGAGGCGTTAGGATTCTGGCTGGCCGGGCTTGAGGATCAGTGGGCTATCCGGCGCAAAGGCGGCGGGTATCAGGGGCTGGATGATCTGCCGGGCACCTTGAGTCAGGTAACGGACGATGCGCCGGTCGTGATGATGGCGCATGAACCGGATATTTTTCCAAAAGTACCAAAGAAAGTTGCGCTTACCCTGTCCGGGCATACTCATGGCGGACAGGTGCGCCTGTTTGGCTGGTCGCCCGTGGTGCCATCCCGCTATGGCAATCGGTACGCCTATGGGCACGTGCAGGAAGATGGGCGGGATCTGGTGGTTTCAGGCGGTATTGGCTGTTCAATCCTGCCCGTGCGGCTGGGGGTCACACCTGAGATTACAGTGATCGAAATGTCGGCCTGATCCTTTTCTTAGCGCTGGTGAAAACCTGCCGATACGTCGACTTTTGCCTTCGCCGGGATTGTATCGCGCCCCGCAGACCCTACGTAAAGTAGGCGGCAGGAGAGAGCTGCAAATCAAATAGACAAGCGACAGTAAGCGCGCCAATCCACTGTTGGCACGCTACAGAAGACTTGTGCCCAAAGGGCGGGGGGCGACCTCAACGGCCGATACAGGAGATCACTATGGTCGCAATTGAACAGGGAACATGGGTTATCATCGCAGACGGGGAAAAGGCGCTGGTGATGGAAAACATCACAGACGCCGAAGATCCCAATCTTGTCGTCGTCTCGGTTGAAGAGCAGGACACAGCGGACAACAAACCCAAGGACAGGGCAGGACGCCGGTTCGATTCCGGGCCGAACCAGAAGTCGGCCATGGAAGAGACGAACTGGAAAGCCCACGCCAAATCCTTGTTCGTTCAGGATGTGGCGGATTTGCTGAATCGAAAGGGGTTGAAAGGTGCGTTCAAGCGGCTTGTTCTTGTCGCCAGCCCTCATGTTCTGGGCCTGTTGCGCCGGCGGCTTCACAGCGAGGTGCTGGCCAAAGTGGTCGCCGAGGTCGACAAGACCCTGACAAACCACCCGTTGCACAAGGTCGAACAGGTTTTGCGTCAGCGCTTGGCAAAGCCTGCGGTTGCCTGACTATTTTTTCCCCGGGAGGCCAAAGGGTCCCCCGGGGTTCCGAACATCCTAAGTTAAGTCAGAAGCGAACGCAGGGCCTCAATGGCCCCTGTTGGGGAGTCCACCCAGGTCAGGAACTCGCCCAGCGATGGATCGGCAAATTCCTGATCCATGACCTGCGCGACCAGTTCGCGCAGCTTGTCCCAGTATCCATCAACATTCAGGATCAGGATGGGTTTGTCGTGCAGGCCTAGCTGCCGCCATGTCAGGGCTTCGAACAGTTCGTCCAGCGACCCGGGGCCACCCGGCAGAACGACAACCGCGTCTGCATTCATGATCATGACCTTCTTGCGCTCGTGCATGGTCTCGGTGATCACGAAATGGGTCAGGTCGGTCTTGCCGACTTCGCGCCGGACCAGATGCACTGGGATGACACCGAAAGTTTCCCCTCCGGCGGACTGCGCCGCGCGCGCGACCTCGCCCATCAGCCCGACATCTCCGGCACCATAAACCAGACGCCAGCCTTCATTTGCCAGCAATGTGCCGAACGCTTCGGCGGCTGCGGCATAGGCGGGATTTGTGCCATTGCGTGACCCGCAATACACACAGACTGATTTCTGAGACATCAGATGGGTTCTCCGGGCTTGTGTCTGAGGTTTTGACCCCTGATAGCGGGATTGATAGGTTGCCTCAACCGTCAGGCAGAATGTGTGAAAGTCAAAGCATTTGCGCTGCGGAGTGAAAGGAAAAGAATGGACGCCAAGTCGGGAAGCGGAAGCTCTGGAAACTTCCTCTGGGGATTGATCGCTGGAATTGCAGCTCTGATCGGAGCGGGAGGTTTGTATCTGTCCGGCATTTTTGGCGATGAACAGGACACTCCGGTGCCTCAGCAGACCGAACTCGCTGCCGAAGCGCCACAGGAAGATGTCACCACCGAAGCAGAAGAAACCGCTGAAAAGTCTGTGCAGCCTGCGGAAACGGCGGAGCCTGAGCAGTCTGTAGATCAGGCCGGGCAAGGCGAGAGCCAACCGGAACCGGCGGGCGAGGAAAAGGCCGAGACCGGGGAGGCAGTTGAACCTGCGCCCACGCCGGTCATCGCGCCTGCTCTGGATCAGGTTTATATCGAAACGGACGGGAACGCCCTGTTGTCCGGCACCGCCGAACCGGGTTCCGAAATCCGCGTGTTGCTGGATGGAGAGCCTGTGCACAGCTTCACGGTCGATGCCAGCGGGCAATTTGCCGAGTTTCTGGTGATCCCGTTCTCCGATATCGCAAGGGGCTTGGTGCTTGAGACATCCGACGGAGACACGGCGTCGCGTTCGGATGATTACCTGATAGCGGCGCTACCGGCGCCCGAGCCGCAACAGACCGAGGTGGCTTCGGCCGAGCCGTCAGAGGAAGCCGGAGCGCAAACGGTTGAGCCCGGTGCATCCGAAGTGGAAGTCACGGAACCCGAACCGACCGAGACCGCAGCAGCGGAAGACACGGGAACAGACCAACAGCCTGTGATTTCGCAAGAGGAGCAGACGGCAGAGGCATCTTCTGAGGATCAGCCCCAGCCCGAACCCGAAACGGCAGATACTGAAACCGCCGAAACCGACACCGCAGAAACTGAACAGGCAGATACTGAACCCACAGTATCTGAACCGGCAGCCGAGGCTTCTCAGGATCAGCAGGTCGCCGTATTGCGGTCTGGTGAAGAAGGTGTCGAACTGGTGCAGCCTCCTGCGACGCAAACTCAGCAGCCGGATCAGATTGCATTGGATACGATTGGCTATTCGGAAACCGGCGAAGTCGAGCTGACGGGGCGTGCGCAGGGCGGATCGGCTGTGCGCCTTTATCTGGACAACCGCCTTGTCGGCGATCTTCCGTCTGCGGAAGACGGAAAATGGCGGGGCGAGATCGAAGGTATCGACCCTGGTATCTATACATTGCGGGTGGATGAGGTAGCCCCGGACGGAACTGTCGTCAGTCGACTGGAAACCCCATTCAAGCGAGAACCAATCGAGACGCTGCAGGCGGCTGATCAGTTGGATGAAGCGGATGCCGAGACCCAAACAGCCGCAATCCGGTCAGTCACGGTTCAGAAAGGCGACACACTCTGGGCGATTTCGCGGGAACGTTTTGGTGACGGTATTCTCTACGTCAAACTTTTCGAGGCCAACCGCGACTCGATCCGCGATCCGGACCTGATTTATCCTGGTCAAATCTTTACCATCCCCGAATGAACACCCGGCTCTGGCCCTTTTGGGGGCGGGGGCCTATTTCTGATCTCAGGACAGACACGTGAAGCGACGGACAGCCCCAATGCAATCTGATAACGGGTCAGAACCTGACGAACGGCGCTCTGGCTGGCGCACGATCCGAAAGGTTTCGCCTTACCTGTGGCCCGATGACGAGCCGTGGGTTAAGCGCCGCGTTGTTCTGGCGCTGACGATGCTGGTCGTGGCCAAGCTGATCGCGGTATATACGCCGATTCTGTACAAGGGCGCGGTCGATGCGTTGGCGGGCGAAGGTGTGCCGCCCATAGCGCTTGGTGCTGTCGGGCTGACAGTGGCCTATGGCGTCGCGCGGATGATGACCGTTGGCTTCCAGCAATTGCGCGATGCGGCTTTTGCGCCGGTTGGACAGCGTGCTTTGCGTGCGCTTGCGCTGGAAACCTTCCAACACATCCACCAATTGTCCATGCGCTATCACGTGACACGCCGAACAGGCGGCCTGAGCCGGATTATCGAGCGGGGCGTCAAAGGGGTAGAGTTCCTGCTGCGGTTCCTGTTGTTTTCGATTGGGCCGCTGATCCTGGAACTGCTGCTGGTTGCGATCATTCTGATGTGGCTGTTCGACGTGTGGTACCTGGTTGTCGTCGCCGTCACCATCACACTTTACATTTGGTTCACGTTCGCGGTGACGGAATGGCGGGTCAAGCTGCGCCGCGAGATGAATGATCAGGACACCGAAGCCAATCAGCGCGCTATCGACAGCCTGCTGAACTTCGAAACCGTCAAGTATTTCAATGCGGAGATGCGCGAAGCCGAACGGTATGACGTTTCGATGAAGGCTTATGCAAAGGCCGCGCTCAAGACCGCTTATTCGCTGGCCTTTCTGAATTTTGGACAGTCCTTCCTGATCACGTGCGGGCTGATCGGTGTCATGGTTCTTGCGGCCATTGGCGTGCAGAACGGAGGCCTGACGGTGGGCGATTTCGTGATGGTGAACGCCTACATGATCCAGATCACCGTGCCGCTGAATTTCCTGGGCACGGTCTATCGCGAAATCCGCCAGTCTCTGGTGGATATGGGGCAGATGTTCGATCTGCTCGAACAGCCCGCCGAGGTAACCGACAAGCCTTGTGCACCCAATTTGAAGGTGAATGGCGGCGAGGTGACGTTGGAAGATGTGCGGTTCGGGTATGAGGCTGACCGGGAAATCCTCAAAGGTGTATCCCTGACCGTACCGGCAGGGCAGACCGTTGCAATCGTCGGGGCGACTGGGTCCGGCAAGTCGACCATCGGGCGGCTTTTATTCCGGTTCTACGATGTCACAGGTGGCGCGCTGAAAATCGACGGACAGGATGTCCGCGATGTCAGTCAGACCAGTCTGCACGCGGCCATCGGTGTCGTGCCGCAAGACACCGTTCTGTTCAATGACACGATCCGCTACAATATTGCTTATGGCCGCGAAGGAGCCAGCCAGTCCGACGTGGAAGAGGCCGCGAAAGCTGCTCAGATACACGACTTCATCGCCAGCCTGCCTGACGGCTATGACACAAAGGTTGGCGAGCGGGGGCTGAAACTGTCAGGCGGTGAGAAGCAGCGCGTGGGTATCGCGCGCACCTTGCTGAAGAATCCGCCGATTTTGTTGTTGGATGAGGCGACCTCGGCGCTGGATACCGACACCGAACAGGACATCAAGGACGCCCTAGCGCGGGCGGGAGAGGGGCGGACTGTGCTGACCATCGCTCACCGACTGAGCACAATTGCCGAGGCCGATCGCATCGTTGTGCTGGAACGGGGCGAGATCCTGGAACAGGGCACGCATGACGAATTGCTCTCTCGAGCCGGACGCTATGCGCAGCTATGGAACCGGCAGCAATCGGACACGCAGGCTGCCTGACGCGCGTTGTGTCCGGCAGGATGATTTTGTGATAAAATAAGCCTGTTCTTACAGGAGATTTCCGATGCGTCGATTTGTTCGAAAAGGCACAATTGCGGGCATACTTGCCGTGGCTATCAACCTTCCCACGCTGGCCGCAGCTGATCCGATCGAAGGCGTCTGGAAGACCGAGCCGGATCGAAAGGACCTGATCTCGCACATCAAGATTACGGTGTGTGGCGACAAGTTTTGCGGTCAGATTTTGTCGGCCTATGACAAATCCGGAAAAGAGGTGCAGACGCCCAATATCGGGAAGAAACTGTTCTGGGATGTGTCCAGCGAAGGTTCGGGCACATATGGCGGCGGAGAGTTTTGGGTGCCACTGCTGGATGTCGAGGCGGTGCCTCAGATGACGTTGCAGGGCGACACGCTCAAGGTCAAAGGATGTGAACATCACCTCTGCGGCCATCAGACCTGGACACGATTGCAGAATTGAAAAGGGCCGGTGTTGGCCGGCCCATGATCTTTATTCAGCTGCTTTCAGAGGCGGATTAGGTGGCTGATCCGACGCCTGGTCCGTTTTGGCCACGGACAGAGCGTCTATGACCTCATCGTCCTCCCAGATAACCTCGGTCGCCTGCGCTTTTCGCGCCGCCCGTCCAATGGCCATATCCTGTGCCAGCCGGCTGGCGCGGCCTGCCGAGGCGCGGGCCAGTGCCTTGCCCAGCCAGATTGTGTAGGTCGCCACCCAGACTCGCAGCGCCAACAGCGATGGTGTCACGATCAGTGTCAGTACGGTCGCAATACCCAGGCCAAAGACAACCGCAGTGGCAAGCTGTTTCCACCACAGGGCGGTGGGGCTGTCGATGGAATAACCGCCGTTGATGAAGTCCAGCGACAGACCGAACATCATCGGTGTCAGACCCGCCATCGTGGTCAAAGTGGTCAGCAGAACCGGACGAATGCGCGCCTCGGCCGTGCGGACGATGGCCTCGATCCGGGGCATGTAGCGGCTGTATTCCTGATAAGTGTCGATCAGAACGATGTTGTTGTTCACCACGATCCCGGCCAGCGCCACGATGCCCGTCCCGGTCATGATGATCGAGAACGGCTGTTGCATGATCATCATTCCGATCAGCACCCCGGTTGTCGATAGAACAACCGCCAGCAGCACCAGCACCGAGTTGTAGAACGAGTTGAACTGCGCCAGCAGGATCACGAACATCAATCCCAGCGCACCCATGAACGCATTTACAAGGAAGGCGCCGGATTCTTCCTGTTCCTCCTGGTCGCCGGTCCATTCCCAGCTGACTGCTTTCGAGAAAGGTCCAGTGTCCAACCACTCCGTCAGGACGGCAATCCGTTCATTGGGGTTGATCAGCGAGAACTGCGCGCCGCCATCCTCGATCGCAGACCGGATATCCTCGGCGCTCTGGCTGCTGGTCAGCTCGACAATCTCATACGCCTCACCATCGGGGCTGGTCAGGGTCGCGCCCTTAGGCTCCGCGCCTTCCGCAACCGCCCGGACAACGGCCAGCCTTTGTTCTGTGCCGTCCGCGTCGGTGATAACGACTTTGCTCAGCCCCGGTTCTACGTCCGCTTTGATGTCGTAATACCGCTCCTGATTGATGCGGTTGATCTCGGCCAGTTTTTCAACCGGCTTGCGGGTTACGAAATTCGATAGTGGCACCAGACCGTCCGAAGTGCGGACCTTCAGCGAATCCAGCGTGGAAAGAACGCGGTCTTCTTCGGGCAGACGCACACGAATCTCGACTTCTTCGTCGGTATTGTCCGGGCGCATCTCACCCAGCAGGATACCGCGTGTGACCAGCTGCACCATCGCGCCCACGGTCGCCACATCGGCCCCGAACCGACCCGCCTTGGCCACGTCCACGTCGATCTGCCAGTCAATGCCGGGCAGGGGCAGGGTGTCCTCGATCCTGACCAGACCGGGGGTGGTGTCGAACGCCTCGCGCGCGGACAGGGTTGCTGAGGTCAACTCCTCCCAATTGTTGCCCTTGATGCGCAGATGCACCGGTTTGGCCGAGGCCGGACCCTGATCCAGCGGCTGAAGCTCGACGATGATTCCGGGCAGTTCGGCCAGACTTGCGGTCAGTTCCTCAAGCACCCTATCGCCGTCGTAATTGGGATCGATGAAATGACGGTCAAACAGGCCGCCAAGGATCGGCTCTGACACATTCGGGCGGTCTTCCCACGGGATGATTTCGAACTGCACACGGCCAACGGTGTCGCCGGGGGCCTGCGCGCCACCGGTGTTCTGGTTCAGCCCACCTTCACCGGCAAAGGCGAAGACGTTGATAACAGCCGGGTGCGCGCTGATGGTCTGTTCAGCGGCCAGAACAATTGCGTCTTTTTCCGCCAGAGACAGGTTGCCACGGGCGCGGACATAGGCGGTGGCCTGTTCGGGCTCAGTCTCGACAAAAAACTCGACGCCGCGGTTGTTGTTCGAAAAGGCCGTCATCACAGATACAACGGCAAATCCGATCACCGCGATCGAGACGATCGGCATGATCGGATTTCCAACGAGGAATTTCACCATATAGCCAAAGACCGTGTGTTCTTTGGCCGTGTGCACATGGTCGTCTTCGCGGCGTTCGATCTTTGCCGCGCTCAGCGTGACGGATCCTGCAAAGGCACCCGTCAGAAACAGGAACGCGCCGAACAAACTGCCTGCGGTGCCGCCGATTGGAAGCAGATAGGTCGGGTTCAGCACCTGCATCGCACCCAGGAAAATCAGGTAGAGCGATGGCGGCACCAATACGGCGCGTACCCACCAGCGGGTTCGCGCGCGCAGCCAATTCGACGTGCGGTCAAAAGTCCGGCTCAACCGGCCCGAAACACCGCCCATCACGGGCAGATAGATCAGCGCCACAATCAGAGAGGATGACAGAACGAAGATCAACGTGATCGGCAGCATCTTCATGAACTCGCCCGGAACGCCGGGCCAGAACAGCATGGGCAGAAACGCACAAAGCGTGGTCGCCGTCGATGATACGATGGGCCAGAACATCCGCTGTGCCGCCTCGACATAGGCGTGCATCGGGCCGACGCCTTCCTTGATGCGCTTGTCGGCGTATTCGACCACCACGATGGCCCCGTCGACCAGCATCCCGACCGCAAGGATCAGGCCGAACATCACCATGTTCGAAATGCTGACGCCCATCATGGCCAGGAAGGCGAAGCACAGCAGGAACGAGGTCGGAATCGCAAAACCCACCAACAGCGCGGCACGGGTGCCCAGCGACGCCAGCACAACGATCATCACCAGCGCAACGGCCGTCAGGACGGAACCTTCAAGCTGGCTTACCATCGAGCCGACGATACGGCTCTGGTCATTCGACGTGCCGACGTCGACTGCTGCCGCCAGTTCCGGTGGCCAGATCTTCTGAGCCTCGGCAACGACCTTTTTGACCTCGTTGACCGTGTCGATGACGTTAAAGCCTTTGCGCTTGACCACCTGCAAGGCAACGGTGGCCTCCCCATCGAACCGGGCAGTGCCTTCACGGTCTTCAAAGGTGTAATTGATCTGCGCCAGTTCGCCCAGCGTGACAACGCGGTCGCCATTGACCTTGACCGGCAGGCCGTAAACATCCTGCGCTGTCTTGAAGGACGAAGGGATTTTGACCGAGAAGGTGCCTTGCGCCGTCTCGACCTCACCAGCAGCGATCAGCTGGTTGTTGTTCTGCACAACGTTGATCAGTTCTGCGGCGGTGACGTTGTAAGCCTCAAGCCGCAAGGGGTCGATCACCACTTCAAGCAGTTCGTCCCGATTGCCGGCAATCCCGGCTTCCAGAACGGAATCCAGCGCTTCAAGATCATCCTGCAGGTCTTTGGCAACACGGGCCATTGTGCGTTCGGGAACCGCGCCGGTCAGGTTGACTATGACGATTGGAAATTCGGAGAAGTTGATCTCGTTCAGCGAGTACTGCTCGGCCCCGTCGGGGAAATCAGCCTGCGCGCTGTTCATCGCGTCGCGGACATCGGCGGTGATCGCGGTCTTGTCCCAGCCGAAGTCGAATTCAAGCGCAATCCCGGCATAGCCTTCTGCGGCGGTGGCGGTCATTTCCTTCAAACCGTCCAGATCCGCCAGTTCGGTTTCCATGGGCTTGATCAGCAGGTTCTCGGAATCCTCTGCCGAAATACCGGGGAACGAAACCGAGACGAACAGAGCCGGGATTTCGATGTCCGGCTCGCCTTCTTTTGGCAGGCTGACATAAGCAAACCCGCCAACCATCAACGAGATCGCGATGAAGGCCAGGACCATTCGGGCCCTGTCGGCGGCCCAACTGACAATACCCGTCATTGCGACAATTCCCGGTAGGTCGGCGCGACACTGACGCCTTTGGTCACGAATTCCTGCCCGACGACAATGATATCCACCGTTTCAGGCAATCCGTCGATCCAGACACCGCTTGAGGTGTCACGCAGCAGATGAACAGGCATGAAGTCGACTACATTGCCCGCTGCAATTGTGCGAACCCCCAATTGGCCTTCATTGTTCAGCGTCAATGCGGATTGCGGCAGCAGGTGCGCCTTGGCGCCTTCGGCTGCGATGCGAATGTCAGCGGTCTGGCCGTCGCGGATGGCCAGTTCCGAGTTCGGAACGGTGATCTCAACCTCGAAGGTCCGGGTGGTTTCATCGGCGGAACGGCTGAGGAATGTCACACGGCCCGTAACCTCAAGACCGGTCACCAGTTTGGCCGAAGCCTCGGACCCCACAATGATCCGGTTCACTTCGGTCTCGGGAACAAAACCCACCAGCTTGATCGGATCCAGCTGGATGACGGTTGCACACAGCGATCCCGGCTGCATCAGGCTGCCCAATTCCGCCGTGTCGCTTTCCAGCAGGCCACGGAACGGCGCTTCGATGGTAAGGCGGTCAATCTCGCGCTGGGCCGCTTTCACCTCGGCTGCAGCAGCTTCGATACCGGCGCGAGTGGCCTCCAGACCCGCTTCGGCCGATTTCACACCTGCTTCAGCAGTGCTCATGGCCGCTTCGCTGGAAATCCGGCGTGTTTCCGACCCAAAACCCGTTTCAGACAGCTTACGCGCTGCTTTCAGGTTGATCTCGGCCTCGGCCACGCGCGCATGTGCTTCAGCAAGGCGGGCTTCGGCTTCGGGGATGCGGCTTTCGGCCTCAAGCTTGCCCGCCATCGCTTCGGCCAGACTGGCCGGGCGGGTGCCAGGGTCGAGTTCGCACAAAAGATCTCCGGCCTCGACAAAAGTGCCCTTGCGCTTGGGTTCTGACACAACGGTCGATATCGTTTCGGCCAGCACTTCGACCTGACGGTTCGCCTTGGTCTGGCCACGCAACAGCACTGCGCTGTCGATCTCGCGCGCCGATGACCGCAAGGCGACGACCTTGATTGCATCCGGATTTTGGGCAGCTTCCGCGCCCTCACCACCTTCAGCGGCTTGTGCTTCCGTTACGTCATCTTTTCCAGCAAAGGCGAACAGCGCGTCCCTTTCGAACACCAAAAAGTATAATGCAACAATTACCAAAAGCGCGTTTGCGAATGAAATCAATCGCATGCAGAAATTCTCCTAGGATTCATTGCCAGATTTTCACTGGCGCTTATGCCTCAAAATGGGGTCCGGCATAGGCCATTTCCATACTGAACTGAATAGTTCGGTTTAGTTTTTTTCGCAAGGGCGCACTAAGCCGGTGAAAATGTGCGAAATCGGACCCTTGGCTTGGACGTGGTGCCGGGGTATGACATGGCGCTAATATGACAGGACACTAAGCCTGGGGGCAGGGATGAGCGACGTCGACAGTTTCATTGATGAGGTGACAGAAGAGGTGCGCCGCGACCGGCTGTATCTGCTTTTGCGCCGCTGGGGCTGGGTGGGCATTGCAGCGGTTGTGCTTATCGTAGGCGGGGCCGCTTTCAACGAATATCGTAAAGCCAGCATCACAAGTCAGGCTCAGGCGCTGGGCGATGAAATTCTTGCGGCGCTGTCGCAAGATGATTCCGCCGAACGTGCCGCCGGTCTAAGCGGGATACAAACGCAATCGCCGGGTGGGGACGCAGTCCTGAAAATGCTGCTGTCCGCATCGCAGAACGAGGCCGGTTCGGCGCAGGATGCCGTGACCAGCCTGAACGCGGTTGCGACGCAAGCTGATCTGCCCGAAATCTATCGCGCCATCGCGAGCTTCAAGGCGTTGTTGTTGCAAAGTGAAACCCTTTCGGCGGACGAGCGTCGCCTGCAATTCGAGGCACTGGCCGCGCCCGGTGCGCCGCTGCGTCTGTTGGCAGAAGAACAGCTTGCGCTGATTGATGTCGCCGAGGGCAACACCGCCGCCGCGATTGATCGTCTGCAAGCGCTGCGGCAGGATGCCGAAGTTGGTGTCGATCTGCAGCAGCGTGCGACCCAGCTGATCGTGGCGCTGGGGGGCGAACCGGAACAACTGGTCGCCCAGCAAGGCTGATTGAGACAGCGAAACAAGAATGACGACAGGCGAGTTCGGAACATCATGGTAACGAGACTATTCCCCCGCATTGGACTGCCATTGGCGGCGATTGCCCTGACGACGCTTGCGGCCTGTCAGGAACCCGAAGTCATTCTGCCCGGTGAGCGCGAAGACATCCGTCCTGCGTCCGATACCGAAACTGTTGAAACCCGTGGGTCCAAACCAATCAGCCTGCCGGGGCAGACATCGAACGCCAATTGGGCGCAGAGCCCGGGCACAGCCGCTTTCCGAACCACAAACGCTGCGCTCAGCTCAGCACCGCAGCGCATCTGGTCCACTTCGATTGGCGAAGGCGATTCCCGTAAGAAACGGATTACAGCAGAACCGGTTGTTGCAGGCGGGCTGATTTATACCCTTGATTCCGGAGCCACAGTATCGGCCGTTACACCTCAGGGGCAGGTCGCCTGGAGCACCAACCTTATCCCTCCAAGCGACGGTGATTCCGACGCGACAGGTGGCGGCATGGCCTATGCCGACGGGGTCTTGTACGTCTCATCCGGGTTTGGTCGCCTCACGGCGCTGGATGCCAAGACCGGCGCGCAACGCTGGCAAAAACGGCTGAACGCAACCGGCAGCGGTGCGCCGCTGGTCAAAGACGGGTTGCTTTACGTCGTCGCCGGGGATGAGACCGGCTGGGCTGTGAATACCAAGGATGGCCGTATTGCCTGGCAGGTCGAAGGGACACCCAGCGTGGGGAACGTGCTTGGGGCACCGTCGCCCGCGCTGACCTCGGACCTCGCGGTCTTTGCTTTCGGATCCGGTGATATTGCCGCGACGTTCCGCAGGGGCGGCATCCGCCGCTGGAACGCTTCGGTCGCGGGCGGACGTCGTGGTCGCGCGGCAGCCCGGATCGTTGATGTCACCGGGGGGCCAATGGTAACCGGGGACACGATCTACATTGGCAACCACTCGGGCCGGACCGTGGCGCTGGAAGGTGGGTCCGGAGAACGTAAATGGACCGCCAACGAAGGTGCGGTTGATACGGTCTGGCCGGTCGGAAACAGCGTCTTCCTGATCAGCGACCGCAGCCAGTTGGTGCGACTGAACGCAACAGACGGATCGGTGATCTGGGCGCAGGACCTGCCCGGATTTGTCAAGGACAAGCCCGGACGGCGCGGGGCGATCTTTGCGCATTATGGTCCGATCCTTGCTGGCGGGCGCATCGTTGTGGCCTCGAATGACGGGTATGTGCGCTTTTACAGCCCGGTTGACGGAACCCTGGTTCACCGGATCGAAGTCCCCGGCGGGGCGACCGCGTCGCCCGTTGTCGCGGGGCGCACTTTGTATATCGTGTCCACCAAAGGTGCACTGCACGCTTTCCGTTGACGGCAAGATGCGCTAAAGGGCGCATCTTGAGTCTTGAAAGTTGAGTATCATGTCGCTGACCCTCGCTATCGTGGGGCGCCCGAATGTGGGCAAATCCACACTGTTCAACCGCCTTGTGGGCAAGCGCCTGGCCCTGGTCGACGATCAGCCCGGCGTGACACGTGACCTGCGCGAAGGCGAAGGGCGGCTTGGCGATCTGCGATTCACCGTGATCGATACGGCGGGTCTTGAGGATGCAGCGGATGACAGTCTGCAGGGGCGGATGCGCCGCTTGACCGAGCGCGCGGTGGATATGGCCGATGTCTGCCTGTTCATGATCGATGCGCGTGTGGGGCTGACCCCCACGGACGAGATGTTCGCGGAAATCCTGCGCAAACGATCCAAACATGTCATCCTTGCGGCCAACAAGGCCGAAGGAAATGCGGCGGATGCCGGCGTGCTTGAGGCTTATAATCTGGGTTTGGGAGAGCCCGTACGCCTGTCGGGCGAGCATGGCGAAGGAATGACCGACCTTTACGCCCACCTCATGCCTCTGGCGGACGCGATGGCAGAACAACAGGCCGATGAGACGCCTGTGACAGATGTGGAACTGGACGAAGAGGGCGAAGGCGAAGCGCGCCTGATCACCGATGCGAAACCGCTTCAGGTCGCTGTTGTCGGTCGTCCAAACGCCGGAAAATCCACCCTGATCAACAAGATTATGGGTGAAGATCGTCTGCTAACGGGTCCCGAAGCCGGGATTACCCGCGATGCCATCAGCTTGCGGATCGACTGGGCCGATCCCGATGGCAACAGCACGCCGATGCGGATTTTTGACACCGCCGGAATGCGCAAGAAGGCCAAGGTGCAGGAGAAGCTGGAAAAGCTGTCCGTCTCGGACGGGCTGCGCGCGGTCAAGTTTGCCGAGGTCGTGGTGGTTCTGCTGGACGCGGCCATACCGTTTGAACAACAAGACCTGCGCATCGCCGATCTGGCCGAACGCGAAGGCCGTGCCGTGGTCGTCGCGGTCAATAAATGGGACATCGAAGAGGACAAGCAGGAAAAACTGCGCGATCTGAAAGAGTCCTTTGAGCGGCTGTTGCCCCAGTTGCGCGGTGCCCCGCTGATCACCGTTTCAGCGAAAACGGGCAGGGGGCTTGAGCGTCTTCGTGCCGCCATCCTGCGCGCTCATGACGTCTGGAATCGCCGTGTGCCGACCGCAGCCCTGAACCGCTGGCTGGCAGCCATGCTGGAACAGCACCCGCCGCCGGCACCGCAGGGACGTCGGATCAAGCTGCGCTATATGACCCAGGCCAAGACCCGCCCGCCTGGGTTCGTGGTCATGTGCTCGCACCCGGACAAGATGCCGGACAGTTATTCGCGGTATCTGGTGAACGGGTTGCGTGAGGATTTCGACATGCCCGGCACACCAATCCGGCTGACCCTGCGTGGGCAAGGGGACAAGAACCCATACAAGGGGCGGCGCAAGAAAAACGCCGGGGCCCTGGCAAAGCACCTGAAGGGGCGCGGCTGATCTTTGGGTCTGGTCCGGCTGACGCAGCCGGACCGGATCATGGATTCTTGATATGTGCCCGGTTCCAAAGCCTCGGTACGCTTCGGCCGGTTCACGAAAATTGCGAAGGGCGCGGCCCCAATTCCGGTCAATCGCGAACATGAGTCAAAAAAGATAAGAATATCGCGATATTTGTACGTACTGGCGCCGTCAGTTTTGATCTTGAGAATGCGAGGCAAAGGTGCCGTAGGGTCAATCTGGGCGCCGGTGACGGAACAGCTTGGCAAAGACTTGAGCGGATTTCCCCGATCACTTGGACAATGTCTGAAAGAAAATGCTATCTATGCCATTGTTGGAGCATAACAATTACCCGCGCCGGTCTTGCTTTGAGACTATTCGTGTATAATCTGACGATGAACGTTCACACCGGCCAACAGAGGAAAGTGGGGCGGTTATGGATCTCAGGGAATATACCCGCCGATATGCGGTTCAGGACAATCGGCTTGCCAGCCTGAGCTATTTTGGGACTTTTGCGGTGTATTTCACATCGCTGGCTTTGGCGATCATCTTCGTGGACCGGTGGTATGTCATGGTCCCGGCCGGCATTGTTTTCGCATTTTCGGCAGTGCGCCTTTACGTGTTGCAGCACGATTGCGGCCATCATTCCCTGTTTGAGACGCGTCAACAGAACGAATGGGCGGGGCATGGCTTGTCACCCTTCACCTTTGCACCTTTCGAGGTGATGAAGCAGAACCACAATCTGCACCACGCCGGTATCGGCAATCTGGAACATCGTGAGACCGGTGAAATTCACACCATGACGCTGCGCGAATGGCAGCGCGCAGACTGGAAATCCCGTCTGTTCTACAGGCTTTATCGCAATCCGTTCATCCTCGTGCCGGTTGGTGCGCTGTTCACCTACTTCATTCGCTATCGCTGGCCCAAGAACACCGTGCGATTTGGGGCAGGTGGGGTGCTGTTGCACAATCTGTCGATCATCGTGTTTCTGGGTTTGCTTTATTATGTGGCCGGGACAACGGGGATTCTGGTCTGGTTGGTTTTTTCGTTGTTGGGCGGAATGCTGGGGGTGTTTCTTGTGTATCTTCAGCATAACTTTGAAGACACATACTGGGATCGCCGCCCGGATCTGGACCCACAGGTTGCCGCTTTGCAGGGTTCTTCAGCGCTGGACTTCGGCTGGTGGTTCGACAATGCGGTCGCCTGCATCACGCTGCATGATATCCACCATTTCAACGCGCGCATCCCGTCCTATCGACTGCGCGCCTGCCACTATAACCTGCCGCCTGAATTCACCCCGCGGCGGATCAAGTTTCGCGAGGCGGTGGCAGCACTGAACCTGAAGCTCTGGGATGAGGATGCTAAACGCCTTGTTCCGTTCCCCAGGAAATCCACGACAGGCGATCTGGCTCATAGCGGCTAACATCATGCGGTGAGCCAAGCTATCAGGGGGTTGGGGGGATGTACATCCGACGTATATATGTATTCGAGCGACGAATTGGAAAGGACCAGTAATGACCGCAGTGACCAACATAAAAGGTGTGGGCCAAGCGCTTGCAAAATCGTTGAGCGACAATGGTTTCAAAACTGCGGAAGCCATCGCCAAGGCAAACGCCGCTGATCTGGTCAAAATCCCGCGCATTGGTGCATCACGTGCGCAAACACTGATCGCAGCCGCCAAGGAAGCTGTTGCCAAGCCAACTGGGACCAAGCCGACGTCCCGGCGCGCACCGGCCCGAAAACCTGCGGCCCGCAAAACCGTAGCGGCGGCTGCCGCTGAAAAGCGGGCAAAAGAAGAGGCGCGCAAGGCGGCCGAAGAAAAAGCTGCGAAGGAACAGGCAGCAGCCAAAGCCCAGAAAAAGGCCAAAGCCAAGGCCAAAGCCGAAAAAGCCGCCAAGAAGCGGCGCGAGATGGAGGCGGCCTTTTCCGAGGCGAAAGATAAAGTGAAGGCCAAGTCCAAAAAAGCCAAACAGAAGGCCAAGTCCAAAAAGGACAAGGCGAAGAAAGACGTTGCCAAGAAGTCAGGCAAAGACGCCGCCAAGAAGTCTGGCAAAAAAGAGGGAAAAAAGAAGAAGGACAAAAAAAAGGCGAAGAAGTAGTCCCTCTCTGCCTCGACTTGTTTCGAAAACCGGCACCGTTTCAGACGGTTGCCGGTTCTTTGTTTCAGGCCAGCGTGCCGTCCGTCTGCAAAGTCAGCTTGCCGCCCAGGTAGGGGGCCAGGACGTCCGGAAGGGTAACGGTTCCGTCTTCATTCTGGCCGTTTTCCAGGACGGCAATCAGGCAGCGCCCAACCGCAAGACCCGAACCGTTCAGGGTGTGAACATATTCCGGCTTGCCGCCGCTTTCGGGGCGGAAACGCGCGTTCATGCGGCGGGCTTGAAATGCCCCTGTTGTCGAAACCGAACTGATCTCGCGGTATGCATCCTGCCCCGGCAGCCATGCCTCGATGTCGTAGGTCCGGCGCGCGCCGAAGCCCATGTCACCCGTGCACAGAACCACGGTGCGATAGGGGATGCCCAATTGCTCCAGCAAATCCTCGGCGCAACGCAGCATACGCTTTTGCTCGTCATCCGAGTTGTCGGGATGTGTGATCGAGACCATCTCGACCTTTTCGAACTGGTGCTGGCGCAACATGCCTGCCGTGTCCTTGCCTGCGCTTCCGGCTTCGGACCGGAAACAGGCGGTGTGCGCGGTCATGCGGACGGGCAGGGCGCTTTCTTCCAGAATGTCACCGGCGACGGAATAGGTCAGCGTGACCTCGGATGTCGGAATAAGCCACCAGCCATTGGTTGTCTGATAGCTGTCCTCGCCGAATTTGGGCAGCTTGTCGGTGCCATACATCGCCTCGTCCCGCACCAGAACGGGCGTCTGCATTTCCGTCAGGCCATTCTTTTCGATATGCGTGTCCAGCATGAACTGGGCCAGTGCGCGATGAATGCGGGCGACGCCTTTCGACAGGTTCACGAACCGGCTACCGCTGGTCTTGGCGGCGGTTTCAAAGTCCATCGCCGCGGCAACGGCAGGGATTTCGTAGTGTTCCTTGGGTTCAAATGCGAAATTTCGCGGAGCACCCCAGCGATTGACCTCGACATTTTCGTTTTCGTCCGCGCCTTGCGGCACGTCGTCGGCAGGGACGTTGGCAATGCGCGCCAACTGATCGATCAGCAGGGCGTCCAGATCCTTGGCCTCGGTCTGCATCCGGGCGATCTCGGCCTTTTTCTCGGCCACCAGCGCGCGCAGACGCTCGAACTCGGTTTCGTCGCCGCGCGCCTTGGCGGCGCCGACTTCTTTGCTGGCCTTGTTCTGCTCGGCCTGAGCGGTCTCGGCGGCAAGTATCTTGGCGCGGCGGCTTTCATCCAGCCTTAGCAGGTCCGACGACACCGGCGCGTCCCCACGGCGCGCAAGGGCGGCGTCGAAGGCGGCTGGGTTTTCGCGAATGGCGCGGATGTCGTGCATTGTTCAGATCCTTGAATACGTGAATCACTGGAACCGCTTATGCACTATCTCGCGGGGAGGGTGTAGCCGGGACAAGACGCCCGGACTATTTCTCTTCCTCTTCGGTGACTTCATGCGCCAGATGGCCGTCCCAAGCCTCGGCAGGGATCTTGGGTTCGGGTGGATCGGCCATATAAGAGGGCGTCATGATCTGAACACTGTTTTCGTTGAAAACGGCCACGATATTGCGATGCAGATCCGAGCGGATTTTCGGGATTATGCTGCCGCGTGTGGTGTACCCGTTGATCTGGTAGTTGATCGCGTAATCGGCCAGCGCGGTCCACAGTACAAAGGGGACGGGCTTGGACTTGATCCCTTTGGTACGGTTGGCCGCCTCGATCAGCATCGCCTCGACCTTTTCGGGCGGCTCTTCATAGCCGATGCCGACAGTGGTGTGCAACAACAGGCCGCTGCCATCTGTTTGCTTGGAAAAGTTCACCACATCCGAGTTCATCAGTTGCGCGTTCGGGATCGAGATCAGCTCATTCTTGATGGACTTCAGATGTGTCTCCATCAACTTGATCTGCACCACGTCACCGATATGATCACCAATCTGAATGCGATCCCCGATCGAAGTTGAACGGCGATAAATCACAAACAGGCCAGCAAGCATGTTCGACACGACCGAGTTCGCACCCAGCGACAGCATTGCACCGACCAGAATGGTCAGCCCCTGAAACGCGGCCGAATCCGAGCCCGGAATGTAGGGCACGGCAAAGACCAGCGCGATCAGGATCACGATGACACGGGCAATGTTGAATGTCGGATTCACCCAGTGCTTTTCGAAATCGCCCATTTCGAAGGACCCGGCCTCGACCGCATCAAAGAAAACCCTCATGCCGCGGATGATGTAGACGGTGATCCAGGCGATCAGGCCCAGCATGATCAGATTCGGGATATAGCTGAGGATGCCCTTGAAGATCAGCAGGACAGGTTCCGTCAGATAGGTCAGAAGCAGTTGCGCGAAATACCGGGTTTCGGCAAAGGCCAGAAGGACAAAGGACAGGTAGTAGTAAAAGCCCAAAAAGAAGATAACCAGCAGGATGAAATTCAGGCCGTATCGGATCAGGGCTGCAATTGCTTCGGCCTGAACGCTTTTGGCGGTCGCTGTTTCGACGTCCTTGAGATAGCGCTTGACCAGCTTCAGGGTGCGTCGCCGAATGCGCCGGTGAAGCCACATGATAATGATGACAAACAATGCAAAGCCGACAGTCCAGGCCAATGCTTCGATCGCGCCTGACACGCGCGCCTGGTCCGTCCGGTTCGCACGGTAGTCGACAATCGCCTCTTCTATCGCGTCGCCATGCAGAAGGCTGAGAACGTCCAGTTCCATCTGGTCCAGTTCCGCATCGGCGACGGTAACGATCGAAACTCTGACGCCATCAGCGAAAATGCGTGTACCGAGATCGGTTTTTTCGAAAGTAATGTCGACATCGGGGTCTTCCGAAGATTCGGCGACTTCGACAATAATCTTCTGGACTTGCTCGGCCCGTTCCGATGCCGGCAATGCGCTGGAGCCGCGCAGGAAGAACAGTGTTTCGCCATCGACGACCACCGGGGCCTTGAAAACATCCGTTTCATCGGTCTCGGGGGCCAGAATTTCGGGGGGTGCTTCTTGTGTCTGTCCGGCAGTGCACATGGCAAAAGCCAGCAGGGCTGCGATCAGCAAAACTTTTAATGCTTGCAGGTGTTTATATAGCTGATTCATTGTGACCCCCACGGCCTGACTATACCCCGCCTGACCGTCGTTCCTAGGGTATATCTGCAACGCTTGGAAACATCTTTCGACACGGTGACACAATCAGGACGGGTTACACCGCCGCCTTTGCTTGCAAACGGACACCTCAAAGCATAGGTTCCCGCCAAATTTGCGGAGCTTGTCCGCGATCCAAAGTAAAAGGAATGTCCCATGGAAGGTGGCGCAATCGCCCAGTTTCTCCCGCTGATCCTGATTTTCGCGATCATGTATTTCCTGCTGATACGTCCGCAGCAGAAGAAGATGAAGGAACATCAGGCGATGGTCGACGCCGTGCGCCGGGGCGATCAGGTCGTCACCCAGGGCGGGATGATCGGCAAAGTGTCCAAGGTCAAGGAAGGCGAGAACGAGATCGAGGTCGAGATCGCTGAAGGCGTCAAGGTGCGTGTGGTCAAATCGACCATTGCACAGGTTCTGAACAAGACCGAGCCTGCGAAATAACTTCGCGCGACAATCCCTTGAAAAGGCAGGGTAATGCTGCACATTGATACCTGGAAGCGGGTTCTGATCTGGTCGGTCTGTGTGATCGGCCTGCTCATGGCCCTGCCGAATGCGTTCTATACGCGTGTCGAGCAATCGAACGACGCCAAAACCGCCATTGAACTTGGCATTGATACTCCGGAAATGCAGGCCGAGGCCGCCCAGTGGCCCAACTGGCTGCCGTCTTCACTGGTCAACCTGGGCCTCGATTTGCGCGGTGGCGCGCATCTCTTGGCCGAAGTCCAGACCAGCGATGTCTACGAAGCCCGAATGGAGGCGATGTGGCCGGAAATTCGCGACGCCCTGCGCGATGAACGCGGGACGGTAGGCACCATCCGCAAGCAGCCATCCGCACCGGATGAGATTCGCGTACGGATCAGCCAGCCCGAGGGCATGTCGCGCGGGCTGGAAGTTGTACGTGGTCTTGCGCGTCAGGTGCAGACGCTGACCGGTGTTGGGGCGACCGACATCGAAGCGCGCGCCGACGGTGACATGATCGTCGTGCAATTGTCCGAAGCCGAGAAACTGGCATCGGATGACCGGACCGTGCGTCAAGCGCTGGAAATCATCCGTCGCCGTATCGATGAGGTCGGAACACGCGAACCCACCATTCAGCGTCAGGGTGCGGACCGTATTCTGATTCAGGTCCCGGGCGTCGGCAGCGCAGGTGAGTTGAAAGAGATCATCGGAACGACCGCACAACTGACCTTTAATCCGGTTGTGGGCCGTGGGACCGACCCGGATGCCGTACCGGGTATCGGTGAAAAAGTCGTGCCCTCGCTGGACGAAAGCGAAGTATTCTACACCATCGAATCCGCTCCGGTCGTGACCGGTGAAGAACTGGTGGATGCGCAACCGTCCTTCGACCAGAACGGTCGCCCAGCAGTAAGCTTCCGGTTCAACACCTCGGGCGCGCGCAAGTTCGGCGACTATACCCTCGATAACATCGGTGCACCGTTCGCGATTGTACTGGATGATGAGGTGATTTCGGCCCCAGTGATCCAATCCCACATTCCGGGCGGGTCCGGTATCATCACCGGCAATTTCACAGTGGAAGAAAGCACCAACCTGGCTGTGCTGCTGCGCGCCGGTGCCCTGCCTGCGGGGCTTGAGTTCCTCGAAGAACGTACCATCGGTCCCGAACTGGGGCAGGACAGCATCGATGCTGGGAAGGTGGCCACCACGGTCGCCTTTGCCGCAGTGCTGGTCTTCATGGCACTCAGCTATGGCCTGTTCGGAGTGTTCGCCAATATCGCGTTGATCATCAACGTTGGTCTGCTGTTCGGCCTTCTTTCGGTGATCGGTGCAACGCTGACCCTGCCGGGTATTGCGGGCATCGTTCTGACGGTTGGTATGGCAGTCGACGCCAACGTGCTGATTTTCGAGCGCATACGCGAGGAACTGAAATCCGCCAGAGGCCCCTCGCGCGCTATAGAGTTGGGTTATGAAAAGGCGCTGTCGGCCATTCTGGACGCCAACGTCACTACATTTATCACTGCGACGATCCTGTTCGCCATGGGCAGCGGTCCGGTGCGCGGCTTTGCCATCACTCTGGGTCTGGGCATTCTGACCTCGGTCTTCACCGCGATCTTCGTGACGCGCCTGATGATCGTCATGTGGTTCGAACGCCGCCGCCCCAAAACGATCGAGGTTTGATATGCGACTGAGACTTGTTCCCAAGGAAACCTCGTTCGATTTCTTCAACCGCTGGAAAGTCTGGCTGGGCATTTCGGCTTTGCTGATGATAGTGGGCTTCGCCTCGTTCCTGATCCAGGGCCTGAACTTTGGCATCGACTTTCGCGGCGGCACCACGATCCGGACGCAAAGCGCGCAGGAAATTGATGTGGGCGCCTATCGCGATGCCATCGCGCCGCTCGAACTGGGTGACGTGACCATCACCGAGATTTTCGATCCGACTTTCGGCGAGGACGAAAACGTCGCAATGATCCGCATTCAGGCGCAAGCCGATGCCGAAGCCGTTTCCGCTGCAACCGTGACAGCAGTGGAAGGGGCGTTGCAAGCTGCGGTGCCGGATATTCAGTTCGTCTCGGTCGAATCCGTTGGTCCAAAAGTGTCCGGCGAGCTGATCCAGACTGCGGTAATCGCTGTGGCTTTGGCCATCGCTGCGGTGCTTGTCTACATCTGGCTGCGGTTCGAATGGCAGTTTGCCCTGGGTGCAGTGGCCGCGCTGGTACATGACGTGATCCTGACCATCGGTATCTTTTCAGAACTGCAGATCCGCTTCGATCTGGCCATCATCGCGGCGCTTCTGACCATTGTCGGCTACTCTCTGAACGACACAGTGGTTGTGTTCGACCGGGTGCGCGAGAACCTGCGCAAGTACAAGAAAAAGGACCTCAAAGAGGTTCTGAACCTTTCGATCAACGAAACACTCAGCCGGACGGTGATGACCTCGGTCACCACTCTGCTGGCGCTGATTTCGTTGTATGTACTGGGCGGGGACGTGATCCGCGGCTTTGTCTTTGCGATGATCTGGGGCGTGATCGTGGGCACCTATTCCTCGGTCTTCGTGGCATCGACCATCTTGCTGTGGCTGGGGGTCAAGCGCGACTGGTCCAAGCCGTCAAACACGGCAGGCAACCAGTTCGCAAACATCGATGCCTGAGCTTTCGGGCCAGTCCCCGGTGGGGCTGGCCATTGTTTTATTCGCGGCTTTTCTGGGCGGTGTCGTACGCGGTTTTTCCGGGTTCGGCACCGCTTTGATCTTTTTGCCCCTGTCCGCGCCATTTCTGGGCCCGTTCGGTGCGCTGATTGCCCTGACAGTCATGGATATTTTCGGTCCGGTTCCGAATCTACGCCGGGCCTGGGTCGCCGTCGATCGGTCGGATCTTCTGCGGCTGGTCCTTGGTTGTGTGGTGACGTTGCCGATCGGGTTGTGGCTGCTGACGCAGGTGGAACCCGTGGTGTTCCGGTACGCGGTCAGTCTGATCTCACTGTTCATGCTCGCCGTCCTTGTCTCGGGGCTGCGCTATCGGGGGCGCGTGCGCCGCGCCATGGTTGCGGGGATTGGAACAGCCGCTGGTTTCCTTGGTGGTGTAGCGGGGTTGCCGGGCCCTGCTGTCATTCTGTTCTACATGTCGCGCCCGCTGCCGATTGAAGTTGTTCGGGCCACCATTCTGTTGTTCCTTTTTGCCTTTGATTTCCTGCTGCTTGGGATATTGACTGGAATGGGTCGGGTCACCCTGACGTCGATCGGGCTGGGTTTGGCGCTGGCCGTTCCGAATCTGGCTGGAAACTGGCTGGGAGGGTGGCTTTTCCGGCCCGAGCGCGAGAGGATCTACCGGGCAAGCGCCTATCTGGCGATTGCCGTTGCGGCCTTGTCGGGCCTGCCGCTTTGGGGATAAACACGGGCCATGCGCTTGAACGAGATAACATATAACAGCTCTGCACCGGTTGACGGCTACGGTCCGGGCTTCTTCCGCATTGGAGGGCAGGTCTACGAAGGATCTGTTCTAACCGGTCCGACCGGCACCGCCGGTTGGGGCGGCTACGATGATCAGGACGCTTTGCTGGAGTTGTCCGACGACGTCGATGTGGTCTTCATCGGCACCGGCGCTGAACTGTCTCATATCCCGGCCGACTTGCGTGTCGCATTGGAGGACGCAGGGCTTGGGGTCGAGATCATGAACTCACCAGCGGCCTGCCGCACCTATAACGTGCTGCTATCCGAAGGCCGGCGCGTGGCGCTGGCCCTGATCCCCGTTTGACCGGATCCGCTCTTCATCTGGCCAAAAGTATCCCGGGGAGCGCGAGGGGCTGGCCCCTCGCTCCGCTTCCTTCCTTAATCGCAAAGGCTGTTCTCCTGCGGCAAATCCCACCTTTTGCGTCTGGCAGCAATAAGATAAGCGGAACTCATGACACTGACCGTTAGCGATCTTGCCGTCACCCGGGGTGGTATCCCTGTTCTCGAGGGACTGAGCTTTGTGCTGGAACCCGGCCGCGCACTGATCCTGCGCGGCCCCAACGGGATTGGAAAAACTACCCTGCTGCGAACGCTGGCCGGGTTGCAGCCGCCCTTGGCTGGCCGGATCGAAGGGGCTGAAGACCGGATCGCCTATGCCGCGCATTCGGATGGTTTGAAACCCACCCTGTCAGTGACAGAAAACCTGACTTTCTGGGCTTCGGTTTTTGGCACACCGGACATTCAGCCCGCGCTGGACGCCTTTGACCTGAATGATCTGGCAGACCGCCACGCAGGCAACCTGTCCGCAGGTCAGAAACGTCGTCTGGGTCTGGCCCGAATGCTGGTTACCGGACGCCCGATCTGGATGTTGGACGAACCCACCGTGTCTCTGGATCGCAATGCCGTGCAGATGTTCGCCGATGCGGTGCGGGCACATCTGGGGCAGGGTGGTTCGGCCCTGATCGCCACCCATATCGACCTAGGGCTTGACGGAGAGGTTCTGGATGTCGGTCCCAACAAGGCCAAACCAAAACCCATCGACGATTTTGACGGAGGTTTCCTGTGATCGCCCTGTTATTGCGCGACTTGAAGCTGGCCTTCCGTGCGGGCGGGGGCTTTGGTCTGGGTCTGGCCTTTTTTCTGATAGTCACCGTTCTGGTGCCGTTTTCCGTAGGGCCGCAATCCTCGCTGCTGTCGACCATCGCGCCAGGCGTCCTGTGGCTGGGGGCGCTGTTGGCGTGCCTCTTGTCGCTGGATCGTCTTCTGGCACTGGATTGGGAGGACGGATCACTGGACCTTCTGGCCACCGCGCCACTGCCGCTCGAGGCTGTCGTGACGATCAAGGCGCTGGCCCATTGGCTGACCACCGGCTTGCCGTTGGTCCTGGCCGCGCCGTTTCTGGGCGTGTTGCTGAACCTGCCTGCGCCGGGGTTTTTCTGGTTGGTCATCTCGCTTCTGATCGGCACCCCGGCGATGAGCGTCATCGGCACGTTTGGCGCGGCGCTGACCGTGGGGCTCAAACGTGGCGGACTGCTGCTGTCACTGCTGGTTCTTCCGCTTTATGTGCCGACGCTGATTTTCGGTGCCGAAGTCGCCCGGCGGGGCGCGACTGGCATGGAAACACAAACGCCCCTGTTGATGCTGGCCGGAATTACGGCAGCAACCATAGCCCTGCTGCCCTTTGCCAGCGCCGCCGTGCTGCGGATCAATCTGCGGTGAACCGCCACAACTTTGACTGATGTCAATTGAGAACAGACCCGAGTCGGACTAGATAGAGCCCATGTCGATTGCAGCCAAAGCCAACGCCCTCTGGGAATATGCCAACCCGCGCAAGTTTCTTGCCACCAGTGAACGTGTGCTGCCGTTCTTCTGGGTCACCTCGACGGTTTGCATTGTCGTCGGCCTGATCTGGGGGTTTTTCTTTACCCCTGACGACTACAAACAGGGCTCGACCGTCAAGATCATCTATCTGCATGTGCCCGCCGCTTTGATGGCGATCAATTGCTGGCTGATGATGCTGGCGACATCGCTGGTCTGGCTGGTGCGGCGCCATCATGTCAGCGCGCTGGCTGCACGGGCTGCGGCACCGGTCGGAATAGTCATGACACTGATCGCACTGGCAACCGGCGCGATCTGGGGGCAGCCGATGTGGGGAACATGGTGGGCCTGGGATCCGCGCCTGACCTCGTTCCTGATCCTGTTCCTGTTCTATCTGGGCTATGTGGCCCTGTGGGAGGCGATTGAGGACCCTGATACAGCGGCCGACCTGACATCGGTGTTGTGTCTGGTGGGGTCGGTCTTTGCGATCCTCAGCCGCTATGCGGTGAATTTCTGGAATCAGGGTCTGCATCAGGGTGCATCCGTGATGCGCGCTGCAGCTGTGACCGGGGCGGATACCGAAGAGAAGGTCAGCAACATCTATTTCTACCCGCTGCTTTTGTGCATCGTTGGCTTTGTCCTTCTGTTCATCGCGCTGGTGCTGTATCGCGCCGGCACGGAAATCCGGGCGCGCCGGATCAAGGCGCTGCTGGCACGGGAAAGGGTGGGCGGATGATCCCCGATCTTGGTAAATATGCGGATACGGTTTTGTCGGCCTATGCGGCCTCGATTGTCCTTTTGGTTGCCCTGGTCGTGTTCAGCGTGCTGCGCGGACGCAAGGTGCGCGCCGAAATGGAAAAAATCGAACAGAGGATGACGCGCAATGGCTAAGATCTCGCCACTTATGATCGCGCCGCCGCTGATCTTTGGCGCGTTTGCCGTTTTGGCGGGAATCGGGATGTTCCGCGACGACCCCAATGCATTGCCCTCGGCCCGGGAAGGCCAGACCGCGCCGCCCGTCGTCATGACTGAGTTCCCCGGCAAATCCGGCTTCGACGATGCCACCCTGCGCGACGGAGAGGTCAAGCTGGTCAACTACTGGGCCAGCTGGTGCGCCCCGTGCCGGGCCGAACACCCGAATCTGGAGGCTCTGGCGCAGGAAGGCATTCCGATCTACGGCATCAATTACAAAGACCCGTTGGGTAATGCCGAAGCTTTTCTGACCGAACTGGGCGATCCCTACGCCGGGATCGGACGGGATGAGCAGGGGCGTATGGGGTTGGACTGGGGCGTCTACGGCGTACCTGAGACCTATGTGATTGACGGCGAGGGCACCATCATTCTGCGCCATGCCGGGCCAATCACCCAGCGTGTCATCGCAAGCACGATCCGCCCTGCACTGGAGAAGGCGGCAGTGCAATAGGCTGGTAAGCTTGGGCCGACTGCATTCAAAGGCGATACCCGCCTGAGACCGTCAGAACCTCTCCGGTTATGAAGGATGCCGCGTCGGAACACAGAAATCGCACGGCCCCGGCAATATCGCTTGGGGTTCCGGCGCGTCCCAGCGCGGTGTCCTTGACGAATAACTCGGTCAGGTCATCCGGACGTGGTGCCTCGGGGATGTTGATCGCACCCGGCGCGACCGCATTGACGCGAACTCCGGCCGGCCCAAGCTCTTTCGCCATGGCGCGGGTCCAGAGGTTCAGCGCCGCTTTGCTGGCCCCATAGGTGACCGCGTCACGTGGTGGTAGTACCGAATTGACCGAAGATATGCTGACGACGGCCGCCCCCGGATGAAGGTGCGGCAGGGCCGCTGCCAGCAATGCGGCCGGAACCAGAAGGTTCAGATCCAGGATCGCCCGATGGTCTTCCGCTTCAAAATGCTCTTTCGGAGTTGAGGCAACCAGACCGGCGTTGTTCACGATCACATCCAACTGGCCAAAATGATCCAGAACTTGTGCTATGACAGCTTCTGGCTGCTCCTTTTGCGTCAGGTCAGACCGTATTGACAGCAGTTTGTGGTTCGCTTTCAACTGCGTCGGCTCAGTGGAGCGCCATGTGAATGCGACCCGGTGATCTTTTTCCAGTTCCTCGACAATCGCCCGCCCAATTCCCCGTGCGCCGCCCGTAACCAATGCCACTTTTTTCATCTGCTTCTCCTGCCCACACCAGAACGGGGTTAGGGGCAAAAGGCAACTTCTTCTGTTTGAAAATACCCTGTAGAGCGAGGCAATGCCGCGCAAGAAAAAGGCGCCCGCAAAGGGCGCCCTTCAAAAAGCTTTATCTGTCCCGGCTCAGCCTGCTTTGGCCAGGTTCCGCAACACATAGTGCAGCACGCCGCCGTTCTCGATGTATTCAATCTCGGGCGCGGTATCGATGCGGCACTTGAGGGTGATGGTCTTCTCGGAACCGTCACCATAGATGATGGTACAGGGAACCTCTTGCAGCGGCTGGATGGTATCCAGACCGTGGATCGAAACCGTTTCATCCCCCTTCAGACCCAGCGATTTACGAGTATCGCCACCGGTAAACTCGAACGGGATAACGCCCATGCCAACCAGGTTCGAACGGTGAATACGCTCGAAGCTTTCAGCGATCACGGCCTTGACGCCCAACAGGGCCGTGCCTTTAGCCGCCCAGTCACGCGAAGACCCCGCGCCGTACTGCTCGCCGCCAAAGACGACAAGCGGAACGCCCTGTTCCTGATAAGCCATCGACGCCTCGTAGACCGAGGTCTGTTCGCCATCAGGGCCTTTGGTATAGCCGCCTTCGACGCCGTCCAGCATCTCGTTTTTGACGCGGATGTTGGCAAAAGTTCCGCGCATCATGACCTCGTGGTTGCCGCGGCGCGACCCGTACGAGTTGAACTCGCGCGGCTGAACCTGACGGTCCGTAAGATACTTGCCGGCCGGAGTTGTCGTCGCAAAGGAACCTGCAGGCGAGATGTGGTCGGTGGTGATCATGTCACCCAGGATCAGTAGAACCTTGGCGCCATCGATATTCGAGATCGTGCCAGGCTCGGACCCCATGCCCTGGAAGTAGGGCGGGTTCTGAATGTAGGTCGAGGTCGGGGGCCAGTCATAGGTCTCCGCATCGGTGGTCTCGACCGACTGCCACTTCTCGTCGCCCTTGAAGACGTCGGCGTATTTCGACTGGAACGCCTCGCGGGTCACGGTCTGTTCGACCAGTTCCGCAACTTCCTGCTGGGTCGGCCAGATGTCTTTCATGAAGACGTCATTGCCGTCCTTGTCCTGACCAATCGGTTCCGACGTCAGGTCGATATCCATCGTGCCGGCCAGCGCGTAAACGACAACCAGCGGCGGTGAGGCCAGATAGTTGGCACGCACGTCAGGCGAGATACGGCCTTCGAAGTTGCGGTTGCCCGACAGGACCGACGTGGCAACCAGATCGCCCTCGGCAATTGCATCGGACAGCTCTTTCTGTATAGGACCCGAGTTGCCGATACAGGTGGTACAGCCGTAACCGACAAGGTTGAAGCCGATCTGGTCCAGATCTTCCTGCAAGCCGGCGGCTTCAAGATAGGCCGACACAACCTGCGAACCCGGTGCCAGCGAGGTTTTGACCCACGGCTTGCGGTTTAGACCCAGCGCAGCCGCCTTGCGCGCCACCAGACCCGCGCCAATCATCACGTATGGGTTCGAGGTGTTGGTGCACGAGGTGATCGAGGCGATTACGACCTTGCCCGATTCCATGGTGTAGTCTTCGCCTTTGACGGCGACTTCCTTGCCCATTGGACGCTTGAACGTCTCGGCCATTTCCTTGGTGAAAGCGGCCTTGGCGTTGGTCAGTGCGACATAGTCCTGCGGGCGTTTCGGGCCCGAGATCGCGGGAACGATGGTGCCCATGTCCAGCGACAGGGTGTCGGTGTAGATCGGCGCATAGTTCTCATCGCGCCAGAAACCGTTTTCTTTGGCGTAGGCTTCAACCAGTGCGATGCGATCTTCGTCACGGCCGGTGTTGCGCAGGTAGCGCAGCGTTTCACCGTCGATCGGGAAGAAACCACAGGTCGCGCCGTATTCCGGCGCCATGTTGGCGATGGTCGCACGGTCGGCCAGCGGCAGACGGTCCAGACCCTCGCCGTAGAACTCGACGAATTTGCCAACCACGCCTTTTTCACGCAGCATTTCCACGACCTTCAGAACAAGGTCGGTCCCGGTGGTGCCTTCGACCAGATCGCCGGTCAGTTCAAAGCCGATGACTTCGGGGATCAGCATCGAGATCGGCTGACCCAGCATTGCGGCCTCGGCCTCGATCCCGCCTACGCCCCAACCCAGAACGGCCATGCCGTTGACCATTGTGGTGTGGCTGTCAGTTCCGACAAGCGTGTCGGGGTAGGCGACTTCATCCCCATTCTGGTCAGTGTCAGTCCAGACGGTCTGCGCCAGGTATTCCAGGTTCACCTGGTGGCAGATCCCTGTGCCGGGGGGCACAACGCGGAAGTTGTTGAACGCGCTCTGGCCCCATTTCAGGAACTGGTAACGCTCCATGTTCCGCTCATATTCGCGGTCCACATTCATCTGGAACGCGCGCGGGTTGCCGAATTCGTCAATCATCACCGAGTGGTCGATGACCAGATCAACCGGGTTCAGCGGATTGATCTTCTGAGCATCGCCGCCCAGACCCTTGATGCCGTCGCGCATCGCGGCAAGGTCGACCACGGCAGGAACGCCGGTGAAGTCCTGCATCAAAACGCGGGCCGGACGATAGGCGATCTCGCGCGGGTTCTTGCCGCCCTTGGCGCCCCATTCCGCAAAAGCCTTGATGTCGTCGACCGAGACCGAAAAGCCGTCATCTTCGAACCGCAACATGTTTTCCAGCACAACTTTCAGCGCGGCGGGAAGCTTGGAAAAATCGCCCAGACCGGCCTCTTGCGCGGCGGGGATCGAGTAATAGGAAATGGACTTGCCATTCACGCTCAGGCTGCGGCGTGTTTTGGCGGTATCCTGTCCGACTTTGATGGGCATCTAATGGCCTCCCTCTCAAAATGACGTGGATTGTGGGATTCGCTGAGGGGTATCTGCATCACGTTTAGCCTTGGTTCAAGGTCCAACACGACAAGTGCGGCAATTTTTGTATACCATTGCACACATTTTTTACAATTTGGGTGTCACAGGTCTCAAGAAACCTTGATTGGCGGTTGATCTTTGAACGGTCTAAACCTGTCTGGCAACCGACCAAACCGAGGCCGCCATGTTCAGAATGACTATCTTTTCAACGCTTACGTCATTGCTACTGGCGGCACCGGTTCTGGCTGAAAACGATCCCGTCGTTGTAGAACTTTTCACCTCTCAAGGCTGTTCATCCTGCCCGCCTGCGGATCGAATCCTGCATGATCTGGTCAAGCGCGACGACGTCATCGGGCTGGCGTTACACGTCGACTACTGGGACTACATCGGCTGGAAAGACGAATTCGCCGATCCCGATCATACGACGCGTCAACGCGCCTACGCCCGTCAGGGCGGGCGGTCGATGATTTACACACCGCAGATGGTGATAAACGGCCAACAGGACATCGTTGGCGCGCAATTGCGGGAACTGAACCGACTGATTGACGCGCATCTCAAAGCCGCCCCTAAGGCTTCGGTCAATGCCAGCCGGACTGGGAACGACGTTGTTGTGGATGTGACGCCCGTCAATCTACCGGTTGCAGAGACGTATGACGTGCGTGTCGTTCAGTATTCTCCGATGCGACACGCCTCGATCCGCAGGGGCGAGTTGGCGGGACACGAACTGGACTATGCCAATGTTGTCGAATCCTGGCAGAGCGCCGGGCAGTGGGACGGGGTCGCGCCACAGCGGTTTTCGACGGTGTTGACCTCGGACCTTCCTGCGGTTGTGCTGGTGCAGAGAGCGGGGCACGGCCCCATCATTGCAGCGACCAAGGCAGAATGAATTAGGGCATATCTTCCGGCTGAACCCCCAGCCCGTTCCATGTTTTCCAGCGTCGGTGAATCCAAAACCACTGACCCATGTGTTTGCGAACCACGGCTTCAAGATCATCGTTGGTGAACTGGGTCATGGTTTTGGCGTCAGTATGCGGAACAGGATCATGCAGAATGATCTCGAAATCGATCCCGTTCGGCTGGCGCACTGCATAGCATGGGATCAGCACGGCACCATATTTGATCGCCAGTTCCGCATTCAAAACCGAGGTGACGGCCGGTTTGCCGAAAAAAGTCAGTTCTTCTCCGCCATGGGCGTGCAGGTCGGACACGATGGCGATGATCCCGCCTTTTTTGAGCGAACGAACCATTTCGACCATGCCCCGACGACCCTGTTCGAACATCGGCTCACCGGTTTTGTAAAAAGCTTCAACGTATATGTCATTGAAATACGGGTTGGCCATTCGGCGAAACAGGCACCCGATGGGTTTGCCGCTGCGGTTCTGCAACGCGATCCGGGCCGCGAGGTAGTGTCCGAAATGCGCGGTAATCATCATGACCGGTTTGCTTTCGGCCACGGCGGCATCAAAAGCAGCGATGCCGGGACCCGAAATTTTGGCAGCCTTCTGCCGCTCGGAAAAGGCCTCGGGCGAAAAATGCTCCATGATCGCCCGGCCCGCATTGTCGGGAACGGCGCTGCAAATGCGGCGAACCTCGGCATCGGGCAGATCGGGGCATGTCAGTTTGAGGTTGCGACGCACGCGGTTCGTGAAGCCAACAATCGGCGACAGGCCGCGCACAATGGCACCCATTGCCGCAATACGCCGTTCGTACGGCAATAGCCGCATCGTACCGATTACAGCTTTGAGGAAAAGGCTGGTGATATAGTATTTACCAAGCTCAAAGCGGCTCAGTTCCGACTTTTCGACGGGCATGTAGGTGTCTCACCAGATATTCGATTTGCGGGCTCAGACATACAGGTCAGAAACCGCAACCACAAGCGTTCAGCAAATCCAGAGGGATCACCATTGCGTTCCGGTGCGTGGCATTATTGTTCATCGCCTTCTTCTTCGATCAAGGTGATGGCTCCTTCATCCACCAGTGCGCGAATGACACCGACAATCTGCGCCATCGCGTCGTCCGCATCCTTTTGCCTGACCTTGCCCCGTTCACCCATTTCCTCGCGCAGATTTTCCGCCATGCGCGTAGAAATGTTGGAAAGCAGGAATTCGACCGAAGCCCTGTCTTCATCGGCGATTGCGCCCGCCAGTGCGGTCACTAGCACGGGTTGATCGATACCGCGAAGCAGCGCGGGGATGTCCCGCGCAGTGATGCGGGTTGATATGTGGGCAAAGGTAAAGATGGACTGGCGTACCACACTGGCAAAGTCGGAATCCTCTTCATCCAGCGCGGTCAGCAACCCGTCCCGGGTTGTTGCGGCTGACTGGTTCAGGATTGCACCGACGCGGGCGCCGGGGTGGTCCGCAAAGGCCGGTGCAGGGCGCTGATCCAGTTGGGCGGCCAGCGACCATCCAATCCGCTCAACCGCTTCGGGCGTGATGTTGGCCGTTTTGGATACGGCATAGGTTATGCGGCGGGCCACGGGGCCTGGAAGGTGACCAAGCAGTTCTGCGGCCGTGGGCGTATCAAGCTTGGACAACATCACGGCGGCAATTTCGGTGCTTTCCGCTTGCGCCATACTGGCCAGATCTTCGACAGGTATTTCACGAAGGCGCAGCCACGGGTCGCCGATCTGACGCACGCCGGCAACCTTTCGCAATCGCGCTGCCGTTGCCGGTGTAATTTTGCCGTTGACGGCATCCAGAGCGCCTGCCAGCCCGTGCGGGAAGGCCAAGCCGACGCCTTCAAGCGCGCGCGTGAATTCCCGAGCGACCGCATCAAGTGTGACGCGGTCCACCAGACCCATCTGTCCCAGCTGATGGGTCAGTTTCTCCTGCAAGGCGTCCGGGAGTTCTTCCAATGCAATGTCGGCGCCTTCGTTCAGAAGAAGCCGAACGATAACAGCGGCTTTTTGCCGGTTGCTGAGCTGTCGGGGCACAAGACGCGCTGCGTCTTCTTCTTCCCCTTCGATCACCGGCGTCGAAGCAGCCGGAGACATATGTACCAGAGCTTTGGCGTCTTGCATCTGCCCGCGGTCCCAAATTGCGATTCCACGAGCAGATTACGAAGCAACAGGTAAATTTACCCTGAACCTCAGTAGCTGTAGGTCAGCCCGGTGCGGATTGCATCGCGCAGAGAGGTCTCGGCCCATGTGCCTTCGCCGCCCCGTGCCTTGATTTCGCGCCACTGTGCTATGGCAAGATCGGTTTTCCCTTCTGCAACAAAACCCTGCGCCATATAGCTACGGGCAAGGATGTTGTCCGGGTTGGCGGAGATAGCGTATTGATAAAACACGTTGGCCAGTTCCAGTTCGCCCATCTTGCGGTAGGTAAAGCCCCAATAGGTCATGACGCGGTCGTCATTCTGATCCATCACGCGCAATATCGCCTGGGCGTTTTCATACTGGCCATCGTAGGCCAGTTCCCGAACTGCATCATAAAGCTGATCTTCGGTGAAATTGGTTTTGTTCGGTTTGACACAGCGACCGGCCGTCTCGTCATACACGCGCCCGAACAGGCATTTCTTGGTCGTGTTTGTCGGCTTTGGGGGGCTGCTGTCGCCACCACCTGCTGCAAACGCGGCGGGAGCGAGCACAAAAGCCTGAAGGGCAAGTGCTGAAGCTATTACGAGGCGCATATTCCTACTCCGTTTTCAAAGGAACTTGTCAAAAGCATAGCGTGATCTTCAAAAAAGCTAACAATTGACTGATCGCTTTTATTCACAAGCAGGAAAGATTTTTCAGCTGTTGACGATTTTGGTGCAGCTTTGTGTCTCGGTGTCCCAGATTGTGCCGGGTGCGCAGGACTGGGTCTGATTGGTGTGATTGCTGCAGGCAAGTGCGACCGATGCAACGCAGGAAAATGTCAACGCGCAGAGAATGGTTCGAAACATTGGACTCTCCCATCCGGAAAATGCACCTGCAGGATAACCCAATTCCGTCAATCTGGCAAAAAACAAGACCCGGATCGGGGAAGCGACCCGGGTCCTGAAAGAAATCAAACGTCTGCGCTATTCACCAAAGACGCGGGCGAAAATCGTGTCCACGTGTTTGGTGTGATAGCCAAGGTCGAATTTCTCTTCGATTTCCTCGACGCTCAATGCGGCGGTGACGTCGGGGTCTGCCAGCAGCTCTTCTTTGAAATCGGTGCGGTGTTCCCAGACTTTCAGTGCGTTGCGCTGAACCATGGCATAGGCGTCCTCGCGGCTGACGCCAGCTTGGGTCAGCGCCAGCAGCACCCGCTGGCTCATCACAAGGCCGGGGAACCTGTTCATGTTTTCGATCATGTTCTCGGGGAAGATCAGCATCTTGTCGATCACGCCTGTCAGTCGTGCCAGCGCAAAGTCCAGCGTGATTGTCGCATCCGGTCCGATCATGCGTTCGACCGAAGAATGCGAGATATCTCGCTCGTGCCAGAGCGCCACGTTTTCCATCGCCGGGATCACGGCCGCGCGCACCATGCGCGCCAGACCGGTCAGGTTCTCGGTCAGGACCGGGTTCTTCTTGTGCGGCATGGCCGAGGAACCTTTTTGACCCATCGAGAAGAACTCAGCCCCCTCCAACACCTCGGTCCGCTGCATGTGGCGGATTTCGATTGCGATGTTTTCGATGCTGCTGGCGATGACGCCCAGGGTGGCAAAGAACGCCGCGTGACGGTCGCGGGGAATGACCTGCGTACTGATTGGCTCGGGGACCAGACCCAGTTGATCGCAGACATGCTCCTCGACGCGCGGGTCGATATTGGCGAAGGTGCCGACTGCGCCGCTGATCGCGCCCGTGGCAATCTCGGCGCGCGCATCGCGCATCCGGGACAGGTTGCGGTCCATCTCGGCGTAGAAACGCGCGAATGTCAGGCCCATCGTTGTCGGCTCGGCGTGGATGCCGTGGCTGCGACCGATGCGGACAGTGTCCTTGTGTTCGATTGCGCGACGTTTTAGGGCGGCCAGCAGACCTTCGAGGTCGGCGACCAGAATATCTGCGGCGCGGGTCAGCTGCACGTTGAAACATGTGTCCAGCACGTCCGAGCTGGTCATGCCCTGATGGACAAAGCGGGCCTCATCGCTGCCGACATGTTCTGCCAGATGGGTCAGAAAGGCGATGACGTCGTGTTTTGTGACGGCTTCGATCTCGTCGATGCGGGCCACGTCGAATTCCACGTCCTTGGCTTTCCAGACGGCTTCGGCGTTTTCGCGCGGGATCACCCCCAGATCGGCCATGGCGTCACAGGCATGCGCCTCGATCTCGTACCAGATGCGGAACTTGGTCTCGGGCGACCAGATGGCAACCATGTCAGGGCGGGAATAACGGGGTATCATTGGCGGCTGCACCTTTTTGTGTTTGGGATGAGGCGTTGCGCGGGGTTTAGCCGTGCATGCAAAAGGGAACAAGGTGCGAGTGCCGAGATGAGACGGTTTGCCCTGATTTTGATGCTGTGGCCCGGATTTCTGGCCGCAGAGGAGTTCCGCCAGTTGTCGGGCAACGAGATACTTTTCGCCTTGACCGGTAAGAAACTCGACTACGGAGAAGGAGCCTGGCAGACCTTCGACGCCAGTATGCTGACCCAGTATTTTTCGGGCAGGCCCAGTTCGGGCCGCTGGAATGTGCGTGACGACAGGTACTGTTCGCTTTGGCCGCCTTCGGATTTGTGGGCGTGTTACGACGTTCAGGTAAGCGGGCAAAGGGTGCGTTTTGTCGATGACAATGGCGGCGTGACGGAAGGGACCTACGTTGACTGAAGATATGGGTTGGTCAAGTAGCTGAGCGCTGCATATTGAAGACCGTTGCCGCCCGGTTTCCCGAACCATGCGCGCCCTGATGCTGGACAAGTGCCGTTTTGGTGGGCCAAGCTGCGTGAAGTGAAACCAACAGGTTATTGAGATATGCGTATTATTTTGAATTCCGCACTGGCTGCCTGTGCGGGGATGTGGTTGGCATGCATCCCACCCGCATCGGCGGACACACCGGTCACCTATACCGACGACGGGCGCGCGCTGTTCCGGTTTAACGTGCCCGATTTCTGGACATTGCGCACAGGCGGAATTCGGGAAATCGAAGATACGCAACTTGGCGATCCGCGTGCTGTGGCCCGGGTCATGGGGATGCGTCCAGTCACTGACGATAATGTCTGGATGGGTTTTGTGTCGCCGAACGGTGTCAAAAGCATCGCTGACGGGCTGCGTTATCTGGAAGATATCGACAAGTTTCTGGTCAAGGAGCCGACGGTCACAAGTACCAGTGACAGGCGCATCGGCGGTTTGCCCGCACGTGTGATCCGCGGGACAGGCAACAGGGATGGCAGGGGGGTGAACTTTACCGCCACTGTGATCGATCTGCCGCGTGACCGGGTTGCGATCGTCGTCGCAATCCTGCGCAACGGAGCGGATCCGGCCTATGCCGATACACTGAATGCCGTTTTCGCGTCATTCCAGCCTGCGCGGTAAGGAGGTTCAGATGATAAGAAGATTTATCAAACCCTCGGTTCTGGCGCTGGGGCTTGGGGCATCCAGCCTTCTGCTGACGGCATGCGACGGTGTCTCGGTTGGTGTCGGGGTCGGATATGGATATGACCCGTTTTACGACTCGATGCTGTGGAACGACTACTACCACGACGTGGATGTCGATATTGACGTGAACAGGCCAGTCAGACCTGACCGACCGAACCGACCCGGCGGGCAACCACCGACACGTCCAAGGCCACCCGTGGCGAAGCCGCCGGTGACCCGGCCTCCGGCCGCCCGGCCGCCGATTCACCGGCCGGCTCCCCGCCGACGCTAATCAACGGGGCGTTCAGGTCGGAAGCAATTCGGTTGTTATGTGGACGGACGCTTCCAAAGTTCTGTGCACGGGGCATTTGTCGGCGATTTCCATAAGCCGGGTGCGTTGGTCCTGCGTCAGCGGGCCTTCCAGCCGGATTTTTCTGCGGAACAGGTCAACCTTGCCTTCCGTGACAAGCCCGGCATCCTGCGCATGAACCTTGTCATGGCAGACATCGACGCTGACATGGGTCAGCGGCCAGTTCTTGCGCCGCGCATACATGCGGATCGTCATGGACGTGCACGCACCCAGGCCGGATGAGACGAAACCATAGGGCGACATGCCCCGATCCGTACCCCCGTACGAGGCTGGCTCATCCGCGACCGCGTGGTGACGGGGGCCAGCCTGAATATCCTGCAAGAAGCCGGATGGGTCGGCCTCGATCACCCGCACCACACCTTCCGGCGCGCCGGGCGGCGGTGCGGGCGGACACAAGGGTACGTAACGTCCAACCCAGGCCGAGATTACATCGGCGGCGTATTCGGCATCGGAGGCCCGCGTAATTAGGTGATCGGCATCATCGAGGGTGACAAAGCTTTTGGGATGTTTGGCGGCCTGGAAAATCGCACCGGCATTGTCGATGCTCACCGTTTCGTCACGTGGGGCATGCAGGATCAGAAGTGCAGCTTTCAAATCACCGATGGCCGGGGTCAAAGCCGATTCAGATATGTCATCCACAAAGGCTTTTCCGATCCGAAACGGCCGCCCGCCCAGCAGAACCTCGGCCGAACCGTCCTGTTCGATTTCCGGCAACGCGGCTTCGAAATGGTGGGACACGTGCCCTGGATCGGCCGGTGCGCCAAGAGTGACAACAGCCTTGACCGAGGGAATGCCCGCACGTGCCCGCAGAACAGCGGCCCCGCCCAGCGAATGCCCGATCAGCAGGGCAGGAGCCATGTCACGCCCTTCCAGATAAGTCGCCGCCGCGATCAGATCTTCAACATTTGACGAAAAAGTCGTGTTTGCAAACTCGCCTCCAGAATGTCCCAGACCCGTAAAATCAAAACGCAGCACGGCAATGCCCATGACCGCCAGGCGCGCAGAAATGCGCCGCGCGGCAGGGATGTCTTTGGAACAGGTAAAGCAGTGCGCAAAAAGGGCCGTTGCCAAAACCGGCCCGTCGGGCAGGTCAAGGCGGGCTGCCAGTTGGCTGCCATCGTGCCCGGAAAATGTAATGCGTTCGGTTGGCATAAGGAACTCCTTGGTCGTTGGCTTCACAGTGGGCACAGCGACGCCTTATCTCAACCCGCCTGACATGTGCCTCACGCGGAGGTGACAGGAATTCCCGAGTTCTTCTTATGCCAAAAGCATCTGTGAAGGCACGAGAGGCAGAACCTCTCGCAGAATGCCAGGTGACGCGGTCTGGTTGGAAGGTGATCTAAGCCAAACCCATCAGGGCTGGATCAAAGGGATATTTCGTCAGGTTCTCATATCCGTCCTCGGTGATCAGAACCTGATCCTCAAGCTTGATCGAAAAGTCGCCGCCGACTTCTCCGACCGCTGCCTCGACACACAGAACCATGCCCGGTTCAAGCGGGTAGTCGTAGGCACCCGCAACCGCCTGATCCGGATAGGCAACCAGAGGCCATTCATCGCACAGGCCCACGCCATGCATCAGGCAGCCGTATTTCTGGGCCTGGAACTTTTCGTCCAGCCTATGAGCATTGGCCGTCAGTTCGGGGATCGTGACGCCGGGCTTCAGCATTTCCATGTTGGTCATGATATGTTCATGCGCGTGCTGCATGGCATAGATCATGTCGGCGCGCGGCTTCTCATCGCCGATCCACCAGGTGCGGGAAATGTCGATGCAGATCCCGTAGGAACCGATCAGGTCCGTGTCAAAGGCAATGATTTCGTTCTTCCGGGTTACCCGGGGGCCACATTCCTGAAACCAGGGGTTTGTTCGCTGGCCCGAGGCAAGCAGGCGCGTTTCAATCCATTCGCCGCCGCGCCGGATGTTTTCGGCGTGCAAAACAGCCCAGACATCATCTTCCGAGGTCTTGCCGTCACCAACATTGGCGCGGGCGAACTTTTCCATCTCGCCAACAGCGGTTTCACAGGCGTGATTGGCGCAGCGCATGGCGAGGATTTCGTCGGGACCTTTGATGGCGCGGGTCTTTTCGGTGACCTCTTCGCCTTCCATGATCTCGAATCCCTGCGCTTCAAGTGCGCGCAGCCCGTGCAGCATGATCTTGTCCACTGCCAGTCGTTTGTTGCCGCCGCTGTGCTCGTCGATCAGAAGGCGCACCTCGTTCGAGAAAACATCGGCGGCCACGTCCACCTTGTCACCGCGGTCGAAATAAAACAGATCAGCGCCCGAACGCTGTTCACGCACCAATGGATTGAACTTGGACAGAAAGGGAGAGTTCTTGTAATCCCAGATCACCATATAGCCGTCGGCGCATAAGAGAACCGCGCGAAACGGGTTATGTGTATTCCACAGCTGCATGTTGGTGCTGTCGGTGGCGTATCGGATGTTCAGCGGATCGAACATCAGCAACCCGCCGTATCCGCGATCAACGATAGATTGGGTCAGCCGTTTCCATCGATATTCCCGCATCCGGGCCAGATCGGGAAGAACCAGACCCGCTTGTTCCCATTCTGCAAACGCCAATTGGGTCGGGCCGATTTCTATGCGGTCGTTTTCGTTTGGCGTACCGTCACCCAGCGTTGCCCCCTTGGTCGGGTCGATCTTGCGGGTGTCCCGGTAATGCTGATTCATGGCTTCGCTCCCTTTTGGCCCGGCAAAGATGGTCGTACCGTCCCATGCCGTCTTAGTAGTTTGCGACCCATGTTCAGTCGCTTTTGGACCGACAATACCAAAATACGGTGATAGCCCTAGGCCATGACTGAAATACTGCAACAACACATTCCCTATAACCCGCTGGCTGCGAAGCCGCTGCCGGGGATTCGACCCGCACGCCCTGAAGACTGGTTGACCCGCGACGAAGCGTTTGCAGCCCAGATGCGCAGGCGCGAGGATTTGTTGGCAGAGCGACGCGATGATGTTCTGGCACTGGATCCCGGTGCAGAACCGGCTGCGCAGGAATTGCTGGATATGGTGTTGCGGCAGGTTTATCCCGAAGCACCCGATCATGTGATCCGGTCTGACGGGGCAGAAGTGGGTATTGACCGCTCAAGGCCCCTGGATACTTTGTGCCAGCTTGTTCAGGAAGATTTTTGCATTCTGCAGAAACAGGGCGGCGAACATGTTCTGACCGGTGCGATACTGTGTTTCCCGGCCAGTTGGCGACTGTCCGAGAAATTCATGCGTCCGCTGATCGATATTCATCATACCGTCAACAGTTATGATGAAAACGTCGCCAGGCGGGTTCAGCGTCTGTTTGACGGGATTCAGCCGGATCGGCCACTCTGGCGCTTTAACGCGCTGTGGTACGATGACGCCGAGCTGTTTCAGCCCCGCAGCACCAGCGAGCCGCGGAAAATCCGGGATCCGGGAAACACGCCTTTTCTGCGCAGCGAGCGTCAGACCATTCTAAGACTGCCCCAAACGCGCGCCGTTGTTTTCTCGATCCACACTTATGTTCTGGCGGTTGACAGGGTGCTGGAAATGGAAAACCCCGCCTGATGGCGGGGCCTCCTAGGAGGGTCTTCTAGTAAAGTTTCATAGACCTAGGGCACCGGCAACACCTGCAAATGCGCCACTGGAATTAAGGGTCACGATCGCGACCGTAAAAGCCAGAACCTGAGTATTGAGTCGGAAATCCTCGCCCCGGATCAGGTTCACAGCAGCCAGAGAAAGCGCGATCGGTGCCGACATGCTGGCCACGGCCCCGGTCAGGCCCCAACTTGTCAGACGCAGGATGTCGCTGGGCTTTTCATCCTCGTCGGTGGTCGGTTCAATCGGTGCGTGGGCCTGTTGATCCGTCTGATCTGTTCTGAACGCGATGCTCAGCAATTGATCGTCCGACAACTGGATCGGCCTTGCGTTCGGTTTCGGTACCGCGGCTTCCGGCTGGTAATGATCTGCGGTATTCGAGGTGCTGACGCCTGCAAACGGGCCGGTTACGGACTGAAATATCTGTTTTCTGTCCCTGGGTTTGCTTGGCATTAGCGTGTCAAACGCGCTCATGAACTGTTCGATGGTCAAAACCGCGTTGGGCGAAAGCCACTCCACGCGCTGGGTCGAGCAGATGTCGACCATGCGATACAGGATCACAACCAGCATAAGCTCGGAAATTTCGCTGTCATCCAGCAAAGCTGACACCGGTGAGACCGAAATGACCAGACGGTTCTTTGGTCGTGTTACCGGCGGTCTGGGTATCGTTTTGAGGCCCGCAGTGCGGTCCAGCCGGTCGAAACGGTCGTCGACCCCGTTCAATTCCGTATCCAGTGTCAGACGAACCAAATACTGGCTTGAGACGATGCTGGCCTCGGTGCCGCTGAGCAGTGACTTTCGCTCGATCAGATGACCATAGTCTTCCAGCGTCGCCGCGACGATATTGCCAAAGCGTTCGATCGCGCCCTTGGTCTCACCGTCAAATTGCAGACCGCCATGATAACTGTGCTTCCGACTCACCGCGCATTCCTTTGTCGCTTTCTGTCTGAGACCGCAGACTAGCGGGTGATCTGGGGGAGAATTTGACGAAAATGCAAAAAAAATCAATTTTCGAGGGATTGATTACGCTTTGGAAACCAAGAGACTAGGGGAAAATTCGGGCATCTGTGGCGACAATGTGGCCAAAGTTGGGATCGCCTGTGTTGGAACCTTGTTTCGCCTATTGGTCGATTCGCTGCCCCATGATTGCTATGGATTGCTGATAGACCGAGGCGGCATTCCACTGCTGGATAACCGCAAAATTGGGCTGCCCTTTCTGATAGCCCCGGCCGGGTTTCCACCCTTTCTTGCGAAGAAAATTCGCGGTCGAAGCCAGGGCGTCGGTCATGTTGTAAAAGTCCACCCGACCGTCACCCGTCGCATCGACACCATAGGTCAGGGCATTCCCCGGCAGGAACTGCGTGTGGCCCAGCTCGCCATGTTTTGCCCCTTTTGTCGCCATCGTGACGCTGCCCTGATCCACCAGTTTCAATGCCCCGATTGCGTGCGGAATGAAGAATTCGGAACGGCGACAATCATAGGCCAGTGTCGTTATTGCGGAAACAACCTGGCTGTCGCCCATGAAGTTTCCAAACCCTGTTTCCATGCCGTGAATGGCGATCAGAACACCGGCAGGTACGCCGTATTGCCGTTCAAGCGCGGCGTAAAACTGCGGGTTGCGGGACTTTCGCTTGCGTCCCTGCGCGACAATCGTGTCGGCGCCGCGCACCTGCATGAACTTGTCCAGCGAGTATTTGAAACTTTTCTGGTTACGATCTGCTGAAATTGTTCGCGTGGCGTATTGCGTCTGGGCCAGTGCCTGCAGCCCTTTCTTTTTTACACCCGCGCGCCGCGCCTGTTTGGCGAAATCTGCCTTCCATACCTCAAACCCGCTGCCGGTGTTGCCGCAAGGCGCGGAGAGTGCCAGGGACGGCAGGGACAAGGCACAGAATATCGCCGTTGCAAGTCGAAGCATGAAACCTATCCAATAACTTGAAACTCTGGGGCAGCGTACGCGCCATGCGGGAAATGGCAAACGAAATCCCGGGACGGGTCAGTAAAGGTCCAGTTCTCCGGCCTCTTTGAGGCTTTCAAACCACTGTTCCGGCGTGGCGTCGATTCTGGCGTGTTTGACCATCATCGCGTTCATATTGGGTAGATGAGATGAATCCGGCCATTCTTCGGGTTGCCAAAGGTGAGAGCGGACGATGCACTTTGGGCAATGGGCAAAAATCGTCTGGATATGGATCAGTAGTGCCAGCTTTGGTGCTTTGCCGCTCATGGTCATACCGCTCAGCAAATCCGGATCGGCGCAAAGCCGGGCCGTGCCGCGCAATCGCAATGTTTCCATTTTCCCGGGGACCAGAAAGATCACACTCACGCGTGGGTCATGCAGGATGTTATGAAACGTATCCACTCGCTTGTTGCCGGGGCGATCCGGGATAGCGATCAGAGTGTCAGACAGGATTTCGACAAACCCCGCGGGATCGCCGCGGGGCGAGATATCAAGGTGACCGTCGGGATTGGCCGACGCGATCAGGCAAAACGGTGAGGTGCCGATGAAATCGCGGCACATCTGATCCAATGCCGGTATTTCCTTGGCAACAATCTGCGGCAGGGGCGCACCGGTAATCTGTTCCAGTTCGTCCGCAGACGTAATGAAATGCGAATAAGGTGAAAAAGGCGCGTCACTGGCGGGCATGAGATTTCTCCGCTGGGATCTGTGGCCCGAGTGTGAAAGATCACTCGCAATCCGTCAAATCCAGTGCGGCGACAAGAAAAGGGGCGCCCGATGGACGCCCCCTTTGCGAGAATTTTCGTCGAAAGTTCCTGATCAGCAGCTGTAGTACATGCCGTATTCAACCGGATGCGGCGTGTGCTCGTAGGTTTCGACCTCTTCCATCTTCAGCGCGATGTAGCCGTCGATCTGGTCTTTGGTGAACACGTCGCCCTGCAGCAGGAAGTCATGATCGGATGCCAGAGATTCCAGAGCTTCGCGCAGCGAGCCGCAAACGGTCGGGATGTCGGCCAGTTCTTCGGCAGGCAGATCGTACAGGTTCTTGTCCATGGCTTCGCCCGGATCGATCTTGTTCTTGATGCCGTCCAGACCGGCCATGAGCAGCGCGGCAAACGCCAGGTAGGGGTTTGCAGCCGGATCGGGGAAGCGGGCCTCGACGCGCTTGGCTTTCGGGCTTTCGGTCCATGGAATACGGATGCAGCCCGAACGGTTGCGTGCCGAATAGGCGCGCAGAACAGGTGCCTCAAAGCCCGGGATCAGACGCTTGTAGCTGTTGGTCGACGGGTTGGTGAAAGCATTCAGGGTCTTGGCGTGTTTCAGAATACCGCCGATGTACCACAGGGCTTCGTCTGACAAGTCGGCGTATTTGTCGCCTGCGAACAGCGGCTTGCCTTCTTTCCAGATCGACATGTTCACGTGCATGCCGGTGCCGTTGTCGCCATAGATGGGCTTGGGCATGAAAGTTGCCGACTTGCCATAGGCATGTGCCACGTTGTGAATGACGTACTTGTACTTCTGCAGCTCGTCCGCCTGTTTGGTCAGGCTGTTGAAGATCAGACCCAGTTCGTGCTGGCACGAGGCAACTTCGTGATGGTGCTTGTCGACCTTCATGCCCAGACGCTTCATGGTCGACAGCATTTCCGAACGCAGGTCCTGCGCCTCGTCGATCGGGTTCACCGGGAAGTAACCGCCCTTGACGCCCGGACGGTGGCCCATGTTGCCCATTTCGTATTCGGTATCAGTGTTCCAGGCCGCGTCGGTTGCATCAACTTCGAACGATACCTTATTCATTGTATTGGAATAACGGACATCATCGAACAGGAAGAATTCGGCTTCGGGGCCCATATAGGCCACGTCACCAACGCCGCTGGCTTTCAGATAGGCTTCGGCCTTCTGTGCGGTGCCGCGCGGGTCGCGGCCATAAGCTTCGCCGGTGTCAGGTTCAACGATCGAGCAGTGCAGGCACAGCGTTTTTTCGGCGTAGAACGGATCGATATAGGCCGATTCAGTGTCGGCGATCAGTTTCATGTCCGAGTTTTCGATCGACTTCCAGCCAGCAATCGAGGAGCCGTCGAACATAAAGCCTTCTTCCAGGAAGTCTTCATCGACCAGATCCACATCGACGGTCACGTGCTGCAACTTGCCCCGCACGTCGGTGAAGCGGATGTCGACGTAGGCGACGTCTTCTTCGCGGAGAGTTTTGAGAACTGCTTCTGCGCTCATTCCCTTGGTCCTTCTGATAGATATGTCAGGATATTCGGTTGATTTACAGGGCGTCCGAGCCGGTCTCGCCGGTACGGATGCGGATGGCTTGTTCGACGGGTGAGACAAAGATCTTGCCGTCGCCGATCTTGTCGGTTTTGGCGGCATCCACGATGGCTTCGATGGCCGCGTCGACCTGATCGTCGTCCAACACCACCTCGACTTTTACCTTCGGCAGGAAGTCGACCACATACTCCGCGCCGCGGTAGAGTTCGGTATGGCCCTTCTGACGGCCGAACCCTTTAACCTCGATGACACTGAGGCCCTGGACGCCAACGTCCTGCAGCGCCTCTTTCACTTCGTCCAGTTTGAACGGTTTGATGATCGCTTCGATCTTCTTCATCCCGGCCTCCTAATCTGCTTGTCAGGTTGGCAGTGATCACGTCTAAGATCGCTGGGCAATCTGATTGCGAAACGGACCGGTTGCTTGTGCGTAGAATTTCAGCGAGCGGTTAAATTTTCATCGAGTTGCACAAAATGTAATCGAAATTGAATCGCGCGGGAGATGAGATGACGGATTTGCTGACGGCGGCGCAGATGCGGGCGATTGAACTGGCTGCGATTGAATCGGGCGAGGTTACCAGTCTGGAACTCATGGAACGCGCCGGGCAGGGCGTTGTTGAGGCGATTTTTGAGGAATGGCCCGATCTGGCAAAAACGTCCGGTCGCGCATTGGTGTTGTGCGGGCCGGGAAACAATGGTGGTGACGGGTTTGTCGTTGCCCGGTTGTTGAAAGAGTGGGGCTGGGAGGTTGAGGTGTTTCTGTACGGCGACGCCGCAAAACTCCCGCCTGACGCACGAAGAAACTTTGAGCGGTGCCAAGGCAAGTCCGACGTCAGTGTCCGAAAGATCGATACGCTTGCAGATGACAATCTCAATTTCCCTTCAGACCTAGACCTGGTAATTGATGGATTGTTCGGAACCGGGCTGACGCGACCGTTTCTGGGCGGCTTCTCCTTGTTGGCAAATGAGCGGGTAAGGGACCTGTCGTCAGGACGCGGCTTGCGGGTGGTTGCAATCGATATTCCCAGCGGCTTGTGCGCCGACAGTGGGCGCGTGCTGGGAAATGTGATCCAAGCGGATCTCACCGTAACTTTTCACGACATGAAGGTTGGTCACATGATCGGCGAAGGCCCCGCCAATTGCGGTGTGGTTCGGACAAAGTCGATCGGCCTTGAGCGAAAAAAAGACAATCGAATTGTTAAGCTGGTTTCGGAAAAGAGTTTTCGGGTCTCGAAGGAACCGAAGGATCACAAATACTCTTATGGCCATGCCCTGATCCTGTCCGGCGGACCGGGCAAAACCGGCGCCGCGCGGTTGGCCGCGCGGGGCGCGTTGCGGATTGGGGCAGGGCTGGTGACAATTGGTGTGCCCCCGGCCGCGCAGTTGGAAGTTGCCGCACAGGTCACCGCTGTCATGTTGCAACTGGCTGAAGGGGCCGACGAGCTTTCCCGGGTGCTGAAGGACGGGCGACTGAATGCATTGTGCCTTGGACCGGGAATGGGGCTGGATCGCGCTCGTGACTTGGTGCCGGCGGCACTGTCGGCAGGGCGCTCAACCGTTCTGGATGCAGATGCGTTGACGGCGTTTTCAGAGGACCCCAAGGCATTGTTCGATCATTTGCATGAGACCTGCGTTCTGACACCACACGGGGGCGAGTTTGCCCGGCTGTTTCCGGATATTGCACAAAAGTTGGAAGAAGTTCCCGACAAAGGCCCGGCATATTCCAAGGTTGACGCAACCCGTGATGCTGCCGAGCGGGCAGGATGCGTGGTTCTGTTCAAGGGGCCGGATACTGTGATCGCGGCGCCGGACGGGCGGTGTTCCATAAGCTCGGCGTTTTATGACCGATCGGCGCCATGGCTGGCCACGGCAGGGGCCGGAGATGTTCTTGCAGGCTTCATCACCGGATTGATGGCGCGAGGGCTTGGGCCGATGCAGGCCGCAGAAGCTGCTACGTGGTTGCATGTGGAATGTGCGCGGCAATTTGGCCCCGGACTGATTGCCGAGGACCTGCCCGAGCAGTTGCCAAATGTTTTGAAATAGTTGAATGTTTGATTGTCTGCGCGGTGGGTCGCCGAAAAGCTGGCTGATCGGCGTAATTTTGCCAGCGGCGTTGACGAAAATGCACAGCAAGTGTTTGCCAGTTGCATGGCTGATTGGCAGAATTTTCTTGCAGACTACCTTTGACTGCTGAAAGTCAGATTTAAGCGGTTGAAATTATTGAGTATAAATCTCTGCCTTGGGCTCTCGATGTGGCTAATATGCAATGCTTCTACTGTCTGAAATGCCGGCTATTGGAACCTCAGATTTTCGTGAACAAATGGGCGGGACGTGAAACCAGAACCCCATCATGGTGACAGATATGACTAAGATTCTCAGAAACTCATCAATAGCCGCGATTTTGGCGGCAACAGGCGCGATACCAGCTGCTGCTGAGTTGAAATATGAAAATAACAGCGGCGGATATGTGCATCTATACGGACAGTTCCACCCCGCTCTTGTTTCGGTGGACGACGGCCAGGATACCGAGACACGTGTTCTGGACAACGACCTGTCCAACAGCCGGGTCGGTCTGCGGTTGATGCAGCCTTATGGCAGCAACGAGTTCATGTTCTGGTTGGAAACCGGCCTGGGCTTGCCCAGCACAGGGACGGCCAACCAGTTCGGCACCAACAACAACGGATGGTCGCGCGAAGACATTCGCCACGTCGATTTCTCGCTTAAGGGGGGGTACGGAAAGTTCTCGGCTGGTCAGGGCAGCATGGCATCAGATGGGGCCGCAGAAGTTGATCTGTCTTATGTCGGGACCGCTTTGTATTCGTTCACCAACGATGAAAACGGAGCGTTCTTCTATCGTGATCCCACAGGCACACTGAGCACGATTACAGTGGGCGACTCGTCCAGCAACTTTGACGGGGCGCGTCGCGGGCGCATCCGCTATGACACGCCGGATTTCAACGGGTTCTCGGCGGCAATTGCCTATGGTCAGAACATTCTGTCCAGCAGCGATGACGACGACTACTATGACATCGCGGTTTCCTACGGCAATACGTTCTCCAACGGCGTCGAGTTCGCCGCTAGCATCGCCTATGCCGTGCGCGATTTTGACAACTCATCCGGTGAGCGGAAAGACACGATCGGGTCAGCCTCGGTTCTGCTGCCCAGCGGGTTCAGCTTTACCGCTGCCCTTGGTTCGCGCGATGACACCTCATCCGGTGCAAGCGATCCGGACTATTGGTACACCAAGCTGGCGTATGAAGGAGACTGGGTGTCCTGGGGCAAAACCGGCGTCGGTATCGACTATTTCGACGGGTCGGATTTTGAGAACAGCGGTTCAAGCACCAAGTCCTGGGGTATTGCCATCGTTCAGCGGTTCGACAGCATCAACACCGACGCATATCTGAAGTACCGCAACCACGATTTCGACGACACGATCAGTTTCGACAAAAACGAAGCGTGGGTTCTGGGCGCGCGCTGGCGGTTCTGATCCTGCTTCTGAGACAAGCATGCGCTCCGGTTCGTTCCGGGGCGCTTTTTTGTTCAATTCAGCGGCAAAACAAAGCTGATCCGGGCTTTGCCCCCTTGCACGCGGGCGGCTGGGCAAATAGAAGGCGTCAAATTTGCCCGGCGCGCCGTTTTGCGCGCCCCGAATCCTATGGGGACTACCATAATGCAGGTTACCGAGACGCTGAACGAAGGTCTAAAACGCGGCTACAATATCGTCGTATCCGCAGCCGAGCTGGATGAAAAGGTCAATGAGAAGTTGACCGAAGCGCAGCCGGAAATCGAAATGAAAGGTTTCCGCAAAGGCAAGGTACCGATGGCGCTGCTGAAAAAGCAGTTCGGCCAGCGCCTGTTGGGCGAAGCGATGCAGGAGAGCATCGACGGTGCGATGAACAAGCACTTTGAGGACAGCGGCGACCGTCCTGCGCTGCAGCCCGAGGTCAAAATGACCAATGAGGACTGGAAAGAAGGCGACGACGTCGAGGTCGCAATGTCCTATGAGGCGCTGCCTGCGATCCCCGAAGTAGACCTGAAGTCGGTCGAACTGGATAAGCTGATTGTCAAAGCAGACGACGCAGCCGTCGAAGAAGCGCTGAACAACCTGGCCGAAACCGCGCAGGACTTCAAAGCGCGCCGCAAGGGTTCCAAAGCGAAAGATGGCGATCAGGTTGTGATCGACTTTGTGGGCAAGGTTGACGGCGAAGAGTTCGAAGGTGGTTCCGCCGAAGACTATCCGCTGGTTCTGGGTTCCAACAGCTTCATCCCCGGCTTCGAAGAGCAGCTGGTTGGTGTGAAGGCCGAGGAAGAAAAAGACGTCAACGTGACTTTCCCTGCGGAATACGGTGCCGAGCATCTGGCCGGTAAAGACGCTGTATTCACCTGCACCGTGAAAGAGGTGAAAGAGCCCGTCGCTGCCGAGATCAATGACGAGCTGGCCACCAAATTCGGTGCCGAAGACCTGGCCGCATTGAAGGGCCAGATCGCTGAGCGTCTGGAAGCCGAATACGCCGGTGCGTCGCGCGCTGTCATGAAGCGTGCTCTGCTTGATGTGCTGGACGAGAAAGTCTCGTTCGACCTGCCGCCGTCGCTGGTTGAGGCTGAAGCCAAGCAGATCGCACACCAGCTGTGGCACGAAGAGAACCCGGAAGTGGAAGGCCATGACCACGGTGAGATTGAGCCCACTGACGAGCACAACAAACTGGCGGAACGCCGCGTGCGCCTGGGCCTGCTGCTGGCCGAACTGGGCCAGAAGGCCGAGGTTGAAGTCACCGACGCAGAAATGACGCAAGCTATCATGAACCAGGCCCGCCAATACCCGGGTCAGGAGCGGCAGTTCTTTGAGTTCGTGCAGCAGAACGCTCAGATGCAGCAGCAGCTACGCGCGCCGATCTTCGAAGACAAGGTCATCGATTACATCGTTGAACTGGCGCAGGTTGCCGACAAAGAAGTCAGCAAGGACGATCTGCAAAAAGCCGTTGAGGCACTGGAAGAGGAGTAATCCTCTTCCACCCCCCCCCGGGCAACGTGGGGCACAAAAAAGCGGAGCCGTCTGAAATTAGACGGCTCCGCATGGGTGGCTTTGTACTTATGAGGTGAGGGGGTCAGGCCTCATGAGCAAAAGCACGGGGGGTTCGTAGCAGAGCGGTCTTTTGCTCTGGCGTAAATCGGTCCGAAAGCTCTTCGATCAGTTTCAGAACATCTTCGACTTCGGCCTTGCTCGTGGCCGCGTTCATCTGTTCGACAAAGTACCGTTCCAGTTGCGAAAGCGGCTGATGGTCGAAGTTAGCGACCGGCTGCTGTGGCGCTGCTTCGGTCTTGCCATGGGCATAAAGATCCAGAGCCGCTTCTTCGGTCAAGAAGACATCATGCTCAATCCCGGCATAGTTGCGAATTCCTGCAATCCGTTCATCCGAGCAATCCATGAGTGCGGCCATGGCGACGACCTTGCCCATGGGCTTGGCTGTGCCGACATAGTCATACGGCGCGTTGCCTGAACGTTGCAGGACCCGGTTCATCACTGGATCGATCACTGCGATCGAGTCCAGTACTCCGGCTGTCTGTGCGTATTCGAACGAGCCGATCATGACTTCGCTGGTGACGTAGGATACAGAGTTCTTTCCGCGTCCGCGTCCGAGTTTCTTGGTGTCGACGCAGAAGCGCGTCGCTTCCCAGACCTGGGCGCTGCGTATGGGAGCCTCGCCATCCAGGATAGAGCTGAAGACGTCGGCCAGCATGTGTGGCCCGGTCGTCTGCAACAGTCGCATGCACCCAACGACGTCCCCTTCGTCGTTGATGCTGACAACATGTGCAGGATGCAGGTCGTCAAAGTGATCGCGCTCGCGGCCATCCTTGATGTTGACATCCCAGCCAAGGCGATCCCCGAAAACCCGTGCCCGCAGCTTGAACATGTCGTCCAATACATCTTTGAATTTGTGCTGGTTCATACCATCAATTACGATGATCATTTCCATCCCCCTACAGTCTGGTTACCGTGTCTTAGAATTTAACCAAGATTCGGTTTAAGGCTATTGGGGGTTTCCCGTAATTTTGTCTTTTTTTTGATTAACCTGGGGCAATTAGGCCCATTCCGATGGCCCGTCCGATGGCCTGCGGAGTGGTGAGCGCGCCGAGTTTCTCGCGGCCCGACCGCATGTGCACTTCTACCGTGCGGTGTGAAATGGACAGAATATCGCCAATATCCTGCTGAGATTTGCCCTCGGCGACCCATTGCAGGATCTCTTTTTCCCGGGTCGAAAGGGTCGGCAGGTACAACGCTTTCGCCAAAAGACCGGATTGCATAACGGTGTCATGCGCGTGAACCGCGGCCATCTGAAGATCGCCCATCACATGCTTCTTCAGCTTCTCCCATTCCGCGTCCGAGCAATCCCTTGTGACACTGAGCATTCCGCATTCGCCGTAAGGCCCCCGGATCGGAACAGTCAGCCCGCGCGATGTAATCCCGAAATCATTGGCATCCCGGAAGACCGCATGGAATTTCTCGTCATGGTTAAACCGCCCCCAGTCAACGGGCGCGATGCTAAGCACTGACTGATAAATCGTGGGATCAAAGTGGTGATAGCCGTGGCTGCCATAGTGAATCTTCCACTCGTCAGGGTAGTTAGCATAACCCTGCACATCACCTTTGATGGGGTTCATGGTTGCATAGGAAGCGTAGTCAAAGCCGAGCTCATCGCAGACGGCATTGATGATGTCTGAGGCCGACTTTTCCTCATGGTCGATTGCGGCCAAGTCTATCAGTTTCACCGGTCCAACCCTTACAGTGACACTCCTAGCCCCAAAGAAATGCCGTCTTCGTCCTTCACGGTGTATACGTTGCGTCAACCTTGGGGTGTTGTGCAAGCCATTTGTGCAAGCCGCGTATGCTTATTGCGTACTTAAAGCAACAGAACGGGGAAAAACATACCTTTTCGGCACTTAATATCCCGGATTACCTCCGGTTGACGCGAAGTTCGGGGCGTTTTGAGGGGGTTTATTCCGATCGCAGGCCCGTTTCGACCAGCATTTTTCGCGCTTTCGCTTCGGGATAGAAGCCCTTTGCGTACAGAAAAATCGCCCGTTGCTGATCCCCATCGGACAACAACCATGCCCCCCTTAGGTACTTTCCGGCGAATTCCAGATTGGTGTCTGCATCCAGCAAGCCTTGCGCTTTCCCGTCATACCCCATCGAGCGTGCCGTTGCGGGAAGGATTTGCAGCAATCCGTAATACGGGCGGTTGACTGCCCAGGGCCGATGTGTGCTTTCCCGGATCGCCAGCTTGTGCACCAGTTCGCGCGGCAGTTCGTAGTGATCGGCCCACTTGTTGATCGATTCGCGCAGTTCGGCTGTCTCGTTCGGATAAAGCGGTGGATCAAATGCTTCGTCTGAGGGCCGGTTGGAGCCGCTACAGGCGGCTATGGGCGTTGCAATCAGAATAGCCAGCACACTGCGGCGAAGGAACAAAGTCATAAGATAGCTCCGACAATAGAGGGGCCGATGATAGAAAACGATAATCGGACTGCAAGGTTGGGTTTTTTGGAGCAGCAAAAACTTGCTGAAACAAAAAAGAGGCCGCGCATGGTACGCAGCCTCTTTCTCGTCATTTCCTGTCGGATCAGGCTTTGGCTTCGTCTTCTTCAGCCGAAGCTTCCGGTGCCAGATCTTCGTCTTCCGAAGCGGCAGAACCGATGTCGTCGAACAGTTCGGCAATCTCGAATTCCGCGGCAGCTTCTTCTTCAGCAGCCAGTTCCTGGATCGATTTACCGGAGGCTTGCAGTTCGGCTTCTTCTTCCGAACGTGCAACGTTCATCTTGATCTCGACTTCGACCTCGGGGTGCAGTTTGACTGCGAGCGAGTGCAGGCCCAGTTCCTTGATCGGAGCAATCAGAACGACCTGTTTCTTATCGACAGTGAAGCCTGCTTCGGTTGCGGCCTCTGCGGCGTCACGCGGCGTGACCGAGCCGTAGAGAGCGCCGGCATCCGATGCCGAGCGAATCACGATGAACTGCTGACCGTCCAGCTTTTCAGCCAGTGCTTCAGCTTCTTTCTTGGTTTCCAGGTTGCGTGCCTCAAGCTGCGCTTTCTGGGCTTCGAACGACGCGATGTTGGCGCTCGACGCGCTCAGCGCCTTGCCCTGGGGCAGCAGGAAGTTGCGGGCGTAGCCGGGTTTGACGTCAACGACGTCGCCCATCTGACCCAGTTTCGCGACGCGTTCCAGAAGGATAACTTGCATGTCAGTCTCTCCTTACTTCACGGCGTAGGGCAGCAGGGCGAGGAAGCGCGCGCGCTTGATAGCACGGGCCAGTTCACGCTGCTTTTTCGCCGAAACGGCGGTGATGCGCGAAGGTACGATCTTGCCACGCTCAGAGATGTAGCGCTGCAGCAGACGGGTGTCCTTGTAGTCGATTTTCGGCGCGTTCTCACCCGAGAACGGGCAGACCTTGCGGCGGCGGAAAAATGGTTTTGCGGCCATGGTTTGTGTCCTTTCGTCAGGCTTTGATCAACGGCGCTCGCGGCGGTCGCCACGCTCGTCACGCTTTTGCATCTGAACCGACGGGCCGTCTTCGTGGCCGTCGACCTTGATGGTCAGAACGCGCATGACGTCTTCGTGCAGACGCATCAGGCGTTCCATTTCCTGAACGGCGCCCGAAGGAGCGTCTGTCTTCAGGAAGGCATAGTGGCCTTTGCGGTTCTTGTTGATCTTGTAGGCCATCGTCTTGACGCCCCAGTACTCGCTATCAACCAGCTTGCCGCCGTTGTCAGCCAGAACGGTGCCGAAATGTTCGACGAGGCTTTCCGCCTGCGCGTTGGACAGGTCCTGACGCGCGATCATTACATGCTCATACAGTGGCATGTGCACTCCTGTTTATATCAAGGCGCATTTCAAAGGCGGGGCTTTCTGGTCCTTCGCGACCCTGCCACGAGAGGCTGCGCGATTCATAACTCTTGCGAAGGATGGCCCCATATACACGTTTGAGCGCGAGGGGCAAGCCCCGCCACATATGCCTTTGTGAAGTCGCCCTAATTCCTTTGGCGCGCCCAATTCCTGACGCTTTTCGGCTCAAAGTTGTTTTGTATGCCGGGGACTAGCCGGAACGAGCAAATTCAGTACGGCAACCTGAGACGGGGTAAAGAAAATGACCGCTACGAACACAAACGCAATTCACAAGACGGCCACTGGTTCGCGATTTGAACATTCTGTGCCTGTCATGGTGGCCTTCGCACCGAACTGGAAAGCGAGAATGATCTTGGCGCGGGCCTTGGGCCTGATTTTGATCGTAGCCGCATTTTCCATGTGGCTTATGTCCGGGTCCGTTGCAGGACCCGAAGTGTGGCCCATCAAACTGGCGGCTTCGATGATGTTCCTGCTGGTCGGGGTCAGTTTGCTGACGATCGAGATTATGGATGCCCGGCCGGACGCATATTTTGATCCGATCCGCCGCGAAGTGCGCGTGCTGCAGAAAAACGAAAATGGTCGCCCGCAAACGGTTCTGCGTCGCAGCTATGAAACCCTGGGGGGTGCACGTTTTGCGGATGATCAGGTCGAGTTGTTCGACATGGATGGCAGCCTTCTGATGAAGCTGCCGCTGCAATCAGCGGATGTAAGCCGGGCGCTCAAGGGGCAACTTAGCGGAAACGTTACGATCTTCGCCTAAATCCCGTTCTGTTCAAAAAAGAACAGAATTTGTGAGAGAATAGAGGTTGAGTGCCGCCCTTGGGCGGCACATTTACGTTAGTGAGCAACCATTCTGGGTTGCACCACCAATTCTGCGGAGTTTGTTATGAAACCTATCCTCCTGGCCGCCGCACTGGCCGTATCAGCAACATCGGCTTTTGCTGCTGCCGAGAAATATGTTCTGGACTCAAGCCACAGCCAGGTCGTCTTTACTTACAATCACCTCGGATTTTCGACCACAACCGGGATGTTCTCGGGTTTTGAAGGCGAGATCATGTTCAATCAGGCAGACCCCGCTGCGTCGAGCGTGACCGTCTCGATGCCGGTGGTCGAGATGATCACGGGCTGGAAGCCGCGCGAGGATCATTTTATGTCCGAGGATTTCTTTGCTGCGGCCGAGGGTGATTTGGCTACCTTCACCTCGACCGGTATTGAAGTGACAGGCGAAAACACTGCCAAGATCACCGGCGATCTGACCCTGAACGATATCACCAAGCCCGTGGTGCTGGACGCAACGCTCAATCAGGTTGGCGAGCATCCGATGGCTGGAAAGCAGTGGGCCGGGTTCGACGCGACCACAACCCTGCTGCGCAGCGACTTCGACCTGGGCCAATTCGCGCCGTTCGTCAGTGACGAGGTGGAAATTTCTATCTCGATCGAAGCGCAAAAGGCTGAATAAGACAGATTTGGCTTTTGAATAGAAAACCGCCGGTGCTGAAACACCGGCGGTTTTTTTGTTGGTCAATGTTACTTGGCCCGCGACGCGGTCAACTCTACTGCAACGGTCACGGCAAACGCCAGCGAGTCTTCAGCGGGCATTTTTTTGCCAATGTCGAAACTCAGCCGGTCCAGCGTTATTTCTCCGGTCATTGTTGCGAAATCATCCTGAATACTCAGAGCGAAGGGCAAAGCGATGTCCAGCGTCTTGTCTCGGATTGTCAGGGGGCCACGCGCCTCGTATCCGGATTCGGTTTTGAACAGGTCGGCATCGAAGCTGGCGGTCGGGAACTGGCCGCTGTCGAAGAAATCCGCGCCCATGGCCTGATCCGTTACGGTTCCGAGGCTCAGCGAGCCGATGGCAATGGTCACGTCCACCGACCCTGCGAGGCCGGGTTCTGCCGGTTCGTCGAAAGTGATCGCGGCGGTCCAGTCAGAGAAGCTGCCGGTTACAGGGCTGCCAAGTTGCTTGATCGTGATCGACAGGTTTCCTTCCTGCACCTGCCAGTCCGACTGAACCTCTGCAAGTTCGGCGGTTTCAGTGGAAACGGCAGAGTGTTTGGTGAAAACACCGGTGGTCCAGCCAGCCGCCAGCACACCGCACCAGATGACCAGCGCGGCGGCGGCGGGGACAAGTGAGTGTTTCTGTGCGGGCGGCTTGGGCGCATCCGTTGCGCCCGGCAACATCCGACGCAGCGTACTGTCCTTATCCACGACATGGTGTTTCAGCGCTCCTGCGATGTGAAGCACCAGCGAACCCGCCAATACGATGATGAACAGCCAATGCAGGCTGGCAGTTAGTTCAGCCAGAGCGGGCGACTTGGGAATGAATGGCAGGTTCTGGCCAAAGGGCCACAGGATGGGTGCGAACCCTTCGGCGGCTGCGTGGTGCAGCCAGCCGGTCAGGGGAACCAGCACAAGCGAGCCATACAATAGCCAATGCACTGTTTCGGCGGCGAATGCTTCGGGCTTGTTTTCTGCGTTCAGCAAACCGGGTTTGGTTTGTGTCATCGTCCAGAGGATACGGGCCAAGGCCACGAAAAAGACGGCGATGCCCACAGTTTTGTGCAGCGAAAACAGCCGTGCGGCCTGCGCGATGTCGTCCTCGGTAGTCGGAATTGACGGGTCATAGATCGCCTGGGCCAGGTTGTTGGCAAAAAAGCCCAGTGGCAATGCCGTGAAAATCAGCAATGCCGTCAACCAGTGAAAGGTCTTGGCAATACTTCCGTAGGTAGAGAAGGTATTTTTCGAGTGCATTGATCGGATGCTCCGAAGGTGAAGGTCTGGACACAACCTATATCCGTGTGAACAGGACACAATATGACCGTGCGCACAGCGATGGTGCCGGAATGCAGAGCGCAGGCAATGCTTGTGCCGGGCCAATTGTCGGTTTACACCCCGCCGCAACCTAACGTCATCCATGAGGTTGCAATGACACTCGCGTTCGTTTTCCCGGGGCAGGGCGCCCAGACCATCGGTATGGGCAAAGCACTGGCCGAAGCCTATCCCGCCGCGCAGGCGGTATTTGACGAAGTGGACGAGGCACTGGGGGAAAAGCTGAGCAGCCTGATCTGGGATGGCGAGATCGAAACACTGACGCTGACGCAGAACGCGCAACCGGCGCTGATGGCGACCTCGATGGCGGCGATGCGCGCGCTTGAGGCCGAAGGGGTTGCGATTAGCAATGCGTCCTATGTCGCGGGGCATTCGCTGGGTGAATATTCGGCGCTTGCTGCTGCAGGGGCTTTGTCGGTCGCCGATACTGCCCGCCTGCTGCGCACACGCGGTCAGGCTATGCAGAGCGCCGTGCCGGTAGGTGAAGGCGCGATGGCCGCTGTGCTGGGGCTGGATCTGAAGGCCGTTCGCGCGGTTGCGGAAGAAGCCGCGCAGGGCGAGGTCTGTCAGGCGGCGAACGACAATGATCCGACACAGGTTGTGGTATCGGGCTCCAAGGCGGCTGTGGAACGTGCCGCAGTCATTGCAAAGGAAAAAGGTGCCAAGCGGGCGGTCATGCTGCCGGTCAGCGCGCCATTCCATTGTGCTTTGATGCAGCCTGCCGCCGATGTGATGGCCGAGGCCCTGGCTGCCGTTGAAATCAAAGCGCCTGCTGTTCCGTTGGTGGCGAATGTGCGTGCCGAGGCCGTGACAGACCCGGATCTGATCCGGCAGTTGCTGGTCGAACAGGTGACGGGTTCGGTCCGGTGGCGCGAAAGCGTCCTTTATATGGCGGCGCAGGGTGTGAACGAGACATGGGAAATTGGCGCGGGAAAGGCGCTGTCGGGCATGATCCGAAAGATCGACCGGGCTATTGGCGGCAAGGCTGTCGGTACACCCGAAGACGTGCAGAATGCGGTGCAGGCCGAATCGTAATCTCCATACGCGTCGACACAGACGAACCAAGAGGGAAACCGAATGTTTGATTTGACAGGTAAGAATGCGCTGATCACCGGAGCTTCGGGCGGTATCGGGGGCGAAATTGCGCGTACCCTGCATGCGGCGGGCGCGTCGGTTGGGCTTTCCGGCACACGGGTCGAGCCATTGCAGGCGCTTGCGGACGAACTGGGCGAACGGGCCCACGTTTTGCCCTGCAACCTGAGCGACGCCGAAGCGGTTGCAGCGCTGCCGAAGCAGGCGGCCGAAGCGATGGGATCCGTTGATATTCTGGTGAACAATGCGGGCATCACGCGCGACAACATCTTTATGCGCATGTCGGATGAAGAATGGCAGAGCGTGATTGACGTGAACCTGACCGCGACCGCCAAACTGTGCAAAGGCGTTCTGCGCGGCATGATGAAGGCCCGCTGGGGTCGTATCATCAATATCTCGTCGGTGGTGGGCGCAACCGGTAATCCGGGGCAGGCGAACTATGCGGCGTCCAAAGCCGGAATGGTGGGCGTGACCAAGTCGCTGGCCTACGAAGTGGCAAGCCGCGGAATCACCGCGAACGCCGTGGCTCCGGGCTTTATAACCACCGCGATGACCGACAAACTGACGGATGATCAGAAGAGCGGAATTCTGGGGCAGGTTCCGGCGGGCCGTATGGGTGACCCTTCGGAGATTGCCGCCGCAGTTCTGTATCTGGCTAGCCCCGAAGCGGGATATGTTACCGGAACCACCTTGCATGTGAATGGCGGTATGGCCATGTTGTAAGCGCGACGCAGGGCAGGCGCGAAACCGTTTGCCTTGTGCGTTGTCTGTGCTATAGGCGGCGCAGATATGTGGGGGCCGGTCATTCAGGTTGGCCTTCGCCATGCCCGGTCAGCCGGGTCTCAAACCGCCCGGAACGGGCAAACCAAAGCCAGCCTGAGCGGGCAAGGGCAGAACCGGGCAATGCGCCCTGAAACGGAATGAGGAAAAGACATGAGCGACGTCGCAGATCGCGTTAAAAAGATCGTTGTTGAGCACCTGGGTGTCGAAGAAGACAAAGTCGCGGAAAACGCGTCCTTCATCGACGATCTGGGCGCGGACAGCCTGGACACTGTTGAGCTGGTTATGGCCTTCGAAGAAGAGTTCGGCATCGAAATTCCCGATGACGCAGCCGAAACCATCCAGACCTTTGGCGACGCCGTCAAATTCATCAGCGAAGCGTCCTAAGCGTTTCGTGTCGAGATAGAGCGGCGCTTCCGGGCAACGGAGGCGCCGTTTTTTTGTGCCCGGACCGATTTCCCGCTTGCACGGCGTCTTATTGCTTCGCACTGTTTCCACTGAGGCAAAATTCCAGGCGGGCAGGGCATGATAAGATCCACCCCGATGATAAACACGGCGCGACTGACGCTGTGTGCGATGCGACCAGAAGATTTCAACCGCTTTGCGGAAATCTGGCGAAATCCGTGTGTTGTGCGCCATATCGGCGGTAAACCGAAATCACGGGGCGAGGCGTGGGATGCGTTCCTGCGCAATGCCGGACACTGGCAGATGGCCGGATTCGGACAATGGGCGGTGATCCAGCAATCGAATCGGCAGATGATCGGTCAGGCAGGATTTTTCTATGGTGATCGGGGTCTGGGTGAGGATTTTGGCCGTTTCCCCGAGGCAGGCTGGGTCCTGGCCCCCGAAGCGCAGGGAAAAGGACTGGGATACGAGGCCGCACAGGCGGCGCACGACTGGTTCGACAGGGTCATTCCCGGGCCGTTGGTCGCCATGGTGGATGCCACAAATGAAGCGTCGCAAAGTCTGGCGCAGAAGCTGGGCTACGTTCTGATGCGTGAATGCGAATACATGGATACGCCTGTCCATCTGTTACGGCGAAATGGTCCGCCAGCACGCGTCTGAAACACAGTAATTGTAGCAATGCCGCAAACAGAGCGTGGTTTGCCGAAACTGTTTGAAACAACCGTTTCGGCGCTGTCTATGCTATGCTGGATTTTACAGCGATTGGGCGAAGGAGCATGCTCATGAGGATTTATCCCACGATGGAATTGCAGAACGGACGGTGTGTCTCGCTGGACAAAGGCCGTCTCGATGAAGCCATGGTCTGGCATGTCGATCCGGTTGCAACCGCGCGCAGCTGGTCTGCAGCCGGGGCGGAATGGATGCAACTGACGGACTTCGACGCAATCGAAGGGCGCAATACCAACGCCGAACTGATCGAAGAAATAATTCGAAGCGCGGAAATGCCGGTACAGCTTGCCGGCGGTATGCGAAGCCGCGAGCACGTCGAGCACTGGATCGACAAAGGTGCCGGCCGGGTTGTGATCGGAACCCTGGCCGCGCGTGATCCCCACGTGGTCAAGGAACTTGCCAAACTGCACCCCGACCAGATCGTTCTGGCCGTGGATGTCTGGCAAGGTCAGGTTATGACCGAGGGCTGGCGCAGCCAAAGTGCCTTTACGCCAGAAGCGTTCATCGATGCTTTTGCCGACACGCCATTTGCTGCTATTCTGGTCACTGATATCGACAGCGACATGGATGACGTCGAAGCGCAGCTGGGATTGATTTCGGGGCTGGCCAAGCACTCGCGGACCCCGGTCATCGCCAGCGGCGTCGTTCGCACGGCAGACGATATTTCGCGGCTGGCCTACATCTCTAACATCTCGGGCGCGATTGTGGGCCGTGCGCTGTTCCGCAAGACACTGAGCCTGTCCGAAGCGCTTAAGGTTGCGGCCGCTGCCCATGAACCGGTGGCGCAGTTCCAATAGGACCGGCCCGGTATATCTAGCCCGCCCTTTTCCGTTTCAGGGAAGGGGCGGTTTTTTTTGCAGAGCGGTGGTGCATTCCTGCTGAACCACAATATATGACCGGCATTGGCGAAATGACGCTAACAAGGAATGCGCCCTTGCTCTTGCCCCCGCCCCCCGGGGCGGGGTATGGACGGTTCTCATACAGGAAGCAGGCAAGAGGCATTTCATGCGCAGAGTCGTTGTAACCGGTCTGGGATTGGTCACTCCTTTGGCCAGTGGGGTCGAGGAAACCTGGTCGCGGCTGCTGGATGGGGAATCCGGCGCGGGCCCGATCACCCATTTCGATGCTGAGGCAAGTGGTGTCACCACGACATATGCCTGCGAAGTGCCGCGTGGAGACGGCACGAACGGGACTTTCAACCCTGACGACTGGCTGCCGCCGAAAGAACAGCGCAAGATCGAAGATTTCATTCTGTATTCGATTGCTGCTGCAGACATGGCCTGTCAGGATTCCGGCTGGTTGCCTGAAGATGAGGAAAGCCGCCTGCGGACTGGTGTTCTGATCGGCTCGGGCATCGGTGGGCTGGGGTCCATCGCGGAAACTGCCAATCTGATCCGCGACAAGGGCCCGCGGCGGGTTTCGCCTTTCTTTATTCCTGGCGCGCTGATCAACCTGGCGTCGGGTCAGGTGTCGATCCGTCATGGCTTCAAGGGACCGAACCATTCGGTCGTGACCGCCTGTTCCACCGGGGCGCATGCGATCGGCGACGCCAGCCGCATCATCCGCGCCGGCGACGCTGACGTGATGGTGGCCGGTGGCGGTGAAGGCTGCATCTGTGAGATCGGTATTGCCGGTTTCAACGCGTGTAAGGCACTGTCGACCAAATATGCCGATGATCCGAAGAGGGCCAGCCGCCCTTATGACATCGACCGCGACGGGTTCGTCATGGGTGAAGGTGCGGGTATCGTGGTTCTTGAAGAATACGAACACGCAAAGGCGCGCGGTGCGAAAATTTACGCCGAGGTTCTGGGTTATGGCATGTCGGGTGACGCTTATCACATCACCGCGCCATCCGAGGACGGTGATGGCGCGGAACGTTCGATGAAAGCCGCGCTGCGCAGCGCCGGGCTGGAGCCGAAGGATCTGGACTATATCAATGCGCATGGTACCTCGACCATGGCGGATACGATCGAGTTGGGTGCGGTGGAACGTTTGCTGGGCGATCATGCAAGCAAGGCAACCATGACTTCGACCAAGTCGGCCACAGGCCACCTTTTGGGTGCGGCAGGCGCGATTGAGGCGATTTTCTCGATACTGGCAATCCGGGATCAGGTTGCCCCACCGACAATCAACCTGGACAATCCGGCGGTTGAAACACCCATCGATCTGGCACCGAACGCCAAGCGAGAACGTGAGATCAACGTGGCACTCTCCAATTCGTTCGGCTTTGGCGGCACAAACGCAAGCGTGATCTTCGGAAAGGTCAGTTAAATGTGGCGGGCCCTAGCGTCCAACGCGCTGACCCTGCTGGTGGTCGGCCTGTTTCTGATGGGCGGTCTGATCCTTTGGGGGCAATCGCAATACAAGGCTGAAGGTCCGCTGCAATCCGCGATCTGCCTGCGGGTGGAAAGCGGTTCGAACATGACACGTGTTAGTCGCGATCTGGAGGATCAGGGTGCGATCAGCAATGCCATGATCTTTCGCATGGGCGCCGACTACACGGATCAGGCGCAGAAATTGAAGGCGGGCAGCTTTCTGGTGCGCGAAGGCGCCTCGATGCAGCAGATCATCGACGAGATCACCAGCAGTGGTGTAAGCACCTGTGGTTCCGAGATCGAGTACCGTATCGGTGTAACCCGCACGCAGACCCGTGTACGCGAACTGGACCCTGCGACTTTGGACTTTGTCGAGGTTGCCTCATTTGGATCAGATGAGGAAACTCCGGCGGAATACGCAGAAAAACGTGGCGAGGCTGACACGCGCTATCGGGTGTCAGTGGCCGAGGGCGTGACCGCGTGGCAGGTTGTTGACGCGCTGAAGTCATTTGATGCGCTGAGTGGTGACGTAACCCAAATTCCGGCCGAGGGTGAGTTGGCACCTGACAGCTATGACATCAAGCCAGGCGACGACAGGAATGCTGTCTTACAGAAAATGCAGGAAAAGCAGCAGCTTCGGATCAATGCAGTCTGGGAAAGCCGTCAGGACGGGTTGCCACTGGAAAGCCCGGAAGAAATGCTGATCCTTGCGTCCATCATCGAAAAGGAAACCGGCGTGCCGGAAGAGCGCGGACAGGTAGCCAGCGTATTCGTGAACCGCTTGAAGCAGGGTATGAAGCTGCAGACAGACCCGACCGTAATCTACGGTATCACCAAGGGTCAGGGTGTCCTTGGACGCGGATTGCGGAGGAGTGAGCTGCGGCGCGCAACCCCTTGGAATACTTACCTGATCGATGGGCTTCCGCCGACACCGATTGCCAATCCGGGACTGGCAAGTCTGGAGGCCGCAGTTGCGCCCGAAGAAACCGACTATGTCTTCTTTGTTGCTGACGGTACCGGCGGCCATGCATTTGCGGAAACCTTGCAGGAGCATAACCGCAACGTCGCCAAATGGCGTGAGATCGAAGCCGAGCGTAACTCGGGCAACTAATCCGCAAGAGACATGAATAAGTGGCCGGGGACGCATCGCCGCCGGCCATTGTTGTTGTGCGATCAGGCCGCCGGGCGTCGGCGCTGTCTGCGCCGTTTGGAAGGGGCGGAATTCGAGTTTCCGGAACCCGCATGCGGTTTGGAACCTCTGCGACGATTGCCCTGACGGCGCGCAGGTTTCTGAGGCTCGGCGGCTTCAGGCAACGCGCCGCTGGCGACGGGAATTTCAATCTTCATCAGCTTTTGAATTTGCCGCAGCAGATCGACTTCTTCCGGTGCGCAAAACGCAATGGCTTCACCTTCGCGCCCGGCACGGGCCGTCCGCCCAATGCGGTGGACATAATTGTCGGGCACCTCGGGCAGGTCATAGTTGATCACATAGGCAACGCCGGGGATGTCGATCCCGCGTGCGGCCACGTCTGTCGCCACAAGAATCTTGATCTCGCCCGTGCGAAACGCCTTGATGGCGCGGTCGCGTTGTCCCTGGCTTTTGTTGCCATGGATCGATGCCGCGTTGAATCCGTCTGTGACCAGCCCCTTCATCAGCTTTTCTGCGCCATGTTTGGTTCGGGAAAACACAAGTGTCAGCGCCTCGGGGTCGGTGGACAGAATTTCACGCAGTTTGCCGGGCTTTCCGGGCTTGTCGACGAAGTGGATGGATTGAGTGATCTTGTCCGCAGCTTTACCCGGTGGCGAAACCTGCACCCTTTGCGGGTTGGTCAGATAGGCGCGGCTGAGTTCCTCCATCTGCTTGGGCATCGTGGCCGAGAACAGCATGGTCTGGCGCGGGCTGCCCAGATGCGGCGCAATGCGGCGCAGGGCGTGGATGAAGCCCATGTCCAGCATCTGATCGGCTTCGTCCAGCACAAGATGCCGGACGGCGCCCAGATCGACGGCGCCGCGATCCATCAGGTCGATCAGGCGTCCGGGCGTTGCCACGAGTATGTCGGTGCCGCGCGACAGGAACGAGATCTGCTTGTTGATGGACTGGCCACCAACAACGGTCGCTACGCGCAGTTTGGTTTTTCTGGTCAGATTACGCAGGCTTTCGGCGATCTGATTGACCAGTTCGCGGGTAGGGGCCAGGATCAGTGCCTTTGCCGTTTTGGGGGCCGGTTTGCCTGGCTGGGCCAGAAGGTGGTCAATCAGCGGCAGGCCGAAGGCCAGCGTTTTACCTGTGCCGGTCTGGGCCAGGCCCAAAATATCGTGTCCCTGAAGCGCAAGCGGAATGGCCTGGTTCTGGATGGGGGTGGGTTGGGTAAGTTGCGCGTTTTTCAGGGCGTCATTCAGAGCGGGTGCAAGACCCAGCATGTCGAAGTCGAACAAATCGTATTCCTTTTTGGTCCGCAAAGCCGGGTTGGCCGCGAACATGAGATTCTGGCCACGCAACTTGCGCGACCGGCAGGGTTTAGCGAGACCTCAGGACGGGCAGGCGGGTCCTGCGCCATCCGGCCATCGCATCAAGAACCCTGCGTGAAGGGGAACTGGAGGGTAGGAGCGCTTTGGGCAGGCTACGAGCCTGCCGATGCTCACGCGTCAGCGCTGTGTTGAGCGGCACATGAGGGTTACGAGCGCAATTGTCAAGCGCTGCTGAATGCAAACGCTTGTATGGGTGTTTATCGTGTTACGCCGTCAGCGCGTCCAATTTTGCTGCCCAGATGAAATCATTGTCACTGAGGCCGCCGATCTCATGCGTGGTGAGCCGGACCACTACGTAACCATAGCCGAAACTGATATCGGGGTGATGCCCCTGCTGATCGGCGAGCCATGCGCAAAGATTGGCCAGATAGGTCGCCTTGGCAAATCCCTTGAACTTAAAGCGTCGCGTCAGTGTTTTGGTTTCGGAATCAAGCTGCCAGTCCGGGCTGAGGGCCTTGAGATGTGACTTGGCGTCTTGCGCGGTCAGCGGCGGGATGCCGCCGGAACAAGGGACGCATGTTTGATCTGCTAGTTTCTGTGTCATGGTGGATCACTCGGCAGCGGTTGTTTTTTCAGGGAACTTGTTCGGCAGCAGACCCAGAGACTGGGCGCGGTGGACGTCGGCCAGAAGGTTGCGCTCGGCCGCTTCGAACAGGTCCTCTGGATCGTTTAGCACAAAATACCCCATCTGGTGCATATCGATCCGATAAGGAGTGCGCAGGATCGTCAGGACATCAAACGGGTCCCGATCTGGTATGTCGCTGTTCACGGCGTATACAAGTTCGGTGGGGGAGGAAGCCAGTCCTGATCCCAGGGCCTTGATACCACCTTCCTGTCGACGCAGCCCAAATTCGATTGTGAACCAGTATAGCCGGATCAGCCAGGCGTAGTCGTTCGGTCCCGCCTGTTGCCCGGCTTTACCGATGGCATGGCTGAACGCCGCAAAACGCGGATCACTCAGCAACGGAGTATGGCCGAAGATTTCATGAAAAATGTCGGGCTCTTCAATATAGTCAAAATCTTCACGTGAGCGAATGAAGGATGCCGCAGGGAAAGTTCGATCCGCGAGCATGCCGAAGAACGTCTTGAACCCGATGAGGGCCGGAACCGGCTGTACCCGCCAGCCGGTCAGATCCAGCAGACGCTCGGAGATGTCCGCGCAAGACGGTACGGTCGTTTTGGGAAGATCGAGGCGTGCCAGCCCGTCCAGGTATTCGCGCGCCATGTAGCGCTGAACATTTCGCGCTTGAGCGGCATAGAGATCGGCCCAAACCGCGTTCTCTTCATCCGTGTAGACTATGTGGCCGCGGCTGTCGGGTACTTTCGCGACGTAGCTGGTTGATTTGGGCATGATGTATCCTCCTGAAACAATTGTAGCCCTTCAGGTTGAAATAAATGTCTGGAAAGAGGCGATTGGATTGCTATTTTGAAATGTATGGACGCCCAGAAAGGAAATTGTGAAACATATGCTTCATGATGCGGATATTGCGGTTTTGCGGGAATTGCAGCTGAACGGCCGGTTGTCGATGCAGGATCTGGCAGAGCGAACCGGGTTGTCGGCCTCGCAATGCTGGCGGCGGGTGCGTGATCTGGAAGCGTCGGGCGTTATTGCCCGCTATGGGGCGCAGCTCAGGGCCAAGGAGATCGGGTTGAACGCGATCGCTTATGTCCATGTTGCGCTGCGAGATCATCACGAGGACAGCATCAAGTCATTCCTGCGTTTGGTGGAGACTGAACCGCAGATAGTGGAATGCGCGTCCATCACCGGGGACCATGATTTTATTCTGAAAGTGTATGCACGAACACCGGAGGACCTTGAGGGCTTTATCATGCAGCGTCTTCTGAAGTCCGGGCTGGTTCGGGATACCCGGAGCAATTTCGTGCTGCGTCAAAACAAAACACGGGCGCCTTTGCCTTTGCGTTGATTGTTCGACAAAGGCTTGAAGGTTGCCCGGTAGGCGAAAGAAATCATTCATAATTTTGTCACGATGCCTGTTGCGCCGACGTTGCGCGAGGCCTTGACGGTGCGGCCTTTCTCGTGTATAGGTTGTGTCATGCTAGAAGAAGTGAGCAACGGCCCCGGGGCAACCCGGTGGCCGTTTTTCGTTTCTCTCGTGCGGAAAAACTCTCGCATGAGGTCACAGGCAAACATGACTTTGATTACCCCGGAAGAGCGGATGTCCCAGACGGCGGAACTTTTACAGTCGCTTGAGACATCTATTCGCGGTTTGCGCCAAGCAGCGGAAGAACTGCGCAGGCAAATCGGAACCGGGGAGGATGCAGACCTTGCCGCGGCAGGCAAGCAACTTGGGCAGTTAGAGGGGCTGATCCGAAGTTGTCAGAAAGTGGAGACAAGCTTTGTCGAACAACATCACAGACAAGCCGGAATTGCCCAAGGGGGGTACGCGCTCGACCTTGAACGCGCTCGATTTGAAGTCGGGTGCAGGCTGGCTCGCCTCCGCGCCTGCTGCGGTTCGGGACCGATTTCTGAGTGAGATCGGGGAGGGGGGGCTGTGCGCCCTCCCTTTCCTGTTCGAGTTCTGGGCGTTGCCGCACCAACTGCCGCCCGAAGGCGACTGGCGGTCCTGGGTGATCATGGGCGGGCGCGGTGCAGGCAAGACGCGGGCTGGGGCCGAATGGGTGCGTTCGATGGTCGAGGGATCGAAGCCGTTGGACCGTGGTGAGGCCAGCAGGGTTGCGCTTGTGGGAGAGACGTTTGATCAGGTGCGTGATGTGATGATCTTTGGCGATAGCGGGATATTGCAGTGTTCGCCGCCGGATCGTCGACCTGTTTGGAAGGCATCGGAACGGAAACTGATCTGGCCCAATGGGGCCGAGGCGCAGGCTTTTTCGGCGCATGATCCGGAGGGGCTGCGTGGACCGCAGTTCGATGCGGCCTGGGTGGATGAGTTGGCCAAGTGGAAAAAGGCCGGGGAGACCTGGGATATGTTGCAATTTGCGCTGCGGTTGGGGGATCGGCCTCGGGTCTGCGTGACCACCACGCCGCGCAATGTGAAGGTTTTGAAGGACTTGCTGGCGTCTCCGCCCACCGTGCAGACCCACGCGCCGACCGAGGCGAACCGGGCCAATCTGGCGGACTCGTTTTTGGCCGAGGTGCGTGCGCGCTATGCGGGCACACGGCTGGGGCGGCAGGAGTTGGACGGGGTTCTGCTGTCGGATGCTGAAGGCGCGCTGTGGACGGGCTCGATGCTGGAGGCGGCACGGGTGGGCCGCGTGCCCGCGTTGGATCGCATCGTTGTGGCGCTGGACCCGGCGGTGACGGCGGGGGCGGATGCGGATGCTTGCGGGATCGTGGTGGTTGGCGCGCAGCTACAGGGGCCGCCCGAGGACTGGCGCGCCTATGTGCTGGCCGACCGGACGGTGCAGGGCGTTGGCCCGGCGGGCTGGGCGCGGGCGGCGATTGACGCCATGGATGAGTTCGGGGCCGAACGGCTGGTGGCCGAGGTCAATCAGGGCGGGCAGTTGGTGGAAGAGGTCGTGCGGCAGGTGGACCCTCTGGTCCCGTTCCGCGCAGTGCGGGCGTCGCGCGGCAAGGTCGCGCGGGCCGAACCTGTGGCGGCTTTGTACGAGCAGGGACGGGTGAGCCATGTGTCCGGGCTGGACGCGCTGGAGGAGCAGATGTGCCAGATGACCGCGCGCGGGTTCGAGGGGCAGGGGTCGCCGGATCGGGTCGACGCGCTGGTCTGGGCGTTGCATGAGTTGATTGTGGGGCCTGCGGGGGTGTATCGGCGGCCGCGGGTAAGGGCGTTGTGAGAGGTTGTTCCCTCCAAACCTAGATGCCGAACGACTGCAAGCATCCTGTTTTATTGATGCTGCGCAAGACGAAAAAGTCAGCTTTCGGGGACGCCTTTTTCGACACGATAGCGGAACTGGATATAACCGCTCGGGCAGGCGACCGCCTGAGCATCAGTAAGAGTGACGTCTCGGAGAGTTCTTCCAAATAGTGGCGTTCCATCACCGATCAGAATCGGCATTTGGGTTATGGTGATCTCGTCAAGTCGACCGAGGTTGATAAAATTCTGAATAGTCTTGCCGCCGTCGACATACGCACTCTGATAGCCTTCAGCCTCAAGCCTGTCCAAGAGTGCGGTCAGGTCGCCTGAATACAATTCGATTTTGTTTTTCAGATTGTCTGGCGGCGTTTGAACCGTTTTGCTTAGCACAACAATCTTTGTTGTTCCGTAGGGCCACTGATCGGGTGGCAGATCAAAGCTGCTGATCATTTCCATGCACTTGCGACCCATGATCATGCAATCGATGGTCGCAATGTAGGTCGCAAAGTCGATGTAGCCCTCGGCCATGCCGGCCTCCGGGTCTCCGGCGGTTTCGAGCCAGTCAACACTGCCATCGGCCCGGGCAATAAACCCGTCCGCGCTTGTTGCGATATAAGCGCTGCACTTCATGATGACCTCCTTGGTTTTCTAGTCAACTCAAAGGATGCTGGTTGTTATCTAACTTGATAGCAGACATTCGTTCCAACAGATATCTCGGCAGCTTCGTCCGCAACGAGGCAATTTGAACTCAATGCAAAGCTGGCGTGAAGCAGGCGGTTGAGGTGAGCGTTGCCAAACCCGCGTACGCTTCGTTCCCGAGGCTTAAACTTCTTTCCGTCATAACTCCTTTCAACAAGCCGGGCAGAGCGGCGGCAGAAAGGAGCACAGATGGTATTCGATTTCTTGCGTCGTGGATCGGCTGGCGAGGCACCCGAGGCGAAGGCGAGCGCAGCGGGGCCTGTGGTGGCGTGGCAGACAGGCGGGCGCGTGGCGTGGAGCCCTCGGGATGCGGTGTCGCTGACACGGACGGGGTTCTCGGGGAACCCGGTGGGGTTTCGCTCGGTCAAGTTGATTGCCGAGGCGGCCGCGGCATTGCCGTTGGTGCTGCAGGATCAGGCGCAGCGGTTTGATACTCATCCGATCCTGTCGCTGATGCGTCGTCCAAATGCGGCGCAGGGGCGGGCGGAGTTGATGGAGGCCTTGTTCGGGCAGTTGCTGCTGTCGGGCAATGCCTATGTCGAGGCGGTTCAGGCCGAGGAAGGCCTGCCTGTTGAGCTGCATGTGTTGCGCTCGGACCGCATGAGCGTGGTGCCGGGGGCAGATGGGTGGCCTAAGGCTTACGACTACGCCGTTGGCGGCAAGAAGCACCGGTTCGCGGCGGAAAATATATGTCATATCAAGTCGTTCCACCCGCAGGATGATCATTATGGGTTCTCGCCGATGCAGGCCGCGGCAATGGCGATTGATGTGCATAACAGTGCGTCGCGCTGGTCGAAATCGCTGCTGGATAACGCGGCGCGGCCTTCGGGGGCGCTGGTCTGGAAGGGCGGAGACGGCCACGGCGTGATGGCCGAAGATCAGTTCCGCCGCCTGAGCGACGAAATAGAGCAGAACTATCGCGGGGCGCGCAATGCTGGCCGACCGATGGTTCTGGAAGGGGGGCTGGATTGGAAACCGATGGGTTTCTCTCCGTCCGATATGGAGTTTCAAAAGACCAAGGAAGCCGCCGCCCGCGAGATCGCGCTGGCCTTTGGGGTCCCGCCGATGCTGCTGGGGATACAAGGCGACGCGACCTACTCGAACTATCAGGAGGCCAACCGGGCGTTTTATCGCCTGACCGTTCTGCCCCTGGTGACGCGGGTGGCGGCGGCGGTGTCGGAGTGGCTCTCGGGCTTTGCCGATGAGGATCTGATGTTGAAACCCGATCTGGATCAGGTGCCTGCATTGGCCGCCGAGCGTGATGCGCAGTGGGCGCGTGTCAGCCAGGCGGAGTTCCTGACGGACCGGGAAAAGCGGTCTTTGCTGGGTCTTCCGGTGCTGACGGAGGATGCGGATGACTGAGGGGTATCCACCGTTCGATTGCGCGCCTGGCCTGCGTCTGGCCGCACATGAGAGGGTGGCCGAAATCCAGCATGCGCATCTGTGCAGGCGGCTGGATCAGATTGAAGAGATGATGGAACGGCTGGAGCGTCGATTGTGGCTGACGGTTTACGGGGTGGCGGCGGTGATTCTCGCGCAGGCCTTTCAGTCACTTCTTGCTGTCACGCCATAAATTCAGTGAGTTGCGTGGAGAAGTTGATGGATTTAGAACGCAAAATCGCCAGGTTCGGAGACGGCTTGTCGGTGAACGAAGATGCGGTCATCGCGGGCTATGCCAGCCTATTCGGGCAGGTCGATCAGGGCAGCGATGTGGTGCAGCGCGGGGCGTATCGGGGCTCGCTTGACGGGCTGAAGGCTGCTGGGCAGCGGGTTAAGATGCTATGGCAGCATGATCCGGCGCAGCCCATCGGCGTCTGGGACGAAGTGCACGAGGATGATCGGGGCCTGTGGGTCAAGGGGCGCTTGCTAGAGGCCACGCAAAAGGGCCGTGAGGCGGCAGAGTTGATCCGGGCTGGAGCCATGGACGGACTGTCGATTGGTTATCGAACCAAGCGGGCTGTGAAGAATGAAAAGGGCCAGCGGGTCCTGACCGAACTGGAGCTGTGGGAGGTGTCGCTGGTGACCTTTCCGATGCTGCCCAGTGCGCGGGTGGCGGCAAAGGGAGAGACCCGAGATGCCGAGGATGCCCTGCGCAGTATTGCCGAGGCGTTTAACGATGCCCGGCAGGAGCTGGCGCGACCCTAGCGCGCCTCAAACCCACTCAAGAAATGGATGTGCTGATGAGCAAGACCGAGACCCCGGCCTTGACCGGAGAGGGTGCGCCCCTGGTTCAGGAGGTGAAGCAGGCGATGGCTGGCTTCGTAAGTGAATTCAAGGGCCTGAGAGCTGAAGTTAAAACAAAGCTGCAACAGACAGAAGAGCGACTTACCATGCTGGATCGTAAATCAACCATCGCGGCACGCCCGCATCTTGCGGCGTCCATTGAGGACGGTGCACCGCACCAGAAGGCGTTTGATGCCTATGTCCGTTCGGGCGATGACGGTGGCCTTCGCGGGCTGGAGATGGAGGCCAAATCGCTGTCCAGTGCGGTTAACAGTGATGGCGGTTATCTGGTCGACCCTCAGACCGCCGAGATCATCAAGTCGGTGCTGAAATCCACCGCCTCGATCCGGTCGATTGCCTCGGTGGTGAATGTCGAGGCGAACTCGTTCGATGTGCTGATCGACCACACCGATGTGGGTGCGGGCTGGGCGGATGAGACTTCGGCAGCGAGTGAAACGTCGACCCCGTCAATTGACCGGATTTCCATCGCCCTGCATGAACTGAGCGCGTTGCCCAAAGCCTCGCAACGACTGCTTGATGACAGCGCGTTTGATGTGGAAGGCTGGCTGGCCGGTCGCATTGCCGACAAGTTCGCACGGGCCGAGGCGGCAGCGTTCATCTCGGGCGATGGCGCGGACAAGCCCAAGGGTGTTCTGGATCATGCCAAGGTCGACAATGACGTCTGGACCTGGGGCAATCTGGGCTACGTGCCGACCGGTATTGATAGCGGTGTCGAGGCAGATTCAATTGTCGATGTGGTCTACGCCCTGGGCGCGCAGTACCGGGTCAACGGCACCTTTGTGATGAACTCGAAAACTGCCGGTCTGATCCGCAAGCTCAAGGACAGCGATGGCCGATTCCTGTGGTCGGACGGTCTGGCTGCTGGTGAACCCGCACGTCTGATGGGCTATCCGGTGTTGATTGCCGAAGACATGCCTGATGCGGCGAGTGACAGTTTCTCGATTGCCTTCGGTGACTTTCAGGCCGGTTACACCATTGCCGAACGCCCCGATCTGCGTGTGCTGCGGGATCCATTCAGTGCCAAGCCGCATGTCCTGTTCTACGCGACCAAGCGCGTTGGCGGCGATGTGAGCGATTTTGCTGCAATCAAGCTGGTGAAATTCGGCACCGCCTAAAGCGGGCTGAATCCGGGGGGCCTAGCGCCCCTCGGGCGGCGGGCGCGGGCCGGGGTGAGATCCCCCGCGTTGTCTAGCTGCTCCCCTCCGTCCGAGCAACGTGGGGCGGCGCGTGCCCGTCAATTTCCTGAAGTCGGCCCCGGTGGGGTCCGAGATTGCGGAGTGAATGGATGATGTTGATCGAAGAAACCGCCATCGCGGATGCGGCGCTGCCGGTGGATCAGTTCAAGGCGCATTTGCGGCTGGGCACGGGCTTTGCCGAGGGTGATGTGCAGGACGAGGTGCTGAAGGGATTTCTACGCGCGGCAATCGCGGCGATCGAGGCACGCACCGGCAAGGTTTTGATCGAACGGGATTTCTCGTGGAGCCTGAAAGGCTGGCGTGACCCAGCGGGCGAGGTTCTACCGGTGGCCCCAGTTGGATCGATCGGCGCTGTGACGCTGACAGATGCGGCAGGTGCCGAGACGGTGTTGGATGCAGCGGCCTATCGGTTGGAGAGCGACAGCCAGCGCCCACGGCTGCGACCAGCGGGCATGGCTTTGCCGATGGTTCGGACTGGGGGATCGGCAAAGATCGCCTTCACAGCCGGCATGGCAATAGATTGGGGCGGATTGCCCGCGGATCTGGGGCAGGCATTGTTGTTGCTGGCGGCCCACTATTATGAATACCGCGACGCGACGGCGCTGAGCGCTGGCTGCATGCCCTTTGGCGTGACCAGCCTGATCCAACGCTATCGAACGGTGCGCTTCGGCACGGGGGTGATGCAATGAACGTGCCGCGCCTGAACCGCAAGCTGGTGCTGGAAGCGCCGCTGCGCAGCGCCGATGGGGCTGGCGGCTATACCGAAACATGGGCCGCACTGGGCACCCTCTGGGCCGAGGTAACGGCACGCAGCGGAGCCGAGCGGCAGATTGCGGGCGTTTCCGTTTCGCGTGTCGGATACCGGATTGTGGTGCGCGGCGCGCCCGAAGGATCTTCGATGCGGCCCGCGCCGGACCAGCGGTTTAGGGAAGGTCAGCGCCGTTTTGTCATTCGCGCGGTAGCTGAGCGTGACTCGCGTGGCCAATACCTGACCTGTTTTGCAGACGAAGAGGTGGCGGCATGAGCTATGGCGTTTCAGCTGCGTTACAGGCGGCAGTGTTTCAACAACTCTCGGCGGATGCACAGGTCAGCACGCTGTCTGCAGATGCGATCTATGACGCAGTGCCTGCGGGGACAATGCCGCAGACCTATGTGACGCTGGGACCCGAGGAGGTGCGCGAAGCCTCGGACCGGTCTGGTGCGGGCGCAGTGCATCGCTTCACGGTTTCGGTAGTGTCCGAAGTGGCGGGCTTTGGCGCGGCCAAAACGCTGGCCGGTGCGGTGTGCGACGCGCTGGAGGGCGCGGCAATGAGTTTGGATCGCGGCCACCTGGTGGGGCTGTGGTTCGAGCGCGCCTCGGCCCGGCGCACGGGAACCGGTGGAACGATCCGCCAGATCGACCTGAGATTCCGCGCCCGCGTGGAAGACGACTAAGCAATCAACGGAGTGAGCATATGGCTGCCCAGAACGGAAAAGACCTGCTGGTCAAAGTGGACATGAACGGTACAGGTCTGTTCGAGACCATTGCGGGGCTGCGCGCCACGCGGATCAGCTTTAACGCAGAAAGCGTCGACGTCACCAGCCTTGAAAGCCAGGGGGGCTGGCGAGAGTTGCTGTCGGGCGCTGGGGTCAAATCGGCCTCGATCTCGGGCTCGGGGGTGTTCAAGGACACTGGAACGGACGAACGTGCACGCCAGCTGTTTTTTGACGGCGAGACTCCGAGGTTTCAGGTGATCATACCGGACTTTGGCATTGTAGAAGGACCCTTTCAGGTCACTGGCATCGAGTATGCCGGCTCGCACAATGGCGAGGCAACTTATGAAATGAGCCTGGCCAGCGCCGGTGCGATGAACTTTACGGCGCTCTGATGGCCAATCCGTGGACCGGTGAGGTGGCGTTGACCATCGATAGAGAGCAGCGGGTGCTCAAACTGACATTGGGTGCTTTGGCGGAACTGGAACAGGAACTGAAGACCGGGTCCCTGGTCGAGCTGGTGCAGCGATTTGAAGGTGGGGCCTATTCCAGTGGTGATGTTCTGGCCCTGATCGTGGCGGGGTTGCGGGGCGGTGGCGCCGATGTCACCCGCAACGATTTGATGCATGCCGAGATCGAGGGTGGCCCCATGGCCGGGGCAAAAGCTGCCGCCGAACTGTTGGCGCAGGCGTTCATGGTGCCGGAACAGGCATGAACGGGTTCGATTGGCCGGACCTGATGCGCGCGGGCCTTGTCGGGCTGCGCCTGACTCCCGAGCAATTCTGGCGCCTGACCCCGGCGGAACTGCGGCTGATGCTGGGGCAGGGTGGGGGCATGCCCGCGATGAACCGGGCCGGGTTGGACGCGCTGCTGGCGGCTTATCCGGACAAGAGGAAAGGAGAGCATGATGACGGATCGTGATGGGTTGGACGACCTGCAGGAACGTGGTGAGGCGCTGGGCGACGCGCTGGGCGATGCGGCCAGCATGGCAGCGGCCTTTGACGGCCAGATGAAGCGGATCAGCGCTGCCTTCGAAGAAACCGGCAAGGACGTTGCCACGCTGGAGCGCGGCATGTCCAGTGGTTTGCGCAAGGCATTCGACGGTGTGGTGCTGGACGGGATGAACCTGTCGGATGCGCTGGACGTACTGAAGAATTCGATGGTCCAGACTGCGTATGCGGCAGCAATCAAGCCGGTGACAGACCATTTCGGCGGCATGCTGGCGAACGGAATTGGGGGCCTGGTTCAGGGGCTGATGCCTTTTGCGGACGGGGGCAGTTTTTCTCAGGGCCGTGTGATGCCATTTGCCAATGGTGGAGTCGTCAGCGGACCGACGACGTTTCCGATGCGTGGCGGAACCGGCCTGATGGGCGAAGCAGGACCCGAGGCGATCATGCCTTTGGCGCGCGGCCCTGACGGAAAGTTGGGTGTTCGCACTTCGGGCGGGGGGCGGGCCGTAAATGTGGTGATGAACATATCCACGCCAGATGTTCAGGGCTTTCGCCGCTCGCAAAGCCAGATCGCGGCCCAGATGAGCCGCGCGCTGGGTCGCGGCAATCGCAACAGGTAAAACAGGGAGCAGGACATGAATTTTCACGAAGTGCGATTTCCGGCCAGCCTGAGTTTCGGCTCGGTCGGGGGGCCCGAGCGGCGCACGGATGTCGTGACGCTGGCCAACGGGTTCGAGGAACGCAACACTCCGTGGGCGCATTCGCGCCGCCGGTATGATGCCGGCCTGGGTATGAGGTCTCTGGACGATATCGAGACGCTGATCTCGTTTTTTGAGGCGCGCCAGGGACAGATGTACGGGTTTCGCTGGAAGGACTGGTCGGACTTCAAGTCCGGTGCGGCAACGGCGGAAACCGCGATGGCTGACCAGGTGATTGCGCGCGGCAACGGAACACAGACCGGGTTTCAGTTGATCAAGACTTACAATTCAGGTGGCTTTAGCTATGTCCGGCCGATCGTCAAACCTGTATTGGGAACCATTCAGGTTGCGGTTGAACAGGATCAGGTCCGCGAAGGTGTGGATTTTGAGGTCGACCTGAGCACGGGACTGATTACGTTTGCAGATCCGCCGGCCGAGCAGGTCGAGATCACCGCCGGTTTTGAGTTCGATGTGCCGGTCAGATTTGATACCGAAAAGATCCAGACCAGCGTTGCCAGCTTTCAGGCAGGCGATGTGCCGAACGTGCCGGTTGTTGAGGTACGCGTTTGATGAGCTGGGACGAACAGGGACTGCACGAGCATCTCAAAAGTGGACTGACTACCGTTTGTCGTTGTTGGGCCGTGTCGCGCAAGGACGGGCAAACTTACGGCTTTACCGACCATGACAGAGAGTTGCAGTTCGGCGGCTTGGCCTTCAAGGCAAGCAGCGGACTGACCGCAGCGGCGATCGAACAGGCCACCGGGTTGTCGATTGACAATACCGAGGCGATGGGCGCGCTTTCGGACGCGGCGATCCGAGAGGAGGATATCGAGGCCGGCCGTTTTGATGGAGCGGCGGTCTGGGCCTGGTTGGTGAACTGGGCAAATCCCCAACAGCGAAAGTTGCAGTTTCGCGGCTCGTTTGGCGAATTGCGGAGGGGCGGTGGAGCTTTTCATGCGGAGTTGCGTGGCCTTACCGATTTGCTGAACCGGCCTTTGGGGCGGATCTACCAAAAACCATGCACGGCCGTTCTGGGTGACAAATCCTGCCGGTTCAATGTGAACGCGCCGGGCTACTGGGCCGAAGCTGAAGTCGTAAGTGCCAAAGGTGGTGCTGCGTTGTTGCTGAAAGGGGCAGAACAGTACGGCGGTGGCTGGTTCGAGCGTGGCAGGCTGGACGTCATGTCCGGCAAGGCCGAAGGGCTTTGGGGATCCATCAAGCAGGACAAACAGATAACAGATGGACGTTCCGTCCAACTGTGGACCAGCATCGGCGGAGGATTGGCTGTCGGGGACAGGGTCAAGCTGACGGTGGGTTGCGACAAGAGCATGGGAACCTGCCGATTGAAATTCAATAACATGCTTAACTTTCAGGGGTTCCCTGACCTTCCCGGCGAAGATTGGGTCATGGCCGTGCCCAGGAAGAATAACCCCAATGCAGGGGGGAGCAGGCGGTGATGACCAGCAGAACGGAAATCGTAGACGAAGCGCGCAGTTGGCTGGGGACGCCTTATGTTCATCAGGCGTCGGTCAAAGGGGCCGGGGCGGATTGTCTCGGCCTGCTCAGAGGTGTCTGGCGCGCGGTTCTTGGGGCCGAGCCCGAAGCAGTGCCGGTCTATAGCATGGACTGGTCCGAACCGCAGGGCGAAGAACGCATGTGGGCTGCCGCAAGCCGACATCTGATTGAAAAAACGCCGGCCGAATTGGATGCGGGCGACGTTCTGTTGTTTCGGATGCGGGACACTGGTGTGGCCAAACATCTGGGAATTGTCTGCGAAACCGGGGACGTGCCGCGCTTTGTTCATGCCTATACCGGGCATGGCGTTGTTGAAAACACTCTGAGCGAGCCCTGGCGCCGTCGGGTTGTCGCCTGTTTCGCTTTTCCGATGGAGGACCTGTAAATGGCAACAATCCTACTTTCGGCAGCTGGCGCGGCAATTGGTGGGTCCATCGGCGGAACCGTCGCAGGGCTGTCCACAGCAATTATCGGCCGTGCTGTTGGGGCGACCCTTGGCCGTGTCATCGACCAGCGTCTGATGAGCCAATCGGTTATGGGCGGGGGCAGCGAGGTGGTCGAGACCGGACGGCTGGACCGGTTTCGTCTGACTGAAACCGGTGAAGGCGCGCCGGTCGCCACGGTCTTTGGCAGGATGCGTATTGGGGGTCAGTTGATCTGGGCCTCGGACTTTCTGGAAACACAAAGCACCAGCACAACAACGCAATCTTCCGGCGGTGGTGGCAAAGGGTCTCCGAAACCACCGGAAGTGACGACAACGACCCACAGCTACAGCTACTCCGTTTCGCTGGCCATCGCTTTGGGCGCAGGCGAAATCTCGGATGTCCCGCGAATTTGGGCCGATGGCGAGGAACTGGAACGATCAGGTCTGAACATGCGGGTGTATCGCGGCACTTCGTATCAACTGCCGGACCCCCTGATCGAAGCCGTTGAAGGTGCAGGAAATGTGCCGGCCTATCGGGGCACGGCTTATGTGGTGATTGAGGACCTGCAATTGGCACAGTTCGGCAATCGGGTGCCGCAATTCTCTTTCGAAGTTGTTCGGCTCGAGCAGCCTGGGATGCCCGGCTATCACGATGATCTGTCGCGGAACATTCGTGGCGTGGCGCTGATGCCGGGGACGGGTGAATACTCGCTGGCAAGTACTCAGGTCAACTATTCACGTTGGATCGGGCAAAGCTGGGCCGCCAACGTCAACTCAAAATCAGGCCTGCCGGACCTGATCACGTCCACCCGGGCCCTGGCCCACGAAGTACCGGGGTGCAGCGCGGCATCGTTGATCGTGTCCTGGTTCGGGAATGATATTCGATGCGGGCAATGCCAGATCACACCGAAAGTGCTGCACAAGGAAATCGAAGGCGAGAATATGCCGTGGCAGGTTGCAGGCCTGAACCGGGCGGCGGCGCAGAGCGTGAAGTATCAGAATGGTCGACCGGTCTATGGGGCCACACCAGCGGATGCTTCGGTGGTGCAAGCAATCCAACACCTTAGGAACTCTGGTAAACGGGTGATGTTCTATCCGTTTATTCTGATGGATCAGTTACAGGGCAATGGTCTTCCGGACCCGTGGTCGGATGCGCCGCATCAGCCCCATTTGCCCTGGCGCGGGCGTATCACGTTGAACGAAGCGCCGGGACGGTCCGGGTCTGCGGACGGGACGGCGTGGGCGGATGCGCAGGTCGCGAACTTCTTTGGGCAGGCAAAGGCCGGCGACTTCGCGATTGGTAACGGGACGGTTTCTTACAGTGGACCGCAGGACTGGGGTCTCTGCCGTTTCATTCTGCATTATGCCGCACTATGCAAGGCCGCCGGCGGGGTCGAGTCCTTTTGCATCAGTTCCGAAATGCGCGGCCTGACTCAGATCCGGGGTCAGAACGGGTTTCCGGCTGTGGCTCGCCTTCGCGCCCTTGCCGCTGAAGTTCGTCAGATTCTGGGCGCGGGCACCAAAATCGGCTATGCCGCAGACTGGTCCGAGTATTTTGGCTATCAACCTGCCGATGGAAGCGGAGACCGGTATTTTCACCTCGATCCGTTGTGGGCTGATGTAAACATCGATTTTGTAGGGATCGACAACTACATGCCGCTGTCCGATTGGCGCGACGGCGAAAACCATCTGGACGCCAGTGACGGGGCCAAAGCGATCTATGATCTGAAGTACCTGCGCGGCAACGTCGAAGGCGGCGAGGGCTATGACTGGTATTACGCCTCGCCCGAAGAAGCTGAAGCTCAGATCAGGACCCCGATTGAGGACAGCGATCACAACGAACCCTGGATCTGGCGTTACAAGGACTTGCGCAACTGGTGGGTGCGTCATCATCATGAACGGATTGGTGGGGTGCGGCAGCCGAACCCGACGGATTGGGTGCCCGGGTCCAAACCGATCTGGTTTACTGAGCTCGGCTGCGCCGCCATCGACAAGGGTACAAATCAGCCCAACAAATTCCTGGACCCCAAATCTTCGGAGTCAAAATTCCCGAAGTATTCCAATGGCCTGAGAGACGACTTTATGCAGGTTCAGTATCTAAAGGCGGTACTGAGCTATTGGTCCGATCCCGATGTGAACCCGGTTTCGGATGTCTACGGCGGGCGCATGGTTGACCTTTGGAATACCTACATCTGGGCCTGGGATGCCCGCCCGTTTCCGACCTTTCCGAACCTGCGCAGCCAATGGAGCGACGGTGAGAACTATCCCCGGGGTCATTGGGTGAATGGTCGGTCCGGCTCGCGGACACTTGCATCCGTCGTGACAGAAATCTGTTATGGAGCCGGTGTTCGCGAGATCGATGTGTCCGAGCTATATGGCGTCGTGCGCGGTTACGCGGTCGAAGATGTTTCCGATGCGCGTTCCGCACTGCAGCCCCTGATGTTGCGCTACGGTTTTGATGCAATCGAGCGTGACGGCTTGCTTGTATTCCGGATGCGGGACGGCCGGCGGCCTGTTGATCTGTCATCTGATCAATTGGCGCAGAGTGAAGAGGTTACCGGAGACATTGAGCATCGCCGCGAAGCCGAGGCTGAAATGACCGGCCGTGTTCGACTGCGATTTGTGCAGTCCGATGCCGATCACGATGTTGTCGCCGAGGAGGCGATCCTGCCCGATGACAGCACCCATTCCGTTTCGGTCAACGAGATGCCCCTGTCAATGACGCGGGCCGAGGGACGCCAGACCGCCGAACGATGGCTGAGCGAAGCGCGCGTGTCGCGTGAGACAGCCCGCTTTGCGCTACCGCCTTCGATGATGCATCTGGGGGCGGGCGATGTCGTCCGGTTGCCCTCGAACGGACAGGGCGCGCTGTACCGGATCGACCGGCTGGAACAGGCGGAGCTTCAGATTGTGGTTGCGGTACGGGTCGAACCGGGCGTCTACACGCCGTCTGATTTGCCTGATGATAAGGTAACTGAAAAACCCCATGTCGCTCCGGTACCGGTTCTGCCGGTGTTCATGGATCTGCCATTGCTTACAGGATCCGAGGTGCCACACGCCCCATATCTGGCCGTTTCCGCGAAACCGTGGCCGGGAAATGTAGCAGTCTATTCGGCGTCGGATGATGAAGGTTACGCTTTGAGCGGTCTGATCCCGGGGCAGGCGATTATCGGAGTGACCGAAAGCCCCTTGATGCGGGCCACCCCGGGTATGTGGGACGAGGGTGCGCCACTGCGGGTCAAGTTGATCGACGGGGTGTTGGAATCGCGGCCGCGTCAGGCATTGCTCAATGGTGCGAATTTGGCGGCAATTGGTGACGGCACACCGGGGAACTGGGAGGTTTTTCAGTTCGCGACGGCAGATATGCAGGAGGTCGACACATATGCGCTTTCTGGACGGTTGCGTGGGCAGGTGGGAACCGACGCCCTAATGCCGGACGCCTGGCCGGAGGGATCTTTGTTCGTGATGCTGAACGATCATATTTACCAGACCAGCCTGTCACGATCAGAGCGCCGGGTCGCCAGACATTATCGCATCGGGCCCGCAACACGGGGGCATGACGACGCGTCTTTTGTGCATCAGATTCAGGCTTTCGACGGAAACGGTTTGCGGCCATATGCACCTGCGCATCTCAAAGCAGCCCAATCCGAAGGCGGTGACTTGATCTCGTGGGTGCGGCGCACACGTATTGATGGCGATGACTGGTCAGGGCTGGATGTGCCGCTGGGTGAGGAAAGCGAATCTTATCTGGTTCGGGTTCGGTCCGGCGCTGCGGTCTTGCGGGAAGACCTGACCGACACTCCGCAGTGGCACTATTCCGCGGTAATGAAATCAACCGACGGCGTCAGCGGCCCATATAGTGTCGAGGTGGCGCAAGTCTCGGCCGTTTTCGGCGCGGGCTTGTTTGCCAGGCTTCTGGTCGGATAGGCAAATCCGTGCGTCCTGTTCTTCACGGGGATGTCAGTGCTGCGGCGCGGGCCTTGTTGGCCGCGCCGCAGTGGGAGCGTCAGAAACTGTGCGCCCTGATGATCGCCGAGGCTGAGCTGGCCGATCAACATGTCAGGCGAACCGGCGATCTGCATCCGATGTTCGGCAACGGATCGTTGATGGCCGCTGCGCGCAGCCGTCGGCTGGCGGATGAACCGGACTTTGGAGATATTCAATACTGCCAGTGCTTTGAGATGGTTCTGAGCCAACTGATCCGTTTTCTGGTTAGCCGGACGCACAGCTGACACATTTTCCAGCCGCCGGATCAAGGTCCAGCCGCCCGCGCGGGATTTCATCGCCGCAATCCTCGCAATACCCGAACTCACCATCGCCGATCCGTGTCAGGGCGGCTTGCAATCGGCGGGCCTCAAGATCCCGGTTTGCTTGCTGGGCCTTGGCCATGGCCTGATTTTGCAGCGCATCCATTCGGCTGAGGCGCCCCACGGCCTGTTGATCCAACTGAACAATCGCCTGGGCGTCTTTGCCCGCCTCTGATTGCGCGGCCAGTTCGCGCAATCGGTCGCGAATCTGTGTTTCGAAATCGGCCAGTTCGGACTCATTCATTTTCGTTGTACTGCGGATCAAGGGTTTGCGTTTGGTGTTTTTACAACTAAATGGCATTCTAGGCGCAGCAAGGGATCAATAGCTATGTTTGAAACGCGCACCAAAGTGAGAAACATGGATCCGGTCTGGGATCGGATCACGGCCGAGGCGCACGCGGCTGTCGAAAAAGAGCCATTGATGGGCGGGTTGGTGCACGCATGTATCCTCCATCACCGCAGCCTTGAACGTGCGCTGTCGTATCGGGTGGCGGCCAAGCTGTGCTCGAACGAGATGTCGATGATGGTTCTGCGCGAGATCGTGGACGAGGCCTATGCCGACGACCACGGATTGATAGAAGCAGCGCGGGCAGACCTGATGGCCGTCTACGAACGCGACCCGGCCTGCCACCGGCTGTTGCAGCCCATTCTGTATTTCAAAGGCTACCAGGCAATGCAGGCCTATCGTGTCGCGCATTGGCTGTGGCGCAAGGGCCGTCATGACTTGGCTTATTTCTTCCAGATGCGTTCGTCCGAGATTTTTGGGATCGACATTCACCCGGCCGCGCAGATCGGAAAAGGCATCATGATCGATCACGCACACTCCATCGTGATCGGGGAAACCGCCGTTGTCGGTGATAACGTCTCGATGCTGCATTCTGTGACGCTTGGTGGAACCGGCAAAGAAGAAGAACAGCGCCATCCGAAGATCGGAAACGGTGTTCTGATTGGGGCCGGGGCCAAAGTGCTTGGCAATATCAAGGTCGGTAACTGCAGTCGCATAGCCGCCGGATCGGTGGTGCTGCAGGAGGTTCCGCCTTGCAAGACCGTGGCGGGCATTCCTGCCAAGATCGTGGGTGAGGCGGGCTGTGATCAGCCGTCGATTTCGATGGACCACATGCTGGGCAAAGACCAGTAAGGCAAATCAGTTCGAGCGGTTGTTCATTTTCTCCGACCGCTCGCACCTTCTTTCTTCCCATCGCTTCTTGCGCTCTTTGATCAAACTATCGCGCCGTTTTCTGTCTTGCGAATGCAGCAGGATCAGATGAACTGAAACGGGAATTTTCGCGCGGATAGTTGTTGGGCTTGGCCCTTAATGGCGCTGGAAGTGCTGTCGCCAGCAAAAATGAGCATCAGCAAAATTCTGACTGATTTCGCAGAGGTCATTGCACTCCGACAGGTAAAGGAGCCATGCGCAATGAGATGCGAGACGCCGATCTTTCTGAACAAAGCCGATGGTGATCTCGCCCTCTCACATCCTGAACAAGGGGCAAAGCCTCGCCGGATCAAGGATGCGGCGAGGCTGTTGTCTTGTTTCAGGCCAGCATGACCATCGGGTTTTCAAGATTGTCCACGATGGCTTGCAGCAACTGTGCGCCAAGCGCGCCGTCAATGACCCGGTGATCAACCGACATTGTGACCGACATGACCGTGGCGACCGTCAGTTCGCCATCTTCACCCACGACCGGCTTCTTCAACCCTGTACCAACGGCCAGAATACCTGCATGGGGCGGGTTCACGATGGCGTCGAAATTGTCGATACCAAACATGCCGAGGTTCGAAACCGCGAATGTACCGCCCTGATATTCATGCGGTGCCAGCTTGCGTTCACGGGCACGACCGGCGAGGTCCTTCATCTCGGTTGACAGCGCAGAAAGCGATTTGGTGTCGGCGTCCTGTAGAACTGGGGTGAACAGGCCGCCTTCGATTGCAACCGCAACGGCGACATCCGACGGCCTCAGTTGCAGCACCCGATCGCCCGCCCAGACGGCGTTGCATTCCGGGACCTGTTGCAGCGCGTTGGCGACGGCCTTGATGATGAAGTCGTTGACGCTCAGCTTTACGCCACGGCCCTCCAGTTGTTTGTTCAACTGGCTGCGGAACTTGAGCAGTGCATCCAGCTTGATGTCGCGGCGCAGATAGAAATGCGGGATGGTCTGTTTAGCTTCACCCAGACGCGCGGCGATGGTCTTGCGCATCCCGTCGAGTTTGATCTCTTCGTATTCACGACCCTCGTACATGCGGGCAACCATATCGGCGGATGGGCCAGTTGGAGCCGCCGCCGCTGCAGGTGCTGACGCGGCTGCGGCGGGTGCCGCAGCAGGTGCGGTTGCTGTCGCGCCTTCCACATCTGCCTTGACGATACGGCCATGGGGACCCGATCCGGACAATTGCGCAAGATCCAGGCCTTTCTGCGCCGCGATGCGTCTGGCCAGAGGTGATGCAAAGATGCGTCCGCCATCGGCTTTGGCCGGAGCAGACGGGGCAGGGGCCGGCGCCTCGGGTGCCGCGGGCGCGGCAGCCTCGTTGCCCGCGGCGGCTGCAGGCGCAGCCGCTGGAGCAGCGGCAGGCGCGGCCGCGATATCATCGGCGCTTTCGCCATCGTCCAGAAGAACCGCAATAGCGGTGTTGACCTTGACCCCTTCGGTGCCTTCCGGGATTAGGATCTTACCAACAACACCTTCGTCGACGGCCTCGAACTCCATCGTGGCCTTGTCGGTTTCGATTTCGGCCAGCAAGTCACCCGAGGCGACGGTGTCGCCTTCCTTGACCAGCCATTTGGCAAGTGTTCCTTCCTCCATGGTGGGTGAAAGGGCGGGCATCAGAATTTCGGTGGGCATGTCTTCATGTCCTCTTACTTCGAGAATGAGTAGATCAGCGTTGCGATGTCGATAAGCAGAATAGCGGCACAAAAGGTGACGAACACACCAATCACCATGGAACGCGCGCGCGACACATGCGGGTGGTTTGTCTTCAGCCACTCAGTGAAGTTTCCCAGTGCCGCCGCGTCGCTGTGATCCAAAACCGCCAGGTAATCCATGCCAAGCTGCAAGCGCTGCTGCTCGAGCACGATGTAGATGACGGAAGCATACGAAACGATACAGGCAACGCTCAGCATTGCCCGGATAGGCCAGGCGTCGGTCAGACTTCCAACCATAAAGGAAAACTGAAACTCGATCCCGTTCAGGCCTTCCAGATTCAAAGCTATGCTGATGAAGGAAACGGCAAGGAACGCTGCGCAAACATAAAGCAGATTGCGGTTGTTGTCCTTTCGTGCGGCATCGAGGCTTTCGAAAAGCCAGTCTGCTCCCGAAGGATAATCTGCGTTCCTTGCAATCATCGCCTAGCGGTACGTCACTTGTTTGACGGCTGCGATCACCTCATCGGTGGTCACCAGCGCCAGTTTTTCCAGGTTTGCAGCGTAGGGCATCGGAACATCCTTGCCGGTGCAGTTGATGACCGGCGCGTCGAGGTAATCGAACGCCTCCTGCATCACCACGGATGAGATATAGCTGCCAACCGAACCTTGCGGCCAACCTTCCTCGACAGTCACCAGGCGATTGGTCTTCATCACGGAATTGATGATTGCACCTGTATCCATCGGGCGGATTGTGCGCAGGTCTATCACTTCGGCGTTGATACCTTCTCCGGCCAGCTTGTCGGCGGCTTCCAGTGCGAACTGCATGCCGATACCGAAGCTGACGATGGTGACGTCGGAACCTTCGCGCCAGATACGGGCCTTGCCCAGCGGGACGGTCAGGTCGTCAACCTGAGGCATGTCAAAGCTGCGACCGTAAAGGATTTCGTTTTCCAGGAAAACGACCGGGTTGGGATCGCGGATGGCAGACTTCAGCAGACCTTTTGCGTCAGCGGCAGAGTAAGGCATGACAACCTTGAGGCCGGGCACCTGCATGTACCACGCCGCATAGTCCTGGCTATGTTGGGCTGCAACGCGTGCCGCTGCGCCGTTCGGACCACGGAACACGATCGGACAACCCATCTGACCGCCGGACATGTAAAGTGTCTTGGCGGCCGAGTTGATGATCTGGTCAATTGCCTGCATGGCGAAGTTGAAGGTCATGAACTCGACAATCGGTTTCAACCCACCAAAGGCCGAACCCACCGCGATGCCGGCAAACCCGTGCTCGGTGATCGGAGTGTCGATCACACGCTTGCTGCCGAATTCGTCCAGCAAGCCCTGCGAGATTTTGTAGGCGCCCTGATATTCGGCGACTTCTTCGCCCATCAGGTAAACGTCCTCATCGCCACGCATTTCTTCGGCCATGGCGTCGCGCAAGGCTTCGCGAACGGTTTGGGGTTTCATTTCGGCATCTGCCGGCCAGTCGGGAGACAGGTCCACCACCGGTGCCGCCGGTGCAGCAGCCGGAGCCGCAGAAGCGACCACCGCCGGGGCAGCCTCGGGCGCCACTTCAGCAGCAGGCGCGGCCGACGGCAGGGCCGAGGCGTCTTCACCTTCCTCAACCAGAATGGCGATTGGAGTGTTCACCTTGACCCCTTCGGTGCCTTCCTCGATCAGGATCTTGCCAACGATGCCTTCGTCGACGGCTTCGAACTCCATTGTGGCCTTGTCGGTTTCGATCTCGGCCATGATGTCGCCGGATGAAACGGTGTCGCCTTCCTTGACCAGCCATTTGGCAAGCGTTCCCTCTTCCATCGTGGGCGAAAGGGCGGGCATGAGAATTTCGGTTGCCATGTCTTATTCGTCCTCTCAGGCGTAGATGTCGGTCCAGAGCTCGTCCAGCGACGGCTCGGGGCTTTCTTTCGAGAATTCGGCGGCCTTGTTGACGACCTCTTTGATCTCTTTGTCGATTGCTTTCAGATCATCTTCTGTCGCGTGTTTGCCGGACAACAGCAGCTCGCGCACATGTTCGATCGGGTCGCTTTGCTCGCGGACCTTCTGAACTTCTTCCCGTGTGCGATACTTGGCCGGGTCAGACATCGAGTGGCCGCGGTAGCGATAAGTCTTGACTTCAAGGATATACGGACCCTTGCCCGCGCGGCAGTGAGCGACGGCCTTTTCGCCGGCCTCCTTGACGGCCAGAACATCCATGCCGTTGACGATCTCGCCGGGAATGCCAAAGGCTTCTCCGCGAACGTAAATGTCCTGGGTCGAGGTGGAGCGGGCTTGCGCAGTGCCCATGGCGTACTGGTTGTTCTCGATCACGAAGACAACGGGAAGATCCCACAGGGCAGCCATGTTGAAGGTTTCATACACCTGACCCTGGTTCGCCGCTCCGTCGCCGAAATAGGTGAATGTCACCCTTCCGTTGCCCTTGTACTTGTCGGCAAAGGCCAGACCCGCGCCCAATGGCACCTGCGCGCCCACGATGCCGTGGCCGCCGTAGAAATGTTTCTCTTTCGAGAACATGTGCATCGAGCCGCCCTTGCCCTTGGACAGGCCGCCCTCGCGCCCGGTCAGTTCGGCCATCACGCCGCCGGGATCCATGCCGCAGGCCAGCATATGGCCATGATCACGATAGGAGGTGATGCGCTTGTCGCCTTCTTCGGCAGCAGCTTCGAGACCGACCACAACGGCCTCCTGACCGATGTACAAATGGCAAAATCCGCCGATCAGACCCATACCGTATAGTTGTCCCGCCTTCTCCTCGAATCGGCGGATCAGCAACATTTCGCGATAATAGAGTTTGAGTTCGTCCGCAGAAACGTTTGGTTTCTTTGTGGTTTTTCGCGCAGCCATTGTGGCAATCTCCCCCTTTCGGCAAGATAGTTTAGCGTTAAACTATCTCATAGAACATTTGACCGCATCTGGCGAGAGTAAAAGTAACGCAGGGGCAGGATGCGCGATCCTTGGCCTTGCGGTCTTCGTTAAAAGACTGCGGGCAAAGGTTTTTCGATGAAAAATCCGAAACCTCAGGGATCAGTGAATGACGATTTCATCCGTGCGGACCATACCAAGAACCGAACGGGCCTGCTGGTCCAGCAAATCAAGATCCAGATAGGTGTCCGACAGGCGACGGGTCAGGTTTTCCATTTCCGAGGTCTCAGCCTCAAGCCGGGCCAGATCGCGCGACAGAGCGTCCCGTTCCGCAGCAATCTCGACCCGTCTGAACAGGCCAAAATCGCCCTGCACGGCGGCGAAGGTGAAATAGACACCCAGCATGAAAGCCACCATGAAGAACAAAACTGAGCCCAAACCGGGCCGATGGGAACGGGACACTCTGTTAACCGCCGTATGAAGTCTGCCTCAAAAACGTGCCCTTTGCGGACATCTGATCGCACTATGTCACAGGCGATTCGCGTTGTGAATCCCTTGATTCGCACTTTTTTGCGAATTGCCGAATTAGGTTTCTCAGCGCCATGCCGCCAGCGCCTGATTGCGTGTCAGAGTTTGCTGCTCCATGCAGGCCCAATAGAACATGGGCGCCGCGCTGCCATCGCTTGCCAGCTCCGGATCGCAAGTCGCGTCACGCGCTTTCAGCCAGGCGCGCTGTTCGTTCAACAGGGATTGACCGTTCCCACGCGCATCGGCAAGCGGTTTGACTTCGGCCCAGATACGGTTCAACTCGCGATCCGCGATTTCCCATTTTTCCTTGGCGCAGAAATTGGCGTCGAGTTGGGTTTGTCCGCTACAACTGGATTGTGCGGCGGAATAGGCGGGGATCAATGCAACGATCAGGCAGGCAAGGTACCTCATGACAAAATCTCCAAATCAATAAGGAGAGTTTATCATGAGGCGCGAAATGCAGCCAATTTGTCTTTACGACTAGCCTTCCAATGCCGCGACGCCGGGCAGGGTTTTGCCTTCCATCCACTCAAGAAACGCGCCGCCGGCGGTTGAGATGTAGGTGAAATCGCTGGCTGCCCCCGACGCATTAAGGGCGGCAACCGTGTCACCCCCACCAGCAACCGAGATCAGCTTGCCCGACCGGGTCAGCGCAGCCGCTTTAAGCGCTGCGGCGTTTGTGGCAGCGTCGAAGGGTTCCAGCTCGAAAGCACCCAGCGGGCCGTTCCAGATCAGGGTCTGGCTTTGCGCAAAGATTTCGGTGATGGCCGCGACACTTTCGGGGCCGGCATCCAGGATCATACCCTCCGGGGGGCATCCATCAGATGGCAGAACCTGATGCGGAGCATGGGCTTCGAACTTTTCGGCGACCACGATGTCGCGGGGCAGGACAATCGTGCAGCCCGACGTCTCCGCCTTTGCCAGAATTTCCGCAGCCGTGTCCTTCATCGCGGTTTCGGCCAGCGATTTCCCGACATCAATGCCCTTGGCGACAAGAAATGTGTTCGCCATTCCTCCGCCAATGACCAGATAGTCGACCTTGTCGATCAGATTGCCCAGCAACTCCAGCTTGGTCGATACCTTGGCCCCACCGACAACGGCAGTGACGGGGCGTTTCGGTGAACCCAAGGCGCCTTCCAGCGCCTCAAGTTCGGCCTGCATCAGACGACCGGCGCAAGCGGGAAGCAAACGTGCAAGCGCCTCGGTTGAACTGTGGGCGCGGTGCGCGGCGGAAAACGCGTCGTTACAATACAGATCACCCAGGCGTGCCATACCTGCGGCCAGGTCCGCATCGTTCTTGGTCTCTGCCGCATGGAAACGGGTGTTTTCCAACAGCAGCACCTGACCGGGCTTCAGTTCCTGCGCGGCCAGTTCGGCTTCGGCACCGACGCAATCGGCGGCAAACAGAACCTCGGCTCCAAAAGCAGCCTCCAGGGTCGGTACCAGCTGTTTCAGAGACAGGCTCTCGCGGCGTTCACCGCCGGGGCGTCCGAAATGGGCCAGCAGGATAGGTTTACCGCCTGCGTTCAGGATATCGCGCACGGTCGGAACGATCCGCTGAATACGGGTTGCATCGGTCACGACGCCGTCCACGACCGGAACGTTGATGTCCACGCGCAGCAGCACCCGTTTGTCGCCCATGTCCATATCGTCCAGCGTTTTCCAGCTCATCGCCCAATCCTCGTCATTTTTGAACCGATCTAGGCGGTTCTTTTCCTGCATTTTGCATTCAGGTCAATGCGTCACTTGGCATTCATGCGCCCGCATCATAGGTATTTGCGCAAGATAAACGACAGGAGGGCCAAATGGCCGAGATCAAGGATCCCGAAAACACCATCATCATCGAACTGAAGGATGGCAATGTCGTCATCGAGCTTCTGCCGGACGTGGCACCCCAACACAGTGAGCGGATGAAGGAACTGGCGCGTGCGGGCGAATACGACAACGTGGCCTTTCACCGTGTGATCGACGGTTTCATGGCGCAAACCGGAGACGTACAGCATGGCGACATGGAAGACGGGTTCAACCTGCGTATGGCAGGTACCGGCGGTTCGTCCCTGCCGAACGTTCCGGCGGAGTTCTCGAAACTGCCGCACGACCGGGGAACACTGGGCGCCGCCCGGTCACAGAACCCGAACTCGGCGAATTCGCAGTTCTTCATCAACTTCAAGGACAATCATTTCCTGAACGGCCAGTACACCGTTTACGGCCGCGTTATCGAAGGCATGGAGCATGTCGACGCCATCACCCGCGGCGAGCCGCCTGCAAGCCCCGACCGGATGGTCAGCGTCAAGGTGGCGGCCGATGCATAAGCTGGCGGCAGTTTTTGCTCTGATTGCCGGCCCGGCGCTGGCAACCGGGCTTGAGATCAAGGTCGAAGGTCAAGGGGCCAATGGCACCATCACCATCGAACTGTTCGACGACGTAGCCCCCAAACATGTTGAACAGATCGCGGCGCTGGCCAGCGAAGGTCAGTATGACGGTGTGATCTTCCACCGCGTGATTGACGGGTTCATGGCACAGACGGGTGACGTGCATTTCGGCGATCAGAACTCTGATGAGTTCAACGCGGGTTTAGCCGGGCGCGGCGGTTCCAAACGTCCGGACCTTCCTGCCGAGTTTTCGGACGTGACGTTCGATCGTGGCGTTGTAGGCATGGCGCGGGGTAATAACCCCAACAGCGCCAACTCGCAATTCTTCATCATGTTCGAGCCCGGTCCGTTTTTGGACGGCCAGTACACGGTCGTCGGAAAAGTCACGGACGGAATGGATGTTGTTGATGCGATCAAACGCGGTGAAGGGCAGAACGGTGCAGTCATCGGGCAGCCTGACGTGATGAAAAAAGTCACCGTGACCGAGTAATACCTCAATCCCGGCGCTGTTTCGCGCCGGGTTTTCCCATTCCGCTACCCATCGATTAAATCGTGGATCGCACGGTATGAGCTTCCGGCGTCTGAAACGAAGCTAAGTGGCTTACATCTTTCAATGTCAACATTGCAGCAGCAGGGATCGCATCGGCGATTGCCAGTGAAAAATCCGTCAGGATAGCCTCCTTGAATGGTGCGCCGGTTCTGACGGCCCATGATTTTGGCTGATGATGGCGACAGAATTGGGTGCCAGCGGCAGCTTCTTTGCCCCGATCCGGTGCATTCAATTTTGCGTGTATCGGTCTGGTCCAAGGGGGAAAGCTGCGTCAGCATGTCAGAACGTCAAGAGGTGGGCTGATGCGCGTTCTCTTTACATGTGCGTTGATGATGTGGGCCACGGCCACAGGAGCCGATCCTGATGAATGGCGTGCGGAATGGCCGGAGACCGATTTCAGAAGATCCGCAATAGCGAACTGGTCGGAAATCCGGTCAGGGGGTCCGCCGAAAGATGGGATTCCGGCATTGGACGATCCCGGGTTTGTCCGCGTTTCCAATGGCTCGCTTGCAGATGTCGAACCTGTGATAACTGTGGAACTGGCGGGAGCCGCGCCACGCGCCTATCCAATCCGCTATCTGATGTGGCATGAGATCGTGAACGACCGTATCGGCAGCACCCCCATCGCAGTTACATTTTGTCCGCTTTGCAACTCGGCCATCGTGTTTGATCGGCGTTTGTCCAATCGTGTCTTGAGTTTTGGCGTTACCGGTAAACTGCGTCATTCCGATATGGTGATGTATGACCGCGAAACCCAGAGCTGGTGGCAGCAGGCGACGGGTCAGGCCATTGTCGGACGCATGACAGGTCGCGAACTCAGGACTTTGCCGGTTTGGATGGAAAGCTGGGCCGATTTCAGCGCCCGCAATCCCGACGGGCTGGTGATGGCTGAACCCGCCTACAACCGCGACTATGGGCGCAACCCCTATCGAGGCTATGACACGTCGCGTCGACCGTTTCTGTACTCCGGACAAGACCCGCCGCACGGCATTCCACCGCTTGAACGGGTCGTGCGTGTGGGGGACAAGGCATGGCCTCTGACGCGCCTGAACGAAGAACATGAATTGCAGGAAGCGGGGCTGACGATACGGTGGTCAACGGGTCAGGCCTCGGCGCTGGATACGGGGCGGATAGCAAAAGGGCGTGATATCGGATCGATCCGCGTGCGGAATGACAAGGGCAGGGACGTTGTCCACGATGTCATGTTTGCCTTTGCCTTTCATGCCTTCTGGCCGAACGGGCAATGGATGGTCGGAGGCCGCCCTTAACGGCCTCCGACAGAATTCACCCTAGTCTTCCGGGGACATTACTTTCCAGATTACCGCTCCGATCGCGGCCCCGATCAGCGGCGCGACCCAGAACAGCCACAGCTGCGCCAGCGCCGGACCATCCGCAAACAGCGCCACACCAGTCGACCGCGCCGGGTTGACCGACGTATTCGTGACCGGGATCGAGATCAGGTGGATAAGAGTCAGGCCCAGACCGATGGCAATCGGGGCAAAACCCGCAGGCGCGCCGGCAGACGTCGCACCCAGAATGATCAGAATGAAGAACGCCGTCAGAACGATCTCGATGACCAGTGCGGACATCATCGAATACCCTTCGGGCGATGCATCACCGTACCCGTTCGATGCAAACCCGCCCACGCCTTCAAAACCGGGTGCACCGCTGACGATCATATACAGAACAATCGCCGCAACAATCGCGCCAACCACTTGCGCGCCCCAGTAGGGCAAGAGATCCTTGGCCGGAAACCTCCCGCCAATCATAAGCCCCAGGCTGACGGCAGGGTTGAAATGTCCGCCTGAAATATGCCCGACCGTATAGGCCATTGTCAGCACGGTCAGGCCGAACGCAAACGAAACGCCCAGCCAGCCAATACCAACATCAGCTACACCTGCAGCAAGTACCGCACTGCCGCACCCGCCCAGCACCAACCAGAAGGTGCCGAAAAACTCTGCCATTAGTTTTGATGACATCAAAAGTCCTCCAGAAAACAATGATTTTCAGGTTAATTCAAAAAACACGTTTTGTGAAACTAATGAAATCGGAGAGCTTTTTTGCGAAAACGGGCCGCACTCAACAGACCATCGAGGACGCCCTGGCTGCGCTGCTCATTCGCCTGAGCATAGGGGACGTGAAACCCGCGTCGCATAAGCATCCTGAGCTGATGTTCTATTGACCGTCAGTTGCCGACTGCGGCACGCACATCACATCCGAGGCCCGAGATATTGTGTAAATTCCTGATGAGTGTTTCTGTGACGGGACCTCGGCAGTAAGTCTTGTTCAGTCGTTTGCGATCAAGGTCAAATCTTGGATGGGTCAAAAACAGAAAATGCCACCTAGTGCAAAACTGCCCGGGGACCATCCGTTCGCCGGTGTCATCGAAGATGCATATCGCGTTCTTTCCTACCCCAGGCCAACACGAACCGGCGTCTGCGAAGGGTGCTGCATGGAGGCGTCCATCGAAGCGGATTTCTTCAATCCGGATATTGAAGACCTGCCTCTGCACTACATTCGGGATTGGTTCTTTGCGGCATGTGATCCGAAAGGCGTCGATAAGACAATTTGGGCCTATCTCCTGCCACGTATACTGGAAGTTCTGGCATGTGATGAAGACGTCAGTTCGAACGGGCTTGAAGTCAGCCTGAGCCGGTTTGAAACCGGCAACCCGGATAACTGGTCAGCCGAGGAATGGAATGTGCTCGATCGGTTTCAGCGCCTCTTCCTGATGCGCGAGATCGACCGGCAAGGGCATGATTACCTGGATGATACGATCTGTATGTTCAACCTGGGTGGGTGGCCATTGGAAACCCTGCTGGCGCAGGTTGCGGATGTTGCCGATGACAAGCTGGTCTGCCGTTTCTGGAACGACTGGTGCGCCGGTCGCGTACCTGGTCGCGAGGCGATTTGGATCACCGCCTTTTGGCCAAGCCCGAACAACTCCAGAATATTCGACTTCTACACATCAAAAGAGATGCATCAGAGGATTGAGAAGTTGGCTTTTGCAGACGACACCAAGGCAGAACTTGCCGAAAAGGCAATTGCAGTTGCGGGAATCATAGAAACCAATGCCACTTGGAACCAGCGTGAGACCTAGAAGGCCCAGATGCTGTCAAAGAAAAACAACGCCGCAGTGTTGCTGCGGCGTTTTCCAGACTATTGCTGTTTCAGCAGAGGTTACTGGCTGACTTCCGCTGCCGGGTTTGCGCCCGACTTGCCGCTGCGGCCAGGGTTCAGAGGGTCGTCCTGACGCTGCACCGAACCTTCGAAATGCGCGCCGCTTTCGATAGCGATGGTCTTGTGGATGATGTCGCCTTCAACCCGTGCGGTCGAAGTCAGGCGGACCTTCAGGCCGCGGACCCGGCCGACAATGCGGCCATTGATCACCACGTCATCGGCGGTCACTTCACCCTTGATGGTGGCCGTCTCGCCAATGGTCAGCAAATGGGCGCGAATATCGCCTTCGACGGTGCCTTCCACCTGGATGTCGCCGGACGTTTTGATGTTGCCTGTGATGTGCAGGTCCGACGACAGAACCGATGCTGGTGGCTTCGGCTTGGGCGGAGTGCTGGCCTTGGTCTCGGTCGAGGTGGGTGCTGCCGGTGTTGCCGGGGCGGCCGGCTTGGCCGCTTCAGGTGCCTTGGAACCGGGCTCGTTGATTTTGCTCTTAGAAAACATTTCTCGCAGCCTTGATGTAAGTCATTGGGTTCACAGGTCTCCCGTTCGACCGCACCTCATAGTGCAGATGCGTGCCGGTTGACCGTCCGGTGCTACCCATATCAGCAATATGATCCCCGCGCGAGACCCTTTGACCGACCTTCACGCGGATCTTTGTGTTATGAGCGTAAAGTGTCTCAAGTCCGAACGCGTGCTTGATCTTTACCAGCCGCCCAAAGCCTGACTGCCAGCCCGCATGGGTGACAACGCCATCGGCCGTGGCAAAGATATCCGTGCCGTGCGGTCCGGCAAAATCTGCACCATTGTGCATGCGGCGCCCACCGGTTTTGGGGTCACGACGGGTGCCATAGCCGCTGGTGTATCGCACCGCGGCACGCACCGGGCTCGCAAAGGGCGCTTTTTCCGCAGCAATACGGTAGAGGTTCAACTGGTCCATCTGCTGCAGCAGACGGTTCGCGCGGATTTCTTCCGGAGATAACTCCTCACCGCGCGTGCTGAAGGATAAAGGGGTCAGCGGACCGCCCATACCGCTATATCCGCGCCGGACCTCTTCGATGATACGGTCTGTGGGCATACCTGCCTGCTGGAACATCTTATCCAGGGGCTCGACAGAAATGACCATCGCTTCTTCCAGTTGCCGGAAAATCTCGTCGCTGCGCTCCTGCATCAGGCGGATTTCCAGTTCAAGCTCGTCACGCTGATCCAACGCATCGCGGGCATTGGCGGCGATCTGATCGCGTTCCTGCGCCGTCCGCGCCAGCGCTTCGGTCATGAAACCCATTTGCGCGGGGTTCGCGGCAGCGGCCATGTAGACGTCGCCCCCATCGGTGCCCTGTTGCACTTGGGCCAACTCGGTGCGCGCCTCTTCGCGCTGCTTCATCGTCGCGCGCAACGTGGTCTGGATCACGTCAATCCCGGTTTCCAATTCACGGCGGCGATTTTCCGATGCCAGCAGTTCTGATTGCATGACGGAAATCTGCTCAAGCGCGGCGTTGAACCGGTCCTGCGCGGCCAATGCCTCCTGCGCGCGCGCGTCGCGTTCTTCCGAGATGATATTCAGCCGTTCCTGATATGTCGCCTGATCGCGCCTTGCCTGATCGCGGAAATTGCCCGACCCGATACTGTCCATCAGCAGGATCGCCGTGGCAACGGCGGTCCAGCCGACCATGATGGCCACACCGGCAACCGCCGCAATCTGGGTTTCGGAACTCAGCCGGATGAACCGGGTGTCCTGGTCGGATTTCAGAAAAACTCTGCGCTCGGGAAAGTGCCGCTCGAGCAGTGAGTGAATTTTGATTGCCAGACGTGTTCGCACGCGTCTTCCCTCTCTCGTCCCCATTTTCGGGACCGGTCGTGAGTGATAGCCGTCCCTTGGGCGAAGTGCATAGAGGGCCGGTTCGATTTGGGCAAGTTTGTTGACCGGAGAGACAACTTAACAGCCGGTAATGGGCCAATTGTCGGCGGGATTTTGCCTAAACAGCCGCATTGGCCCCCAGATCATGTGCTTCCCGGCAATGGCATCTCTTCAGTGAGGGGCCAGTAGAAATCCGGGGGCAGTCCCGCTTCGGCGCGTTTCTCTTCGTTGAAAGGTGGTTTCAGGGCGCCATGAAAGTAGCGCCGGACAAGCTGGTGGAACACGTCTTTTGGGTCGGCGTTTTCGCGTCCACACAGAAAATGAAACCATTTCGAGCCGTACGCCACGTGGCCGACCTCTTCGGCATAGATCACCTCAAGCGCGGCGATGGCTTCATCTGCACCAGCCTTGCGGAAGATTTCGATCATGCCCGGCGTGACGTCCAGGCCACGTGCCTCCAGCACCATTGGCACCACGGCCAGCCGCCCCATCAAATCGTCGGCCGTATCTTCAGCCGCGCGCCACATTCCGGCATGGGCGGGCAGGGCGCCATAGAAACTGCCCATCTGTTCAAGGCAATCACAGACCATTTCGAAATGGCGCGACTCCTCTTCGGCGCATTTGACCCAATCGTCATAAAACCCGATCGGCATGGAGATGTGACCGAACCGGGCGATGATATCCCAGTGCAGGTCCACTGCATTCAGCTCGATATGGGCCACTGCGTGTAACAGCGCGATGCGACCGGCCTCGGAGCCGGGGCGGCGTTTGGGTACGTCGCGCGGCGACCGAAGTTCGGGCTTTTCAGGCCGTGCCGGGTTCAGAGGTGGCGTGGCGGTGCCGATTTCAATCCGCGGCGCTTCACCCTTGCGGGCAGCAAACCATGCGGCGGCGTGGCGCTTGGAAAGCGCGGTCTTGGCCCGCCCATCTGCCGTGTTCAGAACTTCGGTCGCCATCATCGTCAGCGTGTCGGACAAGGGTATCCTCCGCAGTAGCCTGGTGTCGCGCGGTTGATAGACCGTATGGATACCCGGGTCGAGGGGGCCGAACCTAAAGTGCGCGCACAGCCTCCAGCACCTCGTCGACGTGACCGGGCACCTTGACCTTGCGCCAGACCCGGGCGATCCGACCTTCAGCGTCGATCAGAAAGGTTGATCTTTCGATCCCCATGGATTTGCGCCCATACATGTTCTTTTCCACCCAAACCCCGTAGTCCTCGCAAGTGGTCGATCCCTCGTCTGACAACAGCGGTGTGGTCAGTCCGTGCTTGGCGACGAATTTGTCGTGCTTGGCCACACTGTCCCTCGAGATGCCGAAAACTTGAGCGCCAGCTTCCGCAAAGCTCTGAAGTTGTTCCGAGAAACCGATGGATTCCTTGGTGCAGCCCGGCGTATCATCACGGGGGTAAAAGAATAAGACGACGGCTTGGCCGCGCAGGTCCGACAAGGTAATTTCACCGCCTCCGTCCCGTGGCAGGGCGAAATCGGGGGCTATGTCTGAAACATCGGGCATTGGAAACTCCGTTGAATTGGTCAAGTTCGGTTTAGCGGACTATAGGGCGGCACGAGCAGGTTGAAAGGTGTAGTGAACGCTTTGACGGAAAACGAAGAACAGCAGACCGGAGAGGCCAGCCAGCCTCCACGCCGGCGGTCACGTCGCCGCGCCGCCAGCCTTTGGGCGATGCGGGGTGTCGCGCTGTTGGTTCTGTTGGGTCTTTTCACCGGATTCATGGTTCTGGGCCAGACGATGCATGCGCCCGCCTGGCTGCGCGACCGGGTCGAAGAACGTCTGGAGAGGACGCTGGGCGGGCTGCAGATCCGCTTTGGGGATGTCACTTTCGTTATCCATGAAGGGTGGCGACCTAGATTGCGGCTGAGCGACGTAAGTATCAGCGATGCGGCAGGTCAGCAAATCGCACAGGTTTCTGACTTGCAGGCCAGCCTGGCGATGCGCCCCCTGTTGCGCGGTAACGTGCGGCCCAAACGTATCATGCTCAGCGGTGCCCAGATCGACCTGACCCGGGGGCTGGACGGTGCGCTGACGCTGACCGTCGGTTCCGGCAGCGCGCCTGTTCAAGAGGCGCCCGATCTGGCACAACTGGTCGAGGAAGCCGACGAGATATTCCTGTCGCCGCTCCTGTCCGCTCTGACGTCGGTGGAACTGGATGCGATCACTCTGGGCTACCAGGATTTGCGCCTGGGCCGGTCCTGGGTTCTGGACGGGGGCCACATTCAGGCCATTCGCAGCGCGGGAGAGATGCGGCTTGCCACCGGGTTTTCGGTACTGACCGGGCGCGATTACGCCAGCACGATCGAGGCAAATTACACAAGTACACTGGGTTCGCCGCAGGCCAGTTTCGGCATTTCCATTACTGATCTGCCCTCCGAGGATATTGCCGGGCAAAGTCTGGCACTGTCGTGGTTGCAGGTGCTCAAGACCCCGATCTCTGGCGCGTTGCGCGGCAGTTTCGATACCGAAGGTGCTTTGGGTCCGGTGTTTGCAACGCTGAACCTCGGGGCGGGTGCTGTGCAGCCTACAGCAGATATCAAACCGATCCCGTTTGAAGCCGCGCGCACGTATTTCACCTACGATCCCAAAGGCCAGACGCTGGATTTCAACGAGGTGTCCATCGAGTCGGCATGGGGGTCCGTACATGCCGACGGCAAGGCGTTTTTGCACGGTCTGGAAAATAATGTGCTTGAAAGCCTGTCATCGCAGCTGAGGCTGAGCGCCATCCGGATCAACCCGGCCAATCTGTTTCCCAAGACGCTCGAACTGTCGCGTGCCGAGCTTGATTTCCAGATGAAGCTTGCCCCATTTCGCCTGCGACTTGGCCAAATGGTGATTGAGGATGGCAGCCACCGTTTGCTTGCGTCGGGTCGGCTGGAAGGTCTGACCGATGGCTGGGCCGGAGGGCTGGATGCTCATCTGGATAAAATGCCGTCCGACGATCTGTTGAACTATTGGCCCGAGCGTCTGGCCCCAAAACCCAGGAAATGGGTTTCCGAGAACGTCTACCAAGGCAATCTTTCGAACGTGGATTTTGCTTTGCGGCTGCAACCGGGAGCTAAGCCCGATATCTATCTGGACTTCGGGTTCAGTGAAACGACTGTCCGATTTGCAAAAACGTTGCCTCCGGTCCAGGACGCACAGGGGCAGGCAAGCCTGCTGAGCGACCGGTTCACCGTGACCGCGCAAAGTGGGGTCGTGATCCCTGACGTAGGTGGGCCCGTGGACGCATCGGGCACGTCCTTCATTATTCCTGATACAGGTATCAAGAAGTCCTCTCCGGCCATCGCACGTATTCAGGCAAGCGGCAGCACAACGGCGGCCCTGTCACTGCTGGAGCGCCCACCATTGCAACTGATGAGCAAGGCAAATCTGCCGGTTGAACTGGCGGATGGCGACCTGAAGGTTGAAGGCACGCTGGCCTTGCCAATGCATAAGGGGCTGGATTTTGAGGATACCGAGTTTCATTTCACCGGAGAGCTGGGGAACCTGTTCAGCGACCGGCTGGTGCCCGGTTTCACCGTCAGCGCGGACCGCCTGACGCTGACCGGTGATCAGAACGACATTGCCATTGAAGGTTACGGTTTGTTCGGTGCTGTGCCGGTACAGGCGCGCTGGAACCAGCCGATTGGCACCGGCGGTGCGCAGCGCAGCACCTTGAGCGGCCAGATTGAACTCTCACCCCGCCTTATGGATGAACTCAAGGCCGGCCTGCCAAACGGGATGCTGACCGGGCAGGGGACGGCCGATTTCGATTTGGGCATCGGTGGAGGAGAGCCGCCAAGGCTGACGGCGACGTCTGATCTTGTCGGCGTTGGTCTGGCGATACCGGAACTTGGCTGGCGTAAAGCTGACGGAAGCGCGGGCACGATGGATGTCGAAGCGACGCTCGGCGATCAGTTGAAGGTGGATCTGTTGCAGATCGACGCAGCAGGGCTGCGCAGCAAGGCGTCGATTTCGTTCCGCGAAGGGGGGGCGTTCGACCGGGTCAGCTTCAGCTCGTTCGATTTGGGTGATTGGTTGGCCGTGCCTGCCGAACTGATCGCGCGCGGGGCCGGGGCCCCGGACATTCGGGTGCTGGGCGGTGTCATGAACATGGCAAAGGCAACCTTTGGCCAAAGCAGTGGCGGTGGTGGTGCAGGGGCCGGGCCAAGACTGAACGTCGCGCTGGATCGTCTGCAGATCACGGAAGCCGTTGCATTGACCGGTTTCAAAGGCGCGTTTGCGACAACCGGGGGCGTCAACGGCGGTTTCACTGCACAGGTCAATGGCGGGGCGACCGTACAGGGTCAGGTCACGCCGCGCGCGGGGCGCAGCGCTGTCACCCTGAAATCACAGGACGCGGGGGCGGTTTTGCGCTCGGCCGGGGTGATAACGCAGGCGCGGGGCGGAGGATTTGACCTGCAACTTGAGCCGGTTGCAGGTCCCGGAAATTACGACGTTATCCTGAAGATCGTAGATACGCGGATCAAGGATGCGCCAGCCATGGCGGCGCTTCTGAATGCCATCAGCCTCGTGGGGCTGGTGGATGAAATGGCGGGGCAGGGCATTTTCTTTTCAGCAATCGACAGCCGGATGCGGATCACGCCGACAGAGATCAAGGTGCTCAGCGGCAGCGCGGTTGGGCCGTCGATGGGCCTGTCTTTTGACGGAAGCATTGATACTGTAGCCCAGCGACTGAATTTGCGCGGGGCGATCTCACCCATCTACCTTGTGAATGCCATCGGTAGCGTTTTGACCCGAAAGGGTGAAGGTGTTTTTGGCTTCAACTACACGCTGAAGGGGCCGCTAACGAATCCCAAGGTTTCGGTGAATCCTTTGTCGGGTCTGGCGCCCCTGTTTCTGCGGGACCTGATGCGTGCCCCTGCACCCACCGTGTCGGATGGCCCGAATGCCCAGGCACCCAAGCCGGATGAGCCCAAACGCACCTACGGTTCTCCCCCAAAAGATCATTGAACGCAACTGTGGCCGAATCTATCGCGGCCTTGTATGGCGCGGCCATGAAACTCAGCGATTTTGATTTCCATCTGCCCGAAGACCTGATTGCCACGCGGCCCGCCAACCCGCGTTCCTCGGCCCGTTTGCTGGTGGCGCAGGGGGATTCAATTTCGGACGGGCATGTGTTCGATCTGCCCGATTGGTTGCAGCCTGGCGATAGGCTGGTGCTGAACGACACGCGCGTGATCCCCGCACGCCTGAACGGACGCCGCCATCGCAACAGCGCACAGGGGCCGGTATCGGCCGCGATCGAGGCGACTTTGCTGGATCCGCAGGCCGATGGCACATGGTCCGCTTTGGTCAAACCGTTGAAGAAGGTGAAGCCGGGTGAGGAAATCCGCTTCTCGGACCAACTGAGCGCGACGCTGGAGACCGTCGCAGACGGACAGGCCTTTTTACGCTTCAACCTGACGGGCCAGGATTTCGATGCGGCGCTTGAACAGGCCGGTGCGATGCCTTTGCCCCCTTACATTGCAGCGAAACGTCCGGCGGACGATCAAGACAAGACCGATTATCAGACGATCTGGGCCAGAAATTCGGGCGCGGTGGCCGCGCCGACCGCGTCGTTGCATTTCGATGAACCCTTGATGCAGGCGCTGGCGGACCGGGGTGTTTCGATCACTCATGTCACTCTGCATGTCGGGGCCGGAACCTTCCTGCCAGTCAAGGTCGAGGATGTCAAAACCCACAAGATGCATGCAGAATGGGGCAGGGTCAGTGCCGAAGCCGCCGCCGATATCCGGGCGACCAAAGCCGCGGGCGGGCGGGTAATTCCTGTGGGAACCACTGCATTGCGTCTGATCGAAAGCGCGGCCCGAAATGGCGAGATCGAAGCCTGGGAAGGGGATACGGATATCTTCATTTATCCCGGCTTTCGTTTTAACGTCACAGATGCGCTGATGACCAACTTCCACTTGCCGAAATCCACTTTGTTGATGCTGGTTTCGGCCCTGATGGGACAGGATCGGATGCGCAAGGTCTACGCGAACGCAATCGCCCGGAAGTATCGCTTCTTTTCGTACGGAGACGCGTCGCTTTTAATCCCGTGAATGGCGCGTTCGCTGGATCAGGCGCTGGCAATATCATAGACAAGCACGATCAGAGTGTTTTTTGATCTGACTGCGGTGCGGACAGATAGATTGGCAATTTTCGGAGGCCCCGATGCTTCAGGTTCTTTCCAGCGCATGGGCGCTTCTTCTCGGTATGGGGTTGCTGATGATCGGCAACGGCCTGCAGGGTACAATCCTGGGTGTCCGCGGCGAAATCGAAGGGTTCTCGACCCTCGAGATGTCCTTTGTTATGTCGGCATACTTCCTTGGATTTCTGGGTGGGTCCCGTCTGGCGCCAGAAATGATCCGGCGAGTTGGCCATGTACGTGTTTTTGCGGCGCTGGCCTCGTTCATCTCGGCTGTGATGATCATGTACCCGATGCTGACCGATCCGATCGCCTGGATTCTCGGGCGCGTCGTAATCGGTTTCTGCTTTTCCGGTGTTTATGTGACCGCTGAAAGCTGGCTGAACAACGCGGCCAGCAATGAAAACCGCGGGCAGGCGCTGTCGCTGTATATGATTGTGCAGATGGCGGGGATCATCAGTGCTCAGGCCCTTATGCTGGTCGGCGACCCGGCAGGCTATGAGACATTCGTGATCGCATCGATCCTTGTTTCGGTCTCCTTTGCGCCCATCTTGCTGTCGATTTCACCAACCCCGGCATTTGACACCGCCAAACCCATGACGTTGCTTCAGCTAATGGGGATATCACCTCTGGGCTGCGTGGGCATGTTCCTGCTGGGTGGCGTCTTTTCAGCTCAGTTCGGCATGGCCGCCGTTTACGGCGCGCGGGCAGGGCTTTCGCTGGTCGAAATCTCGACCTTTGTCGCCTCGTTTTATATCGGCGCGATGGTACTGCAATACCCGTTGGGTTGGTTTTCCGACCGTATGGACCGGCGTGTGCTGATCCTTGTCGTCGCAACGCTGGGTGGCTGCGGGTCAACAGTGGCCATGCTTTTCGGCGTATCGTTTCCAATCCTTCTGGGCGCGGCCTTCCTGATCGGCGGAATGTCCAACCCGCTTTATTCCCTGCTGATTGCCCACACGAACGACTTCTTGGACCACGATGACATGCCCGCCGCATCCGGCGGTCTGGTGTTTATCAACGGGCTTGGAGCAATTGCAGGCCCGCTGATCACCGGTTGGCTGATGGGCGATGCGATCTTCGGGCCACCGGGCTTTTTTCTGTTTATTGCCGCACTGTTATTCGTGATGGCCTTCTATTCGCTATACCGTATGACACAGCGCGCTTCTGTACCGGTCGACGAAACTGGCACCATGTCGACCCTTTACCCGACGGCTTCGCCTGTGGCGTTTGAATTGGCGCAGGAGGTTGCCATCGAAGCCGCCGAAGCCGAGCAGGCTGAGCGGGTTGATGCCTAGGACACAGATTTATGTCGCAAGTGTTGCAATATGTTACTGTAACACTTCTGTAAAACGGCCTTAAATGACGTTACGTCCCTGGGGAGGACAATGCACGGAGTGACGGCAATGGTTACGCCTGAAGAAGTATTGAGTTTTTGGTTAGATGAAGTTGGCCCCGAAGGATGGTATATTCAGGATGACGCGCTGGACGCGAAAATCCGGGACAAGTTCTTAAAAACCTGGGAAGCCGCGAAAGAGGGCAAGTTTTCTCTTTGGCTCACCTATCCCAGCGGTGCTTTGGCCTACATCATTTTGACGGACCAGTTCCCGCGAAACATGTTCCGGGGCTCTGGCAAGGCATTCTCGACGGATCGTGCAGCGCTGGCGGCTGCGAAATGTTCGGTCGACAAAGGCTGGGATCTGAAGATTGATGAACCCGCCCGGCAGTTCTTTTATCTTCCGATGATGCATTCGGAAAATCTGTGTGATCAGGAACGGTGTGTACGCCTGATTTGTCAGAACCTCAGCGAATGCAACCCGGGCAACCTGTTGCACGCGCGCGCGCATCGCGAAGTTATCCGCAAGTTTGGTCGCTTTCCCTATCGCAACGAAGCGTTGTCGCGGCAGATGACGGAACATGAGGCCGCTTATGTAAGCAAAGGTGGCTACGGGTCCACCGTTCGCGAATTGCAGGCCGCAAGCTAGGACGCAGGTTTACACTCACGGATCGCGATGACTCTGTCGGCGATAGCGTCGGCAGATGTATGAATTGCATTGTTGATCAAATCGTCCGGGGACTCTGACAGATCAGTTAAGCGCTCCTGAACCAATTGCAGACGATCCTGTGTTTCTTGCAACCGATCCAGTGCGGTTGTCACGCGTAGTTTTACTGCGCTATCCAGAACGTCACCATTTACATGGATCAGTGTCAGTTCATCCCGCAACCCCTTGGTCTCATCCCTGATACCTTGTGCCTGTTCCTGCAGGGGCGCCACGACCTGCAGCTTTTCAGCAAACCCGGTTGTTATCCCTTCGAGGGTTGAAGCCAGTTTCCATCCCAAAAACAGGCACAGCGCCAGCAGAAGCAAAGTCGCGTTCAGCAGGGCAAGTACAAGATCTTTAAGCGTTTTGGCCATGAGGCATCTTTCTATAGAAGCTTGATCAGGAAAGGCCGGAGAACTCCGCCGCTTTTGTTCTAACGCCCGTTCTTCCGTCGGTATAGGCAGAAATCCGCGCCTTTCGATTTGGGTGACCTTGCGTCGCTTTTGTCGCGGAGACGGTATATTGATGCATTGCGGAGAATAGTTTAATGGTAAACTAATTTTCAATCGACCTGCGCCGAGAGGAACACATGGCAGCACAATCTTTTGATCTGATCGTAATCGGTGCCGGTCCCGGCGGATATGTCGCTGCCATTCGCGGCGCACAGCTGGGTCTGAAAACCGCTGTTGTCGAACGTGAACATTTGGGGGGAATCTGCCTGAACTGGGGATGTATCCCGACAAAGGCGCTGCTGCGGTCTTCCGAAGTTTTCCACCTGATGGAACGCGCGAAGGATTTCGGCCTGAGCGCAGATAAGGTCGGCTATGACCTCGACGCGGTTGTCAAACGCTCGCGCGGAGTTGCAGCCCAACTGTCGGGCGGAATTGGACATCTTCTGAAGAAAAACAAAGTCACCGTCGTGATGGGTGAGGCAACAATCCCTGCCAAAGGGAAAGTCAGCGTCAAAACCGACAAGGGGACCGAGGAACTGACCGCCAAGAATATCGTCCTGGCCACCGGTGCCCGTGCGCGCGAACTGCCGGGCCTCGAGGCCGACGGCGATCTGGTCTGGACATACAAGCATGCGCTGCAACCACCGCGGATGCCGAAAAAGTTGCTGGTCATTGGTTCCGGCGCAATTGGCATCGAATTTGCCAGCTTTTACAACACGTTGGGTGCCGACACGACCGTAGTTGAAGTCATGGATCGGGTTCTGCCGGTTGAAGACGCGGAAATCAGCGGTCTGGCGAAGAAGGCATTTACCAAGCAGGGCATGAAGATCATGGAAAAAGCCATGGTCAAGCAACTGGATCGCGCGAAGGGTAAAGTCACGGCCCATATCGAGGTCAAGGGCAAGGTCGAAAAGCACGATTTTGATACCGTGATTTCTGCCGTGGGCATTGTCGGAAATGTTGAAGGCCTGGGGCTCGAGGCGCTGGGCGTCAAAATTGACCGAACCCATGTTGTGACGGATGAATATTGCCGCACCGGAGTCGATGGTCTTTATGCGATTGGTGATATCGCCGGTGCGCCCTGGCTGGCGCACAAGGCCAGTCACGAAGGTGTCATGGTCGCAGACTTGATCGCAGGTCAGCACACACACCCGGTGAAACCTGAGAGCATTGCGGGATGCACCTATTGCCAGCCGCAAGTTGCATCTGTCGGCTATTCTGAAGCCAAGGCAAAGGAACTTGGGTATGACGTAAAAGTCGGCCGCTTCCCCTTCATCGGTAACGGTAAAGCCATCGCTTTGGGTGAACCGGAAGGTCTGATCAAGACCGTCTTCGACGCCAAAACGGGCGAACTGTTGGGGGCTCATATGATCGGCGCGGAAGTCACCGAACTGATCCAGGGCTATGTTGTGGGGCGTCAGCTGGAGACCACGGAAGAAGATTTGATGAACACGGTCTTCCCGCATCCGACCCTGTCAGAGATGATGCATGAGAGCGTTCTCGATGCCTATGGGCGTGTAATCCACATGTAGCGCATCAGGGGGCGCTGCCCCCGCCGCCCTATGGGCGACTCCCCCGGGATATTTTTGAGCCAGATGAATGAAGGATCCCCAGTTCATCTGGCCCCAAATATCCCGGAGCGCGAGACAGAGCCTCGCCTAAAACCGGTTCAGCGTGTCAGGGCGTCAAGAATACGGGCCCATGAGCGGATGCCTTTGTGAAAGCTTTTCACGTCGTATTTTTCATTCGGTGAGTGAATAGCATCATCGTCATTGGCATACCCGACCAGCATCGAATCCAATCCCAGAACCGTATCGAAATAGCCAACCACAGGGATCGATCCGCCCATGCCGGTGAAGACCGCTTCGCGATCCCATTCATCCGAAAGCGCGCCGCGCGCCGCTTCGAATTCAGGGCGGTCAAGGTTCATGACCGAAGCAGGGGATCCTTCCAGATCGTTGTCCCAGATAACTTTGGCATCGGGTGACAGGCGGTCTTCGACATGTTTGCGGATTTTGTTGCGCAACGCGTCAGGGTCCATGTCGCCCACCAGACGGCAGGTGATTTTGCAATGCGCCTCGGACGGGATAACGGTTTTCGATCCCGCGCCGTTGTAGCCCCCCCACAACCCGTTCACCTCAAGCGTTGGGCGCGCCCATTGCTGTTCCAGCGTGGAATAACCCTTTTCACCATGCGGCTGTGTGTACCCGACCGAGTTCAGGTATTCGGCTTCGTCAAATCCGCAGCCCTCCCACTGGCGCAACTGTTCGGCGGGAACTTCGTGGACGCCCTCATAGAAGCCATCAACCGCAACGCGTCCAGTTTCATCGTCATAGAAAGAGGCGACGATTTTCGACAACTCCCGCAAAGGATTCAGGCCCGGGCCGCCATAGTGGCCCGAGTGCAGATCGATGCGGGGGCCGACGATGGTGAATTCGTCTTTCAGCATTCCGCGCAGCTGCGATGCAATCGAAGGCACACCGCGCGATACCATGGATGTGTCGCAAACCAGGGCCAGGTCAGCCTGCAATTCCTTTTTGTTGGCCTCAAGGAACGGCACCAGCGATGGCGATCCAGACTCCTCTTCACCCTCGAAAAAGAATGTTATGCGGCAGGGCAGTTTCCCGTGAACCGCTTTCCAGGCGCGGCAAGCTTCGACAAAGGTCATCAACTGGCCCTTGTCGTCCGAAGAGCCGCGCCCGCGAATGACCTGACCATGTTCGGTGTCTTCCAGCGCCGGGTCGAAGGGATCGCGGTTCCAGAGGTTCAGCGGGTCGACCGGCTGCACATCATAGTGACCATAGAAAAGAACATGCGGGGCGTCATTGTCGTCACCAACATGACCGACAACCATGGGGTGACCAGGTGTCACGCGTTTTTCGGCGTCGATACCGATACTTTGCAGGTCGGATACCAGCCAATCTGCCGCCTGATCGACCTTTTCCTTGAAGGCCGGGTCTGTCGAGATCGAGGGGATGCGAAGAAACTCCATCAGACGGTCGATAGAAGTGGTCAGATCGTCGTCGATCCTGCTCAGAACAGCGTCAAGCGACATTGCTTTCTCCTGAATGGTTGTGAATTTGCGCGGAGCCTACCAGTGCTGGCCGCGCCGTCCAGTGTGTATCGACGGGAATTTGGTCTATACTGATGAAATCGAAGTGCCAAACACGGCGGCCTGCGTCGTTTCCTCGCGTCTGATGGCCGTAACTTTACTTGTCTGCCGTTGTGATAGGGGATAGTTGATGCAAATCAAAGTGGCCCGCCCCGCAACACGGATAGGCAGACGGGGTAGGAACCTGGCCGCTATGGCCTGAAAAGGTGCCAGTTGATAAAGTAAGTTACCCGGTTGTGGACGACCAGATCGGGGTGCAAGGAGAGACCGGTGGATTATACAGCTCAGCTCGATTCAGCGATTGCCAGGCTACATGAAGAAGGGCGCTACCGGACCTTTATCGACATCGAGCGTCGCAAGGGCCATTTTCCCCATGCTGTACGCACTTGCCCGGATGGCTCGCAGCAAAACATCACGGTTTGGTGCGGCAACGATTATCTGGGGATGGGCCAGCACCCGGTTGTTCTGGACGCCATGCACGAGGCGGTGGATGCCGCCGGAGCAGGCTCGGGCGGAACGCGCAACATTTCAGGCACGACGGTCTACCACAAACGGCTGGAAGCTGAACTGGCTGACCTGCACGGCAAGGAAGCTGCGCTGCTGTTTACCAGTGCTTATATCGCCAACGATGCGACGCTCAGCACGCTGCCGAAACTGTTCCCCGGTCTGATCATCTATTCCGATGCGCTGAACCATGCCTCGATGATCGAAGGCGTGCGCCGCAACGGCGGGGCCAAGCGGATCTTCCGTCACAACGACGTCGCACATCTGCGTGAGCTGCTGGAGGCTGACGACCCGGCCGCGCCCAAGCTGATTGCATTCGAATCCGTATATTCAATGGACGGCGATTTTGGCCCCATCGAAGAAATCTGCGATCTGGCCGATGAATTCGGCGCGCTGACCTATATCGACGAAGTGCATGCGGTTGGCATGTACGGCCCGCGCGGCGGTGGCGTGACCGAGCGTGATCGCCTGGCGCATCGCATCGACATTATCAATGGAACGCTCGCCAAGGCTTATGGTGTGATGGGTGGGTATATCGCCGCCAGCGCAAAAATGTGCGATGCCGTGCGTTCTTATGCGCCGGGCTTCATCTTCACCACCTCTCTGCCGCCTGCGGTTGCAGCCGGGGCGGCGGCTTCGGTCGCTTATCTCAAGCGGGCGCCCGAACTGCGCGAACAGCATCAGACGCAGGCAAGCATCCTCAAGCTGCGGCTTAAGGGGCTTGGTCTGCCATTGATCGATCACGGCAGTCACATTGTTCCGGTGATTGTCGGAAATCCGGTACACACGAAAAAGCTGAGCGATATGCTGTTGGACGATTACGGCATTTATGTGCAGCCAATCAATTTCCCAACTGTCCCCCGTGGAACCGAGCGTCTTCGGTTTACCCCTTCTCCAGTGCATGGTCCGAACGAAATGGACCGCCTTGTACACGCTATGGACGAACTTTGGTCACATTGTGCGCTAAATCGCGCCGAACTTGCAGGTTAATATAACACCAAAGTGTGCAACGTGTTTGACGCGTGTTAAGCTAACGGCAACAAAAGCATCGGACGAATCGTTTTGGGGATGATTCGCCGTTAGCGTGAAACACACGCGAAGGCAGAATGGGGCAGCAGGAATGATTGGGCGCAGATCTCAGCGCGATTCCGAACAGGATACCGACGTCAGACCGAAGGGTTTTGACGACTACGAGGTTCGGCTGGGTGATGTGATGCGTGGCGAACGCGCCACAATGGGCAAGTCGCTTCTGGATGTTCAGCGCGAGTTGCGGATCAAAGCCAACTACATCGCTGCGATAGAAAACGCCGACCCTGACGCCTTCGACACGCCCGGCTTTATCGCCGGGTATGTGCGTTCTTACGCGCGTTATCTGGGTATGAACCCGGATGATACCTTCGCCGCGTTCTGCCAGGAAAGCGGGTTCGAGGTTGCGCACGGCATGTCGGCCGAAGCTTCGGTCATCCGCAAGGGTACAGGCAATCTGCCATCCCGGGGACCGATGGGCCGTGACCCGTTTATTTCTCCGAACACACCGTATCTGCCCGGCAGGGAATCGTTCGTAAGTCAGATCGAGCCGCGCGCCATAGGATCTTCACTGGTTCTTGTGGCTGTCATCTGCGGCATTGGATATGGCGGCTGGTCGGTTCTGAATAGGATTCAGCAGGTTCAGGTCAGCCCGGTCGAACAGGCACCGGTGGTTCTGTCCGACCTTGATCCCTTGGATGCCGCGCGTTCGAAAGAAGATGTTCAGGAAGTGGCGGCACTGGAGACACCCAGCGCCGAGGCACTGGACCGCCTTTATCGCCCACAGGCTTTGGACGTTCCGGTTCTGGTCGCGCGTGACGCACCGATTTCGACCCTTGATCCGCGGGAAGTGGGCGCCTTCCGGCCGCCGGAGCTGCCCGAAATTCAGCTGGCCGAAGTTCACACTGTCGAACGCCCCTCGCTGCCGCAGGTGGTCGAACAGATCGACACTACCCTCAAGATCGTAGCTGTAAACCCATCCTGGATGCGGATCACGGCGGCGGATGGCAGCATTCTGTTCGAAGGGACGCTGGGCACGGTCGAAAAAGGCAGTACATTCCAAGTGCCGCTGACCGAAGAACCGCCTCAATTGCGGGCAGGGGCATCGGGCGCGGTTTACTTCTCGATGAACGGTGAACACTTTGGTCCTGTTGGGGCACCCGGTACAGTCACCAAGGGTGTCGTGCTGTCGAAAGACGCGGTGGCCGAGCGGTTCCAGGTTGCCGACCTTGAGGCAGAACAAAACAGTGCGCTCAAGCAACTGGTCGCCGAGTTGCAGACGCAGGCGGCAGAAACTCCGTCCGAGTGATCTTGCCATTGCGATAGCGCCGTTGCCGGACTATCTAAAGTCGCAACTCTGGCTGTTCTGGACCCGTCCTCATGTCGCTCAATCACGTTCGTCCGTGGCGTAACATCTACCGCCGCAAATCCCGTCAGATCATGGTCGGAGATGTCGCCGTAGGTGGTGATGCACCGATCGCGGTTCAGACGATGACGAACACCCTGACAACGGATGTGGCGGCCACTGTGGCACAGGTGCAAGCCGCAGCCGAGGCCGGCGCGGACATCGTGCGGGTGTCGGTCCCGGATGAGGCGTCTTCGAAAGCGCTGAAAGAGATTGTGCGCGAAAGCCCGGTACCGATTGTGGCCGATATCCACTTTCATTACCGCCGCGGCATCGAAGCCGCTGAAGCCGGCGCTGCCTGCCTGCGGATCAACCCCGGCAATATCGGCGACGAGAAACGGGTGAAAGAAGTAATCAAGGCCGCGCGCGACCACAATTGTTCGATCCGGATCGGCGTGAACGCAGGTAGCCTGGAAAAGCACCTGCTTGAAAAATACGGCGAACCATGCCCCGAGGCGATGGTGGAAAGCGGGTTGGAGCATATCCGCATCCTGCAGGACAATGATTTCCACAACTTCAAGATCAGCGTAAAGGCCAGCGACGTGTTCCTGTCCGCAGCGGCCTATCAGGGCATTGCCGAAGCAACGGACGCCCCGATCCATCTGGGGATCACCGAAGCTGGCGGACTTGTCTCGGGTACAATCAAGTCCGCAATCGGTCTGGGCAACCTGTTGTGGATGGGCATTGGTGACACGATCCGTGTCAGCCTGTCGGCTGACCCGGTCGAAGAGGTGAAGGTAGGATACGAAATCCTGAAGTCGCTGGGCCTGCGCCATCGTGGGGTGAACATCATCTCGTGCCCCTCCTGCGCGCGGCAGGGGTTCGACGTGATCAAGACAGTCGAAGCGCTGGAACAGCGTCTTGAACACATCAAGACCCCGATGAGCCTTTCTATCATCGGCTGTGTCGTGAACGGCCCCGGAGAGGCGCTGATGACCGATGTCGGCTTTACCGGCGGCGGGGCAGGCTCGGGCATGGTATATCTGGCCGGCAAGGCCAGCCACAAGATGTCGAACGATCAGATGATCGACCATATTGTTGAACAGGTCGAGAAGAAGGCGGCTGAGTTGGATGCCGCGCTGGAGGCTGCCGAGTAAACCAGAGGTCAGCGATGTATGAAAAGGCAATTGAACAAGGCGGTGTCGCCGTTGTCACTGGGGCGGCCAGCGGTGTAGGGCGCGTTGCTGCCCTTAGGTTTGCGCAAAGCGGGCTTAGCGTCATTCTGGCGGATTTGCCGGGGGACAAGCTGAACGAGGCCGTGGCCGAGGTCAGTGCCAGCGCTTCCGAGGGTGCGCAGGTCATTGGTGTTGCCACCGATGTCTCCAAACAGGAAGACATCGACGCACTGGCCGAAACGGCCTTTGCAACCGGTCCGGTTGCAGTTCTCATGAACAATGCCGGGGTCGGTCTGCCGACCAAAGCGTGGTCGGAGATGGAGAACTGGCTGAAACTGCTGGAAATCAACTTTCTGGGCGTGTTGCGCGGCGTTCAGGCCTTTCTGCCCCGCATGATCGAGGCGGACCGGCCGGCAGTCGTGATCAATACCGGATCAAAGCAGGGTATCACGACTCCGCCCGGCAATCCCGGCTACAATGTGAGCAAGGCCGCCGTGAAAGTGCTGAGCGAGCAGTTGGCGCATGAGTTGCGCGAGGCGGGCGCACCGATATCGGTGCATCTGTTCGTTCCGGGCTTTACCTACACCGGGATGATCGCCGCCTTTCTGCCGGAAAAGCCTGCCGGGGCCTGGACAAGCGAGCAAACGGTAGATCATTTCATCCATCGTATGGCGGACGGGGATTTCTACATCCTTTGCCCGGACAATGACGTGGACCAAACACGCGACGCGCGCCGGATCGCGTGGAATGTCGAGGATATCACCCAGAACCGTCCGCCCTTGTCCCGATGGCACCCCGACTTCGCCGAAGGCTTTGCAAACTTCGAAAACACCGGGAAAAAGTAAAAAAGGCCGCGCGCAGCCATCCCTTTGCGATTGATGATGCAGCGTCGGGCCGAACGCATTGTAGGCGCGACGCCATGTCGAAAAGCAGCGCCCGAAGATATCTTCGGCCGCTGTCTGCGACGGATGTCAGCTATGCGTACAAGGCCGCCATTCAGTTTTTGGGTGGTTCGTAGGGGTCCGGCGTTCCTGGGGGGATCGGAGGAAATTCCTCGAATGTAGCAAGGTGTTCCTGTAGCTGTGGCAACGCCTTTTCGACTGCCCAAGTGTGCGGGAAGAGCACGCTTTCGCGTTCATGCGGATCATTCAGAAGGTTGTAGACCCTTGGTGTGTCGAAGGACTCTGTCGCTCCAAAAGCCGTAGTGTTCTCTTTGAACAGAACTTTCCAGTCCTTCCATTTTACACCGAATATCTGTTCGCCCATGTAAACGATCACGCCTTCTCGGTTCGATCTCGGCTGGACGCCCAGAAAGAACTCGGACTGGTCGATGCCATCAATTGCCCGGTCCTCCGGCACTTTGCCGCCTGCGAATGCCGCCAGTGTTGGATAAAGATCCATCGAGTGGACAACGTCATTGCTTTCTGAACCAGCGGGAATCTTCCCCGGCCACTTGATTGCGAAGGGCACGCGCATGCTTCCTTCGAGGCTGGTGAACAGAGTGCCCCGCCAAGGCCCCGCAGTGCCATGTACCGCAGGAACTGGCGAGACATTGGCGTTTCCAACCGGAAGAGCCTCGGGGCCGTTGTCTGCAGTAAATATCACCACGGTGTCGTCGGATACACCTGCCGCCTCGATCGCATCAACGATGCGCCCGATATAGGTGTCTGTTTGAAGTAGAATGTCGGCCCAGACGCCGTTTCCAGTGGTCCCTTCAAATTCTTCGGACACGATGTTTGGATAATGGGTCTGCGTGTAAGCAAGATAGATGAAGAAGGGTGCATCTTCCGCACTCTTGGCTTTGATGAAATCGATGGCCTTGATTGTCAGGTCGCCATCTATCTCGCCGCGATAGTCCAAGTCATAGTCCCGCGCAACGGTCGCCGGTTCGCCCGCAATTCCCTGCATGACAACAGGCTCTTCCATGTTGGCTTCGGCAAAGCCCGCAAGCGAACGCCAGACCGTGACGTCCGTGGTTTCAACACCGTAAAACTCGTCGAAGCCTTGGTTCGTTGGAAAGCGGCCTTCGGTCCAGCCTAGGTGCCACTTGCCGTACATGGCCGTGTTATACCCTGCTTCCTTAAGCATCTCGGCCATTGTGATTTCCCACTGGGTCAGACCGTAAACGCCACCTCCAAGTGGGACTGTATGGTTGCCACTCCGAATGCCGTAACGACCGGTCATAGTCGCTGCACGGGAAGGAGTGCACTGACTTTCCACGTTGAAGTTCGTAAGCCTAAAGCCCTCAGCGGCCAGAGCGTCCATTTCCGGAGTGGCTGTGCCACGAATTATTCCACCGCCGTTGAACCCTGGCTCACCCCATCCAAAGTTATCGAGAAATATAAAGACAATATTGGGCTTGTCCTGAGCCGAGACGACAGTGCCCATTAGAAGAGATAGCAACAGTAGGAATGTTCGCGAAAACCGCTTCATGACGACGCTCCAAACAAATATCATTCGTTCGAGACTGGCGAAAAAGGGTGCCTGCGGTCAAGAATGACAGTCAGTTTCGGGCTCGAAGCGGCAATTGCGCTTCGAGCCTTCAAGGTTCTCACATGCACCATTTACCGCAAAGGTCTGGCGCGCGAAGCGGCCTATTCTTCAATGAACATCAAAGGGTAATCCCGGAATCGTTACCCTTGTTCGGCCCGAACACCGTCCGCAATCTGTTGCATCTGGTCGGCAGGCAGGTAGCCGCGCAGAAGTTCTGTGCCCAGCACGAACGACGGGGTGCCGGAAATCCGCATGCGTTGCGCCAGTTCTCGGGTTTGGGTGATCTCTTTGGAAACCGCGTCACTGTCCATGGCGGCGATGATGTCGTCGGTTTCAAGACCCAGACCATCCGAGAGACGACGTAGCGTGACTTCGTTGGGTTCGCCTGTGAATTCAAGCAGCGCATCGTGCACCTGCTTGTAGGCATCTGCACCTGCGACATGTTTGGTCGCCACGGCAAAGCGCGAAGATATCATCGAAGCTTCGCCAAGGATTGGGAACTCCTTGATGATCAGCCGGATGTTCCCGTCTTCCGCCAGCAGAGCATCCACTTCGGGAACCGCACGGCGGCAGTACCCGCAGCGATAGTCCATGAACTCGACCAGAGTGATGTCGCCATCGGGGTTTCCGCCCACCCAGCTATAGCCGTCATTGAACAGTTCCTCGGCATTGGCTGCGACCAGTTCCTGGTCAGCCACGGCCTCGGCGGCAGCGTTGCGCTGCTCCAGAATGTTGATCGCCTCGAGGATCACCTCGGGGTTTTGCAGCAGGTATTCGCGAACCTGTGTACCGAACTCGGCCTTTTCGGCGTCGCTCATGTCGTTCAGGTCCAGCGCCTGCACCGGTCCGGTGATCAGGGAAAGCCCGACAAGGGCCATGGCTGCATGTCTGAGGATCATCTGCGTTTCCTTTTCTTTTCTACCTGTTCCGAGGCTATCAGCACATCCTGCGCCCTTTGCCACCCCGGAGACCCTTCGGGCAATTGCCTTATGGCCCGTTTTGCGTGGATGCCTGCATCGGCCATGCGACCTTGCAGGGCGTATCGTTCCGCTGTCACAACCGCGGCCATTCCGTTGTTGCCGACCTGAGAATAGGCAACCCCCAGATCCTGCATCAGCCGACCGTTTCGATAATCGCGCGCGCGGGCTTTTTCAAGCGCTTGCAGGGCGTTCTCGGTTTGCCCTTGCGCCAGCAGCGCACGCCCGTACCCGGCGAGGATAAGTGAGTCGTTCGGGGCCATTTCAACAGCACGGCCGTAGGCGGCAACAGCCTGATCCATCTGCCTGTTTTCCAGCAATATTTGCCCCTTGAGCTCGTAGTAGTACGGATCGTCCGGGCGAATGGCCAGTGCCCCGTCAATCGCCGCGCGGGCGGCCGCAAGATCTCGGTTCTGGTGGTGCGCTGCTGCCTGGCGCATCAGGCGAATATCCTCCGCGCTTTCCTCGCGCGCGCGTCGCATTGTCCAGGCAGGCGTTCGCAGAAACGCAGACAGCTTGCCCTTGACGCGGGCAAACCAGTAGTCGGCATTGGCGTTGTGGGTCGAGTTGTCTCCGAACTCGTCAAGAAACGCCTCGGCCGCGCGCAGGCGTTCCCGGCTGGTGGGGTGGGACCGTGTATAAGGATCCTGATTTGCCTCGCTCAGCAGTTCCTGGCCTGCAAATTTGCGATGCAGGGCCACCATGCCCTTTGGTGAGATGCCCGCCCATCGCAGATAACCCGCCGCGCTGCGGTCTGCCGATGCCTCTTCGGCGCGTGTATGCCCCAGAAAGCTGCGCAGGGCCGAACCGGATGTCCCGGCAGCGATGCCGCCCGCTGCTTCGCCACCGCCCGCTGCGGCGACAATCAGCGCCAAAGCGGTTCCCAGAGAAGCATTGCGCTTTGCGGCGCGCAGGTTTTCCACACGTCTGGCCAGATGGCCATTTGCGATATGTGCGGCCTCATGTGCGATGACAGCCTGCAGCATCTCGGGGCTGTCGACAGTCAGGATCAGCCCGTAGTTCACGTAGATGGCGTTGTAGTCGATGACGAAGGCGTTGAACGTCTTGTCGTGGACGACCAGAATCCGCACCCTGTTCGTGTTCAGTCCAGCCGCCCGCAGCACCGGAAACGCCAGTTCCCGTAATCCATGTTCGATGTCTGGATCGCGGATCAGGCCCTGTGCCTTGGCGGGAACAGCGCCCGTTATCCATGTCACCGCAATCAGCAACATGGCCGGGATTGACGCCAGCCTGGATACGCGTTCAAAAGCCATGGCCGCAACATGGGAGATGGCCATGAGAAACTCAACCCGATCCGGGGTCGATCCCTTCATCGTGATGGATGTGATGGAAGCCGCGCGCCGCGCCGAAGAAGCAGGGCGCCATATCATCCACATGGAAGTCGGGCAGCCTGGGACCGGTGCCCCCAAAGGCGCAGTCGAGGCTTTGGCGTCGGCCATGGGTCAGTCGCCGCTGGGCTATACCGTTTCGCTGGGCCTGCCGGCGCTGCGGCAACGGATCGCACAAATGTATGGCGAGTGGTACAATGTCGATCTGAACCCGGACCGGGTGGTGATTACGCCCGGATCTTCCGGTGGGTTTCTGCTGGCGTTCACCGCGCTTTTCGACAGCGGCGATCGTGTCGGTATCGGCGCGCCAGGCTATCCTTCTTACCGACAGATCCTCAGGGCGCTTGGGCTGGTTCCGGTCGATCTGCCGACCGCGCCGGAAAACCGCCTGCAACCCGTCCCGGCGGATTTCGCGGGGCTTGATCTGCAAGGTTTGATGGTAGCGTCCCCGGCAAATCCGACCGGTGCCATGCTGGATCGACCGGCTATGGCCGCGCTGATTGATGCGGCCCACGGACAGAACGCGTCATTCATCAGCGACGAAATCTACCACGGCCTGGAATACGAGGCCAAAGCCGTCACCGCGCTGGAACTGACGGAAGAATGCTACGTCATCAACTCGTTCTCCAAGTATTTCTCGATGACCGGCTGGCGCGTCGGATGGATGGTGGTGCCCGAGGACCAGGTGCGCGTGGTCGAGCGGATCGCTCAGAACATGTTCATCTGCGCCCCACACGCCAGCCAGGTCGCGGCGCTGGCCGCGATGGATTGCGAGGACGAACTGCAAGCCAATCTGGACGTCTACCGGCAAAACCGAGCCCTCATGCTGGACGGGCTGCCCAAAGCCGGATTTACCAATATCGCACCGCCGGACGGCGCTTTCTATGTTTATGCCGATGTATCGGACCTGACGCAGGACAGCCGCGCCTTTGCGGCTGAGATTTTGGAACAGGCCGGTGTGGCGGTGACGCCGGGGCTGGATTTCGATCCCGAACGCGGCCACAAGACCCTTCGATTTTCCTATGCCCGCTCGACGGCGGACATACAGGAAGGGTTGCAGCGGCTGCGCAGCTTCATGGCGGCACGAGGGGCCATCCCGCAGGCAGTGTAACCCGTTCACAAACCGGCGCTGGTACAGTAGGGTCTGCGCAACACGATCTCGGGAAAACTTGAGGCCATGAGCAGACTTTTCTATGCCTTCGCGCTGATCTGGGCGCTGACGGGCGCTGTCGCAGCGCAGGATTTCAGCGCCCTTGCGCGCGTGCAGCCGGACCAAAGCCGTATCACGGATGTCGGCCGAACCGGCGTGAAGGTGGATATCGGGCTGAGCCAGGGCGTGCCTTACCGCGTTTTCACATTGCGGGATCCGTATCGCATGGTGCTTGACTTCCGCGAGGTCGACTGGACAGGTCTGATCAGCAGTGAATTCCTGCAATCCGAACGGATCAGTGGGGTGCAGTTCGGCACTTACGTCCCCGGCTGGTCCCGTCTGGTTCTGGAACTTGGTGCGCCGATGGGTGTCGATACGGCGCAGTTGAAGCTGGATCAGATAACAGGCACTGCGGTGTTGTCCCTTATGCTCAAGGGGGTCGAGTTCGACTTGTTCAATGCCAGCGCCGGTGCTCCTCAGGTTCCCGGTTGGGATTTGCCTGAAGCGACCGCCCCACTTCCGGCGGCGCCGCGTGATCCCGACGGACCCATTCGCGTCATGCTGGACCCTGGGCATGGCGGCATCGACCCGGGGGCCGAGGTTGGCGGCACCGATGAAAAAACCCTGATGCTGACCTTTGCGCGCGAACTGAAAGAGCTATTGCTGCGTTCAGGCGGGTATGAAGTGGTTTTGACCCGCGTCGAGGACCAGTTTGTTTCGCTGGAGCGGCGAATTGCGCTGGCGCATCGGGCCGGTGCCGATGTGTTCATCTCGCTGCACGCGGATTCCCTGTCGGACGGGCAGGCGCATGGTGCGGCCGTGTATACCCTGTCAACTGACGCATCGGATGTTGCCAGCCAGAAACTTGCGGAACGTCACGACCGGGGCGACCTTCTCTCGGGGGTGGATCTGAACGGGGCCGACGATCAGGTGGCGGACGTTTTGCTGGACATGGCCCGTCAGGAAACCAGACCGCGCACCAACGCATTGGCGCGGGCTTTGGCCAATGGCATGGCGCAGCAAGGTGGTCCGATGAACCGGCGGCCCGTCCGTACGGCCTCTTTCTCGGTTCTCAAGGCGGCGGACATTCCCTCGGTGCTGGTCGAACTGGGTTTTCTTTCCAGCCCCAGAGACCTGAAAAACCTGCAAAATTCCGAATGGCGCGCGCAAATGGCGCGTGGGATTTACAACGGTCTGGAAAACTGGCGACAGCAGGATGTGATCAGACGCTCATTGATTGGCCAGTGACCCCGCGTCGCAAACAGGCTAGAATACGCCATGGTGTTTTGACCTGGCGTGGGGCCGACACTATATAGGCCGCACCGCGAGTAAAAGGCAGTACAGTGATCCGGTTCATTCTTTCGTTTTTCGGGGCGATCTTCAGCCTCGTGACCCTGGGTATCTTCATGGCGGCACTGGTCATCGGTGCGGTCTTCTGGATGTATGGGCGCGACCTGCCCAGTCATGAATCACTGGCGCAGTACAAGCCGCCCACGATCAGCAGGATTTATTCCGGTAAAGGGCAGCTGATCGACGAATTCGCCCAGGAGCGCCGCCTGTTCACGCCGTCCGAGGAAATCCCGGATCTTGTGAAGCAGGCCTTTATTTCGGCGGAAGACAAGAATTTCTACACCCATCAGGGCTATGACCCGCGCGGGATAATTGCTGCGGGTGTCGAAGCGGTGAAATCCAAAGGTGAAAACGTGCGCGGCGCGTCCACCATCACGCAACAGGTCATGAAGAACTTTCTGTTGTCCGGCGACCGGCAGGCCGAACGCAAGATCAAGGAAATCATCCTTGCGACCCGGCTGGAAGACACTCTGGACAAGGAACAGATCCTCGAACTTTACATGAACGAGATCTTTTTGGGCCAGAACTCTTACGGTGTGACGGCTGCTGCACAGACGTATTTCAACAAGACGCTGCAGGAACTGGCCCCGCATGAGGCCGCCATGTTGGCTGCCATGCCGAAGGCGCCGTCAAACTACCATCCGGTTTTGCAAAAGGAACGCTTGCTGGCGCGTCGCGACTACGTGCTGCGGGAAATGAACCAGAACGGCTACATTGACCGGGCTACCTATGAGGCCGAGGTCAACATGCCTTTGCGCTCGGTACAGAACGGTGACTTTGAAAGCTTCCGCACGGCATTGCCGCCCCGTGACTATTTCACCGACGAAATCCGCCGCCAGCTAAGCGAAGATTTCGGCGAGGGTGAATTCTTTACCGGCGGCTTCACGGTGCGTGCGTCGGTGGACGAGGAAATGCAGGTCGAAGCTGCCAAGGCCCTGCGCACGGCCCTGCAGAAATACGACCGCTCGCGCGGGAAATGGCGCGGTACGGGTGAGGTGATCCCGGAAGAAAAACTGGCCGAGGAAGCCCAGTGGCGCGAGGCGCTGGCCATCATGGAAATTCCGCGCGATGTCGAATTGCCGACCCAATGGTATCCGGCTGTTGTGATGAATGTGGCCGATCAGTCGCTGACCGTGGGTATCGAAAACGGTCCGGCAGACGGAACCATTCCACGCGAAGACATCAAATGGATGCAGGGCAGTTTCAAGGACAATTTCAAGCGCGGCGATGTCATTCTGGTGATGGCCGGGGAAGAAGGGCAGTGGTCTGCCCGCCAAGTGCCTGAGGTGCAGGGCGGTTTCGTCGCGATGGATGTGAACTCGGGCCGTGTTCTGGCGATGCAGGGCGGGTTCTCGTATCAGGACTCGGTGTTTAACCGTGCCACGCAAGCTCAGCGTCAGCCGGGGTCCAGCTTTAAGCCTTTCGTCTATGCCGCCGCGCTGGACAGTGGTTACAGTCCCGCCACCATCGTTGTGGACGCCCCGATTGAGGTGAACACGCCGCAGGGTCTCTGGCGGCCCAAGAACTCGTCGAACAAATTCTACGGGCCAACACCGCTGCGCACCGGGATCGAACAGTCGCGGAACCTCATGACCATCCGTCTGGCCCAGGAGGTGACGATGCCGGTGGTTGCGGGATATGCCGAACGGTTTGGTGTTTATGACCGAATGGGCGCGTTCCTTGCGAACTCGCTGGGATCGGAAGAAACGACGCTGTACAAAATGGTCGCCGCCTATGCGATGTTCGCGAACGGCGGCGAGCGGGTCGAACCCACTCTGGTCGACCGTATCCAGGACCGGTTCGGAAAGACGATCTACCGGCATGATGACCGCCAGTGTCTGGACTGCAACTCAACCTGGCTGGAACCGGATGAGTCGCCGCAGATCGTGACCGACCGCGAACAGGTTATGGATGCCATCACCGCCTATCAATTGACGTCTATGATGAAAGGCGTGGTTGATCGCGGCACCGCGTCGCGTGTTGTCAACCTGCCGGTGCCGACTGCCGGCAAGACCGGCACCACCAACGAATCCAAGGACGCCTGGTTTATCGGCTTCACCTCGAACATCGTGGCCGGCTGCTATATTGGCTACGACCGACCGCGTCCGATGGGCAGTGGCGCCTATGGCGGTACGATGTGCGGGCCAGTATTCCAAAGTTTCATGGAAAAGGCGGTCGAGAAATATGGCGGCGGTCCGTTCGAAGTTCCGCCAGGCGGGCACTTCATCAAGATTGACCGTTTCAGCGGGGCGCGCTTGCCAGAGGATGCGGTCGGGGAATATGTGGTTGCCGAGTATTTCCGCGACGGTGTCGATGGCTTCATAGACCGGATTTTCGATGGCGGCTTTGCCATGGGATCCGATTTGCCACTGTTCGAAGAAGTCAGCGGATCGGGTCGGCAGGTGACAACTTCCACCGGAAGCACAGTTACGGTCGGACCCAACGCAAGCCAGGGTGATCTGCAGGGGGGCGGACTGTACTAGTCCGCAACTTGTAGGAATAGGTTCAACAGGTCAGTTCGCTGTCATCGGTAATCTGTTCACAAGACCGCCAGCAGATCGATAGCGCACATTTGGCAGCAGCCCATTTGGCAAGCCGTTTGCATGGTACGCCCAATGCGTCCGAATAGAGCCACAGGCAGTGGCTGATTTGCGAAGGCTCGCGTACAAGTTCCGGCATGCCTTTCGGATGTCGCAGAGCGTTTGCCAGTTCGAAAGTAGCATCCCCCAGATATCCCTTTGCATCTATAACCCGAGGACCGGGATCCGATAGTAGCACGTTGTCGGTATGCAGATCGCCGTGAAGCGGGTCGTGCGTGTGCTGACTGCTTAACAGATCTTGGGCCAGCCCCGTGTCCGCAAGCAACACGATGCGTGTCAGGTCCCAACTGTCAAAAACTCGCCCGACGCATCCTTCATTCGCATCTCACTTGTCTTGTGGTGGCTCTCGCCTCTTGCTATCACGCAGGCCTGATTGAGCAAGTTGGGACAAAACCATGCGCGCCGAAACCCAGAATATTGTGGCGGAAATAGAAAAGTCGCTGGAGCTGCTGGCGAAGCGCATGGATTACGAAACGGCGCCGCACCGGCTTGAGGAATTCAACGCACGCGTCGAAGACCCGAACCTGTGGGACAACCCGGAGAACGCTCAGAAGCTGATGCGCGAACGCCAGATGCTGGTCGATGCCATCGAAACCTACGAGTCGATCAAGACCGACCTGAGTGACAATGTCGAACTGATCGAACTGGGCGAGATGGAAGAGGACGAAGAAGTCGTCGCCGACGCCGAGGACGCAATCAGGAAACTGAAGGCCAAGGCCGCCAAGAAAGAGCTTGAGGCCCTGCTGGATGGCGAGGCAGACGGCAATGACACGTTCCTTGAGATCAACTCGGGCGCGGGGGGCACCGAAAGTTGTGACTGGGCCTCGATGCTGGCGCGGATGTATGTGCGCTGGGCCGAGAAAAAGGGCTATACGGTCGAATTGCAGTCCGAGACCGCGGGTGAAGAGGCGGGGATCAAGTCTGCCGCCTACAAGATTTCAGGCCACAACGCCTATGGCTGGCTAAAGTCGGAAAGCGGGGTGCACCGGCTTGTGCGCATCTCGCCCTATGACTCGGCGGCCAAGCGGCACACGTCGTTCAGCTCGGTCTGGGTCTATCCGGTGGTAGACGACAATATCGAGATCGAGGTGAACCCGTCGGACATCCGCATCGATACTTACCGCTCTTCGGGTGCCGGTGGTCAGCACGTGAACACCACGGACTCGGCGGTTCGGATCACGCACATCCCCACGGGCATCGTAGTGACCTCGTCCGAGAAGTCGCAGCATCAGAACCGTGACATCGCCATGAAGGCGCTGAAATCGCGCCTGTACCAGCAGGAACTGGACCGTCGCAACGCCGATATCAACGCGGCGCACGAAGCCAAGGGCGATGCCGGGTGGGGCAATCAGATCCGGTCTTACGTGTTGCAGCCTTATCAGATGGTCAAGGACTTGCGGACCAATCACGAAACCTCGGACACCAAAGGGGTTCTGGACGGTGATCTGGATGGGTTTATGGCAGCCACGCTGGCCCAGAACGTTGCCGGCAAAAGCCGGTCCGAAGCGCAGGGCGACGGCTGATCACAAGGGGGCTCTGCCCCCGTCGCGGCGGGCCGCGACTCCCCCGGGATATTTTTGGCCAGATGAAGCGGATCCGTCGGGGTGCCTGGGGGTCCCGAAAAGATACATGTAAACAGTGGGTTTAATTGGCAGGTTGCCCCGGCTAGGCTGGTGGCGACCACGTTGTATCTGAGCTGATGAACTCCCATGGATCTGAGCCAAACTTCCGCCGTTGCATTGCTGTCTGCGCTGTCCTCGGGGCAATTGACGGCTGCTGAGTTGATGCGCGAAACCTTGCATCGGATTTCCAGCGTTAATGGAGAGGTCAATGCCATCGTCGCCCTGCGCGATGAGGATGAGTTGATGTCCGCGGCTGAGGCGCTGGATGCCGGTCCCCGGCGCGGCCCGCTGCATGGACTGCCCATGGCGGTCAAGGATCTGGTCAATGTGGCCGGGATTGTGTCGTCTCATGGATCGCCGATTTACCGAAACAACGTGCCCGAGCGGGACGATCTGATCGCAGAAAGATTGCGGGCTGCCGGTGCCATTGTGATCGGCAAAACAAATACACCCGAGTTCGGGCTGGGATCGCATACGTTCAATCCGGTGTATGGCGCCACGCGCAACCCGTACGACCCCGCCCGAACCTGCGGCGGTTCGTCCGGTGGCGCGGCGGTGGCGCTGGCCGCGGGCATGGTGGCCTTGGCGGATGGCTCGGACATGATGGGCAGCCTTCGCAACCCGGCGGCCTGGAACAATGTATACGGGTTCCGGCCAAGCTGGGGCCGGGTTCCGAGTGAACCGATCGGAGACGGTTTTCTGCATCAGCTTTCGACATTGGGCCCCATGGCCCGCAGCCCGCAAGATTTGGGTATTTTGCTGGACGTCATGGCAGGTCCGGATGCACGTCAGCCATTGTCTGTTGATGGTGGCGCTGTATCACCTGTGCAGCCGGCTGATCTCACGGGTTTGCGTGTTGGCTGGCTGGGTGACTGGGGCGGTGCCTTTCCGTTCGAAACCGGGATCGTCGATCTGTGCCGGTCTGCGCTGACCGTGTTTTCGGATTTGGGGGCCGACGTCGAAGAAACAAAACCGCCTTTTGACGCAAGCCAGATCTGGGACAGCTGGATTACACTGCGATCCTGGAGCGTTGCGGCTGGTCTTTTGGAACTGTCCGAGCATCGGGACGTGCTGAAGGATACCGCACAATGGGAGCTGGATCGGGGACTGGCGCTGAGTGCGATGGACGTGCATCACGCCAGCGTTCTGCGATCCGAGTGGTATCGATGTGCCGCCCGTTTGTTTGAGACGTATGATGCGCTGGTGCTGCCAACGGCCCAGGTTTGGCCTTTTGCCGTCGAAACTGCGTATCCGACCGAAATAGCCGGGCAGGCGATGGACACCTATCACCGCTGGATGCAGGTCGTCACTCCGGTCAGCCTGATCGGGTTGCCCTGCCTGTCGGTTCCTGTGGGTTTTGGAGAGAACGGTCTGCCAATGGGAATGCAGATTTTCGGGCCGCGCGGCGCGGATGCAAAGCTTTTGTCCATCGGGGCAAGCTATCACGATGCAACCGGCTGGCCCCAAAAACGACCGGCCCTGCAATAGGGTCGCTGGGGAGGAGAGACAGACATGGAAAAACCCTTTGGCGTTCCGACAATGCAGCAGGCCGATACGGCGATGCTGCGGCAGGCTATTCGTCAGGCATGGGCCGATTATCGTCGGGCGCCGGTATTCGGGATTCTGTTCGCGGGATTCTACGTGTTGGCCGGGTGGGCAATGGCATGGGTCACTTTGAAAACAGGAACCACCTACTGGCTTGTTTTGGCCGCGATCGGTTTCCCGCTGCTTGGGCCATTTGCGGCGGTTGGACTGTACGAAGTATCCCATCGGCTTGAGCAGGGAGAACCGCTGGATTTCGGGTCGATTTTTGGCGTGGTGCTGCAGCAGGGCCGCCGCCAGTTGCCCTCAATCTGTGCGATCATCGTAGTGATGTTTCTGTTCTGGTTCTTTCTGGGGCACATGATTTTCGCTTTGTTCATGGGGCTTTCCACCATGACGAATGTCTCTTCCTCGATTGAGGTGTTTTTGACTGCGAACGGATTGGCGATGCTGGCCATCGGCTCGGTCGTTGGCGCAATATTCGCGACCGTGCTGTATATGATCACAGTGCTTTCGATTCCGATGCTGCTGGATCGCGAACTGGATTTCGTAACCGCCATGATCGCCAGCTTCGGCTATGTCCGTGACAATTTCCCGGTCATGATTGGGTGGGGCATGTTTATTGCGGTTCTGACCTTTGTGGCGATGTTGCCTTGGTTTCTTGGGTTGTTTCTTGTGTTGCCGTTACTGGGGCACGCCAGTTGGCATCTGTACCGGCTGATCACGCAGGAACAGAATGCTGTTTCCGAGTAAGGCAGGGGGCTTGTTCCAAGTACAGGATCATAGCCAGGCGCGTGCGGCCCTTGCCGCGCCGAAGACTGCGGACCGGTCCGATCCCAGATGCCGCAACATGATCCGCTGTGTCCCGCTGGGGTCCGTGGATGTGTCCGACAATCTGATTGCCACGCCCCGCAGTTGACCGGCCTGATCTCCGTAATGATGAGAGATCAGGAACATCCGGCTGTTTTGCGCGTCTCGCTGTGACATCAGGATGTAGATCTGACGACCAGCGCAGGCGGCAATGCCCTGAACCTCACGCTCTTTGGGCGGGGCCTCGGGCATGGTGGGACGAGGCTCGTAGCTGCGCACAAGCGTACATTGCGGCAGTCTGCGGGCGTAGAACAACCGATGCCGCAGCGCGGTGTGGCTGTCCAGCGCCGTTTCCGTCGCATAGTAGAATCCGGCAGGAAACAGGGTCTCGGGCAAGGTATTCGGGCCAGAACCCAGGAACTCGGTCAGGGCCGAGGCAGCCGGGTGGCGGAAAGGCTGGGCGATCTCGTCCAGTGGTTTCAGCAGGATACGGGCGTCGACTTTGAAAAAGCGGCAAATGCGGTCCAGTACGTCGGGCCTGGGAAAGCTCTCGCCGCCAAGATATCTGTTGTACTGCGTCCGGTTGATACCAAGCTGGCGGCAAAGCTCTGAGACTGAAGGGTACTGGTGAGACAGCAATCTCAGATTTGCGCCGAACATTCTGCGCAATTCAGCAGGGCTGCGGAAGTCATTCGTCATTCTCGTCCCGGAACTCACATATTCTTTTTGGAAACAAGGACACGTGCGGCTCATATGGCGCGCTGCCTCTGAAATCGTGACTAAACACCTGACGGACGTGTGGTCACGTCTCGTTGCGTGTAGAGGCTAACGCCCAAAGGAATAAACGCAATAGGCTAAATCGCCAATTGAGTGGTCTTATTCTTGATTTCCGAGGCGTATGACAATTGCACCGCACCCGCACCGACGTGCGCGTCTCAGTCAATCCAGTGCTAACCAAGGCCGGCTGGCCCGCCCCGGAGGCAATGATCTTGAGTCCGGAGCGGAGTTTTCAGGTCAGTCGCCGCGCAGCAGGGCGGCAACGCCAGTACGGGCGATCTCCAAAAGGCCCAGAGGACGCATCAGATCGGCGAAGGCGTCGATCTTGTCCGGGGCGCCGGTGATCTCGAATATGAAGGAATTCAGCGTGCTGTCGACCACGTTGGCACGGAAGATGTCCGCCAGACGCAGCGCTTCGACCCGCTTGTCGCCTTCGCCCACAACCTTGATGATCGCCAGTTCACGCTCGACCGAGGGACCTTCGACGGTCAGGTCATGCACGTCATGGACGGTAACGATCCGACCCAGCTGCGCCTTGATCTGCTCGATCACCTGCGGCGTGCCGGTGGTGACGATGGTGATACGGCTGAGATGGCCGGTATGATCCACCTCGGCCACTGTCAGGCTTTCGATGTTGTAACCGCGGCCCGAGAACAGTCCGATCACGCGGGCCAGAACACCCGGTTCGTTCTCGACCAAAACGGCGATCGTATGCTGTTCCTGCACGTCCGAGAAAGTCGGGCGTAGGTTATAGGCCGAATGGCGGTTCGCGCCTTTTTTGATATGTAGGGCAGACATTTATGTCCCTTTCGTCATCACATAGTGCCGGGCACAAGAGGCGCCCGACAAAATTTGTCGATTTTTGTCAGACCAGAACCGACCCTTTGGAGTCGATGACGCCCTGCGTTTCGGCCTCGCCCAGCAGCATCTCATTGTGCGCTTTGCCCGACGGGATCATGGGGAAGCAGTTCTCGTGCTTTTCAACCAGACAGTCGAAGATTACCGGCCCGTCATAGTTGATCATCTCCATGATCGCATCATCCAGATCGGCCGGGTCAGTGCACAGGATGCCCTTGGCTCCGAAAGCTTCGGCGAGTTTGACGAAATCGGGCAGCGCTTCGGACCACGAATGGGAATAGCGTTCGCCATGCAGCAATTCCTGCCACTGACGCACCATGCCAAGACGTTCGTTGTTCAGGATGAACTGTTTCACCGGCAGACGATACTGCGCTGCGGTGCCCATTTCCTGCATGTTCATCAACCACGAGGCCTCTCCGGCAACGTTGATGACCAGCGCGTCGGGATGCGCCATCTGTACGCCGATGGAGGCGGGGAAGCCGTAGCCCATCGTGCCCAGGCCACCTGAGGTCATCCAGCGGTTCGGATCCTCGAACCCAAGATACTGCGCAGCCCACATCTGATGCTGACCCACTTCGGTGGTGATATAGCGGTCGTGGTTCTTCGTCAGCTCTTCAAGCCGTTGCAGCGCGTATTGCGGTTTGATGGTCTTTTCGCTGTTGGTATACGCGAGGCAGTTGACCTTGCGCCACTCATCGACCTGAGCCTGCCATTTCTTGACGGCAGCGGCATTGGTTTTGCGCCCGCGGGCTTTCCAGACTTTCAGAATATCCTCGAGAACATGGGCGACGTCGCCAACAATCGGTATGTCCACACGGATCACCTTGTTGATCGACGAAGGATCAATGTCGATATGGGCTTTCTTGGACTTCGGCGAAAACGCATCGATCCGACCGGTGATCCGGTCGTCGAACCGCGCGCCGATATTGATCATCAGATCGCAATCGTGCATCGCCAGATTGGCTTCATAAAGTCCATGCATGCCCAGCATACCCAGCCAGTTCTTGCCCGACGCCGGATAGGCACCCAGCCCCATCAGGGTCGAGGTGATCGGAAAGCCCGTCGCATCTACCAGTTCGCGCAGCAATTGGCTGGCGGCAGGGCCCGAGTTAATCACGCCGCCGCCGGTATAGAACACGGGCTTTTTCGCGGTTTCCATTGCCGCGACAAGTTCGGTGATCTCTTCCAGATCACCTTTCAGCACCGGTTGGTAATGCGAAGTCGAGGGCTTGGGCGGGCTGTATTCGCCCGAGGCGAACTGCACATCCTTCGGGATGTCGATCAGCACCGGACCGGGGCGGCCCGACTTGGCGACGTGAAAGGCCTCGTGCATGGTCGCGGCCAGAGAATCCGTGTCCTTGACCAGCCAGTTGTGCTTGGTGCAGGGGCGGGTAATGCCAACGGTGTCGGCCTCCTGAAAGGCGTCCGAGCCGATCATGAATGTGGGAACCTGACCGGTCAGAACGACGATCGGGATCGAGTCCAGCAATGCATCCGTCAGACCCGTTACCGCGTTTGTGGCACCGGGGCCGGACGTCACCAGCGCAACGCCGGGCTTCCCGGTCGAGCGGGCATAGCCTTCGGCTGCATGAACCGCGCCCTGTTCGTGACGTACCAGGATGTGGCGAATGTCGTTTTGCAGAAAGATCTCATCATAGATCGGTAGCACGGCGCCGCCGGGGTATCCGAATACTGTGTCCACGCCCTGATCCTTGAGGGCCTGAACCACCATCTTTGCGCCGGTCATCTCACGTGTCATCTGCTTTGCTCCGTTCGCGACATGTGTCTTGCGTTTGACAAAAAAAAGCCCCCGAGAGTGTCGGAGGCGCATGGGTTCGATTATGGTTTACCGTTACCGGCCCATGCGCGTGGTTCCTACGATTACGACTAGCGTTTTCATCGCCAGAGGCTCCTTCTTTGCGTGGGGGGACATTATGAGCGAGGGGAAGGGGCGTCAACAGGCAATTGTGCCAATTTTCTATCTCAGGGCAGGGTTTTTGCGACATTTTGTTGCGCAGATTGCCGCATGCCCGGAATTTCCGTGAAATCGGGCCGGTTGGGGTCAATCCTTGCCATGTCAGCAGTGGTCTAATTGCGTCAGCCCCATGTCTGAAATTGACATGAGAGGTGCAATTGTCTGGGTCACGCTGAACCCAGGTCAACAGTTTCAGGAGGCGAACCATGCTACAGGATTTGGTGGATCTGGGACGGTATCCGATCGACCGGCCGGACTCGCGCGCCTATGATCAGATGATCGCCGATCTGCGGCGGGATCTGGACAGGGACGGATGCGCGGTTTTGCCCGGGTTTGTGCATCAGGCGGGGCTGGACCTGCTGGTGCGCGAAGCCGATGCGGTCGCCCCCCAGGCACATCGCTCGTTCAACCGGACAAACGCCTATTTCACCAAGGACGATCCCCGGTTCGGGATCGGCCATCCGATACGACGTTTCTATGACCGATCAAACGCGTTTGTTCCGGCGGACAATTTCCCGGATTCCGGCCCCTTGCGCCGGATTTACGAATATGAAGGCTTCATGCCGTTCGTGCGGGATGCGCTTGACGAGTCCGAGGACCGGTTCTTCCGTTACGACGATCCCCTGGCGGACGTGATAATCAACGTGGTCGAGGAGGGGCAGGGCTTTCCGTGGCACTTTGATACCAACAATTTCACCGTTACGCTTGCCATCCAAAACGGCGAAACCGGCGGAACATTTGAATATGTGCCCAATTTGCGCACGGCAGAAGACGAGAATTTCAGCCAGGTGGCCTCGATACTGGATGGCAACCGGGCGCAGGTACGTGAACTGGAACTTCAGCCTGGGGATCTGCAGATATTCAAGGGGCGGTATGCGCTGCATCGGGTTGCTCCGGTCAAGGGACCGCGCAATCGCTACGTCGGGATATTCTCGTTTGTCGAGACGGCAGGGATGTGCGGCGGTGTCGAGCGGACTCGGCAACTTTACGGTCGCGTATTGCCGCATCATTATGAACGCGAAGGGAATCGGCGAGATCAGTTGCTGGATTGACCCCATATCGGGATTTGGGAACCCGTGATCAATCGGCCGAAAGGAGCCTCATGCCGCGAATTTTGCAACTGACACCATTCGTTTTGTGTTCTTCCTTAGATGCCCAGATCCGCTTCTACACCGAACGACTTGGGTTTACCTGCAATTTCAGGCAGGACAATTATGCATTCCTGAGGCACGGAGCCGTCGCGATCCGCCTTTTGCAATGCCCGCAACGCGATGATGGCCGCCCTTTGGGCGATGATCAGTCCTTTTACATCGATGTCGAGGGCATCGACGATCTGTTCGAAAGCCTGCGTGCGGGATTGGCCGACCTGCCAGCGGGCCGCGTGCGCCCACCGTTTGACCAGCCCTATGAGCAGCGCGAATTCCACGTGATAGATGAAGACGGGACACTGGTTTTCTTTGGTGAGGACATCAGAGAGAGACCGCAGGGATAAACCCTCCCGCCCATCGTCAATACGCCTTTGGCGCATCTCCTCTGGTTGGGGCGGGCAGCGCTGCGCGCGTATCAAAAGCCGGGGCTTGTCCCCTGCAACATGCCATGTTCCAGCGCATAACGGGTCAGACCGGCAGTCGATGAGATGCCGAGTTTGCGCTTGATGTTCTTGCGGTGCGTTTCGACGGTGCGCACGGAAATATCCAGCGCATGCGCGACGTCCTTGTTCGATTTACCTTGCGCAAGTTCCAGCAGGATCGTCTGTTCCCGCCCGGTCAGCGCTTCGCGTGCGTTGTCGCCTTTTGGTTTCAGCGACCCGCTGGCCCCGGTGCACAGATATTGTTCGCCCTTCATCACCGCGTCGATGGCATGTTTTATCTCATCGGTCGGGACGTCTTTTAGGATGTATCCTTTCGCGCCATGACTCAGGGCGGTCGAAATGTACTCGGGGCTGTCATGCATGGACAGGATCAGGATACGAATGTCGGGCAGGCGTTCCAGAATGATTTCTGTGGCGCTGAGCCCGCCCATGCCCGGCATGTTGAGATCCATCAGAACAACGTCCGGGTTCAACCGCGCCGCCTGATCCACTGCGTCCTGCCCGCTGCCGAGGGTTCCGACGACTTCGATCCCGTCATAGCTTTCGAGGATGGACTGGATGCCTTCGGCGACCATGGGATGGTCATCAACGATAAGGACTCGGATTGTTTGCTCGGTCATGTCCCGGCCTTTCGGTTCGGTGTCGCGTCGTCCTGAGGGGACAAGAGGTGGCTGAGGGGCAGGTCGACGTCGATTACTGTTCCGCTTTGCGCGCCGCGTGATGACAGAATGCGCAGCGATCCGTCAAGCTGTTCGATACGCTCCTGCATATTACGCAATCCAATCCCGGCGCTGGACTGGTCCGGCCCGGTGCGCAGGCCGCAGCCATTGTCGGTGATGCGCATGGTCGCACCCTTCTTGTGCCCGCGCAGGTCGATTGTAACACGGGTCGCCCCGGAGTGACGTTCGATGTTGGTCAGTGCCTCCTGTGCGATACGGTAGAGCGCGATCTTGCTGTCCTGATCCAGTCGATTTCGGAAAACGACTGTGGTGAATTCGGTTTCAATCCCGGTGCGCTCGGCAAAATCGTCGGTCAGCGCCTTGAGGGCAGGGCCAAGGCCCAGATCGTCCAGTACTCCGGGACGCAGGTCCCGGCTGATGCGGCGGACTTCGGTGATGGCAGAGCCCAGGTTGTCGATCCCCTTGTCGAGCGGGTCCCGGGCACCGTCATCATCACCGCGAAGCAGACGTCGGCGCGCATTGTCCAGCGCGTATCGAACACCGACCAGAATCTGGCTGATCCCGTCATGCAACTCGCGCGCCACGCGGCCCCGTTCTTCCTCTTGCGCGTCAAACACGCGTTGGGTCAGCTCTTTCAGCTTGGCGTCCGCCAGCCGCCGCTCGCGGAAATTTAGCAACATGCCCGATGCGAACACGATCAGTACCGCCGCCAGAACAATGCCGCCGATATACATGAATGTTCGTCGCACCCTCGCTTCGACCTCGGCCCTTGCGTTGGCGACCGTGGCGACGATGTCATCGATAAAAACGCCGGTGCCGACAACCCAGCGCCAGTCCTGCAATCCGACCACATAGGCTATCATTTGCGCTTCTTCCCCGGTCGAGGGCTTTTGCCACATGAAACTGTGCCAGCCTGCGCCCTGGCGGGCCATGCGGATGAACTCATCCACGACAGGGGTGCCGTCACTGTCGGTCAGGCCGACCCAGTTGCGGTTGATGAACTCGGTCTGGCGCGGACTGACCAGGTTGTTGCCGTCATAGTCATAAACAAAGAAGAACCCGTCCTTGCCATAGATCATGGCTGCCAGGATTTGCGTCACAAGACTTTTGGCCGTGTCATCATCAGGCTCGGCGCGACCATAGATGTAGGCAAATCCGTTGCGGGCCTGTGTGACGTAGTTGCGCAGTTCTTCCTTTTTGGCCTCGATCAGGCGCCGCTCAAGCGCCTGTATCTCGCTTTCGGCAGTTGCGCGCGATTCATAAGCGACGACCAAAGCAATCGCGGCCACTGCCAAAACCAAAGGTATTGCCGCAACAAGCGACAGCTTTTGCGCATAGGTGAGTGAGACCAGATGTCGAAGCCCTGCCATGTTCGAATCGATACGCAAGCCCGGCCGGAAAAGCAAAAGGATTGCGGGGACGGAAAAACAGATTTGGCGGAAATTCAGCGGAACGGGCCTGATAAGCACGGTATTTGCGTCTGGCAAGATGAAAAAAACTGATCGTCTACGTAGTACTTGGTATTCACATTCCCGCGACGACATTTAGGCTGACGCGCACCGAAAACGACTGACCCGGCTGTCGCCGGGTTTTTGAATATGTAGGGGAGGAACACTCATATGGATCGTCGTTCATTTCTGAAAACATCTGCACTGGGCGGCTCGGCAGCTGCAGCCACCACGCTGGCGGCACCGGCTTACGCGCAGGGCAAGCGCACGCTGACCATGGTGACTTCGTGGGGTCGTGGTCTGGCCGGTGTTTTCGACAGCGCACAGCGTTGTGCCGACAGCATCACGGCAATGTCGGATGGCAATCTGACCGTTGACATCAAAGCTGCAGGCGAACTGGTTGGCGCGTTCGAGGTGTTTGACGCGGTATCGTCAGGTCAGGCTGACATGTACCACGCCGCTGACTACTATTTCGTTGGTCAGCACCCGGGCTATGCCTTCTTCACCGCCGTTCCGTTCGGCATGACCGCGCAGGAAATGGTGAACTGGTACTATCAGGATGGCGGCATGGAGCTGCATGACGAACTGGGTCAGATCTTTGGTCTGAAGTCGTTCCTGGCCGGTAACACCGGTGCACAGGCGGGCGGCTGGTTCTCGAAAGAGATCAACAGCCCCGAAGATTTCAACGGTCTGAAGTTCCGCATGCCGGGTCTGGGCGGTAAAGCACTGGGTAAACTGGGCGCTTCGGTTCAGAACATTCCGGGCTCGGAAGTGTATCAGGCGCTGTCCTCGGGCGCGATTGACGGAACCGAGTGGATCGGTCCGTGGGCCGACGAAAAGGCCGGTTTCCAGGAAATCACCAAGGTTTACTACACCGCCGGCTTCCATGAACCGAATGCGGGCCTGTCGCTGGCAACCAACCGCGACGTGTTCGAAAGCCTGACACCCGCCCAGCAGAAGATCATCGAGATCGCTGCAGGCGAATGTCACCAGTGGAACCTGTCGCAGTTCCTGGCCAACAACGGTGCAGCACTGCAGCGTCTGCAGTCGGGTGGCGTCAAGGTCATGGAATTCCCTGACAGCGTCTGGGATGCATTTGGCCAAGCCAGCCAGGAAGTGCTGGACGAGAACATGGGCGACGAGCTGTTCAAGAAGATCCACGACAGCGCGGTTGCTTCGTCGACCGCGTCTTCGGCATGGCTCAACCTGTCGTCGGGCGTCTACACCTCGCAGCGCGACCGCGTCCGCGGCTAACATCCGGCTCACACTCACATGGTTCCCCCGCACACGCGGGGGAACCTTTCCTGTTGCACATGCACGGTGATTTCAAACCGGCTATAATAACAAGTGCAACTGACGCGACCTGGGGACAACATGCAGGACGAAAACGGTATCTCGTTCTTCGGCGCCCTGTGGAATGGACTGGTGTGGTTCATTCAGAACATTGCCGAAGCCTTCTATAATTTCGGATACGCCATCACGCATCCGCAGCTCTGGCTGAACTGGTCGGACAAAGAGGCGATCATGCGCTTTGTCTACTACGGCGGGTCGGTCGAGTTCTTCTTTGTGGTTTTCACCATCTTTCTGGTTCTGACGGCCGTTGGGCTGTATTTCAGGAACTTTATGTGGGGGATGGTGCGCGGTCTCGAAGGGTTCGCCAACACCACTGGCCGGTTCTTTGCCTGGGCCGGTCTGCTGATGGTCATCCAGCAGATCGTCATCGTTTTCATGCAGCGCGTGTTCGCGCGTCCCGACATGGCATTTGGTTTCGGTATTCCGATCCAGATGGACATCAGTTGGTATGCTGAAGAGCTTAAACTTTACAACGCCATGGTCGTATGCCTGTGCTGCACCTACACATTTGTGCAGGGCGGTCACGTACGCGTCGACCTGATCTATGCCGGGATCAGTTACAGGGCCAAGCGTGTGGTCGATATGCTGGGGTCGGTCCTGTTCATGATGCCGATGGCGGTACTGACCTGGATGTACGGCTGGTACTTCATGTGGCGGCATCTGATCGTGCCGAAACCATCGGCCAGCGACACGCTGGACAGGCTGGTCATGAAATCCCGCGCGATGCGCTGGAACGTCGAAACCATCGGTTTCAGCCCCAATGGTTTCAATGGCTACTTCCTGTTCAAAATTCTGCTGATTGCCTTTGCAGCAATGGTGTTCCTGCACGCGATTGCATTCCTTTACCGGTCTTACCTGGAATTTGTGGAAGGGCCGGAAAGCGAAGGAAAATACCTCGACAAGGACAGCCTTGGTGAGGGTGAAGAAGCCTACGAAGGCGCACATTAAGGACGGAGACCAAGACAATGCTATTCGGACTTGATGGCGTCGAGATAGGCCTCATTATCGTATTCTTCTGCCTTTTCGGAGGCATTCTGAGCGGCTTTCCGGTGGCCTTCGCCATTGGTGGGGCCGGGGTGATCTCGTTCGGGATCATCGCGGCTCTGGACAGCGCCGGTTTGCTGGTCCATCAGGCAATCGACACCGGGTCACAAGCCTATCGGGACGTCGTGAATTCGGGTGTAAAACCAGATGTGATCTCGGTGTTTCGATATCCGGACTTGCCGAGAATTGCTGAACCGGTCTTTACCGCAGGGTGGGAAACAGCGCTGGACCGGAACGTATCCTTCATCGTGAACCGGATGAATGAGCGTGTTCTGGCGGGGCAGTCGATTGAAACCCTTCTGGCCGTTTTGATGTTCGTGCTGATGGGCATCACCCTGGAACGCTCGAAAATCGCGAACGACCTGCTGACCACCATGGCCCGTGTCTTTGGCCCGCTGCCCGGTGGTCTGGCCGTTTCGATCGTGGTCGTGGGCGCGTTTCTGGCTGCCTCGACCGGTATTGTTGGCGCGACCGTTGTGACCATGGGTCTGCTGGCGCTGCCCACAATGCTGCGCAACAACTACTCGCCGGAACTTGCGACAGGTGTGATCGCTGCCTCGGGCACGCTGGGGCAGATCATTCCGCCCTCCATCGTGATCGTTCTGCTGGGAACGCTGGCGGGTGATCTGTATTCCACCGCACAGGAAACCCGGGCGGTTGAGGCTGGATGTACCGACGCGCTGACCTACCTGGGTGAGCCTGCTGTAGTTTCGGTGGGTACGCTGTTTCAGGCGGCATTGCTGCCGGGTATCATGCTCGCGTTGCTCTACGCGCTTTATGCCTTTGGTTACGCTCTGCTCAACCCGGAAAAGGCGCCTGCGGTCGAGATGTCCGGCGGTGGCGGTGAACCAATCACGCGCGCCGAGGGTCTGACATGGCTGTTGGGTGCTCCGGTGGCATTGATCGCCGGTGCCTTTCTGCTGAGCAGTGTTGGCGTTATCGGAAGCCAGAATATCACTGTCTCCGGGTTTTCGGATATCGGGCAGGGCGCTTCGCTGCGGACCAGCGTGTCGGCCGAATGTCAGGCGTCGATGATCGAATTGCATGGCCAGGAAGCATGGGATCAGGCCGTCGCCGAGCAAGAGGCGATTGACGCTGCCGGTGGCGTGTCCGAGGCGCAGCGGCTGAGCGAGGAAGAACTGGCCGCCGCGCAGGAAGCCAAGATCGCTGCCGCAGCGCCGATCGGAACCGGCGTTGCGATTGTTGTGGTACTGTTGGGCCTGACACTGGTGCTGGGCCGCGGCATCGCGCCGTCCCGTCCCGTGCAGCCCTTGATCGTGGGTGGGATTGGCTTGTTGCTGATGCTGCTGGTCGATGTGCTGCTGGTTGCACCGACGACCACGTCAGGGGCCACGTTCGTGCTGTTGGCGTTGCCATTTGCGCTGGCCATCTATGGCTGCAAGGAGGCCGCCGCGCGCTGCGCGACCAATGATCTGATCCGCGTGGTGTTCCCGCCTCTGGTTCTGATCATCGCCGTTCTCGGCTCGATCCTTGGTGGTGTGACCAACCCGACACCGGCAGCCGCGCTGGGGGCTGGTGGTGCGATCATGCTGGCTGCATACCGCAAGCTGAAGGATCAGGAACGGTCGGGCAATATCATCATCTGGTCGACCTTTGCCGTGATCATCTGCTTACTGCTTGGGGTGAATTTCGACCTTAGGATCAATCAGGGCGGTGTCACCGCTGAGACTTGGATAGCCTTTTTCCTGGCCTACGGTACCTATCTTTTCGCCTTGTTCGGCTTGCTGTTCGGATGCTGGGTGTTGTTCTCCAGCGGCGTTCTGACACCTGTGGTGCGGGAAACCGCAAAAGTGACATCGATGGTGTTCACGATCCTGATCGGCTCGCAATTGCTGAACCTGGTGGTGATCTCGTTCGGGGGCGAGCACTATATCCAGCAATTCCTCAAGAGTTTCGACAACGAGTTCACGGTCTTCCTGATCGTGATGCTGGTGCTGTTCATCCTTGGGTTCGTGCTGGATTTCCTGGAAATCATCTACATCGTGATCCCGATCGTGGGCCCGGTGATCTATGGCGGGTCGTTCGATCCGAAATGGGTGACGATCATGGTGGCGGTGAACCTGCAGACCTCGTTCCTGACACCGCCATTTGGGTTTGCGCTGTTCTACCTGAGGGGCGTTGCGCCTAAGGAGGTGACAACAGGTCATATTTATCGTGGGATCGTTCCGTTTGTCCTGATTCAGGTCGTGGGCATCGGAATCCTGTGGTTCTTCCCATCGATTGTGACCATTGTGCCGGATCTGATCCCGAATTGATCAAAGACTGACAAAATGAAAAGGGGGCCTTCGGGCCCCCTTTGCTTTGAACTTGGTAGGAAGGGGCCAGCCCCTTCCTGGCCTTTGGCCAGTTCATCCCCGGGATATTTTCAGCCAGATGAAGATACGGATCAGGTGAACTGGATCAGGTCCCAGCGATTGCCGAACGGATCGCACCAGACGGCGACGGTGCCATAGGGTTCGTGGCGGGGGTCTTCTTCGAAATGGACATCGTTTTCACGCATTGCGGCGTGGTCGCGTTGGAAGTTGTCAGTTTCGAGAAAAAAGCCGACACGGCCGCCTGTTTGATTGCCGATGGCGGCCTTTTGGTCGGGACCGTCAGCCTGTGCGAGCAAAAGCGATGCGCCTCCGGAACCCGGTGGCGCAACACGAACCCATCGCTTGCCTTCGCCAAGCGCAATATCCTGCAACAGCGCAAAATTCAGTGTTTCGGTATAGAATGCAATCGCCTCGTCGTAATCCGGAACCACCAGCGTGACGGCGTGCAGGTTTTGGCGCATGGATGCTGTTCAGCCTTTGGTCGGGTGGCGGTCAGGCAGCTGAATATTGGCCACTTGTTCCGCAATCGGAGCTGTAGACAATGGATGATGCTGCGCGTCAGGCAGGCCATCAGGATCCCGGATAGGTTTCCATTCGTTTTGAATATACGCTTCCAGACCCGAGAACCGGGCCTTGTATCCCATTTTGGGACTGCCCGGAACCCAATAACCCAGGTACACGTAAGGCAGGCCGGCCTCGCGCGCGATATCGATATGATCGAGGATCATGTAGGTGCCAAGCGAATTGGACGGTTGGGCGGGGTCGTAAAAGGAATAGACCATGCTGAGCCCGTCATCGAGCACATCTGTCAGGCTGACAGCGATCAGATTGCCGGTTTTGGGGTCAGCATATTCAACCACGCGACTGCGGATCGGCGTTTCCTCGATCATCGCGGCGAACTCGAAAACGTCCATGTCCGCCATACCGCCATCGGCGTGGCGGGTATCGAGATAGCGGCGAAACAGCTCGTACTGTTCGTCCGTCGCCCAGGGGGAATTGGCGCGGCGCTCCAGACCCTCATTGCGTTTTGCGGCGCGTCTCTGGCTTTTGTTGGGTTGAAAGGCCGACACGTCGATCCGGGCGGACAGGCAGGCGGCGCAGTCCGTGCAGGACGGGCGGTAGAGTACATTCTGAGAGCGGCGAAAACCCTGTTGGGACAACGAGTTATTCAACTTATCCGCGCCATCACCCTGAAGGGCAGTGAACAATTTACGCTCCATCCTGCCCTCAAGATAAGGACAGGGCTGTGGTGCCGTCACATAGAATTGTGGCGCTATTGGCAGCGTGTGTCGCATGAAAGTCCCGTGTTTCCCGCAACGCGATGATAGCAACGCTTCCGCGAGCCGCCAAGTGATTCAAGGCGTCGGTTCTTTTATGCCCGCTGGTTGATCATGACGGTTCCAAGGAACGCGTCGGTCAGCCCCTGGCAGCGGGAACTGGTCAGCATCATGATGACTGAGATGATCTGGATCACGAAGAATGCCATGCTGACAAAATAGCCGGCGGTATGGGCCAGTGCTTTGCCGGTATCCATCCGGGCGCCGAAGGCATCGCGCAACTCAATGTTCATGAAGCGCATTCCCAGCGTCGCGGATCCGTTAGAGATGGTGACAACCCGGTACACAAAGCTGATGATCCCGTAGATCAGGGGCAGGAAGAAAACGCCCATTCCAAATGTCAGGAAGACCGGGACGATGCAAAGAAGCGAGATGAAGGCGATGTCGAAAAGCCATGCGACAAAGCGTTTGGTCGCCACGGACTGATAGAATTCAGGCTGGCGGTCGGGATCGGGCAGGTGGGTCATCAAAGGAATTCCGGGAGGTTATGCAGGTGTACCCTGTCCCGAATGACGGGACAGGGTAAGGCTGGATCAGGCGCGCTCGCCGTTTTCCGGCTCATCATGGTTTTCGCGGGCGCGTTCATCCATGAACTGGTCGAATTCGGCCTTGTCCTTGGCTTCGCGCAGGCGATGCAGAAATGCTTCGAAATCTGCCTGTTCACGCTCCAGTCGGGCCAGCGTGTCGGCCTTGTAGGCGTCAAATGCGCTGTTGCCCGAAGGTTTCATGGCGCTCATGTGGCTGTGCCAGGTTTTGCGGCGGCTGCAGGATTTGCTGAACATACGTTTGCTCCAGATCATGTAGGCCAGAAGGGCCAGGCCAATCGGCCAGAAAATGATGAAACCAAGCACCATGACGGCGATCCAGGCGCCTTTGCCTTTGTCGTCAAGCCAGGCCTCGGAACGGTGCAGCCATCCCGGGTTTTGGGGAGTGGCGTGGTCGGACATTGCGGTCATTTCAGGTCTCCGGGGTTGATGTAAATCGTCTTCACATCACCAAGATGGGAGCGGTAAAACCGGGTTGCAAGGGGTAATGTGAAAAAGATTTACATTTTGGCAATTTCCTCAACTGCGGTTGACGCAGGGGCGTCACGCGCGCAGGTTCCGGCTATGGATGACCGCGAATACAAATCCGCCCCGACATTGGAAGAAATCCTTTCGCTTGAACGCCAGGTCTGGACGGCGCTGGTCGAGGGGGACGCGACGGCTGACCGGGCCTTGCTGAGCCCGGATTTCTTAGGCGTATACCCAACGGGCTTTGCGAACCGTGACGCTCATGTCGGGCAGTTCGCGGATGCGCCGACGATGGCCAGTTTTGAACTCGGCGATGCGAGGCTCCGGGTTTTGACGGAGGACATCGTATTGCTGAGTTATCGCGCTGACTACACGCGCCCGAATTCGAAGATGAAAGAGGCGATGTTGATTTCATCTCTTTGGGAAAGGCGGCACGGCGTTTGGGTGAACAGTTTCAGTCAGGACACGCCTTTGACCGGAGAGTGACCGGATTGTCTCATTGACGTTGCTCAACGGTGATGCGCAACCTGCGCGCATGACAGATGCACTTGCCATTATTCGCGCACCGCTTGCCTATGATCCCGTTTTGGGGGCCGAGACGCGGGCGTTGGTGCCCGATCTGACCAGCGAACAAGGTGATCTGATCGCCGGAACAGCCGGTTCCAGTCCTTATCTGAAAAGCCTTGTTGAACGAGAGGCCGAATGGCTGTCGGGCGCATTGCACCACCCTGATCAGGCGCTGGCAGATGTGATGGATACCGCCCGTGCTTTGCCGCCGGATCAGTTGAAACCGGGGCTGCGGCAGGCCAAGCGGCGCGTGGCCTTGCTGACCGCGCTTGCTGATCTGTCCGGGGCCTGGCCTCTGGAAAAAGTGACCGCAGCGCTGACCGATTTTGGTGCGCTGGCAGCGGATGTCGCCGCCAAGGCGGAAATCGCGGCTCTGATCAGACGCGGTAAACTGCCGGGAATGACCGAGGAAGATGTTGTAAACGCTGCGGGAATGGTCATCCTGGCTATGGGCAAGATGGGTGCGCACGAACTGAATTACAGTTCGGACATCGATCTGATCGTCTTGTTCGACGAGACACGTTTCGAACCGGATGATTTCTATGACGCGCGGCAAAGCATGGTGCGCGCGACCCGCAATTTCTGCGCCACGCTGAGCGAGAAAACCGCTGATGGCTATGTCTTCCGCACCGATCTGCGCCTGCGTCCCGACCCGGCCGTAACACCGGTCTGCTTGGCGATGGAAGCGGCTGAACGGTACTATGAAAGCCTGGGTCGCACATGGGAACGCGCCGCCTATATCAAGGCGCGCCCCTGCGCGGGCGATATTGCCGCCGGAGACAGGTTTCTTGACGCGCTGCGCCCATTTGTCTGGCGCCGCCATCTGGACTTTGCAGCGATTCAGGACGCCCACGACATGCGCTTGCGCATTCGGGAAAACAAGGGGACCGGCGGCACGCTGACCATTCCCGGCCATGACATGAAACTGGGGCAGGGTGGCATTCGGGAAATCGAGTTCTTCACCCAGACACGCCAGTTGATTGCGGGTGGCCGCGACCCGGATCTGCGGCTGCGCGCAACGGTTCCGGGGTTGGCGGCGCTGGCGAACAAGGGGTGGGTGCCGCAGGACGTTTCAGAAAAGCTCAGCGATCACTACCGCGCCCATCGCGAGGTTGAGCACCGCATCCAGATGGTTCACGACGCCCAGACCCACAAGGTTCCGAAATCCGAAGACGGAATTGAACGCGTCGCCTGCCTGATGGGGATCAGCAGCGCCGCGTTGCAATCTGACCTGACCCGCAGGCTGACCGAAGTACATGAACTGACCGAAGGGTTTTTCGCCCCGGGGCATGGCCCAAGACCGACCTCGGTAGAAAGCGTAGAATTTGACAAGAACGTTTTGGCCCGCTGGCCGACGTACCCCGCTTTGCGCTCGCAGCGCGGCGCACGGATATTCGAACGCCTGAAGCCCGAATTGCTCTCGCGTCTGGCCAAGACAGCCCAGCCCGACGAGGCGTTGCAGGCGCTAGATGGGTTTCTGGCCGGATTGCCCGCCGGGGTGCAGCTGTTTTCCCTGTTCGAAGCCAACCCGCAACTGATCGACCTGCTGATCGATATTGTCGGTACTTCGCACGCACTTGCCACGCATCTATCGCGCAACGCTTCGGTTTTTGATGCCGTTATTGGCGGCAGTTTCTTTGCCGATTGGCCCGGGCAGGCCGCGCTTGAGTCTGAGTTGACGCAGGCGTTGTCTGGTGAGGACGATTATGAATCCCGGCTGGATCTGGCGCGGCGCTGGTGCAAGGAATGGCATTTCCGCATCGGTGTACACCACCTGCGCGGATTGATTGACGGTGTAGAGGCCGGGCGGCAATATGCCGAACTGGCTCATGCCGTGATCGCCGCAATCCTGCCCTGCGTGGCCGAGCAGTTTGCCCGCAAACATGGCCCGGCACCGGGGCGCGGGGCCGTGGTGTTGGGCATGGGCTCGCTGGGGGCGGGGCAGATCAACTCGCAATCCGATCTGGACATGATTGTCATCTATGATCCGCTGGATCAGGATATGTCGGACGGGCCGCGTCCGTTGGGCACGCGTCCGTATTTTGCCCGATTTACACAGGCCCTGATCACCGCCTTGTCTGCGCCGATGTCGCAAGGACGGCTTTACGAGGTCGATATGCGCCTGCGCCCCTCCGGCAATCAGGGTCCGGTGGCTACAAGCTGGGCCAGTTTTACCAATTACCAGAAAAATGAGGCCTGGGTGTGGGAACATCTGGCGCTGACCCGTGCCCGCGTCGCGGGCGGTAACCCGGACCTTGGCGATGCGATCGAAACCTTCCGCGCAGATTTCATGGCGCAGCCGCGCGACCGGGACAAGATCTTGCGGGAGGTCGCCGAAATGCGGGAACGGCTTGCCGCCGCAAAATCGCCGGCTGGTATCTGGGACGCCAAGAACGGCCCGGGGCGGATGATGGATATCGAACTGATGGCCGAAACCGGAGCGTTGCTGGCCGGCATTCCCCAACGCGACGTGCATTCCGGGCTGGATGGCGCGGTCGCTGCCGGGTTGCTGGATGTCGCGCAGGCACAATCTCTGAAAGACTGTTACGACCTATGCTGGTCGGTACAATGCGCTGCGCGACTGCTGTCGGGTAAAGTGATCGAGGCTGATCAGATCGGCGAAGGCGGCACCGCCTTCCTTTGCCGGGCCACTGGATTTGATCAGGTCAGCCAGTTGCAGAACGCGCTGCAGGAAAGCTACGATACGGCCGCCCGGCTGATCGGGTTGGTGATGCAAGGGGAAGACGATGGGCCGAAACTCTGATCCAAACGATCACAAGGGTCTGATACTCGAAGCCTATCGTATTGACGGCATCACTTTGCCCGAATGTCGTAGTATCTTTCTGGACTGGGCGCTCAGCTTGCCTGCGGATCGTGATCAGACGCAGGCCCTGACCGAGTTGCACGCGGCTTATGCAACTGAAAATGCTGAACATCCTATGACGCAGGTGCTGAGTGAGGGGCTGCAAACCGCTCAGGCTCCGAAGCGGCGCGGCGGCTGGCGCGGGCGCGACAGGTAAACAAGGGGTTTCGCAGACTTGCGTTCGCCACTAAGAGGGCGTCATGACCCAGCCTGCTGAAACAGATCGCCCTTCCATCCGTCTGAAACCCAAGGCCAATGCGCGCGGTCTGCGCCATGGTTTTCCCTGGGTTTATGCCAATGACATCGTCACCGACCGCCGCACGCGAAAAATCGCGGCTGGTTCGCTTGCCGTTCTGGAAGATGACAAACGGACGCCGATCGCTTTGGTCGCGGTCAATCCGGTTTCAAAAATCATGTGCCGCGTTCTCGATCGCGATCTGAACGCGCAACTTGATGCAGTGTGGTTTGAAACCCGCCTGACACGGGCGCTGGAGATGCGCGAGCGTTTGTACGACGCACCCTATTACCGCCTCGTGCATGCCGAGGCCGACGGATTCCCGGGCGTCATCATCGATCGTTTTGGTGACGCCTGCGTGATCCAGCCTAACGCAGCTTGGGCCGAAGCCCATCTGGACAGGCTGACGGATGCGCTGGTCAAGGTGACCGGGGTTTCCACGGTGCTCAAGAATGCCTCTGGTCGTACGCGCGGGCTGGAAGGGCTGGATGATGTGAACATGACCCTGCGCGGTACAGCCCCGGATGCTCCGTTGCCCGTTCCGATGAATGGCGCGACCTACATGGCCGATCTGACGGGCGGCCAGAAAACCGGTCTGTTCTACGATCAACGCCCAAATCACGCCTTTGCCGCCAGACTGGTGCATCCGGGTGCTCAGGTACTGGACGTGTTCAGCCATGTGGGCGGCTTCGGTCTGGCGATGTTGGCGGGCGGCGCTGCTGGTGCGCTATCCGTAGATGGATCTGGGGCAGCGCTGGATCTGGCGACCAAGGGGGCTGCGGCCTCGGGCTTTTCCGACCGCTTCAGCACGCGGCAGGGTGATGCGTTCGATGTTTTGACCCAGTTGGGCGAAGAAGGAGCCCGCTTTGACGTTGTGGTCTGCGACCCCCCGGCATTTGCACCTTCGAAACAAGCGCTTGATGCCGGTTTGCGGGCCTATGAACGTGTTGCGCGTCTGGCCGCCCCGCTGGTCAAACCCGGCGGGTATCTGGGCTTGTGCTCCTGTTCCCACGCGGCGGATCTGGGCCGCTTCAGGGACGCATCCGCCCGCGGGATCGGGCGGGCCGGGCGGCAGGCGCAACTGATCCACACAGGTTTCGCCGGTTCCGACCACCCGCAGCTGCCGCAACTGGCCGAAAGCGGCTACCTCAAAGCGGTTTTCTTCCGGTTGTGAAGGCGGTTCTGGACACCTGCGTCATCTACCCCACGGTGATGCGAGAGATGCTGCTGGGCGCGGCCCGTCTGGGCCATTTCACACCTGTCTGGTCGAACCGTATCCTCGAGGAATGGGCCCGTGCCGCGCGCAAGCTGGGCCCTGACGGTGAAATGCAGGCCCGCGCCGAAATCGCTCTGACACAGACGCAATGGCCGGGCGCAGCAAAGTCAGCGGCTCCGGGTATCGAAAACCGACTGTGGCTGCCTGATGCTGCGGACATCCACGTGCTGGCAACTGCAGTCGCCAGTTCCGCTGATGTGATTGTCACGGTAAACGCCAAGGATTTTCCCAGAAACCTTCTGGCCGAAGAGGGCCTTGACCGCGTCGACCCCGATACCTTTCTGCATGGTTTCTGGAGTACCGACCCCGACGGAATAACCCAAAGCGCCGCGCGCGTTCTGGCCGAGGCCAACCGTCTGTCCGGCGATCAATGGTCCATGCGCGCGCTCATGAAAAAAGCCCGCCTGCCGCGTCTGGGCAAAGCGCTGCATACGACTTCTGTTTGAGAATCGCTCGGAGAGCGAAAGGGGCGGCGCCCCCAAGCTCCGACCTTATCCGTTTGACCCCCAACGCTGTTCAAGGACTTCCAGCGCCGCAATCCGCTCATCCGTCTTCGGGTGACTCATCAACCAGGCCGGAACGACACCGGCGCGCTGCTGGGTCAGGCCTTCCAGCTTGTGAAACAGTGATTTCTGCGGGCCAATTCCGATCCCTGCCTTGGTCAGAAGCGCAGCGGCATACTCATCCGCTTCATACTCATCGCCACGCGACAGTCGCGAGGCCAGCAGATGCGTCAGCATATTGGCAATCCAGGCACCGATGAAGGGAATGAACCGGTTCAGCAGCATCATCAGCGCTGCGCGCAAAGCGTTCTGCCCGGAAAAGTCGATCATCCGCCGCCGTGCATGTCCAAGCGCAACATGGCCCAGCTCATGAGCGATGACGCTGGCCATTTCTTCGGCGGAAACCTCTCCGTTTGCAAATTTCCGGTAAAAGCCGCGTGTGATGAAGATGCGGCCATCCGGCGAGGCCAGCCCGTTAACAGGATCAATCTCGTAAATATAGACCGGCACCCGATCCACATTCAAAGCGGCAGCCAGCCGGTCGGTCATCCGCTTCAGGGCCGGGTCTGCCAGCTCGGTCGATTTGGCATCCAGTTCCCGATGCGTGCGCCAGACCGAGATGCGATACATCACAACGGCATAGGCTATGGCCAGCAGGATCGGGGTCAGACGAAGCATAGTTCAGATATGGGCGTGCAGGCCGGTCAGGGCAACCTGAATTCTCGGTTTGAACGCAGGTTGTGATCTGTGCGTTGGAATTCAGGTTTCGACCAGATTGTAATGCTTTATCAATCTGCTTTCGACCAGTTCAGCCTCGGCGGGGTCGATATGCGGGCTGGCGTAATCTTCCCCGACAAAGGCTTTCAGGGCGTCCAAACTCTCCCAAACCATGACAAAACTGAATTCTCTGGGTGTCTCTTTCCGCGGCGCACCGGGAAGCACATTTACGATTCCCCTGGTGCTTTTCATAAGCGGAATAGCGGTTTCATGGAAAAACCTGCCAAACTCTTCCTCTTTGCCAGGGCGTGTTACAACCTGAAAGATGCGAATGATCATTTTCGTGTACCTCTCCGACATGGTGAGAATGGTACATCATAACATGGTGCGCCTTGCGCCCGGCTCCCCTGACGTTACCGCGTCAGTTCGCGCATCCCTTGCTCCAGTCCAGCCAGTGTCATCGGCACCATGCGATCCTCGAAAATCTCGCGGATCATTCCGATCGAGTGAGTGTATTCCCAGTATTTCTCGGGGACCGGATTGATCCACAGGTTCGATGTCCACTGCTCGCGCGCGCGTTGCAGCCAGACCTGACCGGCTTCTTTGTTCCAATGCTCGTTCGCGCCACCGGGATAGGCGATCTCGTAAGGGCTCATCGAAGCGTCGCCGACAAAGATACACTTGTAGTCCGGACCATAGGTGCGCAGCACTTCGTGGGTCGGTGTCTGTTGATCCCAACGACGGCGATTGTCGCGCCAGACGCCTTCATAGAGGCAGTTGTGGAAATAGTAGTATTCAAGATGTTTGAACTCGGTCCGGGCGGCCGAGAACAGCTCCTCGACCACCTTGATATGCGGGTCCATCGAACCGCCCACGTCCAGAAACAGCAGCACTTTTACGGCGTTGTGACGTTCAGGCCGGGTTTTGACATCCAGATAGCCGTGTTCTGCCGTGGCCCGGATGGTTCCGTCCAGATCCAGTTCTTCGGCAGCCCCTTCACGGGCCCAGCGACGCAGGCGTTTCAGTGCCACTTTGATGTTGCGGGTGCCAAGTTCAACTGTGTCGTCTAAGTTTCTGAATTCACGCTTATCCCAGACCTTGACCGCGCGCTGATGGCGGCTTTCCTTTTGACCGATCCGGACGCCTTCGGGGTTGTAGCCATAGGCGCCGAACGGCGAGGTTCCGGCGGTGCCGATCCACTTGTTGCCACCCTGGTGGCGGCCTTGCTGCTCCTTCAGACGCTCGCGCAGCGTCTCCATCAGCTTGTCAAATCCGCCCAGAGCCTCGATTTCGGCCTTTTCCTCGTCACTAAGGTGCTTTTCAGCCATCTTGGCAAGCCAGTCGGCGGGGATATCGACCGCCTCCAGCACCTGATCGAAAATGATCTCGCTCAGTCCTTCGAAGCTGGCGGCAAAGGCCCGGTCGAATTTGTCGATGTTACGTTCGTCCTTCACCATCGACACACGAGCGAGGTAATAGAAGGCCTCAACATCATAGGTGGCCAGCCCTTTTTCCATCCCTTCCAGAAACGTCAGATACTCGCGCAGAGACACCGGAATGCCTGCTTTGCGAAGGTTTTCGAAGAAGGGCAGAAACATCGGATCAGGCTACCAGACGAACCAGGATCAGGGACATCACCAAACCTGCCAGTGCGAACGCGATGCCGTATCCGGCGGCGTATTGTGCAATGTCCGCCCCGGACCCATTGCGTTTTCGCGCGGTCAGCGCCCCCAGAATTGCGCCCAGAACCGCCATGCCCAGAACCACTACCATTCGCCCGTCATCCGTTGTTTTCAGTGTTGGCGTTCGTCGCGGCGACTTCCTGAGTCACGGAACGCATTACCAGATCCGAGCCGAAGCCGTATCTTGCCCACCCAAGACTGTCCAGCCTGACGGCGCGTGCCTGTTCCGGGCGACCGGCCTGATTGAGAGCCTCGGATTTCAACAGCAGCAGCGTGGCCAGGATCGAGGCGTTTTCGGCCCTTGTCATGACATCAATCGCGTTGTCCAGTTGAGGCAGAACCTCCGGTCCTCTGCCTTGCGCCAGCGAATAGGCTGCAGTCTGTGTCGTGACATGCGCCCTATGAACTTCGGTGCCGGGGGTCTGCATCAGATATTGCATGGCAATGTCGTACTGACGTTTCGCTTCCAGCGGGTCATCGAACTGGGCCATTCGGCCCAACAGATAGTGTGGGTAAGCGCGGCGATGATCTGTCCAGCCGCGCGCTTTTCCGATCCGCGCTGCGTTCTCGGCTGCCCGGACCTGTCTGGACGAGCCCTGACCCGGCCCAAGCGCCTTCTGTATCGCAACAATCCACTCGCGCGGCGTTTCCGAAACGGGTTGCTTCGGCAATCTGTCACCGCGTGGGTTCAGGCGGCTCAGAACTCCGGGCAGGGCGGCCGCGACCTGTTCAGGGGTCATGCCGTTGCGCAGTTCGGGCGCGTAGGCGGTGCGCAGGATCAGCATGTCAAAGCCGGTCAGGACGGTGTGGATATTGTCGTCGTTGAAAACCGAATCCGGCAGGTGATACAGGTCATTCAGTGGCCCCAGCGCTTGCGCCAGTTCCTCGTGAAGGCAGTCGCGCATTTCCTGTGGGCTAACGTCGTATGGGATGAAAATCCCCAGACGTTCGCGCTTGCGCAATTCGGTCCAGTTGCTTTTGCGTTTACGCCGGTCGCGGCGGTATTCTTCAAAACTGGATGCGTTTGGCACCACAAAACAGGCGGCATTGGGCAAGATGCTGTGGATTTGTTTCTGACCGACCGCCTCGATGGTAATGTTGGCCTGACCGTCCCTGATCTGACGGATGTCGATCCCGGCTTCACGTTGCAGGCGGGTCAGCAACCTGGTCAGATCGCGTTGCATGCTGGCGGTCGGCGTGCCGGTCAACCGGACAGTGACCGGACCTTCAAAGCGCGTGAACACCGGCAGAACCGCGCCGGATTCCAGTGCGAAATGCAGCGACATAAAATCAGCAGCGATGTTTCCGTTCGAGCGCGCGGGCGGCATCGGATAAGATCTTGTGAACATCTTTGCCGGGGGCAGCACGGTTTCCACCGCTTGCACCCGGGTCGGGGGCTCCGTCGTTTTGACAGACGCACAGCCTGCCAATACGGCCGCCAGACAAAGAGCACCCCATCGCATCATGGGCGCTGATACCTGATAAACGGAGTTTGCGTTCCAATGCGGTCGTAAAGTTTTCGGGCAGTATGATTGAAATCCTGGGTCAACCAGTAGACTGACGGCGCACCTTGGCGATCCGCCTCGTCATAGACCGCCTGGATTAGTGCCCGCCCGACACCCGTGCCGCGCGCTTTGGGGCGTGTGAACAGATCCTGCAGATAGCAAACCTTTTCAACCTTCCAGGCGTGGCGGTGAAACAGGAAATGAGTCAGCCCGATCAGTTGCCCGTCCAGTTCGGCAACGAAACAGGAAAAATCACTTGGGTCATCTCCCAGAAGACGGGAAAAGGTCGTGTCATAGACGTCGTCCGGAACCGATGTTTCGTAGAACGCCAGGTAGTCGCGCCACATGTCGGACCACTGATCCCGGTCCTCGTTACGCAAGGGGCGAACTGTTGGGGCGTCGGGCATCTGTTGCAGATCCTGTCAATTCATGTCGGTCTCGGGGCGCGATGCGCCGGGGCTGGCCGGAGTTATGCTGACATCCGGTCGGACCCATGGCAACCCGCGATCACCCGATGTTCAGCCATATCGGCGGAATTACCGCTTGCTGCGCGCCATGAAAGCAAGGCGTTCGAACAAATGCACGTCCTGTTCGTTCTTAAGCAGTGCGCCATGCAGCTTGGGCAGAGCGTTGACACCATCACGCTTCAGGTCTTCGGCTGTCAGATCCTCGGCCAGAAGCAGCTTGAGCCAGTCCAGCACCTCCGAGGTCGAAGGTTTTTTCTTCAACCCCTGCGTTTCGCGGATTTCGTAGAACTGGGTCAGGGCCGTGGTCAGCAGCGCGTCCTTGATGCCTGGGTGGTGCACGTCGACGATCCGGCGCATCGTGGCCTCATCCGGAAAGCGGATGTAGTGGAAGAAGCAGCGGCGCAGGAATGCGTCGGGCAGTTCTTTTTCGTTGTTCGAGGTAATGATTACGATCGGCCGGTTTTTGGCGCGGATGGTCTCTCCGGTCTCGTAGACATGGAACTCCATCTTGTCGAGCTCCTGCAAAAGGTCGTTTGGAAACTCGATATCGGCCTTGTCGATCTCATCGATCAGCAGAACGACCTTTTCGTCCGTCTCGAATGCCTGCCACAGCTTGCCCTTGCGGATGTAGTTCGACACGTCGTGCACGCGCTCTTCGCCCAGCTGGCTGTCGCGCAGGCGGCTGACGGCATCGTATTCATATAGGCCCTGTTGCGCGCGCGTGGTCGACTTTATGTTCCATTCGATCATTCTCAGACCCAGCGCACCGGCCACCTGCTTGGCCAGTTCGGTCTTGCCAGTACCGGGCTCACCTTTGACCAGCAACGGGCGTTCAAGGGTCACAGCGGCATTGACGGCGATGTTGAGGTCGTCTGTGGCAACATATTCGGCTGTACCTTGGAAACGTGTGGTCATTGGGCCCCCGTGTCGTATCGTGCCCGTCATGGGCGGAATTTGCGCCCCTTGGGGTACAGAGGGCGGGCGGGTTTGACAACCCGCGCCGCTGCGTCCGTGCAGGCAAAATTGCAGCCCGGGAAGGCCAGGGAATTGATTCGCCCTCATCCTAAAGTTGCGCTGTTAACAAACTGCCCGGAAAAGGCCCGGAAAACTCCACAGAAAAACAAGGTTTTCCCTTGCAAAGTATCATTATTAGATACTGACATGATGACGGCGCAGCAGTCCGGGTTTTGTGTAGTGACATTCCCTGCGCCGTCGGATAAATGCTGCGCAGAGGGGGTGCCAAATGTCAGGTGAAACGACCGCGACCGACGTTTCTGGCCGTACCGAGGGAGCACAAATGAAACAGGAAGTTTTTCTGCCGGAAGATTATCGACCGGCCGAAGATGAACCGTTCATGAACGACCGCCAGCTTGAATATTTTCGACGCAAGCTGACCGATTGGAAGAATGAACTTTTAGCAGGCAGCCGCGATACCATCGAAGGGTTGCAGGGCAACACGCGTAACATCCCGGATGTCGCCGACCGCGCAAGCGAGGAAACCGACCGTGCGCTGGAACTGCGTACCCGTGATCGTCAGCGCAAGCTGGTGGCCAAGATCGACTCGGCACTGCGCCGGATTGACGAAGGCGAGTACGGGTATTGCGAGATGACGGGCGATCCGATCTCGCTCAAGCGACTGGATGCGCGTCCGATTGCGACCATGACGCTTGAGGCGCAAGAGCGTCACGAGCGCCGTGAAAAAGTCCACCGCGACGATTAACCGCCGGAATATTGCAATTCAAAAACGCCGGGGCCATTGGCTCCGGCGTTTTTTGTGCGGTAAGTCTGATTCATGAATACTCAGGGTTTGAAAATCGCGGTTGTGGGTGCGGGAATCGGCGGCCTTGCCGCCGCCTCCGCGTTGCGTCAGACCGGGGCTGATGTGGTGGTCCTTGAACAGGCCAGTGACATCAGCGAGGTCGGGGCCGGGTTGCAGATCAGTGCCAACGGCATGGTGGTGCTGAAAGCATTGGGTGCGGTGAGTGGCGCCATCGAATCTGGCCAGCGGTCCTATGGAACGGTTTTGCGTGATTATAAAACTGGCCGCTTCATCAGCCGAATACGGGAACCTTCGGCAGGTCCCACTTATTACTATCACCGGGCGGACCTGATTGAATTGCTGCTGAACTCCGCCCAGGCGGCTGGCGTGGAAATCCGTTTGAACAGCCAAGTTCAGGACATCCGGGAAGACGACGATAGTGTCGAGATCCGGATGGCAAACGGTGATCTGCTGACGGTCGATTGTCTGATCGCGGCAGATGGCGGCCGCAGCGCCATTCGTCCCTATCTGAACGGCGAAGAGATACCGGGTTTTTCCCATCAGGTTGCCTGGCGCGCGACCATCCCCTGGAGTGTTGAGCTGAGCGCACCCAAGGCGCATCTGACGATGGGGCCAGGGCAGCATGTCGTGACTTACCCCCTGCGGGATCAGAGCCTTATGAACATTGTCGCAATCGAGGAACGATCCGACTGGCAACAGGAAGACTGGCGCCTTGCGGGTGATCCGGAGGAATTGCGCCAACGGTTCTCGGATTTTGGCGGAAAAGTGCGTGAGATTCTGGGCGAAGTGCAAGAGACTTTTGTCTGGGCGCTTCACCTTCGGCCGGTTGCACGGAAATGGCAGAATGGACGCATTGCCTTGCTGGGGGATGCCGCCCATCCGACGCTTCCGTTCATGGCGCAGGGCGCCTGTCTCGCACTGGAAGATGCACTGATACTGGCGCGTTCGTTTCAGGCCGACAGTCTGGAGGATGCGCTTGGCAATTATGAAACCGCGCGCGCCACGCGCGCCAGAAAGGTTGTCGAAACGGCAACGGCCAATGCGCGCAACTTTCACCTGCGCGGGCCGATGCGCGTTGCAGCACAAATGGCACTGACCGCGATGGGGCCGCGACTGGGGCGGCGGTATGAGTGGATCTACAGTTACGACGCCACGGCGTGACGACTTACAGATCGAAATCGACCCAGACCGGAACGTGGTCGGATGGTTTTTCCTGTCCGCGAACCTCGGCATCGATCCGGCAATCGCGCATCAGGTCGGCCGCTTGAGGGGTCAGCAGAAAATGATCAATGCGAATGCCGTCATTCTTGTTCCAGGCTCCGGCCTGATAATCCCAGAATGAATAGTGGCCCGGCCCCTGCGTGCGTGCCCGAAAGGCCTCGGTAAACCCAAGGTTCAGGATCTTGCGAAACGCCGCACGGCTGTCCGGGCGAAACAGGGCGTCCTCGCGCCAGGCGTCCGGACGTTTGGCATCTTCGGCCTGAGGAATGATGTTGTAGTCACCGGCCATCAAGGCGGGCTCTTCACTGGCCAGCAGATCTTTGGCCCGCTCATAAAGCCGGTCCATCCACGCCAGTTTGTAATCGTATTTCGGTCCCGGAACGGGATTGCCGTTCGGCAGATACAAACCGCAAATGCGCAGGGCCTTTTTTCCGACGACAGTCGCCTCGATCCAGCGTGCCTGTTCATCCGCATCATCGCCCGGCAATCCGCGGGTCACGTCCTCAAGCGGCAACTTGGACAGGATGGCCACGCCATTGAAACTTTTCTGGCCGTGGGTCTCGACGTTGTATCCCCGCTCTTCGAACATTTCCCTTGGGAAATTCTCGTCTACCGATTTGATTTCCTGAAGAAGCACCACATCCGGTTGCGCATCGTCCAGCCACCGGGGCAGCGCTTCGGCCCGCGCCTTGATGCCATTGATGTTGAATGTGGCGATTTTCATGCGCGGTCCTCCGTGGCTTTGGGCAACCTATCGCCCAGAAAAGGCCCTGCGGCAAGATCATGGGCGGATTTGCGAGGCTCGGCCTCGCCGTTCGAGGTTCTTTTGACAGAAGCAGAGCAGGGACCATGCTTCTTTTGTTTGCAAACGCCTTGGGGGGGGGCGGGTCTTTCCCGGGGTGGGGGTAGAGCCCCCATTTCAGTCGCTACATTGAGAAAGATGTGCCGCAGCCACAGGAGGACGTGGCATTGGGATTATCAATCACAAACCGCGCCCCGATCAGTTCCTGCGAGAAATCGATCACCGCATTTTCAAGAAACGGCAACGAGACCGAGTCCACAATGACCTTCTGACCTTTTCCTTCCAGAACAAGGTCATCCTCTTTCGGGATATCCAGCGCGATTTCGTATTGAAAACCGGAACATCCGCCGCCTTCCACTGCAACGCGCAGGGCCTGACCCTGATCTGCCGCGCCGATTTCGGCCAGGCGATCAAAAGCGCGTTCTGTAACTGTCGGAGGCAGATTCATGCCGGGCTCCAAAGGTTTATTTCCGCATTACCTTACAATATAGAAATTGCAAGGACAGGCGACAAGGACAAGACTATTGGAGCGAGCGTGTTTTGCCTCGGATCCGGGCCGCGCAAGGGGGCGGCTAGTTCCCGAGGAGGAAAGCAGTTTCCGGTCATGCTTTCAGCGCGACCGCGACAGGATCATTCATGCCAGCGCATTTCGGCGGCTCAAACACAAGACGCAGGTGTTTGTCGAGCATGAGGGTGACAGCTATCGCACGCGCCTGACCCATTCCATCGAAGTCGCTCAGGTCGCGCGCACGATTGCTGGCGCGTTGCGGTTGAATCCCGAACTGACCGAGGCCGTCGCGCTGGCCCATGACCTGGGGCATACACCGTTCGGGCACACCGGCGAGGACGCGTTGCACGCTTTGATGAAACCCTATGGCGGCTTTGATCATAACGCCCAAGCCATTCGGATCGTCACGAGGCTGGAGCGTCATTATGCCGAGTTTGATGGTTGCAACCTGACCTGGGAATGTTTGGAAGGCATCGCAAAGCACAACGGCCCGGTTGTCGGTGAACTGCCGTGGGCACTGGCGGAATGCAATCAAGGTTTCGATCTTGAACTGCACACACATGCAAGTGCCGAGGCGCAGGTTGCAGCGCTGTCGGATGACATTGCCTATAACAACCACGACCTGCTGGATGGCTTGCGCGCAGGTTTGTTTTCGGACGATGAAATCCTGCAACTTCCTATCGTCGGCGATTGCTACTCGGAAGTGGATCAAAAATACCCGGGTCTGGACGCGTACCGTCGTCGGCATGAAGCGCTTCGGCGGGTCTTTGGTGTTATGGTCGCTGATGTCATCGACACATCAACCAAACTGATTGCAGCTTCCGGCGCGCAATCGGTCGAGGATATCCGCAACCTTGGCTATCCGGTTGTGCGGTTCTCGGACGACTTGTGGGCGCGGCTCCGGGAAATCCGGGCCTTGTTGTTTTCGCGCATGTATCGCGCGCCCAGCGTCATGAAAGTGCGGGCCGAGGTCGGAAAAGTTGTTGAGGAACTTTTCCCCATCTACCTGAGCGACCCGAAACAGATGCCCGCGCGCTGGCACGAGGACATCGAAGCCGCCCAAGGTGAAACCGCGTTGGCGCGCATAGTCTCGGACTATATCGCCGGTATGACGGACCGGTTCGCCTTGCAGGATCACGCAAGGCTGACCGGTGTTTCAGCTACGAAGGACTGACTACTCGACCCCGATATAGGCCAGCGCCCAGACTTGTTGCCCGGATTGTGTCTGGGCTAGGTCGGCGTCATCGGTGGGCGGAAAAACGATCATGGTGGGGCCATATCCGCCGATCCCCATTGGTGCGCCATCTGCGTGGGTTGCAACAATGGGCTTGTGGGCGACGATGCTGTCCCACGCAATTTCGGCTTGATAGCCGTCCATGGCCATGGGCCTTGCTGTTTTGCCTTCCGCGCCTGCCATTTTCATCACGTCCGACAGAAGTGGCCCGGAAAAGGCAATCTCTCGCTTGTTGCCTTCGCGGCCATAGGTGATTGAAATCTCGGTCTGTTCCAGCGCATCCAGCATTGCGGCATCAAAACCTGCGCCGCCATCGTGCTGAACCTCGAGGTATCCCAGCAATCCGCCGTCATTTTCGCTGCGCGCGGGCAGGTTTGTCTGGGATACCGCACCGCCCAGGGTCAGCAACACGTGGCCTTGGGGCGAAGGCATATCCGCCCAAACCGGCAGGGATGTTGTCAGCAGCAGGGCAAGGGGCAGGGCAAGGCGCATAATTGGTACTCCTGTTGGTGGTTTTTGCCGACATTAGCCCGGTTCACGTCTAAACCAAGCCTAAACTGATCGCTTCCATTGACCTTGCCGCTTTGCGTGGTAAACCGCCGGGCAAGCAAAAGGACATCCGAAATGAACCTGTTTTCCGAGATCCGCGGCCTCGTTCTGGACGCGCTGGCACAGATGCAGTCCGAAGGCGCTTTGCCAGAAGGGCTGAGCTTTGACAACGTGGCCGTCGAGCCGCCGCGTGACGCCGCGCATGGCGACATGGCGACGAATGCAGCGATGGTGTTGGCGAAGCCAGCCAAGATGAAGCCGCGCGACATTGCCGATGTGCTGGCCGGGAAACTGGCGGCGGATGACCGGATCACAAGTGCCGAGGTCGCCGGGCCGGGCTTCCTGAACCTGCGGCTGGCTCCCGCTGTCTGGCAGGGCGTTCTGGCTGCCGTGCTGGAAAAGGGCACAGACTATGGCCGTTCGACCATGGGTCACGGGCAGAAAGTGAACGTGGAATACGTGTCCGCAAACCCCACCGGTCCGCTGCACGTGGGCCATACGCGGGGCGCGGTATTCGGTGACGCTCTGGCAAGCTTGCTGGCCTACTCGGGTCATGATGTGACGCGTGAGTATTACATCAACGACGGCGGCGCGCAGGTCGATGTGCTGGCGCGGTCTGCCTACGAGCGGTATCGCGAGGCCAACGGACTGAGCCCCGAGATCGCCGAAGGGCTGTACCCCGGGGATTACCTGATCCCGATTGGTGAGGCGCTGAAAGAGAAATACGGTGACAGCCTGATCGACAAGCCGGAAAGCGAATGGCTGGAAGAACTGCGCGAGTTCGCAACCGATGCGATGATGGATTTGATCCGGGCCGATCTGAAGGCGCTGGGCGTCGAAATGGACGTGTTCTTCTCCGAAAAGTCGCTCTACGGCACGGGCCGGATCGAGGCGGCGCTGCAATCGCTGACTGACAAGGGCCTGATCTACGAAGGCGTACTTGAGCCGCCCAAGGGCAAAAAGCCCGAGGATTGGGAACCGCGCGAGCAGACCCTGTTCAAGTCGACCGAGCATGGCGACGACGTCGATCGCCCGGTCAAGAAATCGGACGGCAGCTGGACCTATTTCGCCCCGGATATCGCCTATCACTATGACAAGGTGACCCGCGGTTTTGATGCGCTGATCGACGTGTTCGGTGCCGACCACGGTGGCTATGTCAAGCGGATGAAGGCGGCTGTGTCGGCGCTGTCCGACGGCAAAGTGCCGCTGGATATCAAGCTGACCCAGTTGGTGAAACTGTGGAAGAATGGCGAGCCGTTCAAGATGTCAAAACGGGCAGGGAACTTTGTCACCCTGCGCGATGTGGTTGATCAGGTGGGGCCAGACGTGACCCGCTTTGTGATGCTGACCCGCAAGAACGACGCGCCGTTGGATTTCGATTTCGACAAGGTGCTGGAACAGAGCCGCGAGAACCCCGTGTTCTACGTCCAATACGCCCATGCCCGGGTCATGAGCGTGCTGCGCCGCGCAGCCGAGGCGGCGATTGCCACGGATGACGCGACCCTTGCCGGGGCGGATTTGGGCAAGAACGACCATGCCTCTGAACTGACGGTCGCCAAAAAACTGGCCGAATGGCCGCGTCTGGTGGAAATCGCCGCGCGTACCAACGAGCCGCACCGGGTTGCCTTCTACCTGTACGAGCTTGCGGGCGACTTCCACGCGCTGTGGAACAAAGGCAATGACGAAACCCAACTGCGCTTTATCCAGGATGGCGATGTTGCCACAAGCCAGTCGAAAATCGCTTTGGCCCGGGCCGTTTCTGTTGTGATTTCAGCGGGCTTGGGTATTCTTGGCGTCACTCCGGCGCAGGAGATGCGGTAACCAACACCGCCCGAACCGCCGGATCGAGGCAGACAAGAAATGACCCGCGCGCCACGTATTAAGGCGCATTCGGGCGGTGAGGCGGAAATGACGAGTTACGATTACTCGGGGCAGTCAGGCCCCGGGCACATGCATTACACGAATCAGGCGCATCCCGAAGATGGCTATGATTTTTCCGACGACATGCAGGACTATGATGCCCCGCACAGTGCGGTTGGACTGGGCCGGATCGTCAATGTGCTTGGTGCGGTCGCCTCTCTGGCGCTGGTCGCCGGTGTCGCTGTCTGGGGTTACAAACTGATCATGCGCGATGTCAGCGGGGTCCCGGTGGTGCGCGCTGTCGAAGGACCGATGCGTATCCAGCCGGAAAACCCGGGTGGAACACCCGCCGATCACCAGGGGCTTGCTGTGAACGCAGTTGCCGCGCAAGGCTCGGCCGCCGCGCCGGCTGATCGCCTGATCCTTGCACCGCGTCCGGTTTCATTGGCGGACGAGGATGCTCCGATGGGCACCTTGAAGCCGACAAAGGCCGTACACCACATCGAAGAGCCGATCTCGGATCAAGAGGCCGCGCGGTTGCGGCAGGGCGCAGTTGACGCGCTGGTTGCCGAGCTGGCCCAGGAAGCTGCCAGTCCCGGTCAGGTGGAAGAGGAAGGCGTGCAATTGGCCTCGCTGTCCACGCTAGATGACGAGCCCGCCATTGATCCGGCCGATCTGGCCGCACAATTGCCGGATCCAGAACTGGCGGTTCTGCCCGGCGTTCGCAGATCTCTGCGTCCGGTGGTGAGACCAGCACGCGCGGTGCATCGCGGTGTGCCTGCGGACAGCCAGACCGAAGCCGCAATCAATGCCGCCGTCAAAGCGGCGGTCGGGTTGGATGTTGATCCGAATGCGCTGCCGAAGGGTACCCGGATGGCCCAGCTGGGGGCCTACGAAAGCGTTGAAGTCGCGCAGGCAGAATGGGGCCGGATGAGCGGTCGCTTTGATGAGTATATGGATGGAAAGCAAAGGGTTATCCAGAAAACCTCAAGTGGTGGCCGGACATTCTATCGACTGCGCGTTCTGGGCTTCGATGATCTGAGCGACTCGCGTCAGTTCTGCGCGGCGCTCCAGGCACAGGGGGCTGACTGCATCCCGGTTGCAGTACGGTGACATTTGGTGCCGCGATCACCGATGCCGAAGGCCTGCGTCTGACACCTGATGAAAAGAGCCTGTTCCGTCAGATGAACCCGTTCGGGTTCATTCTGTTTGCCCGCAACATCGACACCGCAGATCAGATCCGCGCCCTGTGCGATGATTTCCGCGAGGCGGTGGGCCGCAACTGCCCCATCACCATCGATCAGGAAGGCGGGCGGGTTCAGCGCTTGCGCTCGCCTTTGGCAAGGGAATGGATGTCCCCACTGGACCACGCCAGTCGCGCTGGCGATCAGGCCGAACGCGCCATGTACCTGCGCTATCGTCTGATTGCGAATGAACTGTTCGAGTTGGGGATCGACAGCAATTGCGCCCCAATGGTTGACCTGGCCCGCGACGAAACGCATCCATTTCTGAAGAACCGCTGCTACGGCACTGACCCCGCATCGGTTTCCAAAATTGGTAAAGCCGTGGCTCAGGGGCATCTGGACGGTGGTGTCCTGCCGGTTATCAAGCATATGCCGGGGCATGGTCTGTCGACATTGGACAGCCACCATGACCTGCCGCATGTGGATCTGGCTCAGGACGAGTTGGCACAGGCCGACTTTGCACCGTTTCGCGCCCTTAACGACCTGCCAATGGGGATGACCGCGCATCTGGTCTACGACCGGATCGATCCACAACCGGCAACGATTTCGCCGACGATGATTGCGTTGATCCGCGACAAGATCGGTTTTGATGGCCTGATCATGACCGACGATATCTCGATGAAGGCGCTCAGCGGCGCGCCCGAAGAAATTGCCGGTCAGGCACTGGCCGCAGGGTGCGATGTGGTTCTGCACTGCAACGGGTCTTTCGAAGCCCGCGCCAGTGTGCTTGAAGCTGCCGGAGAGATGACCGGGCAGGCGCAAACCCGCGCTGAACGGGCGCTGGCGATGCGCAAACCCCCTCGGGAACTTGACATCCCCGCGGCCGAGGCGGAACTATCTGCCCTAATGGGCGGGCAGGTGTATGAACGATAACCTTTTCAGCGAAGACCCGGTTTCGGTCGCGGACCGGCTGGCAGCCGAGGCGCTGATCGTTGACGTCGACGGGTTCGAAGGCCCGTTGGATGTCCTGCTGACCCTGTCGCGGACGCAAAAGGTCGATCTGCGCAAAATCTCGGTCCTGGCGCTGGCGCAGCAATATCTGGCCTTCGTCGAAAAAGCCCGTGCGCTGCGGATCGAACTGGCTGCCGATTATCTGGTCATGGCCGCCTGGCTGGCGTTTCTGAAATCTCGTCTGTTGTTGCCCCCTGACCCGGATGATGAAGGCCCCTCGGGCGAGGAACTGGCCGCCCATCTGGCGTTCCAGCTGGAGCGTCTGCAGGCCATGCGCGACGCGGCCGCGCGTCTGATGGCGCGCGACCAGCTTGGGCGCGACTTTTTCAAACGCGGGCAGGGCGAGGATGTCACCCGCATCCGCACCGTGACGTATTCAGCGACGCTGCTGGATCTGATGCAGGGCTATGCGCGTATCCGGACGCGCGACGAGTTCCGCCCGTTTGTGATGGACCGCGACGCCGTGTTTACCATGGAGCAGGCGCTTGAACGGATGCGTCCGCTGATCGGGTTCGCGGGCACCTGGACAGATATGGAGACCTATCTGCCCGAGGGCTGGAATGCCGACCCGATGCGGCGGCGCTCGGCCACGGCGGCGACGTTTGCAGCCTCGCTGGAACTGGTGAAAGAAGGACATATGGAGATCAAGCAGAGCGAAACCTTTGCTCCGATCCATCTGCGCAAGAGGACTGACACTCGTGACTGACGCTCCCGAAGACGAAGGCACCGGCACCCTGTTCGAAGCGCCGCCCCTGGCAGAACAGGAACGTATGGTCGAAGCCGTGCTTTTCGCCAGTGCCGAGCCGGTGACGATCGCCGATCTTGAGGCGCGCATGCCTCATGGCAGCAACGCCGCGCAAGCTGTTGAATTGTTGCAGAAACGTTATGAGGGGCGGGGCGTGCGCGTGGTCCGGGTGGGCGAAGCCTGGGCGATCCGTACCGCCCCCGATCTGGGTTTTCTGATGCAGAAGGAAACGGTCGAGACCCGCAAACTCAGCCGTGCCGCGATTGAGACGCTGGCCATTGTCGCCTATCACCAACCCTGTACCCGCGCCGAGATCGAGGAAATTCGCGGCGTTTCGGTATCACGCGGAACCATCGACCAGTTGCTGGAAATGGAGTGGATCAGGCTGGGCCGCCGCCGTATGACACCGGGTCGGCCGGTGACATTTGTTGTGACACCGGAGTTTCTGGATCATTTCGGGCTTGAGAATGCCCGCGATCTGCCGGGCCTCAAGGAATTGCGCGCCGCCGGTCTGCTCGAGAACAGGCCCCCTCCGGGCACGATCCCGCTGGGTGAAGGGCGCGAAGAAGAGACGGACGACGAGCAGACCGAGCTGTTCGAGGGCGAATAGGCAGGACGCCCATTTGTTGCCGCATGGATCGACTAGATTAAGGGCAGAAAACGGAGTTGAGCAATGAATGCAAATCGGATCATCGACATGATCGTGCGTCAGGTCATGCGCCGGCTTGTCACGCGGGGCGTGGACATGAGCTTTGACATGGCCGACCGGATGACCCGCAAGCCCGGGCAGACAAATGATGCGCCCCGCGACCCGGAGGCCGACCGTCACATGCAGGAAAGCGCCAATCGGCAGGCGCAGGGCATGAAGCAGGCTCAGCGTATGACCCGGCAGATGCGCCGGTTCATGAAGTTCTGACCGTTAGCCGGCTGCTTTGAAATGCTTGGACAGTTTCAACCCCTGTCCCTGATAGTTCGAAGCGATCCCGGCGCCGTATAGCTGCGTTGGCATCTCGGACATCTTTTCGTACACCAAACGCCCGACGACCTGCCCGTGTTCCAGAACAAAGGGCGCTTCGTGGCAACGCACTTCAAGAACGCCGCGCGACCCTTCGCCACCGGCGGCAGCATGGCCGAAACCCGGATCGAAGAAGCCGGCATAGTGTACGCGAAACTCTCCGACCATCGCCAGGTATGGGGCCATTTCAGCGGCGTACATAGGTGGGATATGAACCGCCTCGCGACTGACGAGGATGTAGAATGCGCCCGGATCAAGGATGATGCAGCCATTTCGGGTCCGCACTTCTTCCCAGTAATCCTGCGGGTCATATTCACCGATGCGATCCAGATCAATCACGCCGGTATGGGGTTTGGCCCGATACCCAACCAGATCAGTATCCGGCAATTGCAGATCGACCGAGAAACCCAGCCCGTCCTGAATCACCGCAGGGCCATCGACCAGCGGCGATTCAGCGTGCAGTGCAGTCAACTCCGCGTCGCTCAGCATGGCCTGACCCTGACGGAAGCGGATCTGGTTCAGGCGCATCCCCGGACGAACAAGAACCGAGAACGACCGGGGGCAAATCTCCGCATAAAGCGGGCCGGAATACCCCTTCGGAACCCGGTCGAACTCCGTGCCTTCGTCGGTGATGGTTCGGGTCAGCAAGTCCAACCGCCCGGTCGAGCTTTTGGCGTTGGCGACGGCGCTGGTGTCGGCAGGCAGGACCAGCGCCTCCATCAGCGGCACCAGATAGACGCATCCCTTTTCCAGAACGGCACCGTCGGTAATGTCGATCTGATGCATCTCGAACTCGGCCAGACGATCCGCGACTGTGCGTCCTTCACCCGCGAGGAACGAAGCGCGCACCCGGTAAGCCATTGTTCCAAAACGCAAATCCAGGCTGGCAGGTTGGATTTGCGCCGGCAGGACATGGGGGTTGGCGGTAATCTCACCGCGCGCAATCATTGCCTCGATCTGCTGGTTCGGGCATACGCCTGTCATTCCGATCCCCCCTGATGCCAGAGCGGGATCTGGCCTGTCTGCCATAAACGTCGGTGTGATTTGGTCGGGCTAGCAGGACTCGAACCTGCGACCTTCCGTCCCCCAGACGGACGCGCTACCAGGCTGCGCCATAGCCCGACGTTGAGGTGTTCATAAAGACTTTCCCGGCAGGGGCAAGAGGAAATCATCGCCTTTTTTCTTATCCTGCCGATCGGTTTTCTATTCTGTTCAACAGTGCGCGCAGTTCATTTGCGACAGGGGCGATTTGCTTCAGCAGGTCCTCGTCAAACTCGGTCCTGTTCCAGGCTTGCGATGCGATTCCGCCCAGCAACGGTGCCTCATCCAGATATTCAGGTTCAGCTTTTCTGGCAGCTTCCGAGCCGTTTGTTGCCGGGGCTTCCGCCGCTTCGGGCCGGGCCGAAACTTCCGGGGTAACGGAATCGCCGTCGCCCAGATCAAGATCAATCTGACCGGATGTCGGGACAGGCGGGGCTGTGAACGGAACGACGGTGTCGTTCTGTGTGACCACATCCGCCTCGGCCGCATCCTCGAGCGGCTGAGACAGCGAGGCCACATGCGCGACACCCTGTTCGCGCAGGATACGCTGAACACCTTTGATGGTGGTTCCATCTTCGTGCAGAAGCTTCTTGATGCCACCCAGCAGCCGCATGTCATTGGGGCGGTAATACCTGCGGCCACCAGCACGTTTGACAGGTTTGACCTGCGTGAAGCGGCTTTCCCAGAACCGCAAAACATGAGCCTGAACGCCCAACCAGTCCGCAACTTCACTGATGGTGCGAAACGCGTCGGGGGACTTGCTCATAATCGTGGCGCCCTGAACTTACTTGCGATTCCCTGCGGCGACGCGATCTTTCATCAGATGCGACGGACGGAAAGTCAGCACGCGGCGCGGCTGAATGGGAACCTCTTCACCGGTTTTGGGGTTGCGGCCGATACGGGCGGTTTTGTCGCGAACGCTGAATGTACCGAAAGATGAAATCTTCACCTGTTCGCCACGTACCAGTGCGTCGGACATGTGGTTCAGCACGCTTTCGACCAGCTGCGCGCTTTCATTGCGTGAAAGGCCAACTTCACGAAAGACGGCCTCGCTCAGATCCATTCGGGTCAGTGTTTTGTCGCCCATGCCATTTCCCCTGTTGATAACAAAGCATAGGGGTAGGGCAAATTCGCTGTCAATATCAATGAATTGCAAGCGGACATGTAAGCCGAATTGCGCCTGTTACCAGCGTAGGACTACAGCACCCCAGGCGAGACCGCCGCCAATTGCTTCGGTAACGATCAGGTCACCGGGTTTGATTTGGCCACGCTTCTTGCCGACCGACAGGGCCAGGGGAATCGAGGCTGCAGATGTGTTTCCATGATCCTGAACTGTGACAACGACATTTTCCATGGGCAATCCCATCTTCTTGGCCGTGCCCTGAATGATGCGGATATTGGCCTGATGCGGGACGATCCAGTCCACGTCGGCACTGCCAAGGCCGGCTCGTTCAAGCGCGGTGTTCGCTGTTCCGGCCAGCTTTTCGACGGCATGGCGGAACACCTGATTGCCTTGCATCCGCAAATGGCCGGTCGATTGGGTGGATACACCACCATCGACATAGAGCAGATCCTTGTAGCGCCCGTCCGAGTTCAGGTCGGTCGCCAGAATTCCACGGTCCTGCGCCGTGCCTTCACCTTCCTGTGCCTCAAGTATCAGCGCACCGGCGCCATCTCCGAACAGCACACAGGTCGACCGGTCGGTCCAGTCCATGATTCGCGAAAACGTCTCGGCGCCGATCACCATAACCCGCTTTGCCTGACCGGCCAGGATCAACGCGTTCGCATTGCCGAGCGCAAAAACAAAGCCGGCGCAAACAGCCTGCACATCGAAAGCAAAACCACGGGTCATGCCCAGTCCGGCCTGCACCATTGTAGCAGCGGACGGGAAGGTCAGATCGGCGGTCGAGGTCGCCAGAACAATGGCATCGATATCATCAGCGGTCAGACCGGCATCTTCCAGCGCAGCAGTTGCTGCCTTGATGGCCAGATCGGATGTCGTCTCATCATCGGCGGCAAAGTGACGGCGTTCGATTCCGGAACGGGTTCGAATCCACTCATCCGTTGTATCCAGCGTTTTTTCGAATTCAGAGTTCGGGACCACGCGTTCCGGCAAATAATGCCCGATACCAACTACAACTGAACGGCCTGCCATTTTGTAGGTACTGCCTTTTTTGTTATTCTTCCGCCTGGGGCGGAGTATGCGCGGCATCTTGTGCAAGCTCGGCTGTGGATGCAACCCGTGCCGCCAATTTTTCAGCGAAACCCGACTCGGCCAGGGTAAACGCCAGTTTGACGGCCGCCGAGACACCCGTGGCATCCGCCCCGCCATGCGATTTCACGACCGTCCCGTTCAGGCCCAGAAACACGCCGCCATTCACGCGACGGGGATCAATGCGTTTCTTCAGGCGTTGCAACGAGGTGATCGCAAGAACCGAGGCCAGCCGGGACAGGGGCGAATACTTGAACGCCTCGCGCAGCAGATCGCCAATCAGGCTGGCTGTGCCTTCTCCGGTCTTGATGGCGACATTGCCGGTAAAGCCATCGGTTACAATGACATCCGCCTTGTCACCGGGGATATCACTGCCTTCGACGAATCCCACAAATTCGAAATTCGCCTGCTCTGCGAATTCCGTGATCATAGTGTGGGCTTCTTTCAGTTCGGCGCGGCCTTTATGTTCTTCGGTCCCCACGTTTAGCAGGCCGATGCGGGGGCGACCAAGCGCCATGCCATTGCGCGCGTAGGATGCGCCCATCAGTGCATATTGCAGCAGATCCTTTGCGTCGGCGCGGACATCCGCCCCGACATCCAGCATCACGTTGAAACCCTGTGGGTTGCGCGAAGGCCACAGAATGGCGATGGCAGGGCGGTTCACGCCGGGCAATTTGCGCAGGCGCATCATCGACAACGCCATCAGCGCGCCGGTATTGCCGCAGGACACCGCGCCATGGGCATCGCCCTCGCGGACCGCTTCCAGCGTCGACCACATCGAGGTCTGCTTGCCGTTGCGCACCACTTGGCTGGGCTTGTCCTCCATCGTGACCACGTCCGGGCAATCACGAAAAACGACGCGCCCTTCAAGGACACGCCGTTTGGCAACCAGTCTGCGCAGCTCTTCTTCCGGCCCGTGCAGGATAAATCCGATGTCCGGGTTCTTACTTGCCGATTTGGCAATACCCGCGACAACGGCAGCGGGCCCTGCATCACCACCCATAGCATCAACCGAGATGATGATCCGGTCGTTTTGCGTGGGCTGATCCGTCATGCCTGGGCCTGCGTCCTGTCAGGCTTAGGCCGCGTCTTCGTCCAGATCGATTTCGTCGGCTTGTGCGACGACTTCGCGATCATCATAGTGGCCGCAGGATGCACAAACGTGGTGCGGGCGCTTCAGCTCACCGCAGTTCGGGCATTCGTTCGGGTTTGCAGCAACCAGAGCGTCGTGTGCGCGGCGGTTGTTGCGACGCGACTTGGAAACTTTGTTCTGTTGGACGGCCATGGTCTCAACCTTTGTCTACTATGGGCCGACAGATTCGCTGTGGCCGGGGTTTCATTCTTCGTTTTCTCGTGGTTTGACGCGCGTTTAGGGGACGAGCCCCGCAATGTCCAACCCAAATTCCGATGAGCGCGCGAAAATACTGCGATTCTCGTCATGTTCAAGCGATTTTTCTGAGCGCCTGCTATGACAGGAAATCGCCCTCGTGTCACTCGTCTTTTTTCATCGCATCGCGCAAACCAGCCAGTCCGGCGAACGGCTTGACGTCCTCATCCGTCATCGCCTGTTTGCCCGGCTCGGTATAGTCAGCTTGCCCCAGTTCCGCGCCGTCCTTGCGCGGGTATTGGGGCAAGGCCAGCGACAGCGCCTCGATCATGATCGCTTGCGGATCGATTTCGGCGCCCAGCGGTTCGGTTTCGTCCCCTTCGGGAATTTCGAACTCTTCTTCGTCCGGGTCACTCCAGTCGGCCAGAAATACTCGTGTGACCGGGAGATCGATCCGGGTTGTCACCGGATCCAGCGAGACGACACAGGGCTGAACGACCGTCGCGCCGAGTTTGCCGCTGACCACCCAGTCTCGCTTTCCCTGCGCGCGCACGTCTCCCTTGAAGCTGAGTTTGCGCAGCCCCAGCAGCCCAAGTTCGTCCTTGATCGCCGCCAAAGATTGGGTCCCGGGGCGCAAATCAAACGGCGTCGGCGTGTTTTGCGGCAGGTCGGCCACCCGCAGAGATGTATGGTTGCTCACTTCATGGCCCTTTCCTGTGTTGAACCGAGGCACCGGTTTCTGTAATCGGATAGAAGCCGCAAGAGGCCAAGGCAAGAGGGTGCAGATGTTGAAGATCGTGAACAGGTTCAATCCGGCGTCAAAGACGCTTGTCTTTGCTGCGTGCCTGGCAACCCTGGGTGCCTGTACGGCGACCTACAAAAACCACGGCTATATTCCACCGGCCGAAGAGCTGGCAGAAATCAAAGTTGGCGTAGACACCCGCGACAGCGTGGCCGAAGCGGTCGGCGCGCCCACCTCGACCGGTGTAGTTCGGGATTCGGGGTACTACTATGTGGCGTCGCGTGTCCGGTTTTACGGCCCCAAGAAGCCCGAAGTGGTATCGCGAGAGTTGCTGGCCATCAGTTTCGACCAGCGGGGTGTTGTGCGAAACATTGAACGTTTTGGCCTGGAGGATGGAATCGTAGTGCCGCTGGAGCGCCGCGTTACCGAATCCAACATCGAGGACCAAGGGCTTATTCGCCAGCTGATCGGTAACATTGGCAACTTCAACCCGGCCAACATCCCGGGGGCAACAAACTAAAGTTCCGCCAAACTTGCGATGGTCACACGACAGTCACACATTGCATGGTATCGATACGGCAAGTCGATTTCGGGTCAGCAACCGCGGAGGATGCGACCATGGCACTTTTGCTCGGTAAGGGGCGGTATCGCGCCCGTCTTGCGCAGTCACCGCAGGACGTTGCGGCGGCGCAGCGACTGCGGACACTGGCTTTTGGAACGGGGCAGGCCGATCAGGACGATTTCGATCCGGTCTGCGCGCATATACTGGTTGAAGACGTGCGAAGCAGCGCGCAATTGGTTTGCTGCTTCCGCATGCTGACAATGAACAGCGGCGCTGACATCGGGCGCAGCTATTCCTCGCAATTCTATGACCTATCGGCGCTTGAAGGTTTCAGCGGGCGGATGGTCGAGATGGGGCGGTTCTGCATACATCCCGACTATTTCGATCACGACATACTGCGCGTCGCGTGGGGGGCCATGACCACTTATGTGGACGAGAACGAGGTCCGGATGCTGTTTGGCTGTTCCTCTTTCGCAGGCACCGAGACGGCCGAGTATCTGGACGCATTCGCCATGCTCAAACATCGTCATCTGGCGCCGAAGCGCTGGTTGCCCCGGGTCAAGGCACCGGATGTTTTCCGCTTTGCCGCGCGCCTGCGGCGCAGGCCGGATGTGAAGAAGGCGATGCTGCGGATGCCGCCACTGTTGCGGACCTATCTGATGATGGGGGGCTGGGTCAGCGATCATGCGGTGGTGGATCGGCGCATGAACACGTTGCACGTGTTTACCGGGCTTGAGATCGGAGCGATACCCCCGAGCCGCAAACGTTTGCTGCGAACCGCGGCCGGGTGATTTGAGTATTTTGGAAAAGGTGAAGCCGGGGCGTTGACGCGTCCCGTCAGCCGGTTTAGCTGGCGGGCATGGCGAGAATTCCTTTGTTGCAGATGTCCGGTATTTCCCTGACGTTCGGGGGTGATCCGGTGTTTTCCGGGCTTGATCTTGTGGTCCAGCCCGGTGATCGGGTGGCCCTTGTCGGGCGCAACGGATCAGGCAAATCCACATTGATGAAAGTGATGGCGGGTCTGGTCGAGCCTGATCACGGCGAAATCGTTGTGCCTCCCGGAAAATCGGTTGGGTACATGGAGCAGGACCCGACGATGGAAGGGTTCGCAACGCTGGGCGATTACGCGTCCAGCGGATTGGAGCCGGGCGAACTGTACAAGGTGGAACGCGCCGGTGAGGGGTTGAAGTTCGATCCGTCACGCGCGGTTGAGACCGCCTCGGGCGGCGAGCGGCGGCGGGCGGCGCTGGCCAAGCTGATGGCCGAAGCACCGGATCTTATGTTGCTGGACGAGCCGACCAACCATCTGGATATCGAAGCGATTGGGTGGCTTGAACGCGAGCTGGGGTCAGCGCGGGCGGCTTTTGTCCTGATCTCACATGACCGTGCCTTTTTGCGCGCACTGACGCGGGCGACTTTGTGGATTGATCGCGGGTCGGTGCGGCGGCAGGAACAGGGGTTTGACGCGTTCGAGGCGTGGCGGGACAAGGTCTGGGAGGAGGAAGACCAGCAACGCCACAAGCTGAACCGGCTGATCAAGTCCGAGGCGAAATGGGCAGTTGAGGGCATCAGTGCCAGACGCAAGCGCAATCAGGGTCGTGTGCGTGCCTTGCAGGCGCTGCGGGCGGAGAAAGCAGCGCAGATCAAACGTCAGGGCGCTGCCGCCATGTCATTGGAATCCGGCCCGAAATCCGGCCGAAAAGTGATTGTGGCCGAGAGGCTGGCCAAGAGCTTTGGGGATACGCAGATCGTGCGAAATTTCGATCTGCTGGTTCAGCGCGGTGATCGTGTGGCCTTTGTCGGGCCCAATGGTGTGGGCAAGACGACGCTGTTGAAGATGCTTCTGGGACAAGAGGCGCCGGATGAGGGCGCGGTCAACCTGGGGACTAATCTGGAGATCGCGGTTTTCGATCAGACACGGGCGCAGCTTGATCCCGAAATGACCTTGTGGGACAGCCTGACCGGTGATCCGGACATGCGGGTGTCGGGCAAGGCTGATCAGGTTATGGTCGGCGGCCAGCCCAAGCATGTGGTTGGCTATCTCAAGGAATTTCTGTTCGACGAGCGGCAGGCGAGAGCAGCCGTTAAGTCTTTGTCTGGTGGGGAAAAAGCACGATTGCTGTTGGCGAAGCTGATGGCAAAATCATCGAATCTGCTGGTGCTGGACGAACCGACCAACGATCTGGATGTCGAGACGCTGGACCTGTTGCAGGAACTGCTGGACGACTATGATGGCACGGTTTTGCTGGTCAGCCATGACCGGGACTTTCTTGATCGCGTGGCCACCACTACCATCGCGATGGAGGGTAATGGGCGCGCCACGGTCTATGCTGGCGGCTGGTCGGATTACATCGCGCAACGCGGCGACGTGATCGATAAGAAAGAAGAAAAATCAAAACCTTCAAAGGCAAAGGTCAAGCAGGAAACGAAGCCGAAATCGGGACTGTCCTTCTCGGAAAAGCACCGGTTGGAAAAGCTTCCGGCCGAGATCACGCGCCTTGAGGCTGAGATTGCCAAGCTGGAAGACCTGATGTCCGACCCGGAGCTGTTTACCCGAGAACCGGTCAAGTTTCAGAAAGCCACTGATGCGCTGGTCGAGCGGCAGGAGAAACTGTCCGCGGCCGAGGAAGAATGGCTGATGCTGGAAGAAAAGGCCGAAGGCACTTAGTGCTGTTTTGTACGTCCCGGCATCCCGGGTGTGTTTGATTTGTACCAAATTCCTGCGGCCGTATTCGGTGCATCAGCGCATGCGCAGCGCGCCGTCGATGCGGATGACTTCGCCGTTCAGGTAACCCATCTCGACGATGAATCCAGCCAGACGCCCGTATTCACGCGGATCACCCAGACGGGGCGGGTTGGGCACGTCGGCGGCAAGCTGCTGCTGCACCTCTTCCGGCAACCCGGCCAGCATCGGGGTCATGAAGATACCGGGCGCGATGGTCATGACGCGTATGCCGGTCGAGGCCAGATCACGGGCCATGGGCAGGGTCATGCCCACCACGCCACCTTTGGAGGCAGCATAGGCGGCCTGACCTTTCTGTCCGTCGAAAGCCGCGATCGACGCCGTGTTGATGATCACCCCGCGTGCGCCGTCGGGTTCGGGTTCGTTCCGCGCCATCTCGGTTGCGGCGAGACGTGACACGTTGAAGGTGCCGACCAGATTGATGTCGATGGTTCGCTGGAACGCGTCTAGCGGGTGGGGGCCATCCTTGCCGACCGTCTTGATGCCATAAGCGATACCGGCGCAGTTCACGGCGGCCGTGATCTTGCCCATCTTGTCCGTGGCCAATGCGATGGCAGCAGAGACCGAGGCCTCGTCAGTCACGTCCGTATTGGCAAAGTGCCCATTGATATCCTTTGCCACCTGCGTTCCCCGATCAGCGTCCCGGTCCAGAATCGTGACCTGAGCACCGTTTTCGGCAAAATAGCGGGCAGTGGCTTCGCCCAATCCGGATGCGCCGCCGGTGACGATCGCGGCTGTGGTGGACAATTGCATGGCGGGCTCCTCTGCGGTGATTTGAACGTATGTTCATTTAATGGGAAGAGGCTATGCCTGTCCAGTCGTGTGTGCATGAAGGTCCGTTTCCGTCCCAAATGGGTAGCGTATCGCCTGACGGGTGGTTTCAATCGGCGGCTGAGACGTCAGGAATGGTTGCTGTGACAACGTCCGAAGCTTTGATCTTGTAGACTGAAGGCGCGAGTTCGCTCTGAGTCTGTCGGATGAAGATTTCACCTGTCACCCAAACCGGATCCGCAGTTATGTCGACGCCTTCCGGATACTCAATAGAAATTACCTGATCAGGAAGTGGTGCGGTTGGATGCCGGCACGTCTGAGACAACAGAGGCACTAACAGGAAGTCTTTCACGTCCTTGAATTCAAACTCAACGGGATGAGCGTACCCGGCAATGAGAACAAGGCCGCCTTCCAGGTCAGAGTTCCCCGGCACGCATTCGGCAATCTGCATCGATAGCATGCGATCGCTTAAGTCTCTGGGCAGGCAACTTGGGTTTGACAGGTATTCATCCAAAAACTGAGCGCACTCGACAAGGCGGCCTTCGCGAAGATCAGACCACGAAATCTTCTGCGGCTCGGACTGTGCTGCCAAACCGGTCAGAGATACAAGGAAGGCTGAACAGACCGGAAGCCTAGTTGTCATTCTGACCGTGTGAAACAGTGAGCGGGCTTTTGTAATCCGGTTCGGTCAGACCCTGTTTACGCATCGCAATGCCGGTCAGGCATTCCCTGATCGTTCGATTGGCATTCAATGCCGAAACGTAGGTTGGGTCCATCAACGGAGCCAGTTCGACAATTTCGAACCCAATCACATTTGACTCGGCGCAGAGACGTCGAATTATCGGAAAGATCTCGCGCGGCATCAGGCCGCCAGGTTCGGGCGTTCCCGTGCCGGGGACAAATGCCGGGTCAAAAGTGTCGATGTCGAAAGAGATAAAAATATACTCCGGTCCGTCATTTGCCTCGGCAATGACGTCTTCCATAACCGCGTCCCAGCCGCGATGTTCGATCTCGGCCATGGTATGATAGCGGAACTGGTTCGTGCGCATCCATTCAAACGCTTTTTCGTCCGGGTAATATCCGCGCAAAGCCACCTGAATGAAATTCTTGCCCTCAACTAGGTCTTCTTCGATCAACCGGTAAATTGGCATACCGTGATTGATCAGGTGCCCAAAACTGTATTTCCCGGCATCGTAATGTGCGTCGAAATGAACAACGCCGACGTTACCCTTGCCGTAAACGTCCGTCATGGCTGCTACGTTCGGATACATTAGTGAATGATCGCCACCTACGACAAAAGGTATCACATGGCTGCCGTCGGCGTGTTGTACCGCCGCTGCCTGACCAACAAACGAGCGAACCGCGTGAATTGTGCGCTCGGTGCTCATCATGTCGTTCGGGGCGTTGCCGTAGTCGACGACTGTCATGTCCTGAAGTGGGTCCACCATGACGTGCATGTGTGGCTGCCGCGCCCCGTAGCCGAGGTAGATTGATGAGTTGCGTACTGCGTTTGGCCCGCGTGAGGCGCCGCGTGCGCCGCTGCCCATATCCGTAAATGCCCCCATGATCGCGACGTCGACTTCTGCCGCTGCAAGATCGCCGGGCGTGAAGGCCAGAGGTTGGTGCAAAAACGTTGGAAGCTGCGCATAGCCTTGACCAAAGAAACGCTGAGGGTCGACAAGTCCGGGCTCTCGTCCTTCCCGCTCTCCTTCAAAACTCGGCAGGGTGGTGCGCCATGCATTGTAGGTTGGGTCCTCGGTGTCCAGAGGGATAACGGGTTGTTCCCCTTCGCGGATCGGAGACTGGCTGCCTTCGAACTCATGGCCATAAATTTGAGCGTTGGCGGAACCAGCAAAGGCAACGCACAAAAAAGCGAGCGTGAATTGGAGACTTTGAAACACCGGAAGCCCCTCCCTTGGTTTTGGCTTAACCAAAACTATCGCCGAAACTGCAGTTTTTCGCAAATTCTGGCTCGGGTACGTCCTTTGCACTGGGATGTAAGGCCTTTTGTCAGCCTGTTTTTCCTCCTGCAAATCCAGAGTTTCTTTTCCAGACTTGCGACCTTGTCCACTTAGCTGGCGCTCCGCCCATGGTTAAGCTTGGCGGTCAAACGAAAACGGCCACCGGTCAGGTGGCCGCTTCGAAGAATTGTATTTGTGTTCAGCCCAGCTGCACCAGCGCGTGACGCTTTTTTCCGGCGCTCAGCTTAATCGGTGAAGACAGCGCACCTGCGTCGATCATCAGGCCCGCATCCGTCAACGGTGCGTCGTCCAGTTTGGCGCCGTTTTCGGCGATCAGGCGTTTGGCTTCCTTGCCCGATTTTGCCAGACCGGATTTCACGATGATCTGCACGATGGACATGCCGTCGCCCAGTTCATCCACGCTGAGGGTTAGGGTAGGCAGATCACCTCCGACACCGCCTTTTTCGAACACCTCGCGGGCGGTGGCTTCTGCCGTCGCGGCGGCGTCGGCCCCGTGCAGCAGGGTGGTGACCTCATTGGCGAGACGGATTTTAGCCTCGTTGATCTCGGACCCGGCCAGCGCGCCCATGCGGTTGCATTCCTCGACAGGGAGTTCCGTGAAGATTTTAAGGAAGCGGCCCACATCTGCGTCGGTGGTGTTGCGCCAGAACTGCCAGAATTCGTAGGCGCTCAGCATGTCACCGTTCAGCCAGACCGCGCCGCCCTGCGACTTGCCCATCTTGCGGCCATCGCTGGTCGTCAGCAGCGGTGTGGTCAGGCCGTAGATCTCCTGATCCAGAACCCGGCGGGTCAGGTCTATGCCGTTGACGATATTGCCCCACTGGTCTGAACCGCCCATCTGCAGAACGCAGCCATAGCGGCGGTTCAGCTCGAGGAAGTCGTAGGCCTGCAGGATCATGTAGTTGAACTCGAGGAAGGACAGCGATTGTTCACGGTCCAGGCGTGATTTCACCGATTCAAAGCTCAGCATCCGGTTGACTGAGAAATGCCGCCCGATATCGCGCAGGAAATCGAGGTAGTTCAGACCGTCCAGCCATTCGGCATTGTTCAGCATCAGCGCGCCGGTCTCGCTGTCGTCATAGGACAGGTATTTGGCGAAAACCTGCTTCATGCCCGCGATATTGGCGTCGATCTGTTCGGGGCCCAGCAAAGGGCGCTCGTCCGAGCGGAACGAGGGGTCGCCCACCTTGGTCGTGCCGCCGCCCATCAGGGTGATCGGCTTGTGGCCGGTCTTTTGCAGCCAGCGCAGAACCATGATGTTCATCAAATGACCCACGTGCAGCGACTGCGCCGTGGCGTCATATCCGATATAGGCAGTTTGCACCCCGCTGATCAGCGCGTCGTCAAGGCCCTGATAATCGGTGCAGTCGGCGAGAAAGCCGCGCTCGATCATCGTGGCGATGAAATCCGATTTGGGGTGGTAGTTCATATCGTGCCCTCGGGGTTGATGTTGCGGGGCACTGTATAGGCGGCGGGATGGGTAAGGGAAAGGCACCTTTTTCGCTGAGATCGATGCCTAGGGGTCTTTCGGTTCAGGTGACTGGTCGACCGGTGGCAGGCTGAACGCGTATATCATTGCGATCAGGTTCAGCACCGCCAGCACGAAAATGGGCGTGACCGGGTCATGCAGATGGGCCACGGCGCCAAGAATGGCGGCGAACACGATGCCGACCAATCCGGCAATCACGTCCCCCAGCGCGACAAGGTAGGGACGTTCCTTTTCCTCGGTCAACTCGATCAGATAGAGGTAGCGACCGTAGATCACGCCATTACCTCCGACGGACAGCAGCAGGATCACCAGCGCGTAGAGCCAGACGTTCTGTGCGTAACCCAGCATCGTGAACGCCAGCGCCAGAATGGCCGATATCATCGAAATCAGGCACCCCAGCCACATGACCGGCTTGACCGATATGCGCCCGCTGAGCCAGCCCCAGACGACCGAGCCGATCACGACACCTGCGCTGGCGGCCATGACGAAGTAGCTGAGCGAGTGTTTGGTGCCCACATGGTAGGTCGCCGCGTGGATGGTGTAGAACGGCATGGCCAGTTCCACCGAGATGAAGATCATACGGGCGGTCAGAAATTTGCGATACCAGCCCAGGGCCATGCCGGTTTTGAAGCCGGTGGCAAGCTCGGCGAGGGGTTTGGGCTTTTGTGCCGGTGCGGGTTTGGCAGCGTGTTCTTCCTCAAGCAGGCGGACTCCGGCAAAGCTGATACCGGCGGCAAACATCGCGACAACACCGCACCACATGACGACGATATGGCGTTGCAGGGGTTCTTCTGAGGCCAGAAGATCCTTGGTGATCCAGACGATCACAATGGCCAGAACGCCCGAGATCGTGGCCTGGGCAAAGACCATCCGGTTACGCTTGGCCTTGGGAACCGACACGCCGTAGATCTGGCTGGTGCCAAGGCTGGTGATCCCCTGACACAGGCCCATGATGATCGCGGTGATCAGGAACAATGCGACCACCATGATCTGTGGCAGGTTGGTGGCAAACAACGCCACGACGGCCAGGATGGCCCCGGTCAGGATGTTTGGGATATAGACCGCCACTTTCGCGCGCGTCACGCGGTTGATGAAGGGCGAGACGAAGATTTCTGCAATCAGCCTTGCGCCGGTGACAAACGGCAGCAGCAGCCCTGCAACGAAGGTGGGGGCACCAAGCGCAAGATAGAGGAATGGCAGAACCAGCCGGGGGTTGACCAGTTGCCCGCCGATCGTCGCCAGCGCGCCTGACCAGAAAATCAGCTGGTAGTTGCGGGCCTCAATCGGATTGGTGCCCTCGGGGGTGTCCGGTCGCTGCATCAGGTAATGACTCGGGTGTTCTGGTTTCCATATGGTTGTAACTTGCCATACTCCGTCACTTTTTCGCAAATCCCGCACAGTCAGATCGCGGTGCCGGGTTGGATATAGATTTGAGGCAACGATTCCGGTTGCCTTGTGATCGGCGAATTCCATGCGACTTGCTTTGTACGGCTATACATGGGCAGGTTGAGCCTGACGCCGGGATTTCAGGCGCAGAATGAAGTTGCAGGAGAGACAAGGGTGGGGCAGGCCATCAAGAAAAACGGGTCCGTCAGAGCTTTGGGCGCCATGTCCGGAACTTCCCTGGACGGGGTGGATGCCGCCGTAGTGGTAACGGACGGGCGCGAGATTCTCGGGTTTGGGGAAAGCCTGTACCGCGCCTATTCGGATGAGGAACGCACGCTGTTGCGCAGGGCGCTGGGACGCTGGCACGGCCCCGAGGTCGACGCAGCGGAGGAGTTGGTGACCCGCGCCCATGCCGAGCTTCTGTCAGAGTTCGAAGAGGTGGACGTTATCGGGTTTCACGGACAGACCCTGGCCCATGCGCCGAAAACACAAGGGACGTTGCAGGTTGGCGATGGCGTTGGCCTGTCGCAGGCGCTGGGCTTGCCGGTGGTCTGGGATTTCCGCAGCGACGACGTGGCGATGGGGGGCGAGGGGGCGCCGCTGGCACCGTTCTTTCACTTTGCCTGCGCCAAATGGATTGGCGCGACCCGGCCACTGTGTTTCCTGAACCTTGGCGGGGTCGGCAACCTGACCTATGTGGATCCGGCCTGTGCCGGGCCAGAGGCGCCGGGCGCGCTGCTGGCTTTTGACACGGGTCCGGCCAATGCGCCGGTTGACGATCTGATGCAGGCGAGGTTGGGTTTGCCAATGGATCGGGACGGGGCCGTGGCGCGGGGCGGTTCGGTGGAGACCGGCGCGCTTGAGCTGTTTCTGGCCGAGCCGTTCTTTGCCCGTATGCCGCCGAAATCACTGGATCGCAACGATTTTGCGGAGATGATTGAACTGGTCAGAGAGCTCTGCGATGCGGATGCGGATGCGGTCGCAACCCTGACCGGGATGTGCGCGGCCGGTGTGGCGCAGGGGATGGAACATTGTCCAAAACCGCCCGAACGGGTGCTGGTTACGGGCGGCGGACGGCGCAATCCGGTGCTGATGAAGATGCTGAGTGTGTCGCTGGATTGTCCGGTCGAACCGGTCGAGGCCGTCGGACTGGATGGCGACATGCTGGAGGCGCAGGCTTTTGCCTATCTCGCCGTGCGCGTCGCGCGGGGGCTGCCGACCTCGTGCCCGGGAACAACCGGGGTCAAGGCGTTGGTGGGAGGCGGGATTGTATCCTCGCCGTCCCCTGGGGTCGCGGTTGGCGGGTAAGGGGCGCTGCCCCTCGGCCTTGCGGCCTCACCCCGGGATATTTGGGGCCAGATGAAGAACGGATCCTAACGGCTAAGGCTTTGGGCGTAGTCCGAGGTGAATTCGGCATAGCCGTTTGACGTGGACTTCAGATGCGCCTGTGTCCAGCGGTGCAGTTCGGGCAACTGATGGAACGGGACGTTCGGAAACGCGTGGTGTTCCGCGTGGTAGGGCATGTTCCAGGCGAGAAAGCGGATCAGCCTGTTGGTAAAGGTGGTGCGCGAGTTTTCCAGCATGTTGGCGACGGGCGGGCAGAGGCCGTGTTCGGCCAACAGGTAGAGACGCAGGAATGGCTGGCCGATCAGAACCGGAAGGATCCACAGCCAGAAGAGGGTTGGGGAAAACAAAAGGCTGAGGACCGCGAGGGTGTAGAGGGACAGGAGACAGCGCGCCTCGGCCCGGATTGCGCGATGCTGGCGGGCGGGCGGGTAGGGCGCGTCGATCCTGCCGAAAGCGTTTCGGAACATCACCTGTGCCATGCCGGACCAGTAGGGCCAGCCGCTGAGGTAGACCGCAAGGCTGCGCCAGTTGTCCGGGCGGGGCTTGCCGTCGAGCTCGGGGTCATTCTGCGGGTGATTGGTCCATTTGTGGTGGGCCAGGTGGAAAAAGCGAAACCATGTGAAGGGCAGCGCGATGGGAACCGAGACCACGTGGTCGACCGCGTCGTTGAGCCATCCGGTCCGGAACGGGGTTTTGTGGGTGCATTCGTGGCTGAGCGTGAACAGGAAGACAAGAAGAATGCCCTGCGGCAAGAGCAGAACGGGCCAGAACGGAATTTGTACAGCGATGCCGGCACTGGTAGCAGTCAGAACCCCAAGATAGATCAGAAGATGTTTCAACCCGAAGATGTCCGAGCGTGTTTGCAGACGGTCCTTTGTGTCTGCCGGGATGGAAGAGACGAGCGCGCGGTGATCCATGAGGTCAGCCGCGCGGGATGTCGAAGCCGGGTTCGGCCAGTTCGAAGCCTTCGAACTGAAACCCCGGCGAGACCGTGCAACTGACCAATGTATAGGCGCCGGTGCTGCGGGCGGATTGCCAGTGGTTTTCCGGCACGATCAGTTGCGGCTCACCCTCAGACAGATCGGGGGTGAGCAGGTGGTCGGTGGCCGGGCCGTGGCTGGTTGCGCTCAGCGAAAGGACCAACGGCGCGCCGGCGTGGTAAAGCCAGATTTCCGTGGCATCGACACGGTGCCAGTGGCTGCTTTCGTCTTGCTGCAGAAGGAAATAGATGCAGGTTCCAGTAGCGCGGCCTGAATTTCTGGCGCGCCAGGTTTCGCGGAACCAGCCACCTTCAGGGTGGCGCTGCATTTGCAGGTGATTGATGATCTCTTGTGCGCTCATTTGATCCTCGGATGTTCGGGGCAATTATGCACGGGATGGCGCAATCCGCTATGGCAATCGCAGGCACAGGCCATATGTTTGGCGCATGACCATGACGATCCCCTTTGACAATTCCTACGCCCGGCTGCCGGATTCGTTTTTTGCGCGACAGGCGCCGGTTCCCGTTCGTGCACCGCAGATGATCGCGTTCAATGCCGATCTGGCCAAGGTTCTGCGAATTTCCGCAGGTGATGTGCAGGAGATGGCCGAGGCCTTTGCAGGAAACACCGTGCCCGCAGGGGCCGAACCGTTGGCGCAGCTTTATGCCGGGCATCAGTTCGGGCACTACAATCCGCAACTGGGCGATGGCCGCGCCGTACTTTTGGGTGAGACGGTCGGCACGGATGGGGTGCGCCGGGACATTCAGTTGAAAGGGTCCGGACCGACCCCGTTTTCGCGGCAAGGGGACGGACGCGCCTGGCTGGGTCCTGTGCTGCGCGAATACGTGGTGTCCGAAGCCATGCACGCGCTGGGCATCCCGACGACCCGGGCGCTGGCGGCAGTGGAAACAGGTGAGGTTGTTCTGCGAGAAGGTCCGTTGCCCGGCGCGGTTCTGACCCGTGTGGCGCAAAGCCATCTGCGGGTGGGTACCTTTCAGGTGTTTGCCGCGCGCGGGCAGTTGGACAGTTTGAAACGACTGACGGACTATGCGATTGCGCGCCATTATCCCGACGCAGACGGCCCTATGGGCCTGCTGCGTGCGGTTGTCGACGCGCAGGCGCAACTGATCGCGGGCTGGATGAGCGTGGGGTTTATTCACGGGGTGATGAACACCGACAATTGCTCGGTTGCCGGAGAGACCATCGATTACGGGCCGTGTGCCTTCATGGACAGCTATCATCCGAACACGGTCTACAGTTCGATTGACCGGATGGGGCGGTATGCCTATTCCAACCAGCCCGAGATTGCCGTCTGGAATGTGGCGCAACTGGCCACATCGCTGATCCAGCAGATGGAGGACAAGGAAGCCGCCGTCGAGGAGGCAACGGAGATCGTGCACGCCATGCCCGAGCTGCTGCAGGCGAACTGGTTGCGCCGGTTCCGGACCAAGATCGGGCTTGCAGCGGCAGAGGAAGGGGATCTTGAGATGATTTCCGATCTGCTGACGCGGATGGCCCAGAACGGCGCCGATTTCACAAATACCTTCCGCGCGCTGGGCAGCGATACGGCACGGGACCAGTTCACCGAACGCGAGGCGTTTGACGCCTGGGCCGAAGGATGGAGCGCGCGTCTGGCACGCGAGGCAGACCCGCAAAGCGTTATGGCAATGGCCAATCCGGCTTTCATCCCGCGCAATCACCGTGTCGAACAGATGATTCAGTCCGCCGTAAAAGGGGACTACGCGCCGTTTCATAGTCTGAACAAGGTACTGGCGAACCCATACTTGGATCAGCCCGATGCGGCCGACCTGATGCGGCCCCCGACCGAGAATGAAGTGGTCCGGGCGACCTTCTGTGGCACGTGAGCGCAGAGGCTAGGGTGTCGCCTGATACGGGTTGATCGTGTCCGGCCAGCGCCGCTGGTACTGGGTGACCAAAAGCAGCACATCCGATTCAGGCAGCGCGGTTCGTGAATCGCTGATCATGCGCAGGTTCAGGGTGTCGATTTCGTCTGCAGTGACGGGGCGGCCCGGATCATAGTAGACTGTCACCAGAAAGCTGCGCCCCTGTTTTGTCACGGACATGTCCCGCAAGGTTCCGCCGTCTTCGGCGATGGCTTCGCGCAGGGCCCGGCGCGCGGTCGCCAGGTGTTCGGGGTTTGCGGTGACATTCGCCAGTTCTCCCAAACCGCCCCGGAACTCGCGAAAATAGGTACCGACAGCCAGCAGACAGAGCACCAGAACGATGATCGAGTCCCCGATCGGAGCGATGGGCGCAAGGGGGCCATCGCGGAATAGGTAGATGGCGCCCAGACCCAGTCCGGCGGCGGCGGTGATCATGCCATCGAAAAGCGAAGCGCGGGCCTCCAGACGCAGGATCGAACTGTTCTTTCCGGTCTTTCGCCAGGTGAAGTGATGAAAAGCCCAGAGGAAAAGACAGGTGGCCCCGATCGTCGCGAAATAAACGAACATCGGCGCGAAATTCAGCGGCTCGGGATCAATGCCGCTGAGATAGCTGTAGATGTTCTTGATTGCGTTTGTGATGGCGAACAGGACAAGCCCCAGCAGTGACAGGGCACGGAAGGTGGAGAAGATGGCCTCGTCCGCCGCATATCCGAAAGGACGCAGCTTGTCGGGTCCTGCGCCGACGCGCTGGCTGATCCGGCGGCCCAGAACGGCAGAGCCGAAACCGATCAATGAAAACAGGCCATCCATCATGATGGCATTGGAGTTTGACAGGATACCGGCCAGAATACCGGCCCCGGCCATGAACAGGTTGCCCCACATGGCCACAAGCAGCGACCGACCTTCGAGGCGTTTCTTCTTGTCTGTGTCCGGCATTGCCATCCCGTTTTACCCCGAAGTAACATCAATCCGCTGCACAAATAGTCAATAGCGTGCATTTCGCCAATGATTTGAACTGCGCGGATATTGCACCGAAAAACAAGTATTCCGGGGTTGCACACGGGAACGGGCGACGCAATCTTAGAGGTCTACGACAACCGGAAGCCCATGACCCGTTCGCCGACCCTTCGACTTGCCAGCTACAACATTCAGAAATGCGTCGGGCTGGACCTTCGGCGCCAGCCGCAGCGTATCCTTCAGGTTCTGGAGGGAATGAAAGCGGATATCGTGGTTTTGCAGGAGGCCGACAAACGTCTGCCGCCCCGGCCTGCGGCGCTGCCGCATTTCATGCTGGACGAAGCTGGCTGGAACATTGTCGATCTGGGCGGCGCGGGCAGCCTGGGCTGGCACGGCAACGCGGTAATCTGGCGGGGTGACGCCATACAGGTGCGCAGCGCATCCCATCACGAGTTGCCGGGGCTGGAGCCGCGCGGGGCCGTTCAGGTGGAATTTGACACTCAGATCGGTCCGCTTCGGGTCATGGGGATGCATCTGGGCCTGCTGCCTGCATCCCGCCGCCAGCAGCTGACGCAACTCAGGCGCAGCGATGCGGGGCAGAACAGTATGCCGACTGTCTGGGCGGGGGATTTCAACGAATGGTCGCGTCAGCCCGTGCTGGATCACCTGGTTCCGGGCATGCGGTTTCTGCCTCCGGTCGCAAGCTTTCCGGCGGCGCAACCCCTGGGCGCGCTGGACCGAATCGCGCTGGGCGGCGGCCTTGAGGCAATGCTGCACGGTGTACATAACGCGCGGCCGGCGCATATTGCGTCGGATCATCTGCCGGTCTGGGCTGACCTGCGGTCAGCAGTCTAGGGCGCGCTGGAAAATCACCTGTGGCGCGCGCCGTGCAGACGTATTAAGACAGAAACCCGAACACATCTGGGGGTCATCATGCCGGATACGATCATCACCCGATGCGAAGCCAAAGGGCTGCGCATGACGGGGCAGCGCCGCACAATTGCCCAGGTGCTGGAGGAAAGCGAAGACCATCCGGATGTCGAAGAACTGTACACGCGCGCCTCGGCCGTTGATTCCGGCATTTCCATTGCAACAGTCTACCGGACCGTCAAATTGTTCGAAGAGGCGGGAATACTGGAGCGGCTGGAATTCGGCGACGGACGCGCGCGGTATGAGGACGCCGAGCGCGATCACCACGATCATCTGATCGACATGCAGTCGGGCGAGGTGATCGAGTTCGTTGATCCCGAGATCGAGGCACTGCAGGAAAAGATTGCCGCTAAGCTAGGCTACAAGCTGAAAGGGCACCGGCTGGAACTGTATGGTGTGCCGCTGGAACAGGACTGACCTATCACGAAAAGCGATTGGTCGCTTCAAATCAATTCATTAAACCTGTCGTAATCCGGCTTGCGACGTCGCGAATGTTCCGGTTTTGGTGACTCACAGGCTCAGATTTTTTCAGCCCACCCAAACGGACACGCGCATGAACAACGTAAACGGCATATTGCTGATCATTGGCTCGATGGCGGCCTTTTCGCTTGAAGACATGTTCATCAAGCATCTGTCGACCAGTGTTTCGACCGGCCAGATCATGATTGTTCTGGGGCTGTTTTGCAGCCTTGTCTTCGTGCTGATGTCTTTGGCCACACGCAAGCGCATCTTTGATCCGGTGGCGTGGCAGCCGTTGCCTCTGGCCCGTGCCGCGACCGAAGCGGTGGGGGCACTGACCTTTGTTACCGCCCTGTCGCTTGTCGACCTGTCCACAGTTGCAGCCGTGTTCCAGGCGATGCCGCTTGCGGTGACAATGGGGGCGGCGCTGTTTCTTGGGGAACAGGTAGGCAGGCGGCGGTGGAGCGCGATTGGCGTTGGCTTCATCGGTGTTCTGATGATCATTCGTCCCGGACTTGAAGGTTTCCAGCCCGAGTCCCTGTTTGTCGTGGCAACCGTGATTGCCATTGCGGCGCGGGATCTGATCACGCGGAAACTTGATGTTCGCGTTGCGTCATCTGTTGTGGCGCTGCAGGCCTACATCGCGGTGGCGTTTGCCGGTGCGGTTCTGATGGTGTTTTCGGCTCAACCGGTCATTCCGCTGCAAACGGCGCAGATCGGTCCTTATCTTGGCGCGATCGGGTTTGGCGTTCTGGGATATTATGGCATCGTAACCGCGATGCGGATCGGTGAGGCGTCGGCCCTGACGCCATTCCGGTACACCCGCCTTGTCTTCTCGATTGCGGCGGGGATGCTGATGTTCGGCGAGCGCCCCGACCAAATGACACTGGCCGGTGCCATGCTGATCATGGGTTCCGGCCTTTACACCTTTGTTCGCGAGCGCCGGCTGGCGCGTGCCATTGCAGTTGCGGCCTGACGGATCGTCGCAGGTTGGCGCAAACAGGGTGCTGTTAGCCCTAAAGGCCACCTGATCGATGTGTTAGCGATAACATGACCGGTTTACTTTTCACCCGTTGATGGTATGAGGCGTGCAACTGAACGCAGCCACAGGGACGGGCCTTATGAGCACCATCATCGACATCCATGCACGTGAAATTCTGGACAGCCGGGGCAACCCGACGGTCGAAGTGGACGTGATCCTGGAAGACGGCACCATGGGACGCGCCGCTGTGCCCTCTGGCGCATCAACCGGCGCCTATGAAGCGGTGGAAAAGCGCGATGGCGACAAGTCGCGCTATATGGGCAAGGGCGTTCTGGAAGCCGTCGCCGCCGTGAACGGTGAGATCGCGGAAGAACTGGTGGGCTATGACGCGACAGAGCAGGTGGCGATCGATCAGGCGATGATCGAACTGGACGGGACCGAAAACAAGGGCCGTCTGGGCGCAAACGCGATCCTGGGTGTCTCGCTGGCGACTGCCAAGGCCGCGGCGGATTTCACCACGCAGCCATTGTATCGCTATGTGGGCGGCACTTCGGCCCGTGTTCTGCCTGTACCGATGATGAACATCATCAACGGCGGTGAACATGCAGACAACCCGATAGACATTCAGGAATTCATGATCATGCCCACCTCGGCCGCGAATATCCGCGAAGCCGTGCGCATGGGGTCCGAGGTGTTCCACACGCTGAAACGCGAGTTGTCAGCCGCTGGTCTGGCCACCGGTGTCGGCGATGAGGGCGGCTTTGCCCCCAATATTGCATCCACCCGCGAGGCTCTGGATTTCATCCTGCAGTCCATCGAAAAGGCAGGCTACAAGCCGGGCGAGGAAATCCACCTGGCGCTGGATTGTGCGGCAACCGAATACTACAGGGACGGCAAATACGTCCTGTCGGGCGAGAATATCTCGCTGACGTCCGAGGAAAATGCCGAGTATCTGGCGGCGCTGGTCAAGGATTACCCGATCATCTCGATCGAAGACGGCATGTCCGAGGATGACTGGGACGGCTGGAAAGCTCTGACCGACATGATCGGCGACAAGGTACAGTTGGTGGGTGATGATCTGTTTGTAACTAACCCGGCGCGTCTGGCCGAAGGGATCGAGCGCGGTTGCGCCAACTCGATGCTGGTCAAGGTAAACCAGATCGGATCGCTGACCGAGACCCTGCGCGCTGTCGATATGGCGCATCGCGCACGCTACACCAATGTGATGTCGCACCGCTCGGGCGAGACCGAGGACGCAACCATCGCTGATCTGGCGGTTGCAACCAATTGCGGTCAGATCAAAACCGGCTCGCTCGCGCGGTCGGACCGGCTGGCCAAGTACAACCAGTTGATCCGGATCGAGGAGTCACTGGGTGAGGTCGCGGAATATGCCGGAGCATCGATCCTGCGCTGAGTCGGAGCCTTTCGGTATGTGCTTGGGGAAACAGGTCCAGCAACTGAAACCCCAAGCTAACACCTATAAGAGGTGCCGCCAGAATAATCATTGGCTCGCCATACTAGCGGGCTGAGGGATTGGAGGTTTCGTAACTAACGGACGTTGGGATGAATTCTCGAGAGGTAAAGCTTTCGAAGATAGAAGTAATTCTGACAACGAGACCAATGTCGTGTGATTTTTCTTGGTATCCGGTTTACGTAGCTTGTCTGAAACCACAGTTTTTGTCAGCGCCTTACGCCAGCGTGGGTCTTTTCGACAGTAGCCCCGTTTTGGCGAACTCTGCTATCTGATACGGCTTGGCTAGGTGTTCCGTTAATTCAATCGCATCCAACGCCCCAGTTCCAATTGGCTGAGAACTTTTTGCCTGTAAGCTTCCGGTGTAAGCGGTTGCTTTGACCGATGTCGGTTACAGTTACAGAATCTGCAGGCCGCGACGATGTTTGATGTTGAGGTGGGTCCGCCATCGGACGCCGCGAGCAAGTGTTCCGCCGTACATTGGAACCATCGCGCTTTGCGCTCAGAAATGGAATGAAACTGCTCAAACTGTATTGACGAGCCGGACCACATCGGTTGATTGCAATAGTAGCATCGGCCGTTTTGTTGGGCGTGCTTTTCGCTTCGGATTTTTTGTAGTTTTTTTTATCATTTCTCAGTCCTGGTTTCGATTTTGAATCGAGAACCGACTGCGAAGGCGATTTGCCCATTCGCGGGCGCAGACTATTCGGATCAGCGCCCTAGTTCTTGGCCACGTAAAGCGCCCCTGTGGCAAACTTTCCGCAGGGCCAATCTCTGAAACAAGTCGGTGGATGTCAACCGCCGGGAAGCCCTATCGATATTCGCGAAGGAAGTTCCTGAAATAGAACCTCTCTTCCTGCAGTCTTCCCGAGGTGCCGGTAAGCAAGTATCTGATCCGCTATACTATGAAGTGCAATTCAACCTGTCTGGATTTGTGTTGATTGGTATTCCCAAGTTTTGGATTGGTCACGTAATCTGGCAAAAGGCCGCGAAGTTCTCTGTTCTCAGCATTGCTCTCAGGTTGTGAGAAGTGGCCACGCTTTATCGCGTAGGTATAACTTTCGGGATGCGAGGACAGAAAATATTCAAAAAATCCGAGACGAAATTAGGAAAACGCTCGAAAAGTCCGATCGCTGGATCGTTTATGGTTATCAATGCTCTAGCAGTGAATATTCTGGTCAAAAGACCGCGAAAACAGACATATCGGCGGAAAATGGCCGAGTATTATATCGTTATGTGTGAACTTGTTCCTAACGGCGGTGTCTCAACATGAGTTATCCTGATTGCATTGCAGAAAGGAGCTCACGATGTCTGTATCAAAATTCCTTCTGATGGTTTCGGCCCTGTCCGTATCCTTCCTTGCGGCCTGCGCAGGACCCGATACCTACCCGATCACAGGGATGCAGGTGTCTCAGGATGACCCGGTTCAGGAAATGTATAACCCCGATGTGATCTTCCGCGGGGAAAGCCGCTAGAGCGTTCTGCTCATCAGCATATAGCGGTCGCGGGCCTTGAAGCCGCTGCGCAGGTAGAGTTTTTGCGCAGCGTCATTGGTGCGATCGACTTCCAGATGCAGGGCCGTCACTCCGGCCTCGGCAAGGGCTTTGGGCAAATCGTGCAGTACTTCGGATGCGATACCGCGGCCACGCACGGCCGGGCGGATGTAGATTTCATCGACAAAGCCGTCCATGCCGCCGAACTCGACCGACCACCCGAAAGTCAGGATGATGTAGCCCAGCGGCGCCCGTCCGGGGCCAATCAGGTAGATGCAGCCATGCGGGATTCCTTCCAGAAGGGGACGCAGAGCTTCGCGCCGCTGGTCGGCATCCTGTTCAATTCCGGTCTCGGCATGGAATGCGGAAACCAGCGTCATCAGGCGGTCCAGGTCGTCCGGTCGGGCGAGGCGGAGTGCTGCGGTCATAGCCGGGCCAGCCTTTCTGTAAGCAGTGCAAAGAAACCATCAGCGTCCAGATCGCCCATGAATGTGGCGTTTGGTGCGCGGTCGGTGACGCCCCACCAATCTGCGACGGTCATGCCCATGGTCAGTTCCGAATGGGTTTCAATCTCGACATTGATGTGACGCCCGCTGAACAGGTCGGGACGGATCAGATAGGCGGTGACGCAGGGATCGTGCAGCGGAGCGCCTTCGCTGCCGTATTTGTTCATGTCGAACCGCTCGAAGAAATCTGTCATTTCGGCCACGGCGATGCCGACCTTGTTGCCGAGCGAACGGAAGGCGTCATTTCGGGGTCTGGTGACAAGTGCCTTGTGAGTGACATCCAACGGCATGACGACGATAGGCCTGCCGGATCTGAACACGATATCAGCAGCTTCCGGATCCACGTGAATGTTGAATTCCGCCGTTGGGGTGATGTTTCCGACCTCAAAATAAGCCCCGCCCATCAGGACAATTTCCTGAACACGGTCGACTATGTCGGGGGCCTTCTGAAACGCCGTTGCGATATTGGTCAGCGGACCCAGCGGGCAAAGCGTCACGGTCCCCGGTGCCTGTGTACGCAGGGTGTCGATGATAAAATCGACCGCGTGTCCTTGCGCCAGCGGCATCTGCGGGTCGGGCAGAACAGGGCCGTCCAGGCCGGTTTTACCGTGCACATGTTCCGCAGTGATCAGAGGGCGGTTCAGCGGGCGGTCGCATCCGGCATAAACGGGCACTTCGGTGTGACCGGCCAGTTCGCAGACGATACGCGCATTCTTGGCAGTCAGTTCCAGCGGCACGTTTCCGGCGACGGCGGTGATGCCCAGAACCTCGACCTCTTCGGGGCTGGCCAACGCCAACAGGATGGCGACGGCATCGTCCTGTCCGGGATCGGTGTCGATTATGATCTTGCGGGCGGTCATGCTCTGCCTCCGGGGGTGGTGAAGGTCGGACACTGACAAGCTGAGCGTGTCTTGTCCAGTTGTTTCAGGCCCCGGTTGTTGCGCTTACCGGCGGGAGTTTGCCATTGGCGCGATGTTCCTCGATTTTCACCTCGTCCCACAGCGCATCCATCTCGGCCAGATCACTTTGGGTGGGCGTCTTACCGCGTTCGGCCAGCCGGGCTTCGACCTTTTCGAAGCGGCGGGTGAACTTGGCGTTTGTGCGGCGCAGGGCGGCCTCGGGTTCGATGCCTAAGTGGCGGCCAAGGTTGACGATCACGAACAGCAGATCACCGAATTCGTCCTCGAGCGCGTCGGCATCCATGCTGTCGCGCGCCTCTTCCAGTTCAGCGGCCTCTTCCGTGATCTTGGCCAACACGTGGCTGGCATCGGGCCAATCAAATCCGACCCGGGCGGCGCGTTTTTGCAGTTTATGGGCACGCAGCAGGGCAGGCAGGTTGGCCGCAACCCCGTCCAACGCGCCTTTCTGTTTCTTGCCTGCACGCTCTGCCGCCTTGATGGTTTCCCAGTCCGCTGTCTGTTGTTCGGCGGATTTATCGCGGGACTCGTCGCCGAACACATGCGGGTGGCGGTCGACCATCTTGTCCGACATGGTACGAACCACGTCCTGAAAGGTGAAATGCCCAGCCTCTTCAGCCATTTGCGCGTGAAAGACGGATTGAAACAGCAGGTCTCCCAACTCGCCCTTCAGCTCGTCATACGCCTCACGTTCGATGGCGTCAGCGACCTCGTAGGCTTCTTCGATCGTGTAGGGGGCGATGGTGGCGAAATCCTGTTCAATGTCCCACGGACAACCCGATTCGGGGTCGCGCAGGCGGCGCATGATTTCCAGCAAGCGCTCGATCCCAGCGTCAGAGTCGGTGATCAGCGGATTTTCAGCCATTGCGAAGCCCCTTGTTCCGGTGTCAGATGCATCCATCCCGCAGCTTGGATCAGGAGTCCACCCCCGATGCCCGTCGTGAACCGAATTGCCGATTTCTCTGCCGATATGGCCGCATGGCGCCAGCACCTGCATAAAATCCCGGAACTGGAGTTCGAATGCCATGAAACTGCGGCTTTTGTCGCGGACCGTCTGCGCGAGTTCGGCGTGGATGAACTGCACGAAGGGATCGCCAAAACCGGCATGGTCGCCATCATCAACGGGAAGGGTGAAGGGCCGACCATTGGCTTGCGTGCGGACATGGATGCGCTGCCGATCACGGAGGAGACGGGTGTCGCCTATGCCTCGACGAATCCGGGCAAGATGCATGCCTGCGGCCATGATGGGCACACGACCATGTTGCTGGGGGCCGCGCGGTATCTGGCCGAGACACGGAATTTCCGGGGGCGGGTTGCGCTGATCTTTCAGCCCGCCGAGGAAGAAGGCGGCGGAGCCGGCGTGATGGTGGAAGAAGGCATCATGGACCGGTTTGACATCTCGCAGGTCTATGCGCTGCACAACGCGCCGGGCATTGCCGAAGGGGCGTTCCACACAACGCCTGGCCCGATCATGGCGGCGGTCGACACGTTCGAGGTGCATATCCAGGGCAGGGGCGGCCATGGCGCGATGCCGCACGAAACCCGCGATCCGGTGATGGCGGCCTGCGGTATCGCTCAGGCGATCCAGACCATTGTCAGCCGCAACAACTACGCGTTGGATGATCTGGTGGTTTCGGTCACGCAGATTCATACCGGAACCGTGAACAACGTGATTCCCGACACGGCCTATATAAACGGCACCGTGCGCACCTTTGATCCCAATGTGCAGAAGATGGTGATGGAGCGGATGGAGCAGATCGTGCAGGGGCAGGCGGTATCCTACGGTGTCGAAGCGCGGCTGGACTATGACGTCAGTTACCCAGCCACGGTTAACGATGACGCCAAGGCGGTATTTGCGGCTGAAGTCGCCCGCGAGGTTTCCGGCGATGACCGGGTCACGGCCAATAGCGGGCGCGAGATGGGGGCCGAGGATTTTTCCTATATGCTGCAGGCACGCCCCGGCGCATATCTGTTTCTGGGACAGGGTGAAGGTGCAGGACTGCATCACCCGAAATACAACTTCAACGACGACATCGCACCGGTCGGGGCCTCATTCTTTGCCCGGATCGTGGAAAAGGCGCAGCCGCTGGGCTGACAGGGAGAAGATATGGCACTGGAAGACGCAAAAAACCAGGTGGATGAGGCGTTCACCAATCCCGACCTCAAGGGGTTGTCCTACGAGAACACGTTCGGGGGCGCGACCTCGTTCCTGCGGCGGCTGTATACCAAGGACCTGAGCGGAGTTGATATCGCCGTGACAGGCGTACCTTTTGATCAGGCCGTCACCAACCGCCCCGGCACCCGTCTGGGCCCCCGCGCGATCCGCGAAGCCAGCGCCCTGCAATCGCCCGATGCGCCTTATGGCTGGCCCTTTGATGCGCTCAGCGAACTGGCCATCGTCGACTATGGCGACATGGCCTATGACTATGCCAACATCCCGGCCTTTCCCGACACGTTGACCGATCATATCCGCACCATTCTGGAGGCGAATGTCGCCTCGGTCACGCTGGGCGGGGACCATTACATCAGTTTTCCAATTCTGAAGGCCTATGCCGAGAAATACGGGCCGATATCGCTGCTGCAATTCGATGCGCACACGGACACCTGGGCCGACGACGACATGTCCCGCGTGGACCACGGCACGATGTTCTACAAGGCGGTGAAGTCCGGGATCGTGGACCCGAAACGCTCGGTTCAGGTGGGGATTCGCACACACAACGAGGATACGCTGGGCGTCAACATCATCGACGCGCGCGAAGTGTATGAGTCCGGCCCTGCCGCCGTGGCGCAGAAGATCAAGGGTATTCTGGGCGACAGTCCCGTTTACCTGAGCTTTGACATTGATGGGCTGGACCCTGCCTTTGCCCCCGGCACCGGGACGCCTGTCTGGGGCGGGCTGACCTCGATCCAGACGCAGATCATTCTGCGCGACATCGCCGGGATCAACATCAAGGGCGGCGATGTGGTCGAGGTTTCGCCTCCGTTCGACACCTCCGGCGCCACCGCGATTGCCGGTGCGCATGTGGCGACGCAGATCATTTGTCTGCTGGGCTGGAACAAGCTGGCTCCGGTTTAACATTTGGTTAGGCATACTTCCGGTATTTGCTTGATTGAATGACCGGGCAGAAGGGACAACAGGCATGGCAGATTTCAACCAACCGATCAGCGGCAATGATCTGGCCCGGTTTTCCGGGCCGAACACGTTCATGCGCCTGCCGCAGGCGGCCTCGCTTGAAGGGCTGGATGTGGCGGTTTTGGGTATTCCGATGGATATCGGCACCTCGTGGCGGTCCGGTACGCGGTTCGGGCCGAAACAGATCCGAAGTGAAAGCGCGATGATCCGGCCCTATAACATGGCGACATTCGCCGCGCCGTTTTACAGTTTGCAGATTGCCGACATCGGCGATCTGGCGATCAATACGTTTTCGCTGGCTGACAGTCTGACGATCATCAAGGACAGCTATGACGGCATTCTGGCGCAGAACGTGACCCCGGTGGCGATGGGGGGCGATCATTCGATCACCCTGCCGATCCTGCGCGCGATTGCGGCAAAGCACGGTTCGGTCGCCCTGGTGCATGTGGATGCCCATGCGGACGTGAATGACGAAATGTTTGGCGAGCGTGAGACCCATGGCACCGTCTTCCGCCGCGCCTACGAAGAGGGGCTGATCATTCCCGACAAGACCTTTCAGATCGGAATTCGCGGGTCCGGCTACGCCGCCAGCGATTTCACTGAAGCGAAGGGATGGGGTTTCCGCCAATATCCGGCCTGGGAATTGTGGCAGCAGAACCTGACCGAGATCGGCTCGCTTATCCGCAAGTCTGTAGGGGATCATCCGGTTTACATCACCTACGACATTGACAGTCTGGACCCGGCCTATGCGCCCGGCACCGGGACACCCGAGATTGCGGGGCTAACCACACCGCAGGCGCTTCAACTGATCCATGCGCTTGGCGGCATGAATGTCGTGGGCTGCGATCTGGTCGAGGTTTCGCCGCCCTACGATCCGTCCGGCAACACGGCGCTGACAGCGGCGAACCTGTTGTTTGAATTGATCTGCATCCTGCCCGGTGTGACGTCACGATAACCGGGGGCGCATATTGCCCCGCATCGCGATCCGGCTAGGGTTTGTCAAAGGGTTGGGTTCGGGATGACAAAGATGGTGCTGTGGCTTTGTGTTGCGCTGTTGGTTGGACTGGCGGCTTTCATTCGGCTGGCTCCGTCCGATCCCATGACATGGCATGTCGCCCCGGTTGGTAACACGGACCGGGACATGAAAGGCGGCGTGTTGCGTGTGGTTGAAACCGGTCCGGACGGGTTGGCGCGTTTCGATACTATTGCAAGGGCCGCTCCACGGACAACGGTTTTGGCCGGGTCGGTTGGTGATGGAATGGTGACATATGTCACCCGAACACCGACATTAGGGTTTCCCGATTACACAACGGCACAGCAAGACGGAGACATCCTGCGCATTCACGGCAGATTGCGGTTCGGGCGTTCAGATTTTGGGGTAAACCGGGTTCGTGTCGACCGGTGGTTGGCTTTGTTGCAGCCCTGAGGACAGGCACCCCTCCTGCACCTCGCGCCACATGGGGACGTTCAGTGACATCTGGCATTGGGCCATGAACATGCGGCCATCGACCTGCAGGCAGATCATCTCTCCCAGTTCGACGCGGGTGCCGGATTTATCGGTGCAATAACAATCCTGAACCTTGCCGCCGGGGCCGACCACATCGGCCATGGCAGGTGCCGCGCAGAGGGCAAGAACAAGCACGATCCGTTTCATGAATAACAGCTTAGCACAAGGCTTGCCCTTGACCAAAGCCCCCGGATGATAGACACCCCGCGCATGATCCCCGAAGAACGCCTTGAACAGATAACTCAGCGATTCCAGTACCTCGAAGCGGCCATGGCAGATGGCGCGTCGGGCGGTGATATTGCGGCATTGGCCAAGGAATATTCTGACCTCAAGCCGGTGGTTGATCAGATCATGACCTGGCGACAGCTCGTGGCCGATCTGGCCGAGGCAAAGGTGATGCTGGCCGACCCCGACATGAAGGAACTGGCCGAGGAGGAAATCCCGGCGTTGCAGGCACGTATTCCCGACGCAGAGCACGCGTTACAACTGGCGTTGTTGCCGCGGGACGCAGCGGATGCGCGCCCGGCGATGTTGGAAATCCGCCCCGGTACAGGCGGGGATGAGGCCGCTTTGTTCGCCGGAGACCTGCTGCGCATGTATCAGCGCTATGCCGAAGCGCGGGGCTGGCAGTTCGAAATCATCGAGGAGCAAGCCTCCGATCTGGGCGGGATCAAGGAAGTGGTGGCCCATATCAAGGGTGACAACGTCTTTGCGCGCATGAAATACGAATCCGGCGTGCATCGGGTTCAGCGGGTTCCTGAAACCGAAAGCGGCGGACGTATTCACACGTCGGCGGCGACGGTGGCAGTTTTGCCCGAGGCTGAGGACGTGGATATTCAGATTGACGCGGGTGACATCCGCATCGACACGATGCGGTCTTCCGGTGCTGGTGGTCAGCACGTGAACACCACCGACTCGGCCGTACGGATCACCCACCTGCCCAGCGGCATCGTGGTAACCAGTTCCGAGAAATCCCAGCACCGCAACCGCGAGATTGCGATGCAGGTACTGAAAACGCGGCTTTACGATCTGGAGCGGCAGCGAATCGACAGCGAGCGTTCGGCGGATCGGGCCAGTCAGGTCGGCTCGGGCGACCGGTCCGAGCGGATCAGGACCTATAATTTCCCTCAAGGTCGCATGACGGATCACCGTATCAATCTGACTCTGTACAAGCTGGATCAGGTGATGCAAGGCGATCTGGACGAGGTGATCGATGCGCTGACCGCAGATGATCAGGCGCGGCTTCTGGCCGAGATGGCGCAATGACCGGGGCGCAGACTGCGGCGCAGGCGATGGTGGCGGCAACTGCCCGGCTGCGCGCGGCAGGTGTGGAAGATCCGGCTCGGGATGCGCGGCTGTTGCTTGCTCATGCGGCCCGGATCGAAGCCAGCCGGGTCACCCTGATCGCGCCCGAGGAGCTGTCGCCGGATATCGCTGAGCGCTACGACCAGCTGATCTCGCTTCGGGCCATACGCGTTCCGGTCTCGCACCTGTTGGGAGAGCGCGAGTTTTACGGCCGCCGGTTTCGCGTCAGCCGTGATGTTCTGGACCCGCGCCCCGAAACGGAAGTATTGATCGAAGCGGCCCTGAGCGAACCTTTTGACCGGGTGCTAGATCTGGGGGTCGGGTCCGGGTGCATTCTGATCACGCTGCTGGCCGAGCGGCGCAGCGCAACCGGGGTTGGTGTCGACCTCAGCGAAGCCGCCTGTTTGCAGGCCAGCGCCAATGCGGTGCAGCATCAGGTGCAGGCCCGCATCGATGTCTGGCAATCCGACTGGTTTGGTGCGGTTGATGGCATGTTTGACCTGATCGTTTCGAACCCGCCCTATATCTCGCTTTCCGAAATGGAGGAACTTTCCCCCGAAGTACGCGAACATGAACCGCGACTAGCGTTGACAGATGAGGGCGACGGGCTAGATGCTTATCGCCGGATCGCGTCATCAGCCCCGGATTTTCTGTCGCGGGGCGGGCGTCTTCTGGTCGAAATCGGACCGACGCAGGCCAACTATGTGTCCGCGTTGTTTGACGCCGCCGGACTGGCGGAAATCCGTGTCATTTCCGATCTGGACGGGCGGGATCGTGTAATTGTCGCGAGAATGCCGGGTTAGGCCCGAAAACTGAGGCTGAAATGCGCCTGCGAAAGTAAAAAAGCTGCGAAATATCCGATAAACCCCTTGTCTGCGCGGGCAGGACATGCTTACTCAGAGTAGTCAGCGAGGCTGGCGCTTTTGCAGCGCACCCCTGACGCCAAGCCCAAAAAAGTCGATGACGCGGTACGGGACAAGCCTCTGAGCAGCGTAAGGTACGGGTTGATCGACAGCGAATGACAAGGCTGACGTAAAATAAGATGAGATCTTCAAAATCCCGCTCGCGGGCCAAGAATAACCGCAATCGCCCTTCTGGTGGTAACGTCGTAAACCGGGTTTTCGACAGTTCAGGCCCCGAGGGCAAGGTGCGTGGCACGCCGCAACAAATCATTGATAAGTACAATCAGCTGGCGCGTGACGCTCAGTTGTCCAACGACCGCGTGGCGGCAGAAAACTTCCAGCAGCACGCCGAGCATTATCTGCGCATGCTGAGCGAAGCGCAGCGCGAGATTGATGCGCGCCGCGAGGAGCAGGAGCGCCAGAATCGCGAGCGCCAGGCCGAACGCGATCGCGAACGCGCCGAACGTCAGGAACGTGAAGCTGCCCGCCAGGCAGACCCGGCCGAGGCACCGCAGCCCGACGTGATGGATTTCGGTTCTGAGGAGGCAACGCCGGAATCGGGTCTGGTCGAGACGCCGGAAAGCAAAGAGGATGCGCCGGTCGCCGAAACGCCCGAGAAAAAGGAAAAACCCGCGCGCAAGCCCCGGGGCCGTAAGCCCAAGGCCGCGCCTGCAACAGCGGATGAAGCGCCTTCAAGTGAAGGCGACGCGCCGGAAGCGGCTGAGTAAGCGCTCGTATCGGTTGAGAAGAAGCCCCGGGTTACGTCCGGGGTTTTTTGTTTCAGCCTTTGGAAACTTCACGCGCCAGCGCGCAGAAGGCTCCCAGAGGGACCTGTTCGGCCCGTTCCGTGGGCTGGATGCCAGCAGCCAGCAGACGATCCTCGATATCCGGGGCCACGCCTTTCAGCGAGGCGCGCAGCATCTTACGGCGCTGGTTGAATGCGGCGGCGACCACGCGGGACAGTGTTGCGGCATTTGCCGGGAAACGCGGCTCGGGCAGAGCGGTCAGGTGGACCACTGCGCTTGAAACCTTGGGCGGCGGAGTAAACGCGCCGGGCGGCAGGGACATGGCGATACGTGCCTCGGCCCGCCACTGGGCCAGGATGGCGAGGCGGCCATAGGCCTTGCTTCCGGGTTGGGCGACGATACGCTCGGCCACTTCGCGCTGGAACATCAGGGTCAGGCTTTGCCAGAACGGCGGCCATTCCGGCGGCGTCAACCAGCGGACCAGCAGTTCGGTGCCGACATTGTAGGGCAGGTTGGCCGCGATGCGAATCGGCGGGGTCAGATGGGCCAGAGGGTCGATTTCCAGAGCGTCGCCATTGATCACCTCAAGCTTGCCGGGATAGGCGGCAGCGATGTCGTTCAGGGCGGCGATACAGCGCGTATCTTTTTCGACCGCGACGACCTTGCGCGCGCCTTCGGACAGCAGGCCACGGGTCAGTCCGCCGGGGCCCGGCCCGATTTCCAGCACATCGCATTGGGTCAGATCCCCGGCCTGACGGGCGATCTTTGCGGTCAGGTTCAGGTCGAGCAGAAAGTTCTGACCCAGCGACTTGCGGGCCGAGAGCTGATGTGACGCGATGACTTCGCGCAGAGGGGGGAGGGTGTCGATTGCGCTCATGATCCGATTACCGTGGCGCGGGTTGGTGGGTAAGCGCCAGAGGTTTTTTGCCTCCGGCGGGGATATTTTCGGCCAGGTGAAGGATCAAGGGGTTTGTGCCATCTGTTGGGCAAGTTTCAGGGCCTCGATCAGGCTTGTGGGATTGGCGATTCCTTTTCCGGCGATGTCCAGTGCGGTGCCGTGGTCAGGCGACGTGCGTATGAAGGGCAGGCCCAGCGTTACGTTTACGCCCTTGTCAAAATCCAGTGTCTTGATCGGGATCAGGGCTTGATCGTGATACATGGCGATTGCCGCATCGTATCGGGCGCGGGCGGCGGCGTGGAACATCGTGTCGGCCGGATGGGGGCCGGTGACGGTGTAGCCGTTGGTTGGCAGGCCTTTCAGAAGCGGCGCGATCCAGTCCAGTTCTTCCATTCCCATTTTGCCGCCTTCGCCAGCATGTGGATTGAGGCCCGCCACCGCGATACGGGGGTGTGCGATGCCGAATTGACGGCGCAGACCGTCAGCCGTGATGGCAATGGTGTCGCGCAACAAATCTGGCGTCAGTTCGGACGGCACGCGGGACAGCGGGATGTGGATCGTGGCGGGCACGACGCGCAGATTGGAACTGGCCAGCATCATCACCGCGCGTTCCTGACCGGCGAGGGCCGCCAGAAACTCGGTATGACCGGGGAAGGAAAACCCGGCCCCGTCGATCAGGGCCTTTTTGTGAATGGGCGCGGTGCACAGCGCCGAAGCCTCGCCCGAGCGCACGAGGTTGACGCCCAGTTCAATGGCATCGATGATCGACGGCGCATTGTCCGGATCGGGATGGCCCGGTCGGTTGGGCGCGGGAAATTCCATGTGCAGCACAGGCAGGGCCTCGGCGCTGACGGCTTGCGCCTGCGATGGTGCGCTTATTTTGTGGATCGGGGTGCCTTTGGGCAGGTGTGCGGCGTCGCCGATATAGAAAAACGGGCAGGCGCCGCGCAATTGGGACCATGCGCCAGCGGCGATTTCAGGGCTGATCCCGGCCGGTTCCCCGCAACTTAGCGCAATGGGGGCGGTCATTGCGAGATGATGGTCGCATCGGCCTTCATCTGTTCCAGAAGACTGTCGGCAAAGGCTTGCAGGCGCTGCTGGGTCAGGGCATTCGCAATGTCCTGGCGCGTCGTGTCCTCTCCCCGGTCTAGGGTGCGGGTGCACAGCATCAGGAACATCAGGGTCTGCCCGTTGTTGCGGGTGAGCGTTGTCGACACCTCGTTGTTGTCCAGCTTGGCCAGTTCCAGCGCAACATCTCGCGGGATTTCCGACGGGGCCGCGGAGACACGATCCAGTGCTGCAGCCGGCTGATCCTTCGCGATGCCATAAAGGTCGTCGCAGGTGTCGATCTCTTCCTTCAGCCTGTTGGCCCGGGCCAGGGTTTCCGCGCTGCGCCCGCCGGGCAGGTAATACGCGGCATAATCGATCTCGGAATAGCGGGGCGCGGCGGTCGAAACCTCGCGAACGCCGCGCATCTGGAACAGGGCGACAGCGTTGGGCAGCGACAACGGTGCGGTGATTTCGCCGTTCTTGAGGCCCAGAAGCACCGGTTGCAGGGCCGGTGGCAGGTCGGTCAGGCCCAGCCATTCCAGCCTGCCGCCATTATCACGGGTAGCGGCGGCTGAGTACTGTGTGGCAGCGGCAGAGAAAGCATCATAGCCTTCGAGTTTCGAGATTTCGTCAGCCAGGACCTGGGCCTGAGGCAGAGTTTGCGGGGTCACCGGGATGATGATTTCAGACAGCAGAACCTGCAGGCCGCCATTGCCGCCTTGTCCCAGTGCGCGGTTGATCTCGTCTTCCGAAGGGCGGGATTGGGACAGAAAGCGTGTGCTGATGAACTCGCGCCAAGCCAGCTGGTTGGCGACCAGATCCCGCACGGTTTCGCGATCGACCCCTTCATTTTTGAGGGCATTGAGGAATTCGTCGGACGACAGCTGACCGCGGGATGCGAATTCGTCGATACCGACCTCAATGTCTTCGGGTGTTGCCGAGATGCCGGCATCGCGCAGGGCCTGATTGCGCAGGCTGTCTTCAATCAAAGCTTCGCGCACCTCTTGGTCTGAACTGCCGGGAACGCCCAGAACGGTCAGCAATTGCTGGCGTTGCTGCAACTCGTACCATGTGATGATGTCCTGGTTGACGCGGATCGCCGGCGAGAACAGGCTTTGGGCCGAGATCTGCCCGGCTGCAAGTGCGATGACCGCGGCGGCAAATGCCGGAGTGGCCCGCCTGATCCAGCCGGAACGAATAAACCTTGAGAAACCTGATATCAGCTGCATGATCTTTTGTACTTCTTACCGCCGCCGTCGATGGCGTAACCTGTCAGGGCAACGGTAAACCCGAATTCCGTCGAAGGCTCAATACTTGATGTTGATGTGAAGCGTCGGCTGACGCTCATGTTAACCTGAACACATTCGTTCTGATAGGTCAGCCCAAACCCGTACCGGATGGGTTCGTCTTCGCTGAGGTCATAGCGTGCTTCGGCGCGAGTCAGCCAGTTTTCGTCTATTCTGTAGCGTCCGTTCACCCAGAATTCTGAGATTTCGTCATCCACGTTCTCGTCCGGGTCAGGCTCCTGCCAGACATAGCTGCCGACGATTGCATCGTCACCGCGCGCCCATTGACCACGCAGTTCGGCTTTTGCAAAACTGAAATCGCCGTTGATCAGGCCGCGCCCGCCAATGGACCAGCCCTTGACCGTGTCTACCTGCCCGGCAATCAGCAAATCGGAAGACGTGCCCTGAAGACCGGATGTCAGGTTGAAGGCCGGGTCGGCATCGGCGCGGAAAACCTGACCTATCGTTGCCAATGCACGTGAGCCATTGATGCCGTACCGGGCCCAGTTGACGCCGACAACGCCGGTCGGCCCGTCTTCACGGCGGTCGACTGCGGGAAAGCGGGACAGGGAAAGCAGATCACCCTGATCGAATTCCTGAAATGTGCTTTCGTCAATCGGCACGTCATTGGTCGACACATGGGTCCACCCGATCTGAGCGATGGGTTCCAGCACCTGCGAGGCACCGGATGCTTCGCGGCGCTGCATCGGATAGCGCAGCGTCATTGCCGCACGAGGCGTGAGCCGGTTGACGTTATCTGCGAAATTGCTGTCGTGCCGGATGTTGAACCTGTCCACCGACGCACCGAACTGAGCGTCAGCCCGTAATCCGGTGGCGAATATCCAGCTGCGCAGCCACTCGGCGTCAACGGTGGCGCGCGCCACATCGCGCCCGGTGACGTCGGCATCGCTGGTACGCTCGTATGCATGGCTGAGAAAAGACAGGCGGACTTCGCCTCCAACACTTTGGGGGAAGTATCGTTTCTGGTAGTTCAGGTCGAAAATCCGCGACGGGATTTCATCCTGATCTTCGCTGTCACGCAGCGTTTTGTAGTGGATCAGGCTGGTCCTGAAGGCCGTATCCCGTTTGATCCGCTCAAGCGCGACTTCGCTGCGCAGGCGGTCATAATTGGGCAGGCCGTAATCCGCCAGATAGCCGTCGTCAGACGTGGTGTTGATGCTGAACAGGAACCGGAAGTCGTTCTTCAAGAGAAAAAAGCCATTTGCGAACAGATAGCCGCGATCCTGGTTCGGCTGTATGTCGTCGCGCGTGTAGGCCCCTTCGATGTTTATGCGGCCTGTTTTGAACGCTTGCCGGTACCGGTAGCCCAGCGTTCGTGTGCCCGAAGACAGGTAAGGCGTCAGGGTCAGGTCCTTGTGGTCACCGAGCTTGAAGAAATACGGCACCTGAACGCCGGTCCCAAGCTGCGATGTGGTTCGAATGGACGGTACAAGAAACCCTGTCGCGCGTTCCAGTGTTGGATCCGGCAGGCGCAAATACGGAAAGTAGAAGACAGGGAAATCCAGCACACGGAACTGTGCGCCTTCGAAATACAACTGCCGCTCCAACTGGTCGTGCGTGACCTTGCGGGCGCGAATCTGCCACAGTGGCGCACGACCGTTGGCACAAACATGGCAGGACGTGGCCGAAACCTTGCTGAGCTGCGTGTATCGACCAGCGGCGCGGCGCGCCTCGACCGAGGCGATCTGGGTCTGTTGGTCGAACACCATACGCGCGCCGATCAGAAGGCCGTTCTGGATACCGTTGTCCAGTTCTGCCGAATCGGCAAGAATCGTGGTGCGGCCCTCCTGATCGATCCGGATCGGACCCTGCAGTTCGAGCGAACCGGTTTCACGATCATAAATGATGCTGCTGGCCGTCAGTTTGATGTCGCCCTGAAACGCCTCGACATTGCCTTCGGCGATCAGCTTGCGATCCGGAGTGATAAAGATTTTGTCTGCGACCAGAAGGGCCGCAAGGTCCTGCGATTCAGCCGCTTGTCCGGCACCTGGTACAGGCGCGGACTGCGCTGTGGCGATAGCTGGCGCGCTGTGGATCAGCGCACCGGACAGCAACAAGGGTAGCAAGTGCCGCATCAGCCGTCCTCCGCGTGCAGCAACAGGCCCAGCGACAAAAGCAGCGCCGCAAAGGGTGGCGCCCAGGCCGAGACGTAGACCGGCAATTGTCCGTTTTCCCCCAGGATTTGTGCAAAATTACGGATGAAATACATGGCAAAGCCCAGTAGTACGGCGGTCAGCACAGCGATGCCTGTGCCCCCGAAACGCACGTGGCGCATGGTAAAGGCGGCGCCGATCAGGACCATCGAGACCAGAAAGAAGGGCCGCGCGAGCTCGGATTGCAGCCAGACCTCATATTGCTTTGTCGAAAACCCGGCCTCTCCCAGATCGTTGATCAGTTGCGGCAGATCATAGACCGAGACCGAGTCCTGCTGGCCCAGCGAATCCAGGATGCGCTGCCGGGTCAGAGAGGTGGGCAGGTCCAGCCGGTCATGCGTCACTGCATTCAATTCGGGGTTTTCGTCATCTTTCAGGGACCAGATCTTGGCGTCCTGCAGGACCCATCTGCCATCTTCCAGCCGGGCTTCGTCAGCGACGATCTGCTGGGTCGGCTTGCCGTTTTGGCCAAAGGTGATGATCGTGACACCAGTCAGATGCAGGATGTCGTCATTCTCGGTGCCCTGCGCGTGAATGACCGATTGCCCGTCCTCCGCCCCTTGCCGCAGCCAAAGGCCATCACGGCTGATGGACAGGGTCGAACGGCCGTCGTTACGGTAGCTGTCCGCCAGACGCCGGTATTCTTCGGACGTTGCCGCAGCGATCGGGTTCAGCAGGGCCACGGCCAGAGCTCCGATAATCAGCGCCAGAACGACCGGCGCAGCCAGAGCGCGGATGCCGGACCGCCCGGTTGCACGGGTCACAACCAGTTCTGAACTGCGGGCCAGGCCAATGAACAGGGCAATGGTCGACAGAATAATCAGCAAAGGCAACATCTCGCTGATGGCAGCGGGAGTGTTCAGCAAAGTCAGCTGAAGCAGGCGCCCAAAAGACAGGTTGGAATCGTCAAAACGGCGGATCTGTTCGATCAGATCGATCAGAATCATCAGTGTCAGAAAAATGCCGCCAATGACCAGAAAACTTTGCAGGAATCTGCGGGCGAAATAGCGGTCGAGGATCACGACAACGCCCTCATCACCCCGAAAAAGCAAGGGGCCGGGCCGCATTTGCCGGAACGTGATTTTCTGCGCGACGGCTTGTGCCTGCCGTTAGGTGCCAAGTCTTGTCCCCCGATGCCTGTCGGTTCTTTTTGCGGGACTTTAATGCAAATGACGGCTGGGGAAAACTGCTATCTGGTCAAGCCGCGCGGTGCGGGCTAGGTCTTGGGGAACAGATTTTGAGGAGTTTGCAATGAGCAGTCTGGTTCCGGTCCGTTTTCAGGCCTTCGATGTCGATGCAATGGCGCAGGCCGAGGGGCGCGTGGCGATCATCATCACGTCAGAGGGGAAAATGGGCCCAGCCGCCCGCCGCGCCAATCGCCTGACACGCGGCGCGGTTGCGCGACTGGTTGAAAGCGAGAAGTTCGGCAAGGCCAAAACCGGGGACGTCATCTCGCTGGGCTGGCCGGGTGGGATGGCAGCGGAAGCGCTGGATGTTCTGGTTCTGCCGCGCCGGCCCGAGCGGGCCGAGGCGCGCAAGGCGGGTGCGGCACTGGCCAAGCTGGCAGGGGGCAAGGATCTGCTGGTGATGGCCGCCAATCAGCTGCGGTGCGAAGATCTGGCCATGGGTATCGCGTTGCGCAGTTACGATTTCGACGCGCACAAGACCAAGGACGCGGAAGAATCCGGCACTGTCACCATCAGCCACGGCAAGCATGACGAGGTCGAGGCCGCCTTTGCGCCGCTTTATGCCGTGGCCGACGGCGTGCGGATGACCCGTGACCTGACCAACGAACCTGCCAACGTATTGACCACAACCGAGTTCGCCGATCGTCTGAAAGAGATGGAGGCGCTGGGGCTCGAGGTCGAGGTTCTGGAAGAAGACAAGCTGGCCGAGTTGGGAATGCGCACATTGCTGAGCGTCGGACAGGGGTCCGACAGCCCCTCGAAAGTGGTTGTGATGCAGTGGAACGGGGGCGACAAGGACGATGCGCCGCTGGCGCTGGTCGGCAAGGGCGTCGTGTTCGACACCGGCGGCATTTCGTTGAAGCCCGCCGGTGGCATGGAAGACATGACGATGGACATGGGCGGCGCGGGCGTTGTGGCGGGCACCATGCGGGCGCTGGCAAAACGCAAGGCAAAGGCCAATGTCGTCGGGCTGGTGGGGCTGGTCGAAAACATGCCCTCGGGCAATGCCACGCGGCCCGGTGACGTGATCACCTCGATGAAGGGCGATACGGTCGAGATCATCAACACCGACGCCGAGGGGCGGTTGGTTCTGTGTGATGTCATGTGGTATGCGCAGGAACGGTTCCGGCCCGTTGGCATGGTCGATCTGGCCACGTTGACAGGTGCGATCATCATCGGTCTTGGACATGAAAATGCCGGTGTATTCTCGAACAACGACACGTTCTGCGATGCGTTCCTGAAATCTGCCGGGGCCGAAGATGAGGGCGCGTGGCGGCTGCCGCTGGGCGAGGCCTATGACAAACAGTTGAAATCACGCATTGCGGATATGAAAAACGTGGGCGGACGGCCTGCGGGTTCAATCACTGCGGCGCAGTTCCTGCAACGGTTTGTCAAGGAAGAGACGCCGTGGATTCATCTGGACATTGCCGGTGTTGCCTCGGTTTCAACCGAGACGTCTTACGCTCCCAAGGGGGCCACGGGCTGGGGCGTGCGCGCACTGAGCCGGTTCGTGCAGGACAATTTCGAGTAATCGGATGGGGGCTGTCTATTTCTATCACCTGACCCGGCAGCCTTTGGAGCAGACCCTGTCGGTGCTGCTTGACAAGGCGCGGCAGGCTGGTTGGCGGGTTGCCGTGCGGGGGACCGATCCCGCGCGGATGGACTGGCTGGATGAAAAACTGTGGCTTGGCCCCGAGGAGGGGTTCCTGCCGCATGGTCGGGAAGGCGGGCCGCATGACGCGGCACAGCCCATCCTGCTGACCACCACGGCGGATGCCGCAAATGACCCATCCTGTGTGATGGCGGTGGATGGCGCGCCGGTCGAGGCCGACGAGGTTGCCGAGTTGGAACGGGTGTGCATCCTGTTCGATGGCAACGACGAACAGGCCGTTCAGCACGCACGGGGGCAGTGGAAAGCGCTGACCGCAGCAGGATGCTCGGCGCAATACTGGTCCGAGGCGTCGGGGCGGTGGGAAAAGAAGGCCGAGGCCTGATTTTCGAAAACAAGTCAGGAGAGTGACGGATGAAAACCAAGCCTCTGGGCCGTACGGGCATCATGGTGTCGGACCTGTGTCTGGGCACGATGACGTTTGGCACGCAAACTTCAGAACCCGAGGCGCATGCGCAGATCGACCTGGCGTTGGATGCCGGGGTCAACTTTGTGGATGCGGCCGAGATGTATCCGGTGAACCCGGTCTCGAAGGAAACGGTCGGGCGGACCGAGGAAATTCTGGGCAACTGGAATGCCGCAAACCGGTCACGACGGGGCGACTATGTGTTGGCCACCAAGCATTCCGGCGCGGGGTTTGCCCACGCCCGCGACGGCGCGCCAATCACCGGGCAGACCATCCCCGAGGCCATCGAAGGCTCGCTGCGGCGGTTGCAAACGGATTGCATTGATCTCTACCAATTTCACTGGCCCAATCGCGGCAGCTACATGTTTCGGCAGAATTGGGATTATGCGCCATCGGGGAAGAATACCGGAGAAGTTCTGGAGAATATGCAGGAGTGCCTTTTGGCGCTGCAGGCGCAGGTGGACAAGGGCAATATCCGCGCATTCGGCCTGTCGAACGAAAGCGCCTGGGGCACGGCACAGTGGCTGCGGCTGGCCGAACAGACAGGCGCGCCACGGGTCGCGTCTGTACAAAACGAGTATTCGCTGCTCTGCCGCCACTTCGACACCGACCTGGGCGAGTTGAGCGTACACGAGGATGTGGGGCTGATGGCATTTTCCCCTTTGGCCGCAGGGTTCCTGACTGGCAAGTACCAGAATGGGGCCGTGCCGGCCGGATCGCGCATGTCGCTGGTGCCCGCAATGGGGGGACGCAAGTCCGCGCGTGTCTTTGATGCCGTGGCGGCCTACCTCGAGATCGCGGACCGCCACGGGTTGGACCCGGTTCACATGGCGCTGGCCTGGTGCCGGACCCGACCTTTCATGATGTCAGCCATCTTCGGGGCCACGAGCGTCGTGCAGTTGGAGCATATTCTGCGCGGTGCCGATCTTGAATTGTCGACGGACGTTCTGGCCGAGATAAATCAAGCGCACCGGGCCCATCCGATGCCGTTCTAGGGGCGCAGCCCTCGTCGCCAGCAGTGTCTTCCTCGAGGTCTTTCTGAACAATTGACCGGTTTGGTCAGTGATGCGTGGGCTGGGTCCGGTCTTGTCTCAGGTCACGGGCCGAGAGGCCGTGGGCCGTACGGAAGGCGCGGGCAAAGCTGGATTGTGAGGCGAATCCGGTGGCCAGGGCCACATCCATCAGTGGCATGTCTGTGTCGGTGACAAGGCGGCGCGCCTCGGCCAGGCGCAATTGCAGGTAGTGGTCCTGCGGCGTGGTGTTCAGACGCAGTCGGAACTGTTGTTGCAGGGTGCGGGGGCTGGTGCCCAGACGGTCGGCGATATAGGCCAGCGGCAGTGGTTCGTCGAGCGAGGATTCCATCAGCGAATTGGCGCGGGCGGTCAGGGCAGAATGGCGATGCGGTGCGCCGGTGCGACTTTGGGGTTTCGAAGGTTGCGGCGCGCCTTCGTAGAGGAACAGGCCCGATACCCGCGCGGCGAAGCCCGCGCCGTGGCGGGCGGCTATGATGTGAAGCATCATCTCGACCGCGGGAATCGCACCACCCGAAGTCAGGCGGCCTTCTGACACGGTAAAACGGTCCGGGCGGACGTCGACTTCGGGGAACCGTGCGGCGAAACTGCTGAGGTCTTCCCAGTGCGTTGTGGCAGGGTGGCCGTTGAGCAGACCGGCTTCGGCCAGCAGCCACGGTCCGCCATCGATACCGGCCATAGTGGCGCCGGTGCCGGCAATGCGGCGCAGGCCCGCCAGTAGGCTGGGCGTGGCATGGCGGGCGAGCTGGAACCCGGCGACGACAATCATCAACTCGCAGCTTTGCAGCCGGGCCAGGGGGACCCCGGGCACCTGCAGGGCGCTGGTCAGCATTGCAGGTTCAGCCGTTGCGGTGACGTAATCCCAGTCAAAGGCCGGGCGGTCTGCCAGACGGTTGGCTGCGCGCATTGGATCAACGGCCGATGCGAAGCTGAGCGTGTTGCAATCGTCCAGCACCAGTACCGCCGTTTTCAGGGCGCGTTGTTCGGGCTGAAGTATGTTTTTTGCGGATTTCATCAAGTTCGATTCGCATTCTGGCAAGTGTTTTCCCAAGGCTGCGTCAGAGTCGGCGGCAACGCAAATCAGAATCCGGGGAAAAGCCTGGGGAAAACCCAAGGTGAATCCGGGTATAACTTGGGGAAAACGCAATGCCTCTGGAAATGAACCGCGAAGTCTTCATCACCTGTGCTGTCACCGGATCGGGCGGGACGCAGGATCGCAGCCCGCATGTGCCGCGCTCGCCCAAGCAGATCGCCGAAAGTGCGATTGCCGCGGCCAAGGCTGGCGCAGCGGTGGTGCATTGCCACGTACGCGACCCGGAAACCGGCGCACCGTCGCGGGACCTGGCCCTCTATCGCGAGGTCACCGACCGCATTCGCGATGCCGAGGTTGATGCGGTCCTGAACCTGACCGCTGGCATGGGCGGAGACATCGTTTTTGGCGGGATTGAGAACCCGTTCCCTGTCAATGAAGCCGCAACGGACATGATCGGTGCGTCCGAGCGTGTGGCGCATGTTGCAGAGTGTCTGCCGGAAATCTGCACGCTGGACTGCGGCACCATGAACTTTGCCGAAGCCGATTACGTCATGACAAACACGCCCGGTGCGTTGCGCGCGATGGGCAAGATGATGACGGACCTGGGCGTGAAGCCGGAAATCGAGGCGTTTGACACCGGCCATCTGTGGTTTGCCAAGCAACTGGTCAAGGAAGGTATTCTGGAACCCAACGCCCTGGTCCAGCTGTGCATGGGCGTACCGTGGGGCGCGCCGGATGATCTGAACACGTTCATGGCGATGGTGAACAATGTGCCGGATGACTGGACCTTCAGCGCGTTCTCGCTGGGACGGAACGAGATGCCGTTTGTTGCCGCCTCGGTTCTGGCGGGCGGCAATGTGCGCGTCGGGCTGGAAGACAATCTGTGGCTGGAGAAAGGCGTGCTTGCCGAGAACTGGCAGTTGGTGGAGCGCGCGGGCAACATCATCGAAAACATGGGTGCACGGGTGATCGGACCGCAGGAAGTGCGTGAAAAGCTGGGGCTGGTTAAACGGGCTCCGGTAGCGAAGTGAGAACGGAGCGATACTTGGGGGCCCAGCCCCCAAACCCCCGGAGTATTTTGAAAAAGATGAAATATGCGCGTTCAACTGGCAGGATGACATGAAAACAGCGGCGATCATTGGTGGTGGTGTAATCGGCGGCGGATGGGCCGCACGGTTTCTGCTGAATGGCTGGGATGTTCGGGTGTTCGACCCGGACCCGGAAGCCGAGCGCAAAATTGGCGAAGTGCTGGACAATGCACGTCGCTCGTTGCCGGGACTCAGCGATGTGCCTTTGCCGGCCGAAGGGGCGCTGAGCTTTCATGAGGATATGGCCGATGCCGTCAGGGGTGCGGACTGGATTCAAGAAAGCGTGCCCGAGCGGCTAGAGCTGAAATTGAAGGTTTACAAGGGGTTGCAGGAGGCGTGTGATCCGGGTGCGATCATTGGGTCCTCGACCAGCGGCTTCAAGCCTTCGGAGTTGCAGGAAGGCGCACTGCGCCCCGAGCAGATCGTCGTGACGCACCCGTTTAATCCGGTGTATCTGCTGCCGTTGATCGAACTGGTGCCGACCGAGAAGAACGCGCCCGAGCTTGTTGCAAAGGCCAAGGAAATGCTGACGTCGGTCGGCTTCTTCCCGCTGCATGTCAAGAAAGAGATCGACGCGCATATAGCAGACCGGTTTCTCGAGGCCGTCTGGCGTGAGGCGCTGTGGCTGGTCAAGGATGGCATTGCGACCACGGAAGAGATCGATGAGGCGATCCGTATGGGCTTTGGCATCCGCTGGGCGCAGATGGGGCTGTTCGAAACCTATCGCGTGGCCGGGGGCGAGGCCGGGATGCGGCATTTCATGGCGCAGTTTGGACCAGCCCTGCAATGGCCCTGGACCAAGCTGATGGACGTGCCGGAATTTACCGATGAACTGGTCGACATGATCGCCGAACAGTCCGATGCGCAATCCGGGATGCACTCAATCCGAGAACTGGAGCGTATCCGCGACAACAACCTTGTCGGGATGATGCGGGCGCTGAAGCTGCAGAATTACGGGGCTGGTGCAGTGCTGAACCAGCATGACGCAATGCTGCGGCCCGGCGCGCTGCCGACGCTGGATCAGGCGGATCTCAGCCAGCCGATCCTGACCCTGTCGCGGGCGGTGCCGCTGGACTGGACCGATTACAACGGTCACATGAACGAGGCCAAATACCTCGAGGCTTTTGCTGCGGCGACCGACCGGTTCATGGAGATCATTGGCTGTGACGCGGATTACATCGCCTCGGGCGGCAGCTATTTCACCGCTGAGAACCACCTTCGCTATATCGACGAAGTCCATGCGGGCGCAAAGATTGAAGTGCGCACGCAGATGCTGTTGGGTCAGGGCAAGAAGCTGCACGTTTTCCACAGCATGTACGAGGGCGACAAGCTGCTGGCAACGGGTGAGAGCTTTTTGCTGCATGTCAGTCTGGAAACCCGCCGCCCCAGCGCGCCTTCGGCCGAAATTGAGGATGCGATGGCGCGAATTGCCGCCGCGCAGGCTGATCTGCCATACCCCGAAGGTGCGGGTGTGGCCATTCGGAAACCGTCATGACCCGGCGGGTTCTGGTCACGGCCGGCGCCGCGGGCGTCGGTCGTGCCATGGCCGATGCGTTTGACGCGGCAGGCTATGAGGTCTGGGTGACGGATATCGATCAGGCGGCGCTGCAGGCCTTGCCGGATCACTGGACGGCGCATTGGACGGATGTGACCAGCGAGAACGACATGAGCGCCGTCTTTCAGGCGGCCGGTGCAGCAGGCGGTCTGGACGTGCTGTGCGCCAATGCGGGGATCGCAGGGCCGACTGACGCGATCGAGGATATCGATCTGGCCGCGTGGCGGTCCTGTGTCGCGGTCAATCTGGACGGCGCATTTCTGGCAGCCAAACATGCGGTCCCGATGATGAAATCGGCGCGGGCGGGAAGCATAATCCTGACGTCTTCGACGGCCGGACAATATGGGTATCCGTTTCGGGCACCTTACTCAGCGGCGAAATGGGCCGTTATCGGGTTGATGAAGACGCTGGCGATGGAGTTGGGGCCACATGGTATTCGCGCCAATGCAATCTGCCCGGGCGCTGTCGAAGGCCCTCGAATGGAGGGCGTTTTGCAGCGTGAGGCCGCGGCCAAAGGAATGACGCGCGACCAGGTTTACCAGGGCTATGCCGCGGGCACCTCGATGGGCCGATTCGTCGAGGCGCAGGATATCGCCAATATGGCGGTCTTTCTCGCCTCGGATGCGGCAAGGCTGGTGTCGGGGCAGGTGATTGCCGTGGATGGTCACACCGTCAACCCCGACCCCAAAGTCTAAGCGTCAGGCCTGATTTGGGCCACGCAACTGACGAATAGCGCTGCGCACGGCCTGCCAGTCCTGAGCTTCCTGTGTGTTACCGGAAGCTTCGCACTCGCGCATTTTCTGAGCGGCTTCCGCCTCGGCTCGGTCGCCGTGAGCGGTATAGAGGGCGCGTGCGTATTCTGCCGTTTTCAGTGCGTCCATTCTTGTAGTCCTCCGTCTTGTGGTCGGATGTCCCAAACGTTCGCGCGAAGGCACCATAGCACAGGAACTATCAAGCCGCATCACTGCGTCTGAGACGGATCTGAGATCGCTGACCTGAATTGCCGCAGATGATCCGGAAAATCGCGGGCGGTCAGGTCCGCCTCGCGGATCAGGGTATCGAAATGGCGGGTGAAAACCTCGACCCGGTCACGGTCGCGGAAAGCCATGTAATGGCTGCCGGCGTAGAAAACGCACAGAAGGGGGCCGAATATCGTGACTGGTGCGGAATAGAGCCGTTTGGCATCAAACAGATAGATGCGCAATCGTGGATAAAGCAATTCGCAGAGTTCCAGCAGGTGATCGATCTGATCCAGTCGGGCCCGCAAAGGCAGATCCTGATAGTAGCCCGTGCCATGGGCAAAACTGTGGATTTCATAAAGCGGCATCGCGATCTCATAGTCCGATTGCGCACTGCGCATCCACGCCAGCCGGTCGGCAGACGCACCGATCGCCTGATCGGCCGTACGACCCAGATGGGGGGCGTATTCCCATTCCAGAACGGCGCGGGTTTTCAGCATGTCGGGCAGGGTGGCCGGGACATAGCGAATCTTGTATCCCGCCGCCTCCTGATGCCACTCAAAGATACGCTCATCAACCAGGGCGCGGGGGGCTTCGGCCATGGTCAGGGAGCTGGCCAGCAGCTCTGCCGCGCTTTCGGGGCGGTTGGAGAGGCTGAGCAGCCAGTCCGCCGAAACACCAAGCGCCGAAGCGCAACTGCCAACGACATGTGCGTTTGGTAACCGGGCGCCCGCGTCAGCCAAAAGCTGTGAAACTGTGGATCGGTCCACACCGATTCCCCGGGCCAGTGCGCTTTGACTGACACCGCGCTCTTCCATGGCGCGGGCCAGACGCAGACGAAACTGCGCAGCGCGATCTCGTTTGTCGATTTTTTCTTGCATGTGATAATAAATATCACGTTTGATGAGTTTTGTTAATCATATTCAGAATTCTCACGCCCCTCTGTTGCCGATAAATCTTGAAGCATAACAAGACTATGGGTGACGGAATGGAGACACGGCGCAGATCAGTCGTGAAGGCTGTGGTTTGGAATGCGATGGGGCTGGCAATGATGACGCTGGTCGGGCTGATCGCAACCGGATCGGCGGCAGTTGGCGGTACGCTGGCAATCATCAACACAGCCATCGGACTGACCCTGTATGTGATTTACGAACGTGTCTGGGCCGGCATCACATGGGGGCGTGATGTCTGAGCGTTCCGGTCCCGAGTGGCGCACTTTCGCATTGATTCTTGCCTGTTACGGGGCGTGGTTGCTGACAGTCTTCTTCATGGCGTCCTGGAGCCTTTGGCTGGCCATCCCGGCAATGGGGGTCATAGCGGCACTGCATTCTTCCCTGACTCACGAGGCTTTGCATGGCCATCCCTTTCGAACCAAATGGGTGAACGAGGCGCTAATGGCGCTGCCGCTGACATTGTTCATTCCCTATAACCGGTTCCGGGATATGCATCTTGCGCATCATCGTGATGCAGCACTGACCGACCCCTATGATGACCCCGAAACCAACTATCTGGACCCCAAGGTATGGGAGTCTTTGGCCGGCTGGCAAAAGCTGGTTTACAGCGCCAATAACACGCTTTTGGGCCGCATGGTTCTGGGGCCGCTTATTGGCCAGACCGCGTTCTTTCGCGATGAGTTGCGCGGGGCGCTGCGTGGCGATCCGGCCATTCCGCTGGCATGGGCATTGCATCTGCCCGGGGTGGCCGTGGTGTTGTGGATTGCTGCTGCGTCGGCCATGCCAGTTTGGGCGTTTGTCATTTCCGCATATATCGGGCTGGCACTGGTAAAGATCCGCACTTTTCTGGAGCATCGCGCGCATGAGAAATCGCGGGCCCGAACCGTTATCGTCGAAGATCGAGGTCCGCTGGCTTTTCTGTTTCTGAACAACAACCTGCACGTCGTTCATCATATGAATCCGGGCACGCCTTGGTATCAGCTGCCTGCGCTTTACCGGAACAACAAGGAACGGTATCTGGCCTGCAACGAGGCGTATGTCTATCGTTCTTACGGACAAATCTTCCGTCAGCATTTCTGGAGCGCCAAAGATCCGGTGGCGCATCCTCTCTGGCCAAAGGGTTGATTTAAGGACAAAAGGGAAGCCATGAGCCTATGGATTCCCGTCACTGTTGCGGCCGCTGCGTTTCAGACCGTGCGGTTCATGCTGCAAAAATCGCTGAGCCGCGTGCAACTGAGTGCGGCAGGCGCCACATTCGCGCGGTTTGCCTATTCGATGCCGCTGGCCGTCATCGGCCTGATCGTTGCCATGCAATCGACCGGTTTTGCACTGCCACATTTATCCGCGAAGTTCTGGATGTTTGCGGTTCTTGGCGGGACCACTCAGATTCTGGCGACGATCTGCGTCGTAGCTCTGTTCAAACAGCGCAATTTTGCTGTGGGTATCACCTTTAAGAAAACCGAAGTGATTCAGACGGCTATCGTCGGTTTCCTGATCCTCGGCGATCAGGTTTCATCAGGGGCATTAATTGCCATCCTGCTGGGTTTGGCGGCGGTGTTCTTGTTGTCCAAAACACCGGGCGGCGACGGAGAGTGGTGGCGCCACCTGACCAACAAGGCGTCCCAACTGGGGTTGGGATCCGGCGTGCTTTTTGCCTTTTCGTCAGTCAGTTATCGCGGTGCATCGATGCAATTGGGCGATCTGGATGCGTGGTTCCGCGCGCTGGTCACGCTGGCCGCCGTGATCATGTTTCAGTTCCTCAGCATGGGACTGTGGCTGCTATGGCGTGACCGGGCCGAATTGCGGGCCGTTTGGGACACCCGGCGAACCGGTGTTTTTGTCGGGCTGACCAGCTTGTGTGGTTCGTTCTGCTGGTTCTTTGCGTTCACGCTGCAAAATGCGGCCTACGTCAAAGCGTTGGGGCAGGTGGAATTGATCCTCAGCCTGCTGGCTTCGTTGCTGTTTTTCCGCGAAACCATCACCCGGCGTGAGATCGCCGGGATGTCTTTGCTTGGAATATCAATTCTGGCGTTGGTGCTGGCGATCTAGCCCGTGCGACGCTCATCAAAGCTGAGGGCGATAAAGCTTGGCAGGTGATCGCCCATGCCCACGACTGATGGGCCGTTGTCCTCGTGACGGTTGCGCCCGCGGGGTTTGGGTTCTTTTTCCCGCTTGCCTTCACTTTTTCGGCCTTCGGAAGATCTGGATTTCTTCTCGGGCTTCGGGGTGTCCGGTTTGGGTTCATCCTTGACCGGGTTGTCGATGCGCGGAATATCCTTCTGGATCAGTTTTTCAATCGCATCCAGTGCCTTTTCATCGCGGCCCGAGCAGATCGTGATGGCCTTGCCCTCACGCCCGGCGCGGCCTGTGCGGCCAATGCGGTGGACGTAATCCTCGGCATGGCCCGGTACGTCGAAATTGAACACATGGCTGACCGATGGAATATCCAAGCCGCGTGCCGCCACGTCCGAGGCGACCAGCAGGCGCAGAGAGCCGTCGCGGAAACCGTCCAGTGTTTTCATCCGTTGCGACTGGTCCAGATCGCCATGGATGGCGGCGGCATTGTAGCCGTATTTCTTTAGCGATTTCGCGCAGATATCCACATCTGTCTTGCGGTTACAGAAGATGATCGCGTTGGTGCATTTGTCGCCTTCGGAGTCGATCAGCGCGCGCAGAACCTTGCGTTTGTTGCTGGCTTCACGGTCGCGGCGACCACCTTTGAACATGACCACGCTCTGCTCGATGGTCTCGGACGCAGTGGCCTGACGGGCAACCTCAATCCGTGCGGGGGCAGACAGGAAAGTGTCGGTAATCCGTTCGATCTCGGACGCCATGGTGGCCGAGAAGAACAGGGTCTGCCGGGTGAACGGCGTCAGCGAGAAGATGCGTTCGATATCGGGGATGAATCCCATGTCCAGCATCCGGTCGGCTTCGTCTACCACCATGATCTGCACCCCGGTCAGCAACAGCTTGCCGCGTTCGAAATGGTCCAGCAGGCGGCCCGGCGTGGCGATCAGAACATCGACCCCCCGGTCAATCAGCGCTTCCTGCTCCTTGAAGCTGACACCGCCGATTAGCAGCGCCTTAGTCAGTTTCAGGTGCTTGGAATAGGTGTCGAAGTTTTCCGCCACCTGAGCGGCCAGTTCCCGGGTCGGGCACAGCACCAGCGAGCGCGGCATACGTGCACGCGCGCGGCCACGAGCCAGCAGGGTGATCATCGGCAGGGTAAAGCTGGCGGTTTTGCCAGTACCGGTCTGGGCGATCCCCAACACATCGCGGCCCTCAAGCGCAGGTGGAATCGCGCCTTCCTGGATCGGAGTGGGTGTTTCGTATCCGGCTTCCTCAATAGCCTTGAGGACCTTCGGGTTCAGGTTCAGTTCGTTAAACTTTGTCATATATGTCCGGTTCATGCGGACACTTGACCTGGCCCGCGCGTCTGTAAAATGCCGGGCCCGGATGGCCATGCGCCCGATGCGCATTTCGGCTTGGGCGGGACATAACAAAATCGTAACACCAGGTCAAATGAAGAGCGGTTAATCTGGAGGCGCCAAAGGCGTGTATTCAGTTTTCCGCAACAATTCAATTGGTTCCGGGAAAGTGTTTCGCGACTTTTGCGTCCAGATCAAGGGGACGATGCCGGATCATGCCGTGATCTTCCAGCCGGGTGCGTGTCGCGGGGTCTGCGCCGCTCATCTCGTCAAAAAAACGGCGCAGCCCATCCACGCCATCTTCTGCTTCGATCATGCCCAGAAGTTCATTCATGTTCACGCCGCCACGTTCGCGCGCGACATTCGGCGACATGCCGGGCTGATAGGATCCGCGTGCGATCCGGAACGGATAGTGGGCCAGCCAGTGTTCCCAATCGGGCGCATGGCGGTGGCAAAGGTCCATGCCGTCCAGTTCCACGCAATCGCGCAGAATTTCCCCGTTTTGAAACAGGTTGTGGATGCGAAAGTTGATCTTCGACATGCCGGTACGAACGAACAGCTTGCCCTGGATGTGGCTGAGGAAACCGCCCAGAACAAAAGCGCCGTAGGTGGGATAAAGGGTTTGCACCAGCGTGTCGCGGCCCCGGCCTTTGGGAATAAAGGCCTTGTACAGATCTTTGCCGGTCGCCAGCGCCTCGATCGGGCGGGTGCGGGCGGCGGGAATGTCATCTGGAACCTGCGCCAGCAGGTCTGGAACCGGGCGTTTCGGCCAAAGGAACTCGTCCAGGTCGATATGGGCCAGCCAGTTCAGGTCTGTCTTGCGGTACGTGTAGGTGGCGTTTGCTGTCTGGCGCACCTGGTGTTTGTCCGGGCGGTCCCGCTTTCGCCTTTCCCAGAATGCGGCGTTACAGACCCACACGTCTATCTTTGGATGGGCCCGGAGGGCTTCGAAAGCCTGCGGATTGGGTTCGTCCAGAAAAAGGTACATCCGGTCAAGCCCCAGATCGAGGTGATAGGCCGCAAATCCGAGGATATCCGGAGCCGGACCCCGAATTGTGGACACAATGCCCCAGGTTGGTTTTCTTGCCATGCCGTGCCCGGTTTCGCCTTCTTGCCTGCAGGTTAGAGCAGGCAAGGGCTCAGGTCATCATCTCTTTGGTCGCCGTCAGGTTCAGCGTCGGATAGTCGCGGACGACCCGGTCGATGTCCCATTGCAAGCGGGTCAGATAGACAATGTCACCATCGTGGTCATGGGCGATGTGCTGCTTGTTGGCATTCACGAACTTTTCAACTTCGGGCTTGTCGCCGCTGACCCAGCGGGCACTGGTGAACTGCGACGCCTCGAAACGCACAGGCAGGCCATATTCCATCTCGATTCGGCTGGCGAGGACTTCGAATTGCAGCGCGCCAACGACGCCTACGATGAAACCTGAGCCGATCGAGGGTTTGAACACCTTGGCCGCGCCTTCTTCGGCAAACTGCATCAGAGCCTTTTCAAGGTGCTTCGCCTTCATCGGGTCGCCTGCGCGAACACCTTGTAACAACTCCGGAGCGAACGATGGGATGCCGGTCACGCGCAGCGCTTCGCCTTCTGTAAGCGTGTCGCCGATGCGAAGTTGGCCGTGGTTCGGAATGCCGATGATGTCCCCAGCCCAGGCTTCTTCCGCCAATTCGCGGTCGGAGGCCAGGAACAGGACGGGGTTCGAGATCGCCATCGGTTTTTTCGATCGCACATGCGTCAGCTTCATGCCGCGCTTGAAATGGCCAGAAGCCATGCGCACGAACGCCACACGGTCGCGGTGCTTTGGGTCCATATTGGCCTGCACCTTGAAAACGAAGCCTGCGACCTTCTTTTCGTCGGGTGCGATCTGGCGCGGTTCAGCGGACTGAACCTGCGGCTGCGGTCCGTAAGCGCCGATGCCCTCCATCAGTTCCTTAACGCCGAACGAGTTGATCGCCGAGCCGAACCAAATCGGGGTCATGTGGCCTTCCAGTACCGCCTGCGGGTCCAGGGCGGGCAGCAGTTCGCGCGCCATTTCGACCTCCTCCAGCAGCTTTTCCAGCAAGTGTTCGGGCACATGCTCGGCCAGTTTGGGGTCGTCCAACCCGTTGATCTCAATGCTTTCGGCCACCTTGTTGCGGTCGGCCCGGTCCATCAGTTCCAGCCGGTCGCGCAGCATGTCGTAGCAGCCGATAAAGTCGCGCCCGACACCGATAGGCCACGCGGCGGGCGTGACGTCGATGGCCAGCATTTCCTGAATTTCGTCGATAATCTCGAACGTATCGCGGCTTTCGCGGTCCATCTTGTTACAGTAGGTCAGGATTGGCAGATCGCGCAGGCGACAGACCTCGAACAGTTTCTGCGTCTGGCTTTCCACGCCCTTTGCGCCGTCGATGACCATCACGGCGGCGTCCACGGCTGTCAGGGTGCGATAGGTATCCTCTGAGAAGTCCGAGTGACCGGGCGTGTCGACCAGATTGAACCGAAAGTTCCCATAATCGAACGACATTGCCGAGGCGGAAACCGAGATACCACGATCCTTCTCCATCTGCATGAAGTCCGAACGCGTCCGCCGCGCCTCACCCTTGGCGCGCACCTGGCCAGCCATCTGAATTGCACCCCCATACAACAGGAACTTTTCAGTCAGCGTTGTTTTGCCCGCATCCGGGTGCGAGATGATGGCAAATGTCCGGCGCCGGGCAATCTCGGGCGGCAATACGGGTTGGTTCGAGGCGGTATCAAGCATGAGCGCGCGTATAGGCGTGGAATCCTGCCGAGGCAAGACAAAGGGGCTGGTTCGAATCATACCGTTGTGGCAACAAGAACATATAGTGAACAAATTGCGGAGAAGATCGATGAATTTGAAAGAGATTGCCGACGAACTGGTTGCCGGTTGCCGCGAAAACCGGGCCAAGGAGAATTTGGAGAAGCTCTATGCGCAGGATGCTGTTTCGGTCGAAGCGCATGAAATGGAAGGCATGGACCGTGAAACCCATGGCCGCGATGCGATCCGGGGCAAGCATGAATGGTGGGAAAGCGCGCATGAGGTGTCTGGCGCATCCGTCAGCGATCCGTTCCCGCACGGCGACGACCGTTTTGCCGTGATCTTTGAAGTGCAGGGCACCGTCAAGGAAAGCGGTGAAAGCTTCGACATGAAAGAGGTAGGCATCTATCACGTCGCCAATGGAAAGATCGTGCGCGAAGAGTTCTTTTACTGACGCGCTTTGACTTCTGGTCTTCCCTGTCTGGCCGGTGCTAGACATGCAGGCAACAACAGATGGGGAGGATCGGATGGATCTGGGAATACGTGGAAAACGCGCACTTGTCTGTGCCAGCAGCAAGGGTTTGGGTCTTGGCTGTGCCGAAGCCCTGGCCGCAGCCGGTGTCGATCTGGTGATGAACGCACGCGGGGTGGACGCTTTGGAAGCCGAAGCCGCCCGGTTGAGGACGGAACATGGCGTCGACGTGCAGACGGTGGCCTGCGACGTGACCTCGGTCGAGGGGCAAAGCCAGGTGATAGACGCCGCGCAGGGTGTTGATATTCTTGTGACAAATGCCGGTGGACCACCGCCCGGATTGTGGTCTGACTGGGATCGGGATGATTTTATCAAGGCGCTGGACGGCAACATGCTGACGCCGATTGCGTTCATGAAGGCACTGCTGCCGGGAATGATGGACAAGGGCTGGGGCCGGGTGGTGAATATCACCTCGCAATCGGTGCGCGCGCCGATCCCGGCGCTGGGTTTGTCGAACGCGGCGCGGACCGGACTGACGGGCTATGTAGCCGGGACGTCCCGACAGGTGGCCCCGAGCGGGGTTACCATCAACAATCTGCTGCCGGGTATTCACGCCACGGATCGCGCGGTGTCGCTGGACGGCGGCGTGGCGACGCAGAAGGGGATTTCAATGGATGAGGCGCGCGCGGAACGCGAGGCGACCATTCCTGCCCGGCGATATGGCACGCGGCAGGAATTCGGCGCGGCATGTGCATTTTTGTGCTCGCAACATGCCGGGTTCATCGTTGGACAGAACATCCTGCTGGATGGCGGCGGCACCAATCTGACGATGTGAGCATGGCGCAGGGGTTTTCACTTAAGGACCAATTGTTCAACGCGGAAAAAACCAGCTATCTTGCGGGTTTATTCTCTGCTTCTGATGCTGGTTTTGACGCACCTGCCTTTCAGGCGCGTGTCATGCAGCGGTTGCCAGAACTTGAGTTGAAAGAGCGGATGGCCTGGATTGCCGAGTGCCTGCAACATGCAGCTCCCGGTGAATTGCCTGATGTGGCCCCGGTGATCCTGCGTGCGCTGCCGCCGCCTCTGGATCCGGACAAGACCGATGATGATTTCGGAGATTTCATCTTTGCGCCATTGGGCGATTGGGTGGTGTCGGCAGGGCTGAACCACCCCGATCTGGCACTGGATATACTTGAGGAACTGACGCAGCGGTTCTCGATGGAATGGGCGATCAGACCGTTTTTGAATGCCCACCCGGATCTTGTGATCGAAAGGATGCAGGATTGGTGCGTGCATTCCAGCTATCACGTGCGTCGTCTGGTCAGTGAAGGCACGCGGCCTCGATTACCTTGGGGGCAGGCGGTGGGGTTGGAGTTGAGCGATCCGGTGCCACTGCTTGACAGATTGCACGGCGACAACACGCGATATGTCACGCGGTCTGTGGCGAACCATCTGAACGATATCACCAAAACGGACCCGGATCTGGCTCTGGATCGATTGCAGATCTGGCAGGCGGACAGCCGACAGAACGCTGACGAGCTAAGCTGGATGACCTCTCATGCCCTGCGCGGGCTGGTGAAATCGGGCCATGCAAGGGCGATGAAGATGCTGGGTTATGATCCCGATGCCGAACTGATCGTTGCGGTTGACCTGCATGGGGATTCCCGGATTGGTGAGGCGCTGGAGTTTTCAGTTGATCTGAGAGGTTCAGGCGATCAGCCAGTATTGGTTGATTATATCATTCATTTTCAGAGGCCTGGCGGAAAGGTTTCACCCAAGGTTCACAAGCTGAAGCAGTCCGTTCTGCGCGATGGCACACTGAGACTGGCCAAGAAACACAAGCTAAAAGGCGATGCCACCACCTTTCGGTTGGTGCCGGGCATGCACCGGTTGGAGATTCAGGTGAATGGTAAAATACGCGCCGGTGTGGATTTCGAACTGCTTGGCTGAGACGGCAAGAAGCTCTCACGCTTTTGTCAGAATGGCGGTCGCCTGATTGCGCGCCAGCCGGTCTTGCACTAGCTGCTGAACAGTGGCTGAGGAAAGGATTCCGGTGATGAAGCATGAGGCGGTGCAGAACTATTATGGCGAAGTCCTGCAAGGCAGTTCGGATTTGCAGACCAACGCATGCTGCACGCCCGATGACATGCCGGATCATCTGAAGAAGATTCTGTCCCGGGTGCATGACGAGGTGCTGACACGGTACTACGGCTGCGGCTTGATTGCGCCGCTGGACCTGGAAGGAATGTCGATCCTCGATCTGGGGTGCGGTGCGGGCCGTGACGTTTATGCGTTGTCCGCCATGGTCGGCGAAAAGGGCCGCGTCGTTGGCGTGGACATGACACCGGAACAGCTGGACGTCGCGCGGGCGCATCAGGACTATCACGCGAATGCGTTCGGATATGCCGCCAGCAATGTGGAATTCCATCACGGCTACATCGAAAAGCTGGACGAACTGAATCTTGAGCCCGGATCGTTCGACATCATCGTGTCCAACTGCGTTATTAATCTGGCCACCGACAAGGATGCTGTTCTGCGTGGCGCGCATCGGCTGCTGAAAGAGGGCGGCGAGATGTATTTCTCGGACGTGTACGCTGACCGCCGTGTTCCTGCCGCCATGGCTGAGGATGAGGTTCTGTATGGCGAGTGCCTGTCCGGGGCATTGTACTGGAACGACTTCCTGTCAATGTCGCGCAAGGCAGGGTTTGGTGATCCGCGCCGGGTGACGCATCGTCCGCTGACCATTGAAAATCCGGTTCTGGAAGAGCGCGTCGCGCCGCTGAAATTTCTTTCGGCCACCTACCGGTTGTTCAAGCTGCCTGATCTGGAACCTGCCTGCGAGGATTACGGTCAGGCCGTGATCTACAAGGGCACCATTCCCAACGCGCCGCATCTGTTTGAGCTGGACGACCACCATGCCATAGAAACCGGCAAGGTTTTCCCGGTTTGCGGCAACACCTGGATGATGCTGAACGACACGCGCTTTGCACGGCATTTCCAGTTCATTGGTGATTTCTCGAACCACTATGGCATCTTCGAAGGTTGCGGGGGCGAAAGTCCGTTCGAAGCCACAGGAGAAGCCGCCTCTGGTGGATGCTGCTGATCCCTTGCGCCTGAGGGGCGGGATTGTTATCCCCGCCCAAGCCCGATGAATTTGATCGGGAAAGGCAACGGGGTTCATCGGTGACAGTAGAGAAAACTCCTCCTCCTCGTCTGGAGATTCGCAATCTGGTCGCGCGCTATGACGGTCAGGTCGTGGTGGATAACGTCTCGCTGACGGTGCAGGCAGGGCAGGTAACATGTCTGCTGGGACCGTCCGGCTGTGGTAAGTCCACCACGCTGCGCATGATTGCCGGGGTCGAGATGCAGGACTCGGGCGAGATCTACGTCGATGGCAAGCTGATCTGCGACACGGTTTTCCGTGTCCCGCCGGAACGGCGCGAGATCGGGTTGATGTTCCAGGATTTTGCCCTGTTTCCCCATCTGAGCGTGGCGGACAACGTTGCGTTCGGTCTGAAAGGCCGGAAAGAGGAAAAACGCGCCCGGGTCGAGGAACTGCTGACCAAGGTCGATCTGATGCGGTTCATCGATGGGTATCCGCATCACCTGTCAGGTGGTGAGCAGCAACGCGTGGCGCTGGCCCGCGCGCTGGCACCGCGCCCGCGCATCATGTTGATGGACGAGCCTTTTTCGGGCCTCGACAATCGTTTGCGCGATGGCATCCGAGATGAGACGCTGGCCATCCTCAAGGAAGAAGACGCGGCGGTGGTGCTTGTAACGCACGAGCCCGAAGAGGCGATGCGTATGGCCGATGAGATTGCCCTGATGCGCCGCGGCAAGATCATACAACAGGGCGCGCCGTATAACGTGTATACGCGTCCGGCAGACAAGGCGGCTGTTGCTTTTTTCAGCGATGTCAACGTGTTGCGTTCGCAGGTGAACGGAGCTTTGGCGGAAACGCCTTTCGGGCAGTTTCTGGCGCCGGGTGTCCCGGATGGCACCGATGTCGAGATAGTGTTTCGACCACAGCATGTGCGACTGGACTTCGACCGGGGCGGCAAGGGGCCGCTGCCGACGCACACGGATGGGGTTGCTGCGCGTGGGGTGGTGCAGCGCGCGCGCTTTCTGGGCAATGAAAGCCTTGTCGAGTTTGAGATGGATCATGATGGCTCGACCCTAAAAGCCACTGTTCCGAATGTTTTTGTACCCAGCCCGGGTCGGGTCATGTGGCTGACGGTTCGCCGCAACCGGTGTTTCGTATTCCCGGTCTGAGGGGCTATGGCTCAGTTTAGTGCCAAGTGGTGCGTGAAAGCCGCAGATTGCGGACGTGCATTGCTTGCCGCAGCGTGGGGCTGGGTCTATCAAGGGCGAAACGCGGGGGTAATTCGGGCACATGCGTATTCTTCTGACCAACGATGACGGCATCAATGCGCCGGGATTGATCACGCTTGAGGCGATTGCAGCCGAACTGGCAGGGCCAGGCGGAGAGGTCTGGGTCGTTGCCCCGGCCTTCGAACAGTCCGGCGTTGGTCATTGCATCAGCTATACCCATCCCATGATGATCGCCAAAATGGGCGAGCGTCGCTTTGCCGCCGAAGGCTCGCCCGCTGACTGCGTTCTTGCGGGCCTGCATGATGTGATGAAGAACCAGCAGCCCGATCTGGTTTTGTCCGGCGTCAACCGGGGCAACAACTCGGCCGAGAACACGCTGTATTCCGGGACCATCGGCGGCGCGATGGAGGCGGCATTACAGGGCGTGCCTGCGATTGCCATGTCGCAATATTTTGGCCCCCGGAATCTGGGCCTCGAGGATCCGTTCGAGGCCGCTGGCCGGTTCGGCGCGGATCTTGTCCGGCGCATTCTGGATGCGACACCGCAAGAGCAGGGCGATTACCGGTTGTTCTACAACGTGAATTTCCCACCAGTGCCTGCGAATGAGGTGTTGGGCACCCGTGTCGCATCACAGGGGTATCGCCGGGACACATGCTTTTCGGTAGAACCCCACAGTTCGCCCTCGGGGCGGCGGTTCTTGTGGATCAAGGGCGGGTATCAGCATAACCCGACCGCTCCGGGGACCGACGCGGCGGTCAATCTGGAAGGCTACATCTCGGTCACGCCGATGCGGGCGGACCTGACGGCGCATGATACGCTGGAGGCGCTGAAGGCGATCGAATGAGTGGACTGAACCCTGAAACAACCATGCAGTTTCTGTTCGCCCTGCGTAAACGCGGGGTGACGGATGCGCGCGTTCTGGCGGCGATGGAACAGATCGACCGGGGCCGCTTCGTCAAGGGCCTGTTCGCGGAACGCGCCTATGAGGATACACCCCTGCCGATTGCATGTGGTCAGACGATCAGCCAGCCGTCGGTCGTGGGGCTTATGACGCAGGCGCTCGAGGTTCGACCAAGGGACACGGTTCTGGAGATCGGAACCGGCTCGGGCTACCAGGCGGCGATCCTGGCAAAGCTGGCGCGCCGGGTCTACACGGTTGAACGCCACAAGCGCCTGGTGCGCGAAACCGGTGAGTTGTTTCGTGAACTGGGCCTGACAAATGTGACGGCCATGCTGTCGGATGGATCGTATGGTTTGCCCGAACAGGCCCCGTTCGATCGGATCATTGTGACCGCCGCTGCGGAAGACCCGCCCGGGCCGCTCTTGGCGCAGCTTAAAATCGGCGGTATTATGGTGTTGCCGGTGGGCCAGTCGGATGCGGTTCAGACTTTGATCCGGGTCAGGCGGACCGAAACCGGGCTGGACTATGATGAATTGTTGCCTGTCCGTTTTGTGCCCTTGCTGGAAGGGCTTGGGAAGGATGGGGCGTAGTTGATATTTCCGAACTATGCGCCGGAACCCCGGAAAACAGGGGCAGGCGTTGAGGACAGCATGATGAGAGCAGTTTCCAAATCAGCAATGCGCCGTTGCGCCCTTGGAGCGACGGCATTGGTAATTCTTGCCGGGTGCGAGGGGCCATTGGACTATGACCTGCGGGGCAATGTAGGCGGATTTTCGACCGCCGATGCGGCGCTGGCGGCCACGGGCAATCGTCCGGCTCCTGACGCGCGTGGGGTCATCACCTATCCCAACTATCAGGTCGCGGTGGCCCGCGGCGGCGATACCGTCAATGACGTGGCCGCACGTGTTGGGCTGCCTCCGGCGGAACTAGCCCGGTTCAACGGTTTGAATGTCACTGACCCTCTGCGCGATGGCGAAGTTCTGGCGCTGCCGCGTTCGGTCGGCGGCGGCAGCAACGTCGATATTGCAGCCCTGGCCGGGTCCGCCATTGATGAGGCTCCCGAGAGCGGGGGTGTTCAGACCACGACATTGGAGCCGGCAAAGCCTGTATCACCCACACCTGCACCGGTGGGGCCCGAACCGGTTCGGCACAAGGTCAAGCGTGGGGAAACGGCCTATACCATTTCGCGTTTGTATCAGGTGCCGGTGGAGTCCCTGGCGGAGTGGAACGGTCTTGGGTCCGATTTCACTGTGCGCGAGGGCCAGTACCTGCTGATCCCGGTCAAGGATCAGCCAGCGCCACGCAGGTCCGCGGCAGCGGCCACTACTGCAACGAATGTCACGCAGCCGGGGCAGGGATCTCCGACGCCGACACCCCCCAGTGCCACGCAGCCCTTGCCGGACGAAGAGGTTGCGCCATTGGCCGAAGCGCCTGATGTGACGGCGGAAGCGCCGACAAACATCAGCACCGCCGCCTTGTCCTTGCCGGTCAGCGGGACGATCATCCGCACGTTCGACAAGAACAAAAACAAGGGGATCGACATCGCCTCGAGTGCGGGGGCGCCGGTCAAGGCAGCTGATGCCGGGACTGTGGCTGCTGTGACGGAGGACGCAAATCAGGTTCCGATCGTACTGGTGAAGCACAGCAATGATCTGGTCACGATTTATGCCAATGTTGCCGACGTTGCCGTCAAGAAAGGCGACAGGGTCCGGAGAGGACAGCAAATCGCGGCCCTGCGGGGCGGTGACGAGGCCTATGTGCATTTCGAGGTGCGGCAGGGGTTCGAAGCCGTCGATCCCGAACCTTATCTCAAGTGACGGAAATGGCCCGTTCCGGGCCATGCCTCCGGCGGGAGTATTTTGAAAAAGATGAAGCCTGTTAGCTGTGCGGGTCGTAGTCGCTGAGCCTTTTGCCGGGTTCGTCGGGGAAGATCTCGGGCATTGGTGTGACTGCCTCGGTCAGATCGATACGGAAGACGCGGAAACCGTCTCGCAGCTCGCACCAGGCAGTGAGGGTCCATACTCGGCCCCAGTATTCCATGTGCAGCGGGCGGATCACGCGATCGGTCAGGACGCCGTCGATGCGGCGGTAGGACAGGCGCAGTTTCTGGCGGGATTTGATTGCGGCGCGGATCGGGGCCATATGCGCCAGTCCGCGCGCGGCGTCGGCAAAGGGGTAGACGGCGAACTTCCAGCTGTCGGCTTCGGCCACGACCTGAGTGGGCAGCACGGCGTCGATTTTGTCGGCCAGTGATTCAGCAGCGGATTTAAGGTCGGGATCAGCCGCCTCGGCCACAATCGCCATGCCGAGGTTCAGCGCCTCGAGTTCAGCGGGCGTCAGGTTCAACGGTGGCAGGGTGATCTGCTCGCGCACCATATAGCCGACGCCGCGTTCGCCCTCGACCGGAACGCCCGAGGCGACCAGCGTGTCCATGTCGCGATAAATGGTGCGGACCGACACCTCGAGCCGGTCCGCAATGTCCTGCGCGCGGTGCAGTTTGCCGTCGCGCAGGATCTGGATGATGTCGAACAGGCGGTCAGAGCGGCGCATGACGCACCGTCCTGACCTGCCTCAGGCGGTCATGTTCCATAACACATTCTCGTGGCGCATCTGGATGCTTTCGGGGTTGATGGCAGCCATCAGGCCCGCGCAAAAATCCTGCTGCGGGAACTGCGCTGCGGCATCCTTGGCCGCCTTCATGTCTGTCCAGATCACGTAATCCGTCCAGCGGCCATCCTCACCCTGGCTCAGTTGGCGATGGGCAAATCCGGGGGCCGCGCGGACAAATGCCTCGGACGCCTGGCTGAGTTTCACGAACTCTTCCGGGGTGGTTCCGTTAGCAAGGGTAAAGGTGACGATTTCAGCAACATGGGTCATTTGATTCTCCGTTGACCAGGTTTCAATGCCCTCTGCCTAGCCCTTTGCAACTGACATAAACCTGTCAGTTAAGAATTGCGAGTCCGCAAAAAACGCGCCACCGGTTCACATTTATGCGCGGAATTGACCTGCCTCACTTTTGCAGAGCGCTTTGCAGGCGTAGACACGGACCCAGTTCACATTTCCGGCGCGTGGCGCCGACGTAAGAGGAGAAAAGACATGCTCAACAATATCGGTCTTCCCGGCCTTCTGCTGATTGCCGTCGTGGTGCTGGTGCTGTTTGGCCGCGGCAAAATCAGCTCGCTTATGGGCGAAGTGGGCAAAGGCATCACCGCGTTCAAGAAAGGCGTCAAGGACGGAACGGAAGAGATTGAACAGGACGCGTCCGAGCTGGCCAAGGATGTCACGCCCGAGACCGAGAAAGACAAGGTCTAAGCGCGGATGTTTGATCTGGGCTGGACCGAGCTTCTTGTCATCGGCATCGTTGCGCTGATCGTGGTGGGGCCCAAAGACCTGCCGGTTCTGTTTCGCAATGTCGGTCGATTCGTCGGCAAGGCGCGCGGAATGGCGCGTGAGTTTTCCAGCGCCATGAACGAAGCGGCGGACCAGGCAGGTGTGAACGAGATCAAGAAGGGTCTGAATGCCGCTGCCAATCCTGTCAACACCGCCATGGACGGGGTAAAGCAGGCCGCGCAGGATATGGCCAAAAGCATGGATCCGACCAAGTTCGACCCGGACAGCGAAACCGGCAAACTGGCCGCGGAACGGGCGGAACAGGCCAAGAAGATCCAGGCCGCAACGGCTCGCGCCGCCGCCGACCGCAAGGCGAAAGAAGCCGCAGACGCGTTGGCCAAGGCAGAAGAGGCCGAAGCGGCGCTGAACACTGAAAGCAAGACATGACCAAGACCGACGAGATCGAAGATACCTCGGCCCCATTGATCGAGCATCTGGCGGAGCTGCGCACACGGTTGATCCATTGCGTGGTGGCGTTTCTGATCGGTATGATCATCTGCTTTACGGTGGCCACGCCGATCTTCAACTTTCTGACGCAGCCACTGTGCGAGGTACTGACCGAGCGTGGACAGGATTGCGGGCTGATTTTCATATCGCCGCAGGAAGGGTTCTTTGTCGCCATCAAGGTCTCGTTGCTGGGCGGTTTCATGCTGGCTTTTCCCTATATCGGGATGCAGATGTGGCGGTTCGTGGCGCCCGGCCTTTATCGGTCGGAAAAGAACGCCTTTCTGCCATTCATGCTGGCGTCGCCCTTCATGTTTCTGCTGGGGGCAAGCTTTGCCTTCTACGTGGTCACGCCTTTGGCCTATGACTTTTTCCTGGGCTTCCAGCAATTCGGAGCGGAAGGCGAAGCGGTGGCCGACGGAACAAACGCAGCGCCGCTGAGTGTGGTGTTCCAGGGCTCAGCGCAGGAATACCTGAACCTGACGATCAAGTTCATCGTGGCCTTTGGCCTGTGCTTCCAGTTGCCGGTTTTGTTGACCCTGATGGGCAAGGCCGGGCTGGTCAGCGCCGAAGGGCTGGGAGCGGTACGCAAATACGCGGTCGTTGGCATTCTGGTGCTGGCCGCCATCGTGACACCGCCGGACGTGATCACCCAGATCATCCTGTTCGTCGTGGTCTACGGGCTGTACGAGATTTCGATATTCCTGGTGGCTCGGGTCGAGAAAAAGCGCGAAGAGCAATTGCGTGCCGATGGCTACTATGACGACGAAGAAGAAGCAGACGAAGAGATCGTACAGGAAGAAGACGCTAGGTAAATCTGCTGAATGAAATGGATAAGGCGCGCCGGTTTCTGGCGCGCCTTTTTCGTGCCCGGCCCTTGTTGCGTCCGGGCGAACATGGTTTGACACAGGCAGAGATGACCGGAGGAGCCGATGGACGACCTAGCCCTGAACCGTATCGCCGACGCGCTGGAGCGTATGGTACCTGCACCGCTGGCCGCGCCCGATTTCGCCGTGGCATCGGCATTTGTCTGGCATGTTGAGCCGGATCGCCTGACGCCGGTCGAGCAGGTCAACAGGGTCGATCTGGATCTGCTGGTGGGGATCAACCGCTCTCGCGACACGCTTCTGGACAACACGCGCCGTTTCGCTGCCGGGTTCAAGGCCAACAACGCCTTGCTGTGGGGCGCGCGGGGAATGGGGAAATCCAGCCTCGTCAAAGCTGTGCATGGCACCTTGCAGCATGAGCATCCAGACCTCAAGCTGGTGGAATTGCAGCGCGAGGACATGGGCTCGGTCGCGCGTCTTCTGAACCATCTGCGGGCCGCGCCTTACCGGTTCATTCTGTTCTGCGACGACCTGTCGTTCAGCCATGATGACCAACACTACAAGTCGCTGAAGGCGGTGCTGGATGGTGGTATCGAGGGCCGCCCCGAGAACGTGGTGTTCTATGCCACCTCGAACCGTCGCCATTTGATGCCACGTGACATGATCGAGAACGAACGCTCAAGCGCCATCAACCCTTCCGAAGCGGTCGAGGAAAAGGTTTCCCTGTCGGACCGGTTCGGCCTGTGGCTGGGTTTCCATCCCTGCGATCAGGATGAGTATCTGGCGATGATCGACCGTTACTGCGCCGCTTACGGCGTTTCGGTCGATGCTCATACCCTTCGGGCCGAAGCCATTGAATGGCAGGCCACGCGTGGCGCAAGGTCCGGTCGCGTGGCCTGGCAGTTCTTCGTCGATCTGGCCGGGCGCAACGGCGTTCATATCGCCTGACCCGCTCGCTTCATCTGGCCAAAAATATCCCCGCCGGAGGCATGGCCCGTCAGGGCCATTCCTATAGCAGCGCCAGAATACGCGCGGCCTCGTCCGCTGTGCTGGTCAAGGCTTCGCGGTCTTCACCGGGATGGAAGCGGGCGCGCACGGCGGTTGGCATTGGCGCAGGTTCCACGATAGAAACCCGCGGTCCTGTCCGCTCGGTCTCGGCCGCCCAGCTGCGGGCCAGCGCCATTTGCGCGGCCTTGGTTGCGCCGTAGATGCCGTAGAACTTCTCGCCCGCCTTGGGGTCGTCAAAGAACACGGCGTGGCCGGTTTCGCCCAGCAGTGGCGCGATATACGGGATCAGCACCGAGGTTGCGTTGGCGTTGGTATTCACCGCCTTGGTCCATTCCTTGGGGTCGATGAAATGCGCAGGTGTCAGGGCCGAGGTGTGGATTGCGGTGTGCAGCCAAAGATCGACCTTGCCCCAGCGGTCGTGAATGCCCCGGCACAGGGTCGCCATGGCGTTAGGATCGGCAATATCCATCGGCGCCAGAGTGGCGCTGCCGCCCTTGGCCTTGATGCGGTCGTCCAGTTCCTCAAGCCCGCCCGTGGTGCGGGCAACGGCAACAATGTGGTGTTCGGGTGCCAACGCTTCGGCCAGAGCGGCACCCAGCCCGCGCGAGGCCCCGGTGATGAGGGCGATTTTGGTCTGATCAGTCATGGTTGCGGTTTGGACCCGTGCGCGCAGGGCGTCAAGTCGCGATCACGAGCCGGGAATGGCAATCCGGTGCGTTTGGCCGCTTTGTCGCAGCATGACGCCGTCTTCATCAATCGCAACAATAGTGCCCGAAGCCACTCGGCTGCCGGTCTTGACTTCTTTTACGCGGCCCGAAGACATCCGCATCAATGCGCGCATATTCGTAGAGGGGCCAAAGACCCCAAGGAGGGAAACAGACCCCTTTTTCAGCGCACCTTTCTGGGTGGCTGCGGCCTTCACTTTGGAGTTCGACATAAGTTCTGGCCGGGCAGGGCCCGGTCCCTGTTATCGGGTGGTGGTTGGCTTGCGCCTACCAAATGCGTTCGACGAACAAAAGCCCGGTCGTACGTGGCGACACGGGCAAGTGATCACGCTGGCAGGAACTGGTTGGATTCACGCAGCGTTCGCCGCCGGGTTGTGAGCGGAAACCCACTCATACATAGCATTCGGGCGGTGGGTTGGTTCGAATCGTGCGGCCGGATCGCTTCAGTTGGCGCCGTTCAGCCAGACGCGAGCTTGGCTGCGTTCCACGACCCGCCGACAACCATCATGTCCTGTTTCTTCTGGCTGACCCGGCTGCTGTTTTCGAGGCTTTCAAGATATTCCTCGCTGACACTTCCGGTTGGGTAATTGCCGTCAAAACACGAGCAGTCGAATTGCTTGATCTCGGGGTTGCCTTCTTTTGCGGCCCAGATCAGGTCATCCAGTTCCTGATAGAACAGGGCGTCCGCGCCCAGTTCCTGGCGGATTTCCTCGATTGTTTTGCCGTTGGCGATCAGTTCATGCTTGGTGGGCATGTCAATGCCGTAGACATTCGGGTATTTGACCGGGGGCGAGGCGCTGGCGACGTACACCTTTTTGGCGCCGGCCTCGCGGCACATCTGGACGATTTTCTTGATCGTGTTGCCGCGCACGATCGAATCGTCGATCAGCAGAACGTTCTGGTCCTCGAACTCAAGCGGAATGGCATTCAGCTTGCGGCGCACGGATTTCTGTCGTTCCTGCTGGCCAGGCATGATGAATGTGCGCCCGACGTAGCGGTTTTTGACCAGACCTTCGCGATAGGGGATGCCGGTGATCTTGGCGGCCTCGAGCGCGACGGGGCGTGCGCTGTCCGGCACGGGGATGATGCGATCAATCTCAAGCCCCGCCGCCTCGATCTGGCGGGCCAGCGTTTGGCCCATGCGCATCTGTGTTTTGTAGACCGAGACGCCGTCCAATAGCGAATCCGGCCGCGCAAGGTAGACGTATTCGAAGATACAGGGGGTCAGTTGGCCCTCAACCGCCTGGAACGCGTGCATGTTTCCTTCCAGATCGATCAGGATCGCCTCACCGGGTTTCACGTCACGCAGCTTGTCAAAGCCGTTGATGCCGAATGCCACGTCTTCGGACGCAAAGGCATAGTCGTCGCCATCTCCGTCCACATCGCGTTTGGCAACGGACAAGGGGCGGATTCCATAGGGATCGCGGAACGCCAGCATGCCGACGCCGGCAACCAGACAGATCACCGAATAGGCGCCCTGAACCCGCTCCATCGTCATCTTTACGCCGGCAAAGATATTCCGAATGGGCTCGGCATTGCCGTTGACCTTGATGGCATCGGCCACTTTGTCGGCCAGAACGTTCAGCAGGATTTCCGAGTCGGATGTGGTGCGCAGGTGGCGGCTGTATTTGCCGGTGACCTTCTCGCGCTGTTCTGCGGTGTTGGTGATGTTGCCGTTATGAACAAGATAGATGCCGTAAGGCGCGTTCACGAAGAACGGTTGCGCCTCGGCCGCGCTGAGCGAACCTGCCGTGGGATAGCGGACATGACCAATACCGGTTTTCCCCAGAAGGGTTTCGGCGTCTTGCGCGTTGAAGACGTCCTTGACCAGCCCGTTCGCCTTCTTTTCACGAAAGTACTCACCGTTATATGTGACGATGCCCGAGGCGTCCTGACCCCGGTGCTGCAGCATCAGCAGCCCGTCATAGATTTCCGCAAAGACATCATGTGTCCTGCTTGCGATCCCCAAAATCCCACACATGTACGGGCTCCAATTCCTATGACGTTCTTGTGGTGAGTGTTCTCAATGGCCGGAACCGGAGTATTTGCCGGATGGTATTCGTACCCGTTGTCGCCAGTCTTCAGACCGGCAAAGTCGCGCCATCGCAAAAAGGGCAAGCGCGAAAGAAAACAGATACAGCAAGACCGGCAGCTCCGATTCCATGTCGGTTCGGTTCCACATAATACCTAACGGCGCGTGTGTCATCTAACGATCACAATCGCGATTTGCCGCAGGCCAATATTTGTCTGAATTCACGCGGAAGATGACATTTTTACCGACTTATGCTGTCATGCGAACAATGCCGACCGTTAAGGCGGTTTGTTACCGGACTGGATGTTACCTATGTGGCAGCATAAGCCAAAGGCCAAGGAAGCGGCCGCAGCAAAGCGCCGATGTCACCGATGCCGGGGCATGGGACGTGCGCCATGCCAGATCTGCAACGGTGCCGGAGAAGTGGTCAAAAGCCGCGATATCCTTGGCAAACCGATCTCAAGCAGATGCGACGGATGTTTTGGGTTGAAAACGATCCGATGTACGGTCTGCGGCGGCGAGGGGTTTGTCTGAGACCCGCAAACAAAAAGGCCCGGGCATTGCCGGGCCTGTCTGCAAACTCAACTGATAAGGCGTATCAACCTTCCGAGTTGCCCGCGGTGCAGCTGGCGACCAGTTCTTCATACTGGGTCGTAACCCAACCTAAGGCCGCTTCGGGGTTTTGCTCTTCGATCTTGCCACTGAACTGTTCGAAGACTTTGGCCGAACGGCTTTCGTCAACGATGGTATAGCTTTGGCCGGTCATCACCGTGTCGTAGACAAAGAAGGCGATGGCCACCAACAGAATGCCCCGCGCGATGCCGAAGAAAAAACCGAGTGCCTGATCCAGGCCGCCAAGCGCCGAGCGCTGGACCAGCGATGAAAACAGCGGCGTGAAGATGCTGACCACGATCAGTGCGATGGCAAAGACACCCGCAAAGCCGGTGATCACCGACAATTCGCAGCTGTCGCGCAGGAAGTCTCCGACGACCGGGATTTCCTTGACCAGCGGAACGGCCTGTGGTGCGAAGATAAAGGCCAGAACTGCGGCGGCGACCCAACCTGCGATGGCCATAACCTCGCGCATGAATCCGCGCGAATAGGCCAGAATGCCCGACAGCACGACGATCAGGGCGACTACCCCGTCAATTATTGTAAAACCTTCCATGGCCCTCGCCTGTTCGTTTTCTGCCCCTCGGGGCGCGACTTTAACCTGCTCCGAAGGTTTCGCCAACAAACCCGACCAAATCAGAGGGTCGGGTGAGTGTCAGACCTGCCACAGTGCCGGTTTTGCCACCTGCCGGAGCAATTGCCGCCGTGAAACCAAGTTTTTGCGCTTCTTTCAACCTGTTTTCGGTCTGCGGGGCCGGTCTAAGTGCCCCGGAAAGAGAGATTTCTCCGAAAACGACCGTGTCGGCGGGCAGGGCCGTGTCCTCACGCGCGCTGAGCAGTGCTGCGGCCACAGCCAGATCGGCAGCGGGTTCGCTAACTTTCAGCCCGCCTGCCACGTTCAGGTAGACATCGAGACCGGCAAAGGGGATACCACATCGGGCTTCGAGTACGGCGAGGATCATCGCAAGCCTTCCGCTGTCCCACCCGACGACAGTGCGGCGGGGCTGGGAATGCGGCGACGGTGCGACGAGGGCCTGCAACTCCACCAGCACGGGCCGGGTGCCCTCGATCCCGGCAAAGACGGCCGAGCCTGGGCTGGGTGTGCCACGTTCCGACAGGAACAGGGCCGAGGGGTTCGTGACCTGTGCCAGCCCTTTGCCGGTCATTTCGAACACTCCGATTTCGTCGGCGGGGCCAAAGCGGTTCTTGACCGCGCGCAGGATGCGGAACTGATGGCCACGCTCGCCTTCGAAATACAGCACCGTGTCGACCATATGCTCGACCACGCGGGGACCGGCGATCTGGCCTTCCTTGGTGACATGGCCAACCATGATGATCGAGACCCCGTGGCGCTTTGCAAAGGTCGTCAGCTCGTGAGCCGCTGCGCGAACCTGAGACACTGAACCGGGGGCGCTGTCGACATTGTCGGCCCACATGGTCTGAATCGAGTCGATGATCGCGAGGCCCGGTTTTTCCGTTTCCAGCGTTGTCAGAATATCGCGCAGGTTGGTTTCAGCGGCGAGTTGCACGGGGGCGTCTTCCAGACCCAGACGGCGCGCGCGCATGCGGACCTGCGCGCTGGCTTCTTCGCCCGAGACATAGATCGTCTTGACGCCTGCCCGGGCAAATCTGGCCGCTGCCTGCAACAGCAGGGTGGATTTGCCGATGCCGGGGTCGCCACCGACCAACAGGGCCGAGGCCGGCACAAGACCGCCGCCTAACACCCGGTCCAGTTCCTCGACGCCGCAAAGGGTGCGCGGCGGGGGTGTTTCCTCGGTCGACAGGTCGGACAGCGCTACGGCCTGTCCACGCTTGCCGCCCAGCGATTTCTTCGCCGGGCCGGCGGAAAGGGGGGTTTCCTGAGTGATGGTGTTCCATTCACCGCAGGCGTCACATCGTCCGGACCAGCGGGAATGCGACGCGCCGCAGGCGTTGCAGGAGAAAGAAGTCGTTTTAGCCATGGCGCAATTCGTGCCCGAGCCGGGGCGGTTCTTCAAGCCCTTGCGGGGCTTTCTTCACCGCCGGTGGCGGCCACGACCTCGGGCCCTGCGGGCCGTCGGCCATGGCGGGCGCTGGCGCGCCGGGGTGGGTGGCTTATTCGGCGGCCCGGGGCGGTGACATGGCAATGACGCTTGCGGCGCTGGGGTCACTTCCGTCGGGCGGTGTTTGCAATTGGGTCGAAAGTTCAGGCAGAAGCTCGAACAGTTCATCGCGAAGGCGCGCAAGCTGGGATTTGGCGATGGATTCCTCGATCTCGATATCGCGGGTCCACTGGCGCAGCTCGTGCTGAACGGTCTGGGCATCTTCGATTCGTTGACGGAACAGCTCAATCTCTTCTTGACGTTGTTTCAGGAAGGTGCGGGCGCGGGCCACTTTGTCCGCGCCATAGGTCTGTGCCAGTTCGTGGCTGACCTGGCTCATCTGTGCGGCCAGTTCCAGAACCTCAGGTTCGAGCGACTGAAGGTCCGGGTGATCGCGCAGAAAGGCTAGGCGTTCCTTCACCGCGTCGAATTCGGAGGCAAGCGCGAAGGCTCCGCTGCGGTCGGCGGCATGGGCCACCTGATAGGCATCGACCACATCCTGCATGTTCACGGAAAACTTTCGATGCGTCTTTTCCAGCGCCATCATTCTGGCGTTTGAGGGCAGGTAGAAGGCCAGCATGAGAATCAGTGCAGTCAGGCCGAGCTGGACAAACATGCCCGCATCTATTGTGCCCGATCCGGCAATTCCGGCCTGCACCGACAACCAGGGCCAGACACCGGCGGCCGATAGAGTGGTGGCCAAAACCGCTGCGAGGGCCGACGCGCAGATCAGGAAAAAAGTCAGTCGTAGAAAGGCATTCTGACATTGCAATGTGATAGTATGGATGGCGTCCATGACGTCCCAACTCCTTCTCGCAAACCGGCACTGGCCGGGTCCGGGCGGCGGGGTTCGTCAAACACACAACGTGATCCGCAATGGACCGGCAAGGTACAAAAACAAAACTGCTCGAATTAGGAAGATGATACTCAGTATAATGATTTCAATCAATTAGACCTGAGGATTTCGTGAACTGCATGTCATTTCCGTAACGTGGCCCACGGCGATTGACGCCAGAATACAGCCCGTGAACAGATAAAGACCCCACGCCGTTTCGATGGTCGCGTAGGAGATACCCTTGGCCAGCGTGATGTAAAGCGCGATGAGGAAAATGTCGGCCATGGCCAGCTTGCCGAGGATATTGAGCGCGGGCTGAACGCGGGCATCCAGCAGGTCCCATTGGACCAGCGCGGTGCCGATGGTTTTGACGTAGGGCGCGAAGAGGGCGAAGACGGTGACGATCAGAGCGAGGAAGACGTCGGATCTCCAGAGGGATTGCAGGCCGGTGATGACGCTGATTTCGCTGAGGCCGAAGATCGGCAGTAGACCGGCTCGCATCAGCGGGGCGAACCATGCGATGGGGTAGAGGATCAGGAGGGATAGGGTGGCGAGGCGGAGGGTCATCGCACTAGTCGCGATGCCACGTTTTTTTTTCTTCACGCAACCTGAGCTGAAGGGCTTGGATAACGATCATAAGTGCCTCAATGTCGGGTGCGGCATGGCTTCCGAGGTATGGATACCGAGAAACGTATGGGCGGTCGTACACCCGATCAAGCAGATCTACGTGTATTCCCAGTGTCCGGTACAATTTGGCAAGTTCATTCGCTTCTAGGTGCTCGTCTACCTCAACTAGCTCTTCCGGCAGTTCGACGTTTTGAAGAAGAGCTGAAATCTCGGCCTCAAGGTTAGGGTCGTCAAGGATTTCAAAGAGCTTAGATATACTGTGTGTTTTGCTGTTATCGATGCCGCGACACGCTATCAACCCCTTGAGGCTAGTTTCGAGAGAAACGCCCACTAATTGCGAAAGGGGGCGTAGAATTAGTAGTTTGTCCCAATAGAAGCGATGCCGATTTGCGAACTCTGCTTCCCAAATAATCTTCGCTGCTTGTAAGTATTTCTCAGAAATTTGAGCGAACAAGTGGGGGCTCATTGACTCCCGTTCGTCTAAGAACTTTGTCACCGCACCGCCTCAATCGGCCCTTCCGCGCTCCCGCTGATGAACTGCTCTACATAAGGATCACCCGAGGCGTCCATCTGGCCGACCGGGCCGGTCCACTGGATCACACCTCCGTGCAGCATGGCCACGTTGTCAGCAATTGCGCGGACGGAGCTCATGTCGTGGGTGATGGTCATCGCGGTAGCGCCCATCTCGGTCACGATCTCGCGGATCAGATCGTTGATGACGCCGGACATGATCGGGTCCAACCCCGTTGTGGGCTCGTCGAAAAAGATGATTTCGGGCTCGGCAGCAATGGCGCGCGCGAGGCCCACGCGTTTTTGCATGCCGCCCGACAGTTCGGCCGGAAAGCGGTCGGCGACGTTGGATTTCAGGCCCACGCGGCGCAGTTTCTCGATGGCGATTTCGCGCGCCTCATCAGCAGGGCGTTTCAGCGAACCGCGCAGCAGGCGGAAGGCGACGTTTTGCCAGACAGGCAGGGAGTCGAACAGCGCAGCCCCCTGAAACAGCATCCCAAAGCGCGCAAGAAACGCATCTCGGTCACCCTTAGTGGCGTCTTTGCCATCGACATAGATCATGCCACTGTCGGGCTTGATCAGGCCGAGGATGCATTTCAGCGCCACGGACTTGCCGGTGCCCGAACCGCCGATGATGACCATCGAGGTGCCTTTGGGGATCTCAAGGTTCATGCCCTGCAGCACTTGATTGTCGCCAAAGGCTTTCTGTACGTTCTCCATCCGGATCATAGCGAGAAGAACACCCCTGTCAGAACAAAGTTTGCGGCGAGGATCAGCACAGCGGCGGCCTCGACCGAGCCCTTGGTGGCGCGGCCCACGCCCTGCGCGCCGCGGCCCGAATTCATGCCGTAGTAACATCCCATGATGGCTGCGATCATGCCGAAGGCTGCACCTTTGACCAGCGACGAAACGATATCGCGGGTTTCCAGGAAATCCACGGTGTTTTTCAGATAGGCCGCCGGGTTGAAGCCCAGGTTTTGCGTGGCGACCGTATAGCCGCCCATGATGCCGATTACGTCGCCAACCGCGACCAGAGCAGGCACGGTGATCAGCGCCGCCAACACACGTGGTGCGGTGAGGTATTTCATCGGGTGCGTGGACAGCGTGACCAGCGCGTCGATCTGCTCGGTCACTTTCATTGTCGCGATCTCGGCGGCGATGGACGAAGTTACGCGCGCGGCGATCATCAGGCCAACCAGCACCGGACCAAGCTCGCGTACCATGCCGATCGCAACGATCTGGGGCACGACGGCTTCGGCATTGAAACGCGCGCCGCCCGCGTAGATCTGCAGCGCCAGCGCGCCGCCGGTGAAAATCGCGGTCAGGCCGACGACGGGCAGCGACAGCCAGCCGATATTCAGCAGCGCGATGCCGAATTCGCGCGGGTAAAACGGCGGGCGAAAGATATGAGAGACCGCATCCAACGCGAACAGTCCGACACGGCCGAATGCCGCCAGCATGGTCAGGACGACGCGTCCAAGACCACCCAGAAGGGAAAGGGGGTTCATTCCACGTAGCCCTTGGAGTATCGGTTGCCCAGTGAGGTCAGGATTTCATAGCCAATGGTACCTGCGGCCTCGGCCAGATCATCCACGGTTTGATGTCCGTTCAGAATGCGCAGACGCTCGGGCGCATGCGGCAGGTCGGTGACATCGACGGTGATGAGATCCATCGAGATGCGGCCGACCACGGGGCATGGCTGATTGCCAGAGAACATGTCTATGCCGCCACCGATGGCGCGGTGCAGCCCGTCGGCATAGCCAGCCGCGACGGTTGCAATCCGTGACGGTCGGCGCGCGGCCCAGCTGTTGCCATAGCCAACGGTTTCACCCACGGCCAGATCCCTGATCTGCACAACAGGCAGATCGGCTGTCACGACGGGTTTTGCGGCGGCGAACGGCAGACCGCCATATAGTCCGACGCCCGGGCGACAGAAGTCGAAATGGAATTCGGGTCCCAGCAAGATGCCGCCGGTGGCCGCCAACGATCTGGGAGCGGCAACCCCGTCTGTCATCTCGCGGAAGGTGCGCAACTGTTGTTGGTTCATAGGGTGATCGGGCTCGTCCGAACAAGCCAGATGTGACATCACCACGACCGGGTTCAGCGCCTCGGCCTGCGGGCGCAGTGCGGCCCAGTCGGAAGGTTCCAATCCCAGACGGTTCATGCCGCTGTCGAGCTGAATGCCAAAGCCGTGATCCGGCAGTGCCTCGCGATGGCGCTGAAACTGCTGGGGCGAGTTGATCAATGGTGTCAGATCGTGATCCCGCAGCAGATCGGCGTCGCCTTCCATATGGCCGGAGAACACGCCGATCATCGGACCGGGGCCGACCGCCTGCCGGACAACGGCGCCTTCTTCGGCGACGGCGACAAAGAACTTCCGGACGCCTTCTTCGGCCAGCGTCGCCGAGACAGGCCCGGCACCCAGGCCATAGGCATCCGCCTTGACCACGGCGCCGGTTTCGACATCCGTTTTTGCGTCGAGCGCCCGCCAATTGCTGGCGAGCGCCTGAAGATTGATCGTCAAACGTGCAGTACTCATGGAACTGTTCATGACATTGGATCGCGGCAGGTCAAGAGGGAATGCTTCAATTCCCCTCGGGTTTATGGGCCTCATAAGCAGCTTCAAGCTCAGATCGCAGGAAATCGGCAAACAACAAAGGCTTGAACCCGGGGGCGCCGGTGCCGGGCAGAGGTTCGACAATTGTGCTCACATGCGGGTCAAAGAAGAACGGCACGCTGTATCGTTCACGACCCGAACGGTTGATGACGCGATGCGGTGTGGACAACAGGCGGCCATTCGACATCCGATGCAGCATATCCCCGACATTGACGACAAATGCCCCGGGGCGTGTGGGGACATCGACCCAATTTCCGGCAGGGGTTCTGACCTGCAATCCACCCACCTGATCCTGCGCCAGCAAGGTCAGGCAACCAAAATCGGTATGGGGTGCCGAGCCGAACAGATCACCAGGGCTGGCTTCAGATTGCGGTGGATAGTGCAGCAACCGCAGCCAGATGGTCGGAGTGTCGAAGGCCGAAAGAACAGAAAAATCGGTGGCACTACTGGCCTTCAGGGCAATTCTCATCAACCTGCGCCCCAGATCGGACATGGCGCGGGCATAGGCCTCCAGCGTGGTCCGAAAACCCGCCAGATCCGGCCACCGGTTCGGGCCTGACAGGTAGATACCGGGATCGGCCTTTGTGTCTTCGCGCATCATCATGAAGCTTGCCGACTGATTGGGTTTGGTCACATCGGCCAGGGTCGAGTTTACATCCGTTGACGTATCGATGGCGATATAGCCGCGGTGGGTTCGGTCAACGGCGATCGCAAGCTTTTTGTCAAGCGGCAGCGCGTGAAACTGTCTTGAGACCTCGAAGACATCGCTGATCAGACCGGCATCTATGCCGTGATCCTCGATATAGCCGAAGCCTGTTGTTCCATAAGCAGCCCGAAAATCGGCTGCGATTTCATCCTCGGGGCGCGCGCCCAGACGGATGACGGGGATTTCAGTGAATTCTGTCATTGTTCTTTCGCTTTGTTGAGGAAGATTGCAGGGGCAGAAAATGCCCCCGATCTATCCGGCAAAGCGTTTGCGGCGGTGCCCGAAGTGGCGTTCAAGCACCACGCGACGGGGTTTATGAGCAAGACAAAACAGCATGGCCCGATCCGTGCATATCAGTTTGCCCAGGTCAAGGGATCAATACCCTTCGATCTGTCCGCCCTGTTGCCAGGGTTTGACCAGATTTCCGAAACGGGTGAACTGGGCCTCGAAGGACAGCTCGACCGTGCCGATGGGGCCGTGACGCTGCTTGCCGACGATGACTTCGGCCTTGCCGTGCAGGCGTTCCATGGCCTGCTTCCACTCTTCCATCTTTTCCAACTCGTGATCGCCGGGCTTTTCGCGTTCCTTGTAGTATTCCTCGCGGAACACGAACATCACCACGTCCGCATCCTGTTCGATCGATCCCGATTCCCGCAGATCGGACAGTTGTGGGCGCTTGTCGTCGCGGTTTTCGACCTGACGGGAAAGCTGAGACAGCGCGATCACCGGGATGTTCAGTTCCTTCGCGATGGCTTTCATGCCCATCGAAATCTCGGCGATCTCGTTGACGCGGTTGTCGGACATGCCGCGGCAAAGTTGCAGATAGTCGATCACCAGCAGGTCCAGCCCATGGGTGCGTTTCAGCCGCCGTGCGCGGGCGGCCAGCTGTGAAATCGGCAGGGCGGGCGTGTCGTCGATGAACAGGGGGCACGCCTCAAGCTCCTTGGCGGCATCGACGAAGCGGCGGAACTCGGCTTCGGTCATGTCACCTTGGCGGATCTTGTGCGAGGAAATCTCGGACGCTTCGGCCAGAACCCGACCCGCAAGCTGCTCGGCGCTCATCTCCAACGAGAAGAAGCCGACCACTCCACCGTCAACCGCGCCCTCGCTGCCGTCCGACTTCAAGCCACGCTTGTACGCTTTGGCCACATTGAAGGCCACGTTGGTCGCCAGCGATGTTTTTCCCATCGACGGGCGGCCCGCCAAAATGATCAGGTCCGATGGGTGCAGGCCCCCCAGTTGCTTGTCCAGATCGGCCAGACCGGTGGAAATCCCCGCCATGCCGCCACCGCGCTGGTACGCCTCGTTGGTGACATTGACGGCTTCTGTGACCGCCTTGAGGAAGGATTGAAAACCCTGTTCGGTCTGGCCCTGCTCGGACAACTGGTAAAGCTGCTGCTCGGCCTCGACGATCTGTTCTTTTGGTTCGCTGGACACATCGACTCGCGCCGCCTTGTCCGAGATGTCCCGGCCCAGACGGATTAGCTCGCGCCGGATGGCGAGGTCATAGATCATTTGCGCGTAGTCATGCACCGCGAAGGCGCTGATCGAGGCGCCGGCCAGTTTGACCAGATAGGCCGGCCCGCCAAGTTCCTTCAGGCCTTCATCCTCGGCCATGAAAGATTTCAGCGTCACAGGCGAGGCCAGCGCATTCTTGGCGATGCGCGCGGCCGCGACTTCGTAGATGCGGGCGTGGACCGGATCATAGAAATGCTCGGCCCCGATGATCGAGGCTACCCGGTCATAAAGGTCGTTATTGGTCAGGATCGCGCCCAGAAGCTGCTGCTCGGCCTCGATGGAGTGCGGCATTGTTTCGGCGTTCTGAATTTGCGCCGCTGCCTGCTCGATACTGCTGATCTCGTTCATTGCTGTTCTCTTGCCCCTTGGACAGAGGCCATAACGCAGCGCCCTGAGTCGGCGCAAATTGTATGTTTTCTGGGGATAGCCTGTGCATATCTTCCCGCCCCATCATATTGCAGGATGGGGCGGGCATCCGTCAACATGTTGTGGATGGAGTGTCGGGCGTATTCGGCAATGTTTCCGATTGGGAAACGGTTTGCGTCACGTCAGCCCTTATTCGCTTCCTGCCAGCCGCGCGGGTCGTTCAGGAATGCCTCGACCCCATCAAGTGTTTCCTGATCAAACGCTTTTTGCGCCTTGGCCTCGGCCAGAACATCCCACCAGGTACACAGGCTGTGCAGTCGCACCCCATGATCACCCAGGGTTTTTTCGGTTTCGGGGAAGATGCCGTAGTAGAAGATAACGGCAGTATGCCCGCAGGTCGCGCCGGTTTCGCGGATCGCGTCGACGAAGGACAGTTTCGAGCCGCCATCGGTGGTAAGGTCTTCGACCAACAGAACGCGTTCGCCTTCGCTCATGGCGCCTTCGATCCGGGCGTTGCGGCCATACCCTTTGGGTTTCTTGCGCACATAGGTCATCGGCAGAGCCATACGTTCCGCCACCATCGCGGCAAAAGGGATTCCCGCGGTTTCGCCGCCTGCAATGTTGTCGAATGCTTCAAAGCCCGCATCGCGCATCACGGTGACGGTCAGGAAATCCATCAAGGTCGAACGGATGCGCGGGTACGAGATCAGCTTGCGGCAATCGATATAGGTCGGGCTGGGCAAGCCGCTGGCCAGAGTGAACGGCTCGCGTGCGTTGAAATGCACGGCCTTGATCTCCAGCAGCATCCGCGCGGTCAGGCGGGCGATTTCGGTGCTGTCGGGAAATGAACTGGGGATCATGGCGGAACCTCGGGGCTGAAATGACGTTGCGGGCTGATAGCCCGTCCAAAGGGGCGCTGTCGAGAGGGGTTGGCCCAAAAGAAAAGCGGACCCTGAATAAGGTCCGCTTTTGCCCTTGCGGGCTGCTGGACGGGCCTAGGTGGGCTAGGCCTGCCCGGATCAGGGCATTTACGCGAAAGGGACTTCGCTGTGCAACCGGCAATTTGCCGACCGCATAGTGTCAGTCATGCCTGTGCGATAACCGAAACAGTATGCCCGCAGTCAGGTGTGCCGGCCTGAGGAAACACGTTACAGATCAGCACTTTGTGAGCAATGTGGCAGAAGAAAAAGGGGGAACCGGCTGCCTGCGCCGCGGATGATGTTACTTGGCATCACGTGATTGTGCGTTGAGTGGTCTTAGGTCACAGGCCGTGAGTTTTGGCGCCTTTCTGGAGGTGCCGATACAACAGATCAAGGGCGTGGTCCCGTGCGGCAATGCGCACCTTGTCCCGGCCCAGGGCACCAAACTCGACGGTTTCGGTTATGGTGTCCTGGCCTTCGGCCGCCAGACCGAAGCACACACGACCTTCCGGCTTGAATTCAGACCCACCCGGACCGGCAATTCCGGTGACAGAAACAGTCAGCTGAGCGCCCGAATGCTTCAGCGCGCCCTCGGCCATTTCCCGGGCGACCTGCTCTGATACCGCTCCGTGGGCTTCCAGCGTGTCAGCCTGCACGCCAAGCATCTGCTGTTTGGCGGTATTGGTGTAGGTGACAAAGCCGCGTTCCACCACGGCAGAACTGCCGGGAATATCTGTCAGCGCGGCGGCAACAAGGCCGCCAGTGCAGCTTTCGGCTGTGGCGATCATCACCCCCTTTGCCTTGGCCCGATTCAGGATGTCGGTGACGCTCACAGGCCCAATACCCCATGCGAAAAGCCGGCCAGCAGCGCGACGCAGATGGCTGAAAACACACCGGCGATCACGTCATCCAGCATCACGCCCATTGGGTCGCCACGCCGGTCGGCCCAGCCGACAGGGCCGGGCTTGGTGATGTCGAACAGGCGAAACAGCACGAAACCCGCAACCCAACCGGGCCAGAGCGCGGTGATTTCCAGCCCGTGCGCCCAGGCCGGGTATGAAATTGCCCAGAGGGCGAGGAACTGCCCTGCAACCTCGTCAATCACGATTTCCGACGGATCGTGGTCATCCTGACCTGCGGTCATGACCTTTGTGGCCCAGAGCCCTGCGACAAAGACGATCAGAGTAGCCAGGGCCAGCAAGGGGAAGCCACCCAGCGTGTGCAATACCCAGACCATCGGCAGCGCGGCCAGTGATCCCCAGGTGCCGGGGGCGGGGCGCAGATAGCCTACGCCGCCAACGGTTCCAATCAGACGAGCCGCGTTCATGACTTCACCAGACAGGCCGTGGCCAGTGACGCGATGCCCTCACTGCGGCCGGTAAAGCCCAGACGTTCGGACGTGGTCGCCTTGACCGAGACCTGATCGGCCCGCAATCCCATGATGTTCGACATTTCTTCGCGCATCGCGGACGCGTGAGGGCCGATCTTGGGATATTCGCAAACAAGTGTGCAATCGACATTCGAGATGCGGTAGCCCATCTGTTCGGCCAGTTCGACCGCGTGCCGCAGAAATATCGCGCTGGCGGCCCCTTTCCATTGCGGATCCGATGGTGGGAAATGCTGACCGATATCCCCCTGTGCAAGTGCACCATAGATTGCGTCGGTTACGGCGTGCATCCCGACATCGGCATCTGAATGTCCCTGAAGCCCGCGATCATGCGGCACTTTTACACCGCACAGGATCACATGATCTCCATCGCCAAATCGGTGAACGTCGTACCCGTTGCCCAGCCTTACTTCCATGTTCGTTCCCATGATACGTTCCGCCCGGGCAAAATCCTCGGGTCGGGTGATTTTGATGTTGTCTGCGTCGCCGGGCACGATAGCCACGCCTATACCTGCCGCGCGGGCGACTTCAACGTCGTCCATGGCACCGCCGGGGTGTGCGGCATGGGCTGCAACGATGGCGTCATAGTGAAATCCCTGAGGGGTCTGGGCCGCATACAATCCAGTGCGATCCTGTGTGCCCGTGACAGCGAAGCCGTCCCCCGTCCAGAGCGCGTCGGTCACCGCCACCCCCGGTGCCGCGGCGATGTTGTCGTTCAGTGCCGCCAGTACGTCGAGGATGGTGGCGCGGCTGACACAAGGCCGGGCAACATCGTGGATCAGGACGTGTGTTACAGTCTTGTCCGCCAGTGCCTGCAAGCCATTACGGACAGACCCGGCGCGGTCTGCTCCTCCCGTCGCCACAATCAGATCGGTACCGCCAAATTCGGCTCGAGCGGCTTGGTCGTCGGGGGAAAGGACCAGGACGATGTGATCAACCAGTCCCCGGAACCTGTCGATTGTCCAGTCGGCCACGCGACGTCCGGCCAAGTTGTGCCATTGTTTTGGCGTTCCGCCACCCGCGCGCATTCCGCGTCCGGCGGCGACAATAATGGCGGCGGTGGTCATGAGGTCTGCTCTCCTGCGTTGGGTCATTGTTTAGGATGCGGTGAATGCAGAGGCAATCGCCCGCGTCAATCTGCCTAAAAATTAGGCATGTGATGATTTTGCAGGCTTGTGGCATGCGGATTTCTTGGTCATATGCGCAGAATTCGATATTAAATGCGCAACTGCCCAAGGAATAAGCACTTTGACCCTGCATCTTGCTGACAAGCCTTTGTACCCGCCGGTTTTGCTGGCGCCGATGGCCGGAATCACCGATCGCCCGTATCGCGATCTGGTGATGCGCTTTGGCGCGGGCATGGTTGTCAGCGAAATGGTCGCCAGCCAGGAAATGGTGCAGGCAAAACCGGGCGTGCGCGAACGGGCCGAGCTTTCGGCGGATGTCGAGAATACCGCCGTTCAGCTTGCCGGGCGCGAAGCACACTGGATGGCGGAAGCCGCGCGGCAGGTCGCTGATCGCGGCGCGCGGGTGATCGACATCAACATGGGCTGCCCGGCCAAGAAGGTGACCAACGGGTATTCGGGTTCGGCCCTGCTGAAAACGCCCGACCATGCCCTGACACTGATCGAGGCGGTGGTGGAGGCGGTGGATGTCCCAGTGACGCTGAAGACCCGGCTTGGTTGGGACGACAGCCTGCTGAACGCGCCGGATGTGGCGCGCAGGGCGCAGGATGCCGGTATTCGGATGGTCACGATCCACGGTCGAACACGGTGTCAGTTCTACAAGGGACACGCAAACTGGCAGGCCATCCGTGCGGTGAAAGAGGCAGTGACCATTCCGGTCATCGCAAACGGTGATATCGTTGACACGCAAACCGCACGGACCGCCTTGGATCACTCGGGCGCCGACGGCGTGATGGTCGGACGTGGGGCGCAGGGAAAGCCCTGGTTGCTGGCGCAGTTATGTCACGACCTGTTTGGTGCCGACGCGCCGGACGTTCCGACAGGGCTTGATCTGAGTGCGATGGTGCAGGAGCACTATCAGGCCATGCTGGACTTCTATGGACCCGACCTTGGTCTGCGCGTCGCGCGCAAGCATCTTGGGTGGTACATGGATGAAGCAGGAACGCCCGTCGGCTTGCGCCGCGCGATACTGACATCGCGTGATACATCCGAAGTTCTGCGTTTGATCGCGGATGCAATCCCGCATCAGGGGGAAGCGGCGGCATGACCTCGGACCAGAGCATTTGGGCCTCATTGCCGGTTCCCGCATTCATCATCGACGGTGACGACCGGATCGCCGACGTCAATTCGGCGGGTGAGGGGTTCCTGAACGCCTCGCGCCGTTCGGTTGTCGGGCATCCGGTGTGGGATCAGATAGCCGTCGACGCACCCCTGGAGGAGGCGTTTCTGAGGGCACGGCAGAATGGTTCGCCGTTGTTCGTCAATGATGTGGATGTTGGATCGGGCAGTCGTGCCCCGCTGCAATGTGCGCTGCAGATCGCGCCGTTGATGGGTCATCCGGGATCAATGATCATGATCCTTTCTCCGCGCGAACTGGCCGGACGGATGACTCGCGGGAACACGGTGAAATCCGCCGCGCAATCGGCTATCGGAATGGCCGAAATGCTGGCGCATGAGATCAAAAACCCGCTGGCTGGCATCACTGGAGCTGCCCAGTTGCTTAGCATGAATATCTCTCAGCAAGATATTGAGTTAACAGACTTAATTGTCGAAGAAAGCCGCCGGATCGTAAAGCTGTTGGAGCAGGTGGAGCAGTTCGGAAACCTGTCGCAGCCGGACTTCCAGCCGGTCAACCTGCATGACGTGCTGGACCGTGCGCGTCGTTCGGCGCTGTTGGGGTTCGGCGCACATATGAAGATCGTCGAGGATTATGATCCGTCGCTGCCGCTGGCTTATGGCGATCAGGACCAGATCCTGCAGGTCATTCTGAACCTTCTGAAAAACGCATCCGAGGCAGCCGGGCCGGAAGGCGGGACCATTCGCCTGCGCACCTATTTCGAACATTCATTTCGTCTGCGGCGCAACGATGGGTCCGGCCATTCCCTACCGCTGCAGATCGAAATCATCGATGACGGCCCCGGCTTGCCCGAAGACATCCTGAGCGACATTTTCGATCCCTTTGTCTCTGGCAGGGAAAACGGCACGGGTCTTGGTCTGGCGCTGGTCAGCAAGATCGTCTCCGACCACGACGGCTGGGTTTCGGCCGAGTCGGTTCCGGGCCGGACGGTTTTTCGCCTGTCACTCAGGCGGGCGCCACGGGACGCGCAATGAAATTGAAACCGGCGGCAAATGGCATAGCAAGGAGAACAGCAGATGGATGGCACAGTTCTGGTCGCAGATGACGACCGCACGATCCGGACGGTTCTGACGCAGGCACTGACCCGTGCGGGATGCAAGGTGCACGCAACTTCTTCTTTGACGACGCTGATGCGCTGGGTCGGAGAGGGCAAAGGCGATGTGGTCATCTCGGACGTGGTCATGCCGGACGGCAACGGGCTTGAGATGCTGCCGAAGATCGCGCAGGACAGGCCGGGATTGCCGGTTATCGTGATCTCGGCCCAGAACACGATCATGACGGCAATTCAGGCGGCTGAGGCCGACGCTTATGACTATCTGCCGAAGCCTTTTGATCTGCCGGATCTGATGAAAAGAACGGCCCGGGCGCTGGATCAGAAGCAACGCCCGCAGTCTGGTGCCCCGGAATTGGTTCGGGATCGCCCGGAAGAATTGCCTCTGGTCGGGCGTACGCCGGTTATGCAGGCGCTGTACCGGCTGGTGGCGCGGGTCATGAACACCGATCTGCCGGTTATGATTTCCGGTGAAAGTGGAACCGGCAAGTCATTGATTGCGAAGGCAATACATGACTTCTCGGATCGTCGGACATTGCCCTTTGTGTCCGTCACCGCGTCTGAGTTGCGGGATCTGGAAGGACCCGCCCGCGTCATGGCGCGGGTTCGGGGCGGCACCCTGCTGATCGACGAAATCGCAGATATCGAAGACGACATTCAGGCCCGGATCGTGCGGATGATGGACAGCCCGGGCGATCATCTGCCGCGCTTCATGGCAACCAGCCAGTCGGACCTGACCGAAGCAATGGAAAGCGGGCGCGTGCGCCAGGATCTGTATTATCGTCTGTGTGGCGCGACGATCCACGTTCCGGCCCTGCGTGAAAGAATGGACGACATTACTTTGCTGGCCGATCACTTTCTGGCACGGGAAGAGCGTGAGACCGGCACGAAACGCTGGCTCAGCGCCGAAGCGGTTGAACTGGTGCGCCGTTATTCGTGGCCCGGGAATGTGCGGCAACTGGAAAACGCGGTGCGCCGCCTTGGGCTGACCAGTCAGGCGGATGAGATATCCAAAACCGAAGTCGAGATGGTTCTGGGCAGCCAGCCTGAGGTCGAACCGGTTCTGGGGGGCGGAGAGCGTGAGAAACTGTCGGCCTCGGTCGCGCGGCATCTGCGGCGGTATTTCGATCTGCACGGCAACATGTTGCCGCCTCCGGGACTGTATCAGCGTATCCTGCGCGAAGTTGAGGCGCCGCTGATCGAAATCGCGTTGGACGCAACCGGCGGAAATCAGGCAAAATGTTCGGATTTACTAGGGATTAACCGAAATACGCTGCGAAAAAAGATCATCGACCTCGATATTGAGGTGACACGCCGTCGCAAACTGATGTAATATCGCCACACAAACCGTGGCATTCGGGTTTCTACCTGGCAAGGACCACGACATATGGCGGTAAGCCGCACAAGCGGCACATCAGGATGAGGGCAGACGGTGGCAACCCGGGCACAGAGCGGGCCAATACCATCGATTAATCGATGGCGAAAATCCCGAAAACTGCGCAATTTCGGCACCTTGGGGCTGGTTCTTCTGGGGCCAGCACTGGCGCTTGCCACCTATCTTGTCATTGGTCCGTTCGATCTGGGTTCGGCCGCGCCGACATTGCGCCTGATCCTGTTGGCCGACCTTGTCTATGTGCTGGTCGTGGCCGCACTTGTACTGAGTCAGGTCGGCAGTCTGATCGCGGCCCGACGCGCCAAGTCAGCAGGTTCCCGTTTGCATTTGCGCCTGATCGGCGCGTTCACGCTGCTGGCGCTGGTGCCGACTGTGACCGTGGCGATTTTTGCCGGACTGACCGTGAATATCGGTCTGGAGGGTTGGTTTTCGGATCGTGTGCGCGAAGTTGTCGGGTCGTCGCTCAGTGCGGCCGAAGCCTATGAACAGGAACACCGTCAGGGCCTGACACAGGACGCGACCGTTCTGGCCCGGTTTTTGGATAATGCTCGGTCTCTGGATTATTATATTTCTGACGCTGAGTTGCGCGAGGTTCTGGCCCAGGGCCAGTCGCAGATTCAGCGTGGCCTGCGTGAAGCTTATGTCATTGACGGTAGCGGCGATATCCGGGCCCGGGGCGACAGGTCTTACCTGTTCAACTACGAAGAACCCACGGCTGAGCAACTGGCGAACGCGACCCACCGGGGCCTGCTGATCATCGCGGACTGGCAAAACAGCGAATTCAGGGCGCTGGTCCCTCTGCGGGCGTATCTGGACCGTTACCTTTATGTCAGCCGTGACGTGGACGGGCAATTGCTGACCCTTTTGGATGACACCAAGGAAACAGCGCAGTTCTATCAGCAGCTTGAAAGCGAACGGGGCAGGGTGCTGTTTGAATTCGGCCTGTTGTATCTGGGTTTCGCGGTGATCCTGATCCTGGCGGCGATGTCGTTGGGCATGTGGTTTGCTGAACGCTTGTCTCGCCCGGTGGGCCGCCTGACCACAGCAGCGCAGCGTGTTGGCGCGGGTGACCTGAGCGTTCAGGTTATTGAAGAGGCCAGCGATGACGAGATCGCGATGCTGGGTCGGTATTTCAACCAGATGACCCGCCAGTTGAAAGGCCAGCGGGACACGCTGTTGGAAAACACTCGCCATATCGAACACCGTCGGCGCCTATTCGATTCAGTGCTCAGTTCTGTAACCTCAGGGGTCGTCGGAGTTGATCCTGACGGGTGCGTTACATTTGTGAACCGATCCGCCCAGCGTCTGCTGGACTGGTCGCGGGGCGAAGAACTTTTGGCGATCGGTATCGCGGTACCCGAGTTCCTGCCTTTGTTCGAGAACCTTAAGGAAAGCGGGCAAGAGGCTGTTCAGGAAGAGATAAAAGTCACCCGCAAGGGCCAGTTGGAGAACCTTCTGGTCCGCATGGCTACTCGGCGCGGTGAGGATGGCGGGTTGGAAGGTTATGTGGTTGCCTTTGACGACGTGACCGACCTGGTCAGCGCGCAGCGGATGGCAGCCTGGGGCGACGTGGCGCGCCGGATCGCGCATGAGATCAAAAACCCTCTGACACCGATTCAGTTGAGCGCCGAGAGGATCAAGCGGAAGTTCTCGCGCAAGCTGGACGAGGAGGACAGCAGCAGCCTGGAATCGATGACGGATGTCATTGTCCGGCAGACGAACGACCTGCGGCGCATTGTTGACGAATTCTCGAAGTTCGCTCGCATGCCTGAACCGGAACGGCGCGAGGAAAACATCGTTGATCTGGTGCGCGAGGCCGTTTTGCTCCAGCAGGCCGGGCAGCCGGATGTGCAGATCGATGCAGATCTGCCCAATCACGCGATTCCGGCGGATGTGGATGCGACGATGTTGAATCAGGCCCTTACCAACCTGATAAAGAACGCGGGCGAAGCTATTGGAACCTTGAAGGAAAAAGGTGCATCTGAAAACCTGAAACCGCAGATCAAGGTTAAGGTGTCGACAGATGATGCTGGGACGCAGATCACCATCGCGGACAACGGGGTCGGACTGCCGGAAGACCGGGCGCGTCTGTTTGAACCCTATGTGACCACCCGCGACGAGGGCACCGGCCTTGGCCTGCCCATCGTGAAGAAGATCATCGAAGAACATGGCGGAGCGCTGACTTTGGAAGACGCGCCCGTATTTGACGGACAGGACCATTTTGGCGCAATGGCCGTGATCCGGTTACCTGGGGGCAGTGATTCCCCGTCAGTCGCGCCACAGAAGCAGGCTATTAAAACCAACAAACTGAAAGCAGGCCAAAGATGAGCGACATTCTGATCGTAGATGACGAACGCGATATTCGCGAGCTGGTGTCCGACATTCTGGAGGACGAAGGCTATTCAACCCGACTTGCTGGCAATTCGGACGATTGCATGGCGTCGATCAACGCTGAACCTCCGGGTCTTTTGATCCTCGACATTTGGCTCAAGGACAGCCGAATGGACGGGATCGACATCCTGAAAGCGGTAAAGCGCGACAACCCGGACGTGCCCGTTGTGATTATTTCCGGTCACGGGAATATCGAGATTGCCGTAGCAGCCATCAAACAGGGCGCTTACGACTTTATCGAAAAGCCATTCAACATTGACCAGTTGATGGTGGTGATCCGGCGCGCGATGGAAACCTCGCGTTTGCGTCGCGAAAACGCGTCGCTCAAGCGCAAGGAAGTCAGCTGCTCGGACATGATCGGCAAATCGGCATCGTTCCGTGCGATGCAGGGCCAGTTGGACAAGGTGACGAAGTCCAATGGCCGCGTGATGCTGAGCGGCCCTGCCGGGTCGGGCAAGGAAATCGCGGCACGCTATATCCACGCACATTCCAATCGTGCCAATGCGCCTTTCGTGACCGTGAATTGCGCCGGGGTCGAGCCCGAGCGGATGGAAGAGGTGCTGTTTGGCCGCGAGACATCGGAACGCGGTGTTGAATCAGGCCTGCTTGAGGAAGCCCATGGCGGCGTGATCTTCTTTGATGAGGTCGCCGATATGCCATTGGGCACGCAGTCCAAGATTCTGCGGGTTCTGGTGGATCAGCAGTTTCAGCGGGTTGGCGGAACCGACAAGGTCCGGGTTGATCTACGCGTCATATCTTCGACCAATCGGGACTTGGAGGAAGAGATCACCGCTGAACGGTTCCGGGAAGAGTTGTATCACCGCCTGAATGTTGTTCCGATTGCGGTGCCGTCTCTAGAAGACCGGCGTGAGGACATTCCGGTATTGGCGCAGCACTTTATCGAAATGTGCAACGAAGCGCAGGGCTTGCCCGTTCGCGAATTGTCGGACGAGGCAATTGCACTGCTGCAGACCATGACATGGCCGGGCAATGTGCGTCAGCTCAAAAACCTGATCGAACGTGTGCTGATCCTGGGGGATGGAACCGGCCCGATCGAGGCGCGGGAACTGCCCAACGACGAGGAAAAGGCCGAAGATTCTGGTCGCGTGGTTCTGTCCGGCGCGCTGGCAACATTGCCGCTGCGCGAGGCGCGCGAGGCGTTCGAGCGGGAGTATCTGCTGACACAGATTAACCGTTTCGGCGGCAATATCAGTCGCACCGCCAGTTTCGTCGGGATGGAGCGCAGTGCGCTGCACCGCAAGCTGAAGTCGCTTGGCGTGGTCACATCGAACAAATCCGGCGCGCGTGTCGCGCAACTGGATGAACCGGAACCGGCGGAATAACCCGCCGGTTCAGCCGGTGTGGCCCGGCGTTATGATCTGAAACGACCCGTCGTCGAACTTCACGAAACAGGACTCGGTGCTTAGCGGCGGCAGGGTTGTCGTACGGGTCAGCGATACCCGGGATTTCACCGCTTGTTTGCAAGGTGGCAGGCTGACCGGGCGAAAACCCTTTTTGGCCATGCATTGCGCCTCGACCGTGTTGCGCAGGTCCTGATTCACATCAACTGTATAGACGCGTCCGGGTTCCCACCATCCGGGTGAACGGTAGCAGTGGCCGCGACCATCGCAATAGGTGCGCCCCGGCCAATAGACGGGTGGGCTTTGGCGGACCTGGTTGGCAACAGGCACTTCATTCAGGGCCTTTACCTGGCATTGCGTGGTCTCCTGCTGCAATCGCGCCACGCTGGCACCTTCGCGGTAATAGAGTGACAGAGGCCCGCAAGAAGACAGCAAGAACAAAGGAATAAAGGCGCGTAGCATTGTTTTCATGCGCATATCTTGCCTCACTCCCTGTTCCATGACAATTCAATTGACCGCTTTGGGGGCATCTGTCATTCAAAGATTTCAGGCAGAAGGGCCAGGAACATGAAGGTCATCATTTGCGGTGCGGGTCAGGTCGGCTGGCAAATTGCACGGCACCTTTCGGGCGAACTGAACGACGTGACAGTGGTGGACAACAATCCTGATCTGGTGCGACGCGCGACCGAAACGCTGGACGTGCAGGGTATCGCAGGCTTCGCCAGCTATCCGGATGTGTTGGAACGGGCCGGGGCCCGCGATGCAGACATGATCATCGCCGCGACCCACTCGGATGAGGTGAACATGGTCACCTGCCAGATGGCGCATTCGGTGTTTTCGATACCGCGAAAAATCGCTCGTCTTCGGTCCAAATCCTATCTGACAGCGATTCATGCGGACCTGTTTCGCCGGGACCATCTTCCCATCGACGTGGTGATCAGCCCGGAACGCGAGGTCGCCGCCGCCGCCATGCGCCGCCTGTCGGCCCCGGCGGCTTTTGACACCGAGATTTTCATGGATGGCAAGGCGCAATTGCTGGGCATCCGAGTGGATGAAGATTGTCCGATCATCAACACGCCGCTCAGACAGCTGACCGACCTGTTTTCGACGCTCAGCTCGATCGTAGTCGGTGTACGCCGGGACGGCACGCTGTTTGCACCGGAATCCGAGGATCAGCTGTTTATAGGTGACGAATGCTATGTCTTCACCAGCGTCAACGACGTCGAGCGCACGATGGAGGTGTTCGGCAAAGCACAAAAGAAACAGGACCGAGTCGTCATTGTGGGTGGCGGCAATGTCGGCCTTGAAGTGGCTCGCACGCTGGAAGAACGCGAAAGCCGCGTGCGCGCCAAGATCATCGAACGCGACCGCCGATGCGCCGAACTGGCCGCAGAAGCGCTGGAGCGGACGATTGTTCTGAACGGCGACGGGCTGGATGCGGCATTGCTGCGGGAGGCTGGCATTGAACGGGCCGACGCGATGCTGGCCGTCACGGATGACGACCGTGCCAATCTGTTGGCCGCGGTACGTGCCAAGGCCGAGGGTTGCGCGATGGCGATCGCGCTGATCAACGATCCCAGCATGGTGGCGCTCATGGGGCCATTAGGGATCGACGCCTATATCAACCCGCGCGCGACCACCGTCAGCTCGATCCTGCGCCATATCCGTCACGGCCGGGTGCGGCAGGTCTATTCCATCGGCGATGCCGAGGCCGAAGTGATCGAGGCCGAAGTGCTGTCAACCTCTCCCATGGCGGGGCAGAGACTGCGCGACATCGATTTCCCCGAAGGCGTTCTGGTCGGCGCGGTGCGCAAGGGCGACGAGTTGCTGCGCCCGACCGGCAGCCTGCGGATTGATGAAAAGGATGTGGTGGCCATCTTTGCCATGGCCAAGGACGTGCCCGAGGTCGAGCGCTTGATGCAGGTTTCGATCGATTTCTTCTGATGGCACACGCGCGGACACAACGGATCGGGCTTTTGCGGCGTTTGCCGCTGTTTCTGTTGATTTGGGGAATAACCGCGTTCTCGATGTGGGTGCCCGCAGTCTACGCGCTGGTATTGGATGACCACGACACGTCGCGATCGTTCTTCTACTCGGGCCTGCTTGGACTGTTTCTTGTGGCGAGCATCGCGCTGGCCTCGTCCAACAGGATACCTCGGCGCGGCACATTGGGGCAGTTGGCCGTTCTGCTGGGCTGTTTTACCGTTCTGCCCGTGTTTTTGGCGATCCCGTTTCACGATGCGCTTGGCAACACCACCTTCCTGAACGCGTATTTTGATATGGTCAGCGCGATGACCACAACCGGCGCCGACCTGTTTCCGAACCCCGACCGCCTGACTGCGCCGCTGCATCTGTGGCGGGCGTTTGTGGGCTGGATGGGTGGTTTGCTGATGTGGATTTCCGCAGCGGCGATTCTGGCGCCGTTGTCCTTGGGCGGGTTTGAGATTACCGCGCAGGGTCAGCCGGGACGACCGGTTTCCGGTGTTGCGCAAAGCGAAAAGGTTGATCCAAGGGGACGCCTGCTGCGTGTGACGCGAACCCTGACACCCGTCTATGCAGGGCTGACTGCGGTGGTCTGGATATTGCTGCTGATTGCCGGTGAGGTTGGCCTGACCGCCGTAAGCCACGCGATGTCGGTCATGGCGACCTCCGGCATTTCCCCGGTGGGCGGGATGGAAGGGGCTCAGGCAGGTTTGACCGGTGAGGCGATCCTGTTCCTGTTCCTGTTCTTTGCATTGTCAAGGCTGACGTTTTCGGCAGATACGGCGACCTCGGGCTACTCCCGGCTGGATAAGGACCCCGAATTCCGCATCGGATTGTTGATCGTGGTTGCCGTAGCAGCCCTGCTATTCTTTCGCGTGTTGGCTGGTGTGAACGAAATCGACGGCCAGATGTCGGTGCTTCAGGGCCTTAAGGTGATATGGGGCATGACATTTACAGCCTTGTCTTTTCTGACAACGGCAGGATTCGAAAGCAGCAACTGGGACGATGCGCAACAGCTTTCGGGGCTGGGAACACCGGGTCTGATCCTGATGGGGCTGGCCCTGATCGGGGGAGGGGTCGCCACCACGGCCGGCGGGGTCAAGCTGTTGCGTGTGTTTGCGCTATACCTCAATGGCGCGCGCGAGATCGACCGGCTGATCTATCCGTCATCGGTCAGCGGCGTTGGCGGCGGGAACCGGCGCATTCAGACCAATGGCGCCTTCATCGCCTGGATCTTCTTGATGATGTTCGCGCTTACGGCGGCGGTGTTCAATCTGTTGCTCGCCGCCATGGGGGCCGGGTTCGAACAGGCAATGGTTCTGACTGTTGCCGCGCTGAGTACGACCGGCCCCTTGATTGAACTGGCAACTGACGTTCCGATCCGGCTGATCGATATGACTGCAGGTGCAAAACTGACGATGTGCGCAGCAATGGTAATCGGCCGGCTTGAAACACTGGCGATCATTGCCTTGATCACCCCGGCCCTCTGGCGGGACTGACGTGGGGTCAGCAAAAGGAATTAGTGCCTGATTTTTAATCTGGAATATCTGTGAACTCCGCTCCATACTCACCCGGAGGGAGCGCGTTGGTCCGCAGCGCGTAGCAAGAACAATGGCGAGATTATAAAAATATGGCTTCGGACAGACAGAATCTTCAGGACGCGTTCCTGAATAATGTACGGAAAGCAAAGGTTCCGGTCACGATTTTCCTGATCAACGGTGTGAAATTGCAGGGTGTGATCACCTGGTTCGACAATTTCTGCGTATTGTTGCGCCGCGACGGACAGTCGCAGCTTGTCTACAAGCACGCGATTTCGACGATCATGCCGTCGCAGCCGATCAGCCTGTATGAGGGCGAAGACGCCTCTTGATGGAACATGAGAGGGCGCGCACCCGGGCCTGGGTGCTGCATCCTGAAATCAAATCAGATGAACAGCGCCGTGTCCCGGGACCGGCGCTGGAAGAAGCGGTGGCACTAGCCGCTGCTTTGCCCGATCTGGATGTGGTCGGGTCGGAAATCGTTCGCCTGCCACGGGCCCAGCCGGGGCTTTTGTTCGGCAGCGGCAAGATCGAAGAACTAGGCGGGCGACTGCACGAGCACGAGGTCGAACTGGTTCTGATCGATGGCCCGGTGACGCCGGTTCAGCAACGCAATCTTGAGAAAGCGTGGAAGGTCAAGATCCTTGACCGGACCGGATTGATCCTGGAGATCTTCAGCGATCGGGCACGTACCCGCGAAGGTGTGTTGCAGGTCGAGATGGCCGCGCTCAGCTACCAGCGGACGCGGCTTGTTCGGGCCTGGACCCACCTGGAACGCCAGCGGGGCGGCCTGGGGTTTGTCGGTGGACCGGGCGAAACCCAGATCGAGGCCGACCGGCGTGCGATTGACGAACAGCTTGTGCGCCTGCGCCGCCAGTTGCAGAAGGTGGTCAAGACCCGCACGCTGCACCGCGCCGCGCGGGCCAAGGTTCCGTATCCGATTGTCGCGCTGGTTGGCTATACCAACGCCGGAAAATCGACCCTGTTCAACCGCCTGACGGGTGCGGAAGTCATGGCCAAGGACATGTTGTTCGCTACGCTGGACCCGACCATGCGGCGGGTCGAGTTGCCCGACGGCCCCGAGGTGATCCTGTCGGATACCGTTGGTTTTATCTCGAACCTGCCCACCGAACTGGTCGCCGCATTTCGCGCCACGCTGGAGGAGGTGCTGGGTGCCGATCTGGTCGTGCATGTCCGCGATATCAGCCACGAGGACACCGAAGCACAGGCACAGGATGTCGAGGCCATTCTAACCTCGCTGGGGGTCGATGATGAACGGCCCCGGCTGGAGGTCTGGAACAAGATCGACCTGATGACTGACGACGAACGTGAGGCCGCTTTGGCGCGTGCGGAACGTGATGCTTCGATCTTTGCCATCTCGGCAGTGACCGGCGAAGGCGTCGAGGCGCTGCTGGCCGAGATTGCAACCAAATTGCAGGGCGTGCGGCATAAGGAAACTTTGACGCTGGGGTTTGCCGATGGCGGCAAGCGCGCGTGGCTGTTTCGGCAGGATGTGGTCCGGTCCGAGCAACAGACCGAAAACGGGTTCGAGATCACGGTGCTTTGGACCGCGAAGCAAGCGGCGCAATTTGCTGCTCTTTGATCCGGGGTCTGGTTTTGACGAAGGAAGACAGCAAGAAGGTCTATTTGAGTGGGCACATCGCTGTGCCTGCCGAAAGGCTTGAACAGGTCCGTGCCGCGCTTTCAGAACATATCGCGCTGACGCGCGCCGAACCCGGTTGTGTCACCTTCGAGGTCGTTGAGGATCCGGGCATCCCCGGTCAGTTCAACGTTCATGAGGTCTTTGAAAACCGGGCTGCGTTCGACGCACATCAGGAACGCATGAAAGCCTCGCGCTGGTTCATGGTTACAGAAGGCATTCCACGCAAGTATTCGATTACCTCGGAATAACCCGGTCTGGACTTGTGCCTATCGCCCGTCGATTTGACGCTGATAGTCATCGGCGTCGAACCAATCCAGTGAAGACTGGACTTCATGATCGGCCGTCAGTTCCCATTCTTCCCAGCCGCGGGTGACGACATGGTTTCCGGTTTGCGCATGGTGCCCTTCCAGCGTCCAGACAAAAATCGCGTGATTTCCGGCCCAACGCAGCATATCGCACCTGACTTCCAGATCGGGAAATTCTGCGAAAAGGCCACGCGCCATTTCAGCAATCGCCGCGCGACCTACGATCGGGTCTCCCCGGTTGATTGAAATCTGTCCGTCTGATGCAAAAAAACTGGCGACGGCATCTGCGTCGCCCGAACTCCATGCAATCGCATAGTCGCGCGCGAGATTGTTCAGCCTGTCCTGAATACTGGCCATCTGTGCCCCCGGTCCCAAATAGTCCGCCCGCAGATCGTAGGCGAAAACACCTGTTTGCGTCCACGTCCGCGCAAAAAAGGGGCAAGGTCTTGCCGACGCGGGGTATTAACGCGGGATCAGGTGGGTGACACCGACGGCCGCAGCACGGGCAAGACCGATGTCCAGGGACATTGGCAGATACTCTCCGCGCCGCCACAGTTGTGCCTGATCGTCGTAATAGCGTGACAGAAAATGGCCTGACTGACCCGTGGCGGTAATAAAGACCGAACTGTCCGGGTCGGCGAAGTCATAGACGCCGCGATAGCCTGCGCCATGTACGTTCTGGAACGGGTCGGGCCCTTCGCCCGAGGTTCGGCCGCGCAGCAGGGTGTTGTCTCCGCCGCTGGTCGATTGACGAATGTTCACGAAATAGCGCAGCACCGGAACCGAACCCAAAACCGGGTGATCATGGGTGGCCTGATGCGCGTCGCCCCAACGCAGGGATTCCAGGGCGCTGCCGTAATTCTCGGCAATCCAGATCAGAGCATCGTCCAGCGCCAGTCTTGCCATGTCGGTGCAGGTCTCAACCGGCGCACTTTGACGGACGTCGCACCAGACCGAGGCCCCGTCGATGTCGCGGTAGACCCTTTCGATAAACAGCGGTTCGACATGTTTGAACTCGCTGGCCAGCGGGCCAAGTTCATCCGCGATCAGCCGGTTCTGCAGCGCGCGCAGCCATGCCGCATAGATGAGCGGTTCCGGCAGATGCTCGTTCATCTCGCCGTTCCACTCTGCCAGCAGGGCCAGGGCGATCTGACGCTGACGCTCCGCTGTGCCGACAGGAGCGGATTCGCCGGTGAACCACAGGTCGGCACCGATCAGGGGCAACAGAGACCGGGCGGTGAAACTTACGGTGTCGAGCTGCGCCTCGATAAAGCTGTCGCGGGTGTGCACCTCGCGTGACTGCATCAGGCGTTCCCAGCGATGGACACGCTGGGTGTCGCCCCATTCATACGACACGTGCTGAGGGAAGGGGCGGTCTATGATCTTGTTGTTGGTGTTACCCAGAACGCCACCCCTTGGGGCCACGAACTCTGGGTTGTCGGCATAAGGCATGCGGCCTTGCCAGCGGTTCTCGGCCAGCCAGCCGGGGGTCGGAATGCGGCCCTTGCTTTGGTTGCGCAGGTCGCGTTGTGGCATGGCGCCGATCAGCTTCATGGCGATCGTGTCCCTGTCCACCAGTGACAGGTTTTGCGAGGGCGAGATGAAATCTTCGGCGGCCGTGATGGCCTGCTGCACCGTATCCGCATTCATCAGCGCCATCGAAGCGGTCATCGACGTGTCGCGCGGGCTAAGCGCCGTCCACGCAAGCGAGGCCACATGTCCCGTTGGTGTGATCGTTTCCAGATCGTAGTGAGTGCCGGGCAGCACCGGGCCGTTTTCCGTCCAGCGCAGGGTCAGAGTGATGGGCGGCTGGTCTTTGATCTCGATGATCGACGGGCGGGTCTGGAATGTTTTGTATCCGTCCGGTGTCAGGTATTCTTCGGGGTTTTCCGGGTTCAGTTGTTCGATATGGACATCCTGATCGTCCAGATAAGATGAGGTCAGGCCCCAGCCCAACCGGTCGCTGCGCCCGGTCATGATGGCGGGAATGCCGGGAATACTCGCGCCGATCACGCCGCCTTTGGCCAGCCCCAGCCGTGCCAGATACCACACGCCGGGTGCGGTAAAGCCAAGATGTGGGTCGTTCGCAAGCAGGGTTCCGCCACTGGCAGACCGCGATGGCGCGGCGCTCCAGGCATTCGACGCACCGGCAAGGCCGCGTTTTGGAAAGGGCGAAAGCGGGGTGTCAGGCATCGGCGTTCCCCGCGCGTATCGGGGCAGGCCGGGGAACAGGCTGGCATATTCGGGCAATGCGGCGATCCCCGGGCCGGGGACGTCGGGCAGTATGTCCGCCAGTCGGTCCGGGTTATTCAGCATCAGTGATGTACGTGCGCGCAGCACCTCGTCCTGCAAATGGCCCGACAGTTGCAGGCCCATCAGTTTGATTACGGCGATGCTGTCCCCCGGTTGCCAGGGGGAGACCGGGGCGTTGAACAGGAACATCTCGGGTGCGCCGCGCCCAAGGGCCTTGTCGTTGATTTCATTCAGCCGGGCGTTCACGCCAGCGGCGTAGGCTTTCAGCGCTGCTTTGGTGTAGTCGTCCTGAACCTCGACAGAACGATGGGCCAGTCCATAAAGGTCGAGACGGCGCAGCAGCTTGTCGATATTGACAGTTCGGGCACCGAAAATTTCCGACAGACGCCCCTGCGAGGTGCGGCGCATAACGGTCATCTGCCAAAGACGATCCTGCGCATGCACATATCCGAGTCCGAAGAACACATCCGGGTCACTTTCGGCCAGAATATGCGGCACGTTTGATGTGTCGCGCACGATCTCGACCGGGCTGGTCAGGCCATTGACCTTTAGGGTCTGATTGTATTCGGGCAGGGACTGGCTGGCGAGGAAATAGACCAGTGCAACCGCGGCAACCGCCAGCAGGACAAGACCCGACGTGATGCGCACCAGCCAGCGAAATACAAGACCCATCCTTGCCCCACAGTTTATTGGTATTCGTTTGCGGCGAGAGTAGTGGAAGGCGATCCCAACCGAAAGAGGAGCCGAGCAACAATTTCCGTGTCGTCAACGCAAAAAACGTAAGCCCCGCCACTGCTGAACGACACGTGGCGGGGCTCCGCAGGAGGGGGAGTGGTAACCCGGTGTTACGGAATGATACGCGTGTATTTGATGCCTTCGACGGTCGCCCCGAACAGCAGGCCCGCCTGACCAAAGACCGCCGCGATCACAGGCGTGCGCAATGTCGTGGTGCTGGCCCCGACGCTGCTGCCGGTTGCATCGACCACATAGCCGATGTCTGCGCCTGCGGTCCAACCGTTGGAGCGGCGGAAGTCGTTCAGCGCGTCTTCGGTCATGAAGAACAGAACATGCGCGTATTGCTGCGCGCCGATCTGCAGCCCGGCTGAGCCTTTTACGGCGGAATAATAGTCGACTGTCGCGCCCTGAACTCGCAATGCGCCCTGGCCAAAACCGCCGCCGAAGATGAACCCTGCTTCGGTGATCAGAGGCATGACAAGCATACCGTTCGCCTTGCTGGCGATCTCGATCGTGTTGGGGTACTTGCTGTACATTTCGTTCAGCGTCGCATCGACACGGGCGTCGATGGTCGCTGCGTTGGTGTTGCCGACGCCGTTCCCGCAGGCGGCGGTAAATGTCAGCCCTGCCATGCCAAGTGCAAAGCCGCGACGACCCAGTCGGGGGGAATTGGAACTGCTCATGTTTCCTGTCTCTGTAATAAGTGCCTGATATGTCGGGTGTTCCCGATCTTGTGTGCAAGAATACGCCGATTGCGCCCGGCTGTCACGGGAAAGCTGCGGGTCAGGGGCCTTCAATCGGCGAAAAATTGCGACAGGGCGGGGTTTTAGCCTTGCAGAAGACGCGCTACTTCGGGCGCGAAATAGGTCAGAACTCCGTCACAGCCCGCGCGTTTGAACGCCATCAGACTTTCCAGCATCACCTTTTCGCCATCGATCCATCCGTTCTGGGCGGCCGCCCGGATCATCGCAAACTCGCCCGACACCTGGTAGGCATAGGTCGGCGCGCCAAACGTGTCTTTAACCTGACGGCAGATGTCAAGATAAGGCATGCCCGGCTTGATCATCACCATATCGGCGCCTTCGGTCAGGTCGCGTTCGATCAGACGCAGCGCCTCGTTCGAATTGGCCGGGTCCATCTGATAGGTTTTCTTGTCGCCGGTCAGTGCGCCCGATGCGCCAACCGCATCGCGGAACGGCCCGTAAAACGCGCTGGCATACTTGGCGGCGTAGCTGAGAATCATGACGTTGTGATGCCCCGCAGACTCGAGCGCGTGGCGCATCGCACCGATACGTCCATCCATCATGTCCGACGGGCCGATGATATCCGCGCCGGCATCCGCCTGCGCCAGCGTCATTTTCACCAGTGCTTCGACCGTGCGGTCATTTACGATCTCGCCATCGACGACATACCCGTCATGGCCGTTGATGTTGTACGGATCCAGCGCCACATCGGTCATGACGGCGATATCGGGGGCAGCATCCTTGATGGCACGAATGGCCCGGTTCGACAGGTTGTCAGGATTCCACGCTTCGGCGCAGTCTTCGGTTTTCAGGGCGCTGTCGGTATAGGGGAAAATACAGATTGCTGGGATGCCAAGCGCCTGCGCCTCGACGGCGGCGTGGGCGATCAGATCGACCGATCGGCGCACGACGCCCGGCATTGACGGCACCGGTTCCTCGACCCCTTCGCCGTCGCGCACGAACACCGGCCAGATCAGGTCATCCGGCGTCAGCGTATTCTCGCGGACCAGCCCCCGGATCGCCGCAGACTGGCGGGCCCGGCGGAAACGGGCGAGCGGATAGGGGGCGATGGTCGGTTTCATGGCGCGTTCTCCTTGAACAATCGTGCTTTGGGTGGCATGAAAACGCGTAGGTCTCAAGGGTAACAATCGACGCGGCATTGTGACAAAACCCCGTAAGACAATGTTTAAGGGGTTATGGCTTGGACTTATACTCTTCGATTACCGAAGTCATTGATTTGCGAAGCTTCTCGAACCTGTGGTTCTGGATCGCACTGGCTGTCATGTGGTCATCGGTGAGCCATTGGGTCCTTGGCGTGCCCTATGATCTGATCGTGCGCGCGCGACGCTCGGGCGGGCAGGCCGAAACGGACCTGATGGATATCGTCCGGATCAACACGAACCGCATGCTGTACATCATGGACATGTCCGGTGCCATTTTGTTTGCGATTTCGTGTTTTGTGCTGACCGGGCTTGCGATATCGGGCTTTTATTATGGGGTGGAGTTCGCGCAGGCTGTTTTCCTGCTGATGTTTCCGATGTCGATCGTGGTCATGTTGTATGTGGCGACCGCGCGTCGGCTGCAGCAGATCCCCAAACCTGACTTGGTCATCCGGACCCTGATGCGATGCAGGCTGTACACCCAGTTGATCGGCATGTTTTCGATACTGGTCACGGCCTTCTGGGGCATGTATCAGAACTTTTCTCTGGGACCACTGGGATAGACAAGTCGGAAAGGCGAGGCGATGAAGGCTGCGGACCACGTAACAGTTGGCGGAGCCCCCGAAGGGTTTGACGCGCAGCTTGTTCTGAAAGAGATTTCGCGGACCGGCGGTCCGGTGGCCCATGTCGCACGTGATGACAAGCGGATGGAGGCGATGCGGGCCGCGCTGGCCTTTTTTGCGCCGGAAATGCCGGTCTTTGTGTTTCCCGGCTGGGATTGCCTGCCTTACGATCGGGTTTCGCCCAACGCCGATATTTCGGCCACACGGGTGGCGACCCTGGCGGCGCTGGTGCATCAGATGCCGCAGCAATTCGTGCTGTTGACGACCCTGAATGCCGCAACCCAGCGCGTGCCGGCCCGTGAGGTCCTGCGTGAAGCGGCCTTTACCGCGCGGGTCGGGCATCGCATTGACGAAGACGCATTGCGCAATTTTCTGGTTCGCATGGGGTTCACCCAAAGCCCCACTGTAATGGAGCCCGGCGACTATGCCGTCCGGGGCGGGATCATCGACATATTCCCACCCGGTGAATCCGGCCCCGTTCGTCTGGACCTGTTTGGCGATGTGCTGGACGGTGCCCGCCGGTTCGACCCGGTATCGCAACGCACCACCGAGAAACTGCAAATTGTCGAACTGGCCCCGGTATCTGAAGTCATTCTGGACGAGGCCGCGATCACCCGGTTCCGTCAGAACTATCGTATTGAGTTCGGCGCCGCAGGTACGGACGACCCGCTTTACGAAGCGGTCAGCGCCGGGCGCAAGCATCAGGGGATGGAGCACTGGTTGCCTTTCTTCCATGACCGGCTGGAGACACTGTTCGATTATCTGTCCGGTGCGACGATCCTGCTGGATGATCAGGTAACGCCCGCGCGGCTGGCCCGGTGGGACAGTATTGCTGATCAGTATGAAACCCGCAGGCTGGCGCTGGAAAACCGGTCGCGCATGGACACGGTCTACAAGCCAACTCCGCCAGCCTTGCTGTACTTGGATGACGGGGCCTGGGAACAGGCTGTTGCAGACCGGCGCGTGATGCAGTTCAGCCCGTTGCCGCAGGCAAGCGGACCGGGCGTGATCGACGCAGGTGGCCGGATCGGGCGCAATTTCGCCCCCGAACGACAGCAGGAGAACATCAGCCTGTTTGGCGCACTGGCCAGTCACATCACCGACAAACTGGCCAAGGGGCCAGTTCTGATCGCGTCCTATTCCGAAGGTGCCCGCGAACGCCTGACCGGTCTGATCGAGGATGAAGGTCTGGCCGAGGCGATCCCGGTGAAGGACGGCACTCGCATCGGCAAGCGCGGGTTGTACCTGGCTGTCTGGGCGCTGGAGCACGGGTTCGAAACCCCCGGTTTGACGGTGATTGCAGAACAGGATGTTCTGGGCGACCGCTTGATCCGGCAGCCAAGAAAACGCCGCAAGGCCGAGAATTTCCTGACCGAGACCCAATCGCTCAGCCCCGGTGATCTTGTTGTTCATGTCGACCATGGCATCGGTCGCTACATGGGGATGGAAGTGGTGACGGCAGCTGGGGCCGCGCACGAATGCCTTCTGCTGGAATACGCGGAACAGTCCAAACTGTATCTGCCGGTTGAAAACATTGAGTTGCTGTCAAAATACGGTCACGAAGAAGGTCTGCTGGACCGTTTGGGCGGTGGCGCCTGGCAGGCCAAGAAAGCCAAACTGAAAGAGCGCATTCGCGAAATGGCGGACAAGCTGATCCGTATCGCCGCCGAACGCGCCCTGCGCAAGGCTCCGGTCATGGACCCGCCGCCGCATGCGTGGGAGGAGTTCAGCGCCCGTTTCCCCTATCAGGAAACCGACGACCAGTTGCGCGCCATTGCCGAGGTGATGGAGGACATGCATTCAGGCGCGCCGATGGACCGCCTAATCTGCGGCGATGTGGGTTTTGGCAAGACCGAGGTTGCCATGCGCGCGGCATTTGTCGCTGCCATGTCCGGTGTTCAGGTGGCGGTTGTTGCGCCCACGACGCTGCTGGCCCGCCAGCACGCTGCCAGCTTCAGGGACCGTTTCAGAGGGTTCCCCCTGGAGGTCCGGCAGCTCTCACGCTTTGTTTCGGCCAAAGAGGCGCAGCAGACCCGGGACGGACTGGCGCGGGGAACGATTGATATCGTGGTCGGTACCCATGCGTTGCTGGCCAAGGGTATTCGGTTCAACAATCTGGGCCTCCTGATTATCGACGAGGAACAGCATTTCGGAGTGGCGCATAAAGAGCGTCTGAAACAATTGCGCTCGGATATTCACGTGCTGACCCTGACAGCCACGCCGATCCCGCGTACTTTGCAACTGTCGCTGACGGGCGTACGCGATCTTTCGATCATCGGCACCCCACCTATCGACCGTCTGGCCATCCGTACCTATGTCAGCGAATTCGATGCGGTCACTGTCCGCGAGGCGCTGTTGCGCGAACATTATCGGGGTGGGCAGAGCTTCTATGTGGTGCCGCGAATATCCGATCTACGCGAGATCGAGGAATTCCTGAAAGAACAGCTGCCGGAACTGACTTATGTCATCGCTCATGGCCAAATGGCGGCTGGCGAGCTCGATGACCGGATGAATGCGTTCTATGACGGCAAATACGATGTGCTGTTGGCCACGACGATTGTGGAAAGCGGTCTGGATATTCCGACCGCAAACACCATGGTCGTGCACCGCGCGGATATGTTCGGCCTTTCGCAGTTGTATCAGATACGCGGCCGGGTCGGGCGTTCGAAGGCCCGCGCCTATGCTTATCTGACCACCAAGCCACGCCAGAAGCTGACCGCCACGGCTGAAAAACGCCTGCGCGTTCTGGGTTCGCTGGATACGCTTGGCGCAGGTTTCACCCTTGCCAGCCAGGATCTGGACATTCGTGGTGCAGGCAACCTGCTGGGCGAGGAGCAGTCCGGCCAGATGCGCGATGTGGGCTATGAACTGTATCAGTCGATGCTGGAAGAGGCGATTGCCAAGATCAAGGCGGGCGAGATGGAAGGACTGTCGGATGCCGACGATCAATGGGCTCCGCAGATCAATCTGGGTGTGCCGGTCCTGATCCCCGAAGAATACGTGCCGGATCTGGATGTACGGCTGGGCTTGTATCGCCGCCTCTCGTCGCTCTCGACCAAGGTCGAGTTGGAAGGGTTTGCAGCCGAACTGATCGACCGCTTTGGCACTCTCCCGAAAGAGGTGAACACCCTGATGCTGGTCGTGCGCATCAAGGCGATGTGCAAGCGGGCGGGGATCGCCAAACTGGATGGCGGACCGAAGGGCGCGACGATCCAGTTCCACAACGACAAGTTCGCCTCGCCTCAGGGATTGGTCGATTTCATTCAGAACCAGCGCGGACTGGCGAAGGTCAAGGACAACAAGATTGTTGTGCGCAGGGATTGGAAGAAAGACAGCGACAAGATTAAGGGCGCGTTTGCCATTGCCCGCGATCTGGCCGAGAAGGTGGTTGCCGTGAAGAACAAGGCCAAGGTCTGAGCGTCGCGCTCAGTCACCGCCCACGAAGGTGCACAACTGCCATTTCCCCTGGTCGGATTTTACCAGCGCCGCGCGATGACCGGTCATAGGCCAGAGGTAGTCGCGGTGCATGAAGCCTCGCGCGCCGTCGGTCAGCATGACCTTCTGGTATTCGGCGTCAGGATCGTATTCGCTAATCAGCACGACCTCATGGCTGATCAGATCGACGATGTCAGCGGTCCGGTCTGCGCCCACCCGCAGTGACACCCCGGAGCCATTCACAAAATAGGCGTTGAACGGGTCGACGGATGCAGGCAGGCCGATCTTCCACTGATACGGCATCCAGAATTCGCCCAGATCGTCAAAATAACCGGGCGCGGCGAGGGTTTCCTCGAGGGCGGACCAGTAGGCTTCGCGCATCTCGTCGGCCTGATCTCGGTATTCCTCGGCCAGGGTGTCGGCAGGAAGTGTCAGGTTTTCCCTGAGTTCCCGGGGGCCGCCATTGCCGCCGTGGCTGAGATAGATGTCCGGGCAGGCCACCGCCACAACCGCTTCGGTATCGCGGGCTGCGATGTTGGCCAGCAGGTTGGCGCGGAACGTCACCAATGTCGGGTCACGTTCGGCCTGGTCGACCGGGGTAAACGTCATGCGTTCGGCCTGAACGGGAAGACCGGCGGCCAAAAGCATCAGGGCAGGGAGCAGTCTCATTCGGCGGCTTTCATTGCGGACTGGGCGCAGAAGCACGAAGCGGCGACCGCGCGGTCTGCACGGGCCAGAGCCAGATCCAGTCTTTGTTTGATCTGCCTGATTTCAATGGAGTCACCTCGGGATTTCAGGCAATCGTATAGCCCCCTTAGGCTCCAGACATTGTCGGGATGGATCGACGCACGGCTGAGCGAGCCGCCCAGTCCTAGATCCTCGCGGTAGACAGCTTCGGCCTCGGCAACGTGGCCCTGTTCAAACAGCAAGGCCCCGAGCGCGTGGCGGGTTGGCTGCATCCAGCCCCAGGGTTCGTCATAAGGCAAAGTGTCATCCAATTCGACCGAGCGGCGCAGGTGTGCATAGGCCGTGTCGTAGTTTCCCTTACGGTATTCGATTTCGCCCCGCAGCATCTCAGCTGCAATATCCAGCAGGTCGACGACACGATTATTGTGCAGTCGCCGGGTTTCGGGGACGCGGCCCCGGGCGGCAAGAAACCTCTGTTCTTCCGCTTCGGCCTCGGCCACCTGATCCGTCGCTGCAAATGCGATGGCACGGGCGTAGTGCGTGGTCGCGGTCAATGTGCAGTAGAGATCCGGGTCTTCGGGCAGTTCCAGAGCCTTGGCTTCGTCCCAACGGCCAAAACGGATAAGGATATGCGGCCCCATGGACATGTAGCTTTCGAAATAGTCCGCCATCGGCGGGCTTTCGATGCGCAGCATTTCCTCGGGCGTGGTGTCCCAGATGCCCTGATTGGCACGCAGGGCCGGTTCCATCTGGCCCATAAACAGCGCGCCGTAGATGGTGAAGTGATAGTTGTGCTGACGGTAACCGGTGTAGATGTTGAACGGACCTTCGCGTTCGTAATACTTCAAATCTGCTTCGGTGGCTTTTTCGTTCCAATGGGTGACGTTCTGGTAGTGGCCGCACTGGACATCGATATGGGTGGGCATGTGCACCAGATGACCTGCGTCCGGCACCAGAGTGCGCAACACGTCCCCGGCTTTCAGTGCTTTTTCAGGAGTGGGCGACATCTCCATCAGGTGCACATACAAGTGCAAAAGCCCCGGATGCGACATGGCGGCCGGGTCGTTCCCCATGGCCCATTCCAGGGTATTCTGCGCTTCAAGGGTGGCGGCGCCGTCGGCGGGTTTTCCGGTTTCCAGATCCCACATTTTCCAGGGGGTCAGGTTCAGCAACGCCTCGACAAATATGGTGCGCAGATCAAGGTGATCGGGAAAAGCCGCAAAAACCGCGCGCATCGCGTCCGCAAAATCGTGGTCCCAGTCGTGCATATCCGCGATCGGCTCGCGCTGAGGATAGCGGGCGGGCAGGGCGCGGATGAGCGCCTTTTCAACCGGAGTGCACCATTCAGCCAGCGCCAGTGCTTTTTGGGTGGCGTCATAAGCCTCGGCCAATGCCTTCTCTTGTCCCTGATCGTCCAGCAATTCCCACGGCAGGTTGTAGTTTGGTCCGGCTGCGTAAGCCACGCCCCAATGCGCCATGGCGCAGTCCGGATCATGTTCCGCCGCGCGCTGGAAACAGGCCAGGGCCTCTGTATGGTTGTAGCCGTAGGTCCAGATCAGACCTCGGTCGAACCACAGCTGCGCCTTTTCCGATGATGTGGTGACGGGGCAAGAGTATGTGCCCAGATCATAGTAATCACTCATAGAAAACTCCCCCGAAAATCGCGGAAAGCTTAACGTGATTCAGGGCATTTGCACAGGCTCAGGCCAGTAATCTGTTTTCGACGCGACCCATGTGAACCATCACGCCGAAAGCCATGACGCACATGGCAAGGATGCCCGTTGTCAGCGGTGTCACTGAGCCATCGAACAAGAGGCCCACAGGCGCTGCGATGGCTGCGGCCAGAACGGTCGAGATCGACCCGATCACAGATGCCGCCATGCCTGCGATGTGGCCCATCGGTTCCATCGCGATGGCATTCAAATTGCCCAAAGTGACGCCAGCCATGAAGAAGATGGTGGTCTGCCAGAAAACAAACACCGCGAATGAGGCGGCGGGCGTCAGGTTCGCCATATTCAGAAATATGACGCAGGACGTGATCAGAATCTGTGCCCCAAGCGCCCATGTCACCACGCGCCGCATACCAACGCGGACGACAATCGCGGCGTTCAACAGGCTGGCCGAACCAGACATCAGCGCGACAAACCCGAACCAGAATGGGAAACTGTCCGCACTGTCATGGATCACGTCATAGACCGGCTGCACCATGGTCAGCATGGTGAACAGAATGCCCATGCACAGGGTCTGAACCAATATCGAAAGGCGCACCGTTGGGTGTGACATCATCTCGTGCGTGGCCGCTACCAGCAGCGGCATTCGAAACGGGCGACGGTCTTCGCGGGCCAACGATTCTGGCAACCGTTTTCCCATCCACGTCACAACAATCAGGGCGAACAGGATGAAGGATACGAAAATCCCGCGCCAGCCGAAAAGGGCTATAACGCCTGCGCCCAGCATCGGCGCAATCGCGGGAACAAGCGTAAATATCATCATCGCGATCGAAATGATCCGGGCCATCTCCCGCCCGGAATAGAGGTCGCGGATAATGGCCATGGCCACCACGCGGGGACCGGCGGCACCAAGTCCCTGAAGAACACGCGCGGCCAGAACCAGTTCAAGCGAGGAACTTGCCCAGGCAACAGCGGACGCCACGATATAAAGCACTGCACCGCCAAAGATGACGGGCTTGCGCCCCAGCGCGTCCGAGATCGGGCCGGTGAAAAATGTGCCAAGCCCCATGCCCAGAACGAAGGATGTCAGGATCAGTTGCGCCCGGTTCACATCATCAGGGCTGAGCTCTGCGCCGATTTCGGGCAGGGCAGGCAGCATCGAGTCGATAGAGAACGCGATCGTGGCGAACATCATTGCTATCAACGCAATGAACTCGCCCCGCGACATGCGATTGGTCATGGGGAACTCCTTACCTGCTTGCGCTATCACGGCAAATCAGGCGGCGCTATAGCGCAAACGCACAGGACTATGTGCTAATTTGCAGGGGAAGCCTCAAGTTGAGACATGATTTCGCGGATGACTTTTTCCCACATTTCCGGCTGCTGGGCGCCAGGAACTGCGTGTTTGTTGGCCACGATGAAGGTCGGTACTGACCCAACACCCATTTCCCGTGAGTGCGTATCGCGGTTGCGGATATCGTCCCGGTCCGCGTCGGATTTCAGCAGTTTCATAACAACGGCCGCGTCCATACCCTGACTGTCGGCGATGTCGGCAAGCACCTCATGGTCGCCGATATCGCGTGCCTGCACAAAATAAGCATCGAACAAGGCGTCGACCACCGAGTCCTGCTTGCCTTCAATCCCGGCCCAATGGATCAGCCGGTGCGCATCAAGTGTGTTGGGCGTGCGTTTCATGCCCTCGAAATCGATTTTCAGGCCAGCATTTTCGGCGTGTTCGACCACGGGCGCATAGGCCTGCACGGCACCATCCTTGCCGCCAAACTTGCGCTCAAGGTATTCTCGGCGGTCCATTCCCGCGTCCGGCATGTCGGGGTTCAGTTGAAACGGATGCCATTCGATCACGAAAGGATGGTCCGGTATGGCGGCCAGCGCTTTGTCCAGATGGGTTTTGCCAATATAGCACCACGGGCAGATCGGATCGGACAGAATATCAAGCTTGACGGATTGGGTCATGAGTTCGGTGCCTTGAAATAGGCCGGCAATGCGCGACGCAGGAGTTTCCCATTGCCGCCTGCGGGAAGCGCCGGCAGATGTATGAAAGCGCGGGGCTGTTTGTAACGCGCAAGGTTGTCCTGGACATAGGCACGCAAGGCCGTCTCGTCCAGAGTTTCGGGGCCGGTGTAAAAGGCAGCTATCACAAATGTGTCCTGCTTGACCTCGACCGCCGCGGCACCGACCTGTGTGATCCCGGGGTATTTTGACAAGACCGCCTCGACCTCGACCGGCGAAACCCGATAGCCGCCCGCATTCATCATATCATCGTCGCGACCCAGGTAGGTGATTTGCCCGTCGACCGCCATGGCGCCCTGATCTCCGGTCAGGAACCAGTCACCTTGCATGCGGGCCTGAGCCTCATCCGGGGCGTTCAGATAGGTCAGCATCAGGCCGGGGTCGGACCGGTGGATCGCGATTGTGCCTTCCTGTCCCTGCGGAACAGGGCCGTCGGGTCCCAGAATGGCGATCTTGCGACCGGGTTGCGGCTGGCCCAACGCCTCGCCCCGGGCCGGGTTTTCAGGGCTGGAGGAAATGAAGGTCGAGCATTCGGACATGCCGTAGGCTTCGTAAAGTTCGGTTCCCGTCACCTCGGTCCAGCGTTCGTGCAGGTGGCGCGACAGTTTTTCGCCTGCGCACAGTCCGTGGCGCAGGTGGGGCAGGCTGAGCCGGTCTGTCTGTTGAATCATCTTTCGGTACACGCCGGGTGCTGCGGCAAAGATTGTGGCCCCGTGACGCCGCAACAACTCGGGCAATGCTGCCGGATCGGTTCCCGGTTCGGGGATCAGCGCCGTCGCCCCGATGGTCCACGGATCCATCAGGCCAGTGCCCAGCGTGTAGGTCCAGTTGAACGCACCGGCATGACACAGCCGATCCTCGGGGCGCAGCCCATACCATCCGTCCACCATCATTTGCCGTGCCCAGATCGCGCGATGCGCATGCGCAACCGCACGCGGCTTGCCCGATGTCCCCGAGGTATAGACCACATAAGCCAGCCGATCCGGATTACCGAGATCAAAGGTGGCGGGCGGCAGATCACGGATGGCACGCAACGTTGCCAGATCGATCTGCCGGGGGTGCGGGGCACAGGCAACATCCGGTGCCTTCAGCATGGCGGCCGGAGACAGGTCGTCAATCATGCGGGCCGTTTCAGGCGCCGTCAGTTGCGATGACGTCGGAACAGGAACGACACCGACGGCAATCGCCCCCAAGTAGGCTATCGGGAAATCGACGGTATTCCCAAGGCGCATCAGAACGATGTCGCCGGGTTTCAACCCGGCCTGCAACAACCCTGTACCGGTGCCCAAAACGGCAGACAGCAGTTGCCGATAGCTCCAGTCCTCGGTCGCCGTTTCATTCAGAACGGAGAGCGCGGTTTTTTCCGGAATCCGCTCTGCGTGGCGCAGAACGTGCGCTGCGAGATTAAACGGGGCGGGGCAAGGGGCAGGCGGACCCTGATCAAAAATGGACAGCATGTCGTCTGGCTAACGCGGGGCAAGGCGCGTTGCAAGCGGCGCGGCCCGGCCCTATAGAAGTGCCATGAGAACGCAGGACCCGAAATCCCTGATCCGTATCGCCCGCGATGCCGGTGAAAATGTCGAACCCGAGCCATTGGATCTGGGCGCGCGCGTGCGCGAATTGCGCAAGGCCCGCAAATGGACGCTGGAACAGGCGGCGACCCAGGCCGGTCTGGCGCGCTCAACGCTCAGCAAGATCGAAAACGGTCAGATGTCGCCGACCTATGATGCCCTGAAGAAACTCGCGACGGGGCTGGGGATTTCAGTGCCTCAACTGTTCACGCCACCCCAGCGCGATCAGGTCATTGGACGCATGTCCGTCACACGGATGGGGGAAGGTGCGGCCCATGCCACGACGACATACGAGCATGAGTTGCTGGCCGAAACGCTGACGAAGAAACAAATGCTGCCTTACCGGGCCCGCGTACGCGCCCGCTCGATGGACGAGTTCGACGGCTGGGTTCGTCATGATGGTGAGGAATTCCTGTACGTTCTGACAGGCGTCGTGCGGCTCTATACCGAGTATTATGAACCTGTCGAAATGCGCCGCGGCGACAGCGCCTATTACGACGGAAGCATGGGTCACAACGTCGTCTCGGTCAGTGACGAAGACGCGTTGATCCTGTGGGTTACGTCACTTGCGTAACGTCTGATCGAATTCGCGATTCAGGCTTTCGGTGAACAGGAAATCCTCCAGTTCTTCCCGGGCTTCGTTCACGGTCAGGTGGTGCCGTTCCGCTAGGTAAGCCTCGAACTGTTTTCTGTCTTGCCGGAAATGCGCGACATCCTGATCACGCAGGTTCGGAAAGCGCCGTTTAGCGCGCGCCAAGGATCCGTTCCAGTCCTGCGTCAGTTCTGTCCATTTCATAATCATCAGCGAGCTTTCCGTTTCTTGTGCTACAGGACTGCCCGGCCCCCAGATATCAGGTTACGTAGGGGCGGGGTATATACATGCATGACAAAATGTCGCACCCGGGGATGTGGTGACCGGAATGGAAAATGCCCGCTGCGGAACGTCCGCAACGGGCCACGGACCTGCGTTTCGGAGTGAGTGGCGGCCGGTCCGTGAACCACCAGGGCAGGGCGAACCGCCCGCAACTATATCACCGAAACTCAACAACTTTTGCACGGTTCACTGAGGTTCGATTTGATGACACGTTACATGCCCGGCACCCGATCCGTAAAGGTTCTTGTGTCCATTGGAGCAATTTTCGCTGAAATTTGAACGTCCAACAACATATTGCGGCGAACGTCGCGTAAGCAGTCATATGCTGCGGTGTTTTGACATGTGCCACTTTCCGCCGAAGTATTCCCTGACAACCGCCATCCGAGAAGACCGGGGCAGCACACGTTAGACGAGCGTTACGAGGCGTTGGTAAAGCGGGTTTCGCCGCACAAATGCGGCCGAAGCGGCGTACACCCACTGCAGATTATTCCTGATACCACCAGACCTCGGGCATGTATTGAGGGCCATCGCCGTAAATGGGCAGGTTTGGCGCGTACTTAAGCTCTTTCACATGCGCGATACGGCCGACATCGAAGTTCCAGATGGGAATGACATACCGGCCAGCGGTCAGGGTGCGGTCAAGCGCGCGGGTGGCCGCGACAAAGTCTTCCCGCGTTTCCGAAGCCAGCATCGCATCGATCATCGCGTCGACCGCGGGTGAAGTGACACCCATCAGGTTCCGGGTCCCGGGCGTGTTCGCGCCATCGCTGCCCCAATAGAGGCGCTGCTCGTTTCCGGGGGACAGGGACATGGCCCTTCGGAATGGCGTCATATCGAAATCGTGTTCCGAGATGCGACCGGTGTATTGCGCGTTGTCTACCGTTTCGGTTGTCACCTGAATGCCAAGGCGTTCCAGTGCACGGGAATAGATTTCGACTGCGGTGGCCATATCGCTGTCGCCTTGCTGCAGCAAGACGGTCATGGCGAAAGCATCGCCATTCTGGTTGCGCAGCACACCGTCCTGAATGGTCCAGCCCGCTTCGGACAGCAGGTTCGCGGCCTTTCGGATATTGGCGCGGTTGCGCGCCGAGCCATCGCCTTGTGGTGGGCTGTAGCCTTCAATCGTTCCGGGTAGAAGGTCATCGGCAAACGGTTGCAGCAACTCGGCGACCCGGCCTGTCGCCGGCCCGGGTTGCATCGCCAGGTCCGAGCCCGAGAAATACGAGGTGATCCGGGGCTGGGCACCGCCGGTGATAGTGTCGTTGATGAATTCGAAGTTGAACGCCAGCGTCAGCGCCTCGCGCACGCGCCAGTCATCGAATGGCGCCTTTCGCGTGTTCATCACAAAGCCGGTCATGCCCGACGGTTTGCCATGCGGGATTTCCGTTTTGACTACGTCTCCGCGCTGCGCGGCGGGGAAACTGTATTGCGTGTCCCACTTGTCGGCGTTGAATTCCCGAATGGCGGAGAGTTCCCCAGCCTTGAACGCTTCGAACAACACGGTCTGATCGCCGTAGAACTCGATCCTCATTTCATCGAGGTTCATGGTGCCACGGCGGAATGGAACATCGCTGCCCCAGTAGTCCTGGTTACGGCGCAGGTTTACGAAGCGCCCGGCCTCATAGTCCTCGACGACATAAGGTCCCGAGCCGATTGGAACATCGTGCAACTGTGCGTCGGCAAAATCCTTGCCGTCCCATTGCGCCTTCTGAAGGATCGGGCGCAGGCCCGCAATCAGGGCCAGTTCGCGGTCGGGTTCGTTGAATGTGATCCTGACCGAGCGTGGACCGGTCTGTTCGATGCTGCCGATCTTGGACCACAACCCGCGATACCGGAGATGCCCTTCGGTCCCCAGAGTTTCATAGGACCACATCACGTCGTCCACGGTGACTGGGCTGCCGTCCGAGAATCGGGCGTTCTCGCGCAGCGTGAATTCCACCCAGGATCGGTCCTCGGCCGTCTCAACTGATTCGGCTAACAACCCGTAAAGAGTGAAAGGTTCGTCCCAGGATCGGCCCATCAGGCTCTCATGGGTCCAGAATCTCAGTTGCCAGGGTGACGTGCCTTTTTGCACAAACGGGTTCAAACTGTTATAGCCGCCGGTATTCCCGAAAACGACCTTTCCGCCTTTTGGTGCATCCGGGTTCACGTAAGGCAGAGACACAAAATCCGGTGGTAGGGCGGGATCGCCATACATAGCTATGCCATGAGACGAATCTGCATGGGCAAATGTGGTCGCAAAAATGCCGGTGATTCCCACCAGTATTGAACGAAGGGAGGGTGAAAAATCGGGGCTCATTTTGGAAACAATCCTGCTCTGGCCTTATTTTGTTGGGATTCACCGTAGCCATGATTTTTCTTATTATCAAACTTTTAGCTTGGACGAAGGCGCAGAATTGCTTATAAAGGATGCACTGCTCGATAGGTTTCTTGCCTGTATGAAACCTGCCTCAATAACTTAACGCCCGCTTCGTGCGGGCGTTTTTTTGTGATGAGGATGCCAGTGCGCGAGGAGTTGCATTGGCCCCAGCTTTCCCCGTTTTCTTTGCACGTGCAGCATGGCACTGTGTCGGAAATTCTGACTCAGCAGGAGAGCGGCGATGAGCGTTTCGGGAAAGACGGCAATTATCACGGGATCGAATTCGGGGATCGGGCTGGGCGTTGCGCGCGAACTGGCCAGGGCGGGCGCCAACGTGGTTTTGAATTCGTTCACCGATCGGGATGAGGACCATGCACTGGCTGCTGAAATCTCGAACGAGACCGGAACCCACGCGCGATATATTCAGGCCGACATGTCCAAGGGGGATGATTGCCGGGCCCTGATCGAAAAGGCCGGGGCTTGCGACATTCTTGTCAATAATGCGGGCATTCAGCACGTCGCGCCGATCGACCAGTTCCCGGTCGACAAATGGGATGCGATCATCGCGATCAACATGAACTCGGCCTTTCACACGATGGCGGCAGCTTTGCCAATGATGCGAAAGGCCGGGTGGGGGCGCATCGTCAATATCGCGTCGGCCCATGGTCTGACGGCGTCGCCCTACAAGGCGGCCTATGTGTCGGCCAAACATGGTGTGGTCGGCATGACCAAGTCAGTTGCGCTGGAAACGGCGCAGGAGCCGATCACCTGCAACGCCATTTGCCCGGGCTATGTTCTGACACCGCTGGTCGAGGCGCAAATCCCCGACACGATGAAAGAATACAACATGAGCCGCGAGGACGTGATCAAGAACGTGATGCTGGAACGCCAGCCCTCGAAAGAGTTTGCCTCGGTCGAGCAACTTGGCGGGACGGCTTTGTTTTTGTGCTCGGATGCGGCGGCGCAGATTACCGGGACGACGATTTCCGTCGATGGCGGTTGGACTGCCCTGTAGTGTTTCATGGGGGCGCGGCCCCTATACCCCCGGAGTATTTCGGAAAAGATGAAGGGGCGGGCTTTTGAAACGGATCAATCTGGCTTTGCAGGGCGGCGGCGCACATGGCGCCTTTACCTGGGGTGTACTGGACCGGTTGCTGGATGAAGAGGATATTGAGGTTGCCGCGATTACCGGCACATCCGCAGGGGCGTTAAACGGGGCGGCTTTCAAGTCCGGGATGGTGCGGGCCGGGCGCGAAGGCGCGCGCGAGTGTCTGAACGGATTATGGGAGCGCATGGGGGCGGTTGGCGACATGCGGATTGCCAACTGGATGCAGGCGCTGGAGCCTGCCCAGATCGCGCAGGCCATGGAGTATTCGCTTCCGTATTCGATTGGCGACGCGTGGTCGCGCATGGTTTCGCCTTATGCCTACGGTCCGTTTTACCAGAACCCGTTGAAGTCCGTCGTTGATCGTTTTGACTTCGGCGAGATTTGCGCGAACGAAGGCCCGCAGCTGTTTGTCTGTGCGACCTGCGTGCGCAGTGGCAAGATCCGGGTGTTCACGGGCGAAGATGTATCGACGGATGCCATACTCGCCTCGGCCTGCCTGCCGACGCTGTTCAAGGCCGTAGAGATATTCGATCCGAAAACGGGGCGAACCGAGGCCTATTGGGACGGAGGTTTTACGGGAAATCCTGCGCTGTTTCCTTTGTTCAATGACGAGTTGCCGGATGATGTGGTCATCGTGAACATCAACCCGCTTGAGCGGGACGAGGTTCCGAAGACACCACAGCAGATTCAGAACCGGATCAACGAGATCAGCTTCAATTCATCCCTGTTTCGCGAACTCAGGGCGATTGACTTTGTGCAGCGCTTGTTGCGTGAGGGCAAACTGAAGGCGGGTGAGATGAGCCGGGTTCTGGTTCACATGATCGCAGACAATGAGTTGATGAACAGTCTGTCGGTTGCCACGAAGACCGTTCCCAACCCGGTGATCCTGCACAAGCTGAAAAAGGCGGGCCGGGCAGCCGCGGACGGCTTTCTGTCAGCCCACAAAACCGATCTGGGTGCGCGTAGCACAGTAGATCTGCGTGCGATGTTTGGCTGATCACTCTGGCGGGCGGGTCGGGTCTTTTTCGTTTGGATAGACAAGACCTGCCGAGATCACCAGTTTCGCGGCATCCTCGATCGTCATGTCCAGCAGGATGACGTCTTCGGCCGGAAAAAACAGCAGAAACCCGGATGTGGGGTTCGGGGTCGTCGGAACAAACACGCTGAGCAGTTCGCCGCCGGTCTCCGCAAGGCGGCTGACCTCGCCTTTGGCGGTGGTGGACACGAACCCGATCGCCCAGATACCACGGCGCGGATACTGGATAAGGCAAGCCTTTTCGAACGAGCGGTCTGTTTGGGCAAAAACCGTTTCGGAAATTTGCTTGATCCCGGAATAGACCGAGCGGACGACAGGCATCCGATCAACAACGCGTTCTGCAAAAAGGATCAGCGAACGTCCCAGTATGCCCTTGGCCACCCAGCCCACGATCACCGTGAAGATCAGGAAGATGATGACCCCGACGCCGCGCAGGTTGATGCCGACATATTCCTGCGGCTGAAACCTTTGCGGCACCAGCGGCAGGACCGCACTGTCGATCCAGCCCACCACGGACCAGATCAGCCAGATTGTAAGCCAGACCGGCGCAATGACGACAATCCCCGTCAGAAACGACGCCCGCAGGCCTGCAAACAGGCCGGGGCGGCGATGCGGTTCTTCGTCAAACGGTGTATTCATCTTAGTTCCGAGCGGTTTGCAGACTGCAATTAAGCAGTCTGGCGTGATGGTGCAATAGGGACGGTGTCAGGCGGTGTTGCGGGTCAAAGCCTTTGCGATGCCGGCGGCAAGGCGGGCGTTGTTGCGAACAAGCGCGATATTGGCCGTCAGGGATCGGCCCTTGGTCTGCTCGAATATACGCTGCAGAAGATAAGGGGTGACGCCTTTTCCCGTGATCCGGTGTGTCTCGGCGTCGGATTGGGCTGATGCGATGATCGGTGCCAGTTCATCGGCCGGAATCTGGTCGGTCTCGGGGATCGGGTTTGCAACAAGTTGTCCCCCGGGCAGGCCAAGGGCGCGGCGGGTTGAGTGGGCCTTTGCGATCTCTTCCGGGCTGTCCATGCGCAAAGGCGCGGCATAGGGTGATTTGGCTGACCAGAAGGCCGGGAATTCATCCTGACCATGCGCAATCACCGGAACGCCCAGTGTTTCCAGAACCTCGAGCGTTTTGGCCAGATCCAGAATGGCCTTGGCACCTGCGGCCACGACCGTCACCGGTGTCTGGGCAAGCTCATGCAGGTCGGCGGAAATATCGAACGAGGTTTCAGCCCCCTGATGCACGCCACCGATGCCGCCGGTGGCAAAAACCTCGATCCCCGCGTAATGAGCGGCGATCATCGTCGCAGCAACGGTTGTCGCGCCGGTGCCGCCGGTCGAGATACAGGCGGCCATGTCGGCGCGCGAGATTTTGGCGACGCCCTGCGCCTTGCCCAGATTCTGCAACTGGTCAGGTTCAAGCCCGACATGCAGTTTGCCCCTGATCACCGCCATGGTGGCGGGAACCGCCCCTGCGTCGCGAATATCCTGCTCGACCTGCGCGGCGACCTCGATGTTCTGCGGGTAGGGCATTCCGTGGGTGATGATTGTGCTTTCAAGCGCAACGATGGGCTGGCCTGCGTCTTTGGCGGCGCGGACCTCGGCTGAGTATTGGATGTCGATCACAGTGGGGTTTCTCCGGAGACATAAGTTGCGGCGGCGTGCAGAGCGCGGGTCAGAGCCGCGTCGCTATCTGCGCCATTTGCTTCAGCGGCAATATGGGCCGCCATGAAAGTATCACCCGCGCCGGTCACGCGCGTGACCAAAACGGATGGGGGTTTCTGGGTCTGGATGCCATCGGCCGAGCCGACAGTGGCCGAGTTGCCGCCATCCGTTACCAAAACCCGTAGCGCGCCCCGATCCAGCAGGCCCTGGGCAGCGCTTTCGGAATCCCCGAACTCGCGCTGACACAGCAGACCGGCCTCTTCGAGGTTGACGTAAAGCGTCGCGCGGGCGTGTTTGAGGAAAGGTATAAGGCGCTCGGCCTTGCCGGGTGAAGCCGGGGCAACGCGCAGATCAGCGCGCGAGAACGCCGGACTTTGCGCGATCTCCTCCAGCAGGTCTTGCGTCAGGTTCCCGTCCAGCGCAACCGGACCTTCGAACGGCGTATTTTCGTACCCCAATGGCCCGTGCATCAGTGGCCGGAGGATCTTGGCCCCGGCGGCTTCGAGAGAGTGGGCATCCGCGATTGCGGCAATCAGACCGTTTGCACCTTCGACCGCCATGTACCGGTCTGTCGGCAAATCCTGCGAGCGGTAGATATGGTCTGTCACCATGCCAAGGCGGGCACAGGCGTGCACAAGCTCGTCACCTTCGGGATCACGGCCAACGGCGGTCAACAGGGTTGGGGTCATACCAAAGCGGACCAGCGTCATTGCGATGTTCATCGCCACGCCACCAGGCAGTCGGGTAATCCGCCCCGGAACGTCCGAGCCCTGACGCATGACGCTGGCGGATCGTCCGATCACGTCCCACAGGACGGACCCGATACACAAAATTTCACTGGTCTGAGTCATGCCGTTGTCATGCCGCAGCCCCGTGATCCGTGCAAGTCAGAACGTTAACGCCAACGGGAATTCCTGCCACGGCCTGCCGTTTTGGCTTGCCATCGCGCGTTATCGGCAGAACAATCGAAGGATATGTTGTCGGTATTCATGTTCATGTTGGATTGCAGCAAATGAGCCGCATTGTCAGAGCGTTATTCAAAACCCGCCCTGTACTTCTTCTTCTTGTTGTTCCTTTGGTTTTCTGGATTGCAGTCGGCAACGCATCAGCTCAGACGGCGAAACCGACAGTGGTGGATTTTCGGATCAATCAGGGCACATTGTTTCTGGAAATCAGCATGAATGCCGAGGCATTCGTCGCCGGGATTAACCCTTCGGCGGATCCGTCGCCCGTTTCAGGTGAGTACAGAAGACTTCGCCGCTTGGCGTCTTCGGAACTTGAGCCGCACATAAAGCAGTTCATTAAAGGCTGGTCGCCGACCATGAACGTGTTGGCAGGTGGACCCGTCACGCTGTCCTACGAAGGTTCCCGCGTTCCTGTGGCCGGAGACCCTGAGGTGCCAAGGATTTCACGGGTTCTGCTGGCCGGGGCTTTACCGCCCGGCGCGTCCAGCCTGCAGCTGACCTGGCCGGAAGGTCACGGGCCGATGGTCCTCAGGCAGCAGGGGGTGGATGCGCCTTATACCGGGTACCTTGTGGCGGGCGAGGCAAGCCCTCTGATTCCGCTGCGGGGTGGGGCCGGTCTGGACCCGGGTCAAACCCTGAAGGCCTATTTCTCCAACGGAATCGTGTATGCCACGACAGTGGGGCTGCCGGTTATCCTGATTGCGTTGCTGCTGGTGCTGCACGCCCTTTGGGTGTCGGCGGCCTTGTGGCAGCTTTCTGCTTTCGCGCTGGCCACATCGATTGGTCTGGGATTGGGCACGCTACAGCTTGTCACGATGCCCTCAGCATGGTTGCCGTATCTCATGCCCGCAGCAACCGTGGTGCTGGGTGTGTGGAACGTTACAGTCCGGCGACCGGGCTTTCTGCGTTTGCTGACCGTTGCTCTGGTGGGTGGTCTGATCGGTTTGAGCCAGGCATTCGCTTTGACGGCGATCGGAGTACCGCCGGATCGGCTGGCACCGGCGGTTCTGGGCTTTGGTCTGGGTGCGTTGACCGTGCCGGTCTTGGCCGCTGCCGTGGTGTTTGCATTGGCACTGGCGATTTCCCGCAGATCGATCCGGCTCAGGCTTCGAATTTCGGTTCTGCTATCCCTCGTGATTGCCGGCTTCGGGGCATTTACCTTTGTTCGGCCCTTCCTGCCTTTCTAGGAAAGTGGCGCCAACAAAGTGGTCAGCGCTGCGACAGGATCATCACCCGCCCAGATTTCGTCGCCGATCCCAAAAAAGTCGGTGCATGGGGCCAGACTGCCAATCAGCTCAGCCGTCAGACCGCCTTCGGCCACTACCGGGACTTCGATCATCTCGGACCACCACTGAAACAGATCTTGTTCGGCGCGCGTGCCGTCGCCAAGCTTGTCTGTTCCAACCGGCCCGAAGGCGACATAGTCCGCCCCGGCTTCACCGGCGGTCATGCCGTCATGGCTGGAAGCTCCGCAAAAGCTGCCGACGATCGCATCTGCCCCCAGTTCCTTACGGGCGGACCGCACGGAACGGGCGGCGTCATCCAGATGCACCCCGTCCAGACCCAAACGTTGCGCCAGCAGAACGTGGTTTGAAATCACCAGCGCCACGTCCCGCGCATGGGCCACTTCACGGCAGGCATCGGCCGCGCGTGCGATTGCATCTTCGTCATTGCCCGCCAGCGCCAAGCGGATGCACGCGATTTCTGTGCTGTCCAGAACGCGCGCCAGTTTTTCAGGGAATCGGCTCAGTTCGATGGCCGGCGGTGTGATCAGGTAGATCTGCGGCTGCTCGGGGGTGTCCATTGGCGCGTCCTTCGGATTTCTGTCTTTGGCGGGGTTTAGCGGATTGAGCGGGGGAAGCAAACTTTTATGCCTGCCGAGCGGGTATTTGAGAGCAGAACAAGGTGATTGGCTTGCCTCGTCGGTGACAGGGTATTAGAGCGGGCGGAACTTTCGGAGTAAGCCATGCCCAGCGACAAATCCCAGCCCTCATTCGTGCTTGTGCGCCCGCAGATGGGTGAAAACATCGGCGCAGCCGCGCGCGCGATGTGGAATTTCGGTCTGGATCGGATGCGTATCGTGGCTCCCCGGGACGGCTGGCCCAACCCCAAGGCAGTGGCCATGTCCAGCGGCGCGGGGCGGCTGCTGGATGAGGCGCAGCTGTTCGACGACCTGGCCGGAGCGCTTGAGGACAGCACCTTTGTCTTTGCCACCACGGCCCGTCAGCGCGGGTTGACCAAACCGGTTTACAGCCCCGAGCGCGCCATGCAACTGGCCGCCGAAAAAGTTGCGGCCGGTCAAAAGGTTGCGGTTCTGTTCGGACCGGAACGCGCAGGGCTTGAGAATGAGGATATTGCGAAGGCAAACGCCATCATTTCGGTTCCTGTGAACCCTGAGTACGCCTCGCTGAACCTCGGTCAGTGCGTGCTGCTGACCGCTTACGAGTGGATGCGCCAGACAGGAGACGTGGTGCACGAGACCACCGATCTGGGCAAGGGCGACTGGGCGACAGGGATCGAGGTTGAGAAACTGGCCGAACATTTCGAAGACCGGCTTGAGACCGCGGGTTTCTTTTATCCGCCTGAGAAGGCCGATGGGATGAAGGTGAACCTGCGCAATCTTTGGTCGCGGATGAACATGACACGGGCAGATGTGCAGATGTTGCACGGTGTCATGCGGCAGATGGTCCGCTGGAAGGAAAAGGGCTGAGGCTGGACCTTACACTCCGGTAGCCCTAGCTTGCGTGAAAATCAAAGGCATGAGGACGGCATGAGCGGCAAGCGCAGCATCTTCGAAGAAGTCTCGGACACCGAAAAACAAAAGGCGGTGCAGCCGGGGATGATCGACCGGGGCCGGGGCGGTGCGCGCGGGGCCATTCGTGTCTGGTTGATGAGCCTGTTTGCCCTGGTCGTGATCATGATCGCCGTAGGCGGGTTGACGCGGCTGACCGACAGCGGATTGTCGATCACCGAATGGCGCCCTGTTACCGGAGCCATCCCGCCGATGTCCGAGGCCGACTGGCAGGCCGAGTTCGACAAATACAAGCAGATCGATCAATGGCGCATTCAAAACCAGTGGATGGAGCTGGGTGATTTCAAGTCGATCTACTGGTGGGAATGGGGTCATCGGCAGTTGGGCCGCGTGATCGGTCTGGTCTGGGCACTCGGGTTCCTGGGCTTCCTCGTGACGCGCAAGATACCGACCGGCTGGACCGGACGATTGCTGATCCCCGGCGCATTGGGTGGCGTTCAGGGTGCAGTTGGCTGGTGGATGGTCGCCTCGGGCGTGACCCAGGGCGAGGGAATGACAGCCGTCGCCAGCTATCGCCTGGCAACACATCTGGGGCTGGCCTTCGTGATTCTCGGGTTCCTCGCCTGGTACATCCTTCTGCTTGGCCGGGAGGAGCGCGACCTGATGCAGGCCCGCCGCGCGAAAGAGGCAAAGCTGTTCTCTCTCTCAACCGGCCTGATGCATTTCGCCTTTTTGCAAATACTCATTGGCGCTCTGGTTGCGGGGATCGACGCCGGTCGTTCTTATACCGACTGGCCTTTGATCGGCGGGCAGCTTCTGCCGCCTGATGCAACAATGTTGGAACCGATCTGGCGGAACTTCTTCGAAAGCCCGGGTCTAGTGCAGTTCATCCATCGCTGCGCCGGTTATCTTCTGTTCGCGTTTGCGGTTGTCGTCTGGCGTCGTGGCGGAACCAGCGCGCATCCCCAGACCCGATTTGCATTCAACGCGGCCTTTGCCGCCCTGTCGCTGCAAGTGGTCGTGGGAATCCTGACGGTGGTCTACGGGGCGCCATGGCAGATCGCCATATTCCATCAGTTCATTGCCGTTGTGGTTTGGACGCTGATCCTGCGTGCGCGTTTCCTGACGGCCTATCCCATCGCAACTTCACTACGCGGAGCGTGACTTATATGACTGCATTCAATGACCTGATGGCTTTTCAGCGCGAAACCTCGGCCCTGGGACAGATTGCCGGGCGTTTGGGTTGGGATCAGGAAACAGTCATGCCGCGTGGGGCTGCCCCTCAACGGGCCGAGGAAATGGCGGCGATCGAGGCGGTTCTGCATGCCCGTCGGTCTGACCCGCGGGTGGCCGATTGGCTGGATCAGGCCGCGCCTCAGGACGAGATCGGCAAGGCCCAGTTGCGCGAAATTCGCCGTGCTTATGAACGGGCGGTCAAGGTGCCGGCTGATCTGGCGACGGCTATTGCCCGTGTGACATCCGCGGCGCAGGGGAAATGGGCGCAGGCTCGTGCTGATGAAGATGTATCGGCCTTTCTTCCGGTTCTGGCTGAGGTCGTCTCGCTGAAACGTCAGGAAGGTGAGGCCCTTGCGCAGGGCGGCGCCATCTATGACGCGATGGTCGAGGATTATGAGCCATATACGACGGGTGCCCAGATCGCCGCGATCTTTGATGAGATGCGCCCGCGGCTGGTTGCCCTGCGTGCTGCGGTTCTGGACCGGACGGAACCGGCTGCGCTGAGCGGAAGATTTGATGAAGCGTCGCAGATGAAACTGTCGCAACAGTTGGCTGTAGTCTTCGGCTATGACCTGAACAACGGCCGCGTGGACAAGGCGGTACATCCGTTCAGCTCGGGCTCTGGTCTGGATGTGCGGATTACGACGCGGACCAGCGAGACCGACCCGTTCAATTGTTTCTACTCAACGATTCACGAGGTTGGCCACGCCGCGTATGAACAGGGCATTGACAGTGCCTATCTGCTGACCCCGCTGGGCAGCGGTGTGTCCATGGGCGTGCATGAGAGCCAAAGCCGGATATACGAGAACCAGCTGGGCCGCTCGCGCGCCTTCACGGGCTGGCTGTTCGGTCAGATGGTCGAGGTTTTCGGCGGTTTTGGAATCCCCGATGCGGAGGCGTTTTATGCAACCGTCAACCGCGTCCACAACGGGTACATTCGGACCGAAGCGGATGAGGTGCAGTACAATCTGCACATCATGCTGCGCTTTGATCTGGAACGTGCGCTGATGGCAGGTGATCTGCAGGTGAGTGACTTGGAGGCTGCCTGGAACGACCGGTTCAAGGCCGATTTCGGTTACGCGGTCGACAAGCCCTCGAACGGATGTTTGCAGGACGTGCACTGGTCGGTCGGGCTGTTTGGGTACTTCCCGACCTATTCGCTGGGCAATGTCTATGCAGGGTGTCTGCATCTGGCCTTGCGCGCCGCAGTTCCGGGTTTGGATGCGCAGCTTGCCAAGGGCGATACATCGGGTGCAACCGGATGGCTGCGCGAAAATGTGCAGCGTCATGGCGGGCTGTATGCGCCGCGGGAAATCATCGCCCGCGCCAGTGGTTTGGAGCCGGGTCCAGAGCCGCTGTTGACTTATCTGGAAGAAAAGTTCGGATCGATTTACGGATTGTGTTGAAAGAACTGCGCCCGGGGTTTCGCAGCCGGGCCGCAGTTCAACCCCACGTCACCGGGTCCAGACGAAACAGTTTGGACAACTGTTCGTATACATCCGGCACCTCGTGTTTCAGAGCTTGGGGCCGTTCGAAAAACACCTCGACTGAAACTGCGAAGAATTCTTCGTGCCCTGTGGCGCCATAAGGGTCGATAACGGTGCGACGCCCGGCCTCGACCGCGTGAACATGGGCGTCAAAAGCGGTAAGGAAGACGCGTTCCCACTCGGCAAAGCTCTGACCTTCGCTCAGGACTGGAACGCCGTTTGTGCCGCCTGACAGGTCGTCTATCTGGTGGGCGAATTCGTGCAATACGACATTCTGCCCGTCACGGTCATCCATCGCGCCCTGACGGCTATGCGCCCAGGACAGGATAACCGGCCCGCGGTCCCAGCTTTCACCGGTGCGGACGATTTCTTTTTCGGTCACGACGTAACCGCTGCGTCGGCTCTGACGGGATTTGAAAGCGCTGGGATAGATCAGGATCGTGGTCAGATTGTCATACCAAAGATCACTGTTCACCACGAGCAGACAGGCCTGCGTCGCGATCGAAAGCTGCATCTCCTCGGTCACGTCCAGCCCGTCACAGCCACAAAACTCGACCTGATCGAGGAACAGGTTGACCTTGCCCTCCAGCGTGGTCCGAAACCGGGCCGGGAGCCGTCTGATCATCGGAACCTGATCGGCGATCACGGCACGCTCGTGACCGGACAAAGGAGTCGCCAGCAGAGAGTTCCGCGTTTGCCTTTTGGACCAGTAGCGATAGCCGAGGAAACCGGTGACAAGCAGCAGGCAGGCGATCAGGATGAACATGGCGTCACTCTAGTCGGAAGATACCGAGACAGAAACGCTTTTTGCTGCCGGGCCGCGCAGAGAATGACTGCGCGGCCCGGTAGAATTTACTCTTCAGTCTCTTCGTCGCCCTGATCGGCGATCCAGGCAACGCTGACGACTTCTTCGCCTTTCCCGGTGTTGAACACCTTCACGCCACCTGCCGAACGCGAGCGGAAGGAAATGCCATCGACCGGCACCCGGATCGACTGGCCCTTGGATGTGGCCAGCATGATCTGATCGTCGATTTCAACCGGGAACGAAGCCACCAGTTCGCCACCGCGCATGGCTTTGTCCATGGCCGCAACGCCCATGCCACCGCGCCCGCGAACCGGATAATCATGGCTGGAGCTCAGCTTGCCCGAACCGCCTGTCGTGATGGTCAGGATCAGGTTTTCGGCCGCCGACATCTCGGCATACCGCTCCTGAGGCAGAACGCTGTCGGCGTTGCCTTCATCCTCGTCGGCCTCGGCCTCATCGGTCACACCGGCCATCAGGCGACGCATTTTGAGGTAAGCGGCACGCTCGTCCGAGGTCGCCTCGAAATGGCGGATGACCGACATTGAAACGACCCGGTCGCCGTTGGTCAGCTTGATGCCGCGTACACCCGTCGACTTGCGGCCCTTGAAAACCCGGACAGCCGTGGTCTGGAACCGGATCGCGCGGCCGGAATTGGTGACAAGCATCACGTCGTCATCTTCCGAACAGATGCGCGCATTCACCAGTTCCACGCCTTCCGGCAGGTCCATCGCAATTTTACCGTTGCGCTTGACGTTGGTGAAATCGCTCAGCGCATTGCGGCGTACATCCCCGGCGCTGGTGGCGAATACGATCTGCAGGTTTTCCCATTCTTCATCTGGGACATCCACCGGCATGATAGCCGCGATGGAGATGCCGGTCGGGATCGGCAGGATGTTGACGATAGCCTTGCCCTTGCCGGTGCGCCCGGACTGCGGCAAACGCCAGGTCTTGAGCTTGTAGACCATCCCGTCGGTGGTGAAGAACAGCAGCTGCGTGTGGGTATTCGCCACGAAGAGGGTGGTAACCACGTCCTCTTCCTTGGTCTGCATACCCGAAAGACCCTTGCCGCCGCGTTTCTGGGCGCGGAAATCGGCCAGCGGCGTGCGTTTGATGTACCCGCCCGAAGTGACGGTCACGACCATGTCTTCACGCTCGATCAGGTCTTCGTCTTCCATGTCGCCGGACCAGTCGACGATCTCGGTACGGCGTGGAACGGCGAACTGGTCACGCACTTCGCGCAACTCATCGCCGATGATGCCCATGATGCGCTCGCGCGAGGACAGAATATCCAGGTATTCCTTGATCTTGGCGGCCAGTTGCTCCAGCTCGTCCGTGACCTCTTTGACGCCCAGTTGAGTCAGACGCTGCAAGCGCAGTTCGAGGATGGCACGGGCCTGAACTTCGGTCAGGTTATAGGTGCCGTCGTCGTTCATTCTTGACAGAGGGTCGTCGATCAGGCGCAGGTAGCCCTCGATTTCGGCAGCGGGCCAGCGGCGGGTCATCAGCTTCTCGCGCGCCTCGGCGGCGTCGGCGGATGAGCGGATCGTGGCGACCACCTCGTCCACGTTCGAAACGGCCACTGCCAGACCACACAGGATATGGCTGCGTTCGCGGGCCTTGCGCAGGTCGTATGCCGTGCGGCGGGCGACAACATCTTCGCGGAAGTCGATGAACGAGGTCAGGAAGCGGCGCAGGGTCAACTGCTCGGGGCGGCCACCGTTCAGCGCCAGCATGTTGCAGCCGAACGAGGTTTGCATCGGCGAGAACCGGTAAAGCTGGTTCAGAACCACTTCAGGCGTTGCATCGCGCTTCAGCTCGACCACCACGCGTACACCGTTGCGGTCGGACTCGTCCTGTACATGAGCAACGCCTTCTATGCGTTTCTCACGCACGGCTTCGGCGATCTTTTCGATCATCGCAGCTTTGTTCACCTGATAGGGAATCTCGTCCACGACAATGGCGTAACGGTCTTTGCGGATCTCCTCGACGCGGGTCTTGGCGCGTATGATGACGCTGCCGCGGCCTTCCAGATAGGCTTTGCGCGCACCGGAGCGGCCCAGCATCACGCCGCCGGTCGGGAAATCGGGACCGGGGACGTATTCGATAAGTTGCTCGGAGGTCAGGTCCGGATCGTCGATCAGCGCCAGCGTGGCATCGACCACTTCGCCCAGATTATGTGGCGGGATGTTGGTCGCCATACCAACGGCAATACCGCCGGCACCGTTGACCAGCATGTTCGGGAAGCGCGCGGGCAGGACAGTCGGTTCCTTGTCCTTGCCGTCGTAGTTGTCCTGAAAATCGACCGTCTCTTTTTCGATATCGGCCAGCAGCGACGCAGCAGGTTTGTCCATTCGGACTTCGGTGTACCGCATGGCCGCCGGGTTGTCGCCGTCCATCGATCCAAAGTTGCCCTGACCATCCAGAAGCGGCAGCGACATCGAAAAATCCTGCGCCATCCGCACCAGCGCGTCATAGATCGCGCTGTCACCGTGCGGGTGGTACTTACCCATCACATCGCCAACAGGACGCGCGGACTTGCGGTATGCCTTGTCGTGCGTGTTCCCCGTCTCGTGCATCGCATAGAGGATACGCCGGTGGACCGGTTTCAGCCCGTCGCGCAGATCGGGGATTGCGCGGCTGACGATGACGGACATCGCATAATCGAGGTACGAGGTGCGCATCTCGGATTCGATGGACACCGTCGGGCCGTCATAAGCGGGGCGTACCGGTGGGGTTTCGTCCATATTTTCAGGGGTTTCTGGCGTATCGCTCACGTAAACTGCCCGTTCTTTGTGCGGAGTCTATATCTTGTGGATGCACCTTATCAGACCCGGCACATAAGGTGCAAGCAACCTGCGTAATCGCGCAAGAATAACCTCGGTAACATCAGAGTAACATATTGTTAAGTAAGGATTAGGTGGTTTGCGTGCTATGCTGAAGAGACCTTGACAGAAATCGGAGGTCTGCATGGAGCGAAGTGAAACGGAGCTGATGTTAAAGGGGTACGGGCTGACAACAGCGGAATTCTTCTATCACATGCCCGACTACATTCATGTCCTGAATACGTTCATCTGGCAGGATTACGATCTTGCGCCGGATCACCCGAAGCTGTTTGATTTCATCGACTTTTGGCAGCGTGAAATCGAAGGACCGCTTCATTCCGTCCGGTTCACGCACCGCAAGATGATCGCACCGGGTGAATGGCGTAACATGGTGGGTGAATTTCGGGTGAACTGAAAACGGACCTGAATGGCAGCTGTTGATGTTGCCTGTGTCATTTTCTGTTGTATCGGTTAAGGTGCGCTTCAGACTTCGGATCACACACGGAATAGCCTGATGCAGAGAGTAATGATTGCGGTTGCCGCCTGTTTGACGTTTTTCGGGCCGGCATCGTCCGAAGGAGTTTTGGACAAGTTAAAAAAGGGTGCTGAAAGCACGGCGGACGCCATCGGTCAGGGGGCCGAAGCCGTCGGCGGGACACTCAAGAAGGGCGCAGGCGCGGTTGATGAGACGCTCAATTCAACCGCCGATCTGGTGTCTAACGAAGCCACCCCGGAAGAAACACGCGCCAAGCTGGATGCTATGGCGGAAACGGTATTGACCCAGTTGCTGGCGGAAAACCCGGATGCGGCGTTTCTTTATGAAATCAGTGCGGGCTATGCGGTGTTTGATTCCCGAAAAGTCACGGTTTTTCCTGTTTCCGCAGGATATGGCCGAGGTGTGGCAGTATCAAAAGAAACAGGTCAGCACACTTACATGAATATGGGAACAGGTGGGGTAGGTGCAGCTATCGGCATTGGCGGTTTTGAAACCAAGTTCGTCATCCTGTTCGAGACCCCCGCAGATCTGGAACACTTTATCGCCTACGGATACGACGCGACGGCTGAATCCGGTGCCATGTACGGCGATGACAGCAAAAGCGAGACGGTCCGGTTCACCGAGGGGCGTTCGTTCTTTGTGCTCAGCAAAAAGGGCTGGCGCGTCTCTGCCGGGGCGTCAGGAACCAAATACTGGAAATCCCCGGAACTGAACTGAGGTTCAGGCGGAACAGCTTGCGCCGCCCAGGACGCAGAATTTGGCGCAATGGGGGTGGTTCAGGTGTACGTCCGCCTCGGCGTCCGCAAGTGTCGGCCCCATCTCGAACTCAGCCTCATAGGGTAGCAAGGTGCAGGCCAGAACCGCCGGACGATCCGCGCCTTTGCGTTTGACCACCATGCGGGACGAGGCGCACATTACGCTTTCGGGGGATTTGTCCAGTATACCCCAACAAGCGGTCGTGATTTCAGGCACTTCTACGGTTTCGTCCATCTCGGGAAACAGGACAGTTTGACCAGGGTTGTGCGCGTCGATGTCAAAGCCATGCTCTGCAAAAAACGCCGCATAGCCGGCGCGGCTTTCTGTGTCGGTATCCCCCCAGACCGTACGACCGGCAACCGCCATTTTGATCCCGTTGTCGCGCAGCCATTCCATCCCGGTCTGGGTTTTTCCAAAGCTTCCTGTGCCGCGTTCCTTGTCGTGCAGTTCGGGCAGGAAGTGATCGACCGAGACCCGCAATGTCAGCTTGTCGCCAAAGTCACGTTGCAGACCTAAAAGGCCCTCGCGCATCTTGCGGCGCATCATCGGTTTCATGGCGTTGGTCAGGATCAGGACCTCAAACCCGTGTTCCAAGGCGGCCCGGGTCATGTCGATCATCTCGGGGTTCATGAACGGCTCGCCCCCAGTGAATCCAATTTCGCGGACCGGCCAGTTTCTGGATTTGATTTGCTTCAGAAAATCAGTCACCTCCGCCGCCGTGATATAGACCAGAGCATCGTTGGTTGGACTGCTGGCAATATAACAGTTCACGCATTCGATATTGCATAGGGTTCCGGTGTTGAACCAAAGCGTTTCGGGATTGCTCAGCTTTACCGAGGCGCGAATCTGACCGTCTGCTGTCATCAGTTTGTCCTGAAATTTTCCAGCATTGGCGATTTGGGCAGCGTTGTCTTTCATTCCCGTATCCGGTTCCTTGCAGTCGTCAGAATGACTTAACCTTTCGGGACAGCAGAGTTAAGTATGACGCGGCGGTCCTGACAGAGTTTTGATGACCTGCGAGAATTGACGATTGATTGCGCTAACATTGGACATGCCGTCAGGGGCAAGGTAAGGAAAACCCATGGTTTCTCGTGTCATACCTGTGGACCCGTTCGATCTGGTCATTTTCGGCGCAACCGGCGATCTGGCAAAGCGCAAGATTCTTCCTGCGTTGTTCCGGAGGTTCTGTGCAAGGCAATGGCCCGACGATGTTCAGATCATCGGCGCGGCACGAGGGGATCATGACTGCCAGGGGTTCCGCGATATCGTGGCCGAATCTCTGCGTCAGCACGCGTCCCGGCATTGTCAGGACGAAGCGGCGCTGGAAAGCTTCCTTCAACGTGTCGATTATGTCGCTCTGGACGGCCTGTCGACAGTGGGATGGGACCGGCTGGCGGAAAAACTGACAATCGACCGCATCCGCGCCTTTTACTTTTCGGTTGGTCCAAGGTTGTTTGGACCGTTGGCGGAGCGGATCAAATCCAACGATCTGGCGACCTCGCAAACGCGGATCGTGGTTGAAAAACCTTTTGGGCATGATTTGGACAGTGCGCGGGCCCTGAATGCGACATTGGCGGCGCATTTCGAAGAAGGGCAGATCTATCGGATTGATCACTACCTGGGCAAGGAAACGGTTCAGAACCTGATGGCCGTCCGCTTTGGGAACATGCTGTTCGAACCGTTGTGGAACAGCCAGTATGTCGATCACATCCAGATCACCGTTGCCGAGACCGTCGGCATAGACGGCCGCGAGGAGTATTATGACCGCGCAGGTGCAATGCGTGATATGATGCAGAACCATCTGATGCAGCTTCTGTGCCTGATCGCGATGGAACCGCCGGCCAAGTTCGACCCGGACGCGGTGCGGGATGAAAAACTGAAAGTCATTCGTGCACTGGACCCGGTTGAGCCGCACCACATCGTGCGCGGTCAATTTGCGGCAGGCGGCGGCATGCCCGGCTATCGTGACATTGTGGGCAACCCGCGTTCGACCACGGAAAGCTACGTGGCCTTGCGGGCCCATATCAGCAATTGGCGGTGGGCGGGGACCCCGTTCTACATGCGTACAGGCAAGCGGCTGGTGGCGCGGTCCTCGGTGATCAATGTGCAGTTCAAGGATGCGCCGCACTCGATCTTTGGTGAGGAATCCGGGCGGCATGCCAATGCGCTATCCATCCGGCTGCAGCCAAATGAGGGCATCACGCTCAAGGTCACGATCAAGGAACCGGGACAAGGGGGGATGCGTCTGATCGACGTGCCGCTGGACATGAGCTTTGCCGTTGCTCTGGGCCCCGAAAATCAGGACCCGCCGGACGCTTATGAACGGCTTGTCATGGACGTGATCCGGGGCAACCAGACCCTGTTCATGCGCGGGGACGAGGTCGAGGCCGCGTGGGCCTGGACCGACCCGATCATTGCCGGGTGGAAGGCGCGGGGTGACGTGCCGAAACCCTATGATACAGGCAGCACCGGTCCGGGCGACGCCGAGCAGCTGATGAAAAGAGATGGTCGCCACTGGCAAGGGATAAAGCCATGAATATTCAGGAATATGCAGACCGCGACATGCTGGCCATCGATGTGGCAAACGCGTTGGCCGGGGATCTTGAGGCGGCCTTGCTGCACCATGACGTAGTGTCTTTGGCTGTTCCGGGGGGCACGACACCGGGGCCGATCTTCGATGGGCTTTGCGCCGCCGATCTTGAGTGGGATCGGGTATGTGTCCTGCCGACGGATGAACGCTGCGTTCCGGGGGATCACGACCGCTCGAACGAACGTCTCATTCGCGAGCGTTTGCTGACCAGCCGGGCCTCGGTCGCGCAATATCTTCCGCTTTATGTTCCCGGCAAGGCGCCCGAAGAGATTTTACCCGAGATTGAAAGCCTTCTTGCCCCGGTTCTGCCTTTGTCGGTTCTGGTGCTGGGCATGGGAGAAGACATGCACACGGCATCTTTGTTTCCCGGTATGGACGGGCTCGAGGCAGCCCTGAGCAGCCACGCACCTACGTTGGCGGTGGCTCGCACCGAAGTTCAGCCCGAAGCGCGCATCACCCTGACCGCGCCGGTACTGGATGGGGCGCTGTCCAAACATCTGGTCATCTATGGCGCATCCAAGCGCGAGGCGCTGGAACGCGCAATGTCACTGCCGCCGGAAGAAGCGCCGATCGCCGCGGTTCTGAGCGGTTTGACGGTTCACTGGGCGGAGTGATGGCAATGCAGTTGGACACTCTCAAATCGCTGGCAACATCTGCGAAGGATCACAGCATTCTGGACCTGTTCGACAGCGACGCTGACCGGGCGCACCAGTTTTCGGCATCTGCCGGAGATCTGCTGTTCGACTACTCCAAAACCCTGATCAACTCCGAAATCCGTGATGCCTTGACCGGGCTTTGCGATTCTGCGGGTCTGGCCGACAAGCGTACCGCCATGTTCGGCGGAGAAAAAATAAATCAGACCGAAGGGCGCGCGGTCCTTCACACCGCGCTGCGAAATCTGGATGGCGGGCCGGTTGAGGTCGATGGTCAGGATGTGATGCCAGAGGTTCTGGACACATTGCAGCGGATGCGCGTTTTTGCGGAAGAAGTACGCGGAGGCTCGATCGTTGGGGCAGGCGGTAGCTTTACGGATGTAGTGAATATCGGGATCGGCGGATCCGACCTGGGGCCCGTCATGGCCACCCATGCGCTTTCGCCATACCATGACGGTCCAAGGCTGCACTATGTCTCGAACGTGGATGGTGCGCATATTGCGGATACTTTGCGCCAGCTGGATCCCACGCGAACGCTGGTCATAGTCGCCTCCAAGACGTTCACGACCATCGAAACAATGACCAATGCCCGGACAGCGCGCGCCTGGATGCTGGACGGCGGCGGTGACCCGGCACGTCAATTTGCCGCCGTGTCAAGCGCGCTTGACAAGACGCAGGCCTTTGGCATCCCGGAAGACCGCGTATTTGGTTTCGCCGACTGGGTCGGCGGGCGCTATTCCGTCTGGGGGCCAGTTGGCCTGCCGGTGATGATCGCCGTCGGGTCCAACGCCTTTGACGCGTTCCTGCGCGGCGGTCAGGCAATGGACCTGCATTTCCGGTCCGCTGAGTGGTCCGAGAATATGCCGGTGATGCTGGCGCTTGTCGGTGTCTGGCACCGTCAGGTACTGGGCTATCCCAGCCGCGCCGTTCTGCCCTATGATCAGCGTTTGCTGCGTCTTCCGGCTTATTTCCAACAGCTTGAAATGGAATCGAACGGCAAGTCGGTCGCCATGGATGGCAGCCCGTTGACCGTGCCGTCTGGCCCGGTTGTCTGGGGAGAGCCGGGAACAAACGGACAGCACGCCTTTTACCAGCTGATCCACCAGGGCACCGATATCATACCGTGCGAGTTCATGGTGGCCGCGGAAGGACACGAACCTGAACTGGCGCATCACCACCGCCTTTTGCTGGCCAATTGCCTTGCCCAATCCGAAGCGCTTATGCGCGGGCGTTCGCTGGAGGAAGCGCGGTCGCGGATGGCAGACAAGGGGTTGAAGGGCGATGAACTGGAGCGGCAGGCGCGTCACCGCGTGTTTCCGGGAAACCGTCCATCCTCGACGCTGATCTATCCAAAGCTGACCCCGTTTGTGCTGGGCCAGATCATTGCGCTCTATGAACATCGGGTTTTCGTGGAGGGCATTCTGCTGGGCCTCAACTCGTTCGACCAATGGGGCGTTGAGCTGGGTAAAGAGCTGGCCACATCTCTGGGACCAATCGTCGACGGCGACGAAAAGGCTGCGGAAAAGGACGGTTCGACCGCTGCCTTGGTAGACTACGCCCTGCGTCACAGAGCCTGAATTCCCTAATAACACCGACTCCCTTAGCGCGGTTTTGTACAATCTTTTATTGTCAGACAATTAAATGATTGGCAGGATTTGTCGGGGGAGACGCTCTGATCAGACCGCCGAGACTTGGTCCGGTGCAGATTGATGATCAGGGATCAGCGCCGCGGGCCTCTTGCGGCGCAGCCAAAGGGAGGATGCCCATGCTGGGACAGATGATGACGCAGCCATTGCTGATTTCGGCACTGATTGATCATGCGGAACGCTACCACGGACAGACCGAGATTCATTCGGTAGAAACCGATGGAACCGTCACACAGACCAACTGGTCCGAGATTGCCCGAAATGCGCGCCGGCTTGCGTCCGCACTTACGCAACTGGGCCTGCAGCCGCAGGACCGGATTGGTACGCTTGCATGGAACAACCGCCGCCATCTGGAAATCTACTACGCAACCTCGGGTGCCGGGTATGTCTGCCATACTGTGAACCCGCGCCTGTTTCCCGAACAGCTTACATATATCATCAACCACGCAAAGGATCGGGTCCTGTTCTTTGACGCGACCTTCATCCCCTTGGTCGCGGCGCTGCGCGACAAACTGACCGAAGTACAGCACTACGTAATGATGGGACCGAGAAATCAGGATGCCCTGTGGCAGATCCCAGGATTGCAGTTCTATGACGAGCTACTGGAAACCGGCAAGGCGGACTTTGATTGGCCCAGCTTTGATGAAAATACCGCCGCGGGCCTGTGCTACACGTCCGGAACCACCGGGAACCCAAAGGGGGTTCTGTATTCCCATCGTTCGACGGTGCTGCACAGCTTTGCGTCGAACGCTACGGATGTCATCGGGTTTTCGGCGGTTGACGTGGTCCTGCCGGTGGTTCCGATGTTTCACGTCAATGCCTGGGGGTCGCCCTATGCCTGTGCCATGTCCGGATCACGCATGGTTCTGCCTGGCCCTGATCTGCACGGGGAGGCGCTGGTCAAGCTGATCGACAAATATGGCGTTACGCTGGCCATGGGTGTGCCGACGATCTGGCAGGGTTTGCTGGCCTATGCCGAACAGTCCGGCAGCAAACTGGCCAGTCTGAACCGTACGGTGATCGGTGGTGCCGCATGCCCGCCATCAATGATCGAAACGTTCAGGGAATCCTATGGTGTCGACACTGTGCACGCCTGGGGCATGAGCGAGATGAGCCCCCTGGGCACCGCAAATGTTGCTTTGGCAAAACACCGCGACCTTCCGCTGGAAGAACAGCACAAGTTGCGCGAAAATCAAGGTCGCCCGCCGTTTGGCGTCGAGCTGAAAATCGTGGATGACATAGGCAACGATCTGCCGCACGACGGACAGACGCAGGGCGATCTGTTGGTGCGCGGGCATTGGGTGCTGGACAGCTATTTCCGGATGCAGGACGAGGACCTATTGCAGGATGGCTGGTTTGCGACCGGAGACGTCGCCACGCTGGACGCGGACGGATACATGACGATCCGCGACCGGTCCAAGGACATCATCAAGTCGGGTGGCGAATGGATCAGTTCGGTAGAACTGGAGAACATTGCCGTTGCGCATCCTCAACTGGCCACGGCCGCCGTCGTCGGCGTACCACACGCCAAATGGGGCGAACGCCCGCTGCTGGTGGCGGTCCGGGCCGCGGGGCAGGATCCGGCGCCGGACGAGATATTGTCGTTCTTTGATGGGAAAATCGCCTCGTGGCAAATCCCGGACAGGGTCGTCTTTGTCGACGCCCTTCCACTGAGTGCAACCGGCAAGGTGATGAAACGCATTTTGCGTTCCGATCACGCGAATGCGCTGACCGGTTAAGCTCTTGGTTTTCTGGAAATTTGGCTCCGGCGGTAGGGATCGAACCTACGACCAATTGATTAACAGTCAACTGCTCTACCGCTGAGCTACGCCGGAACTGAGCTGCGTGTATCAACAGGCAAAGCGGAGGTCCAGATGCAATTACGATTTTTTGAGGGGTGAAGTACAAGCTCTCTGATCTGATCCGGCCGCAACTCAAGGCGGGCTTTCTTCTACAACGCTGCCGACGGCCTCATTGAGCCCAAAGCAGACTATCGTTTCGCCATACCCAATGACGCGGCGAGATAGTTAGTTGTTGGTCACTCAGACTGAATAGGTCTAACCCCTCCCGTGCGGGCCATCATAGCTTTCGCATAATCACGTTTTACAGTTGCACTGCCCTCGAAGCGAGCATGCACTACGCAATAGAACAGGGCACCGTCATCTAAACCGCTTCGAGGTGTAAACCAATCGAAAGAGTCGGCCGGCTCTACCGATGCAACCTGATTGGTTGGTGGCGCGGCAGGTGCGACATTGGCTTCACTATTTGTGATATCATCGAGCAGTGTTGGACGGGCAGTGCCGGTATCTGGTGTGAGAATACCCATGATCTGCTCGCGACCAGCCGGAGTGAAACGCCCTTGTTCCTCGACGGGAAACCGGATCGGCTGCCCTGCAAAGGTATCTCGCTGCACTTCACTGTTCTTTACGACAATGGTTCCGTTGACGAGCACGTACGGAATGCCTTCTGACGGAATTCCTTGCTGGCCTAACGTATAGTTCGCCTTTTCGGTCACAGTTTCCGGATCAAAAATCGTGATGTCCGCAACCATGCCTTCTTGCATACGCCCACGCACCTGCATTGCCCGCAAGCCCGTGTCACCTAATCGCTTGGCGTGGATGTAGCTTAGCTGAGTCAGTGTAAGCATTAGCGGTACATTCGCTTCGCGAGCCAGTCTCAAGACAAGCGCGTGGCTGCCTGCTGACCGAGGATGCCCGGCATAGTCTTCGTAAGGAGCATCCCAACTCATCAAGTTGCCCTCGATGTCTAGCCCGGCCATACCGTCGCCCGAGATGCCATAGCCTGCGATGGTGATCCAATCATTCAGCCATTGCTCTCTTGGAGGGCTAAAAACAATGGCCGTCCGTCCTGGCTCATTCTCAGCGAAACCCAAGAACTCGTCTTTGGTCACAAAGCGATCAAGTTGGGGGTCAAAGATGGTGTCTTCGTATTTGTACCCCATCGAGCCTTCCCAGTTTTCGGGGGCGATGATCGAAGCTCCGTAGTTTCCCGACCCTGCGGTCCAAGGATAGTAGCTGGACCAAACGTTGTAGCCTTGGTCGCGGGCCATCTGGAGCTTTTCCTGATTTTCCCACCAGCCATAGTCATTGTCATGATGTATGTGGAGCGGTGCGTCGAGCACCATCGCGTTGACCAAGATTTCGTTCACACCCGTCTGTGTTTCTGTCGGTGTCGAAGCACTGGGATGAAATCGGTGATGGACGGAGGTCAATCTTCCGTAACGCGCCGCAGCCCGCTGCGCTTCGAACATCTCATATGTCGTTATGCCTTCGCGAGCATATCCAATCGTCGACCCTACACCGAGCGCACCTAAACGCAGCCCCTCATCAAGTTGCGCAGTGATTTCGTTCATTTGCTCACGGTTACTTGGGACCGAAGACCATCCCTCGACGCCGTCTTCCACGGATTGTGCCCTCAGTGCGAAGAAATTTCGGAAGTCTATATCCCCGCCTTCAAGCACGAGGCCGTCATGAACCCGCATCCGCGCGAATTCTTGTCCAACAACTGTGCCATAGTTTGCCTGCGTTGCACCCTTTCGTGCTTCGTACCATTCATCGATGTTCGCGGCTCCGACCTCAAAATCCATTTGGGTTGTGACGCCATCACGAAGGTTTACCTTGATACCCCACGGGTCCAACCCATGCTGCTCGAGGTCAATAAACCCAGGAGCTACAACGTGACCTGTCGCATCGATGGTCTCGCTGCCATCAATTTCTTCGTCAGTGATCGCGGTGATCCAACCATTGCTGACTCCGACGTTTGAGATCTGATCGAACCCGGTTTCCGGGTCCATTACCCGACCGTTGAGAATGACGACGTCGTAAGTCTGCGCGGTGCATAGTGTCGAAAGAACAGACAACGTGCCCGCCAGAAACAAGGTGCGCATAGATAGATCCTCCCGTTGACTATCAGAATATCGGAAAGCGGTTTCAGATCAACAAAATGGCATGTTTTGATATCTAGTGGCGGTAGGTTGAATGGTCGTTTGTCCGCAGAGCACACATTCGTGCCATTTGAGTCTCGGCATCAAAAGGGCATCGCGACCCTATATCCCTTTGCCGAAACATGAGGGCTTTAAGTGCGTGTCGGAATTATCTGGAGAATTTTGGCTCCGGCGGTAGGGATCGAACCTACGACCAATTGATTAACAGTCAACTGCTCTACCGCTGAGCTACGCCGGAACTGAGGGCCGTATAGCAACCTCGGATTTCGCCGTCCAGAGCAGAACGACCGGAAGAACGAAAATTCTTTTCGGCTTATTCTACCCTGTGAAAACAAGCGTCGGTCGACAACTTTCCTGACGGACGGACGTGCGATTTTCCCCAAAGATCAACGAGATGCGCGAAAACATTCCGCTCGGCTGCGGGCAAAAGTGCTTCTGGTGTGTCGGTGTAAATTCGTGCGGCAAGCTCACGGGCGGTGCCGGGGTTATGGCTGAGCGTCTGCAGTATCTGGGCTTCACGGCTTCTTCTGTGGCTGATCAGCCAGTCCAGCCGGGCGGCGGGATCGGCAATGGGTGCACCATGTCCCGCATGAAAGACAGACCAGTCACGGGCACGAAGACGCTCACATGCGACCATGAAGTCGGTCAGATCCCCGTCCGGCGGAGACACCAGAGAACTGGCCCAGCCCATCACGTGATCCGCTGTAAAGCACACATCACCCCAGGCGAGCGCGATGTGGTTTCCCAGATGGCCCGGCGTATGAATAACCTCGACCTGCCAGCCGTCGCCGTCAACGGTTTCGCCGTCTGCCAGTTCGACATGCGGGCGAAAATCCCCGTCTATTCCTTCACCACCGCCAACAAGACCGTTTTCCGCAAGTTCGCGCATTACGTTGCTGCGCCCGGCCTCGGGGCCGCCAAAAGCCAGAATCGGCGCACCGGTGCGGGCGGACAAAGGGGCAGCGAGGGGAGAATGGTCCAGATGGCTGTGGGTGACAAAGATGTGGCTGATCTTCTGCCCAGCGTTCAGCGCGCCCAGAATGGCGTCGAGATGCGGTTCGCTGAGGGGGCCTGGATCGATAACCGCGATGTCGCCTGAGCCCAGCAGATAAGTATTGGTCCCGCGATACGTCATCGGAGACGGGTTTGGAGCCACGATGCGTCTGAGGCCGTGTTGCAATTGCTCGGCCTGTCCTGTCGGCGGGTCGAAATCGTCGGGGGCTTGCATGGGCGATGTGCTCTTTCTCTTGCCGGTGCGGCTCGCTAGGTTTAGCGCATGTCAACGCATTGGCTCAAACCATATATGCCGCGCAGCCTGTACGCCCGGGCTGCCCTGATCATTGTTCTGCCGGTGGCTGTCCTGCTGCTGGTGGTGGGAATCGCGTTTCTGCAAAAACACCTGGAGGATGTCACCGCGCAGATGACGCGCGCGACGTCGCGCGAAGTGATGCTGGTGACCGAGGCCGTTGAACACGCGGAAACGCAGCAGCAGGTGTTGGCTGCGATACGGCCCGAACTGGCCACGCTCGAAATGCAGCTTCGGTTTCTTGACCTGAACGAACAGCCCGATGTCGGCAGGCGGCGCTGGTACGATTTCATCGCGCCTCAGGTGGAAGCGGAATTGCGAGCGTTGATTCCGAATCTGACGGCTGTGGCCCTTCCCAGCGGTCACGAAGCCCGGCTGTACCTGGATACGGACCTGGGACTGCTACAACTGACATTCGATCGTCGCCGCCTGTCACCTACAACACCGCATCAGTTGATTGTGACGATGGTGTTCTTCGCCATAGTGATGACAACGATATCGTTTCTGTACATGCGCAATCAGTTGCGACCGATCACCCGGCTGGCATACGCGGCCCAGGCCTTCGGGCGGGGCAGGGTCGTGCCGTATTCACCCGGAGGTGCCACCGAAGTCCGCGCGGCAGGAAGCGCCTTTCTGGACATGCGCGCGCGGATCGAACGTCAGATGGAACAGCGTACCCTGATGTTGTCCGGGGTCAGCCACGACCTGAGAACGCCGTTGACGCGTCTGAAACTGGGTCTGTCGATGTTGCCCGAGGATGAAGCAGCGCCCCTGTTGCAGGACGTGAATGAGATGCAATCGCTGCTGGATGCATTTCTGGAGTTTTCGCGGGGTGCCGCCGAGGGCGCACCGGAAGAAGTGAACCCGGAAATCCTGCTGCAGCAGATTGTGGACGACGCACAACGCGCCGGGCTAGCGGTTGAACTGGTTTCAGTCGAAGGCGGAGGAACCGTCATGTTGCGCTCGACGGCATTTCGGCGCGCCGTTGAAAACCTGATCGGTAATGCGGTTCGCTATGGCGACAGGGCAGAGGTCAGTCTGACCCTGACGCAGAAGTCGTTGCGGGTCAGGGTCGAAGATGACGGACCCGGCATCCCTGCGGAACAGCGCACCGAGGCGGTCAAGCCCTTCACCCGGCTTGATCCGTCCCGGAATCAAAACAAGGGCAGCGGCGTGGGATTGGGGCTGGCGATTGTGGCCGACATAGCCCGCGCGCACGGCGGCGTTTTGCGGCTGGCCGAAAGCAGCCGACTGGGCGGACTGTGTGCGGATATCATTATTGGACGGTAACGGCAGTTCCGGCGCGAATCGCGGCTACGATTGCGGAGGGCTTCCGGACCGGTATCTTGAAACTGCGCTCTATGGGAAGAATACCCAGTAACCTTTGCCTTTTCGGTCTTCGTTTCATATTTCGGCTGAAAGCAAATTGAGTGCCTTGGCCGGCCGTCGGTAATGCAAAAGCGTTACACCGTTGACATTGTCCGGGCATTCCCCGAATTACTTTGGGAGGCAAGGGCCGTTAGCTCATCTGGATAGAGCGCCAAATTCCTAATTTGGAGGCAGCAGGTTCGAGTCCTGCACGGCTCACCACTTTTCCGGTATTCACCCTCTCGCAGCGCAAGGTTTGCCACAACTGGCTAAGGTTATGATTCTTTACCGCGAATCGGATCTATTGTTCCTTGTCCAACTAACACCCGAACAGTGCCTGAACGTAATATGGGGAAATCCACTCTCCTAGGGGATGAGGGACTTGAACCCCCAACCAAAGCGTTATGAGCGCTCTGCTCTAACCAATTGAGCTAATCCCCCAGGAACACGCGCTACGTACAGCAATGTTATCGGCACGCCAAGAGTGTTCGGTGCTCAATCTGAAATTCTTGGCGTTCACGGCATCCGGCGGCGTCCAGTGACACACCTGTTGCGCCTGACCGTTGCAACGCGCGGCGCAATCGAATAACCCGCGCGAATAGCATTCAGGAAGGGTTGGCCATGACAGCGGGCAAGAACGGAATCACCTATGCTGACGCAGGTGTCGATATTGATGCGGGAAACGCATTGGTGGACCGCATTAAACCTGCGGCCAAGCGGACCAACCGTTCCGGAGTGATGAGCGGCCTGGGCGGGTTTGGCGCCTTGTTTGATCTGAAAGACGCGGGATACACCGATCCGATCCTGGTCGGTGCGACGGACGGAGTTGGAACGAAACTGCGGATTGCCATTGATACTGGCGTTGTCGACGGCGTGGGCATCGATCTTGTCGCCATGTGCGTCAACGACCTGATCTGTCAGGGGGCCGAGCCACTGTTTTTCCTGGACTACTTTGCGACCGGCAAGCTGGATACCGATACAGCCGCCCGGATCATCGAAGGTATTGCTGAAGGTTGCGTTCAGTCTGGCTGTGCCCTGATCGGTGGAGAGACGGCGGAAATGCCGGGCATGTACCGGGAAGGAGATTTCGATCTGGCCGGCTTCTCGGTCGGTGCCATGGAACGCGGTGCGCATCTGCCGGCAGGTGTGCAGCAAGGCGATGTTCTGCTGGGACTGGCCTCCAATGGGGTGCATTCCAACGGGTATTCGCTGGTGCGCAAACTGGTCGAGATGTCGGGCCTGGGCTGGGATGCAGATTCTCCGTTTGGTGACGGGTCGTTGGGCGAGGCATTGCTGACCCCGACACGGCTTTATGTGAAACAAGCACTGCAGGCGATCCGGGCCGGGGGCGTACATGCGCTGGCCCATATTACCGGCGGCGGTCTGACCGAAAACCTGCCTCGGGTTCTGCCCGACGATCTGGGTGCCGAAATCGATTTGAGTTCGTGGACACTGCCCCCGGTCTTTGGCTGGATGGCTCAGGTCGGCGGCATTGCCGAAGCTGAGATGCTCAAGACTTTCAACTGCGGCATCGGCATGATCATTGTCTGCGCCGCTGACCGTGCTGATGAATTGGCAAACCTGTTGACTGAAGCCGGAGAAAGCGTTTCCCGCATTGGCACCGTTACCGATCAGCCCGGTGTATCCTATTCCGGTAAATTGCTGTGAGCCATAAGCGCGTCGCCATCCTGATTTCCGGTGGCGGATCAAACATGGTGTCGTTGGTTGACAGTATGACCGGCGAACATCCGGCGCGTCCCTGTCTGGTTCTGGCCAATAACGCGCAGGCCGGCGGTTTAAGAAAGGCCACGGATCGGGGCATTCCGACCGCTGTGGTGGATCACCGCCCGTTCAACGGTGATCGCGCCGCTTTCGAAGCCGAACTGTTGAAACCCTTGCAGGAAGCACAGCCGGATATTGTGTGCCTCGCCGGATTCATGCGGGTGCTGACCGGCGATTTCGTTTCCCAGTTTCAGGGCAGGATGCTGAATATCCACCCCTCTCTGCTGCCCAAGTACAAAGGTCTGGGCACGCATGCCCGGGCCATTGCAGCGGGCGACGCAGAGCATGGATGCTCGGTGCACGAAGTCACCGCCGCGCTGGATGACGGACCGATACTGGGACAGGCGCGAGTCAGGGTCGAAGCAGGCGATACGCCGGAATCTTTGGCGGAGCGCGTGCTGGCCTGGGAACACAAACTGTATCCTGCCGTGTTGAGAAGGTATGCAGAAGGCAACAGGTCGCCAGTTCTGCTGCCGTGATCCGCTGTGGGTGATTTACACGCGGCTGTTATTCTGCCTATGGTTTGCTCAAGGGCTCGGGACGAGGTCAAAAACGGGCAGTTGAAAGAGCAAGAGCAAGAACAGTACGGCGAATGAAAACCCTGACAACGACGCAAGAGCTGGCCGCATTCTGCAAGGCCGCGGCGGACTTCCCTTATGTCACCGTGGACACCGAATTTCTGCGCGAGCGTACCTATTATTCGAAACTCTGCCTGGTTCAGCTTGCCGTCCCTTCCAACGACGAAGACAGCGCCGTTCTGGTGGACCCACTGGCGGATGGGCTGTCGCTTGAACCGCTTTTCGACCTGTTTCGAAATGAGGACATCGTCAAGGTGTTCCACGCTGCGCGTCAGGATCTGGAGATTTTCTGGGTCGAGGCGGGTGTCTTCCCAAAACCCCTGTTCGATACGCAGGTGGCCGCAATGGTCTGCGGATTTGGCGAACAGGTCGGCTATGAGACGCTTGTGCGCAAGATTTGCCGACAGGGCGTCGACAAGACTTCTCGCTTTACGGATTGGTCACGGCGCCCGCTGACCGATGCGCAAAAGACCTATGCGCTGGCGGACGTGACCCACCTGCGTCAGATTTACGAACATCTGGCGGCTGAGCTGGAAAAAACACGCCGCAGCCATTGGGTGGCCGAAGAACTGCGCACCCTGACCGAGGCTGGCACTTATGAAATGCGGCCTGAGGAAGCTTGGAAGCGTGTCAAAACGCGCACGAATTCGGCAAGATTTCTGGCTGTCGTGCGTGAGCTTGCCAAGTTTCGCGAGGCATACGCGCAGGAAAACAATGTGCCACGCAGCCGCGTGTTCAAGGATGACGCATTGATCGAGCTGGCATCGACCAAACCGAAAACGGCATCAGATCTGGGCGGTTCACGTTTGTTGCTGCGCGAGGCGCGCAAAGGCGCAATTGCCAACGGGATTCTGGCAGCGGTTGAAACAGGTGTGAATTGCCCTTCGTCGGATCTACCGCTGGTCGACAAGGCGCGCGACAACCTCAAGGTCAACCCGGCGCTATCTGACTTGCTGCGCGTTCTGCTAAAGTCAAAAACCGAAAGTTCGGGTGTGGCGGCCAAACTGATTGCAACCAGTTCCGAGCTGGATCAGATCGCAGCGGGCGAACGTGAACTGCCAGCCATGTCGGGTTGGCGGTTTGAGGTGTTCGGTGAAGACGCCCTGAAACTGTGTGAGGGCAAGATCGCCCTGGCCGCCAAAGGGCAGGTCGTGAAGGTCGTTTCCCTCTGACGCCGATCAGCGCCGCCGCGATTCCAACGTGTTCTGCTGGCCGACCACCCGCACCAGACGGATGGATTGCAGATCCTGCAGGCTGACATTGATCGCGTCCGAAACCATCCGGGACCGCTCGGAGCCCTGACGCGTCTGGGCTTTTGGGTAATTTACCCGAAAGCCAAATTCCAGAACGCCGTTTTTCGAGTTCTCTTCACTAACAACAGGAACCAGACGCGCATTGAAGGCGCCCTGGCGTATTGCCGTGCCGGATGCATAGACAATCGCGCCCGAGGGTGTTGGATCGATCCTCAGTTCATCGATCCTTGCAAGCAGGACGCTCGTATCCGCTTCTTCGGGGCGGGAAAACAGGCCGGTTCCGGTGCGTTGCTTCGGGATAAGCGCATTGGCTTCGTCGACCGGAACCTCCTCCGGTGGAGGTGTGCCCGGGCCAAACCAGTTCGAAGGGTTCGCCCGAGAATCGCGCCAGCTATTGCAGGCAGACAGGGTCAGCGATGCGACCATTAGAAAGGTGAGTGTTTTTTTCATGGTCTCAAAGCCCTGAGCAGTAGTTCCGACAATGGGTTAGCGCAATTTCCATGCTTTGAAAAGCCGGACTGGGACTGGACAGTCGCGCATGCTCGGCATAGGTCAAAAAAGTGAAGGTAACAAAAGGACCGCGGCAACATGGCAACGCCTGCCTTTGAAGAGATCGTCGAGGATTTCGAGTTCCTTGAGGACTGGGAAGACCGGTATCGTCATGTCATCGATCAGGGCAAGGCGATGGAACCTCTGGACGAGGCGCTGAAGGTTCCGGCCACAAAGGTTCATGGATGCGCCAGCCAGGTCTGGCTGCATCCGATGATCGACAACGGTGTGTTTCGTTTTGACGGCGACAGCGATGCACTGATCGTGCGCGGCCTGATTGCGGTGTTGCGGTCGTTGTACAATGGGTTGCCAGTGCGTGACGTGCCGATGGTGGACGCCGGCGGGGAACTGGCGAGATTGGGTCTGAATGATCATTTGTCAGCGCAACGGTCCAACGGCCTGCGTTCGATGATTGAAAGGATTCGGGACGTAGCCCGGGAAAACGCCTGATCGGGACGGGCGAGCGGCCAGTCGCGCACCCCAAGGTATTTTCAGACAGAAGAAGACCGGGCCGCCCAGTCTGCCAGCGTGGTTTCGAGATCTCCGTAGCCGGTAAACCGCCGCTCGAATTCCAGGCCCATCCGGTCGGCGCAGTCGCGCGCGCGAGCGGTCAGATCGGGGTCGTCGGTTTGCGCCTGGTACACGAGCTTGGTGTAATTGCCGAAATACATGTCGCGCAGTTCAGGGTGCCGGTCGAGGCCCAGAGGTTTCCAAATGAACGCATCGAACTGGCGGGCCAGAAAGTCGGTCAGATAGAAAGCCGTGGTTTCATCGTCGCCGCGCGCCTCGAACCGGGTGTTACCTTCGAAGAAGGAATAGCAATGCGGTCCCTGAACCATTTCGACACCCAGTTCGGCGCACGCCTTTTGCAGCAGCCCTCCGGTTCCGCAATCGGCGTAGACAACAAAGATCTGGTCATAATTGTCGCTGTGTTTGGCGACGGCGTCCTCAACGGCCTGAGTGATGCGATCGGGGTGGATGTGCAGGATGGCAGGCAGGCAGGTCAGCGCCATGTGATCCCAGCCGTTACGCTTTTTCAGATCCAGAATTTCACGCGCCAGCGCGCCGCAAGCCAGCAAAAGAATGCGCCCCTGTTTTTCATCGCTGGAATAGCCTTCGGTTGTAAGGCTGGCATCGTCAGGTAGATGGTCCTTTTGCATTGCATTGCCTCCCGGGCAGTCCTTTGGTCAGAAAAGGCGCGATCCATCCATGTGGCAAGCCCTGTCGCGAAATGGATTGGCAACACGGCGAGAATTGCGACCGGGCGAACAAAAAAGCCGCCCGGTGGCGGGCGGCTTAATGAACTCAGTCCTGAGCTTGTCAGCCCGCCATTTGATTGTGCTTGCGCGACACAAAGTCCTTGGCGGTTTCGACAGCCACGGCCGCATCGCGGCAATAGGCGTCCGCGCCAATCGCTTTGCCGAACTCTTCGTTCAGGGGCGCACCGCCCACCAGAACAATATAGTCATCGCGAACGCCCTGTTCGACCAGGGTGTCGATCACCACCTTCATGTAAGGCATCGTGGTGGTCAGAAGGGCCGACATGCCCAGGATGTCCGGCTCTTCCGATTCCAGCGCTTCCAGATAGTTTTCGACCGGGTTGTTGATGCCGATGTCGACCACGTCAAAACCAGCACCTTCCATCATCATCGACACGAGGTTTTTACCGATGTCGTGGATGTCGCCCTTGACGGTTCCGATGACCATCTTGCCCACGCGCGGGGCACCGGTCTCGGCCAGCAGCGGCTTGAGGATCGCCATGCCACCCTTCATCGCGTTTGCAGCCAGGAGTACTTCGGGAACGAACAGGATGCCGTCACGGAAGTCATGGCCAACGATGGTCATGCCGCCGACCAGCGCTTTGGTCAGAATGTCGTAGGGGGTCCATCCGCGTTCCAGCAGGATGTTTACACCTTCTTCGATTTCTTCTTTCAGGCCGTCATAAAGATCGTCGAACATCTGTTCGACAAGTTCGTCGTCATTCAGTTCGGACAGGACGATGTCTTCCTCATCGGACATGGGGCATTTCCCTGAGCTGTGCGGACCCTTGGCCCGTGGTGGCGTTTTTCCCGTTTTGACCATTTTGCCGCAGTTCGACTGTGACGATTGCGACGTCGGCCGTTCCGGGACCGACTTATAGGTCAAATTATTGACCCGCCCGAATGAATAATTTGCAGAATGATCCTGCAACTCATTCAGATTATGGCAAAGCCACGGACCAATGGCCTGACTCTGGATTCCATCGCTGTGGCGCGGCAATAATTTGGCGGAAATCGATGCTTGTGTCGGGGAAAAGCTGCATCTACATTGCAATAGAACAAAAAGAGAACAACGGGATGCAGCAACCTAACATTCGTGGCAGAGGTGTCGCGACAAACGCAACGGGGCGGTTTGAGCGTTTGCAGACCGTTGCCTGCGATGACGGTTGGGACATTGAAGAGGATCTTCCGCCCTTACGGGCGGAACTGCGAGATGAATCCGCCCGTAGCCTGATCACCTATAACCGGTCGCCGGATCTTTCGTTCGACAGATCGATTAACCCTTATCGCGGGTGCGAACATGGGTGCGTGTATTGTTTTGCTCGCCCGACTCATGCCTATCTGGGATTGTCGCCGGGCTTGGATTTTGAAACCCGTCTGATTGCGCGCCCCAACGCCGCCGAAATCCTGCGGCGCGAGATGTCATCCAAAAGCTACCAGGTTGCGCCAATAGCAATCGGTACGAATACCGATCCCTATCAGCCGGTCGAGAAAACCCGTTTGATTACAAGGTCGTGCCTGTCTGTTCTCAAGGACTTCCAGCATCCGGTCGCGGTTGTCACCAAGGGTGCGCTGATCGAACGAGATCTGGATATTCTGGCGCCCATGGCTGAACGCGGATTGGCGTGCGTCGGGGTTTCTTTGACGACGCTGGATGCGCAACTGTCCCGCAGGCTTGAGCCTCGTGCACCATCGCCACAGCGCCGCCTGCGGATGATCCGGCAGTTGGCTGGGGCAGGGGTCCCGGTTCGTGTCATGACCTCACCGGTCGTGCCCGGGCTGACGGACCACGAGCTCGAAAACCTGCTTGAGGCCGGGAAGGAGGCCGGGGCCGAGTCCGCCAGCTGGATCATGCTGCGCCTGCCACGGGAAGTCTTGGAGCTTTGGCGCGAATGGCTGTTGGAGCATGAGCCGGCACGGGCGAACAAGATCATGTCATTGTTGCGGGACATGCATGGCGGGCGTGAATACGACCCGCGTTGGGGTCACAGAATGCGCGGCGAAGGAGAATATGCGCAGATCATCGCCAAACGCTTCAGGCTGGCGACCAAACGATTGCAACTGAGTACCCGGACAACGCCTTTGCGGTGTGACCTGTTTGAACGGCCGCCTCAGGCTGGGGACCAACTTAGCCTGTTCTAACGAAAAACGCCCCGGGCAGGCCGGGGCGTTCTGCGAAAATAGTCAGCTGCGATCAGCGGTTTTCGATATCCACATAGTCGCGCATTGTTTCGCCCAGATACAGCTGGCGCGGACGCCCGATCTTGTTCTGAGGATCGGCGATCATCTCTTTCCACTGGCTGACCCAGCCAACGGTGCGGGACAGCGCAAAGATCGGGGTGAACATCGAAGTCGGGAAACCCATCGCCTCAAGAATGATGCCCGAGTAAAAGTCGACATTCGGGAACAGCTTCTTCTCGGCGAAATACGGGTCATCCAGCGCCTGCTTTTCCAGCGCCTTTGCAACCTGCAGTTTTGGGTTGTCTTCGATACCCAGCAGGTCCAGAACCTCGTCCGCCGATTGCTTCATCACCTTGGCGCGGGGGTCAAAGTTCTTGTAGACGCGGTGGCCAAAGCCCATCAGGCGGAACGGGTCGTTCTTGTCCTTGGCGCGGGCGATGTACTCCGGAATACGATCCACGCTGCCGATCTCTTCCAGCATCTCGAGACAGGCCTGGTTGGCGCCGCCATGTGCGGGACCCCAAAGGCATGCAACACCCGCTGCGATACAGGCAAACGGGTTCGCGCCCGAGGACGAAGCCAGGCGCACGGTCGAGGTCGAGGCGTTCTGCTCGTGATCTGCGTGCAGCGTCAAAATCCGGTCCATTGCTCGGCTCAGGATCGGGTTTACTTCATATTCCTCTGCCGGCACTGCAAAGCACATGCTCAGGAAGTTGGACGCATAATCAAGATCATTGCGCGGGTAAACGAAGGGTTGGCCGATGTGGTACTTGAACGCCCAGGCGGCAATTGTCGGCATCTTGGCGATCAGACGGTGCGACGCGACTTCACGCTGGTGTGGGTCCGAAATGTCGGTGGAATCGTGATAAAACGCCGACATTGCACCAACAACGCCCACCATGATCGCCATTGGATGTGCGTCCCGGCGGAAGCCACGGTAGAAATACTGCATCTGCTCATGCAGCATTGTGTGCCGCGTGATCGTGGTTTCGAACTTTTCTAGATCCTTTGCGACCGGCAGTTCCCCGTAGAGCAGCAGATAGCAGACTTCGAGGAAATGCGACTTCTCTGCCAGTTGGTCGATCGGATAGCCCCGATGCAGCAACTCACCCTTTTCGCCGTCAATGTAGGTGATCGTGCTGTCGCAACTCGCGGTCGAAGTGAATCCAGGATCATAGGTAAAGACGCCCGCCTCGCTGTACAGTTTGCGGATATCGATGACGTCGGGCCCGGCGGTCGGTGAACGAACCGGCAACTCATAATCCTTGCCATGGACGTTCAGAGTGGCTGTTTTTTTGCTGTCGGTCATCTTTGTCCCTTCCTCAATCATGCGCTGGCCGGATCACAGTCCGACCTTGCGGCGACGGCTGTACGCAGGCGTACAGACCGGGTGTTAGCCGAGCAGCGTTACCCGAATATGAAGATTGGGTTTACTTCGCTGCATCAGAAAGCCGTGCCAGGGTCTCATCCCGTCCCAGCACAAGCATCATGTCAAAAACCGAAGGCGTTACAGCCCGACCCGCCAGCGCCGCCCGCAAGGGACCGGCCAGCTTGCCGAACTTGAGCCCCTGAGATTCAGCAAACGAATTCAGGGCGTCCTCCAGCTCGCTTCGCGTCCAGCTAACATTTTGCACGTGCGGCGTCAATTCTCTCAGTATACCATCGGATACAGATGAAAGAGCTTTTGCCGCTTTCTCATCGAGCTCGATGGGACGTGACGTCAGAACAAAATGTGCTTTTTCAAGCAGTTCGGGGAAAGTCCGTGCCCGATCCTTGAGGCAATACATCGCACGCTCGAGATCACCACTTTGTGTCGCGCTGAGAGCAGGTTCGCCGGCGGCGGCCAGGTAGGCTTCGATTTCTTGCCGCAGCGCAGCATCGTCCGAAATCGCGACGTGCTGGCCGCACAGGTTTTCCAGCTTTTTCAGATCGAAACGGGCCGGGCTTTTGCCGATACCGTCCAGGTCGAACCATTCTTTGGCCTGTGCATCGGTGAAGAACTCATCATCTCCGTGGCTCCAGCCCAGGCGCGCCAGATAATTGCGCATTCCAGCAGCAGGATAACCCAATGCCTGGTATTCCTGTGCCCCCAATGCGCCATGGCGTTTGCTGAGTTTCTTGCCGTCAGGCCCGTGAATCAGCGGGATGTGGGCCCAGACCGGGACATCCCAGCCCATCGCCTGATAGATCATCATCTGGCGGGCAGCGTTATTAAGATGGTCGTCGCCACGAATGACGTGGGTCACGCCCATATCGTGATCATCGACCACGACGGCCAACATATAGACGGGGGTGCCGTCCGACCGCAGCAGAACCATGTCGTCCAACTGGTCGTTGCGTATGGTTACGTCGCCCTGAACCTGATCGTGGATAACGGTGCTGCCTTCCTTCGGGGCCTTGATGCGGATCACATAAGGCGCGTCGGGGTGCGAGGCCGGGGCGGCGTCGCGCCAGGGGCTGCGGAACAGGGTCGATTTTCCCTCGGCCCGGGCCTGTTCGCGGAAGGCGGCGATCTCGTCCTGAGTCGAGAAACACTTGTAAGCCTTACCTTCGGCCAGCAACTGCAGCGCAACCTCGGCGTGGCGGTCCGCGCCCTCGAACTGGCTGATCACATCCCCGTCATGATCCAGACCCAGCCAGGCCATGCCCTGCAGGATGGCTTCTGTAGCTTCCGGGGTCGAACGTTCACGGTCGGTATCCTCGATCCGCAGCAGGAACTTACCGTCACGTCCCCGCGCATACAGCCAGTTGAACAGCGCGGTCCGCGCGCCACCGATATGCAGAAAGCCTGTAGGGGAAGGGGCAAAACGGGTGACGACCTGATCGGACATTGTGTTGATTAACCTTTTGGTAACCGTGTCGGGTTTAGTTTGGCGCCTGTCTAACGAGCCCGAAGGACGGGGGCAACCATGCGCGTTCTTGCACGGATTGAGGTCGCGCTGCGGAACCAGAGTGGGTCTTTGTTCCACTGGTCTCCGGTTTGTCTGGCCGCGGGTATTGGCCTGTACTTCAGTTTGCGGTTCGAGCCGGACCGGGAGCTGTATGTTTGGGTGGCTGGAATTGGCTTGGCAATCGGGATCCTCGGGGTTTGGTTGCGGTCCGGCTGGGCGGCGTTGGCATTGGGGGGTGCGCTGATCGCTGGCGGGTTCATTCTTGCTGGCGCGCGTTCCCACATGGTGGCAGAGCCGGTCCTGTCGTGGCGCTACTACGGCCCGGTCGAGGGGCGGGTCGTGGCCCTGGATCGCTCTGCGTCGGATGCGCTGCGGGTCACGCTGGACCGGGTACGACTAGGGGATCTACCCGTGAACAGCAGGCCCCGGCGCATCCGGCTTTCATTGCACGGTAGCGTGGGGCCTTTGGTTCCGGGGCAACGGATTATGACAACGGCTCATCTTTCGCCACCCCAGGGTCCGGTGGAACCTGGCGGGTTCGATTTCCGCCGACATGCATGGTTCCAGCGCCTGGGGGCCGTTGGATACACGCGCGTTCCAGTACTTACCACCGAAGCGGCGACTGTAGGTGATGGCCATATTTGGATCGCGTCCTGGCGTGCCGCGATTTCGAGCAAGGTCCGTTCAGTCCTGCCCGGTGAGGTCGGAGGATTTGCCGCTGCCGTTACAACCGGGGACCGCAGCGGTATGGGACAATCCACGCTTGAAAGCCTGCGGGCCTCGAATCTGGCACATCTTCTGGCGATTTCCGGCCTGCATATGGGGCTGCTGACCGGGTTCGTTTATGTGGTTTGCCGTATCGGGCTTTCTGCGGTTCCACCATTGGCGTTGCGCGCACCAGTTCGAAAACTGGCAGCGCTGTGCGCTCTGTTCGCTGCGGTGATCTACCTGCTGCTTTCCGGCGGAAATGTCGCCACGGAAAGGGCCTTTATCATGGTTGGTGTTATGCTGGGGGCCGTGCTGATCGACCGGCGAGCGATCTCTCTGCGCACAGTAGCGGTAGCCGCATTAGCAGTATTGGTTCTGCGCCCGGAATCTTTGCTGAGCCCGGGCTTTCAGATGTCATTTGCCGCCACCACAGCCCTGGTTGTTGTGTTTGGTGCATTGCGAGATTTTGGCCCGCTCCCCGGTCCCAAATGGCTTAGACCGGTTGCAGGAGTCCTCCTGTCATCTGCAATTGCAGGCCTGGCAACTGCCCCGATCGGCGCGGCGCATTTCAACACGATTTCGCACTACGGGTTGCTGGCGAACGTTTTGTCGGTACCTGTGATGGGAACAATCGTGGTCCCATCGGCCGTGGTTGCGGCCTTGCTGTCACCCTTTGGGCTGGAAGCACTAGCGTTAAGCGTCATGGGAATCGGCCTGCGCTGGATTTTGGGCGTTTCCGAATGGGTGTCAGGACTGGAAGGCGCGCAGGGCTTTGTCGCCAGCCCACCAGACTTTGTGCTGCCGGTGTTTGCGCTGGGTGCTTTGTGGTTATCTCTGTGGCATGGCAAGGCGAGATGGGCCGGTGTGGTGCCCGTTGCCACGGCTTTTCTGTTGTGGGGGCAGGGGCATCGCCCCGAGGTTCTTATCGCCGATTCCGGCGCGTTGGTTGGTGTGATGACCGAGAACGGTCGGGCGCTGAGCAAGGCGAAAGGAAGCGGCTTTGTCGCGTCGGTCTGGCTTGAGAATGACGGTGACGGTGTTGATCAGGTGCTTGCAGCCGGAAGGTGGCCGCAGACGGATAAAAAAATCGCCCGATATGACCTGAAAGGCACTGAACTGGTACATCTGTCCGGCAAAAAGGCGGTTCAACTGTTTGATGAATGCAAATCCAACCAGATCATCGTGTCTGCTTTTGAACTGTCGTTGAGCGGGGGATGCCAAATCATCGATGCTGGGATTCTGCGACAGACCGGCAGCCTTTCCATCTCGGGTCAGACTGTGCGAACAAGCTCGGAACTGTCGGGCCAAAGGCTATGGTCCCCGGGCAGGCCCGGGAACTCCTGAGCGGTCAGTAAGTTCGGATCAGGCCGACGAGTCGCCCCTGAACCCTGACTTTGTCCTCGGGCAGAACACGGGTTTCATAGGCCGGGTTTGCGGCTTCCAGCGCAATGGCTTGGCCACGGCGGAAGAACCGTTTCAATGTTGCTTCCTGCTCTTCAACCAGGGCCACTACGATATCGCCGTTGTCTGCGGTCGATGTTTCCCGGATTACAACCACGTCACCGTCGTTGATCCCGGCATCGATCATCGAGTCACCGCGAACCTCAAGCGCATAGTGTTCGCCCTTGCCGGACACCATCGTGCCGGGAACCGCCACGCGATGCGATACATGGCTGATCGCTTCGATCGGGACACCAGCAGCGATCCGCCCCATGACCGGCAATTCCAGTGCGTCGACTGAAACAGGTTCGAAATTCGCAGGGCGCGGGCCCGCTGGTTTGTCACCTTCAATCACGCGGGGCGAGAATGCGGCCGTGGGTTCGCCACCGAGACTTTCAGGCAGCTTCACGATCTCGATCGCGCGCGCCCGGTGGGCGAGGCGTCGGATAAACCCGCGTTCTTCCAATGCAGTGATCAGGCGATGAATGCCGGATTTCGATCTGAGGTCCAGCGCCGCCTTCATTTCATCGAAACTTGGCGGAACACCGTCCGACTGCACGCGTTTGTGGATGAATTCCAGCAAATCCAATTGCTTCTTGGTCAGCATTGCTCACACCTCGATGGTCATGCGTTTTCTTTTGTTCTACGCATGTTCACGTTTTGTGTCAACGGATTTGCCGGTTTTCAGATCGGCAGGTACTGAACCTCGTCACCGGTATCGCGTGCGGGATCGTGCGGAGGGCGAACAATCAGCGCATTCGCCTGTGCCAGAACACTAAGTAGGGAACTGTCCTGATCCGCACAGGCCCGGATACCGTTTTCGTCCCGAATGGCACGCATATAATGTTCGCGCGGGCCGTTGTCTCCTACTGGTTCAGTCAGTTTCGCGGATCTGAGCGGTTGCAGCGTCTGCTCCAACCCCAGCATCCGTCGAACCATGGGAGCGAGGAACAGGTAGCCACATACCATGGCGCTGACCGGGTTGCCCGGCAGACCCACCATAGCTGCATCCCCTAAACGTCCTGCCATCAACGGTTTTCCCGGGCGCATACGGATTTTGTAGAAGGCGCGCTGCATCCCAAGACCTTGCGAAACGTCAGACACCAGATCGTAGTCGCCAACTGACGCACCACCAATCGTAACCACCAGATCCGCTCCTTTCGCCAGAGCGAATGCGGTTTCAAGGGATGAGACCGTGTCCTGTGCGATCGGCAGCATTCGCACCTCGGCGCCCAACCCCTGCAGCAATGCATACAAGCCAAAGGTGTTGGAGGCGATGATCTGATCCGGGCCGGGTGTTTCGCCGGGCATCACGAGTTCATCGCCCGTCGAGATCAACGCGACCACCGGTTTGCGTGTCACAGGAACGACCGGGATGTTCATGGCAGCCATCAGCGCCACGTCTTCGGCACGAATCTGGCGCGGCGCGGTGATTTGGGCACCGGCTCTGAAATCCACTCCGGCAGGACGTATGTTCGTTTTCTGACCAGGTGTATCCGATATGGTGATCAGATCCCCCCGGCGCTCGACATCTTCCTGAATGACCACGAAATCGGCACCATCCGGTACTGGAGCGCCGGTGAAGATCCGAACGGCCTGTCCCGGGCCGACAGTTCCTTCGAAACGTTGGCCTGCTGCCGATTCACCCACCAGTTTGAACATTGCATAAAGTTCAACTTCGGCCGATTTGACGGCGTATCCGTCCATTGATGATGCCGCGAATGGAGGCTGATCACGCGTGGCTGCTACATCTTGATTCAGAACGCGGCCTGCGGATTGGGCAAGCGGGACATGTTCGACTGGCAATGGTTCAACCAGGTCAAACAGCAGTTCCCGGGCTTCATCAACGGTGATCATTCCGCCTCATAACGCCCTGATTTTCCGCCGTCTTTCAGAAGAACGTGGATGCCTCCGATCTCCATCGCCTTGTCCACGGCCTTAGCCATGTCATACACCGTCAATGCAGCGGTAGACACGGCGGTCAACGCCTCCATCTCGACGCCGGTCTGTCCGGACGTCTTAACCGTCGCCTCAATCCGAACACCGGGCAGGTCGGGATCAAGGGTCAGTTCCACCGATACTTTTGTAACTGGCAGGGGGTGGCACAGAGGGATCAGGTCTGGCGTCTTTTTTGCACCCATGATGCCCGCAAGGCGCGCAATACCCAGTACATCACCCTTTTTGGCCCGACCTTCGGAAATAATTTCAAAGGTTTCCTGTGCCATCCTGATGTGGCCGGCCGCAACGGCAATACGGTCCGTCACGGCCTTGTCCGACACATCCACCATATGCGCCTGACCCTGAGCGTCAAAATGGGTCAATGGCATCACATTACCCCGGGAACCAGAGGACGCGCCAACAGGGCGCGGGTCGCTGCCTCGACATCATCCTGACGCATCAGGCTTTCGCCGATCAGGAAGCAGCGCGCGCCGTATCGGGCAATATCAGCCAGATCATCTGGCGATCCCAGACCGCTTTCACAGACGATGGTTCGATCGGCCGGAACCAGCTTCGATAGTCGCCGCGTTGTGTCAAGAGTGGTCTCGAACGTCTTGAGATTACGGTTGTTTATTCCGATCAACGGGCTTTTCAAAGCTGCCGCGCGTTCAAGTTCTGCCTCGTCATGTACTTCGATCAGGACGTCCATGCCCCAATCGAATGCGGTCTGTTCTAATTCGGCGGCCTGAGAGTCCTCGACGGACGCCATGATGATCAGAATGCAATCGGCACCAAGCGCACGGGCCTCAATCACCTGATAGGGGTCGTACATGAAATCCTTGCGCAGAACCGGCAGGGAAACGGCCTCGCGCGCCTGAACAAGATATTCCTTCGCGCCTTGGAAACTGGGGGTATCGGTCAGAACAGAAAGACAGGCGGCACCACCATCCTCGTACGCTTTGGCCAGTGCGGGCGGATCAAAATCCGGGCGGATCAACCCTTTCGACGGGCTGGCTTTCTTGATCTCTGCGATCAGCCCATACCCAGAACGCGCGGCGGTGTGCAATGCTTCGGCGAACGCACGAACTTCGGGTGCTTCGCGTGCCTCACTTTCCAGCGTTTCCAGGGACTTATTCGCCTTGTCTGCCGCAACCTCTTCCAGTTTGTAGGCTTTGATTTTGTCCAGAACGGTCTCGGTCATGCGGCTTCCTGTGTAATTCGGGCAAGAGTTGTGATTTTTTCCCGGGCTTTGCCGCTGTCGATACTCTCAACGGCCATTTCTACGCCGTCGCGCAAGTCACTTACAGCATCCGCAACGACAAGCGCTGCAGCAGAATTCAGCAGAACGGCATCACGATAGGCCGATGGTGCGCCATCCAGTAGTGCCCGGAACGCAACTGCGTTTTCTTCCGGTGTGCCGCCAAGGATATCTTCGAACGGATGCACGGGCAGTCCGGCATCTTCGGGGTGCAGTTCGACCTCCTTAACGGTCCCGTCTTCCAAAGAGGCAACCCAACTGACGCCGGTGATTGTCAGTTCATCGGTTCCGTCCGAACCGTGAACCAGCCAGGCGTGCTCCGCCCCCAACAAGCCCAGGGTTTCGGCCATGGGCCGGATCAGATCGCGGCTGAACGCACCGGTCAGTTGCCGTTTTACTCCGGCGGGGTTCGTAAGCGGGCCGAGGATATTGAAGATCGTTCGTGTGCCAAGTTCCTGTCGGCTTGGCATCACATGGGCAATTGCCGGATGATGCATGGGCGCCATCATGAAGCCAATGCCAGCTTCTTTCAAAGCTTTTTCAACTGTTTGCGGACCGACCATCACGTTGATGCCCAGTTGCCCCAGCGCATCTGCCGCACCGGATTTAGAGCTGAGATTGCGATTGCCGTGTTTTGCCACAGTTACACCTGCGCCCGCCACAACAAAGGCGGTTGCGGTTGAGATGTTCAGCGTACCCTTGCCATCGCCACCGGTGCCAACGATGTCAATTGCCCCGGGTGGTGCTTTGACGGCATTGCACTTTGCGCGCATGACGGCGGCGGCCGCGGCGTATTCATCCACGGTTTCACCGCGTGTGCGCATGGCCATCAGCAACCCGCCAATCTGACTGGGCGTGGCTTCGCCATCGAAAAGAATGCCAAAGGCCTGCTCGGCCTCGGCACGGGTCAGTGGGCGGTCGGCCGCGGCCCCGATCAGCGGTTTCAGTGCGTCGCTCATGCGGGGACTTTCAGTTCTTGCAGGAAGTTTTTCAACAGTGCGTGCCCATGCTCCGATGCGATGGATTCGGGGTGGAATTGGACGCCGTGGATCGGCAAATCCCGATGCTGCAGACCCATGATGGTGCCGTCCTCCAGTTCGGCCGTGATCTCAAGGCAATCAGGAAGGCTTTCGCGCTCCACGATCAGTGAATGGTACCGGGTTGCTTCGAACGGGGAAGGCAGGCCCGAGAAGACCCCTTTGCCTGTGTGGTGCATGACGCCCATCTTACCATGTACGATCTCGTGGCACCGCACGACTTTCCCGCCAAAGACCTGTCCGATGGTTTGATGTCCAAGACATACACCCATCAACGGAGTCCGTGTCTCGGCGGCCGCCTGCGTCAGGGCCAGGCAAATCCCGGCCTGATCCGGGTCGCAGGGACCGGGGCTGAGCAGAATGCCGGCCGGGTTCATGGCCATTGCCTCCTGCACGTCCAGCGCATCATTGCGGCGAATGACCATTTCGGCACCGAGTTCGCCCAAATAATGTACCAGGTTGTAAGTAAACGAGTCGTAGTTGTCGATCAGCAGCAGCATTTGGGCACTTGTCTCGGCTTGGGCATTTCGGGCTGGCGATGCAACCACGGGCCACGGTATAATGTCGGGACATACATGCTCAGGCTTGTGGGGCAGCGTCAAGGGGACATCCCGCAAAGGACGGACCTGACAGGGAATTGCCGCAGCAGACGGCGCAGAAGCGATCGACGCAGAGAAAGACGAGAGGCAAAAGAAATGGGCGGATTTGTCGGAGGAATAATCGCCGGTGCGGTTGTCGTGCTGGCTTTGGGCGCGGTTCTGTCGTTGAACGCGCCTTTGTCGTCAAAACCGGCCGTCTCAACGCACGCACCCGAACCTGCGCCGCTCGAGGATCCGGTGTCGACGGCCGATGCACCGGATGCCGGAACCGACGCCGATCTGGTCGAACTTCCGCCTGAAGCACCGGAACCCGTCGATGAACAATCAGATTCCCTTGCAGGGGTGACAAAAGTCGACCCCACGCCGGATACGCAACCCGTCGTAGGAGAGAGTGAGCCCGCAATCGAAACGCCGGACGTAGCGCCCGAACCTGAAGTTGCGGTTGCCCCCGACGCACCGGTTGCACCACCCGCTCCTGCAATTCCCGCTGGCACGCCACAGGTCGAATCTTTGCCTGAGGTGGCCGATACCGCGCCTGAACCTCCGGCACCACCAGCCGAAGATGTGGCCGTTCTGGAACCGGAAGCTGAGCCAGCACCACTGCCGGGCACGCCGGAAGAACCGAAGGTTGAGAATCCGTTTGAAAACAGCCCCATTGCCGTGGAAGGGGATGAGGATACTCTTCCTCGCAATCTGCCCCGTATCGCGACCTTGCCGCAGATCGGGGGCGATCAGCCCGCAACGGCGGGCTCGACAATTGGCAGGCGCGTGGTTCCCTTGACTGAACGGGACGACCCTGTTGTGGAAGCCGAAGAGACCGAGCAGGTGCCGGTCGGAAAACCGATCGAGGCATACGCGGCCAGCTTCGAAAACCCGGAATCCAAGCCTTTGATGTCGATCATCCTCATTGACGACGAAGGTGCCTTTGGGGCCGAGGCTTTGCGTGATTTTCCCTATCCGCTGAGTTTTGCGATCAGCCCGTCGGATCCTGACGCCGCTGAAAAGATGGCGCGCCACCGCGAGGCCGGTTTTGAAGTAATGGCCATCGCGGACTTGCCGGAAGCCGCAAATGCACAGGACGCCGAGGTGTCTTTGGCGGTCTGGTTCGAGACGCTGCCGGAAACGGTGGGTATTCTGGAAGGTGTAAACACCGGCATTCAGGGTAATCGTCAGGTGGCGGATCAGGTGGCGGCGATTGCGGCCGGAACCGGGCGCGGTCTGATCACGCAGGACAACGGTTTGAACACGGTTCAGAAACTCGCCGCCCGCAACGGGACACCTTCAGGTGTCGTGTTCCGCGACATTGACGGAGCAAGGCAGGACCCGAAGATCATGCGCCGCTTTCTGGATCAGGCTGCATTCCGGGCCGGGCAGCAGGGAACGGTTGTGATGCTGGGACGTTTGAGACCAGAAACGATTTCCGCACTGCTGCTGTGGGGGCTTGAGGATCGCGGCAACCGGGTTGCAATGGCACCGATCTCGGCCGTTATGTTGAAAGAAGTTCAGTAAACGTCAGGGAAAATTCAATAAAAGGCGGCTGGTCGGTGTATCGCCGCCTTTTTCTTTAGCTGTTTCCTGATCCCATAAATCGGGCGGCGTCCGCCGCAGCGCGCCGGATCGCGTTCGATTTATGAACCGTTTCCATATATTCCGCCTCGGGGTCGCTGTCATAAACAACACCGCCGCCGGCCTGAATGTACAGTTTCTGGTCCTTAACGATTGCCGTCCGCAGGGCGATGCACATGTCCATGTCGCCGCCGGCGCTGAAATATCCGACGCCGCCGCCGTATACACCGCGCTTTTCGGGTTCGAGTTCATCAATGATTTCCATCGCGCGCACCTTCGGGGCACCCGAGACCGTGCCCGCAGGCATCCCTGCAAAGAACGCGTCCAGTGCGTCTTTGTCCTCTGCCAGTTCGCCAACCACGTTCGAGACGATATGCATCACGTGGCTGTAGCGTTCGATGATGAACTCTTCCGTGGGGCGCACGGTGCCGATTTTGGAAACGCGCCCGGTGTCATTGCGGCCCAGATCCAGCAGCATCAGGTGCTCGGCCAGTTCTTTCTTGTCGGCAAGCAAATCGACTTCGTTCGCCTTGTCCTCTTCCGGCGTCGCTCCGCGCGGACGGGTGCCGGCGATGGGGCGGATCGTAACTTCATCCCCGAAGACACGTACCAGAATTTCCGGGCTTGCGCCGACAACCTGAAATCCGCCGAAATTGAAATAGAACATGAACGGCGAAGGGTTTGTGCGCCTCAGGGATCGATACAGCGCAAAAGGCGGCAGCGGGAATTCCTGTGTCCAACGCTGGGCCGGAACCACCTGAAAGATATCGCCTGCGCGGATATATTCCTTGGCCTTTTCAACCGCTTCCATATAGCCGGATTTGGTGAAGTTCGAAACGGGTGGGGCGATCTCATGCGCATCACCCAGATCCCTGGATTCGGTCGGCATCGCGCGTTCCAGATCGCGGACAGCATCCATGACGCGTTCGGCAGCCTGCGCATAGGCGGCCTTGGCGGATTGACCTTCGCTGACCCAGGCAGGGGACACGACTGTCACGTCGCCTTTGACCCCATCCAGTACCGCGATCACCGACGGGCGCAGCATCACCGCATCCGGCAGGCCCAGCGGGTCGGGGTTCACATCCGGCAGGTATTCGACAAGCCGCACCATGTCATAGCCAAGATAGCCGAACAGCCCCGCCGCAGCCTGCGGCAGTTCTTCAGGCAGGTCGATGCGGGATTCGGCCAGGAGCGACCGCAGGTTGTCCATAGGATTGCCGTCCTGCGGCACGAAGGCGTCCGGATCGAACCGGGCAGAGCGGTTCAGCGAGGACGTCTTACCATGGCAATGCCAGATGAGGTCCGGCTTCATACCGATGATCGAGTAGCGCCCGCGGACTTCGCCCCCCGTGACCGATTCCAGAACAAAAGCGTCCTTCTGAGCCCCCGTCAGTTTCAACATCAGCGAGACGGGCGTGTCCAGATCGGCGGCCAGGCGGGTATAGACGACCTGATTCGCGCCTGCCTCGTAGGCACGCGCGAATGCGTCAAATTCTGGGGTCAGGGCCATGTCCGCTCTCTTTTAGTAGCTCGCCTGCACGGCGTTCAGCGCACGCTGATCAATAACTGGGCGGGCACGAGTCTGGGCATCGCGCACATAGGCGTCAAAAATGTTCTGAGCCAGTGCCTGGTTCATCTGGACTTCCAGCGCGGCTTTCATCTGGCGCAGTTCGTCGGTCTCAGCCGGCGGTAGCAGTTCATCCAGCCTGACGATCAGGGCGGCATTATTGCCGGGGACAACCCGCAATTCCCCCGGCTCCATTTCAAAGACCTGGGTCATGAATCCGACCGGAGCGTCATCAAGGAAAGCGGTGCGGGTCAAGGCGTTTTCTACCCGGAACGGCAAACCTGTCGCGGCAAAGTCGCCGTCGGTCGCCAGTTGGGTCAAGACAGTGTTGGCCTGATCCTGCAAGGCCTTGCCTGTTTCAGCCTGAACCCATGCCTCGGCCACACGGTCACGGGCGGTCTCAAGCGGTTCAGGCCGCTGCGGCAGAACCTCATTCAGGCGCAATGCAAAAATCGAGCCGTCTTCGAGAAAGCCGATTTCGGGGAAGTCGCCTTCGCGAACGGCTTCGGCAGCGGCACGAAAGCCCTCATATGCGGCGACACCTTCTTCGTTCTCACGGGTCCATTCGATCTGGCCCAGTTCTATCTCGGTTTCGCCTGCCAGTTCTTCCAGGGTGGCCCCACCGGCAAGCATGTCGTTGATGTCCTCGGCCTGCGCCTCGATCAGACGCCGTGCACGCTCGGCTGCCAGTTCCTCGCGCAGGTCAGGGGCAGCGTCTTCAAACGGGATGTTGTTTGCTGCCAGTGATCCGTTGATCCGGAACAGCGCAGGGCCAAACACGGACGGCAGAGGTCCAACCACGGCATCAAGATCTGCCTCAAAAACAGCATCGGCCGCTTCGCCGAGGTCTTCGCGGGTCACGTCGCCCAGATCAATGTCGCTCAGTTCGAGGTCGCGATCGCGCACTAGCTGTTCAAATGTCGTGCCGCCAACCTCGATCTGCGCCATGGCATCCATAGCGGCCGCTTCGTCCGAAAAGGCCAGCCGTTCGACGAGGCGTCGCTCCGGTTGCTGGAATTCGGCGATGCGCTGATCATAGAGGCTGCGCAAGGCGTCGTCCTGGACTTCAACGCTGTCGAGCAACATTTCGGGCGACAGGATCGCGTAGGTCAGGCGTTTGGTGCGGGGCAGGGTGAAACGATCCGTGTTTTCGTCGTAATACGTTTTCAACTGCTCATCCGTGGGTTCAGCAATCGGTGCGGTCAGGGCATCGGCCCCAAGTGTCGCGACGGTAAAGCTGCGTCTTGCACCGACATAGTCCGTCAATACGTCCGACAGCGTTGCAGGCATTACGACGCCGCCGACAACCGCCCCTTGGACAATGGTCCGCGCGGATTCCTTGCGAAGATCAGCTTCGAACTCGGCATCGGTCATCCCCGCCTGTTCCAGTTGGAACTGGTAGGTCTCGCGGTCGAAACTTCCGTCCACGCCCTGAAATGCCGGGATCGCGACGATTTCCTTCTGCAGGTTTTCATCGCCAATCGATACGCCCAGCTGAGCCACCTCGTTGTTCAACGCAGCCAGAGCCGTCAGACGGGACAGCGCCAGTTGGCCCAGTCCCAACTCTTGTGCCTGCGACATTTGCAAGGCCTGACCTGTCTGGGCCTCGACCGCGCGGATTTCACGCTGCAGTTCGCGCACATATGCGTTGATCGGAACCACTTCATCGCCGACCTGCGCCACCGTCCGCACCGTACCGCTGAGGTTTACGGCGCCGAACCCTGCAAGTCCAAGCATCAGCAAGCCCATGAGAATCCAGACGAAGGTCTTTGATAGGTTTTTCATGCCTGCGGCCATGGATGCCCTCTTTCATGCTTTTGTCGGCAGATGACTGCCCTATTGGTTGCGGCCCTGAATACGACGCGTACCGCCGGGGGGCAAGATCAGATGGAAAGCGCCTGAAGACGGTCGAACAAACGTTCGATACCGACGCGGTCGATGTTGGCAAAAGCGATGCGAACCTGCCGTTGGCCCGCCGCATCCTCAGTGGGTGTGAACATGGTACCTGGCAACAGCAGAGCACCAGCCTCGGCCACCAGCTTTTGGGCAAGCTCATCTGACGGAATGTCGAATGGATGTTCAAGATATGCGAAATACGCACCCAGCCCAAGCAACCGCCAGCCCTTGGCCGTCAGTCTGGGCATCTCTTCCGCGATGGCCGCACGACGATCCAGGATTTCAGCACGTTCGGACGCAAGCCATTGTGACAGGTTCTGCATCCCCCACAGCGCGGCGAACTGGCCGATTTGACCCGGGCAGATAGCAACCGTGTCCAGAAACTTTTCGATCTCGGCCAAAAGTTGTGGACTTGCCGCGATGGCTCCGACCCGGTGGCCGGTCAGGCGGAAGGCCTTGGAAAACGAGTAGAGATGAATAAACGTATCCTGCCAGTCGGGTTGACGGAACAGTTCATGCGGAGCACCGGACCGGCTGTCGAAATCCCGATAGGTCTCGTCCACCAACAGTTTGATGCCGGCCTCACGGGCAAGATCATAGAACGCCCCAACCAGTTCCGAGGGGTATTCGACGCCGCCTGGATTGTTCGGAGTGACCAGCGCAATCGCGCGTGTCTTTTCGGTGATCAGGTCTCGGGCCCGGGCCACGTCCGGCAGCAGATCATCACCCGTGGGAAGATCAACAGCCCGCACACCAGCCATGTCGAGCCACATTTTATGATTGAAATACCAAGGGGTTGGCAGGATAACCTCGTCCCCCTGATCCGTGATCGCGGCGATCACAGCAGAAAATGCCTGATTGCATCCTGATGTGATTGCGACCTGTTCCGGTTCGACATGGGACTGATAATGTGCCCCGATCTGGCGGGCCAGTTCTGTGCGAAGGTCGGTATTGCCCAACACAGGCCCGTAAAGATGGGCGCTGTTTTCGGAAATCGCGAACTCTGCCATTGCCTTTCGCAGTTCGAGTGGCGGAGGGTCCACGGGCGCGGCCTGACTGACATTGATCAGAGGCCGGTCTTCGGGAAACTCGACGCCTTCCAGCCAGCGTCGCGCCTCCATCACCGGAGGGGCGAAAGTGGCGGTGGTGCGTGTATGTGTCATGCGGTTTTTGCGAGGCACTGCCCCGCGCTCCGTGGTATTTTGAACAGAAGAAACCGCGGCGTGGGATCAATCGGTGCCGCGATAAGGCTCGACATATTGCAGGGCCATGTCCCAGGGGAAGAAAATCCAGGTGTCCTGGCTGACCTCGGTGATGAAGGTGTCCACCATCGGACGACCTTTGGGCTTGGCGTAGACTGTGGCGAAATGCGCGTTGGGATACATGTCGCGTACAAGTTCCAGCGTTTTGCCGCTGTCGACCAGGTCATCAATGATCAGCACACCGGTACCGTCGCCCATCAGGTTGGCATCAGGCGCCTTGAGCACTTCGGCCTCGCCTTGTTCCTGATGATGGTACGAGCGGACGCTGATCGTATCGACCGTGCGAATATCCAGTTCCCGGCTGACGATCATCGCAGGAGCCATACCGCCCCGAGTGATGGCCACGACCGCGCGCCAGGCGCCGTCGTCGGGCCCCTGGCCATCGAGACGCCACGCCAGGGCGCGGGAATCGCGGTGAATCTGGTCCCAGCTGATATGAAACCCTTTTTCGTGCGGCAAGCGGTCTTTGGCGCTCATCTGATCAACCCTTTTCAATATCCGGCGCATCGACGGCTTTCATGCCGACGATGTGATACCCCGAATCCACGTGCAGATTTTCACCGGTTACACCGCTGCTGAGGTCGGACAACAGGTATAAGGCGGATTTGCCGACATCGTCGATGGTCACGTTCCGGCGCAGGGGCGAATTATATTCGTTCCACTTCATGATATAGCGGAAATCGCCGATACCGCTTGCCGCCAGTGTTTTGATCGGACCCGCGGAAATAGCGTTTACGCGAATCCCGTCCTTGCCCAGGTCTTCAGCCAGATATTTGACCGATGCCTCCAGCGCGGCCTTGGCGACGCCCATCACGTTGTAGTGCGGCATCACCTGCTCGGCCCCGTAATAGGTCAGCGTAATTGCGCTGCCGCCTTCGGACATCAGTTTTTCTGCGCGCTGCATCACTGCGGTAAAGGAATAGACCGACACGTCCATCGTCAGGTTGAAATTAGCCCGTGACGTATCGACATAGCGCCCGCGCAGTTCGTTCTTGTCCGAGAATCCGATGGCATGGACGATAAAGTCCAGCTTGCCCCATTTTTCAGAAAGCTGCGCGAACAACCCGTCAATGGATGCCTCATCACTGACGTCACAGGGCAACACGATATCGCTGCCCAACTGGGCCGCCAGTGGGTCAACCCGTTTTTTCAACGCATCGCCCTGATACGAGAACGCCAGCTCAGCGCCTGCTTCGGACAGGGCGCGGGCGATTCCCCATGCGATTGATTTGTCATTGGCCAGTCCCATGATGAGGCCGCGTTTTCCGGCCATCAACTGATTAGACATATTTGGATCTCCGCCTGTCCCGGTTTTATCAGAGTGGTTTAGGCCATTGGATGCGCTGCTTCAAGGCTGAGCGGGTCTTGCCCGCAGCGGGTTCTCGCCTTAGGGTCGTCAACATTACTTTCCAGGGGATGGAAATGAACGAGCGTAGCGGCATTTTTGCCGGAACTGATCCGTTTGAATTGGCGGAGCGGTGGCTGGGCGAGGCCAGAGAGTCTGAACCTAACGATCCGAATGCGATTGCTTTGGCGACCGTAGATTCGGACGGGATGCCCAATGTGCGCATGGTTCTGCTTAAGGAAATCGAGCCGGACGCCTTTGTATTCTACACGAACTATGAAAGCGCCAAGGCAGTGGAACTGGAAAGTGCCGGCAAAGCGGCTTTTGTCATGCACTGGAAATCCTTGCGGCGGCAGATCCGAGTTCGTGGTACAATATCGCGCGAGGATGGTCCGAAGGCGGATGAATACTATGCCTCGAGATCACTGAAAAGCCGTTTGGGGGCCTGGGCTTCCAAACAATCGCAGCCGCTGAGCAGCCGATCGGTTCTGATGGCGGAAGTGGCAAAAGTAACGGCGAAGCTTGGACCCAATCCGCCACGCCCGCCGTTCTGGGGCGGGTATCGGTTGGAGCCGACGGAAATCGAGTTTTGGGCCGATGGTGCATTTCGTTTGCATGATCGGTTCAGATGGCGGCGGGATCAATCGGGTTCCGCGTGGCAAGTGCAGAGGTTGAATCCATGACGTTCGCGTATCGTGAAATGCAACACGCAGAAAACAATGATTTTTTTCAGCTTGAATTTGCGCGCCATTCCCATACACATCAAACCCTTAACGAAGTGCTAATTTTCGCGATGGGAAAACAGTGCCAGAAGATCTGAACAACATGTACCGCGTACGTGGACACGTTAAATGGTTCGATCCCGCAAAGGGGTACGGATTTGTTGTGTCCGACGAAGGCGGCCCGGATATTCTGTTGCATGTGAACGTGTTGCGCAATTTCGGGCAAAGCTCGGTCGCCGATGGCGCCGGTATCGAGATTATGACGCATCGCACTGATCGCGGAGTTCAGGCGGTCGAAGTCGTGAGCGTCGATCCTCCCGCACGTGCAGATGCCATGCTGCTGGCCGATTTCGCCGATCTTGACCCGGTCGTGATTGCCAACGCACCGCTTGAGGCGGCGCGCGTCAAATGGTTCGACAAGGGCAAGGGCTTTGGCTTTGCAAATGTCTTTGGCCGTGATGAAGACGTTTTTCTTCACATCGAGGTTCTGCGCCGGTCCGGGCTGGCCGATCTTCAGCCGGGCGAGGCCCTGGCGATGCGTGTCATCGACGGCAAGCGGGGACGTATGGCGGCGCAGGTTCTGGCCTGGGAAGCTGCTCTGGACGCCTAAGTGCCAATGATCAGGTTTCTCTCGGTTCTCATTATTCTTTCAGTAATGTGGGCTGAAACCGCGTTGGCGGCCTGTCGGGAAGACAGGATCTATGTCCGGAACGACAAAACTCACATTCGGTTTGATATCGAACTTGCGATCTCGCCTCAGGACCGTGCGCGCGGATTGATGTTTCGGGAATCACTGCCGACACAGTCGGGGATGCTGTTTGTCTTCGATCCGCCGCAACCCGTGGCGTTCTGGATGAAGAACACGCTGATTCCCTTGGACATGATTTTTCTGGATCAGTCCGGGTCCGTAATGAAAGTGCACCACAATGCGGTTCCGGGTGATCTGACCCCTGTCGACGGCGGGGGTAAGGTATTTGCGGTATTGGAAATTAATGCCGGTCTCGCGGCGCGGTACCTGATAACGCCCGGTTCCCAGATGCGGCACAAAGTTTTTTCGCGCGGACCTGCGATTTGGCCCTGTTAGGGCTTTTCAAATCAAATCGGCACGTTTAGGAAGGCGCACGGTCCGGGGCGTGGCGCAGTCTGGTAGCGCACCTGTTTTGGGTACAGGGGGTCGTAGGTTCGAATCCTGCCGCCCCGACCACTTCCAAGATTAAATTGGGTTTCCACCAAATTCGGTGTACAGCCGCGAAAAATCGCGATTAACCATCTCGCTTTGCACTGGGATCTTCACGGTTTTCCCACTTTTCTGCGGAACCAGAAAAAACAACTCGGCATCCACCCGATAGCCAGCCTGGATCTTGCTGGAATGCAGATACGTCACGATCTGCGGCAGGTTTTGAGGATAACCGTCAAAGTTGAGAATCAGATAGGCCGTCATGTCGGGGGGCAGCAACTCACGACATTCGACGGTGTTTCGGTCGGTTTTTACATATTTGTTGCCCGGGCCCGCGCAGTCGGTTTCAAACGCACTGAACAGCTTTTGGGGATACTCCGGGAATTGAGCGCTGCGCGATGACGGGGACGTGTCTTGTGGTGTGCAGGACACGATCAGCGCGGCAACTGGCAGCAGATGAAGCAGATTCATATGTAAAACCAACAGGGTTCAGATTTTAGCGATGATTTCACTATGACACGGGACCGGCGCGCGGGACGATGATTCTCTGGCCCGAGCATTAACATCGCGTTGCATGATAATTGGCCGATAACCACGGCGAGAAAAAAGAGAAATCAATTTGAGCCGACCGGCTGTCAGGTCCTGCGTGGGTGCGTCTTACCTGTGGAGGAATCGTGGACAAGTGAATTGCGGACTCGTCATGGGATGAGGTCAACAAAAAAGATTTGAAAAAAGATCGAAAAAGCCCGTTGACCACATATGGGTATATACGTCAGATTGTATGGGCCGAAAGACGTGCCACAATATCTGGTAGGCACTTACCAGAATAAGGCAACGGGCGAGGGACGGAAAGCATACCAATGCCACGTGCAGCCGAATTGTTCGGCTATGCGCTGTCAAAGGCAGCGACCGATACCCTTTTGTCCGGAAATCGGTGGCAGGCGGTCGACACCCCGCAAACAAGATTTGGTGTCGAAAACCGAAAATTAAGCTGGTTGTAGCTAGGGCGGCGGACATGAAGATTGACAGAAAATTCACCAAATCCGGGCAGGATGCATATGCAGATCTGGAATTTGTTTCGGCAACATCCGAAATCCGCAACCCGGATGGGACAATTGTTTTCCGTCTCGAGAATATCGAAATCCCTTCAAGCTGGAGCCAGGTTGCCAGCGATGTCATCGCCCAAAAATATTTCCGCAAGGCTGGTGTTCCGTCCAAGCTGAAGAAAGTCAAAGAAAAGGACGTTCCCGAATTCCTGTGGCGCTCGGTTCCCGCTGAAGACGCTGAGTTTGACGGCGAAATCTCGTCCAAGCAGGTGTTCGACCGTCTGGCCGGCGCTTGGGCGTATTGGGGCTGGAAAGCCGGGTATTTCTCAACCGAGGATGATGCGCGCGCTTACTTTGATGAGATGCGCTATATGCTGGCCACCCAGCGCGCGGCGCCGAACAGCCCGCAGTGGTTTAACACCGGTCTGCACTGGGCTTACGGCATCGACGGTCCGGCTCAGGGCCACCACTATGTCGATTACAAAACCGGCAAGCTGACCAAATCGAAATCCGCTTACGAACATCCGCAGCCGCACGCGTGCTTCATCCAGTCGGTCGATGATGATCTGGTGAACGAAGGCGGCATCATGGATCTGTGGGTGCGCGAGGCGCGCCTGTTCAAATACGGCTCTGGTACCGGGACCAACTTCAGCCATCTGCGTGCAGAAGGTGAGGCGCTGTCGGGTGGTGGTAAGTCCTCGGGCCTTATGGGCTTTCTCAAGATCGGCGACCGCGCCGCTGGCGCGATCAAATCAGGCGGGACAACCCGTCGAGCAGCAAAGATGGTGATCGTCGATGCAGATCACCCGGACATCGAGCAATTCATCGAATGGAAGGTGATCGAAGAGCAGAAGGTGGCCTCGATCGTTGCCGGATCGAAGATGCACGAGAAGATGCTGAACGGCATTTTCGAGGCCATCCGAAGCTGGGACGGCGCGCAAGACGACGCGTACGACCCCAACAAGAATGATAGCCTGAAGAAAGCGGTGCGCGAGGCGAAGAAAGTCGCGATCCCAGAGACTTACATCAAGCGCGTGCTGGATTACGCGCGGCAGGGACACGACAGCATCGAGTTCCCGACCTACGACACGGATTGGGATTCGGAAGCCTACAGCTCGGTTTCAGGTCAGAACTCGAACAACTCGATCCGCGTGACCAATGCGTTCCTGACCGCCGTTGAAAAAGACGCGGATTGGGAGTTGATCAACCGCACCGATGGCAAGGTCGCCAAGACCGTCAAAGCACGCGATCTGTGGGAGAAGGTGGGCCACGCCGCATGGGCCTGCGCTGACCCGGGTATCCAGTTCCACGACACCGTTAACGAATGGCACACTTGCCCCGAAGATGGTGAGATTCGCGGGTCGAACCCGTGTTCGGAATACATGTTCCTCGACGACACGGCCTGTAACCTGGCCTCGATGAACCTGCTGACCTTCCTCAAGGATGGTGAGTTTCAGGCGGCGGACTACATGCATGCTTCGCGCCTGTGGACCCTGACGCTGGAAATCTCGGTGACCATGGCGCAGTTCCCGTCGAAGGAAATCGCGCAGCTGTCTTATGACTTCCGCACGCTGGGTCTGGGTTACGCAAACATCGGCGGCCTGCTGATGAACATGGGCTACAGCTATGACTCGGATGAGGGGCGTGCGATCTGTGGCGCGTTGACTGCAATCATGACCGGTGTGGCCTATGCGACCTCGGCGGAGATTGCAGGCGAGCTTGGCCCGTTCAAAGGCTACGAGCGCAACGCCGACCATATGCTGCGCGTTATCCGCAACCATCGCCGTGCCGCACAAGGTGTGACCAATGGATATGAGAAACTGGCCGTCAAGCCGGTGCCTCTGGACCACGGCAACTGTCCGGACAAGCGTCTGATCGACCTGGCCATGTCCGCCTGGGATGAGGCGCTGAGCCTCGGTGAAAAGAACGGTTACCGCAATGCGCAGGCCACGGTGATCGCGCCGACCGGTACCATCGGCCTGGTGATGGATTGCGACACTACCGGGATCGAGCCGGACTTTGCGCTGGTGAAGTTCAAGAAGCTCGCGGGTGGCGGCTATTTCAAGATCATCAACCGCTCGGTGCCGTCGGCGCTGGAGAAGCTGGGCTATTCCTCGTCTCAGATTGAAGAGATCGTGGGTTATGCGGTTGGTCACGGCACCATCGGCAACGCGCCGGGGATTAACCACACCTCGCTGACCGGACATGGCTTTGGCCCGAATGAATTGGCCAAAGTGGATGCCGCGCTGGAAAGCGCCTTTGATATCCGGTTCGTCTTCAACCAGTGGACATTGGGCGAGGACTTCTGCACCGGCGTTTTGGGTATCCCAGCCACCAAGCTGAATGACCCGACATTCGATCTGCTGCGCCATCTGGGCTTTACCAAAGCGGATATCGACGCGGCGAACGACCATGTCTGCGGAACCATGACGCTGGAAGGTGCGCCGCATCTGAAAGAAGAACACTATTCGATCTTCGACTGCGCCAACCCATGCGGCAAGAAAGGCAAGCGTTTCCTTGGGGTTGATAGCCACATCACCATGATGGCAGCAGCGCAAAGCTTCATCTCGGGCGCGATCTCGAAAACGATCAACATGCCGAATGACGCGACCATCGAGGACTGCCAGAAGGCCTATGAATTGTCGTGGTCGTTGGGTGTGAAGGCCAACGCGCTGTATCGCGACGGCTCGAAACTGTCGCAGCCTCTGGCCGCGGCGCTGGTCGAGGATGACGACGAAGCGGCAGAAGTGCTGGAAAGCGGTTCGGCGCAGGAAAAAGCCGTCGTTCTGGCCGAGAAAGTGATCGAGAAGGTTGTGGTCAAGGAAATGATCCGCAGCCATCGCGAGAAACTGCCGCATCGCCGAAAGGGATATACTCAAAAGGCGATCGTGGGTGGCCACAAGGTCTATCTGCGGACCGGTGAATTCGAGGACGGCAAGCTGGGTGAGATTTTCATCGACATGCACAAGGAAGGTGCCGGCTTCCGGGCGATGATGAACAACTTTGCCATCGCTGTGTCGGTTGGTCTGCAATATGGCGTACCGCTTGAAGAGTTCGTGGATGCGTTCACCTTCACCAAGTTCGAACCGGCAGGGATGGTACAGGGCAACGACTCGATCAAGAACGCGACGTCGATCCTGGATTACATCTTCCGCGAACTGGCGGTGTCTTATCTCGACCGCACCGACCTGGCCCATGTGAAGCCCGAAGGCGCAACCTTTGATGATCTGGGCCGGGGAGAGGAAGACGGGTTGTCGAACGTTTCGGAAATTAGCGAAACTGCGGCGTCCAAGTCCCTGGAAGTACTGAAGCAAATCAGTTCGACTGGCTACCTTCGCAAGCGATTGCCGCAGGACCTGATGGTGTTCAATGGCGGGCAGTCCGGCGCGAACGGCATGGCCGAATCCGCAGCGCAATTTGCGGCACCGGTTGCGGAGACAGCCGTCGCGACCAGCATGGACGCCCGTACGAAGGCGAAGATGCAGGGATACGAGGGCGACCCGTGTGGAGAATGCGGAAACTACACGCTGGTGCGGAACGGTACCTGCATGAAATGCAACACCTGTGGCGCGACAAGCGGGTGTAGCTGACGTTTAGCGCCCTGGCACCCCGGGGCGCAGGGGTCGGATGCTGCCACAGTGACCGGCCCCGACGAATACGGAGAAAGGCTCTGAGACTTACCAACTGACCTTTCTCCACTCGGCCGACATGCCCGTGTTGGCCGGGAACAGGGTGGGGCGGAATATCGGTCCTTCCCACTCTTTCACGGGGCGGGTGCGCTCGTCCCATGCGCAGTCCAGGCCGCAGGCAAAAAAACACCGGGCGGTCAACGATACGAGCCTGGAAGGCGAAACTGACAGGGGGCTTCGGCCCCCTTTCTTTTTTGACCTGAGCAAAGCCTTGCCGGAATGCGCTCCTGTCATCGGGCAAGATCCGCCGACCAGAACCTCGAGTGTTTTTCTTGGCGGTGGACCGCAGATGCGACTCTGCAAAACACGCAATGATTGGCCTTAATTGCACACCCTCAACCATTGCGAGTGACAGAAGACGTCACTCGGGTGTTTCTGGGGCCTGTCCGGACAGAAAACAGACAACAAAACTCTCAGGAGGCACCGAAATGAAACGCCAAAATCTGGCTGTATTCTCAGCAATCGTACTTGGATTGCCCACACTGGCCGTCGCTCAATCCTCAGTGGACACAAACGGGGATGGCGTACTGACAATCGAAGAAGTGCAGGCAATTCTGCCCGATGTCGACGCAGACGGGTTCTCGGCCATGGATGCAAATGGCGACGGCGCGCTGGATCAGGCCGAGATTGCCGTCGCACAGGAAGCGGGTTTGCTTCCATCCAGCGACGGCTAAATCCGGGTGCGGGAAAGCGGCCTGAGCATTTCAGGCCGCTTTTCAGTGTCTCATCTCGGCAAGTGAATGTTGAATCTGCTTCGAAGTTCAGCATCCAACAGCGGGTCGAATTGTGCCGGCGACGGTGCTGACAGGATTTCCTCTTTTCGCTTGATCGCTTTCTCAATCAGATCAGGTTTGCCGAGTTCCACCCATTCCTTGGGTGAGGAGCGATCTCCGAAGGTCGGATAGACATAATCTGCCTGCATGCGGCTGAGCGTTGCATCCGTGCCAAGATAGTGACCCGGTCCGCCCATGCAGACGGCCGCCATCTGGTCCAGCGCCAAAGTTTCGTCCGTCACTTCGATCCCGCGCACGCAGCGCTGCGCCTGGCCGATCAGGTCATCACTGAGGATCAGGCTTTCGAAGCAGAAGCCCAACAATGAGGCGTGCATTCCAGCCGCTTCGTAGACCATGTTCAGGCCCGACAATCCGGCCATAACGTTCGAGCACATCTGCTCCCACCCGGCCTGCATGTCCGGCAGTTTCGCATCCGATGCTCCGGCGGCGGCACCGCCCGGAATGTCGTAGAACCTGTGCATCTGGGCGCAGCCTGCGGTCAGAAGGGCCTGTTCACCCGAACCGATGGACATCGCGCCGGTGCGCAAGTCCAGACCAAAGGGCCAGGTGCCAAAAACGGCTGGCGCACCGGGTTTGACGGCATTGACGTAAACCAGACCGGCCAGGCATTCCGCCGTTGCCTGAGTGATTGCGCCCGCAATCGTCGAGGGCGCAGTTGCCCCGGCCATTCCCGCCGACAGCAGCAGGACCGGCATCCCGGCCTTAATGCATTCTTCCATGACTTCGCAGCTTTCCGTTGCGAATTTCATTGGCGGAACGACAAAGCAGTTCGAGTTGGACATGAACGGCCGCTCGCGCCATTTGTCCTCGCCGCCCGCGATCATGTGCAGCATTTCTATCGCCGGGGCCACATGGCTGGGTTCGGTAAAGGATGTGCCGATATGTTTGAACGTGCCCGAGGTCGTGGCGTAGACCGTGTTCAGATCCATCTCAAGGTTGTCCGCAATATCGCGGCAAACCATCGGACGCTGCACAAAGTGAATGTTGTCAAGCTGCTGGCAGATGCGTGATGCGTCATGCAGATCCTGCACGGTCGAATCGCGGTATTCCTGACCATGTACATCGACCATGCTGACAGCAGCGCCGGCCGTGCCGTAATGAACACGCGTGCCTGACAGTTCCAGATCGGTCTTTCCATCCCGGCTGTAAAGCGTCACGGAACGATTGGCTTTGGCGATGGTATCTTCCACCAGCGCACGCGGGAACCGGATGCGACCGTCATCACCCAGGGTACAGCCTGCGGCAACAAGATAATCGATCCCGCTTTGCGGCGCATCCGCAAGGCCAATCGTTTCCAGCGCTGTCAGCGCAGCTTCGTGAATGCGTTCCAACTGTGCCTGAGTCAGCACGTTCAGGGTGCCGCCCTCCATTCCGGGCCGCACGGGGCGCAGGTGATCGGGCAGGGCAGAGGCACGGGCGGCACGGCGCGCGGAGCGTCCGCCGCTGCGAGAGGAAGTACGGGTTTGGTCGTTCATGTGTTTGGTCCGGGTTAAGAGCTGTTCCTGAAGAGTGGCTTAATTCACCCTCAGAATGGCCTTCCCCGCGCCGCACGTCCGCGATCCGCACCAATGGTGCGGCTGATCAAGCGGATTTTCCAGTAGTCGCTTTTCATGCGGACCTCTTACGTTGGCCGTAGTTATCCTTCACCTGGCGACATGATCTGTCCTGTTTGCGACCCAAACTTAGAAATAGGTCGCCATTGCTCCCTTTCTTTGTCGAAAGGGTTTCAGCGTGAGATTTCTTCCCGTTCGGGTGGAAATCTGATATAGTCGGGTCACTATTTATTAACCTGTCTGTTGTCAGAATTGAAATATCAGTTCTCGGACCCAATGTTCGGGTAAATGGTTTGTAAGCGCCCCGAAATTCCCGCTCATCGGGGCTGTAACATGTTGGAGACGTGAATGAAATTCACCACGGCCCTCATTGTCGCAGTGACAATGTTAAGCGCCGTCCCGGCAGTCGCCGAGGATTGGACCGGGGGTTATGCAGGATTCAGCTTTGGGTATACTGAAGCGGACGGCCCCAACGGATCCAGCGGTGACGATTCCAGTTTTGGACTCCATGTCGGCTATGACCACGATTTCGGAAGCTTCGTTCTGGGAAGCGAACTGGAATACAATCACCTGTCGCTGAACCTCGGTCAGGGGGAAGGGACATTAGACAGTCTGACACGGCTGAAACTGCGCGGCGGGTACGACTTCGGACCGGCGCTGGGGTATGTGGTGGTCGGGGCCGCACGGATCGATACCTCCGCCGACAATGACACGGCGGCGGTCTACGGAATTGGCGTTGCCTATCCGGTCAATGACAGATTTATCATCAGTGGCGAGGCGCTACGTCAGAATTTTGACAATGTGACCCGATCAAATGGCAGTCTCGGCGCCAACACTTTCAATCTGCGGACGACCTTCCGGTTCTGATCACTGGTTCGGCTTATCCCGGGAGCGTTCATTGCCAAATCAAGCAGTGTTTGCAGCGCTGCAATGAAGAGGTCGTTTTCGATCGTCATCGCAACCCGGATGTAACCAGCCGCAACGCTGCCCAAGCTCTCACCTTGCCTCACCGCAATGGAATGCGTTTCGAGCAGCGCCATTGCAAATGCCTCACCACTTCGCCTGTTGATACGAACATTCAGCATCAAATACATGTCCCCTGTTTGGGCACCAGCCTGACAACGTTCCGAGTGCTCAACAGTTTGATAGCCAAGGTTCGCCGATTGCGGACGAGTTCCGAGAATTCCTGTTTCATATCACTGCCCGAGTTCAACGCAATACTCGCGGCGTCCTGAATAGACCCGGGAACACCATTCATGGTGTGTGTTGCCAGATTAACCAGTTGGGAGTTGACGTCTTCAATCTCGACGATCCAACTGCGGCGCGAGCCTGTCGTAATATGTGATTTGGACACTGAGCCGACGACCAAGATGCGTTCGGCCATACCCGGCTCAGTACGAGGCGAAATATGGACGCCACCCCAAACCTGAGTATCATCGACTTCGTCCGAAATCAGTCAAAGGTCGCGTGTTCGGCAAATACCAGAGATGCCTTGAAACGGGTCGGCGGAAAAGACCGCTCCGGTTGGATTGGTGGGCAAGGTTGATCTGCAAGGACAACGCCCCCGTCGGCTGCGGTATCGCTCCGTTCTGCGCTTGGCGGGAACTCGTTTTTCGGCTGGGTCTGAATGGCGTTGTATTGTCAATCAGCTACGAGGTGGCAACTCAGCCTGTACTTTTTTGGTAAGCGATTTGCGCACAATGTCATAGGAAGCGGTCAGTCGGTGGCGCATCTCGTCGGCATCCGTTTCCCATGGCAGCAGCAACCAGCTGCGGTGGAAATAGGGCGCTTTGGTGCCGACGCCCGCTTCGATCAGCATCTGCGCAGTGTCGACATCAGGGGTTTTTACTGAAACGCCGGTGCCCGCCGTGCCAATGCAGGCAAACATCTTGCCGCCAATCTTCCACGCGTCATGACCGCCACCCCAGGGGTCGGACACTTCCGCTCCGGGTAGGTCACGGCATATGGAGTTCACGAGATCTCGGCTCATACAAGGCAGAGTGCCCCGTCATACGCGCGATCACAAGCCTTGGCTTGACGTGTTTTACGTGGTAATCGGTCCTCATGAACCGGATAACCTGCATCATTATCTGCTGCATTACCTGCTGATTTCTCAAGCGGGCCGGTTTCTTTCGTTTTCATCCCTGAGACAAGTTGCTAAGCCCGCGCCAACGCGCAAGCTATTGCTGTTTCTTAGGAGCCCACCAGATGACGACCATCAGACTGCACAACACACGGACGCGGACGAAGGAAGATTTCGTGCCGATCGATGCCGACAATGTGCGGATGTATGTCTGCGGCCCGACCGTCTATGACCGCGCGCATCTTGGCAATGCCCGGCCCGTGGTGGTGTTCGATGTGCTTTATCGATTGCTGCGCCATGTCTACGGCCCGGAACACGTGACCTATGTGCGCAACTTCACGGATGTGGATGACAAGATAAATGCGACGGCGCTGGCCCGAAAGCAGGCAGGCGCGTTCGGGTCGCTTGAGCAGTTGGTGCAGGAGCGTTCGGATGAAACCATCGGCTGGTATCTGCACGACATGGGCGCCCTGGGGGCGCTGGAGCCGAACGAGATGCCGCGAGCGACACAATTTGTCGAGCAGATGATTGCAATGATCGAAGACCTGATCGCAAAGGGGCACGCTTATGCCGCCGAAGGTCATGTGCTGTTCGCGGTGGACAGTTGGAAGGAAGAATACGGAAACCTGTCTGGGCGGTCGGTCGACGACATGATCGCAGGCGCGCGTGTCGAGGTTGCGCCCTATAAGAAGAATCCGATGGATTTTGTGCTGTGGAAGCCCTCGACCGATGAGTTGCCTGGTTGGGAGTCACCCTGGGGCCGTGGACGTCCGGGATGGCATATCGAATGCTCGGCCATGGCTTATGAACTCTTGGGCGAAAGCTTCGACATTCATGGGGGCGGCAATGACCTGATGTTCCCGCATCATGAGAACGAAATCGCCCAAAGCAAGTGCGCGCATCCGCATGGTGAGTTCGCAAGGGTCTGGCTGCACAATGAGATGTTGCAGGTCGAAGGGAAGAAAATGTCCAAATCTCTGGGCAATTTCTTTACCGTACATGATCTGCTGGAGCAGGGTGTGCCGGGCGAGGTGATCCGCTTTGTGTTCCTGCAAACTCACTACCGCAAGCCCATGGACTGGACGGAGAAAAAGGCGCGCGAGGCCGGGGGGACGCTGCGCAAATGGCGGACGCTGACAGCGGGCATCGAGCCCGCCGGCAGCGTGACACCCGCGTTTGTGGAGGCGCTGGCCGATGATCTGAATACTGCGGGTGCCGTCGCGGAACTGCACCGGCTCGCAGCGAACGGGGACGCTGCTGGTCTGTTGGCTGGTGCCCGTCTTCTTGGGCTTCTGACGGATGAGATGGGGGACTGGGCGCATACAGATAGCGTCGATTTGTCCGGCCATGCCGAAAAGCTTGTTCAGGCGCGGGCTGCTGCCATGCAGAGCAAGGATTTCGCTGAAGTGGATCGTCTGAAAGCCTTGTACGTTTCCGCAGGCATTGAAGTTCGGATGAGTAAGGACGGTGTCGAACTGGTCCCCGGCGCGGGCTTTGATGCATCCAAGCTGGAAGGTGTGTGATGACCAAGGAACGGCTCTATCTTTATGACACCACCCTGCGCGATGGGCAGCAGACACAGGGCGTTCAGTTCTCGACCGCTGAAAAGGTCCAGATCGCGCAGGCGCTGGATGCGCTGGGGATTGACTATGTCGAAGGCGGCTGGCCGGGTGCCAACCCGACGGACAGTGCGTTTTTCGATGTGGCACCAAAGACTTCGGCCTGTCTGACCGCGTTCGGGATGACCAAACGCTCGGGTCGGTCCGCAGACAATGATGACGTTCTGGCGGCGGTGATGAATGCGGGAACGCAGGCGGTTTGTCTGGTGGGGAAATCACATGATTATCACGTGACCGACGCGCTTGGCATCGACCTTGCGGAAAACACCGAGAACGTACGGGCCTCGGTCGCGCATGTCGTGGCGCAGGGTCGCGAGGCTTTGTTCGATGCCGAGCATTTCTTTGATGGATACAAGGACAATCCGGACTATGCGATCTCGGTTTGTCGCGCAGCACTGGACGCCGGTGCGCGCTGGGTTGTGTTGTGTGACACTAATGGTGGTGCCTTGCCTGCGGAGGTCGGGCGCATCGTTTCCGAGGTGATTGCCGCCGGGCTGCCTGGGGATCGTCTGGGTATTCACACCCATAACGACACGGAAAACGCGGTGGCCTGTTCGCTGGCCGCGGTAGATGCAGGCGCGCGCCAGATACAGGGTACGCTGAACGGATTGGGCGAGCGATGCGGCAACGCCAATCTGACTGCTCTGATTCCGACCCTGTTGCTGAAGGAACCCTATGCCTCGGCCTATGAGGTCGGTGTCAGTCGCGAAGCCTTGTCAGGTCTGACGCGGATCAGCCGGATGCTGGACGACATATTGAACCGGGTGCCCAGCAAGCAATCGGCTTATGTCGGGGCCTCGGCCTTCGCGCACAAGGCAGGGCTGCATGCCAGCGCGATTCTTAAGGACCCGTCGACTTATGAACATGTCGACCCGGCGACTGTTGGCAATTCGCGCATCATTCCGATGTCGAACCAGGCCGGGCAATCGAACCTGCGCAAACGCCTGACCGAAGCCGGGCTGACGGTCGAAGCCGGCGATCCGGCGCTGGGGCGCATACTGGAGCGGATCAAGCAGCGCGAGGCGGTCGGGTATTCCTACGACACCGCGCAGGCGAGCTTTGAATTGCTGGCCCGGGCGGAACTGGGGCAACTGCCTCAGTTCTTCGAGGTCAAGCGTTACAAGGTCACGGTTGAGCGGCGCAAGAACAAATACAACAAGATGGTCAGCCTCTCCGAGGCCGTCGTTGTTGTGAAGGTCGACGGGGAAAAGAAACTGTCGGTCAGTGAATCGCTGGACGGCGACGGCAGCGACCGGGGCCCGGTCAACGCCCTCGCCAAGGCGTTGGCCAAGGATCTGGGTCAGTATTCGCGGATACTGAATGACATGCATCTGGTGGACTTCAAGGTGCGCATTACTCAGGGCGGCACCGAGGCGGTCACGCGGGTCATCATCGACAGCGAAGACGGGCAAGGACGTCGATGGTCAACTGTTGGTGTCAGTGCCAACATAGTTGATGCCTCGTTTGAGGCGCTGCTGGATGCGATCCAGTGGAAACTGGTACGCGACTGCAATCCGCGTTCGGAAGCGGCTGAGTGAGCGTGAAATTCGACGACGATCTCAAGGCCTGTGCGCAACTGGTGCACCGGGCGGATCCGGATCGATTCATGGCGGCAATGGCTGCCCCGGTTCCTGCACGCGCGGTCCTGTTTCCTATCTACGCACTGAATGTCGAAGTTGCGAGGGCGCCGTGGGTGACGCAAGAGCCGATGATCGCGGAAATGCGCCTGCAATGGTGGCGAGATGCGCTTCAGGAAATCGCCCAAGGCCCGACGGTGCGACGGCATGAGGTCGTGACGCCGCTATCCAGGGTTCTCAACCCTCATCTGGCCTCGGATATGGATGAATATGTGGCGGTAAGGCGTTGGGATATCTACAAAGACCCTTTCGAAGATGAAGAGCACTTCGATACCTATATCGACCAGAGTGCGGGGACATTGATGGTCGCGTCAGCGCAGGCGCTTGGCGCTGCAGATGAAGCCGTTTTGCGCGATTTTGGCTATGGCGTCGGGGTCGCCAACTGGTTCCGCGCCATCCCCGAGCTTGAGGCGCGCGGCCGCATTCCTTTGTTGAATGGAACACCCGATGCCGTACGCGCATTGGCGCAGGCTGGGCTGGATCGGCTGAACAGCGCGCGCGCAAGGCGGGCGGATGTTTCAGTGCAGGCCAGACCCGCGTTGTTTGCGGGATGGCAGGCGGACTGGGTGTTGAAGCAGGCGCTGGCACAGCCTGAACGCGTCGCCAATGGCACATTGTGGCAAGGGGAAGTCAGGCGCCGCGCGTCACTGATGTGGCGGTCCGTCAGCGGTCGCTGGTAATGCGCCGATCAGGCTGTTTCGGCCTCGGCCGGTTTCAGAACCAGCCACAACAATGCGCCACCGGCCAGCGTCAACAATGGGATCATGGCGAGATTGACGGCCGTCCACCCCTCGACCGGTGAACCGCCCGAACAGTTCATCAATCCACCCGATGCCAGCGACGCCAGAGTAACACCGCCAAATACCAGCAGATCGTTCAGTCCCTGCATCCGTCCACGCTCGTTTACGTCGTGCGAGTCCGCGAGCATGCTGGTCGCGCCGATAAAGCCGAAATTCCAGCCGATCCCGAGCAGGATCAGGGCAACAAAGAAATTGCCAAGCTCAACGCCTTGCAGGGCAACGACGCCGGCCGCTGCCAGAATGGCCAGCCCGAGCGCGACGATCTTTTCAACCCCGAACCGTGCTATCAGTTGGCCGGTGAAGAAGCTGGGGACATACATCGCCAGAACATGGCTGGTCACGATATCCGCCGCATCATTCGGGCTGAAACCGCAACCTACAACCGCCAGTGGAGTGGATGTCATTACAAGGTTCATCAGCGCATAGGACACCATGGCGCAAATCACCGCCACCGCAATGCGCGGCGTCCGGAGCATTTCGATCCGCGTTCTGCCCTTCGGCGCGTCTTCGGCGGGTTTTTCCGGTGTGGGAATATCGAGGAAAAAGAACAGGGCCGACCCGAATACGTTTACGGCAATCACGGCCAGATAGGTGCCGAGAAATGGAATGACATACGCTTGCGCCGTCAGCTTGACGATCTGGGGTCCTATGATTGCAGCGGCAAGCCCACCGGCCATGACGTAGGAAATCGCCTTCGGACGAAAGCCGTCTGACGCAGTATCGGCGGCGGCAAAACGGTAAAAGCCATGTGCGCTCATATAGATACCGGTCAACAGGCTGCCCAGCAGGAAGATCGGGAAAGACCCCAGGTACAGGCCGTACGCCCCGACAACGCCACCACAAGCTCCGGCAGTCGCACCAACCAGAAAACCCACCCGGCGACCCCATTTCTGCATGATCGCCGAGATCGGTGTGGCGGCCAGCATCGACCCCAGCACGATCAGTGAGATAGGCAATGTTGCAAGGCAGGGGTTGCTGGCTAGCGACTGCCCCGCCAACCCGCCGACAATGAACATCATCGGCATTTGCGCGCCCAGAATGGCCTGCGCGGCAACCAGAACCGCTACGTTGCGTTTGGCCTGAGAATTGTCGGGAGAGGCAGTGATCATCGTCATGGGGCATGGGTATCGGTGAAATCCCCGGCACACAAGCGGGTTGCATATGCGGCATATGTGCCTAACGTGCGGCCCGTATCACACTATGGAGAGGCCATGTCCGTCGGACGCATCATCGAAACGCCCGAATGCGTTGCCGAAGGGGCAGGGTGGCTGGCAGAAACCTGTCCGCGCATGGCCTACGCGATGGACCAAACCGGGCCATTGCCCTTGCGTCGTCGCCCGGATGGATTTGCGCAGCTGCTTAGTGCGATTGTCAGCCAGCAAGTCAGCGTGGCTTCGGCCAATGCGATCTGGAAACGGCTGCAGGATGCCAAGCTCACTGGACCGCGCAAGATCATGTGGGCGACCGATGACGATCTGCGCGCCGTGGGGCTGAGCCGTCAGAAAATCCGATACGCCCGCGCGCTGGCCGAAGCACGTATTGATTACAGGGCATTGCGCGATGCTCCTAACGCGGATGTTGTGGCCACGTTGACCGAAGTGCCTGGCGTCGGCGTCTGGACCGCCGAGATCTACGCGATGTTCTCGCTGGGCCGCGCGGACGTGATCGCGCCTGGGGACCTGGCATTGCAGGAGGCTGCGCGAATTCTGTACGACCTGCCAAAACGCCCAACGGACAAGGAGTTGCGTCAAATGGCCGAAGCCTGGTCACCGTGGCGGTCGGTTGCGGCGCGGGTTTTGTGGGCCTATTACCGGGTCGCGAAAGAACGAGAAGGGATCAGATGACACGGGTTTTGAATGCGCTCCGGAAAGAGCCGGTCTCGGGCGACACACGCTCGGTTGTGGTGTTCGTACACGGCTATGGTGCCAACGGGGCTGACCTTTTGGGGCTGGCGGACGTGCTGGGTGACCATCTGCCTGACACGCTGTTTGTGGCCCCTGATGCACCCGAACAGATCCCCGGCATGCCCAACGGGTATCAGTGGTTTCCGATCCCCTGGATTGACGGCTCGTCCGAAGAAGAGGCACGCAGGGGCATGGCGATGGCGGTTGAGGATTTCAACGCCTTTCTTGACGCTTTGATGGTGGATGAGGATCTGTTGCCGGAACAATTGGTTTTGTTCGGCTTTTCACAAGGCACCATGATGAGTTTGCACGTTGCACCCCGGCGCGAAGACCCGGTTGCCGGTATCGTGGCCTTCTCGGGCCGGTTGCTGGAGCCTGACATGCTGGCCGAGGAGACCGTCAGCCGCATGCCGATTCTACTGGTCCACGGCGATTCTGATGATGTCGTGCCTCCGCAATCGCTTCCCGAGGCCGCGGAAGCTTTGCAAGGGGCTGGCTTCAAAGAGATTTACGCACATGTCATGAAGGGCACGGGCCACGGAATTGATCCTGACGGCCTTGGCGTGGCCTTGGCGTTCATGCGCGACAAGTTGAGCTTGTGAGCCTTTCTGAGAGCCAAATAACGAAGTAGTGGGCGCGGGGTTTCTCCGCCCCCAGTTTTCTGAGATTGCAACACGGCTGCATGGAACCATCCTGCTTTGCAGATTAGCTGCGTTTTGTATGCCACTGCTTTGTCTGGGCGATCACACCTCGCGGATCAAAGCCTAACAGTCAATTATTCGCGCCTTGAGCCGCGAAGAAGTGATTTGGCAAACCCCAATAGACGCGCTTCAATGAGGTCAGGGAGGTTTGCCATGAAGAATCCGGAGTCCTTTGAAAAGTTCTACTTCGCCAAAGTCGGGATGGGCGAGGCTTGTGGCTGCGCCGAACGCATTATTGATGTCTTCGAGTTCAACAGAATGGGAGGTGCGCACTCAAAGCAAGCTGTGAAACGCGAGGGTGGAAAACGCCGATCCTTTCGGGCCTGGGCTGTCAAATACGGTCTTCTGAGCCGAAAACGGCAAAGCTAGCGCAAAACCCTCTGTAGAGTTTTGGGAAGCTCATTGTCAGTCGTTTGGAAACAGTTCGTCCGGCCCAAGGTGAACTCGCATAATACACTTTGTTCATCCCATTTTCTTGTTTCTTTCCACTCTACACCGGCCACCTAGTGTTTTGGTTGCTGAATCCGATTATGTGGGTAAGCTCGTTACCAGCAACCTAACTGCTGACGGTAGATGCGAGTCGGGTTGGAAGTGTTTCGGTCTCTTATATTTACGTTCAGGCGAACACTTGTATGATGAAGTGGCTTCCGGAATTTATCTTTAAGGAACAGGATAATACGCAAATATCCTAATGGATAATTCCTGGTCGGTACTATCGTTCTTTGGCTGGTGGTGCCCAAGGAGAGACTCGAACTCTCACGCCCGTGAAGGCGGGGGATTTTGAATCCCCTGCGTCTACCATTCCGCCACTTGGGCCACGAACACTGGATTATCGCCCAACGCGGGGAAGGTCCAGAGGCAAAAAACAACCAGTATCCGGATTGTTTGCCTTTGAACGGTTGACGCCCCGATGGGTGCATGGTTTGCCTTGCCGGGTGTGAGATTTGGACCTTAGTGTTTTATGTTGCGATCCCTTTATGACTGGACCATCCGTCTGGCCGAACATCCGCATGCTCTTTGGGCGCTGGCCATTGTGGCATTTGTGGAAAGCTCGTTCTTTCCGATCCCGCCGGATGTGCTGATGATTCCAATGATCCTGGCGCGGCCGTCGCGGGCATGGCTCATCGCGACCGTTGCCCTCGTGGCGTCGGTGCTGGGGGGGATGCTGGGATACGCGATCGGAGCCTTCTTCTATGAAAGCATCGGCCAACCGGTCCTTGAGGCGATGGGCAAAGGCCATGCCATGGAAGAGTTCAACGAGCGTTTCAACGATTTCGGATTCTGGGCTGTGCTGACCGCAGGTGTTACGCCATTCCCCTACAAGGTCATCACGATCATGTCCGGCTGGACCGGGATGCCCTTTGGGACGTTTGTTGCGACCTCAATTCTGGCACGGGCCTTGCGGTTCTTTGTTGTTGCAGGGCTATTGTGGGGGTTCGGAGAGCCGATCCGCGATTTCATTGAAAAGCGCCTGGGCTTGATGTTTACCCTGTTCATCTTGCTGTTGTTCGGCGGATTTTTCGCGGTGAAGTACCTATGACCAACCGAAACAGATTAGTGCTGATTGCGGCCGCTGGGTCTGTCGCCTTGCTGTTGGGGGCATGGGGATTCCAGTACCTTGGCGGGTTGGCACCCTGCAAGATGTGCATTTGGCAGCGGTATCCGCACGCCGCCGCAGCGTTGATTGGTGCCGTGGCGATTGCTGTGCCACGGGTCACGGTTCTGCCGCTTCTGGGGGCTTTGGCCGCCGCGACCACGGCGGGTATCGGCGTTTATCACGCCGGCGTCGAGCAGAAGTGGTGGGAAGGTCCCAGCAGCTGCACGTCCAGCGACATTGGTGGGTTGTCGACGACCGAGTTGATGGATCAGATCATGAACGCGCCGCTGGTGCGCTGTGACGACATCCCGTGGGAAATGCTTGGTCTGTCCATGGCAGGATGGAATGCCGTATTGTCGGCCGGTCTGGTTCTGGTCTGGCTTGCAGCGTGGCGGGCCCGGTAAACGTCAGATCTGATCCAGTTCCGCATCCCAATACAGGAAGTCGATCCAGCTGTCGTGCAGATGGTTGGGCGGGAACTTGCGCCCGATATTGCGCAGTGCCTCGGCATCGGGTTGGCGGGGTGGCTTGCGCAGAGACATGCCAGCTTGCCGCAGCGATTTTGACCCTTTTCGCAGGTTACATGGGCTGCATGCTGCCACCACGTTCTGCCAGCTGGTCACGCCGCCCGCCGCGCGCGGAACAACGTGGTCAAAAGTCAGGTCGCCTCGGCTGCCGCAGTACTGGCAACAGAATTCATCCCGCAGAAATAAATTAAAGCGCGTGAAGGCCACGCGCTTTCTGGGTTTTACATAGTCTTTCAGGACAACGACCGAAGGTATTCGTATCTCGGTACTGGGACTGCGGACAACTTCGTCATATTCGGCCACGATGTCGACCCGATCCAGCCAGGCGGCCTTGATCGCCTCCTGCCATGGCCAAAGAGACAGAGGATAATAGGACAGGGGGCGATAATCGGCGTTCAGGACCAGTGCCGGATGACGCCTGAGTGCACCGGGTTCCCTGACAAATTCGGTCCTGAAGTCTCCGTCCATAACAGAATCGCTCCTCGCTCTGCACTGCCCGTTTTTTGACATCAGAGCGGGGAACACCCGCCCCGGCCTTAACTTAACTATATATCGTGTTAAAACTCTGACAAGCCCTGATTTTCCACAATATCTCGGGGATTGATTAATGCGAATCCGTAACAATCGCGTGACAGTTATCCACAGCTTGCGCTAGGTAGTTTCTGCGCGCTATGGCGTAGTTCATGTCCTGGTTCATTCGCTTCAATAAACCTTTCGATGTCCTGCCGCAGTTTACCGACAGGGCGAACGGAGATTCGCCGCGCAGCACGCTGTCCGACTACATCGATCTGCCCGGTGTCTATCCGGCCGGGCGGCTGGATCGGGACAGTGAGGGTTTGCTGCTGCTGACGGATCACGGAAAGCTGCAGGCGCAGATTTCCGACCCGAAACACAAGATGCCCAAGACCTACTGGGTTCAGGTCGAGGGTATTCCGGACGCTGCCGCGATGAAGGCGCTGCGCGAAGGGGTCGAACTGAATGATGGGCCAACCCGGCCCGCAAAGGCGCGGGTGATTGACGAACCGGAAAGTCTTTGGCCCAGGACGCCGCCAATCCGGGTGCGTCAGACGGTTCCTGATTGCTGGATCGAACTGACCCTGCGCGAAGGGCGCAATCGGCAGGTGCGCCGGATGACGGCAGCGGTCGGACATCCCACATTGCGTCTTGTTCGGGCCCGCATCGGGGATTGGACGCTGGAGGGATTGCAGCCGGGGCAATGGGAAAGCCTGCCCATGCCTGAGGTTTCCGCAGCACCTCAACGAAAGAGAGACCGCAGACCGCGACGGTGACAGAAGGCAGGGCCTGAGGTACACTGGGCTCATGAAAGTCACACCGGACATACCGCGCCCGTCGGCAGTTCTGGAGGCGGCGCTTTACGTCAATGATCTGGACGCGGCAGAGCGTTTTTACGGCGACATTCTGGCGTTGGAGAAAATCCAGCGCGTGGACAATCGGCACGTGTTCTTCCGCGTGGGCCGTTCCGTGTTGTTGTTGTTCAACGCCGAGGAAACGGAACAAGCACCGCGAAATCCTGACTTGCCGGTGCCGCCGCATGGCGCGCGCGGGCCGGGGCATGTGTGCCTTGCCCTATCGCGGGTCGAAATGGACACAATGCGTAAGCATCTGCTTGACTGGAACGTACCGCTGGATGCCGAGTTTGATTGGCCGAACGGGGCCCGTTCGCTGTATGTGCGGGACCCGGCTGGCAATTCGGTCGAGTTTGCGGAACCGCATCTGTGGGGCTGAACGGGACTGTCCTCGGATTGTTCGGGGGGAAAGTTCGGGGAACACCGTCAGATATGCGGCTTTGCACGGGCTTGCGGGACGTGGGGGTTGACAAGCGATGTATTGGAATGAAACGTCGTAAGTGTTGGGAGATTTTTGAAATTCAGGTGCGTGAACCCGTTTTTTCGACGGGGGAACTTGCTGTGTTGACAAGCTCTTAGGAGGGGTTGTTTACGGATCTTCCGACCACAATAAAGATTTGGGAGATCACGAAAATGAAAAACAACAGCAAACTGGGCCTCGGCGCGCTTGTAACCGCTGCGCTGATGGCGCCTGCTGCTTTTGCGGAGGAATTCATCACAATCGGCACCGGTGGCGTGACCGGCGTGTACTATCCGACCGGTGGTGCGATCTGCCGTCTGGTGAACAAGGGCCGCAAGGAACACGGGGTACGCTGCTCGGTCGAATCGACCGGCGGTTCGGTCTACAACATCAACACCATCCGCGAAGGCGAGCTGGAGTTTGGTGTGGCCCAGTCCGACTGGCAGTACCATGCATATAACGGTTCCTCGAAATTCGAAGAGGCTGGCCCGTTCGAAGGCCTGCGCGCCGTATTCTCGGTTCACCCCGAGCCGTTCACCGTTGTTGCGCGGGCTGATTCCGGTATCACCAACTTCGAGGACCTGAAGGGCAAGCGCGTCAACATCGGTAACCCCGGTTCAGGTCAGCGCGGCACCATGGAAGTCCTTCTGGGCGAGATGGGCTGGACCACCGGCGATTTCGAGCTGGCAACCGAGCTGAAGGCAGCCGAACAGTCTGCTGCCCTGTGTGACAACCAGATTGACGCGATGGTCTACACTGTTGGCCACCCGTCGGGTTCGATCCAGGAAGCAACCACCGCCTGCGACTCGGTTCTGGTGAATGTCAGCGGCGATGCGGTCAACAAGTTGGTTGAAAACAACTCGTTCTATCGTACCGCTACCATCCCCGGCGGGATGTATCGTGGATCGGATGGCGACACCCAGACCTTCGGTGTGGGCGCGACATTCGTAACGTCGGCTGACGTGTCGGAAGACGCTGTATATGCAGTTGTAAGCTCGGTCTTCGAGAACTTCGATGACTTCAAAAAGCTGCACCCGGCATTTGCCAACCTCAAGCCGGAAGAGATGATTGCGGACGGCCTGTCGGCTCCGCTGCATCCGGGTGCCGAGAAGTACTACAAAGAAAAAGGCTGGATTCAGTAATCCGTCCTAAACATTTTGACGAGGCGCTTTTCGGCGCCTCGTTTTTCAACCGGTGAAACACCGGAACAAAAAACCGCGCCGGAAATCGGCCGCTGAACGGGGAGAGATTTGATGAGCGCTGATCAGCAGGGCAATCGTCCGCTATCCGAAGAAGAACTTCAGGAATTGGTCGCATCTTCGGATGCAGGGGCCCGTGATCCAGCCGGAAACGTAGGCTTATTTCTGGCGATTGTTGCCGCGATCTGGTCGATTTTTCAGGTGCTTCTGGCGTCACCGATCGCAAACTACGTTCTTCCCGGCAGCATTGTGAATAACGCACGGCAGTTCCATCTTGCCTTTGCGATGTTCCTGGCCTTCGCGGCCTATCCTGCGCTGAAATCCAGCCCTAGAAACTACATCCCGATCCAGGACTGGATCATGGGAATTCTGGGCGCGTTTGTCGCGCTTTACGGTTTCTTCTTCTACGACAAGATCGTCAATGCGGGCGGTCTGGCAGACGACACGGACAAATGGGTCGCTCTGGGTGGTCTGTTGCTGCTGTTCGAGGCCGCGCGCCGCGCGCTTGGCCCGGCGATGGCGATCATTGCCACGATCTTTCTTGCCTATGTGTTCTTCGGCTCGTCGGAATGGGTGCCCGAAGTAATCCGCTGGAAAGGCGCGAGCCTCAAAAAGGCGATGAGCCACATGTGGATCACGTCCGAAGGTGTCTTCGGCATCGCCCTTGGTGTTTCGACGAAATTCGTGTTCCTGTTCGTGCTGTTCGGTGCATTGCTGGATAAGGCCGGGGCAGGGAACTACTTTATCAAAATGGCCTTTGGCGCGCTTGGCCACCTGCGCGGTGGCCCGGCCAAGGCGGCCGTGGTGGGTTCGGCGGCGACCGGCCTGATTTCTGGCTCGTCCATCGCCAACGTCGTGACCACCGGCACATTCACCATCCCACTGATGAAGCGCGTCGGCTTTTCCAGCGAACAGGCCGGATCGGTCGAGGTCGCCAGTTCGGTCAATGGTCAGATCATGCCGCCCGTGATGGGGGCCGCAGCCTTCCTGATGGTGGAGTATGTGGGCATCTCTTACGTCGAGGTGATCACCCACGCGTTCCTGCCTGCCGCGATTTCCTACATCGCACTAGTATACATCGTCCATCTTGAGGCGGTGAAGCGGAACATGCCCACGCTGGGCGACCGCGACGTGCATCTGGCGCGAACCGTAGTCGGGATGCTGTCCTTCTTCCTGATCTTTGCCGGGCTCTGCTATGGCTCGCAATTTCCGGTCGATGCCGTGACCAGCTGGGTGCCGACGCAAGCCGGGCTTATCCTCAGCCTGATTGTCTGCGCGATCTATGTTGGCCTTTTGTATCTGGCGGCGCAGGTTCCGGATCTGGAGCCTGATGATCCCAATGCCAAGGAAGTCACGCTGCCGGTCATTGGCGAGATTTACAAGGCAGGTCTGCATTACCTTCTGCCAATCATCGTTCTGGTCTATTTCCTGATGATCGAACAGAAGTCGCCCGGTCTGTCGGCTTTCTGGGCCACGGCACTGCTGTTTGTGATCCTTCTGACGCAGAAACCGCTCAAAGCGCTGTTCCGGGGACAAACCAACATGTCCGCGACATTCAAGGAAGGAGTTGCTGACCTGTGGCAGGGCCTTATCGACGGTGCGCGCAACATGATCGGCATCGCGCTGGCCACGGCCACTGCGGGTGTGATCGTGGGGACTGTGACCCTGACGGGTGTCGGACAGGTCATGGCTGACTTGGTCGAGTTCCTTTCGGGCGGCAACCTGATCCTGATGCTGGTGATGGTGGGGCTACTCAGCCTGATCCTGGGCATGGGCCTGCCAACCACGGCGAACTACATCGTCGTCAGCTCGCTGATGGCGGGTGTCGTGGTTGAACTGGGCGCTCAAAGCGGCCTGATCGTACCGTTGATCGCCGTGCACCTGTTTGTGTTCTACTTCGGCATCATGGCCGACGTGACGCCGCCGGTTGGTCTGGCCAGCTTTGCCGCTGCCGCCGTGTCGGGGGGCGACGCAATCAAGACCGGATTCACCGCGTTCTTCTACAGCTTGCGCACGGTGGCCCTGCCATTCGTGTTCATCTTCAACACCGATCTTCTGTTGATCGATGTCACTTGGGTCGAAGGCATTATCGTGGCGATATTTGCGACGATAGCGATCCTCGTATTTACGGCTGGCACGATGGGGTACTTCCTGACCCACAGCCGCATCTATGAAAGCGTTGCGCTGATCTTTGTGGCCTTCGCTCTGTTCCGGCCGGACTTCTTCATGGATCGCTTTTCACCGCCATTCGAAACGGTCGAACCTTCCGCGTTTGTCGAGGCGATGGGTGAAACTGCACCGGGAACCGAGGTTCGGATGGTCATCAGCGGGCCGGATTTCGACACCTTGCAGATGGTTGACACAACCATCGTCGTCCCGGTCGGCAGTGAAGAAGGCGGTGCCGCGCGTGTCGAGGCGATGGGCTTGCTGCTGATCGAAGAAGACGGGCTGGTCAAACTGGAAGAACCCCTGTTCGGCTCGCCAGTGGCGGATGATCTGGGCAATTTCGACTATTACGGGGACGAGGCCGTGCGCCTGTCCTCGGTCAGTCTGCCGTCCAGCCAGCCGCCGAAACAACTGGTCTACATCCCGGCGATGATCCTGCTGGGTCTGATCGCCTTCCTGCAACGCGGCCGCGCCGCAAGACAAGAGGTGCCCGCATGACACGTTCTGTTCTTTGCGCTGTTGATATCAGCAACGGGGATCTGGATGTCCCGGTCCTGAAAAAAGCCGGGGCGCTGGCCGAGATGGAGGGCGCGCAACTGGATGTCGTGTCGATCGTTCCGGATTTTGGTGAAACCTGGGTGTCCGGCTTCTTCGAACCCGACCATCACGAAAAGGCGCTACAGGACGCCCATGCCAGATTGTCGGAAATGTGCGAGGCTACATTAGGCAAAGAACGCAACGAAAAAGTGCGTCACGTGGTGGCAACCGGAACGGCCTATCAGGAAATCCTGAAGACAGCAGAAAGCGCGGGCAGCGATCTGATCGTGATCGGCGCGCATAAGCCCGATCTCAAGGACTATCTGCTGGGGCCCAATGCCGCCCGCGTCGTGCGGCACGCGAACGTTTCAGTTTATGTCGTCCGCTAGGTCAGCGCTGCTTCAGTAGCCTGTCATCTCAAGGTACCCGCGACCTTCGTGGGTGCCTTTTATTTTGATCGGGCCTTCCCAGTATTCGAACCGGGTGCCCATCCACGCCTTTGGTGTCAGGGCCGATACTTCGACATCTAGGTCACGATCCGGTAACCTGACACGCCACCGAACCGGAACATCGCGTTCTGCGATGATTGCGGTTTCCTGCGGCGTCATTGAAACAGACCCATTCGGCAGGCTGTTTGCCTCCCCGTTCGCGCCGATCCAAGTGGCCGAGGTGAAGTCTCCGCGCGCGCCGCGAAGACGGAACGCCATGAGCTTGTCGCCACCGTCAAAGCTGAGCGAGAACCAGTCCCAGCCGGTTTGGTCCGCAGCCAAAGGTTGCGATGACCATTCGCGATCCAGCCACCCCTGACCGGTGACTTCCACATCCCGGTCCGGCAAGTGCAGTGTGCCCCGGACCGTGTAGGCGGGCTGAGAATAGTAGTAGCTGGCCTGACCATCTGCGGATTTGACTGAATACCCATCCTCACCGTGAAAAACCAGCGGTCCATCGGCTGTCAGCGACAGGTCATATCCAAAGGTTTCGCCATTTGCTGTCAACGACAGGGTATTCAGGTCCGGACCACCCATTCGCCACTCGTCAATCCATGCCTCGAAGGGGTGCGAGGAAACCCCGGCCTGCCCGATACCGCCACGCGACAGGCGCTCGGCAAAATAGTGGGTATCGGGCGTTGTGACAGCGGCGTGCCCCATCCAGATCTGAGGGCTCTGCCAACCACCAGTTTTAACCGGTTTCAGCGCTGAGCGAAACAGGGTCCACTGTACACCGTAATCCAGTCCATCTTCACCGCGCAGATTTGCCGTCAGGTACCACCATTCGATGCGAAAGGACGGATGCGGGCCGTGATCCTGCGGGAAATTGAATTGGTAGCCGGGTTCAGGAACATCAAAGCCCTCGGCGGAGCCGCCCAACCCGGCATAGCCCTGTGCCAAAGCCGGAAAGGGAAGCGCCAATAACAACACGAAAAGCCAGGTCCTAACGTTCATTGGCAAACACCTTCAGCAGATCCGCCGGGGGCAGGCGCAGCAAGCGCAAGGCGGGCAGGGCAGCGGCGGCAAGCGCGGCGACAACGGTCAATCCAAACAAACCCAGCCATTCCCTTGGGAACAGGAACATCGGCAACTGCCAGCCAAAAGCCTGCACATTGATGACAGTCAGCAGAACCCAAGCCAGAACAAGGCCCAGCGGCAGCGCCAGGCAGGCCGTCAGGATGGCCAACAGCCCGCTGCGCAGCAACTCCAGCCGGGCCAGGTGCGCGCGGCTCAGCCCAAGGGCCCAGACCGGCGCGATCTGCGGCAGCCGTTGTGTCCACAATGTCAGAAGGCTGGTCAGGATGGCGAATCCGGCAACGCCGAGTGTCAGAATGTTCAGCGCCGAAGTCACAACGAATGTCTTCTCGAACACAGTTATGGATTGCGCCTTCATCGCTGCCTGTTGGACAACGCTTTCGCGCGGTAGTTCGAAACGGTGCCGGACCGCCTGCGCCAGCTGACCTGCGGCTTCCGGGGAAACGCGGACACCAAAACGCCGAGCCGGTGTATTGGGCGCGATGGCATTAAGCTGTTCCATCGACACGATGGCCTGACCCGTCGGATTGCCGTAGTCGGAATAGACACCGGCAACTTCCAACACCCGACCGGGTGTTAGGGCCAACTGATCTCCGGGCCACAGATCGGAACGGCGGGCCAGTTGCTCGTTTATCAGAACAACCTCTCCGGCCATGACGCGATCCCAGACATCCTGCGACGAAGCGATCAGCGGCCAGTGCTTCCGGTATGTCGCATGATCGATCACACCGTATAGGAACAAGGGACCAGTTTCATGGGGCAGTTCGACCCGGCGGATCGGAAGAATGGCATCCACCTGTGGGGCGAGCCAATCGACAATCGCTTGGCTTTGTTGATCGTCTATGGCGGTGACGTACAATTCGGACGTCAGGCGCTGATCCAGCCAGCCGGTGAATGTCAGCCGAAAGCTGGACACCATCGTCCCGACACCGATATTCGCGGCCAACGCCAGCAGCAAAGCCATCAAGGCTAGTGAAAGGCCGGGAAGCTGCGCCCTCATGTCCGCCCAGACCCATTGCGCAACAGGACTGCGGGCCTTGCGCTCAAGGACATGAATGATTGCTGAAAGAAACGCAGGCAGCAGCAGGGCCGATCCGGTCAGGATACCAGCCAACAGGGCAAACCCGCCGATCAGCCCGGGGAAAACCAACAAGGCAAGGCAGCCCGCAACGATCAACCCGAGGCCGGTGAAGCCCGCAATCCGGCGTGAGCTTGTGGCCTTGCCCCACGCCTGCAGGCCCGGACCCGCAAGAAGCGGCATTCGAGACAGTCGCCATAGCGCGTGTCCACTGGCCATCAGCGTTCCGGCAACGGCCATGGCGATGCCTGCAGCGGCCCATTGAGGCTGCAACGACAACTGTCCGCTGACAGGGGCGCCATACAAACCGCGCAAGGTGGCTGCCACGTCAGGAAGTAGTGCACCCGCCAGAAAGAAGCCGAGCAAAAGGCCCAGCCCGCCGCCGACCAGAGCAAGCATGGTCAACTCCGCGAAGATCAGGCAAACCAATCGACGCATGGAGACGCCCAAGGCCCGCAAAGTCCGGATCATGCCGCGTCGCTGGGCAAAGGCCAGTCCAACCGTACCGTGAACGATGAACAGACCCACGGCGAAAGACAGCAGGCCAAAGGCCGAAAGGTTGAGATGAAAGCTCTCGGTCAGTTGCGCGGTGTCCAGCTGCGATGACGGACTGATCCGTTCCAGTTCGGGCGCGAGTTCCGACAAAGGCGGGACCGTGCGGGGTTGAACGGGCAATATGACCAACCGGCTTATTTCACCCCGTCTGTTCAAAAGGGTCTCGGCAACGCCGATATCGGTCAGGATAACGTCCGGCGGCAGAGACGCGCTTGTGATCGCTTTGGGCAGTCCGGAGTGTTCAGCAATCAGAGGTTCCAACACCGGCGAGATCAAAAGCACACCCGGGGCTGTCAGCACGTCAACCGGTTCGGGCGGCTCGGCGCTTTGTTCTGCCTGCGTAATTGCGGGCAGGGCGGGGTAGGAGATCATGTCCACGCCCATCAGGCGCAGCGTTCGATCAGCGATGCGTAACGGCCCTTCCAGAACCGCTGCAACCTGCCACCCGGCCTTGCGCAGCGCGACATAGCGTTCGATGGGGATCGGGCCCGCCGGGTTTCTCAGAATGTCATACTGGCCAATTGCCAGTTGTGAATTGGCGCGATCATAACTGGCCCGCGCCTCGGCATTGATGGCCTGCACTGCTGACCAAAGACCGGTTGCCAGCGCAATTCCAATCAGCAGCGTTGCCAGTTGCAACAGATGCCTGCGCCAGTGAGACCATAGCGCCTGAACGACCACAAGGGTCATGCGATGTGTCCGCCCGCAAGGTGTGCGTGCCGGTCGAGACGCGTGGCAATGGCATGGGAATGGGTAACCAGCAGCAGTGCCGTTCCAGTATCTGCGACCAGTGACAGCATCAGATCCAGCACCGCCGCGCTGGCGGTCTCGTCCAGATTGCCCGTTGGCTCATCCGCCAGCAAAAGCTTGGGCCGAACGCCCAATGCGCGCCCTATGGCGACCCTTTGTTGCTGTCCGCCGGACAAGTATTCCGGATAGCGGTGCATCAGATCGGTCAGCCCCAGCCTGTCGGCCAGATGCGCTATCCAGTCCGGATCGTGTCGATCGGCCAGCCGGGCGTGAAAGGACAGGTTTTGCCCAACGGTCAGCGAAGGAATCAGGTTGAACTGCTGAAAAACCAGCGCGACACTGTCGCACCGCAATGCGGCGCGCCCCGGATCGTCCAGCGCCGACAGCGTGGTGCCGTCCAGAATGATTTCGCCGCTGTCAAAGCTGTCCAACGCCGCAGCGAGGTTCAGTAAGGTGCTTTTGCCGCTGCCGCTTTCCCCAGTCAGCGCCAGAGTCTGGCCCGCATCAAGTGACAGAGAAACGCCATTCAGAACCGGGCGGCCACCTGGGTACGATTTCCTGACCTGATCAACTACAAGCAACATCCGGGCGTCCTGACTGGTTCCTGTCACAATGTGCAACGGCACGCGCCAGTGTCCAGTGCGCATGCTTTCCCGGTTCCTTTCGCCGCAGGTGTGGCACTGGTCGATGGCCGGGGTTGTTCCCGGCCGGGCAAAAGTCCATGCTGTGCCAACGGTTTCACCCTTCGGCACGAGGCGAGAGCGGATGTCCTTATCCGACCAGATCATCTGGGGCAGCATCTATCTGGGCATATGCTTTCTGATCGAGATTGCTTTGCTGACATGGTGCACGCAGTTGATTGAAAAACTGACTGAAAAGTGGCAGGACACGCACCGCTTTTTCACCACTGCCGCGCCGATCAGCGTGGCGCTGGTGTTCATTGTTCTGATTCACACCCTTCAAGTCTGGCTTTGGGCCATTGTCTGGGTCTTTGGTGATGTCTTGCCCGACTGGAACTCGGCTCTCTACTTCTCGTTGGTGACGTTCACGACGCTTGGATACGGCGACATCGTTCTGGGTGAAGAACTGCGTATCTTCGGGGCCTTCGCATCCGTGACCGGCCTTTTGGCGTTTGGCTTGTCCACCGCTTTCATGGTCGCGTTGATGACTCGGGTTTTTCAGGAGGAGCTGTTGTTAAAGGATAGGGGCGAATAGACGCGCCAGAGGTGCTCCAAAGCGGATATGTGCCGGTTGTTGTTGCAGGGTGCGGGTCAGTTCGTAACTTTTCTCAAAGTCGGTGCGTAGCATACTTGCGGCGGCTTCAGCGGCGCGGGCATCGAAAAACAGGGCCATCGCTTCGAAATTCAGACGGAAGGACCGATTGTCCAGATTGGTCGTTCCCACCGCCGCCAGAGTGTCATCGACCACAAAAACCTTCTGGTGCATGAACCCGTCGGCATATCGAAACACACGTACGCCGCAGTCACGGATTTCGTCGAAATAGGCAAAGGCTGCAAGCCAAGGCAGGCGATGGTCGATCATGTCAGGGACCAGAATCCGCACGTCCACGCCGCGCAGGGCGGCGTGTTGAAGGGCCGTCATGATGTCAATGTCCGGGACGAAATACGGCGAGGCGATCCATAATCTCTCTTTCGCCTCGGCGATGGCGGCAAAGAACATCATCGCGCCGGTCTCGGTCTCGTCCCCCGGGCCGGTGGCAACCAGTAGGGCGTTCATGTCCTGATCGGATTCACTGCCGGCCCAATCCAGATGGTCGATCAGGTCCTCTTCATGGGCCCAGTGCCAGTCTTCGGTAAAGATCAGTTGCAACTGGCGAACGATGTGACCGGTAATCCGGACATGCGTATCGCGCCAGTGGCCAAAATGCGCGTTCTGACCCAGATATTCCACGCCGACATTATGCCCGCCTATAAATCCGGTCTCGCCATCAATGATTACAGTTTTGCGGTGATTGCGGTAATTCAACTGAAACCGGAACTTTGGACCACGGCGTTCCTTGGGGTTTGCGACATCTATTCCTGCTTGCTGCAGCGATTCAAGATATGCGGTGGGCAGGCCATAGCTGCCCACGGAATCGGTCAGGAAGCGTACGTGCACGCCACGTTCCGCCGCCGCAACCAGCCGATCCTTTAATTGCTGGCCCAACGTGTCATCACGTACGATGTAGAACTGGATCAGGACATAATTCTTGGCGGCATCGATTGCCTCAAAAATTGCGTCAAAGGTCGCCTGACCGTCGATCAGCAACGACGCGCCATTGCCACGGGACACCGGCAGATGCGCCAAGGCTTCGAAGGGGCGCGGATTGATCTGCATGCTTTCTCTGTCCGGCTTTGAGAAGTCTGCAAAGGTCTTGATGCCTTCGACAACCCGTTCACTTTCCTTTCGGGCAATGCGGTATCCGCGAAATCGGTGATGACCCAGAAACAGGTACATTGGCACTGCGAGCATGGGGGTTGCGATCAGAAAAACCACCCAGCCGACCGCACCTTGTGGCGTGCGGGCCGTCTGTGCAGCCCGTATCGAGAACACCACAGCGGTGACGTAGAGAAATATCAGAAACGCGGAAACAAGCAGTGTCCACATGAGGTTGAAAGCTCCGAACCTGTTCAGTTCGCCCCAGTGTAGATGCGCGACCAGTCTTGCGCCATATCAACAATGACCCATCCCATCCCGGGCCCTTTGTCCAGACCGTCGGCCAGTTTCCCAATCGGGCTTTCGCGGTCATATGCCCATTCGCGTTTGTCATCCGTGTGATGTATCAGGATGCCCAGTCGTGGTCCTTCGCCCGACGTCGTCCACTCCATCATGGCGAAATCTCCGTCCGAGTTTCCTCCTGCCAAAATCGGGCGTTTGCCGATTGTGCGTTCGATGTTGATTGGCTTGCCTTCCTTGTCGTCGATAAAGGCGATGCCCGGTGCCTTGACCAGAACTGGTGAGCCATCGACCGTTTCATAGCTGGTATTGCCGTATGTGCCGAGGACCTGCCAGGGCGGAATGCCATAGGCGCTTTCGGCAAAAACACGCATGAAATGAAGGCCGCCGCCGGAAACGATGTATGTCTTGAACCCTTCATCACGCAGGTAGCGCAGCAGCTCGATCATGGGTTGATAGGTCATCTGATCATAGCGGAGATCAGTTTGCGGATGGCGAGACTCGTCGAGCCATTGTGCGACCGTGTCCTGAAACTCGGCGACGGTCATGCCCGAATGCGAGGCGTTGACGACTTCGATCAAAGCATCATGTCCACCTTCCAGGACAGCCGCCAGATCTCCTTGCGCTGCTGCTTTCAGGATGGGTGTTGTAAGGATTGAGGGATCCTGTTCGGCCTTTTCGGCCAGACGGTCCATAGCGAAAATAAACTGAAAATACACAGGTTGCTCGGCCCAAAGGGTGCCATCATTGTCGAAAACAGCAATCCGGTCGGCAGGAGTGACATATGCTGGCCCGGACGGATCCGTTACCGATTCTACAAATGAAATAATCTGATCGCGGGTCTCGGTGTCTTGCCAGCTTGGCAGGGGATCAGCACTGCCGGTGACAGGAATGGTCAAGGCAAAGACGATGGCAGACAATCGCAGCATTACACAACACTCCGTTCAAAATGACCGGGGCCACCCTTGCAGGCGGCCCCGAGTTGTTTGCAGTTTTAGTTGCTGGTTGGCGTTGACAGTTTATCCATCACCTGATCCAGGCTGAAGCTGGCAGCTTTCTGCCGCGGCGGGAATTCCTGGAACGTGCTCAGGAATTGCCCGACATATTGCTGGGCAGGCACTAGGAAATAGACCCGGTCGATCATCCAGTCGTAATATGTGTTGGACGTGCGATAGCCACGCTCGTACGGATCGCGGCGCAGATTCACGATGATCGGGACGCGCAGCGGGGTGAAGGGTTCCATCCAGGCGCGCAGGGTTGCCCATGCTTTCTGCTCGAGAAAGATCAGCTTCCAGTCATCGAACCGCAAAGCCGAAAGGTCGCCGTCATCGGTGAAATAGAACACCTCCCGGCGCGGACTTTCAGCGGTTTCACCTGTCAACAGCGGAAGAATATTGTAGCCATCCAGATGCACCTTGTAATCGCGACCCATCGCGGGCGAGGAATAGCCGGCCATCAGCTTTTCCTTGATCTCCGGATCACCGGCGACAGCAAGGTATGTCGGCAGCCAGTCCATGTGGTGCACGATCTCATTGGTCACAGAACCCGGCTCGATCTTGCCGGGCCAGCGCACCATTGATGGTACGCGCCATCCGCCTTCCCAGTTGGTGTTCTTTTCGCCCCAGAACGGGGTCGACGCCGCATCAGGCCAGGTGTTGTAATGCGGGCCATTGTCGGTGGAATAGTGGACGATTGTATTGTCGGCGATGCCGAGTTCGTCCAGCAGGTCCAGCAACTGACCGACCTGGATGTCATGTTCGATCATGCCGGCTGTATATTCATCGGCCACGCCGCCCATGATCTCATTTGCCTGATTGCGCATTTCCTCTTTTACATGGGTGCGGAAATGCATGCGGGTGCCGTTCCACCAGACATAGAAGGGTGTTCCATCCTGATTGGCCTTGCGAATGAACTCTATGGCAGCCTCGAGCGTTTCCTCATCCACCGTTTCCATGCGCTTTTTCGTCAGCGGACCAGTGTCTTCAATCGGACCTCCTGCGGTCGAGCGGATAACACCGCGCGGGCCATAAGCCTCGCGGAAGGTGCGCCCGTCGGGCAAAACCGCGTCTCCGGGATAGTCTTCATGTTCGGGCTCTTCCTCGGCGTTCAGGTGATAGAGATTCCCAAAAAACTTATCAAAACCGTGGTTTGTGGGAAGGTGCTCATCCCGGTCGCCAAGGTGGTTCTTGCCGAACTGGCCGGTGACGTACCCGTGGTCCTTCAGCAAACCCGCAATTGTCGGGTCTTCGACCTGCATCCCTTCTTTTGCGCCAGGCAGGCCAACCTTGGACAGGCCGGTGCGAAAAACCGATTGACCCATAATGTAAGATGACCGGCCTGCGGTGCAGGACTGTTCACCGTAGTAGTCGGTAAAAATCATACCCTCATTGGCAACGCGGTCGATATTGGGTGTCCTGTAACCCATCAAACCCATCGTATAGGCCGAGATATTGGATTGACCGATATCGTCACCCCATATCACAAGGATATTGGGCTTTTCATTCTGTGCCCATGCCGGAATTGCAAGGCACGCGGCAAATGTGGCCGCAGCTAGCCTACGTAATAGTGGGGTTGGTCTGAGTTCTTCTGATGACATCTTACGCTCCTGAAATGGCGGGTCGGAACCCGGTCGTTTCGAAATTGAGGTCTCAGCCGGAAAATTGCTGAAACATCATTTGTAAGGCGCTGATTCTCGTATTGAATTCTTTTTCTGAGAGAGCCTCGGGAAATGATTGAATAACTGTACCTGCGAAGGCAGAACTATCACATAGGAAGATTAAAATATACTAATTTCAGGTTAAACTTAGCGGAGGGGTGACCGGACCAAGTTAACTACTTTTCGTCGGACCCATCTTCACCCAATTGCCCGTCCAGTGACATCAGAATTGCAACCGGTCGCAATGCGGGAATATGGCTGAAAACGATCAAAATGCAGACGGTCAGCGGTACACTCAGGAATGCTCCGATCAGGCCCCAAACAGTTGTCCAGAAGGTCAGGGCCAGTATGACCAGAAACGTGGACATATTAAGCGATCTTCCCAGCAGGGCAGGGTCCAGGAAGTTGCCAATCAGAAACTGGATGGTGCCGCAGCCAAAAACGATGATCAGAAACGGGCCGATGGTTTCATACTGAACCAGTGCAATCATGGCCGGGAAGACAACGGCGATGATGGATCCGATCGAGGGAATGAAATTCAGCGCAAATGTCAAAACAGCCCAGGTTTCAGCGTATTCAAGGCCAAGAAGCCGGAACACCGCATAACTGATGCCGGCGGTAATCAGGCTGATAAAGGTTTTGACACCGACATAGCGTTGAAGACTGTCGGTAATTGCGTCCAGAATTGCGGCGAACTCGGCCCCGGCCAACGGGTTGCCTGCGGCCAGTTGGATCTTTTTGCGAAAAGCAAGTCGTTCGGCCATCAGAAAGGCGACGTATAGGCTGATGAGAAAGAAGTGATTGAGCAGAGAGGTGGCGCTGCCCAGCAGAATCCGGGCCACATAAGTCATGTCCAGGCTGACCAGATTGTCCCGTATGAATTTCGTGACATCGTTGCCGACCAACCCTGTGACACGCTCGACCGCGCCGTCGAACTGACTTTCGTATGTGGTGACAGAACGGGCGAACTGCGTGGCTTGGCTGCCCACAATGTACATGATCATGAACAGACCTGCCAAAACCACGGTCACACCGGCAATGTTGGCCAGCCAGACCGGTGCGCGGGTAACGGCTATCACCCGGTCGCTGAGGGCAATGATCAGAACGTTTATCAGCAACGCCATGGTCAGCGGAATCAGGAATGCGGAACCGGCATATAGGCCAACCACGATCAGAGTGATGACAATCACAATGTCTCGCAGAACCGACAGCCTGAGCATGGGGCGGTCACTCGATTCTTGGGCTTTCAGATCCATGGAACGAACAGTTTCTGGTGCATTTGTTAAGGGTCACGTTTCGATTCTGCACAGCGCGGCGGGTTTATGCAATGCGCTCAGGCATTTATACGCGTCTATTCGGCAACACAGGCCTGCACGCGGGTTCTTTGCAAGACTTATGCGGGTTAGACTCGCGATATGCACGCGTTCATGATTCCCTCGTTTGATCGTCCGCTTCGTGCCCTGTGGTTGGCAATCCGGCGGTTCGTCGACAAGAATGGTTTTGTGATGAGCAGCCATGTCGCCATGTCCTTGATGATGGCCTTGTTTCCCTTTGTCCTTTTCACCGTCGCGTTGGCTGGTTCGTTGTCGCAGGGCTACGTCACTGACGATCTGATCGACCTGATTTTCGGAGCGTGGCCTGAAGATGTGGCCAAACCGATCGTTGCCGAACTGCGCGCGGTGCTGGACAACGCCGGCTCGGGCGTCATAACGCTGGGCGGTTTGCTCGCCATCTATTTTGCGTCAAACGGGGTGGCCGCTGTGCGCGCCGCTATGAACCAAGCCTATCATGACAGTGACAGCTGGCCGTTCTGGAAGACCCGGCTTTTGTGTATCGGCCTCGTCATCCTCGGCGGTGCCTCCGTTCTGATCATCGCAATGGTAGAAGTTGTGCTTCCCTTTTACACAAGGCTGGTGACGGAAAACACGGCCGTTGATGTATCAGGGTGGTTGTCCGTGGACAGGCTGGGCTGGATTTTTACAGTTGCCGTGCCTGCGGGCTTGGTAATTATCGCACACTTGGTGTTGCCCACACGTCGGCATCGGTTGACCCAGATTCTGCCGGGCGCATTTCTGACCCTTTCGTTGTGGGCCGCAGGCGGATGGGCTTTCTCCATCTATATCGGCAAATTCGCGACTTACAGCGCGACCTATGCTGGTCTGGCTGGGGCAATGGCGGCCCTGATTTTCCTGTACCTGTGCGCCGCCATGTTGATCCTGGGAGCGGAATTCAATGGTGCATTGATGGATCTTGAAAACGAGTCCCAAGCGAAAGATTAAAAAAAGTAGGGCGCTGCCGGCGACCCGTTTGCTCGCATATAGGAGGTATTTGGCGTGAAATGCCGCTTTGTTCGGCATGTCAGCGCCTGTATTGCGCCATGTTGATGGCAAATTCCGCTGGCAATCTCAGGGCAGGGTACAAATCCCGGCATTCTTCATGAGGTCAGCCATGCCAGAACAACCAGCGCCCGAACCAAAGCGCACACGCCGCGTCACAATCGATCAGCGGATTGCAGAACTACAGGCCAGACCGCCCGTTTACATCAATCACGGCGAAGCTCTGCTTATTCAGGGGATGGCCACCGCGTCCTTCCGCGAACAACGCCTAAGCGGAAACCGGATACTGCTGGACGATTAAGTTCAGCCCCTAAATCCAGTTGCGACAACGAATTTTTCTGAACTGTCCGACCGCGATGCAGGTGGTTTGACATTAGCCACCTTCTCGAATTTCTGTTTCAGCAGCTTTTGCAGATCGCCCTCGGCGCCGCCGGCCAGAACCTTGGCGACAAAGGTGCCGCCTTCCTCGAGAACGTCAAAGGCGAAATAGGCGGCCGTTTCGCACAACGCCATGATCCGCAAATGGTCGGTCTGCTTGTGGCCCGAGGACGCAGCGGCCATGTCTGACATTACCACGTCGGCCTTGCCGCCCAGCCAGTCTTTGACCTTCTGGTCAGCGTCGTCCTCCATGAAATCCAGCACATGAGCTGTCGCACCGGCGACCGGTTCAACCTCCTGCAAATCGACACCCAGAACAGTACCGATCCGCTTGCCGCTTTTCTCGCCCAGCGCGTTGACCCGTTTGACCGCGACCTGCAGCCAGCCGCCGGGCGCGCAGCCCAGATCCACGACACGGGCACCCGGAACCAGAAAGCGGAATTTCTCGTCCAACTCCAATATCTTGAATGCGGCACGCCCACGATAGCCTTCGGCCTGGGCGCGCTTTACATAAGGGTCGTTCAACTGCCGCTCGAGCCAGCGGGTCGAGCTGAGCTTGCGCCCGCGTGCAGTCTTGACCTTGACCTTCAGGTCGCGCTGTCCGCGACCCGAGGTATTTTTGCCAGTCGGTGTCTTCGCCATCAGAACGGTCCGTCTTCCAATACGCCGTCCGCGCTCATCTGTGCATATAGCAGACCTTCGCGCAGCCCCCGGTCCGCCACGGAAAGACGGTCGGTGGGCCAGCATCGTAACAAAGCCTGCAAAATGGCCGAGCCGGACATGATCAGGGCCTGCCGGTCATCGCCGATGCGCGGATCCCGGCGCCGACCCTGAGGGCCGAGTTCTAGATACCCACGTATGACTTTGTCAATCTGATCGCTGGTCATGCGCAGACCGTCTACCTTCGTCCGGTCATACCGTTTCAGTCCAAGGTGCGAGGCCGCAACAGTTGTAACCGTGCCGCTTGTGCCTACGATCTGGAATCCTTCCCGCGCCTGTTCGTCCTTGTAGGGCGCGAAGTCGGCAAGGTTTTCTTCGAAAAACCAACTCATCAGGGCAAAGCGGGCCGAGTCGTCTTCGACATCGTGAAACTGATCGCGCAAAGTGGCGACGCCCAGCGGAACGCTGATCCAATCCACCACCTTGGCAGCGGGAAAGGGGCTTTCAGCCGCGTGAAAGCCGTTGTGAAGACGCATGATTGCAGCAGGGCGATCCCGGCGCGGCACGGATGAGATATCGATCCACACCAGCTCGGTCGAACCGCCACCGATGTCTACAACAAGCAGTTGCTCGGTCTTGGTCGACACCAACGGAGCGCAGGAGATGACTGCCAGACGGGCTTCTTCCTCGGGTTGTATGATTTCCAGCGTCAAGCCGGTTTCGCGCTTGACCTGGCGGATAAACTCGCGCGAGTTCTTGGCGCGCCTACAGGCCTCGGTCGCGATCAGGCGCATTCGCTTGACGCGGTTTCGTTTGAGTTTCTGCTGACAAATCCTGAGCGCCTGAACAGTACGCGCCATCGACGCCCGAGACAGACGTCCGGTGCGTTCAAGTCCCGCACCCAGTTGCACGGACTTGGAGAAACTGTCTACCACATGAAACCCGCTGCCCTTGGGCTGGGCTATCAGCATGCGGCAGCTATTCGTTCCCAGATCCAGTGCCGCATATAGTGCATCCGGATCGGGTTTTGCCGGCGCGGGGCTTTCGACCGCTTTCGGGAACGCGCCCGCACCTTTGGGACGCTTGGGCGCCATCTTCACGCCCTCCGATTTTCGAGTTAACCTGACCCTAGGCGGCACATCGCCGTCGTGCAAGTGATTTCAAAACTCAATTTAAGGTGAATGTCACGCATCGTTCACACTGAAGTGCAACCTGTCTTGTCAGAACCCTGTTCGGGGTTCTTTACAAGCTTACAGCCAGATACGGAGTCTGCCATGAAAGACGAGCGCACCCTTTCTTTTGACGAGTATGATGAACTCATAAACCCACGCCCTGAGGAATGTGATTTTGACCGCGTCGTCGAACGCGCCCTGTCGCGCCGTGGGTTTATGGGAAGTGTTCTGGCGATGGGCAGCTTTGCTGCGGTCGGGGGCTCGATTCTGCCGACAGGCGCGCGGGCCGCTGCCAACCGTTTCTCGTTCGACGCGATCCCTGTATCCACAGCGGACGATGTCGTTGTGCCCGCCGGTTACAAGGCAGAGGTCATGGTGCGCTGGGGCGATCCGCTGTGGTCGGATGCGCCCGAGTTTGATCACGCCACGCGCGGCACTGGTGCAAGTCAGGAACGCGCCTTCGGCGACAACACCGACGGACAGGATGTATTCTTCCATGATGGACACGTGCTGTTGGTGGTGAACAATGAATACACCAATCGCGATATCATTTGGGGCAACAACCTTGACGCCAAGCCGGCATCTGACGATGACGTGGCCAAAGGCATGATGGCACATGGTGTCACCGTTGTTGAGATTGCCAACACCGACGGCAAGTGGGGCATTGTCAAGGACAGCCCGTATAACCGCCGCGTCACTCCGCAGACCGACATGACGATCACCGGGCCCGCCGCTGGTCATGACCTAATGAAAACCGAAGCCGATCCATCGGGCACAGCTTGCAAAGGGACATGGAACAATTGCGGCAACGGGATGACACCGTGGGGCACCTATCTGGCCTGTGAAGAGAACTTCAACGGCTATTTCTCGGCCGAAGATGAAAACCACGAAACCAGTGCCGAGCTTAAGCGTTACGGCGTGTCCGCCAAAGATTGGGGTTACGGTTGGGCAAAAATCGACGACCGGTTCGATGTCGCAAAGAACCCTAACGAACCAAACCGCGCAGGTTATGTCGTCGAAATCGATCCGAGAGATCCCAACTCGACCCCTCGTAAGCTGACCGCCCTGGGCCGTTTCAAACACGAAAACGCGGACACCGTGGTCAACAACGATGGTCGCATCGTAGTTTACATGGGTGATGACGAACGTGGCGAGTTTCTGTATCGCTTTGTATCCGACGGCGTCTATGCGGCTGGAGTAGATACCAATGCGCTGCTTGAAAACGGGACGCTTTCGGTCGCTAAGTTCAACGATGACGGTACCGGCGAGTGGCTGGAGTTGACGCCCGAGACCACCGGGCTGGCTTCACAGGCCGAGGTCAGTATTCACACGCGCCTGGGTGCCTCTGCGGTGGGCGCAACCACGATGGACCGCCCGGAATGGGTCGCCTCGAACCCGAATGCGCCCGAGGTTTACTGCTGCCTGACCAACAACAAGAACCGAGGTGTCAAACCGAATGCAGGGGGCGACGACACATCCGCCAATGGCCCGAACCCGCGGGACAAAAACAACTATGGTCAGATCGTTCGCTGGCGTCCGGATGGCGGGGACCACACCGCCGCTGGATTTGGCTGGGATCTGTATGTTCTGGCGGGCAACCCCACGGTGCACAGTGACGCTTATGCCGGATCCGGCAACGTGAACGCCGACAACATGTTCAACTCGCCCGATGGCCTCAAGTTTGACAGCAATGGCCTGCTTTGGATCCAGACTGACGGCAATTACGGCAACGACGGTGACTTTGCCGGCCATGGCAACAACCAGATGCTGGCCGGGGATCCGGTGACAGGTGAGATCCGCCGCTTTCTGGTTGGCCCCAATGAATGCGAGGTCACCGGTCTGAGCTGGTCACCGGATCGCCGAACCATGTTTGTCGGCATTCAGCACCCGGGTGAGGATGGAAACAGCCACTGGCCCGAAGGCGGTGACTCGGTGCCGCGTTCGGCGATCATCGCCATCACGCGCGAGGACGGTGGCCTGGTCGGTTAAGCCCCGCGTCTGAGTTGAATCATTCCCCGGACGGCAGGTGTGGTCCGGGGAATTTCTGTTTATGTGCCGTTTTCATCGAGAACTTGAGAATTTTGAGGTGCCCGCAGAGCAGCGAAACGGGTTAGAACCCGCGGTATCCCGTTGTGGGCCGAAAAGGTCGCTTGAAAAGCGTTGTGTGTCGAAAACCGACCGACCCGAGCCCATATTGAAGTTTAGAACCGGTCCATCTGGTAAGGAGGAATCAAAGGCGATGCCTGACGTCACAATCGTTTTTTGGCGCGACATCCCCGCTCAGGTCATCGTTGGCAAAGGCCGGCGTGGCGCCAAGCGGCAGTTGGAGGAGCGGTTCGAGCAAGCCATTGACCGGGCTGCGATGAAGGTAAATGCCAAGGACAGTGATGCCTACCTGGCCGAATGGCGCAAGGCCGACCCGTTCGAGGTCGAGGGTGATCCGGCAGAAATCGCGGAAGCCCAGGCCGTGCGCCTTGAAACGGAATACGATCAGGACCGCATCAAGGCCCTGATCGCCAACGACGGTTGGGCATAGGCCCGGTTTTAATAAAGGGAGGCCTCAATGGCTTTGCTGAATTTCAAGAAACGTGATGTGGCCGAGAAGGCCCCGGTGAATCCGACCGTCGAAGCCTTTCTGCAAGGTTATTCGATCGAGGTGATGCCCCGCACCGCCGAGAAGGTCGAGGATTTCCGCGCGTTGCTGCCCGAAGGCACCCGCGTCTACATCGCCCATATCGAGGGCACTCCGATCGAGGACATGGTCAAGACCGCCAAGCGCATTGCCGCCGAAGGCTATCCGGTCATGCCGCACTTCCCGGCGCGTATCATCAAGGATGCCGCGACGCTAGAGAACTGGATTTCGATGTACCAGGGCGAAGCAGGGGTCGATCAGGCGCTGATGCTGGCCGGTGGTGTTGCCAAGCCGCATGGCGATTTTGACAGCTCGATGCAGCTGCTGGAAACTGGCCTGTTCGACAAGGCGGGCTTCAAACGTCTGCACGTTGCCGGCCACCCCGAGGGCAACAAGGACATTGACCCGGACGGTTCGACCAAGAATGTCGACGACGCACTGCGCTGGAAACAGAAGTTCAGTGAAACCACCGACGCGGAGATGGCGCTGGCGACCCAATTCGCTTTTGACGCCAAGCCGATCATCGCATGGGCGGACGGTCTGAAAGCGGCGGGCATTGATCTGCCGATCCACATTGGTATCGCTGGACCAGCCAAGTTGCAGACGCTGATCAAATTCGCGATTGCCTGTGGTGTCGGCCCGTCTCTGAAGGTTCTGCAGAAGCGTGCCATGGATGTCTCCAAACTGCTGCTGCCCTATGAGCCGACCGATGTTGTGACCGAGCTGGCCAACCACAAGGCCGCCAACCCTGACTTCAACATCACCAACGTACATTTCTTCCCGCTTGGTGGTATCAAGACCAACGCCAACTGGGCAATCGACAACGGCGGCGCTTCGGCACAGCCTGTAAACTCCTAAGGAACGGACATGACCCGTACAGTCGTAGAATCAAAAACAAAAACCGCCGTTCTGGGCTTTGATGAACCGTTTTGTGTGATCGGTGAGCGGATCAACCCGACCGGCCGCAAGAAGCTGGCCGCTGAACTGGAAGCAGGCGACTTCTCGACCGTTGAGAAGGACGCCATCGCTCAGGTTGCTGCAGGCGCGACCGTTCTGGATATCAACGCAGGCGTTGTCTACAACTCGAACCCCAACCCGAACGAGACCGAGCCGCCGCTGATGCGCAAGATCGTCGAACTGGTGCAGGGTCTGGTCGAAGTGCCGCTGTGCATCGACTCGTCGGTTCCCGGAGCCTTGGAAGCCGGTCTTGAGGCAGCTCAGGGCCGCCCGCTGCTGAACTCGGTCACTGGCGAAGAAGAGCGTCTGGAACTGGTTCTGCCGCTGGTCAAGAAATACAACGTTCCGGTTGTTGCGATCTCGAATGATGACACCGGCATCTCGGAAGACCCCGATGTCCGTTTCGAAGTGGCCAAGAAGATTGTTGAGCGCGCCGCCGATTTCGGCATCCCTGCGCATGACATCGTCGTCGACCCGCTGGTCATGCCCATCGGCGCGATGGCAACTGCTGGTCAGCAGGTGTTCGCTCTGGTCCGTCGCCTGCGCGAGGAACTGGGCGTGAACACCACTTGCGGTGCGTCCAATATCTCGTTCGGTCTGCCGAACCGCCACGGTATCAACAACGCGTTCCTGCCGATGGCAATGGGCGCTGGCATGACTTCGGCGATCATGAACCCGGTCGCGCTGCCGGTGACGCAGAAGAAGATCGCCGAGAAGAAAGAGCAGGTCACGGCGGCTGGAATCATCCTGCCTGAGGGCATGGATGATGAGGCCTTTGTTCAGATGTTCGGTCTGGGCTCGACCAAGCCACGCGCCGGTAAGGAAATGGAGGCCATTCGTGCTGCCAACCTGCTGACCAACAATGACGCGCATGGCGGAGAGTGGATCCGGTTCAACAAAGACCCGGAAGAAGCCGGTGCAGCCGGTGCTGCAGGTGGCCGTCGCGGTGGTGGCCGTCGTCGCCGCGCCTGAACCGTTTTCGACTTTTTTCAAAAGGCCGGGTTCTCCACCCGGCCTTTTCTTTTTGATATTGATCAATGCTGTTTTTCCATGCTGCCGCACAATATCGTGATCGGAACGCTGCGATCAGGTGATTTCATGACCAAACATATTCCACCAAAACTGTCCGATGCGGACCTCAGCAAGAGACTGACCAAAAAGGAGTATTTCGAGCGGCTTGAGGGGCTTCAGGCGCAGCTTGCAAAGATACAGCAGGCTTTTTTGTTCCACGACCTGAAAGGCGTGATTGTGTTCGAAGGCTGGGACGCCGCAGGGAAGGGCGGAACCATTCGTCGGATCAGTCAGGCGCTGGACCCGCGCAGTTTCAAGGTCTGGCCGATCGGAGCGCCCCGAAACTACTATCTCAACCGGCACTACCTGCTTCGGTTTTGGGAACGTCTGCCACCTTCGGGCGCAATTTCCGCATTTGATCGAAGCTGGTATGGCAGGGTCCTGGTCGAACGGATCGAGGAGCTTACACCTGAAAAACGCTGGCGCGAAGCATATCAGGAGATCAACGATTTCGAACGCATGTTGGTGGATGACGGGACCCGGATTGTGAAGCTGTTCTTTCACATTTCAGAGGATGAGCAGATGCAACGTTTCACCCAACGGCTGACAAACCCGCTGAAACGCTGGAAACTGACCTACGAAGATTTCCGTAATCGTGAGAAATGGGAGATAACCGAGGTCGCCGTGAATGAAATGTTGGCCAAAACCTCGACGCTGAAAGCGCCGTGGCATGTGATCCCCGCGAACAACAAGAAATACGCAAGAATCAATGCTATGAACGTCATTGTTAAGGCGTTTGCAGAAGATGTTGATCTGAACCCGCAACACCTTGACCGGCAAACACTGGACGCGGCGGGCAAGGCATTAGACGTAGATCAATCGCTGATTGAAAGCCTGCGTGCCCGCACCGAGTAACGATCCTGCTTGATCCCGATCCGGCGACGATGCTATGCCAGCCAAAGAGGCGGGTATGGTGAAAAGGTATCACACGAGCTTCCCAAGCTCTTGTTACGGGTTCGATTCCCGTTACCCGCTCCAAGAAAATACTATAAGCGTCTATAAAATTTTGATAAAGTGCGCCTTCACTGCGCAAATTTTGAGTTTTGATAAACGCAGATTATGCAGCGTTATCTTCGATCAGATTCTCTGGTTCTTCAATTTGACGGTGTCTGCGCCGCTGACCTGTGGTCTTCAACCAGCTACCTCTTTTGGCCCGATTGATCGAGTGCCGCAATAAACCTGGTCGTCAAATAGGCACAGTGACACCAATCTTTGGGGCTTTGAACCAGCCTGACGATCCTGTTTTGGAGGTAGTCTCGGAAGCCCTTTGAATTTCTGCACCAGATGTTCAGATCAGGAACATCGGCATGTTTTCAACACTGCCTAACTCAATCTGGCAACGTCGTGACCGTCGATAACAATAGCAAAGTTCCAGAATTTCCCGACCTCTGCCTCAGCTGACCGTGCCGCTGTTTCCTCGTCAGGGATGCGTTCAATTCGAAAACCAAACTGTTCGAGGCCACAATAATCTACTCGGCTCAGAATGATCGGAACCACATTTCTTTCGATTGCTGCGGCGGCGAGTAATCTTGCAACAGTATATGGAGACTTCGAAGGCTCAACGATCCTGACGCCAATATATGTGTGGTCCTCAACTTCGCGTTCCCAAAGTGCGGTTGACGGAAGTAAGTCCATATCGGGGAACAGAACTTTTCCAAATTGCCGCGTAGCTTGATCTCGAAGGATAACGTCATCCAAATTAGCCGGTTGTTCCGGCGTGAAGGTGTTGACAATCTTGTACCAGTTGTTTTCAGCCATTTTTTCAGCTCGTCGCTATGATTTCAGCAGCTGCGGACACACCGGATTCAGGCAGCTCTATTTGTTGCAGTGCTGCACGAAAGTCTTCCGCGCCCCCGTCATCCAGACAAACCTGGACCGTTCGTTCCAGCTTCATGAATTCCGCTTCTGTAATGGTTGCACAAAGATTGCGGTCAGATAGTGCTCTTGCGCGTCGTTCCTGATCGTCCAAATAAGGCGCAGACTGTGGGATAAGTATTGCGGGAATCTTGTGGTAGAGGATCTCGTGGACCGAATTGTACCCGGCGGCAGATATTACCAAGTCGGCGGATAGACATAGCTTTGTAGCCTCTAAAGTATTAACCACCTTTGAATTTTTCCAACCAAACGCGGCTGCCTGAACCGCGCTACCGGGCCAGGTTACGACCAGGTGAAGACAGTCTTTGCGGCACTCAAGCATTCCTGAGATTGCTTGCAGTTGAGCGGACCTGTCAGAGGCAACTCCCCCGCCTAACATGCTGACAATCAGCAGTTTAAAGTCGTGATCAAACTTTTCGGCCAGACGCGTCCGGAGGTTTTCGGAGGCCTCGGGCGATTGATCTACCTGGCGAAAAACTGGCCCTATGTTGTGAACATGTTCACCGTAACTGTAAGCGTCGTTAAGCTCCTCAAAAGCCTCTGACGGCACGATGACCCGGTCGAATATGCCCTCACGACGAAGCATGGTATGCCGGGACCGACCCTTGGGCCAAAGGCCACGGCGGATCCAGACTGCGGATAATCTGCGTTCCCGGATTACGCGATTGACGGAATCGAACACATAGCCACCGTCAAAAACGAACCGGTCGCCGTCTTGTAATGCGGCGTTCAGACGCCGGTAAGTCAGGATGTCATTCGCGTTGGAACTGTCGTTTACGTCTGATCGGGCGACCAGCGGTATACAGTCGATCCCCTCGCGTCGAACCATAGGAACACAACTTGGGAAGGCTGCGAACACCGGGGACATGTGTTTTGGCAAAGCCTTGGCGATCACAGTGCACCGCTGCGCATGTCCTAACCCAACTCCGTTAGTTGGCAAGAACAAGGTTCTCGGCGACGTCCGTTTGGGTGGTCGCGGTTTGGCGCTAAGCCCTGCGGCGGTCTCGAGCCGGGATATATCTACTGTCCGCAGCCACGGAGACTTTCGTGTTTGTTCAGCGATGTGTGGTGTATTCCCGATAATTTTGCCGATCAGGTATCCATCCAAAGCAAAAAGCGTCTTGGGTCCAAGTAACGCCGGCGCTCCGGAAGATATCAAAACCTCGTCTTCGGTGCAGTCGATCACGACGCCACCGGCTGCAATCACTTCAAGCGCAAGCTCGGCCATCCGGTCGCCTGCGATGCCATTCCCAAACATCGCGAGGATATCCGTTGAATTTGCGAGGGTTAGAGGCGAAAGATCAGTATAAAGAACTCTGGGGAGATCGTTGAATTTTGACGCCTTTAGGAACTCATTCTGCGCACCGCTCACAACCAGCTTAAAGCCATAGCTGCCCTGATTGCTCATCCGGGACAGACAGGACAACGTTTCAGAGTCGTCCAACTCCAAGGAACCCAACACGACGGTTACATTCGCCAATTCACCAATTGGCCGGGTGATCGGTCGGGTTTCAGTTACCAGGGGGCTGACAGCTGAAGGTGAAATAGAACGCGGCTGAAGGTCCGATAGATCAATGACCGTTGCTTCGCGCCCCAGTGCAAACGCGAGACGGGCTTTTGCACTAATGTAGCTTTGCTGAGTACTGAACCGGCCAGTTGCGATTACCGGAACATCCGTCCCAAGTTGCTTTTGTCGCAATGAGGCAAGCAGCCGGTCATCTACTTCTTCCGCGCCGAGGATAAACACGGCTTCCGCTTCGAGTTCCTCCGTATCAGCGAGAAGTGTTGCAGCCTCGTAGTGTCTTCCGCGCCCTGCATCCTCAGGAAAATAGGTTGCATCGATGCAAACATCGAAACCACGCTTTCTGAGTTTCAGAGCAAATATCAACTGTGCGTCAAAAGACCGAACTGAAAGTGTACCCGCCTCAACAAAAATCATGTCAGCGCCTCTCTGTCCGCGGTCAGAATGGCGCCCAATCGCTCTTTGAATTTTTGGCCCGAGTAGCGCTCAAGCAGCGGCTGTGCCTCGGCAACTTTCTCATGATACCGGTTGGGGGACGAAATCAGGTCAGAAATGATCCGGTCCACATCCCCGGGGCTACAGGGGATTACGGCATTTCCGAATGTCTTTGCGGTTTCCGGATCCGTCAAGACGACCTTGCCGGCTGCGATAGCCTCCGCAATTACGCGCCCGAAACTCTCTCGCCAAGTCGGCGCTGTAAAGTAGACAAAAAAATCTATCATCTCAAAAAAATCTTCCAGACTGATCGCGTCAAATGGAAACAAAGTCCAATGCGGACGAACGATGTTCGTGTCCATCAACGCGTTGGCACCAAGAATGACATTGGACTTCGCGTGTTTGGGAAAACACAAATCAAGATCGGCGACAGATGGAAACTTTTCGAAGCCAGGCCGCGAGTGTCGACCGCGTCGGTCCTTTGGCTTTTCACATGGTTCGTCCTTGTCACTGAAAAAGATGTTGAACCAGTCATCTTCCAGGACATTCCAATGGCGGGCCCTGCGAAATTTGGACAACCAGCCTGTAACAGTCTCACGGTTATACGACGAAATTGGCGCTAGCGTTTTCCTAAGTGCGAGGGTCGACAAGTCTATCTGATCCAGGCAGTTTGAAACGTCGAAGCCTTCTTCGCCGCCCGGACGCAAGAAGTTTTCGTGGGTTACAACGACTATTTCCTGCGCATAAATCTCTGCGCTCAAAGAGTTTTGAAACTTCAGGAAAGACGGATTGTGCAAGATAACAAAATCAGCGCATATCCGGGGGGCGTCCCAAACCATTGGAATACGAAGCTCGTCCAACACTCGCTGCAGCACCGGCGCGACATGCTGACTGCTGCCAAACATCTTGGAGGTCCTCGCATGCACCACCAGATCAGCGAACTCGGTGGCCACGCGCAGTTCGGCAGCGACTGCCATGGAAGTGCCACCTAAGAAGCGGGGCTCAATAACATACGCGATCTTCACTTTATTAGGATATCGAATGCTTTGAAATTGCGTCATGATTTCAGTGCTGGGAAGAAGTGGCAAGCGCAGCGCTGCCAACCTGTGAAACCTCTGCACTGTTTGTGGCATTGCCAGCAAAACCGTAATCCACCTGGCCCCGTGAAACGGTGTCAAAAAAACTGCGCAACTCAAGTGATAATTCGTCATCACCCAATAACAAGTCCGGGTTCTTTTGAAGATAATCCCACAAAGCCTGGATGTTATTCTCGGACAAAAACTGATCTATCGTCAGCAATTGCTCCAATGTAATTTCGGCACGCACATGCTGAGACGGTAGTAAGAACAATAGGGCAGTTACTATCGCAACAAGTTTAGAGTTAGGCATCTTAAACCCCGATCTCCGATTGTTAACCTACATCGTTTTTGCCTCTTACACCAGAAACTGGCCGGTATTCATTGGTTTGTCGCCGTTTTTAGTTTGCTTAAAACCTGCCTTTTCAGCTGATCGACTTGATCCGAAGCAGAAGCGCTGCGACGAACCTTTTTCACTTTGGATTTCGTAGCACTATTGCCGGCCAACCATAATTCCACGACGCCGTTTTGCGTCTTGGACTTAGAGCCCGTGAAATCGCGCAACAAAGCACCGGCATCTTCTGCAAGCGCCGTTGCCTGAGCGGCATCTTCCTTGTGATAGAACCTGACGTTGGATTGTTTAACGCCAAAGCCAACGCGCGCTGTTCCACTTAACTCATGACCTGCCGCTACGAGGTTATTGACCACTGAGTTCACTGTCCGTGCGCCAAGGCTGTTTGGTATAAACAGCTTAAATTCTGCGCCGCTGCTGCTGGCAATCACTTCCGCTGATTCAGTGTCCTCGCGAGGCTTTGCTGCGCCATCTGTCGTCTCAGACGAAGTTAAAGGTGGTTCCAAATTTTCTTGCAATCTGACCACTGATTTTGGCGACACTTCTTCTGTTCTTGGTATGGGGGCTTTTGAAAGCTCTCTTAGATCAATTCCTGTTCGATCATTTGAATCAGGCGCGTCCGGCGGACTTACCTTGCCTGGAATGACGAGGTTAAATTTCGGTAGATTATCAAGGCTTTTCAGTGCAAATTCTGTTTCGCTCGGCGCAGACCGAAACGCTACAGCTTGTTTCAGCGTTGAAGGTTGGTCTTCGGCATAGACCAATGAGACCAGCTCGACTGAAATCTCAGGAGCGCTTGAGCCTGGATCAGTCGCATTTGCGACAACAGCTTTCAAACTGTCGAAGATCGCAGAAACATCAGGCAAAATGATCGACGTTCTGAAATTTAACGACGCTTGCGCTAATTGATCGTGTGACCAAGCAGAATTCGGGAAGGCACTTTGTGGATTCTGTGTGGCGGGAGTTCCGGTTGGCCGCTTTGGCGTCTCAAGGGTCAGCAGATCCGGACGAAGCGAAGGAGCGACCGGTGGAAGCATTGCTTCGAACAGCTTGGGATCAGATGACATCTCCTTCATGGGGAGTGGAGCAGACGCGATTATGCTTGAGCTTTCATTCGTTGCAAAAATTTTTCCGAAGGAAGTCGCATTCGGTGACGCATCCGATTGTGTCAACGACCGAACCATCAGACGTGGCGGGAATTCTGGCCCCTTTATTTGCGAACTGGTTGATTGCGTAGAACTCTTTTCCGGCAGTGTAGTGGTCCTGGAAGTGTCCACATCCAAGTTGCTGGAAGCGAATGATTTTTCTCCACTATTTGATTCCCACCGGGCCAATACAAACATTGTCGAAAATGAAAATACGACACCAATTCCACACCCAATGGCTATTGAAGTAAATCGGCCTCTGTGCGGTTGTTGTTGTTTGGGCCAGCGGAAACTGAGCTTTCTGCGAATGTTTTCAGCGGCATCTTCGACCGGTTGGCCTGCACTTGAGGGCGAGCGAACACGACTCTCAAGTTCGACACTCGTTTCGTCGTCTTTGGCGGGAACATCCCCAACCGGAAACAAACGTTCAAGGCCACTGTTTCTTTCTGAACTTGCGCCATTTAAAGACGCGATACTGGGCGCAAGCTGTTGATGTCTTTTTTGACCGGATGCCGCTGAGCCTGTTTTCTTTTGGAGGACTTCAGGAGGCGCGGCAGTTGCTCTTCCAGCACCATTGCTGACTTGCTCACCACCACCAACGTCCGACTCACTTGGCGCATGCTTTTCGGCTTCAGCCGAGGCACGCGCAAGCACCGCCTGTCTTCGCCTGCGCGCTTCTTCCAGCCTGTCCCACAAGTGCTGTGGTCCGGATTCATTCACCCTTTTGGTTGAGTAATCCTTTCCCGATTGATCAGGTTTGCGGTCCGGATTTTCCTTGCGGCTCCGACCAAGTTCCGCAAGTTTTTTCTTCCGCTGTTTCCGCGCGTTTTCAATCTTCTGCTGCCATTCTTCTGACCGCAGAAAATCATGAATTTGTGACGCGTCATCACCGCTGTCACCAGCAACTTCAGGTAGCGTACTCGTGTCGCTAACCTTTGACATAAGCAACCCCCAAAACGGTCATTGCGCTATGCTCTACATTATTGAAACAAGAGCAAAAAAAAGACGTTGGGCACAGTCTCTAATTATCTAACAATACTCGAGAAGAGGTTATAAAAAATGCTGATCAAAGACAAGTGAGCAGCCGGGATGCGTCGCAAACTGCTTCGACGGATGGTTCCGGATCTCGGAGGACAGTTGAAAAATGCCAGCCTTATCCTGCTTGCCTGTCTGCGACCTTTAGGAACCGTGAACACGGGGCCATCGGTTTTGTTCGCCGCGGCACAATACGCGTCCGGTAGGTCGCCATGCTCACTACGCCGGATCGTTCTCAGAGCTGAGTGGATACCGCGTCAGTGTCCTGGATGTCGTAACTTGGTAGATATTTGGCTGAGCGTTTACAGTAGAAATGTCCAGGTTATCGTGAAACGACAGGCCCGCAGGTATCGCCCGTTTGCGTGGTCAGTCAGGGCACTAAGTTCACAAGCAATATGCTACGCGTTGCCTCGGTTTCGATCCTCGGGCCTTCAAGTGGTCCGGCGGGCCTGGAACAGGTTGATGGCAGCAGGGATGCGGATGCCATCATCTGTGGCGTACGTCGCGAAAGCTTCGGCGACTGCGGTCCGGATCGCTTCGATATCTTCGTCTGAGGCGCCAAAATGAGAAATGACCCGCGAGGCCGGGCCGACGCGCATACACAGTGCCGCAGTTTCCTCAAGCGTGTCCGGCCCGTGAAGGAACTGGGGTACGGTTTCACCGCGAACGTCGCACAGTCCGGCGCGCGACAACATACCTGTCACATGTTCGATATCGTGAAAGGCAAGGGGGCCGGGTGCATAGCGATCTACTTTTGGGGGTTGGCCAAGCTGATTTGTGGCCGCGATATGAGGCAGCTTGAACCAGGGGTTGTCCGACAATGGTCCCCATGCTGCAAACGTCATCTGCCCGCCGGGTTTCAGCGCATTTGCCATATTCGCGAAGGCGGCGACCGGGTCCTCGAAGAACATCACGCCAAAACGGGAAATCACCGCGTCCTGCGTCTCTTCGGAAAACCCAAAAGTCTGGGCGTCTGCGCATTCTACTTCAACCTGCGTCAGCCCCAGATCCAAGGAACGTTCGCGCGTGCGATGTGCGAAGGGTTGTGAGAAATCGGCAGCCAGAACGCGGCCATTCCGACCGACTTCTTGCGCCGAAGCAATTGTGCTGGCACCGGTTCCGCAACCGATATCCAACACCCGCATTCCCGGCTTCAGCGCTGCGCGTTCCAGCACAAGACCAAGTACTGGCGCAAGAAGATGGTCAAGCTGGTCCTCGTGGATCAACCATTTGGCCCCAAGAACCGATTTTCCCCAATACTCAGCTTGCTCCTCATTTGCTGTAGTCATGACGGCCCCCTGTCAATGGCCGGATTATGACCTCCGGCGGCGGCGCCGGCCAGATTTTTCGTCATCTCCGCCACCTGTGTTGAACGATGGCGATGGCAGGGTGACAACTTGCGCCAGCTCCGGGAACGGATCTGTTTTGTGCGGGATCGCGTTGGCGGCGACGAAATGATCCTGGAATTTCGGCTCGATAGCGGTTTCGATCTTGGTGATTTCGCGCACAACCCGTTCGATTTCGGACCGGGATGAGATGTTGCACAATGCTATGCGCGCGCCAGTCCCGGCGGCGTTACCTGCGCTGGAAACCTTTTCCAGCGGCGCATCCGGGATCATTCCCAATACCATCGCATGTTTGGTCGAGATATGCGCGCCAAAGGCTCCGGCCAGCACCACGCGGTCGACCTTGTCGACCTTCATTTCGTCCATCAAAAGGCGTGCACCGGCATAGAGCGCCGATTTCGCCAGTTGGATTGCCCGGATATCGCCCTGGGTTACAGTAATGCGCGGGCCGCCATCGGCACTGGCGTCGTGGATCAGGTACGAATGCGTCCGCCCCTCGGGGATGCAGCGCAGCGTGCCGGTCTGTTCGGCCGATCCGATCAGGCCGCCTTCGTCCAACAGTCCTGCCATGCGCATCTCGGCTACGGCCTCGATGATGCCGGAGCCGCAAATGCCGGTGATTCCGGTTGTGGCCACATCAAGATCGAAACCGTCTTCGTCGGACCATTTTTCCGATCCAATGATCCGAAAGCGCGGCTCCTTGGTGGCGGGATCGATTTCAATGCGTTCGATGGCGCCGGGGGCGGCGCGCTGGCCGGAACTGATCTGGGCACCCTCAAAAGCAGGACCTGTCGGCGACGAGCAGGCCAGCACACGGCTGGTATTGCCCAACAGGATTTCCGCGTTGGTGCCAACGTCGACGATCAGGACCAGATCTTCCGACTTGCCGGGTTCTTCGGACAAGGCAACCGCAGCGCAATCCGCGCCTACATGGCCTGCGATACAAGGCAGGATATAGACCTGCGCGCGCGGGTTCATGTTGGTCAGATCCATCTGGCGGGCGGGCAGGGACACGCTTTCGGATGTGGCCAGTGCGAACGGCGCCTGTCCCAGTTCGACCGGATCAAGGCCAAGCAGCAGGTGGTGCATGACCGGGTTGCAGACAAACACGGTTTCCACAATCAGGGCGGCGTCGATCCCGGCCTCGTCCGCGATCGAGGTAGTCAGGTCATTGATCGCCTCACGCACGGCTTTCGTCATCTCCCGATCGCCGCCGGGGTTCATCATCGAATAGGAAACCCGGCTCATCAGGTCTTCGCCAAAACGTATCTGAGGGTTCATCAGCCCCGAGGACGCCTTGACCTCGCCCGTTTCCAGATCGGTCAGGTGCGCAGCGATCGTGGTCGAACCCAGGTCGATGGCAAGGCCGTAAAGGCCGCTCTCGTGCAGACCCGGCCAGATTTCGACGATACGCGCGACTGTATCGTTGTGGCCCTTGTGGACGGCGACCGTGACTTCCCACTTTCCTTTGCGCAGCACTGGCTGAAGCTTGGACATCAGCGACAGGTCTGCCGTCACGGCGTCGATCTTCCACTGTTCACGGAGAGCCCGTTCCAACCGCTCCAGATCGCCGGTGGGCGAGTGCATGTCCGGTTCCTCGACCACCACGAAATACAGGCGCGTCGCTGGGTCCATTGTGATGGCGCGGGCAGCGGCTGCCTTGCGAACAACCTGACGGTGGACCTGGCTTTCGGGTGGGACATCAATCACCACATCGCCCTGGACCGATGCCTGGCACCCCAGACGGCGACCGGGTTTCAGGCCACGCTTGTCGTCATAGCGCTGCTCGACCGCGTTCCATTCGCTCAGCGCGCCGTCGGATACGGTGACGCCGTGCTTGGGAAACTCACCATAGCTGGGTGTGATCTGGCATTTGGAACAGATGCCACGCCCGCCGCAGACCGAATCGAGGTCCACACCCAACTGGCGGGCCGCTGTCAGGATCGGAGTGCCGACGGGGAAATGCCCGCGTTTGCCCGATGGGGTAAAGACGACAAGTGGGTCGGTGGTCATGGAAGGCCTGCCTTTTTGTATTCGCGCGTATGCCGGGCAAGATATGAGTTTGCGCGCAAAGGGAAAGGGCATTCAGCGGCACGTTTTGCGCAGCTTGCGTCGTTTTTTACCAGACCGCCCGCCAACCGGGGCAAACTATTGGCACGCGGGGCTTTCCCTTGGGCTGAATCCGTGCAATAGGGTCGCCGTCAAACGGGGTTTTGCATGGGGTTAGCAAATGCAGATTCGTGAGGCACTCACCTTTGACGATGTTCTTCTGGTTCCGGGGGCATCCAGTGTCCTTCCTGCGACGGCGGATACAACCACGCGTGTGACGCGCAACATCAGCATGAACATCCCATTGCTCAGTTCGGCCATGGACACCGTGACCGAGGCGCGTATGGCCATTGCAATGGCACAGGCGGGCGGAATTGGCGTCATTCACAAGAACCTGTCAGTCGAGGAACAGTCCCGCGAGGTTCGGCGTGTCAAACGGTTTGAATCCGGCATCGTGTACAACCCCGTAACCCTGCGGGCGGATCAGACGCTTGCGGACGCCAAGGCGTTGGTCCAGCGCTACAATTTCACCGGATTTCCGGTAGTCGATGGCGATGGCCGCGTTGTTGGTATCGTGACCAACCGCGACATGCGGTTTGCCACGTCCGAGGACACTCCGATTCACATGATGATGACATCGGACAATCTGGCCATGCTGAAAGAGCCTGCGGACCTGGAAGAGGCCAAGAGCCTTATGCGTGCGCGCCGGATCGAGAAGCTTCTGGTTGTTGATGGCAGTGGCAAGCTGACGGGCCTTCTGACACTGAAAGACACCGAGCAGGCCGTTCTGAACCCCACGGCGTGCAAGGATCATCTAGGCCGCCTGCGGGTTGCAGCCGCTACTTCGGTCGGAGATGCGGGTTTCGAGCGTTCCGGAGAGCTGATTGACTCGGGCGCGGACATCATCGTCGTAGATACGGCGCATGGGCATTCACAGGGCGTTCTTGATGCCGTAAAGCGCGTCAAGGCCCTGTCAAACGAAGTCCAGATTATCGCTGGAAATGTCGCGACAGGTGAGGCAACCAAGGCACTGATCGACGCGGGGGCCGATGCCATCAAGGTTGGGATCGGTCCGGGGTCGATCTGCACGACACGGATGGTCGCAGGGGTCGGCGTGCCGCAGTTGACGGCCATCATGGATTGTGCCGCCGCCGCTGGCGAGGTTCCGGTGATCGCAGATGGCGGTATCAAGTTTTCCGGCGATTTCGCAAAGGCGATTGCAGCCGGCGCATCCTGCGCCATGGTCGGTTCGATGATTGCAGGTACCGACGAAAGCCCCGGCGAGGTGATCCTTTATCAGGGACGCTCTTTCAAATCCTATCGGGGGATGGGCAGCCTTGGTGCAATGGCACGTGGTTCAGCCGACCGCTATTTCCAGAAGGATGCCGCCAATGACAAGCTGGTGCCTGAAGGGATTGAGGGGCAGGTGCCCTACAAAGGGTCGGCCAGCGCTGTTGTGCATCAGCTTGTGGGCGGGCTGCGTGCCGCAATGGGCTATACCGGATGTGCTTCGGTTGAAGAAATGCGCCGCAACTGCACCTTTGTAAAAATTACTGGCGCGGGGCTGAAGGAAAGCCACGTTCATGACGTCCAGATCACGCGTGAAAGCCCGAATTATCGCGTTATGTAATTGCGATGGTTCAACAAGTGGCGCCCTTTACCGGGCGCCGTTTTGGTTTTTGCGATGATCTGTTCCGACCATTCGTTTGACGACGGAGTTGCCTTATGACCCCTGCCGCCCGCATTCAGGCCGCCATCGAAATACTGGATGAGATTCTGGATGGCGCACCGGTCGAAAAAGCATTGACCGGATGGGCCCGGCGCTGCAGGTTTGCAGGCTCGAAAGATCGGGCAGGGGTGCGGGATCACGTGTTTGACGGCCTGCGCTGCAAGCGCTCGTTTTCGGCACTGGGCGGATCTGAAACCGGTCGGGGTCTGATGATCGGGTCGGCGCGTGCCAAGGGCGAGGATATCGCCGGGTTGTTTTCCGGTGCACGCCATGCACCTCCCCCTGTTGCCGAACACGAGACAAGCCGGGGTTTTTCCTCGAAAGCTGAGGAATTTGACATCCCGGAATGGCTTTGGCCAAGGTTCAGCGCGTCTTTGGGTGAGGATGCAATTCCTGCCGCCCACGCCCTGCAGTCCCGGGCCCCCGTTCAATTGCGTGTTAATCTGGTCAAGTCCGATGTGACTGAGGCTGTTCGAGTGCTTGAGTCGGACGACATCCTGACCAGACCGCACCCGGCCTGCGACACTGCGCTTGAGGTGATCGAGGGTGCCCGCAGAATCTCGCAAAACCGGGCATTTGCGTCCGGGATGGTCGAATTGCAGGATGCCGCGAGTCAGGCAGTCGCCGCATCGATCGACCTTGAACCCGGAATGCGCGTGCTGGACTATTGCGCAGGCGGCGGGGGAAAAGCACTGGCATTGGCGGCCCGGCCCGGAGTTCAGGTTTATGCCCATGATATCAATGAAGCCCGGATGCAGGATATTCCAACACGGGCAGAACGGGCAGGGGTCAACGTCGAGCGACTGTCCGCTGACGACATCCTGCGGCAAGCCCCATTTGACGTCGTCTTGGCGGACGCGCCATGTTCCGGCAGCGGATCTTGGCGCAGGGCACCGGCTGGAAAATGGGCGTTGACCGAAGCAAAGTTGCAGGATCTTTGCGTCATTCAAGCACAAATACTCGAGCAGATTTCACAACTGGCCCATTCAGGCGGGCTGCTGGCTTATGCGACGTGTTCTATGCTTGTCGACGAAAACGAGGCAATTGTGAACGCGTTTCAGACAATGCACCCGGATTGGCGCCTAGCGTTTCAGAAGTCATGGCAGGTGACACACGGAACGGATGGGTTTTTTACGGCACACTTGACGCGACAAGAAACGGAGCATTAACAACCTAAACGAGAGAGTCCTGCATTGATGTTATGTTAAGCGGGAATTAACCGTATTGGGTCCGTCATACTCGGTATCCAACATTCCGAGTCGTTTATGTCTGACACCACTGAGTTTTTTCCTGATCCTTCCGTTCGTCACACACCTTCCGTATCGCGCCTGTTGGCGCTGGCCTTGGTTGCGCTGGGATTGTGCTTTGCACCGTTTCTAAACGCGATTCCGTCTGAATGGTCGATTGGGTTGATTGTTGTTGGCGGATCTTTGGCGGCTGCTGGAAGTATTGTCTTATTTCGCGGGCAGTTGGCGGACAGGTGCGCAAGAAACGCAAAATCCGTTATGGCGGCGTTTGTTGAAAATGACTTGTCCCCATGTCTGATCGCGGACAGTCAGGGTAATATTCAGATCATCAACCAGGCAGCCGTCAGGCGGTTTGGTGCAACGCAGGGGCAGCGTCTCGACCATTGTCTGCGATCTGTCTTTGCCAACCCCGCAGCACTCTTGTTGCGGCTGCAATCGAAGGTCGCCCAAAATGGCCGTGCGCGCGAGGATGCCGTGACGCTGGGTTCGACCATCCCTGTCAGCGTTTTTGGCTTTGGCAATGGGTTGTACTGTTGGCGGTTCGGATTGGACGAAAGTTCGCGTTGGGAAGGTTTGGATATTCCAGTTCTGACGGAAGGTAGAAACGGATCCGTTCTGCAAGCCAATAGCGCTGCGCAGGCACTGTTGGGGGGACAACCCGAAACGTTGGATCAGGCCATTGCCGGTGACGTTCCCGAGCCGGGCAGCATTCTGCAGATCAAGACAGGTGAGGGCGCTGTCCCTGGAACGTTTGTTCAGGTTTCGCGATCGGGTATGGTGCGCGATCTTGCCCTTTTGCCGCTGAAAATCGCGCCCAAAAGCCGGACCCGGATGACATTCTCGGATTTGCCTGTGCCGGTTCTTTGTCTCTCTCCTGACGGATGCATTCTTGAAGCCAACATATTGGCCAACAAACTGATCGGAGATATTGAGCCCGGTGTGACCAATGTCGTCGCAATCATGCAGGGGCTGGGGCAGCCGGTTCCCGATTGGCTGTCACGCACGGTCGCCGGTGAGGATGGCCCGCGTTCCGAGTTCCTGAAACTGACGCGGAAGGACAAGGATATCTTTATCCAGGTTACACTTAGCCGTGTCCTGCATGAAGGGCAGGTTTGCCTGATTGCGGTTCTGAACGACGCGACCGAACTGAAGACGCTTGAAGCCCAGTTTGTGCAGGGGCAAAAAATGCAGGCGGTCGGACAATTGGCCGGTGGCGTTGCGCATGATTTCAACAACCTTCTGACGGCGATCTCGGGTCACTGTGACTTGCTGTTACTGAGGCACGATCAGAATGATCCGAACTACGGTGATCTTGTTCAGATCAACCAGAACGCCAATCGCGCTGCGGCGCTTGTCAGCCAGTTGTTGGCATTTTCCCGCAAACAAACCCTCAGACCCGAAGCGTTGGATCTGCGCGACACGATTTCCGATCTCATCCATCTTCTGAACCGTCTTGTCGGGGAAAAAATCCGATTGACGCTCAGCCATGATCCGGTGCTCAAGCCAGTTCGGGCGGACAAGCGGCAGCTTGAGCAGGTGTTTATGAACCTGGTTGTCAATGCGCGGGACGCGATGCCTGAAGGCGGGGAAATTCGAATTGAAACCGAGGTCATCGAGATGGCCCAGCCGCTTAGGCGGGACCGGGCGACCGTTCCGCCGGGCGAGTATGTGACGGTCAAGGTGATCGACAGCGGTGTCGGAATTGCAGCGGACAAGCTGCAAAAGGTTTTTGAGCCGTTTTACACAACCAAAAGAACTGGCGAAGGCACCGGGTTGGGCCTGTCGACTGTTTATGGAATCGTAAAACAGACCGGCGGCTTCATCTTTGTCGACAGTGCCCAGGGCTTCGGAACCGAGTTCACTGTAATTCTGCCGGTTTCGGTGGCCCCGGCTGAGCCAGCGCCGGCGCAGCAGGATAGTCGGATTCCGCAAAATGCAAAACAGGGTGACGGTGTTGTCTTGCTGGTCGAGGACGAAGCGCCCGTTCGCGCTTTTGCCACGCGCGCATTGAGGTTGAAGGGGTACAAGGTGCTTGAAGCGGATTCCGGCGAAGAGGCTTTGCGCCTGCTCGAAGATTCCACTCTGAAAGTCGACGCATTCGTAACTGATGTCGTCATGCCGGGGTTGGACGGGCCGACATGGGTGCGCAAAGCGATGGAAACCCGGCCCGATGTCAGCGTGATCTTCATGTCAGGTTATACCGAAGGCGCGTTCAGCGGTTCAGGTCCCGAAATCGCCAGATCGACCTTCCTGCCCAAGCCGTTTTCGTTGAATCAGTTGACTGAAGCGGTCTTCCAGCAACTGAATTGAACGACTTAGAGCGCGGAGTCATGCAGGGCGAACTCGGCGCCATGTATGTTGCGGAACGTCTGTTCGGTTTCTTCTGACAGGGCCAGGTCGCCAGGAGGAGACACATTCTCCCACTGCAGATCAATTTTGACGTTCAGACGGTCCTGAAGAAAGTCCAGAATTTTGTCCTGATGCTCGTATTTGAAAACGTGACGTGCGCCGAAACCATTGCTGCGGGTGCGAAAGAACTGGCTTTGACTGCCGACATCCGCAAACTCAGGTCGCGGGGTCTGCATGTAGGCTTGAACGAATTCATCAAAAGTCAGGCCACGTGTTGAGTGCGGGTGACTAACGCGATCCTGGCGGCTGCGAAACCTGTACCAACTGCCCAGCCAATCTACGGGTTCGCGTACAACGGCCATGATTTCCATCTCGGTATCGAACACTTTGCGGAAAATGTGCTGAAAAAAGCGATCGTAGCGGCGAACGGGCGCATGCTTGAGTTCAGGCGGGCCAGTGACGACGATATCCGCATGATCCCGCAGCGCGGTGTGATAGGCGGTGCTGCCGGTTTTGGGGACAGACAAAAAAGCCAGTCGTTCTTTATAAAAAACAAGCATTTACCCGCACCCTTCCTGCATTCGGACTTGGTGCAGATTGGCGTAAACGGATCTTTAACACAATTCCAGAACAGTGAGTTACATAAGTTTTTGTTGAAATGTTCTGCTTTTGGTCCCATAAGGAACAAGAGGCGAACAAAGCAGCGATTGCCGCCCGTTCAAGGGTGTGACAAAAGGGAAAGCGACAGGACAATGGCGGATCTTCTGACGATGAGCGACAAGAAAAACGCAGACAAGCAAAAGGCGCTGGACAGCGCCCTGGCCCAGATCGAACGCCAGTTCGGCAAGGGGTCGATCATGAAGCTAGGCGAAGACGCCAGGCAGGACATCGAAGCAAGCTCAACCGGATCGCTGGGATTGGACATCGCGTTGGGTATTGGCGGTCTTCCGATGGGCCGGATCGTGGAAATCTACGGCCCGGAAAGCTCGGGCAAGACCACGCTGACCCTTCACTGCATTGCCGAACAGCAAAAGCGCGGTGGTGTCTGTGCGTTTGTGGATGCCGAACACGCGCTGGATCCGCAATATGCCCGTAAGCTGGGCGTCGACCTTGATGAACTACTGATCTCGCAGCCTGACACCGGCGAGCAGGCGCTTGAGATTACCGATACGCTGGTACGATCAGGGGCCGTGAACATGGTTGTCGTCGATTCGGTTGCGGCACTGACGCCGAAGTCGGAACTCGAAGGCGACATGGGCGACAGCAGTGTCGGCGTGCAGGCCCGTCTGATGAGCCAGGCAATGCGTAAACTGACCGGCTCGATCAGTCGTTCGAAGTGCATGGTGATCTTCATCAACCAGATCCGGATGAAGATCGGCGTCATGTTTGGCAGCCCGGAAACCACCACTGGTGGTAACGCGCTGAAATTCTACAGCTCGGTCCGTCTGGATATTCGCCGTATTGGCGCGATCAAGGATCGGGATGAAGTGGTTGGCAACCAGACCCGCGTCAAGGTCGTGAAGAACAAGGTGGCGCCGCCCTTCAAGCAGGTTGAATTCGACATCATGTATGGCGAAGGCATCAGCAAGATGGGTGAGTTGCTGGACCTCGGCGTCAAAGCCGGTGTGGTCGAGAAGTCGGGTTCGTGGTTCAGCTATGGCGACGAACGGATCGGGCAGGGTCGGGAAAACGCCAAGCAGTTCCTGCGTGACAACGCCCGCGTGGCGCTGGATATCGAGGACAAGATACGCGCGGCTCACGGTCTGGATTTCGAAATGCCCCCCAATGCGGACGAGGATGATATTCTCGAAGCGTAATCGTCGCGCCGAAGCGAACGACAGAAATCCCACGGTTCCTTTCAGAAGGATCTAGAAAGCACGGAACAGGGCGGTCCTCCGGGGTCGTCTTGTTTCGTTCCGCCAAACCAATGCTGTGGACACTGCGAGGGCACGGGGCTAAACCTTCGCAGACCAAGATGATTGCGCGCTGAGAGAGCCTTATGCCCACGCTGAACGATATCCGATCCACCTTCCTGAACTACTTTGCAAAACAGGGGCACGAAGTGGTGGCATCCAGCCCGCTGGTCCCACGCAACGACCCGACACTGATGTTTGTCAACTCGGGCATGGTGCAGTTCAAAAACCTGTTTACCGGAGTTGAAACTCGCGATTATCAGCGTGCCACTACTGCGCAGAAATGTGTGCGTGCGGGCGGCAAGCACAACGATCTGGACAATGTGGGATACACCGCGCGGCATCACACGTTCTTTGAGATGCTTGGGAACTTTTCATTCGGCGATTACTTCAAGAATGATGCAATCCCGTTTGCGTGGGAGTTGATCACCAAGGAATTTGGGATCGACAAAAGCCGTTTGCTGACAACGGTGTATCACACCGATGATGAGGCGTTCGAAATCTGGAAAAAGGTCGGTGTGCCCGAAGACCGGATAATCCGCATCGCAACCAATGACAACTTCTGGCAGATGGGGCCGACTGGCCCGTGCGGCCCGTGCACCGAGATTTTCTATGATCATGGTGATCATATCTGGGGCGGTCCTCCGGGTTCGGCCGAGGAAGATGGAGACCGGTTCATCGAAATCTGGAACATCGTTTTCATGCAGAACGAACAGTTCGAAGACGGTTCGATGGTTGAACTCGACATGCAGTCGATCGACACCGGCATGGGGCTGGAACGGATTGGTGCGCTTATGCAGGGCAGCCACGACAACTATGACACCGACTTGTTCAAGACGCTGATCGAAGCGTCCGCGGAGGCAACCGGCGTGGATCCGTACGGTGACCAGAACGTGCATCACCGCGTTATCGCGGATCACCTGCGGTCAACCTCGTTCCTGATTGCCGATGGCGTAATGCCTTCAAACGACGGGCGTGGTTATGTTCTTCGTCGAATTATGCGCCGGGCCATGCGGCATGCCCATCTGCTGGGTGCCAAGGACCCGGTTATGCACCGCCTTGTGCCTACGCTGGTCCAACTGATGGGCGCGCAATACACCGAACTGGGGCAGGCGCAATCGCTGATCGAGGAATCTTTGCTGCTTGAAGAAACCCGTTTCAAGCAAACCCTGGACCGCGGATTGAAGTTGCTGGACGACGAGATGTCCGGACTGCCTGAGGGCGCGCCGCTGCCCGGCGATGCCGCGTTCAAACTTTATGACACCTATGGCTTTCCACTTGACCTGACGCAGGACGCGCTGCGCGAAAAGGGTCGGACAGTCGATACCGACGGTTTCGATGCGGCCATGGCCGAACAGAAGGCCAAGGCGCGCGCCGCCTGGGCCGGGTCCGGAGAATCGGCGGATCAGGCTGTGTGGTTCGATGTTCTCGATGCTGCCGGGGCTACGGATTTTCTGGGATACGACACCGAAAAGGCCGAAGGTCAGATCGCCGCGCTGATTGTTGATGGTTCTTTGGTCGAAAAAATCGGGCAGGGCGGCAGCGGCTGGGTCGTTGTGAACCAGACGCCGTTCTATGGCGAAGCCGGTGGTCAGATCGGCGACACAGGCGAAATTCGCCGTCTGGAGGACCGTGATGATGTGGCGTTTGTCGAAGACACCAGAAAATTCGCCGACGGCAAAGTCTACGCCCACAAGGTGACCGTGGATCAAGGTACGCTTTCCAAGGGCGACGCAGTCGAACTTGAGGTCGATCACGTCCGCCGCACGGCAATTCGCGCGAACCATTCGGCCACGCACCTGCTGCATGAGGCTTTGCGCGAAACGCTGGGCGATCATGTGGCGCAGCGCGGCTCGCTCAACGCAGCGGATCGGCTGCGGTTCGACTTCAGCCATTCCAAGGCTCTGACACTGGAAGAGGTTAAGAAAGTCGAACGAGAGGTGAATGATTTCATTCGCCAGAACTCGGCCGTCGAAACTCGGATCATGACGCCCGACGATGCGCGCGAACTTGGCGCGCAGGCATTGTTCGGCGAAAAATATGGCGATGAAGTCCGCGTGGTGTCGATGGGCAAGGCGCCGACTGGCAAAGGCAGCGACGGGGAAACCTGGTCGATCGAACTGTGTGGCGGAACGCATGTCCGCCAGACTGGGGACATCGGCACATTCGTTGTGCTTGGTGACAGTGCCAGTAGTGCGGGTGTACGCCGGATCGAAGCCCTGACCGGGGATGAAGCGTTCCGATATCTGTCGGCACAGGATCACCGCGTCGCCCTGATCGCGTTGGAACTGAAGGCTCAGCCTGACGATGTTGTGGGGCGTGTGAAGTCCCTGCTGGATGAACGAAAGTCCTTGCAAAATGAGGTCGCTCAGTTGCGCCGTGATCTTGCCATGGCTGGTCCGTCGACCGGCGGTGGCGCAGAGGCCAAGCAGGTGAACGGCGTCAAATTCCTGGCTCAGGCCTTGAGCGGTGTTTCCGGGAAAGATCTTCCGTCGCTGATCGACGAACACAAAAGCCGCCTCGGGTCAGGGGCGGTGCTGCTGATCGCCGACGCCGGCGGCAAGGCGGCCGTCGCGGCAGGTGTCACGCCAGATCTGACGGATCGAGTCTCCGCAGTCGACTTGGTGCGGGCTGCCGTGGCTGAACTGGGCGGAAAGGGCGGCGGTGGCCGTCCGGATATGGCGCAGGGCGGAGGCAAGGACGCCTCGAATTCGGATGCGGCGATCAAGGCTGCGGAACAGGTATTGGGAGGATAAAATGGCTGCACTCTGGATTGCGCACGTAACAGTGACTGATGCCGAGGCATATGGAAAATACGCCGAGTTGGCCGGGCCAGCCATCGCGAAGCACGGGGGTGAGTTTATTGCCCGTGCTGCGCGTTACGTTCAACTGGAAGGCAAAGAGCGTCCTCGCAATGTTGTCGCCCGCTTCCCGTCACTAGAAGCAGCGGTCGAGTGCTACAACTCGGACGACTACCAGCAAGCGCTGAATCATGCCCGTGAGGCGAGCGAGCGCGAGCTGGTTGTGGTTGAAATCACTGAGTAACTGTCAGTTTACAAAGCTCGTCTTGTAGATTTCTCTAGGATACGGCGACAGATCGGCAATCTTTAGCCTATGTCACAATCCATTTTAAAAGCGCGGCCCGCCTATATGGGTCGCGCTATTTTTATTTAACAATAACAATATCTTAATCATATGGGATCGCACAGTCTTGAAGGTTTCGCGCCGTAATTGTGACCGCGCCATCTAATTTCTAGCGCGAAAAAGCCAGATTGAAGATCGAATTTTCGCCCTTTTTTCCGTCCAATTTTTTAAAGTGATTGCCCAAGCTGGGATGTTCGCAGGTCGTTTCGCAAGACGGAGTGCGGCCCTGTTTAATGCGTGATCGTGCAAAAAACACAGGATTGGGGTGTAGGAATGTCACTATTTATTACACTTGCGAAGCGCTTCCGCACCAGAGTTTTCCCAATATCGGCGGGCGTCACGACCGTTTGCATCTTGAGTATCTGCACGTTTTTCGCGGCCCCGACAGCACACGCATCCGAGGGCGGCTTTATTCCAAGTGTCGCATCTTCACCGCCACCTTCCGGCGCCATCAATCTTTGCAGTCAATATAATTGGGCCTGTGTAGGAAAACGTTCTGTATCCATGTCCAGTCAACAGGAATTGAAGGTTGTGGAGCAGGTTAATCGGCGCGTGAATAACTCGACCCGCGAAGTTACCGATCAGTCCCAGTATAACACCCGAGAGAGATGGGCACTGCCAACGGCAAGAGGCGGTGATTGCGAAGACTTCGCCTTGCTAAAGAAAAGAGATTTGATCCACGCAGGGGTAGATCCAAGCAAACTGTTAATCGCTACAGTATTGGACAGACGTCGGGGGCCGCATGCAGTTCTGGTTTATCGTTCAGCCAATGGCGATTTGGTATTGGACAACCTCACAAACCGGATCAAGCACTGGACAGCGACGCGGTACCTGTTTCTTCGCATGCAGGACCCAAAACGACCTAGCCACTGGGTGGGTGTTTACGGTCATAGCTGAGCCCAACGCACCGTATTTGAGTTGCTGAGACACGTTGCATGGGTGCAAACTCTTTGCACCCATGTTTTTCAGGCAGATTTCAGAACACGAAGAGATTCGTGTGCGCTGCTAACTGAGCTATCTAGGATCAAACCCGGACGTCTGACCGCAACTTCCGTGGTTCCTCACGTTGGTTCTTCTTCACCGCCTGGTTCTTCACCGCCCGGCTCCTCGCCACCTGGTTCTTCACCACCCGGCTCCTCGCCACCTGGTTCTTCACCACCCGGCTCCTCACCACCTGGCTGTTCACCACCGGGCTGCTCGCCACCTGGCTGCTCGCCACCTGGCTGCTCGCCACCTGGCTGCTCACCACCGGGCTGTTCGCCACCTGGCTGTTCACCACCGGGAGTTCCTCCTCCTGTGGTTTCTGGACCACCACTTGGACCGGTCGCCTCAACTTCGCCGCCCGAGTTTTCTCCGCCGGGAGTACCGGTATCGCGGTTCTCATCTGGGTGACCGTCTCCGGATCTTTGATTTGAGTTTCCGGTAGACGCTGTTGGAAAATCCGTAAGCAGTGCAGCCAGAGGTGCACACTCAGCGCCAAGTCGTGCCAGGATCTTGTCGAAATCGGCGCGACGTTGGACATAACGTATCATTCTACTCGTAACCGCATCACATTCGCACAAGACTTGAGATGATGCGCCGGACTGGCGCGCAGTTTTTACGTCGCACACACCGGCAGCGAAAGACTTGTCAGCCGAAACAACGAAGAAAGCAGTCGCCACGAGGTAAATCGGAAAGTTGCGGGACAGGGTTCCCATTTTGCACTCCTTGGTACTTTTTACTCAACCATGCCGATCATATGCACCGTCTCATTCAAGACGTGTATGAAGAGCATCACACAATTGACGCAAATACACCTTGATAAAAACCAAACCACAAGATGTAGTTTGGGCGAGTGGTTGCGAATTAATACAATTTAAGGGTGAGATATTATTCTTTTCAAAGGAAACCGGGCAATCTGCCCAGGTTTCCGCTTTTTAGTTTTAATCTTTATTGGAAGCAAATATGCCACACAATCGCCATTGTTTCCGAGGCGGACATGTGCAGCCTGCAGTTGATCAGGCTGATTTTGCCATACGTTTACGCTCATGCGGGTCCAGAAAACGCTTACGCAGGCGGACCGCGTTGGGAGTGACTTCGACCAATTCGTCATCGTCGATATAGGCAATCGCCTCTTCCAGAGAAAACTGTACATGCGGCGTCAGACGCACGGCGTCGTCCGAACCGCTGGCACGCACGTTGGTCAGCTTCTTGCCTTTCAAAGGGTTCACTTCCAGATCGTTGTCGCGCGAATGTTCACCGATCACCATGCCCTGATACACGTCGGTCTGAGGGGCAACGAACATGCGGCCACGCTCTTCAAGGTTCCACAGCGCATAGGCGACCGCCTGGCCGTTTTCCATCGAGATCAGAACACCGGCACGCCGACCGGGGATAGGGCCTTTGTGTGCCGCCCAACCATGGAAGACGCGGTTCAGAACGCCGGTTCCACGCGTGTCGGTCAGGAATTCGCCATGATACCCGATGAGACCACGAGAGGGGACGTGAGCAATGATGCGGGTTTTGCCCGCACCAGCAGGGCGCATCTCGACCAGTTCACCTTTACGTGCACCTGTTACCTTTTCGATTACGGCTCCGGAGTATTCGTCATCCACATCAATGGTGACTTCTTCAACCGGCTCCAGCCGTTGCCCGTTTTCCTCACGGAAAAGAACCTGCGGGCGTGAGATGCTGAGTTCGAACCCTTCACGTCGCATGTTCTCAATCAGAACGCCCATCTGCAATTCGCCGCGGCCTGCGACCTCGAATGCTTCGCCGCCGGGCGTGTCGGTGACGCGAATGGCAACGTTGGACTCGGCTTCTTTCATAAGACGGTCCCGGATCACCCGAGACTGGACCTTTTTCCCGTCGCGTCCGGCAAGCGGAGAATCGTTGATCCCGAAGGTCACTGTGATGGTCGGCGGGTCGATCGGTTGCGCGGGCAGGGCATCGTCAACCTGAGGCGACACCAGCGAGTCCGCCACGGTGGCCTTGCTCATACCTGCGATGGTGACAATGTCGCCGGCTTCGGCCACATCGATCGGCTGCTGGCTCAGGCCGCGGAAGGCGAGAATTTTGGACGCGCGGAAGTTCTCGATCAATTTACCGTCCCGGCTGAGCGCCTTGAGGCTGTCGCCTGCCTTCAGCGTGCCACTTTCCACGCGACCGGTCAGGATGCGGCCGATGAAGGGGTCGCTGCCCAATGTGGTGGCGAGCATGCGGAAGGGCTCGTTTTTCTTCTCTGCCTGCTTTGGGGCAGGGACGTGATCGACAATTAGGTCGAACAGGGCGGTCAGGTCCTTGCGCGGCCCGTCCAGTTCCATGTCGGCCCAGCCCGAACGGCCCGAGGCATACATGGCCGGGAAATCCAGCTGGTCATCGTCGGCGCCAAGGTTGGCAAACAGGTCGAAGCATTCATCCAGAGCCCGGTCGGGTTCTGCATCCGGCTTATCAACCTTGTTCAGAACCACAATGGGACGCAGTCCCAGCGCCAGCGCCTTGGAAGTCACGAACTTGGTCTGCGGCATGGGTCCTTCGGCAGCGTCAACCAGCAGGACAACGCCATCCACCATGCTGAGGATACGCTCAACCTCGCCACCGAAATCGGCGTGGCCGGGGGTGTCGACGATGTTGATGCGCGTACCTTTCCATTCGACCGAGGTTGCTTTGGCCAGAATGGTGATGCCACGTTCGCGTTCCAGATCGTTGCTGTCCATGGCGCGTTCGGCTACGGCCTGGTTTTCCCGGAAAGCACCGGATTGTTTGAGCAGCTCATCCACCAGGGTCGTCTTGCCGTGGTCAACGTGAGCGATGATTGCGATATTGCGCAGGTCCATGAGAGGTCAGCCTTTGAACTGGAAGTTGTCGCGCGCATAACGCGGCGCGACAAAATATACCAGCCCTAACGCGCGTTCAGTGGCCTGCGGTCTTGGAAAACAGATGAATGATCAGGATTCCGGATAGAATAAAGGTCAATCCGATCACGGCTGGCCAGTCCAGCCTTTGGCCGAACACCACGAAGCCAATGATGGCGATCAAAAATATTCCAAGCCCAGACCAGATTGCGTAAACGACGCCAACCGGCATGAATTTCAGTGTCAGTGCCATGAAGTAAAAGGCGAACCCATAGCCCACAACAACCAGAACCGACGGCCAGAAGCGTGTAAACTGCTGGCTGGCCTGCAATGCTGTGGTTCCGATCGTCTCGGACAAAACGGCTACAAGAAGGAAGAGATAGGCTTTGGGCAATGGAAAACTCTCACAACGAATGTTCAGGTGTGCTTGAGCATAAAAACCTGTCAAACGGCAAGAATTTTCTGTCATGCGGGGCAACGACAGTAGACGTCGAAAGGCGACCAAAGGTCAGGATTACCAGACTATTTGCAGAAGTCTGAATGTGATAGGTCAGCTTTTGTTTTAAGTTTAGTAGTTTGAAGAGTTTGTCATGACGAATTTTGCAAGAACCGTCATTATTTTATCGGTGTTGGTAGCGGCGCTAGGGTGGCTTGCAGACGGGGGGTCCGTCGACAATGATGCAGCCCAGGTTGTTGAACGGTTAAAGGGTACACAGGTTTAAGTGTCCGCGAAACGCCAGAAAAAGGGGCTTTTGCCCCTTTTTCTTTTTGATGCGCCCTTATCCGGCCGTAACTTCGAAAAACTCGGCAATTCTGGGTCTGAGCCAGCCCCACAGCCGCGGAGCCCCGCGTTGAATGGGAACGCCCACCCGCTTTTCGATTTGCCCAAAAGTGACGTTGTAGTCGGCCCAGGTGCCGCCTTGGGTTTCCAGGTTTCCGATCGGTGCCTGAAACCGGTCAACCGCCTTTGCGAACTGGGCGTCCGGGCTCTGCGCCGCTTCAAATTCTCGCCACAATGACTGGAACGTATCCCGTTGTGTTGCTGGCAAAAGTCCGAACAGACGTTCGGCTGCGGCTTCTTCCTCGGCGGCCTGCGCGGCGTGATCGACCTGTCCGTGGATTGGGTGATCACCGGCGTCAATTTCGACGATGTCATGCAGCAACAGCATGCGCAGAACCCGATCGATTGAAACAGATGGATCCGAGTATTCCGACAGGACCCAGGCATAGAGCATGATGTGCCAGGAATGCTCGGCCGAGTTTTCGAACCTCGGATCATATAAAAGACGCGACGCGCGGTAGACAGTTTTCAACTGATCCGTTTCGGCCAGAAACGGCAGTCGGTCCCAGAAAGGATCGGTTTGTTGCAGGTCTGCGCCATCCAGCATTGCCCGGGACCGTCGGTACGCAAACGGAAATGCGGTTTCGAGATAGGCAGCGCGTCCACCATCCAGATTGTCCTGCACAACGGTCAGGTGTTCGGGATCAGGATTTGGTGCGCAAAGCACCTGAAACATCGGCTGGCACCGATCAAGGATTTTGGCGAAACGGGCATCAGGTGTCGCATCGGCCTCGAACTCCGCCCAAAGGGACAGGAACTCCGAGGCCTGATCGAACGGTAGCAAGCCAAAAAGCGTTTCGGCGGCAGCCCGTTCTGCCTGCTCCACTGCTGACCAATCTGTCGCCAGATGGATCGGATGATCGCCAACGATGATTTCGACCAGATCGTGCAGCAGAAGCATTCGGATGACGCGATCAATATCGACATCATCCTCAGCCAAGGGCGCCATCACCAAAGCCCACAACGCCAGATGCCAGCTGTGTTCCGCTGAGTTTTCGTGCCGGGACTGATCCAGCAGTGTATTTGCCCGATCAACTGATTTCAGCCTGTCCGCTTGTTTCAGAAACGCGATCTGTGCGGACAGTCTGTCAGTCATTGTTTTTCAATAGCCTTGAGTTTCGAGCGATGTGCGGACAGGTGTTTGACCAGGAATTGCCGCGCCTTGCGCTCGGCCATACGGACCCGGATTTCAGTCAGGAACGCCTCTTCCAATGATTGGGAAGCCGCCGCAAGAACCTCGCCAACTTCCACAAAGAACCGGTCATTGCCGGTTTCATCCATAACCTTCAACGTATCTTCGGCCAGCCTTGCCGCCAGAGTGCCGATGGTGTCCGACATCAGCGGGTGTTCTCGGTCAGGCGGCGCTTTACGTAGTCGGTTGTGGTATCGATCAGCGTATCCATATGGCGGTCCTGGAAGAAGTGGTCTGCGCCTTCCACCTCGGTATGCGTGATGGTGATACCTTTTTGTTCGTGCAGCTTGCTGACAAGCGAAGTGGTATCGGCCGGCGGTGCGACCCTGTCCGAGGTGCCGTTGATGATCAGGCCCGAAGACGGGCAGGGCGCCAGGAATGAAAAGTCATACATGTTTGCCGGGGGCGACACGCTGATGAAACCGGTGATTTCCGGGCGACGCATCAGCAGTTGCATTCCGATCCATGCGCCGAATGAAAACCCAGCAACCCAGCAATGCTTGGAGTTGTTGTTCATCGATTGCAGGTAATCCAGCGCGGATGCCGCATCGCTCAGTTCACCCACGCCCTGATCGTATTCACCCTGGCTGCGGCCCACGCCGCGGAAATTGAACCGCAACACGGTGAAGCCCATGTTATAGAACGCGTAATGCAGGTTGTAGACCACCTTGTTGTTCATGGTCCCGCCAAATTGAGGATGCGGGTGCAACACGATGGCGATCGGTGCGTCTTTTTCCTTTTGCGGGTGGTAGCGGCCTTCCAGGCGGCCTTCTGGTCCGGGAAAGATCACCTCGGGCATATGTGCTTTAGTCCTGTCTTTGTACTACTGGCGGCCGGAAATACTTGACGGTTATCGTCGGACACCTTAGAACGGTTCTAATTACGTTGCATTGCGTATGACGCTGCCTGACGGAGATACGCATTGGTAGCGGCGGCGTCAATGATTTCGCACTGAACTTGCCACGAAGGAAAGTGAATGAAGCTGTCGACCAAAGGCCGCTACGCAATGGTTGCACTGGCTGATATCGCTTTGCAACCGACAGACGGGCTTGTGACTCTGGGTGAAATCTCTGAACGGCAAGACATTTCCCTGCCGTATCTTGAGCAGTTATTCGTCAAGCTCCGGCGCGCAGAACTGGTGGCTTCGGTTCGCGGACCGGGGGGTGGTTACCGACTGGCACGCCCTGCGTCAGAAATCCGCGTTGTCGAAATTCTGGCCGCAGTGGATGAGTCCCTGGATGCTCTGCAAAAGGGCGCGGGTGCTTCGGGGGCTTCATCGGGAAGCCGGGCCCAATCCCTGACCAACCGTCTGTGGGAAAGTCTCAGCGCGAATGTCTATGTGTTTCTGCATCAGACGCGTCTCTCGGATGTCATCAAGAACGACCTGGCACCGTGCCCGGCGGTTCCCAGTCTGTTTGCGGTTGTGGACGAATAAAAAATGAGTATCTCGGGCGGCAAAACGGCTTGTGCTTCTAACTTGGAAAAGATGCATCTATGAATCGCATTTATCTGGACCATAACGCTACCACGCCGTTGCGGCCCGAGGCGCGCGACGCGATGATCGCGGCGATGGATGTCTGCGGAAACCCGTCATCTGTCCACGCGGAAGGACGTGCCGCTAAAGCGCTTGTTGAACGCGCACGCGCTCAGGTGGCGGCCGCATTTGGGGCTGATGGGGCGGACATCGTGTTTACCTCTGGCTCCACAGAAGGCGCTGCTTTGGCGTTGTCGGGGCGCGGACTGCACGGATCAGCAGTTGAACATAATGCCGTAAGGTCATGGGTCGTTGAAGATTTGTCGGTTCTTCCTTCAGGTGAAGTTAAAGTGCTTGAACCCGAGAACTCAAGCTTGCAACTGGCCAATTCTGAAACCGGTGTCGTGCAATCCTTGCCTGCGGGGCTGGCCGTTACGGATGCCACGCAAGCTTTTGGCAAACTTCCGGTGGCGTTCAACTGGCTGAATGTGCAGATGGCCCTGATCTCGGCCCATAAGATGGGTGGACCCAATGGTGTTGGTGCGGTTGTGATGAAACGCGGAACGGATCTGCCGGCCCAGATCAAGGGTGGCGGGCAAGAAATGGGGCGTCGATCCGGGACGGAAAATGTCATAGGAATTGCCGGGTTCGGGGCTGCAGCTGAAGCAGCCGCGCGGGATCTGGCCAACGGCGTCTGGGATCAAATCGCAGAATTTAGAAATATTCTAGAAAACGCTCTTGAGGCCGGCTCCAAATCGACTATTTTTGTCGGAAAAGGTCACGAGCGCCTTCCAAACACATTGTGTTTCGCGTCGCCCGGTTGGAAGGGCGAAACGCAAGTCATGCAGATGGATCTGTCAGGATTTGCGGTCAGCGCGGGTTCGGCCTGTTCAAGCGGAAAGGTTCGGGCCAGCACCGTATTGACCGCCATGGGATATGACGAGGTGACGGCCGCAAGCGCGATCCGCGTGTCGCTGGGTCCTCGGACGAGTGAAGAAGATGTGCTGCGTTTCGCCGAAACGTGGCTTGAAAAAGAGAAAAAGCATCGCGCGCGTGCCGCGTGATCTGACGGAGGGTGTCATATGGCCGCTTTGGACCAGACCCAGGTAAAAGAAGGTGTCGATCAGGAAACCGTGGATGCGGTGCGTGAGGTCGGAACCTACAAGTACGGCTGGGAAACCGAAATCGAAATGGAATACGCGCCCAAGGGCGTGAACCCGGATATCGTCCGCCTGATCTCAGAAAAGAATGAAGAGCCGGAATGGATGACTGAATGGCGCCTGGCCGCGTTTGACCGCTGGACCCAGATGGACGAACCGACCTGGGCGATGGTCAATTATCCCAAGATCGACTTTCAGAATCAGTATTACTATGCCCGCCCCAAGTCGATGGAAGAGAAGCCCAAGTCGCTGGATGACGTCGACCCTAAGCTGTTGGCCACATACGAAAAGCTGGGTATCCCACTGAAAGAACAGATGATTCTGGCTGGCGTTGAAGGGGCGGAAGACGCCCCTGCAGAGGGACGCAAAGTCGCGGTGGACGCGGTTTTTGACTCGGTTTCTGTCGGCACGACCTTTCAGGCAGAACTGAAAAAGGCCGGTGTGATCTTCTGTTCGATTTCAGAGGCGATCAAAGAGCATCCCGAACTTGTCAAAAAATATCTCGGCACCGTGGTTCCGGTATCCGACAACTTTTATGCCACTTTGAACTCTGCCGTGTTCTCGGACGGATCGTTCGTATACATCCCCCCGGGCGTGCGCTGCCCGATGGAGCTGAGCACCTATTTCCGCATCAACGCGGAAAACACCGGTCAGTTCGAGCGGACTCTGATCATCGCCGACAAGGGCTCGTATGTGTCCTACCTGGAAGGCTGCACTGCGCCGCAGCGCGACACTGCGCAGCTGCACGCAGCCGTGGTCGAAATCATCGTCGAAGAAGATGCCGAGGTGAAATATTCGACCGTTCAGAACTGGTTCCCCGGGGATGAGAACGGCAAGGGCGGCATTTACAACTTCGTGACCAAGCGCGCCGATTGCCGGGGTGACAGGTCCAAGGTGATGTGGACGCAGGTCGAGACCGGTTCTGCCGTGACCTGGAAGTATCCGTCCTGCATCCTGCGCGGTGATGACAGTCAGGGCGAGTTCTACTCGATCGCCATCACCAACAACTATCAGCAGGCCGATACCGGTACGAAGATGGTTCATCTGGGCAAGAACACCAAGTCGCGGATTGTGTCCAAGGGGATCAGCGCGGGTAAGGCTCAGAACACTTATCGCGGGCTGGTGTCGATGCACCCCAAAGCCAAGGACAGCCGCAACTATACCCAGTGCGACAGTTTGCTGATCGGCGACAAATGCGGGGCCCACACGGTGCCGTATATCGAGGTCAAGAACAACTCGAGCCGGGTTGAGCACGAAGCGACCACGTCCAAGGTGGATGACGACCAGCTGTTCTACTGCCGCCAGCGCGGTATGGACGAGGAAGAGGCCGTGGCGCTGGTCGTCAACGGATTCTGCAAGGACGTGCTTCAGGCGCTGCCGATGGAATTCGCGATGGAAGCGCAGCAGCTGGTTGCCATTTCTCTCGAAGGCTCGGTTGGCTGATGGCTCGTAAGCCTGGCAAGACCATCCGAAAGGATGACGTGTTGACCCTGTTGGGTTACGCACTCCCGGTTTTGGGCGGATTGCTGGGTGTTGCCTATGTCAACATCAATCACATGGACTTCATCAACCCGGTTTGGGCAGTCGGTGGAGGAGCGATCCTGGGATGGGTTGCTGCACGCCTCATGCGCCGGATGCTGGGATAGACATTGACTGGGGCTATCGGATGCCCCTTGCGGTACGCAAAAGGACAAAAAATGCTGGAAATCAAGAACCTGCACGTGAAACTTGAGGAAGAGGAGAAGCAAATCCTCAAAGGCGTCGACCTGACCGTCGAGGCAGGTAAAGTGCATGCGATTATGGGTCCGAACGGCTCGGGCAAGTCGACACTCAGCTACGTACTCTCGGGCCGCGATGGCTACGAAGTGACCGAAGGCTCGGCCACCCTGGACGGCGAGGATCTTCTGGAAATGGAACCGGAAGAGCGTGCCGCTGCGGGTATTTTTCTGGCGTTCCAGTACCCAGTCGAAATCCCCGGCGTCGGCAACATGACGTTCTTGCGCACTGCCGTAAACGCTCAGCGCAAGGCGCGCGGTGAGGAGGAGCTTTCGGCCGCCGACTTCCTGAAAGAAGTACGCTCCAAGGCGAAATCGCTGAAGATCGACGCGGATATGCTCAAGCGCCCTGTGAACGTCGGCTTCTCGGGTGGTGAGAAGAAGCGGAACGAAATCCTGCAAATGGCGATGCTGGAGCCTAAGATGTGTATTCTGGACGAAACGGACTCGGGTCTGGACGTGGATGCGATGAAACTGGTGGCCGAAGGTGTGAACGCACTGCGCGACGAAGGCCGTGGTTTCCTGGTGATTACGCACTATCAGCGTCTGCTGGACCATATCAAACCCGACGTCGTACACATCATGGCAGACGGTCGGATCGTCAAAACCGGCGGCCCGGAACTGGCGCTGGAAGTTGAAAACAACGGCTATGCCGACATTCTGGCCGAGGTGAACTGATGGGGCTGCCCGAAGTTAAACAAACTGCGACCGAGGCGCGGCTGGCCAGTCTGGTCATGCCCGACGCCGGATGCACGCGTGCCGCCCGCGAAGATGCGCTGGCGCGAGTTCTGGAAATGGGCCTGCCGGGACGGCGCGATGAGTATTGGAAATACACCCGCCCGGACACGCTGATTTCGCCAGAGGCTCCTCAGGCCGCTCTGTTCCGGTCCGATGAGCCGTTGCTGTTCCATGATCTCGACCGGTTGAAAATCGTGTTCATCGACGGTGTGTTCAGCGCTGAGGATTCCGATGACCTGACGCTTGAAGGTGTGACGATCGATCGGATCGAAGACATCTGTTGCAAAGATATCCATTGGGCCAAAGAGTTGTACGGCGTTCTTGAAGCGCGCGGGCAGACCCCGGTTCAGCGGCCTCTGGCGGCGTTGAATACGGCCTTTGCGGCCGATGGTGTTGCGATTCACGTGACTGGCACGCCCAGCAAGCCAATCAGCCTGATCTATCAGCATGCCTCTGAAACCTCGGACGCCATGTTGCATCACATCGTGCGCGTCGAAAGCGGAGCCGAGGTGACCATTCTGGAAAACGGCCCGGCGGCTTCACGGTTTAACAAATGCATGGAGATCGACATTGCCGACGGCGGCACGCTGCATCACGTGCGTGCGCAGGGTCGGGATCATGAGCGCCGCGCAGCCACGCATATGTTCACGCGTTTGGGTCACGAGTCGGTTTACAAATCCTTTACTCTAACGGTGAACGGAGTTCTGACGCGAAACGAGCAGGTGGTCGAGCTGACTGGCGATGACGCAGTTGCTCATGTGGCGGGTGCCTGCGTCGGAGATGGTAATTTCCATCACGACGACACGGTGTTCGTGACCCACGACGCGGTAAATTGTGAAAGCCGCCAGGTCTTCAAGAAAGTTCTGCGGAATGGCGCAACAGGCGTGTTCCAGGGCAAAATCCTTGTGAAAGCGAGTGCTCAGAAAACTGACGGCTATCAAATCAGCCAGTCCTTGCTGCTGGATGATGACAGCCAGTTTCTGGCCAAGCCCGAACTGGAAATCTACGCTGATGATGTGGCCTGTTCGCACGGGTCCACATCGGGTGCGATTGACGAAACGGCCTTGTTTTATCTGCGTTCGCGTGGGGTATCGCTCAAAGACGCCACGAACATGCTGACGCTGGCCTTTCTGGCCGAAGCGGTGGACGAGATTGAAAACGAGGTGCTTGCCCAAGCCATCGTGACCCGTCTGGAAGGCTGGCTGGCGCGTCGCAGCTGATGCCTGTGACGACGGATATCGTGGCCACGTACAGGGGGCCGGGGCGTGTCATGCGCCGGCTTCTGGATATGGGGCCACGTGAAGACCGGGCGCTGGCTTTTGTCATGGCGTTCTGCACAATCGCCTTTGTCGCGCAGATGCCTGGAATGGCCCGGCGCGCGCACCTGGAAGGTGTCGAGCTGAACATGCTGCTGGGCGGCGCCTTGTTGGGGTCGGTTATCATACTGCCATTGCTTCTGTATTTTGTGGCACTTGTGTCTCATTGGGCTGCACGGCTTATGGGTGGGAGCGGTTCCGCCTACGGCGCGCGGTTGGCTTTGTTCTGGGCGTTGCTGTCGTCCGCGCCGTTGGTTCTTTTGAACGGTTTGGTGGCCGGATTTATCGGTCCGGGGCCGACCTTGTCCGTAGTTGGGCTACTTTGGGTTGCAGTCTTTGTCTGGTTCTGGTTGTCAGGCCTCAGACAAGCACAAAGGCCTGAGACATGAATCTGAGTTTTCTGGGGAACCTCGCGGTGATGACTTTGGTCAGCCCGGCCGAGGCAGCCCGACGCCTGATGAAACTACGCCCAGGGCGCGAGATCCTGTGGCTGGCGTTTTTTCTGGCTGTCGTGCTCAACTCCATTGTGCAGTTCGGCCTTGACTACTTTGTCTGGCTGTCCGGCCCGGATGTGGCCCAGGCACCCGGTCCGGTCCTCATGAATCTGGTAACGTCAGCGGGTGCAATGCTGCTGAGCGTCGCATCCTTTCTATTTGTTGGGCGATGGCGTTGGCTGGGCGGACGCGCCACGTTTGAAGACATCATGGTTCTGATGATCTGGCTGCAGTTCCTCCAGATACTTGCCTTGCTGGTTACGCTGGTCATTGCAATGACACTGCCGTTCCTGATGGTTCCAATGTTGCTGGCAACGGCGTTGGTCAGTTTTTATATCACCCTGCATTTCCTGAACGAGGCGCATCAGTTCGCATCCTTGGGAAAGGCGTTTGGCCTGATCTTGCTGGCCGCGCTGATTGCGATACCTTTTGTCCTCCTCCTGACCCCAAGCGGGCCCGTATAGGGAATATGACCATGTATGATGTTCAGAGAATCCGCTCTGATTTTCCCATCCTGTCACGAGAGGTGAATGGGAAACCCCTGACTTATCTGGACAATGGTGCCTCGGCGCAGAAGCCACAGGTGGTGATTGATGCAGTTACCCGCGCCTATGCCGAGGAATACTCGAACGTGCATCGCGGTCTGCACTACCTGTCCAATCTCGCGACGGAAAAGTACGAGGCCGTCCGCGGCACGGTTGCCCGGTTTCTGGGTGTGGCGGATGAGGATGAAATCGTTCTGAATTCCGGCACGACCGAAGGTATTAACCTTGTCGCCTATGGCTGGGCCATGCCCCGCCTGAAAGCCGGGGACGAAATCGTTCTGAGTGTCATGGAGCATCACGCCAATATCGTTCCCTGGCATTTCCTGCGCGAACGTCAGGGCGTGGTCCTGAAGTGGGTCGATGTGGGCCCGGACGGCGGACTGGACCCGCAGGCCGTGATTGACGCCATCACACCGCGCACAAAGCTTGTTGCTGTGACGCAATGCTCGAACGTGCTGGGAACGGTCGTTGACGTAAAGGCAATCACAAAAGGAGCCCACGCAAAAGGGGTGCCTGTTCTGGTGGATGGCAGTCAGGGTGCCGTGCACATGCCTGTCAACGTTCAGGATATCGGCTGTGATTTCTATGCCATCACCGGGCACAAGCTGTACGGCCCCTCCGGTTCAGGTGCGATCTACATCAAGTCCGAACGCATGGCCGAAATGCGCCCCTTTATCGGCGGCGGCGACATGATCAAAGAGGTCAGCAAAGATCAGGTGATCTATAACGATCCGCCGATGAAGTTCGAGGCCGGTACACCCGGGATCGTTCAGACAATCGGACTGGGTGTGGCGTTGGATTACATGATGGATCTGGGGATGGAGAACATTGCCGCCCACGAATCCGCCTTGCGGGACTATGCCATGCAGCGTCTGACCGGCCTGAACTGGGTGCAAGTGCAGGGCACACGCCCGGACAAGGCCGCTATTTTCAGTTTTACACTGGACGGGGCAGGGCACGCGCATGATGTGTCGACCATTCTGGACAAAAAAGGCGTCGCCGTTCGCGCCGGTCATCACTGCGCCGGTCCGTTGATGGATCATCTGGGGGTAACGGCCACATGCCGCGCCAGCTTCGGGCTTTACAATACCACTGACGAGGTCGACACACTGATCGATGCACTGGAACTGGCCCACGATCTGTTCGCGTGAAACCTGATGTCGGGCGACAGATTTGCAGTTGCACCCGGAACGGAACAAGGTTAGCTAACGGCCAAGGCACCTGTAGCTCAGCTGGATAGAGCGCTGCCCTCCGAAGGCAGAGGCCAGAGGTTCGAATCCTCTCAGGTGCGCCACCTTACTAAATTAGATGTTTCGGGCACATGGGCGTATAGCCTTTCCGCAGCTAATGCTTTGTCAGAACACCCAAAGTGTTCGTGCCTTCATCTACAAAAAAAAGAGCGCCCAAAGGCGCTCGTCACTTCGAAATTGTACGTAGTGTTTAGCCACCCCAGCTGCGAACCTCGCCGCAGTCCATGTGGACAAAATTCGAGCGATGGTATTTGCCGACGCCCCCCGCGCGGCAGGAAATGGCGGCTTTGGCCATTTGCGAAACCGAGCGTGAAGACAACCGCAAGTCAGCCGCCTGACCCTTCATGTGCAGGGAGTTCTTGGCAACGCGGCGGGATTTCGATCGCAGCATCGCGTTAGTCTGAGGGGACCGGTAGCCGGACAACAGCATATAGGGTTCGTTGACATCCAGCAGGTTGTGAGATGCGGCCATGATGTCAATTGTGCGCAGGTCCATGGACTTGGACTGATCGGTACGCCAGTCGCGCATGAAGTGGTTCACTTCCTTGACGGCGTCTTTGATGTAATTGCCGTCAACCCAGTAAATCATGTCAATGCGTTCACCGGTGCGCCCGGAATACATGCGAATGCGGCGAATATCACCGCCGCCGCGAAGGAATCCTGCTGCATTGGAATAGGTCGGTGCGGCTACTACCGCTGTGGCCGCGAACGCACCCAATAGGGCACGCCGGGTCAAGCCCGAAGCACTGCTCTTGGTCATTTCGTTTTTCGTCCCGTACTAGTTCCTGCCTGCACACGATGTTACGTGCGCCGTATTAATTTTTTCCCATCCCAGATGCGGAAGTTATGACACAGACGGATTCGTCCGCCAAGAAATCTTTCGGATACACCAATTCAAGGGGGAAATATCGGCAGGTTTTTGCGCAACTGATGCAGTGATGCATAAATTACAGAAGGTTAGGGAAATCACTTTCCAAGGCGATGCAATCACGCATCAGCAGATGTTAGAAGCGCAGATTTGATGAATTTGTGAATAGACAATCGGGCGGTCCGCCAATCATACTGGCTCGGCGCTGAATGTATCGGCGCAAAGCATTGAATAACCAAGGCCATCTCATGTTTTCTGTTTTCCGGACCTGTACCAGTATCCTCGCGACCGCCTGTTTCGCAGCAACAGCGGCCTTTGCCGATTCCAGGACAAACCCACCGACCGCCTTCCGCATGGCGGTTGCCGAGTCGTTGGATTCGGGGTCTTCGCTGGCTGAATATTACAAAACAAACGGGTTTTCGCCGATCTGGGCCGGGCAGACCGAACAACATGCTGAACGCCGGGCCGCTTTGATTAAGGCCCTGTCCAATGCCGCGTTCCACGGGTTGCCGGATGCGCGTTATGATGTCCAGGCTCTTCTGGACCAGATGCGCGCTGCCCGTTCCCAGAGGGACTTGGGTGCTGTCGAAGCGGATTTGAGCCGGGTTTTCCTGCGTTATGCTACGGATATGTACTCGGGCGTGTTGAGCCCTTCACAGATTGACGATGGTTTGGTGCGCGAAGTCGATCGCAGGTCGCCGCAGGAACATTTGCAAGGTGTCGCATCAGCCACAGGGGCGACGTACATAGAACAGCTGGTGCCAGAGTCCCTGCAATACCGGTCTTTGCTGAAACAGAAAAAGGTTCTTGAAAACCTGGTTGAGCAGGGCGGTTGGGGGCCGACTGTACCGGTTGCAAAACTCGAATACGGTGATACCGGACCCAATGTCATTCGGCTGCGTGACCGATTGGTGGCTATGGGTTACCTGAGACCAACCGCCAGCCCGGAATTTGATGCCGCAATGCTGGGGGCCGTGCGGGCGTTTCAGACTGCCCATGGGCTCGAAGCGGATGGCGTTGCCGGAAATGGAACCCTGACCGAAATCAACCGTCCGGCCAGCGACAGGCTCAAAGCTGTCTACGTCGCGCTTGAGCGGGAGCGTTGGTTGCCACACTCACGAGGCGCGCGTCATATCTTGGTGAATCAGGCGGACTTCTCGGCGAAGATCGTGGATGAAGGTCAGGTATCATTTGAGACGCGGGCCGTAATCGGCAAGAACACCCATGATCGGCGCAGTCCCGAATTCTCGGACATGATGGAACACATGGTGATCAACCCGAGCTGGTACGTACCACGCTCGATCATCACCAAGGAATATTTGCCAAAACTTCAGTCCAACCCTAATGCGGTCGGTCACATCCAGATCACGGATCGAAGTGGCCGTCAGGTCAATCGTGGCGCCGTGGACTTTACGCAATTCACTGCACGGGATTTTCCGTTCGCGATGCGGCAACCACCCAGCAAAAGCAATGCGTTGGGCCTGGTGAAGTTCATGTTCCCAAACAAGCACAACATCTATCTGCATGATACGCCGCATAAAAACCTGTTTGCCCGCGAGGTTCGCGCTTTCTCGCATGGCTGCATCCGCCTGGCGCAGCCCTTCGAGTTCGCCTATGCCTTGCTGGCCCGGCAGGAAGAGGACCCCAAGGCTTTTTTTCACAGGGTTCTGAATACCGGCAAGGAAACAAAGGTAAACCTCGCGCAGTCGGTTCCTGTTCACATCATCTATCGGACGGCGTATGTCGGTCCAAAGGGTGAAGTTCAGTACCGCCGGGATGTCTACGACCGCGATCGCAAGATCTGGGAGGCTCTGCAAAAGGCAGGGGTGGTCCTGCCGGACGTTCAGGGGTAATCACTGGGGCAAGTCCTGATACAAGGAAGCCCTCTATGCAATTCACAATCAAGCAAATCGCCGAAGCGCTGGACGCCGAATGCCAGGGCGATACCAGCCTGATCGTCTATCGTGCCGCCGAACCGGGCGATGCAGGCGCAGATGATCTGGCCATGGCCATGTCGCCCAAATATGCCGACGCATTGTCCGGCGGGTCGGCAAAGGCTGCGGTTGTGTGGGAAGGCGCGGACTGGCAGGGGATGGGCTTGCAGGCCGCTATCTTTGTGCCGCGCCCGCGGATGGCGATGGCAGGAATTACGGCGATGCTGGACCGAGGCCAGGGGGTCGCTCCGGGTATTCACCCTTCGGCCGTAATCGACCCGACCGCAAAGATTGCCGAAAACGTTTCGATTGGCCCGCTAACGGTCATTGGTGCGCGGGCTCGCATTGGGGCCGGTTCGGTTATCGGCGCGCATTGCGTTGTCGGAATGGACGCCGTACTGGGAGAATCTGCGGTTCTGCGAGAAATGGTAAGCATCGGTGCACGTGCAAAGATCGGTGACCGCTTTGTCGCGCAACCGGGTGCGCGCATTGGTAGCGACGGGTTCAGCTTTGTCACTCCGGAAGTGTCAGGTGTGGAAAACGTTCGCAAAACGATGGGAGATGCGGGGGATGCCAAGGCCCAGAACTGGCTGCGGATCCATTCGCTGGGCGCGGTGGAAATCGGCGATGATGTTGAGGTCGGCGCGAACTGCACCGTCGACAACGGCACCATACGCAACACCGTCATCGGCTCAGGTTCCAAGCTGGATAACCTGGTCCACGTGGGACACAACACGCGCGTTGGACAGGACTGCCTGTTATGCGGGCAGACCGGTGTTTCGGGGTCCGTTGAGATCGGAAATCATGTCGTATTGGGCGGGCAGACCGGCGTCGTGGACAACATTTTCATCGGGGATGGCGTGATTGCCGGCGGGGGCACCAAGATCCTGTCCAATGTTCCGGCCGGGCGCGTCATTATGGGCTATCCGGGCATAAAAATGGAATCTCATACCGATATCTACAAGGCCCAACGCCGCTTGCCGCGCATGGCGCGTGACGTAGAGGCGCTGAAAAAGGCTGTTTTCAAACAGTCTTCGAGCGATTAAATCACAACCACCGTGATAATCAGAGGACCGATATGAGCATCACCGACCGCGTCATCTCCATCATTGCTGAACAAGCCGTGCTGGAGCCTTCGGATGTGACGCCCGAAAGTACGCTCGAGGACCTGGGTATCGACAGTCTGGGCCTGGTTGAGAGCATCTTTGCCATCGAAGAAGAGTTCGACATCTCGGTGCCGTTCAATGCCAACGAACCGACGGCCAGCGATTTCGACATCTCAAATGTTGCAGCTATCATTTCAGGTATCGAAAAGCTTGTGTCGGAAAAGGTCTGACTGAGCCCCATGAAACGCGTTGTCATTACCGGGGCGGGCACGATCAACTCGCTGGGCCATTCCGTTCCCGATACACTAGAGGCCATGCGCGAAGGCCGCTGCGGCATCTCTGAACTCGAGTTTCGCGATGTCGATCGTTTGGCTATCAAGATCGGTGGGCAGGTCAGGGGATTCGAGGCCGAAGGCCGGTTCAATCGCCAGCAAATGTCGCTCTATGATCGGTTTACCCAATTCACATTGACGGCTGCCAAAGAGGCCATTGATCAGTCCGGGATCGAATTTCATGGCGATCTTGCGGCGCGTTCCGGTGTCGTTCTGGGAACGGCCGGTGGCGGTGTTTCCACATGGGACGACAATTACCGGTCGGTCTACGAAGACGGCAAGAACCGCGTTCATCCTTTTGTTGTTCCCAAGTTGATGAACAACGCAGCCGCCAGCCATGTGTCTATGGAGCATAACCTCAAAGGCCCGAGCTTTACCGTTTCGACGGCGTGCGCCTCGTCAAATCATGCTATGGCACAGGCTTTCCAAATGGTTCGCAGCGGGGCTGCGCCCACGATGATCACTGGCGGTTCGGAATCCATGTTGTGTTTCGGGGGCGTAAAGGCCTGGGAAGGCCTGCGCGTTATGTCCAAGGACGCATGTCGACCGTTCAGTGCCAATCGAAACGGTATGGTCCAGGGCGAAGGCGCCGGCGTGTTCGTGTTTGAAGAATATGAACATGCGCGTGCGCGCGGAGCTGACATCCTGTGCGAGGTTGTGGGTTTTGCAATGTCGTCTGATGCATCCGATATTGTCATGCCCAGCAAACAGGGGGCATCCCGTGCGATGGCCGGGGCCCTGGCTGATGCAAAGCTGAACGCGAGCGAAGTGGGCTACATTAACGCCCATGGGACCGGCACCGCCGCCAACGACAAAACGGAATGTGCAGCGGTCGCGGACGTTTTTGGACCGCATGCGGATGATCTTATGATCTCGTCCACAAAGTCCATGCATGGGCATCTGATCGGCGGGACCGGAGCGGTGGAACTGCTGGCCTGCATCATGGCTTTGCGGGAAGGGATAGTTGCCCCGACAATCGGCTATGAGGAACCTGATCCGGAATGTGCGCTGGATGTGGTCCCTAATATTGCGCGTGAAGCAAAAGTTGACGTTGCACTCAGCAACGCGTTTGCCTTTGGCGGATTGAATGCGGTCCTGGCATTGAAGCGGATCTGAAGCCAAAAAAGCTTACAAACCAAAAACGCCGCCGAAGATTATTCGGCGGCGTCTTTGATTGTTGGTCCGGATGATGTTCAGTTGATTTCTAACTTGTCGAATCCTGCAGTGAACCCTGCCAGTGAAATCTCAATCTCAAGAAGTTGGTTGGGTGCCAGAACCGAGACGACAGACATTTTGGCCGTGCTGCCGGCCTTCATGGCATCGACATCGCCTTGAGTGAACCCAAGCTGGGCCACGCAGCCGATGGGGTTGCAATGGTGATAGTCATAGCGTTTGCCCGGAGCGCCATCGATCGACAAAGCCAGTTGCGCCTGCAACATGATTTCGAGCGGTACAATGACTGTTGCGCCTGCAACTGCTGCGACACCTTCGGGCAATTTGTTGACCGATATCTCCGCAATTGGCTGGCCTTCTTGCCCGGACAGCGTCTGCCGCAGCAAGCAGGGGTCCTTACCTGCTTCTGTTTTGAGGCATCTGATTTCCCAGTCGCCGCTTTCCTCTTTGACGTATTGTTCACCTACGCGCGGACCGGTTTCGCCCAGGTCCAGATCGGAAGCCGCTTCCGTCTGCGGTGTCTCTGCCGGAGTTTGGTCGTCCTGAGATGTTTCCTGCGCGGCTGCGGTGCTGCACCAGAGTGCCGCGGAAACAAGGCTGAAAGACAGGATGTTCTTGATCATGAGTGCCTCGGTTGCGTGATTGAGCTTTTTGCCCGGTCTATCACCGTTAAAACAGGGTGTCAGTCACTAAGCTGCATTATTGGACGGATGTGAACGGATTCTTGCCCATTTGCACTGGTATTTACAACGTCCGGGCCAATGAAAAAGGGAGCCGGTGGAGCGGCTCCCTTCCTAGAATTTTCTCCCCGTCGGACTGGCCGACTTATTTATGCGCAGACGTTACGAAAGGGGGGCGCACGGGTCAACTGCTAACCTGAATTTTTAATATACTGACCAGTTCATTTTAATGCGGGCCGAAAACAAAAATGCCGTGCCCGAAGGCACGGCCAGTCGACAGGGAGGAAGTCTGCCACCCCGGAGCCTTCGCCCATGAGGCGGCAAATAAACTATCGCAGTCAAAGGTTAACTTTGTATGCTGTCGTGGGATCGGTGATAAGCAAGGCGAATAATTCATGAACAACAGTATTTTCCTGGGTGGCGGTGGCAAGGATTACGCTGAACCGCAGGGTCTGACGCTGAAATATGCCAACCGACACGGTTTGATCGCCGGGGCCACCGGGACAGGCAAGACCGTTACGCTACAAATTCTGGCCGAAGGTTTCTCTAAGGCGGGCGTGCCTGTGTTTCTGTCAGATATCAAAGGTGACCTGTCTGGTCTGGCCTTGTCAGGAAGCCCGGATCACAAATTGCATCAGGCGTTTCAGGATCGCGCGCAACGCATCGGGCTGACTGATTTCGCCTACGCTGCCTGTCCGGTGACGTTCTGGGACCTGTTTGGCGAGCAGGGACATCCGGTCCGAACCACCGTCACCGAGATGGGTCCCTTGCTGTTGTCGCGTCTGATGGAACTGAGCGAGGCACAGGAAGGAATCCTGAACATCGCATTTCGTGTGGCCGACGAAGAAGGTATGCCGCTGCTGGACCTGAAGGACCTGCAGGCTCTGCTGGTCTGGATCGGTGAAAACCGCGCGCAGCTGTCCCTGCGATACGGCAATGTATCGACAGCGTCGATCGGGGCGATTCAGCGCCGTTTGCTGGTTCTTGAAAACCAGGGCGGAATCAAACTGTTCGGAGAGCCAGCGCTGGATCTGGCGGATCTGATGCGAACCGATCAGAACGGGCAGGGGATGGTGAATATTCTGGCCTCGGACAAGTTGATGGGCGCGCCTCGACTATACGCAACGTTCCTGCTGTGGCTGCTGAGCGAGCTGTTCGAAGAACTGCCCGAAGTGGGCGACCCCGAGAAACCCAAACTGGTTTTCTTTTTCGACGAAGCCCATCTGCTGTTCGATGATGCCCCGAAGGTTCTGGTGGACAAAGTTGAACAGGTCGCGCGCCTGATCCGGTCAAAGGGGGTCGGTGTGTATTTCATATCCCAAAACCCGGCCGACATACCCGAGGATATTCTGGGCCAGTTGGGCAACCGCATTCAGCATGCTTTGCGGGCTTTCACGGCGCGGGATCGCAAGAACCTGCGGTTGGCTGCGGAAACCTATCGTGAGAATCCCGAGTTCGATACCGAGGAAGCCATCCGAGAGGTCGGTGTGGGTGAGGCGGTAACGTCAATGCTGCAGAAGAAGGGCATACCCGGGATCGTCGAGCGCACATTGATCCGGCCACCGGGGTCCCAGCTTGGCCCGATCACGCAAAGCGAACGGCAGGCGATCCTTGATGCGTCGAGGATGCGGGCAAAATACGATCAGCCCGTCGATCGAAAGTCGGCGTTTGAAATACTTCAGGCCCGGGCCGACGCAGCAGCAAAGGAAGCCGAAGCTGCCGAGGCAGAAGAGCTGTTTGAAACACAGACACCTGCCGAGCGCGAGTTTGCCGCGGCCCGCAGGTATTCAGGGCAGCGCGTCAGCCGATCCTCTTCCCGCGTTTCGCGGAAACAGGATACGTTTGCATCAGCCATGAGTCAGGCGGTGATCAAGGAACTGAAAGGGACGACAGGCCGTCGCATCGTGCGTGGCATACTTGGCGGGTTGTTTCGCAATCGCTGAGTGAATGCGCCGTTCCTAATTGAGGCGGCGCTGACCTTCCTGTCGGCAGTATGCGTCCGCCTCGGCGACTGACATCTTGGTTGCCGGATAATCGATGGCCCGATCCCAAATGACCCGGTTCAGAGTATAGAGCTGGCAGGTCACAACCCCTTTTGGTGTTTGGACCTGGACAGGTGTTGTTTCAAGGCTTTCTGGGGACGGAACGCAGGCTGTCATAGCCGCGAGAACAGGCAGAACCAGGGCTGCTTTGGTGGTTGGTGCTTTCATGGTGGAACACAACTTTTCTAGGTTAACATACAGAATCGTTACAGATCGGCGGTTTAGGTGTGAGTGAGTGCCGAACAACAGCCAGAAACCATCTGGCTGATATACCCGTCTAGTCAGTTTTTCCTATCGATGCAACAAACCGCGCCGGCCAGCCGGCGCGGTTAACTCAATTGTAAGAAGTTTGAAATTATTTTTCGGGGATCAAACCACGCGGGCTGAATCTAAGAACAATCAATAGAATCAATCCCATGGTAAACAACCGCATATGCGCGGCGCTGTCGATCAGGTGCGCTTTGAGTGCACTTCCGTCAGGCATACCCGCAGTGATCAGATTCATCAGCCACAGACCGATGGGCTCTACCTGAACCCAAAGGAACCAGATCAGGAACGCACCAAGGACGGCGCCAAAGTTGTTGCCCGATCCGCCCACGATCACCATGACCCAGACAAGGAAGGTGAACCGCAGCGGGTTGTAGGTGCCTGGCGTCAGTTGCCCGTCCAGCGTGGTCATCATCGCGCCCGCTATGCCACAAATGGCCGATCCCAGAACGAAGATCTGCAGGTGGCGGCGGGTGACGTCTTTGCCCATCGCCTCGGCGGCGACCTCGTTGTCGCGAATGGCGCGCATCATGCGACCCCACGGGCTTTTCAATGCCATCTGCGCCATCCACAGCAGAACCAGAAGGACAATTAGGAACAGCAAGGAATAGCCAAGTTTCACGGACAGTGTTGAAGCCGTCACTGGGTCCAGTCCGAACCATTCGGCACGGGCAACGAAGCCGGGGTCATTCTGCAGGTCGACCTCATACCCGACCACAGGGGAAGGGCGGGGAATGCCGTAGACGTTCTTGACACCACGCGCCAGCCAGTCCTCGTTCTTCATGATCGCAATGATGATCTCGGCGATACCGAGCGTCGCAATTGCCAGATAGTCCGAGCGCAAACCCAGTGCGGTTTTGCCGATCAGCCAAGCCGCACCTGCGGCCAGCAGTCCACCAGCAGGCCAGGCCAGCAGCACGGGCAAGTTCAGACCGCCGATATTGCCTGCAACGGCGGGGTCAATCGCCTCGATTGCGGCAACATTGGGATCGAAGATGGCGCGGTAGATAAAGAAACCAACGACCAGAATACCAATGATTGCCAGGGTCTGTGTGCGCCCCTTGGGCATCTTCTGCGCAACCATCACGGCCGCAACGACGGTTGCGGCCCCCAGCAACAGCGCGAGGATCACACCAAAGCCACCACCGGACCAGGCGCCCGGCGTGGGCGCGGTCGAAACAAGCACAACAGCCAGCCCGCCCAGCGCCACAAACCCCATGACGCCGACATTGAAGAGGCCCGCAAAACCCCATTGCAGGTTCACCCCAATCGACATGATGGCCGAGATCAGGCCCATGTTCAGGATCAGGATCGCCGCGTTCCAGCTTTGCGTGAACCCGGTCAGCAGGATCAGACCGCCAACGACAACAAATAGCAGTGTGTTTTTGACGGGCTCGCTCATATCACTTTCCCCTTGAACAGACCCGTGGGCTTAAACAGCAGCACAATCAGCAGGATCGCAAAGCTGACGGCGAATTTGTAATCGGTGGACAGGAACTGGACCAAGCCTGACGGCTCCAGACTTTCCGGCGCCAGATAGGTCAGTACCTTTTTCCACGCGTAGGTGATCGTCACTTCGGAAAACGCGATGATGAACCCGCCCGCGATGGCACCCAGAGGGTTGCCAAGCCCGCCTACGATCGCCGAGGCAAAGATTGGCAGCAGAAGCTGGAAATAGACAAAGGGCTTGAAGCTTTTGTCGAGGCCGTAAAGCACACCCGCCGTTGTCGCTAGCGCAGCCACGATGATCCAGGTGATCATCACAACACGTTCGGGGTTGATGCCTGACAGCAAAGCCAGATCCTCGTTGTCCGAATAGGCGCGCATCGATTTACCGGTGCGGGTCTTGTTCAGGAACCAGAACAGCAGCGCCACGGCAACAACCGCCACGATCACGGTAATTCCCTGAGAGGTCTTGATCGCCAGCCCTTCTTGCAGGCCGGTCATCGCCTTGAAATCCCGCGCCGAAACAATGAACCGCGCGCCGTCAGAGAACCTTTGGTCATCCGGCCCGATGATGAACCGCACAAGCCCGTTCATGATGAACATCACGCCCATCGATACGATCACCAGAATGACCGGCTTGGCCTTTTGTTCCCTATAGAACCGATAGACCAGCCTGTCCGTGATCAGTACCAGAACGATACAGCCCAGAATGGCAAAGGGCAGGGCCAACAAGGCGGTCGGCAGCGGCCCGAAACTGACACCGGCGGCCTGTAGGCCCCATGTGACCAGAACGGCAATCATCGCGCCAAAGGCCATCGTGTCGCCATGGGCAAAGTTCGAGAACCGCAGGATGCCATAGATCAGCGTCACCCCCAGAGCCCCCAGCGCCAACTGGCTGCCATAGGCGATTGCGGGAACAAGGACGAAGTTGGAGAGCGCCACAAAGGCGTTGAGGAAGTCCATTAATTTGCTCCTCCGAATGACGAGCATTTTCCATGCCATTGGGAGATTACGAACTCTCCGACGGTAGAAGTGTTACGAGAACGGACTGAAGATCCATTCTCCGAGATCAATGTTGTCTGAGCTTTCAAAGACTGTAGTGCTAGCAGATTGGCGATGGCAGCGGAGTGTAGTCGTCGCATTCTCACCCCCCCAAAAAACTCTTGCGAACTTCCGGATCGGCCAGCAGTTCCTTGCCCGTGCCAGTATAGGCATTCCGCCCCTGAACCAGCACATAACCCTTGTCTGCGATTTCAAGCGCCTGACGGGCGTTCTGTTCCACCATCAGGATCGGCAACCCGGTGCGGGAAACCTCAATGATCCGGTCAAACAACTCATCCATCACGATGGGCGAGACACCGGCGGTTGGTTCGTCCAGCATCAGCACCTTGGGTTGGGTCATCAGCGCGCGGCCCACGGCGACCTGTTGACGTTGGCCGCCTGACAGCTCTCCGGCGGCCTGATTGCGCTTGTCGCGCAGGATGGGGAACAGGTCATAGACCTGCTCCATTGTATGGCTGATGTCGTCGCGCCGGATGAAGGCGCCCATCTCAAGGTTCTCTTCCACCGTCATCGAAGTGAAGATGTTCGAGGTCTGCGGCACAAACCCCATCCCCCGGATCACACGATCCTGCGGGGTGAGGTTGGTAATGTCCTCGCCGTCCAGCCGCACCGAACCGGACCGGACGTCCAGCATTCCGAAAACGGCCTTCATTGCGGTCGATTTGCCGGCTCCGTTCGGGCCAACGATCACGGCGATTTCGCCCTTGTCGACGGCGATGGTGCAGTCATGCAGAATGTCCGGACCCTTGCCGTAGCCACCCGTCATCGTGTCGCCGATCAGAAAGGGACCACCTTCGACCCTGTGGGTTTCGCCGCTTTTGCTATGTGCAGGCGTCATCGTGCCAGCACCCCGGGTATTGGTGATCGAGGCGTCCTTGTTGCCGTGGTCATCCTGATAGGGATTGTCGCTCGTGCCAGCGGTCATGTTTGGGCCTCCAGCTTGTCCTTGTTTTTCAAACCGGTGCCCAGATAGGCTTCGATCACGTGCTCATTGGCCTTGATTTCGTCCAGCGTACCTTCGGCCAGCACCTTGCCCTCGGCCATGCAGATGACCGGATCGCAGATCTTGCCAATGAAATCCATGTCATGCTCGATGACGACAAACGTATAGCCGCGTTCCTTATTCAGGCGCAGGATCGTGTCGGCGATGGTCATCAGCAGGGTGCGGTTCACGCCCGCGCCGACCTCGTCCAGAAACACGATCTTGGCGTCGACCATCATGGTGCGGCCCAGTTCCAGCAGTTTCTTCTGACCGCCCGAGACCTGACCCGCCTTGTGGTCGGCCAGATGTTCGATGGTGAGGAACTCCAGCACCTCGTCGGCTTTCGCGCGTAAAGCGCGTTCCTCGTCGGCGATGCGTTTGCGGCCGAACCACGTGTTCCACAGCGATTCCCCCGATTGGGCACCGGGAACCATCATCAGGTTCTCGCGGCAACTCATCGATGAGAATTCGTGCGCGATCTGGAAGGTGCGCAGCAGGCCCTTGTGAAACAGCTCATGCGGAGGCAGGCCTGTGATGTCCTCGCCATCCATGAACACTTTTCCGCTTGTGGGGGGCAATACCCCGGCGATCACGTTGAACAGAGTGGTTTTTCCGGCCCCGTTCGGCCCGATCAGACCGGTGATTGAACCCTTTTGGATTTCCAGCGATGCCCCATCCACCGCATGAAACCCGCCGAAATGCTTATGCACGTCTTCGACGACGATCATATTATCCCCTTGCCGCCCTGTTCGGCGTTCTTGTTGTCCCATCCCCAGAGAAGAGGTGCGGTCTTTTGTCATTGAAACAGCCCGGACACAAGGCCCGGGCTGCTCGATTTATAACTTGTACTGAGGCGTCAACGGAAGTTGACTGTCTTGTTTTCGCCGTCGGTCACTTCGATCTCGCGGTAAGAACCAGCGCTCTCGCCGGGGCCGATCAGTTCCACGCCCGAGGCGCCGACATAGTCGATGTCCTGACCTGCGGCCAGCAGTTCCAGACCCTTGGCCAGTTCACCCGGATAGATCTTTTCACCCGGAGCGTTGGCGACGTCCATGATCTTGGCGCCGTAGTCCGCCGGGTTGGTCGACCCTGCGGCCTGCATGGCCAGCATGAACAACGCGGCGGCGTCATAGGATTCAGGCGAGTAGGGCGACGAGCCGTCGAAGCCACCGGCCTCGGCCATGGCAAAGTACTTCTCGGCACCTTCACCACCCGAACCGGCGATCTGACCGAACGAGCCGTTCAGGTCTGGTCCCACATTTGCGGGCAGCGAGTCACCGATCATGCCGCCGGGCAGACCGAACGTGTCGAATGCACCGCTGTCTAGTGCCGACTGGATGATGCCCAGACCGCCCTGGTCCAGATAACCGGCAACCACCAGAATATCGCCACCTGCCGACGCCAGAGCGCCAACTTCGGCCGAATAGTCGGCTTTACCGTCTTCGTGCGCCGCAACTATGGTGATTTCACCGCCAGCTGCTTCGAACGAAGTCTGGATCGCGTCCGCCAGACCCTTGCCGTAGTCGTTGTTGGTGTAAGTCAGAGCGATCGAGTTGATGCCGCGGTCTTTCAGAATGTCTGCCATCACCTGACCTTCGCGCGCATCCGAAGGTGCGGTGCGGAAGAACAGGCCGTTGTCTTCCATGGTCGACAGACCGGGCGACGTTGCCGACGGCGAGATCATGACCATGCCGTTCGGGATTGCGACGTTCTGCAGGATCGCGCCGGTCACACCCGAGCAGTCGCCGCCGATGATGCCGGCAACGCCATCGGCAATCATGCGTTCTCCGTTCGAGGTGGCCAGACCGTTGTCGATGCAGCCGGTATCGGCCCGGGTTCCGGTGACGGTTGCGCCATCCAAAAGTTTGCCGGATTCCGTGACTTCGGCCATCGCCATTTCTGCGCCGGACCCCATCGCCGGTGCCAGAGATTCAATCGGGCCGGTGAAGCCAAACAGGATGCCAAGTTTGACATCTTCGGCCATGGCGGTACCGGCCAGCAAAGCGGTTGCTGCAGTTGCTGTTAGCAGCTTTTTCATAAGGTTACTCCCATATTGGAACGTTAACGTCCGGCCATGACCCTAGGCAAGCAATGCGAAAAAGGGAAGTCCTAACGAAAAAGTGCTTTTGCTTGTCCGAACTCTATTTGTTTTGTTGGGTTTAACCAAAACTTGGGCGTCTGACCAAGGCAGGAGGGTAATGATGATCAGGGTTTGCGCGATTCTTTCGATGCTGGGGATTGCTGTGACCGCATGGGCGGATGAACTACAAACCTCGCAAGGCCCGATGAGTGTCGAGGAAATGGCCACCAGGCTGGATACGCCGTGGGCGATCGGGATAATCTCCGACGACATATTTCTGGTGACGGAGCGAGACGGCGATCTTTTGTATTTCGACGGGGACAGAAGCCAACAGGTCTCGGGCGTGCCTGCCGTGGTCGCATCGGGGCAGGGCGGTTTGCTGGATGTCACAATCGCCCGTGATTTCGCGCGTAGCAGAGAGATCTTTCTTACCTTCTCCAAAGCTCAACAGGGTGGTGCAGGCACAGCGGTCGCGGTGGCTCGTCTTTCGGAAGACGGAAAAAAGCTCACCAACGTCCGCATCATTTTCGAGGCTATTCCAGGCGGATCAGGTGGCCGCCATTTCGGCTCGCGCGTGGTCGAAGCAACGAATGGCAGATTGTTCGTGACGCTGGGCGAGCGTGGGGACCGTCCTGCGGCCCAGGACAGGTCCAATCATCTTGGAACGGTCATTCGGATCAACCGCGATGGCTCGGTTCCCGCAGACAATCCCTTCGTTGGTCAGGCCGCGATACGGCCCGAAATCTGGTCTTACGGCCATCGAAACCCGCAGGGCGCAGGGCTGGACGCCCGGGGCCGTTTGTGGGTGTCGGAACATGGGGCCAAGGGTGGTGACGAGGTCAATCTGGTTCAACCCGGCACCAATTACGGTTGGCCGGTTATCTCGTACGGTGTTCACTATTCCGGTAAGAAGATCGGTGAAGGCACGTCAAAGCCGGGCATGAAGCAGCCCGAACATTACTGGGACCCCTCCATCGCCCCTTCGGGATTGCTGGTCTATTCCGGCAAAATGGTGCCCAAGTGGAAGGGGGATATCTTTGTCGGGTCGCTCAAGTTTGACTACATCGCGCGTCTGGCAGGTTCTCCGCTGCGCGAAGTGGAGCAGATCAAAGGCCCGATGACCGAGCGTGTGAGGGACATCGTCGAAGGTCCCGATGGGGCAATCTGGTTCATTTCCGTAGGACAGGGCGCGGTCTACAGGATGTCACGCTGAGCGCGCCAACCCCGCGGTCCTTAGACCGACAACCGCCCGCTTTGCGTTCCACGCTCACGATAAGGGGTGGTGTTGTAGTGCGCCCGGTAGCATTTCGAGAAATGCGAAGGGCTGGCAAAGCCGCAGGCGAGTGCCACGTTGATGACGCTCATATCCGTCTGCATCAGCAGGTTGCGGGCCTTGTGAAGACGCAGTTCCATATAATACCGCTTGGGTGATCGGCTCAAATAGCGACGGAACAGACGCTCCAGCTGGCGGGTCGACATGCCGACTTCTTTCGCCAGAATCGAAGGCGAAATCGGCTCTTCGATGTTCTTTTCCATCATCAGAATGACCTGACTCAGCTTGGGGTGCCGCACACCGATCCGTGTCGGGGTCGACAGCCGCTGTGTATCCTGATCTGTGCGGATCGATGAATAGATCATCTGGTCGGCCACGGCGTTTGCCAGATCCTCACCGAATTCATCTGCGATCAGCTTGAGCATCAGGTCGATGGACGAAGTACCGCCTGCAGTCGTCATGCGATTGCCGTCGATCAGGAACACCGATTTGGTCAGTTCCACTTCATCGAACTCCTCGATGAAACTGTCGGAGTTTTCCCAGTGGATCGTCGCCCGTTTTCCGTCCAGAAGACCGGCCTTTGCCATCGTGTAAGCCGCTGTACACAGCCCGCCGACCTTGAGCCCTCGGCGCGCCTCGCGACGCAACCAGTTCAGCACTTTTTTCGTGGTTGCGGTCTGAACATCGACACCGCCGCAGATCAGGACAACCTCGTCGCGGCGCAGTTCGATCAGGTCGGCGTCCAGTTTGAAGGTCGTTCCGGCGGAACAACTGACGGTGTCACCGCCTTCGCCCACCAGTGACCACGTATAAAGCTGGCGACCGGCCATGCGGTTGGCGATCCGCAGGCTGTCCAGCGCGGACGCAAAGGACAAAAGTGAGAATTTGTCCAGCAAAACGAAAACAAAGTTTTGCGGATTGGACGCAGTGTCTGGCACCGTGACAACTTGGCGTTGCTCTTTCATGGCGTGATGTCCTTGATTCGGCGCCGGGTGATCGTTTTCCCGGCGTCAGCTTTATCAGTCACCATGACCAAAGCTTGTTTGCGGCGTCAAGGGGCGCAAATGGGATATGGTCACTCTTCAATACATTTTGTATAGAGGCGACCTGACTACTTCAGCGGAGATCAAAGCTATGACAGAATGGCAAAAAACGGACTGGCGCAACAAGCCACGGGTTCAGATGCCAGACTATACCGACGCGGCCGCCCTGGCCAAGGTCGAGGCCCAGCTTTCACAGTATCCCCCGCTGGTTTTTGCCGGTGAGGCGCGGCGTCTCAAGCAACATCTGGGTGCCGCCGGTCGCGGCGAAGCCTTCCTGCTGCAGGGCGGGGATTGTGCTGAAAGTTTTGAACAATTCAGCGCGGACGCGATCCGCGACACCTTCAAGGTGATGCTGCAGATGGCGATGGTGCTGACCTATGGCGCCAAGGTGCCGGTGGTCAAAGTCGGCCGCATGGCCGGCCAGTTCGCCAAGCCGCGCAGCGCCCCGACCGAGGTGGTGAATGGCGTCGAACTGCCCAGCTATCGTGGTGACATCATCAACGAACTGGCCTTCACGCCCGAGGCGCGGATTCCGAATCCGGACAAGATGCTTCAGGCCTACACGCAGGCGGCGGCCACGCTGAACCTGTTGCGCGCATTTTCGACCGGCGGATTCGCGGACATGAGCCGTGTCCATTCCTGGACTCTGGGCTTCACCGACAAACAGGATGTCCAGAAATATTCCGAGATCGCGGATCGTATTCAAGACACCATCGATTTCATGGGCGCAGCCGGGATCACGGCGGATACAACGCATGAGTTTTCGACGGTTGAGTTCTACACCAGTCACGAAGGGCTGCTGCTGGAATATGAAGAGGCCCTGACGCGTCTTGATTCCACATCCGGCAACTGGCTGGCTGGCTCCGGTCACATGATCTGGATCGGTGACCGCACCCGTCAGCCTGACGGTGCGCATGTCGAGTTCTGCCGTGGCGTTCAGAATCCGATCGGGTTGAAATGCGGCCCGACCACAACGGCCGAACACCTCAAGGTTCTGATGTCGAAGCTGAACCCGGAGAATGAAGAAGGCCGCCTGACCCTGATTGCACGCTTTGGTGCGGGTAACGCGGGCGAGCATCTGCCGCGCCTGATCAAGGCCGTCAAGGAAGAGGGCGCCAAGGTGACCTGGGTCTGCGATCCGATGCACGGCAATACGATCAAGTCGGCCACGGGCTACAAGACCCGTCCGTTCGACTCGGTCCTGCGCGAAGTGCGCGACTTCTTCGGTGTGCATCAGGCCGAGGGCACGATCCCCGGCGGCGTTCATTTCGAGATGACAGGTTTGGACGTGACCGAATGCACCGGTGGCGTGCGGGCCGTGACCGAAGAAGACCTGTCAGACCGCTATCATACCGCCTGCGACCCACGCCTGAATGCGTCCCAGTCGCTGGAGCTGGCGTTCCTGGTCGCTGAGGAACTGACCAACCTCCGCCGCGACCGCGTTAAGCGCGAAGCCAGCTGATAGTGCTTCCCAGAAAAGCAGAACGGCGGGCCATGGTGCCCGCCGTTTTCATTTGATCGGATTAGTTCAATCCTTTCGCGAAACGACAAGCCGCAAATGAGAGGCGGGGTGTTTGAACCCTTCTTGTTTCTCGGCAAACCCCTCGGCCAATTGTTTCTGTACGTTTTGGGGGGCTTGGATTTCGGAAACAGCGCGGATCCGACTTTCCTTGATCGCAAAACGTCTGGGTGTGGCACCAATGGTGCCGTCGCTGACCATCACGCCCAGTATCCGGCTGACATCGCCCAGATCGCTTCTCAGTGGCAAAAGGATCATGCGTGCCTGCAAACGCGCGCTGCCCAAACGTCCTTTTGAGATCAGGTCCATCTCTGCCAGCGCGGGTTCCGAAAAAACCCGTTCCAGAACTTCGGTAATCTGCCGCCTCGCAGAGGCCTCGAAAAATGCGGTAAGGGGCATGCCGCGGACTTCCATGCCAGCCAGTTTGGTCTGATGGCTGCCAGCAAGGCGGAACCGCGCCAAACCGGGGGCGATACGTTCAAGAACAAAGGTGTATTCCAGAATATTCTCAAGTCCGCGCGGGTCGATCTGTGACCGCATCGGAACGCCGTCACCGGTTAAAAGAGCCGTCCAGTAGGCTTCGGCCTGACGGATCGGAGTAAGACTGCGCCCACTGTCAAAACGATCCATTGCAACGATCTTTCCAAATTTAGACCCGGAACCATTCCCAAAAAGAGACTTCACTTTCGTCACCCCGTACCAATCAAACGCCATTTTCATAAAATGCTACGCATTACGGCCATAGGCGTTCCAAAAACCACGAAAGGAAGATTGGCACGGGTTAACTCAATTTTGGAGGAATTCTTTAACGAATGGTTAACTTCCGGGAGTTCACGCAATCACAGCAAGGTCTTGCCCTGTGGCGGTCTATGGCATTAGGTGCGGCAAGCACGCAGGAAATGGCATCGACAGAAAGGGCAGGCATGATCAGATCCATGACCGGATTTGCCTCGGGTAAGGGGGCTTTCGGGCCGCATAGCTGGACGTGGGAGCTCCGCAGCGTGAATGGCAAGGGTCTGGACATGCGCCTGCGCCTGCCGGATTGGCTGACCGGATTGGAAGCCGCCTTGCGGGGGGAACTGTCAAAATCTCTTAGCCGCGGCAATGTGACTTTGTCGTTGCGGTTGAGCCGCGAAGAAACGGCACCAGATCTTGTGCTGAATGAAACCGCGATGGAATCGGCATTGGATGCGCTGGCTCGAACAGAAAACATGGCTGCAGCGCGGGGCTTGACGCTTGCGCCATCCTGTGCCGCAGATTTGCTTGCGTTGAAAGGCATGATGGAAGCGGGCAATGATACGGACGATGCCGCGCCTTTGGTCGCACATCTTCAGTCTGAATTTCCTGCACTTCTGGGCGCCTTTATCGACATGCGGCGAGCCGAGGGAAAAGCATTGGTCGGTATACTTGACGGGCAACTGGATCAGGTCGCGGCGCTGACAGCTCAGGCGGCTGAGTTGGCCGAAAAGCGCAAAGGCAAGGCTGCCGAGGCGTTGCAGGAGAACCTGGCCCGCGTTTTAGACAACGCTCAGGGTGCGGACCCGGACCGCGTCGCGCAAGAGCTTGCGTTGATCGCCGTAAAGGCGGACATCACCGAAGAGATTGACAGACTGGGTGCCCACGTGACCGCTGCCCGAACTTTGCTGGCGCAGGACGGGGCGGTAGGACGCAAGCTGGACTTCCTGATGCAGGAGTTCAACCGCGAGGCCAACACCTTGTGTTCCAAGGCGCAAAGCGCGGAGCTTACTGCCGTAGGTCTGGAACTTAAGGCTGTGATAGATCAGATGCGCGAACAAGTGCAAAACGTGGAATAAGATCGGAGCGTAAGGATATGGCGGATAGACGAGGCCTTCTTATCATTCTGTCCTCGCCATCGGGCGCGGGCAAATCCACGCTGGCCAAACGGTTGATGAGTTGGGACACAGAGCTGGAGTTTTCAGTTTCGGCAACAACCCGCGCGCCGCGACCGGGCGAAGAACACGGGCGCGATTACTATTTTCTAAGCGAAGATACGTTCCGTCAGCAGGTTTCAGACGGTCAGATGCTGGAACATGCGCATGTTTTCGGAAACTTCTATGGTTCTCCCGCAGGTCCGGTTCGCGAGTCGATCAACAGTGGCAAGGATGTCCTGTTCGATGTCGACTGGCAGGGTGAGGTGCAGATCCGGAACTCGGATCTGGGCAAACATGCGCTTTCGATCTTTATTCTTCCGCCTTCGATTCCGGAATTGCGACGCAGGTTGGAAAGCCGGGGGCAGGACAGTGAAGAAGTGATCGCCAAACGGATGCTCAAAAGCTGGGACGAAATCAGCCACTGGGGGTATTACGATTACGTGCTGATCAATGACGATCTGAATGCAACCGAAGAAAAGCTGAAAACCATCGTCAGCGCCGAGCGAATGCGCCGCATTCAGCAACCCGCGTTGCAGGATCATGTGCGGACATTGCAAAGTGAGTTCGAGGGTTTGGCATGACCATCTACGCACTGGGCGAACACACACCGCAACTTCACGAGGATACCTGGGTTGCGCCCGACGCCAATTTGATTGGGAAGGTCGTGCTGGAGCAAGGCGCCTCGGTCTGGTTCGGCTGCACCATCCGCGCCGATCACGAGGAAATTCGCGTAGGTGCGGGCAGCAATGTGCAGGAAAACTGCGTCATGCATATCGACGCCGGTTTCCCGCTGTCCATAGGGGCCAATTGCACCATCGGCCACAAGGTCATGCTGCACGGCTGCACAATCGGTGAGAATACCTTGATCGGGATGGGTGCCATCGTTCTGAACGGGGCCAGGATCGGCAAGAACTGCCTGATCGGGGCCGGGGCGCTGATCACCGAAAACAAGGAGATACCGGACAATTCCCTGGTCATGGGATCGCCCGGAAAGGTCGTGCGCCAGGTGGATGAGGCGACGGCGCAGCGGCTTACACTCAGCGCGCTGCACTATCAGGACAATATGCGGAAATTTCGTGAAACCCTGAAGCCGATTTCATAGGCCTTTTGACGAGACAAGTAGAAAGGCCGCAGCAATGGCAGAAGATCAGCTAAACGAATTTGTTTCGGCCATTCCCATGCCAGCATTGATGGTCGACCAGACAGAGCGGATCGTTGCTGCCAACACTGATGCCATAACTCTGTTGGGCCGCAACATTCATGGCCGACATTTCGCAACCATCCTGCGGCAGCCTCAGGTTATCGAAGCGATGGAGCAAAGCCTGAGCACGAAAGAGGCCGCGAAAACAAAGCATCTGTCCAACGACGGTGCGCAGGACACCACGTTCGAGGTCCAGTGCAGATACGTTAACGGGGTCGGTGCGGTTTCCGGCGGCGCAGTTTTGGCCATCTTCCAGGACGTGAGCCATCTGGAACAGGCCAGCCAGATGCGGCGGGACTTTGTAGCGAATGTCAGTCACGAGTTGCGCACCCCCTTGACCGCCCTAATGGGGTTCATTGAAACACTGCGTGGCCCGGCCCGAAAGGATGAGGCCGCGCGTGACCGGTTCCTGCAGATCATGATGGATGAGGCGAACCGGATGAACCGTCTGGTGGGCGATCTGTTGTCGCTAAACCGGGTCGAGAGCGAGGAACGTATCCGGCCAAAGGAAGCAGTGGACCTGACGGGGCTGTTGCAATCAACGATAAATACGCTGCGCCCGCTGGCAGAGGATGTGCAAGTCGCTTTGTCTCTGAACGCGCCGCCGGATTCCGTGTCGCTGCCGGGTGATGCCGATCAACTGCGTCAGGTCTTCACCAACCTTATCGAGAACGCCATCAAATACGGCAGCAGCGGCGGCGTCGTTGATGTCACGCTTGAGCTTTTGGAGCGTGACGCGACCGTACGTGGCCCGTCTGTGCGTGTTCAGGTGGCGGACAAGGGGCAAGGTATCGACTCAGTACATTTGCCCCGGCTGACGGAACGGTTTTATCGGGCCGACAGCCACCGGTCACGTCAGTTGGGGGGGACGGGACTTGGGCTGGCGATCGTAAAACACATCGTCAACCGGCATCGCGGCCGGTTGCGTGTGGAAAGCGAATTGGGGCAGGGCACAACGTTCACTGTGATCCTTCCCATCGGGCACAGCGAAACCTGAAACCTGCTCACGGAAGCCTTGCGTCGACGGCATGACAGCTTTGCGCAAAGTTATGCAACTTTCCTCCGGCTTGTCATGAAACTGTTACACACCTGTCACAAAAGGCTTACGCGCGCCTCTTAGAGGTTCGCCCAAGATCATCATGGGGATGATCACTACATATCTTTGTCAAGGAGACTGAAATGTCCTTTGTAAAACTGTCGGCTTCTGCACTGGCCATCGCGGCCGTTTCGGCGACTACTGCTGCTGCGCGTGATCAGGTACAGGTTGCCGGTTCGTCAACCGTGCTGCCTTACGCTTCGATCGTTGCTGAAGCCTTCGGTGAAAACTTTGACTTCCCGACACCGGTTGTTGAATCGGGCGGTTCCTCGGCGGGTCTGAAGCGTTTTTGTGAAGGTGTAGGCGAAAACACCATCGACGTTGCGAACGCTTCGCGTGCCATCCGCGAAAAAGAGATCAAAGCCTGCGCTGAGAACGGCGTGACGGACATCATCGAAGTTCAGATCGGTTATGACGGCATCGTTTTCGCATCCGACATCAACGGCAACTCGTTCGAGTTCACGCCGGAAGACTGGTACAAAGCCCTGTCCGCTCAAATCGTCGTCGACGGCGAACTGATCGACAACCCGAACAAAACCTGGGCTGACGTGAACCCGAGCTTCCCGGCACAGCCGATCGCAGCCTTCATCCCGGGCACCAAGCACGGCACCCGTGAAGTGTTCGAAGACAAGGTGATCCTGGCCGGTTGTGAGCATCTGGGCGACTTTGACGTCTACAAGGCGGCCAACGGCGACGACAAGAAAGCAGCTGAAAAAGCCTGTATCGCGCTGCGCACCGACGGCGTTTCGGTCGATATCGACGGTGACTACACCGAAACACTGGCCCGTATCGAAAGCAACAAGGACGGCATCGGCGTCTTTGGTTTGGCGTTCTACGAGAACAACACCGACAAGCTGCAGGTCGCGACAATGTCCGGCATTGTTCCTTCGACCGAGTCGATCGCATCTGGCGAATACCCTGTTTCGCGCCCGCTTTTCTTCTACGTGAAGAAGGCCCACATCGGCGTGATCCCCGGCCTGAAAGAGTATGCCGAGTTCTTCGTCGCTGACGAGATCGCAGGCCCCGATGGCCCGCTGGCAGAATACGGCCTGGTATCCGACCCCGAGCTGGTCAAGGTACAGGAAACCGTAGCCAACGAAACCGTACTGGGCGGCGGCTCCTAAATACTCATATGAACGGAACCGGGGCGTTTTCTGCGCGTCCCGGTTCCTTTTGACTCCTACTCTGCCATCCTTACGGAGTTCTCATGGCGCTATCCTGGCTGTTGCTTATCCTGCTTGCATTGGCAGTGATTGGATTTTTCGCGGGTCGGTCCCGCGCATTGGCAAGCGCGGCCGGAGAGGCCCGTGATTTGCATTCTTTGCCATCATACTACGGCTACAACGTTGCTCTGACCGCGTTGGTTCCGGCATTGGGTGTGCTTATCATCTGGCTCTTGGTGCAACCGATGATCGTGAACAGCACTGTTTCCGGCCTTATTCCTGATCAAGCGATCCTCGAGGGTTCAGATCGCGGTTTGGTCATGAGCGAGGTGCGCCGTGTGGCTTATGGTCTGGACGGCGCTGTGGCCACTGGCGCGATGGCTGAGGCGCAGGCCCGGGATGGCAATGCTGATATCGAAACCCTGACAAAAACGCTGAAAGAGTCCGGACAGGTTCTGACGCAAGACATCACACAGCCAATTTTGATGGCAGCGCAGAAGTACCGCAGCATGACGTCAACCGGGAAGGTTGCAATGCAGGTCGTCGTACTGGCGATTGCCCTGTTCGGAGCTGCCTTTGCCTATGTCAGAACGCACAAGGATTTCCGGGCCCGTAATGTGGTCGAGCAGGGGGTTCTGGCGCTGTTGCTGCTGGCCGCGTCGATTGCAATCCTGACAACCGTCGGCATCGTTCTGTCGATGTTGTTCGAGACTATGAACTTCTTCCAGTTGCATTCCTGGAAAGACTTTTTCCTGGGAACCACCTGGGCTCCCAACTTCCGTGGCGGAAGTGAGCTGTCGATTCTGCCGCTGCTCTGGGGCACGCTATACATCTCGCTGATTGCGCTGCTGGTTGCTGTGCCGATCGGTCTGTTCGCCGCAATTTACCTGTCGGAATATGCATCCGGTGCGACCCGGTCGATTGCCAAACCTCTGCTCGAAATTCTGGCGGGTATCCCGACCATCGTGTACGGCTTGTTTGCCTTGCTGACGGTTGGTCCCGCGCTTGTTTCCCTTTTTGGTGATGGTGGCGCCTTAGGTGTGGGCTGGATGGCCAGTTCAAATGCGGTTCTGACGGCCGGTCTGGTGATGGGGATCATGCTGATTCCGTTCGTGTCCTCGCTGTCTGACGACATCATCAACGCTGTACCGCAATCCATGCGCGACGGTTCTCTCGGCCTTGGGGCCACGCATTCGGAAACCGTGCGCAATGTGATCCTGCCCGCAGCGCTGCCGGGTATCGTCGGGGCCATTCTGCTGGCTGCCAGCCGTGCCATTGGTGAAACGATGATTGTTGTGATGGCTGCCGGTGCGATAGCAAAGTTCTCGGGCAACCCATTCGAAGCGATGACCACCATCACCACGCGGATCGTCAGCCAACTGACCGGTGATACCGACTTTGCCAGCCCTGAAACACTGGTCGCGTTCGCGCTGGGGCTGACACTCTTTGTGATCACGCTGGGCCTGAATATCCTCGCCCTCTACATCGTACGCAAATACCGGGAGCAGTACGAATGACCGATTTGTCCCAATCACCTGCCTCCGCACCTGCGGCCAAGCCCAAAGGCGGCTCTCTGTTCCAGCAGGATGCCCGAACCAAGCGTCGGAACGCGGCCGAATCCCGTTTCAAGATTTACGGGATCGCTGCAATCAGTGTCGGCCTGCTGATGCTGGTTGTGCTGGTGACGAATATCGTGACCGCCGGAACCGGCGCCTTTCAGCAAACCTATGTCGAACTGGATGTGGACCTGCTGGAAAGCAAGCTGGACAAAAAGGGCAACCGTAACATTGACGAAATCAAGAAAGTGTCGACCTTCGGATACGCACCGCTAATTTCCGCCGCGCTGGAATCCGAAGTTAAAAAGCTGGGCGTCCAAACTGACCTGAAACCCAAGGAAATGGGGAAGATCCTGTCCAAGGCGGCGCAGGCCGAATTGCGGAACTACGTCATCGCAAACCCGAACAAGATCGGCGAAACGGTCAGCTTTCGCTTTCTGACCAACAGCCGCGTTGACGGCTACCTTAAGGGGCGCGTAAGCCGCGAGTCGATCGTGAACGACAAAAGCATCTCGGCCGAACAGCTGGATCTTGTCGACCAATTGCGCGATGCCGGTGTTCTGTACAAAGCCTTTAACCCTGATTTCATTTTCGGCGCAGATGCGTCCGACCAACGCCCCGAGGCGGCAGGGATCGGCGTGTCCATGCTGGGTTCGCTGTTCATGATGTTCGTGGTGCTGGCGCTGGCATTGCCGATTGGTGTTGCCGCCTCGATCTATCTTGAGGAATTCGCGCCGCAGAACCGGCTGACCGATATTATCGAGGTGAATATCTCGAACCTTGCTGCCGTTCCGTCCATCGTGTTCGGTATCCTGGGTCTGGCCGTGTTCATCAACTACATGCACCTGCCAACGTCCGCTCCGCTGGTCGGCGGTCTGGTGCTGACGCTGATGACTTTGCCGACGATCATCATATCGACCCGAGCATCACTAAAGGCCGTGCCGCCGTCGATCCGCGATGCAGCGCTTGGGGTAGGGGCCTCGAAAATGCAGGCGGTGTTCCACCATGTTCTGCCGCTGGCCGCGCCCGGCATCCTGACCGGTACCATCATTGGTCTGGCACAGGCGCTGGGTGAAACGGCTCCGTTGCTTCTGATCGGGATGGTGGGCTTTATCGCTTCGAACCCGCCCGACGGTATTGTTGCGGGCTTCCTGTCCCCGAACTCGGCCATGCCAGCGCAGATCTACGAATGGTCCAAGCGCGCCGACCCGGCCTTTTACGAACGCGCATGGGGGGGCATCATCATTCTGTTGATCTTCCTCGTCACAATGAACACGATTGCGGTCATCCTGCGCCGCCGCTTTGAACGCCGCTGGTAAGTGGAGGCAATAATGAACGACATGACACGAGTGGAGAGAACTGTGGACTCCGAAGAAATCAAGATCGCCGCGAAAAACGTTCAGGTCTATTACGGCGATGCCCACGCCATCAAGGACGTGAACGTGGAGATCGAAGACAAGAAGGTGACGGCCTTCATCGGCCCGTCGGGGTGCGGCAAATCCACCTTCCTGCGCTGCCTGAACCGGATGAACGACACGATCGACATTTGCCGTGTCGAAGGTGATATCCTGTTGGATGGCGAAGACATCTATGACAAGCGTGTCGACCCGGTGCAGCTGCGCGCCAAAGTGGGGATGGTGTTCCAGAAGCCCAACCCGTTCCCCAAGTCGATCTACGACAATGTCGCCTACGGCCCTCGCATCCACGGCCTTGCCAAGAACAAGGCGGAACTGGATGAGATCGTTGAGAAATCCTTGCGTCGGGGTGCGATCTGGGATGAGGTCAAGGACCGGCTGGATGCCCCGGGCACAGGTCTGTCAGGTGGTCAGCAGCAACGCCTGTGCATCGCCCGCGCCGTCGCGACCGAGCCCGAGGTTCTGCTGATGGACGAACCCTGTTCGGCGCTGGACCCGATTGCAACGGCGCAAGTCGAGGAACTGATCGATGAGCTGCGCGCGCAATATTCTGTGGTGATCGTGACCCATTCGATGCAGCAGGCCGCCCGTGTAAGCCAGAAGACCGCTTTCTTCCATTTGGGCAACCTGGTCGAGTTTGGCGAAACCGGCCAGATCTTCACCAACCCGGTGGATCCCCGCACGGAAAGCTACATTACAGGCCGGATCGGCTGAGCACAGGTAACCAGATATGACCGAACAACATATTGCATCCGCATTCGACCGCGACCTTGAAACGATCCAGGCCCACATCATGAAGATGGGCGGTCTGGTCGAGGCCGCAATCATGAGCTCGGCCCGCTCGCTTGAGACGCGCGACGAGGAACTGGCGCAGCAAGTCCGGCAGGGCGACAAGGCCATTGACGCGCTTGAAGAACTGATCAACGAAGAAACCGCGCGTCTGATTGCGCTGCGGTCCCCGACGGCCGGCGATCTGAGGCTGGTGTTGTCGGTCCTGAAGGTTTCGGCCAACCTGGAACGCATTGGCGACTATTCCAAGAACATTGCCAAGCGGACCACGGTTTTGGTCAACGCAGGCGAGATCAACGGCAGCGCTGCGGCTCTGCGCCGTATGGCGCGCGAGGTTGAGCGTATGCTGCGGGACGCCCTGGATGCCTATATCCAGCGCGATGCCGAACTGGCGGCTGACGTGATCGAACGGGACGAGGAAGTGGACCAGATGTACAACGGTCTGTTCCGCGAATTCCTGACGTTCATGGCCGAGGATCCCCGCAATATTTCGTCGTGTATGCATTTGCATTTCATCGCCAAGAACATCGAGCGTATGGGCGACCATGTCACTGCAATCGCTGAGCAGGTTGTTTATCTCGTGACCGGTGAACGACCCTCCGAGGCGCGGCCCAAGGCTGATATCACCTCGCAAACCGTCTAGGAGATCGCGATCATGTCCGCTGATCAGCCCACAGTTCTGGTTGTCGAGGATGAACCCGCGCAGCGCGAAGTGCTGGCCTACAATCTTGAAGCAGAAGGGTTTCGCGTCTCAAAAGCCGCCAACGGTGACGAAGCCCTGCTGCTGGTCGATGAGGATAGCCCGGACATCATCGTGCTAGACTGGATGATGCCACATCTCAGCGGGATCGAAGTCTGTCGGCGTCTGAAAACCCGGCCGGATACGCGCTCCATTCCGATCATCATGCTTTCGGCCCGTACGGAAGAGGTGGACAAGGTGCGTGGGCTGGAAACCGGCGCGGATGACTATGTGGTCAAGCCGTATTCAGTCGTCGAACTCATGGCACGGGTGCGATCCCAACTGCGGCGTGTGCGTCCGGCGACGGTTGGTCTGCGGCTGGAGTATGACGACATCGTTCTGGACTCCGAGACACACAAAGTCAGCCGCGACAGCAAACCGCTGAAACTTGGCCCGACCGAGTTTCGCCTGCTCAGCACTTTCATGGAAAAGCCAGGCCGGGTCTGGAGCCGCGAGCAATTGCTGGACCGGGTCTGGGGGCGGGACATTTATGTCGATACCAGAACAGTTGACGTGCATATCGGACGCCTGCGCAAGGCTTTGACACAGCATGGGGGCGACGATCCGGTGCGCACGGTACGTGGTGCTGGCTACGCCTTGGGCTGAACAAAGGGCAGGGCGGCCCGGTCAGAAACTATGCGATTCACTCATGGGTGATTGCTAAACTCTTGCTGTCTTTTGCCAGCGCTCCGGGTTATTTTGCCGCGAAGCCGACTGAGCGGAGAATGATCATGAACGCCCCGACCCCCAAACCCACCTTGCGCGCCAAGGATACCCCGGATCTTGGTAAATTTGCCTGGGATGATCCTTTTCGCCTGTCTGATCAGCTGAACGAAGACGAACGCATGATTGCGGACAGCGCCCGTGCTTATGCTCAGGAAAAGCTGCAACCCCGGATTACGCAGGCGTTCGAGGAGGAAAAGACAGACCCCGAGATCTTTCGCGAGATGGGCGAAATGGGTTTGTTGGGCACCACGATTCCCGAAGAATATGGCGGGATCGGTGCCGGCTATGTCTCGTACGGGCTGGTGGCGCGTGAAGTCGAGCGTGTGGATTCCGGCTATCGATCGATGATGTCGGTGCAAAGCTCACTGGTGATGTATCCGATCTATGCCTATGGCAGTGAAGAACAGCGGCAAAAATACCTGCCCAAGCTGGCCAGCGGAGAGTGGATTGGTTGTTTCGGTCTGACCGAAGCAGACGCGGGTTCGGATCCGGCGGGTATGAAGACCCGCGCTGAAAAGATCGATGGTGGCTATCGGTTGAACGGCAGCAAGATGTGGATTTCCAATGCACCGATCGCGGATGTGTTTGTTGTCTGGGCCAAATCCGATGCGCATGACGGCAAAATTCGCGGTTTTGTGCTTGAAAAAGGCCTCAAGGGTCTAAGCGCCCCTAAGATTCAGAACAAGCTGAGCCTGCGTGCATCAATCACCGGTGAGATCGTTCTGGATGGCGTAGAGGTTGGTGAAGACGCATTGCTGCCCCATGTTCAGGGTCTGAAAGGTCCATTCGGCTGTCTGAACCGCGCAAGATACGGCATCAGCTGGGGGGTCATGGGGGCAGCGGAATGCTGCTGGCATGGCGCACGCCAGTATGGACTGGACCGCAAGCAATTCAATCGTCCCTTGGCGCAAACGCAATTGTTCCAGCGCAAACTGGCCGACATGCAAACCGAAATCGCGCTGGGGCTGCAGGCCAGCCTGCGGGTCGGACGCCTGATGGATCAGGCCGAAGCTGCGCCGGAAATGATTTCGATCGTGAAGCGCAACAATTGTGGCAAAGCTCTGGATATCGCGCGTCTGGCACGCGACATGCACGGTGGCAACGGTATCTCTCTGGAGTTTCACGTTATCCGCCACATGGTCAATCTGGAGACCGTGAATACCTATGAAGGCACTCACGATGTCCATGCATTGATCCTGGGGCGGGCGCAAACCGGCTTGCAGGCGTTTTTCTAAGCGCCGGATTTCGACGGTGAACATTCTGCCACTCGGCTGCTATTTTGGCAGCCGGGTGGTTGTCGTTGGTAAGATTTTATTCAGAGGTTTGTGAGTTGCCGTCAGCTTGACCGTCAATTTCACAAGATACGTTAGTACGCATAATCAGTATTATGGTAAAAAGCCTCCTTCGCGTTCCTGGTGACACGTTCTTGGTGACACGTTGCTAATCAAAAGTAGTCTAACATCATAACAATCGGTTAGAAGAGATCTCTAACCCTGTTTGACGGCCTTCCGCATCAGGCCTTCCTGTGCGACAGACGCCACAAGTTCGCCATTCTGAGAAAAGATCGAACCGCGGTTAAAACTGCGACCACGGCCTGTCCAAGGTGAATCCATCGAATACAGATGCCAGTTCTCGAAGTGAACCGGTGCATGGAACCACAACGCATGATCCAAGCTGGCGCTGTTGACTTCGCCAGTATACCAGCTCAGGCCGTGCGGCCGCATCCCTGACGTCATCAGGTACATGTCTGACGCGTAGGCCAACAACAGATGTTGTGTGATTGGATCAGTGTCAGCCGCTGCTGACATGCGAAACCAGATTTGGTTGCGGTCATCGGATTTCACCGGATGGATCGGGCTGTGGTGATTGACTTCGCGAACTTCGATCGGACGTTCCCGAAGCAGTTCGCCATGCAGCCGTTTCGGAACTTGATCCAGCAACTTGTGATACAACTCTGATCGCGCGGGATACGAGTTCGGTGAATTCGACTCTGGCATGGGATGTTGGTGGTCCCATCCATCATCCTGAATATGAAAAGACGCCGACAAGTTCAGGATTTGTTTGCCGTTCTGGATCGCAACAACCCGGCGAGTCGTAAAAGAACCTCCATCTCGCGCTCTATCCACTTGATATATTATCGGAATATCAGGGTTTCCGGGTCGTATGAAATACGCATGTAGCGAATGGCATAGCCGGTCGTCCACTGTCCTGTATGCCGCAGCCAGTGCTTGAGCTATGACCTGACCGCCGAAAACTCTTGTTGGGGTTTCCCCGCCGGATCCGGTGCCCCGAAACAGGTCTTGTTCAAGCCTTTCAACGTTGAGAAGATCAAGAAGGATACGCTCGGCTTCGGTCATATTGTGTCTCACTGGTGTATTTCTTCAGGCGAAGTAACAGTCGCCGACCGGTCATTCAATGATTGTACCCAAAACCAGTGATTTTAGCTCGGCCCGGGACGGGTACGAACTAGAAGGAGACAACTGTGTGAAGAACACCGAAGTCAGATCGTTCTGGTAGTCGATCCAGAAAAACGTAGAAGCCATTCCGCCCCAACTGAAATCCCCTTGGGACCCGGCAACCCGGGTGCGACCCGGTTGGATAACAATAGCGCCCGCAAGTCCAAACCCCATTCCCTCCATTGGTTGTTCCGCAAAACTGCGCGGGCCCATCGATGCGATGTCACCCGGCAAATGGTTATGCATTATAAACTCAACGGTCTTGGGGCCCAACAGGCGGTGGCCGTTCCCCTGCCCCCGATTTCGCAGCATTTCCGCGAAACGGGCATAGTCATCGATCGTGCTTACCAGACCGCCACCTCCGGAATACATCGTCGCGCGTTCAAACGGAGATTTCCCGGCTTCGTCTACAAGCCGCAGGCTGTTTTCCCCGACATCGGCGGAATTGAGCGCCATGGCATCGCCAGCCAAGGGGGTGTAAAGCGACGCAAATCTGCTGGATGCTCCATGTGGGACTGAAAAACCGGTCTTTGTCATGCCCAATGGGTCAAAAACATTTTGCAGAAGGAACCCGTCCAAGGACTGTCCGGATACGATTTCGACGATCCGGCCAAGAACGTCTGTCGCGACGGAGTATTCCCACCTGGTCCCTGGTTGGAACGCCAGTGGCAGGGTCGCGAGTTTTGTTACGTTGTCCGCCAGAAAGCCCTGATCCGGCTTGAAAAATAGTTCCTGCGCTTCCATGGCTTCCGGCAGTATTCCGGGGTTAAAGGAATAGCTAAGGCCACTTGTGTGTGTCAGTAGCTGGTGCACCGTCGGGGTCGTGGCAGGTTCTGTCTGATCAATCCTTGTTGCGTCAGACACAAGCGCCTGCATATCCGCGAACTCGGGCAAAAAGTCAGATACCGGCGCGTTCAGAGGAAACAAACCGCGTTCAACCAGCATCATGATGGCGACGGACGTGATCGGTTTGGTCATCGAATAAATTCGAACCACTGTGTCACGTTCAAAAGGCAGTTCGCGCGCAAGATCCCGATGCCCGCAGGTATGGAAAAACGCCTCTCTACCGCCCTGGATCAGCAACAACGAAGAACCTGCGTATTTGCGCTGATCTACATAGCGTTGCATCCAGTGGCGGATGTGTTGCGTCCTGTCAGGGTCAAGTGCCGACTGGCGTGCCATGTATTTCCAAACCTGTGTTGTATTGCGGATTTCGCTGCTCCAGCCAGCCAATGCAGGTGTCGGCCGCCGTTTTGTATGTATCGTAACGGACTAATTACATATTTTTATACAACAATGGCATGTAGACATCTTCCCCATTTCACGTTTATCAAACTGTTATGGGGACAGTAAAATAATGCGCAAAATTCTGGTATTAAATGGGCCAAACCTCAATTTGCTGGGTACGCGGCAACCTGAGATTTACGGCAGCGTCACTTTGAAAGACGTCGAAGATCTGTGCATAGCGCATGGAAAGTCGATTGGGCTGTCAGTATCACATCTTCAGTCCAACCACGAAGGCGCGCTTGTTGATGCCATCCACGCGGCGCGCGGAGTTTATGGAGGGCTGGTACTGAACGCCGGCGCCTATACGCACACTTCAATTGCATTGCTGGACGCGATTTCGTCGGTCGAGCTGCCGACGATCGAAGTCCACCTGTCAAACATTCATGCGCGAGAATCCTTCCGCCACAAGTCCTACATCGCCAGGGCGGCGCTTGGTCAGATTTGCGGATTTGGGGCGCAAAGCTATGTGCTGGCTTTGGATGCGTTGGCTTCGCATCTCAATGACGGAGGTGGCGCGGCGTGAACCTGAAAGAATATCTTCATTTCCTGAGCTATACAAAAACTCTGGAAGAGCTATGGGACGCGCACTGCCGTCAAATGGCTGAGTTCGGGTTCGAGCGTCTTTTGTACGGCTACACGTTGTTCCGGACAGAAACGTCGCTGGGAGACCCCGAAGACTTTGTCATCCTCACAAATCATGGCCGGGCGTATTTGGATGGGTTTTTGCAGGGCGGGCTGTATTTCCATGCGCCAATGTTGAAATGGGCGCTGAACAATGAGGGTGCGCAAAGTTGGAATCTGGCACAATCTTCGCAGAGCAACGGTTCGTTGTCTCCTCAGGAGAAGCAGGTTCTGGATTTCAACAAGTCCATGGGCGTTGTCGCCGGATATACTGTCAGCTTCAATTCTGTGTCGATGCGTACAAAGGGCGCAATCTCACTGGCGGCCGGAAGTGATCTGAACCAGGATGATGTTGACGCGATATGGGAAGAGCACGGCGAAGACATTCTGCTGATGAACAATGTCGCCCATCTGAAGATCCTGACACTGCCCTATCACGCCCCCAACCGGGCCCTGACAAAGCGCCAGCGTGAGGCGCTGCAATGGGTCGGCGATGGCAAGACAACGCAGGATATTGCTCTGCTCATGGGGCTGACTTCAGCGACGGTAGAAAAGCACCTCAGGCTCGCGCGCGAGTCACTTGCAGTTGAAACAACAGCGCAGGCTGTCCTGAAAGCTTCGCTGCAGAACCAGATGTTCGTTATGGAGGCATAACGCATCAATTTTGACGCTAAACTGCGTCAATTTACCTTAGGTAAGGAAATCATGACTTTCCGAATCCTTACCATAAGTTGCAAAGTGAGAGTGTTCCGTGAGTGGTGGCTTTAGCCAGGGAACAATTGATCGGATCTTTGCAATACCAGGGCTCTCCGGTCGCTCTGACTCAAATGCGTCTATTAGTCCACGTAGTTGAGTCGGAAATTTTGGGGGGCCTCGACCATCCCCATCATGCGGGGCCCCTCAATCAACCTTTTCTCCAATCTTGCGGTAGTCGGCAGCGTTCTGCGTACGTGCATCCGGAATACAAAAAACCGGTCACGCTTTCACGTAACCGGTTCCTATTTCTTAGTGGGGGTATCTGTTGATACCCCGCATTCTCAGCCCTGAGCAGCCTTGGCCACTTCGGCTGCGAAGTCTTCTTTTTCGACAACGATGCCTTCACCCACTTCCAGACGGACGAAGCCGGTGATGGTCGCGCCAGCTTCTTTGGCAGCGGCTTCAACAGTCAGGTCAGGATTCACAACGAACTGCTGGTTCAGCAGAGTCGATTCCGCGACGAACTTCTTCATGCGGCCTACGATCATCTTTTCGATCACCTGCTCGGGCTTGCCGGATTCGCGGGCGATGTCCATCTGAACCTGCTTTTCCTTCTCGACAACAGCCGGGTCCATATCATCTTCGGACAGGGCCGCCGGGTTTACAGCTGCGATGTGCATTGCAACCTGTTTGCCGATTGCTTCGTCACCACCGGTCAGAGCAACCAGAACACCGATTTTGCCCATGCCATTGGTGGCAGCGTTGTGCACGTAAGACACAACGGTGTCGCCCGACAGTTTGGCCATGCGGCGAACCGACATGTTTTCTCCGATGGTGGCGATCTTGTCGGTCAGCGTGTCGGCAACGGTCTTGCCGCCCAGATCAGCAGCCAGCAGCGCCTCGACATTGTCCACGCCTTCGGCGGCGTAGGCGATTTTGCCGACCATTTCCTGGAACTCGCCATTCTTCGCAACGAAGTCGGTTTCCGAGTTCACTTCGACAGCGACACCAGTGCCACCGTCCACGTGAACTGCAACCAGACCTTCTGCCGCGGTACGGCCAGATTTCTTAGCCGCTTTGGCCAGGCCCTTGGTGCGCAGCCAGTCAACGGCTTCGTCCATGTTGCCGCCGGTTTCGGTCAGCGCTTTTTTTGCGTCCATCATGCCTGCGCCGGTCGAGTCGCGCAGTTCTTTAACCATTGCTGCTGTGATTGCCATCTTTTGGCTCTCCTCAATTCAAACGGAATTGGGGCAGGTCTACCCTGCCCCATATGTCATTTTGGTGACGGGCAGCTTACGCTTCAGCAGGTGCTTCTGCTTCGGCCTCTTCAGCAACGGCTTCTTCAACCGGAGCTTCTTCGAACGCACCCAGGTCAACGCCCGCAGCACCCATCTGAGCGGTCATGCCGTCCAGTGCGGCGCGTGCGGCCAGATCGCAGTACAGAGCGATTGCGCGTGCAGCGTCGTCGTTGCCGGGGATGATGTAGTCAACGCCGTCGGGCGAGCAGTTGGTGTCGACAACTGCCACAACCGGGATACCCAGTTTGTTGGCTTCGGCGATGGCCAGTGCTTCTTTCTTGACGTCGATGACGAACAGCAGATCAGGAACGCCGCCCATCTCGCGGATACCGCCCAGCGATGCTTGCAGTTTGCCTTGGTCACGTTCCATGCCCAGACGCTCTTTCTTGGTCAGGCCTTCGGCGCCCGATTCCATTGCTTCGTCGATCTGGTTCAGACGGTTGATCGACTGGGAAACGGTTTTCCAGTTGGTCAGAGTGCCGCCCAGCCAGCGGTGGTTCATGTAGTACTGCGCCGACTTTTCAGCAGCTTCAGCGATCGGCTGAGCAGCCTGACGCTTGGTGCCAACGAACAGAACGCGGCCACCTTTTGCGACGGTGTCACGAACAGCCTGCAGCGCCTGATCCAGCATCGGAACGGTCTGGGTCAGGTCCATGATGTGGATGCCATTGCGCGAGCCGTAGATGAACGGGCCCATGCGGGGATTCCAACGCTGTGTCTGGTGACCAAAGTGAACGCCAGCTTCCAGCAGCTGACGCATGGTGAACTCGGGAAGAGCCATGCTTTACTTTCCTTTTCCGGTTTACGCCTCGGCGGGGGTGAAAGAAGCGGATGCTCCAACCGGCGGTCTTGATGAGGATGTCTCCCTCAAAAAGGCCAAACCCCGCCTGCGGGTTTGAATGGCGCGCGTATACGGCAGGTTGAGTGGCAGCGCAAGGGTCTTTCGCCCTTATTTTTCGAGCCGCGCCAGGCTATGTGCGTGCCGAACCGCCTCCTCGCAATGTGCAGCCAAAGCCTTGCGGTTCTCAAAGTCGCTGACTTTTGCGGGGGCGTGATAAATCAACTCAACCGAGCCTTGCTTGCGTGCGCCGAGTGTCTTGAGAAGGTGCGGTCCGAAATCCATGTCGCCCCACCAGCCATAAAATCGCGCAGGCCGCCCATCGGGTGCATGGAAAACCACCGTGACCGGTTGGACATACATGAACTCTCGCAATTCTCTGGTAAAGAACGCCTCGAAAAGTGTTGTTTTAAATGGCAAAACACGCAAACCATCAGTCGAGGTGCCTTCGGGAAAAAACAACAGCTTGTGCCCGGCTTTCAGTCGGGTTTCGAACACCTTGGTCTGCTCGCGCGCTTTCTTTCGGTCACGTTCAATGAACACGGTGCCGGTTGCGCGGGCCAGCCACCCAATGCCGGGCCATTTGGCAACTTCGGCCTTGGAAACAAAGTAGACGCGCTTGCGCGCATTGAGTGCGAAAATGTCCAGCCAAGAGGTGTGATTAGCCACAACAGCGCCTTGTTCCCGCATCAATTCGCCTGAGGTTCGATACCCCATTCCGAGTATTCGAAGTGCATTCCTGCAGACGAACTGGGTGATGGAAGGTGTAACCGGCCTTCGAATGCCGTAAAGCGGTCGTTCGATCAGACGAAGGGCCAAAAGGATGATCAGACCACCAAACACCAAAATCGCTAAAGGCAGCCCGCGCAGGATCACCAGAAGCCAACCGTCCAGCCCCAATCGGATAGGATCCGGCGCATCCTCGCTATTCCAAAGCGGGTCGTTCACAGGATTACGCCCCACTGTAGATGCGCTTTTGACGCTCGTTCATGCGGGCTGTGTCCAGGATCAGGCAGACATCGGTGGTGTTGAAGGCATGATCAATAAAGGCCCCCTCGCCCACAAATCCGCCCAGCCTCAGGTACGCTTTGATGAGTGATGGGACCTGCACCATGGCAGCACGCCGATCCAGATCCTCGGGGGCGACAAGGTTCATGTCCTGAAAGACATCTGACTGGGCACGTACCCGCAGATCAGGTGGTGCCAGATGGTTGTGATGCAGCATCGACAGGGGTTGAGCAAGTGCCTGAACATCCGTGCCGTGGAAACTGGCGACACCAAACAGAACTTCGATGTTGCGGTCTTCAACGTATTTCGCAAGTCCATTCCAGATGTAATACATCGCCGTGCCGCCCCGGTAATCGGGGTGCAGGCACGATCGCCCAAGTTCCAGCAGCTTGCGCCCGCTTTCTTTCAGGACAGTCAGATCATATTCATCTTCCGAGTAGAACTGCCCCAGCTCTGCGGCCCGATCACCGGGCAACAACCGATAGACACCAATCACCTTGCCCGTCGTATCGTCATAAGCCAGCATGTGATCGAAATGCGGATCGAAGCTGTCCTGCTCCAAACCGGCATCATGGTCAACCATCCGCCCACCGCCGCCCAACTCGCGCACGAACACGTCATAGCGTAGCCGCTGCGCCGCCCGAAGCTCCGCCTCGTTTTCGGCAAGTTTGACTGTGAAAGATGGGCCTGCGTCGGGCATGTGCGATGTTTGATCCTTTTTGATACTGGTCCGCCTGATACAGCAGTTTTTTGCGGCTTAGCAACATGCGCTGCTCTGGCAGGTTCCGTTAACTTTTCCTAAACCAGTTTCAGAGATCAAAGACCGACACCAGGGCAATACGTGTCCCGTCAATCACCACTTTCCCCTGCTCGCGAAAGTTCACGGTGATCTTGCCTGCGATGTTGGACTGAACCTGTCCGACGCCCCAATCGGGGAAATCCGGGTGGCGGACATACATGCCCGGTGCAAGAATAGCATTGAGGTCTGTCATGCGGTGGCTCCGGTCCGGCGGCAGATACAGCAGGAGGTACGCATGGGCGGCACGGACGTCAACCTGGCCGAGTTGATCGGTTCCCGGATCTGTCACGATCTGATCAGCCCTATAGGTGCGATCACCAACGGTCTGGAACTGCTTGAGATGGTTGGCAGCGTGCAAGGTCCTGAGATGGAGTTGATTTCCGGCAGCGTCGGCAGCGCCGGTGCCAGAATTCGCTTTTTCCGCGTGGCGTTCGGCGCTGCGGGTGACCAGCCGCTTGGACGAACCGAAATTGCAGATCTGTTACGGGATATCGAACGCGCAGGCCGCGTTCGGATCAATTGGACCCTGGGCGAACCCGCACCCCGCAATCAGGTGAAACTGACCTTTCTGGCATTGATGTGCTGCGAAAGTGCCATGCCTATGGGAGGCGAGGTCGAGATTTCCCTGCATGACGGGAAATGGACTGTGGCCGGGAACGCGGACAAACTGAATATCGATTGCGATCTGTGGAAGCACGTCGCGACCGGTCGGTTTCCCGGCAAGATAACACCATCTCAGGTGCAGTTTGCCTTGCTGCATGAAACTTCGGCGGCCATGGGGCGGCGGATTGCGGTTGAAACTGCCGCAACCCGGGTTGCTTTGCGCTTTTAGGTTCGGGTCGTCCCGTTCCCGCGCACCAGATACTTGAAGCTGGTCAATTGCGCTGCCCCCACCGGGCCGCGTGCATGCATCTTGCCGGTGGCAATCCCGATCTCAGCGCCCATTCCGAATTCCCCGCCGTCGGCAAACTGAGTTGAGGCATTGTGCATCAAAATGGCACTGTCCAACCGCTCGAAAAAACGCGCGGCGGCATTGGCGTCCTCGGTCATGATGCAATCGGTATGGTTTGAGCCATTGGCCCGGATATGCGCGATGGCCGCGTCGATGTCGGCAACCGGTTTTGCCGCAATAATGCTGTCGAGGAACTCCTTGCCCCAATCCTCATCGGTCGCGGCGATTGTGCCTTCGATGGCCAGATCGCCCTCGGCATGGACTTCGACACCGGCCGCCATCAAGGCGGATACAACGTCGCGTCCCAGTGTCTTCGCAACGTCCTCGTGAACAAGAAGACATTCCGCAGCGCCACAAATGCCGGTGCGTCGCGTCTTGGCGTTCAGGACCACATCCAGCGTTTTTTGGGGATCGGCTGCCTTGTCCACGTAGATGTGAACGATGCCTTCGAGATGCGCAAAAACAGGCACACGTGCTTCGCGTTGCACCAGCCCGACCAAACCCTTGCCGCCGCGGGGGACGATGACATCCACGTAATCGGTCATGGTCAACAGTTCCTGAACCGCAGCCCGATCCCGGGTCGGGATCAACTGTATCGCGTCCTCGGGCAGGTTGGCGGCTTTAAGACCCTCAACAAGGCAGGCGTGGATCGCTGTCGACGAGTGAAAGCTCTCGGAACCGCCGCGCAGAATCACGGCATTGCCGGATTTCAGGCAAAGCGCACCGGCATCGGCAGTTACGTTTGGCCGGCTTTCATAGATCACACCGATCACGCCAAGCGGTGTGCGTACACGCTGAATATTCAGACCCGACGCCATATCCCATTCAGACAGAACTTCGCCCACGGGATCTGCCTGTTCAGCGACGGCGCGCAAACCGTCGACCATGCCGCGGACACGGTCCTCATCCAGCATCAGGCGGTCCATCATGGCGGCGCTCAGGACCTTTTCGCGACCAAACTCCAGGTCTTTCCGGTTGGCCTCAATGATTTGCGCGCGGTTTTCCCAAACCGCATCGGCGGCTGCAATCAGCGCAGCGTGTTTACGTTCGGCGCTGGCAAACCCAAGCGCGTTCGACGCTTGCTTGGCGCGTTTTCCGAGATCGGCCATCAGGGCGGGAATGGTGTCGAAATCCTTCATGTCATGTGCCTTTCAGGTCCGAGTGTTCTGCGTTGCGGGGAACGTCACTATAGCGCCAGATCGTCGCGATGGATCAGGGCGGCCCTGCCCGGGTAACCGAGCGTCGCCTCGATTTCCGAAGATTTGCGCCCCTTTATCGCATCGGCTTCCTGCGCAGTGTAGCGGCTTAGGCCCTGCGCCAGACGCCGCGCCACGGGATCCAGAATCGCTACGGGATCGCCACGCCCGAAATCACCGGTTACTTCGATAACACCTGCTGGCAGCAGGCTTTTGCCGTTGGCCAGCGCACGCGCTGCCCCCTCGTCCACTTTGATTTCTCCGCGCGGCTTCATCGCCGAAATCCAGCGTTTGCGCGCGGCGTGCGGATCCAATGTCGCCGTGAACCATGTACAATTTGCGCCGTTCTCAAGCGTTTTCAGCGGGTTCAGCGGGGAACCTTCGGTAATCGCCATATCGCAGCCGGCGGCGATTGCCATCTTGCCAGCCAAAAGTTTAGTCTTCATACCGCCCTTTGACAGCCCGGAACCCGCATCGCCTGCCATGGCCTCAATCTCGGGCGTGATCTGTTCGATCACGTCATAGCGGGTCGCCTTCGGGTCTTCGTTGGGATTTCCGGTGTAGAACCCGTCAACATCAGACAACAGGATCAGTTGGTCGGCCCCAACCGTCACGGCAATCTGCGCGGCCAGACGGTCATTGTCGCCATAGCGAATTTCATCCGTTGCAACGGTATCGTTTTCATTGACGATCGGGACCACGCCCAGGCTCAAAAGCGTCTCAAGCGTCGCCCGCGAATTCAGGTAACGGCGCCGGTTTGCGCTGTCTTCCAGCGTTACCAGAACCTGAGCGGTTTTGATGTCATGAGGCGCAAGTACTTCTTCATACGCACGGGCCAGCCGAATCTGACCGACAGCAGCAGCGGCTTGCGACTGCTCCAACGGCAGGTTGGCCATAGGCAGGCCCAACACGCCACGCCCCAGAGCGATTGAGCCCGAGGACACCAGAATGACATCCGTGCCCTGATTCTTGAGCCAGACCACATCTTCGGCCAGAGAGCGTAGCCACTCGGATCGAAGCAGGCCCGTCTCGCGGTCCACCAGCAACGCGGACCCGATTTTGACAACCAAACGTTTTGCAGTGGTCAGGGTTGCCAAGCTTGTGCCTCCTCGTTGGGCTTTTGGCGCAGGCGGTCTTCGTCGATCTGTGTTCTAAGGGTGCGGAGCACCTCGGTCACACCCAGATGCGCGACGCCCGACATGGTCATGACGGGGCCGCCAACCACTTCTTCCAGTTCGGCCTTGACCATTTCCGTTTCATCGGCATCCAGCGCGTCGACCTTGTTCAGCACGGTGATGCGCGGCTTTCCCGCCAGTTCGCCACCATACGCCTGAAGTTCGTGAATGATGGTGCGATAATCCTCAGCCACAGTTTCCGAGGTTCCGTCAACCAGATGCAGCAGAACCGCGCACCGTTCGACATGGCCCAGAAAGCGGTCGCCAATCCCGCGCCCTTCATGGGCACCTTCGATCAGGCCAGGAATATCGGCCACGACGAATTCCACATTGTCGACGCCCACGACCCCCAGGTTCGGGTGCAGTGTCGTGAAGGGGTAGTCGGCGATCTTTGGGCGCGCGTTCGACGTTGCCGCCAGAAAGGTCGACTTGCCGGCGTTGGGCATCCCAAGCAGCCCCACATCGGCAATCAGTTTCAGCCGCAACCAGATCGTGCGGTCGATACCTGCCTGCCCCGGGTTCGCCCGTCGTGGCGCCTGGTTTGTCGCCGATTTGAAGTGCAGGTTGCCAAAGCCACCATTGCCGCCCTTGGCCAACAGTACGCGCTGGCCAACCTCGGTCAGGTCGCAGATGACTGTTTCTTCATCTTCGTCCAGAATCTCGGTGCCGACGGGCACGCGCAAAACAATGTCGTCGCCATCTTTGCCGGTGCGCTGCTGCCCGCGTCCGGGCTGGCCGTTTTTGGCAAAGAAATGCTGCTGATAGCGAAAATCGATCAGGGTGTTGAGCCCGTCCACGACCTCTGCCCAGACAGACCCGCCTTTACCGCCGTCTCCGCCATCGGGACCGCCGTATTCAATGTACTTTTCGCGCCGAAAGCTGACGCACCCGCCACCGCCGGCCCCGGACCGGATGTAGACCTTTGCAAGATCGAGAAATTTCATGACTGTCCCCTACTGCAAAGGCCCCATCGGCCACAAGTCAGAGTTTTTTGCTGTATGTCCAGGTGGGCACATTCGCGTCGCGCGCCACCGAATAGCTTTCCGCATCACCCAGATACTGGAACCCGCAATGTGTCAGCACCCGGGCCGAAGCCGGATTGTCCTGAAACACGCTGGCGAACATGGTGGCGTTCTCGAGCGGGTTGGCATTGACCAGGGCCTCGACGGCCTGAGAGGCAATGCCAGTGTTCCAATACAGGGGCGCGACCCAGTATCCGACCTCGGATTGATTGCGATCCAGCCGCATCAGTGAGATCACACCGATCAGCTCAGGCCCGCCATCCTTGGTGGCGTCCATGGCCCAGACATCCTCGTCGCGGTCGTCAGCCATTGAGCGGGTCACAAATGCCTCGACCGAGCCGGGCGGCAACGGGTGCGGAATCGACGTCGTCATGCGCGCCACGCGTTTTTCGCCTGCATAATACTCGATGAGACCCATATCCGACCTGCGCAGCGGGCGCAGATCGAACCGCTCGGTTTCAATGACCGGCTGATTGATTATAGTCTCAAGCTTCATGAGTTCGTTCCTCCTCCGAACAACACAAAAAATACGGACGCAACTGTCAAACTCGCCAACGTCCACATCAGATATTTTTCCACCGGGCGACCTTCAACCGCATGGGCAATTCTATCTCCGGCAAATGTCCAAATCGGGTGCAAAATCACCTGGCAGGACAATAAGCAGAGAGCGATCGTGAGCGTCGCGTCAAAACTCGACGTTCCGGCAGCAACAAAACCGGTAAACCCGGCGACGATCATCGCCCAGGCCTTGGGATTCAGCGGGTGAACAATCATCCCCGCCCAGAACCCCGGAGCGGCTTCACGCGTAGAACCACGCGACAGACGCAAGTTCGCAATTTTCCACGCAAGCCAGCAAATATAGGCCGCTGAAGCGTATTTCAGGACTGAAAACACCAGGGGCGCCTGTTCAGCCAATTGCAGCAGCCCAAAACCCACGGGCCAAATGATCAGTTGTTTGCCCAAGATGACGCCGGCCACAAACGGCAACGCCGCCCGAAAGCCATAACGCGCACCGGTTCCCAGCAGGACCATGTTGGCCGGTCCCGGCGTGCCGACCTGACTGGCGGCAAAGATAAGGAAACTGGTGGTTGCGACTGTCATCGGTTCTGGTGATCACGACTGCGATAAAACGAAAAAGGGACCGGCATTTTCTGCCGGTCCCCCATGAATTTTTTATTAAACCTTCTGGGTTTCGGCTTACTCTGCGGCCTCCGCCACTGGCAGGACCGAAATAAAGGTGCGGTTCTTGAGGCCCTTGTGGAACTTCACGGCGCCATCGACAGTTGCAAAGATGGTGTGATCTTTGCCCATGCCTACGCCTTCGCCCGGCCAGAACTTGGTGCCGCGCTGACGCACGATGATGTTGCCTGCAATGGCGGCCTGACCACCATAGAGTTTCACGCCAAGGCGACGACCTGCTGAGTCGCGACCGTTACGGGAGGAACCGCCAGCTTTTTTATGTGCCATTCTCTCTCTCCTTAGCCTTTGGCCAGCTCTTTGGCCTGCTCAACCCATTCGGGTTTCACTTTGACCGTTTCGATAGCAGCAATCTGCTCGTCCGACAAGGCGGCCAGAGCGGCAAAGCTCTCGATACCGGCCTCGGCCAGCTTTTTGGCAGCGGCAGGACCAACACCGTTCAGCTGGGTCAGATCGTCAGCGGCGGCAGCCGCAGCGGGTGCCTCTGCTTTGGCTTCAGCTTTCTTGGCAGGCTTTTTTGCCGCCGGAGCAGCTTCACCAGCCGGAACGGAACCGGTTGCAGCTTTGATGCCCGACTTGTCAGCGCCCGACTCCAGGATGTCGGTGATTTTGACCAGAGTCAGTTTCTGACGGTGGCCAACAGTACGCTTCGAGCTGTGCTTACGGCGGCGTTTGACGAACTTGATGACCTTGTCACCTTTGACCTGTTCGATCACTTCGGCCTGAACGCCTGCGCCTTCGATGAACGGTGCGCCGACAACCGGAGCGTCGCCGCCCAGCATCAGAACATCGTTGAATTGAACTTTTTCACCTGCGTCGGCAGCCAGTTTTTCAACGCGGAGCACGTCGCCCGCCTGAACTTTGTACTGCTTGCCGCCAGTCTTGAGGACCGCAAACATGCGTCTTTCCTTTTCCATACCGCGTTCTGTGGTCCCCTTGTAGGCGTTTTGGCCGAAGCCACCTCGAACAGCGCGCCCTTTTCGGGCTGTGTGACGACCTAGGGCAAAACCCTGAGGTCAAATAATAACGAGACCCGGCGCGGAGATTCCGGCCGGGATGCGCGCTTATCCATAGATTGCCCGAGAAAGTCAACACCAATGCGGTGCTAAAGATCCGATGCCCTCATCGAGTGCGCAACCGCCCTGCCCAGTTGATACGAAATTTCGTCAAACATCTGGTCAAATCCCGTAAACAGCGCCTTGTTCAGGGCTCGGCCTGTGTCTGTACGGGAAAAGGCGATGTTCTCTCGCATCTGCGCCTCGGTCAAGGGTTGATAGGCCAGAAGAAGGAAGGAATACAGCCAAACGGTAGCGTCCTCAGTCCTTTCCTTTGTCTGCGCCAATAGCTGGGCCCAGAGTTCGGCGTCATCCTGGTTTTCTTCCAGATCAAGGCCGCGAAAGAAAAAGAAATCAGCGCTGAGAGAGTTCTGAACATTCTGATTGATCAGGTCATTGACCTGAATGTACTCATCCACCAACTTGAAGAACTTGTCGTCGCGGGGCTCATTTTCATACGCGTGCCGGGCCATCTCCTCGATCGTTTCGTCCGAGATTGCATCCCGCGCCGAGTTTTCCAGTGACACCACAGTTTTGCCGACAGCGCTTTCGAAAAACAGAATAGCCTGATCCATCTGAACGCTGGTCAGATTCTCGGTCAGGGCCGAGGTTATCTGGGACTGCATCCAGACGGTGTCGTAAATATCCTCGACTTGCGCTTCCAGGAATGAGCCGCCCTTTTGGTCCAGATGGGTTTCATCCAGTTCCTGCCGGTGCGCCTGACCTTCCTTCCGAAGGATCTCCATGATTTGGCTCAGCTGCAATGCCTCGGCAAGTTGATCCACCTTTTCGGACGCAGCGACCGTTCCGCATGCAAACAGTCCAATAAGTAATCCAATAACAAGACGCATCAGATATCCTGAGCTGGATGCAATTCTGCCATCCGGGCCGCCAGAATTTCGAATTTCATGGCCATGATTTCGTATTGGATTGCATTCAGCAGCTCATAAACTTCCCGCATTTGCGGATGCTCCAGAGCTTTTGTGTAGGCTTCGACATCCTCGTCCGAGAAGTCCTGATAAGTATATGCGGCGCCTGCCAGAGCCGACAATTGCATCGCCTGACGCATCCCACTTTCGTTACGGCGCAGCATTTCCCGCAATTCATCGGCGCTGAACTGCAGGTCGATAACTCCAGACGCGCTGGCCGCCAAAAGAAAGCGCAGTTGCACTTCCTGCAGCGCACGAAGGGCGGTTCCACTTGAATCGACGGCACGATTCATGCGCTTCAGGGTTTCGACCCTGTGCGAGCCGTCTTTGACAAGCTCTGAAATGATCTCCTGCCCCTGTTTTTGTTTGTTGTCCTCGTCTTCGTACAGATGAGAGGCATTTTCAGCCTCGACAAGCCGTTGGCCGAGGTCCGACGCATAAAACTCTACGGCGTGGTTCAACGAGTCGTCGCTCAACGTCTGTTCAAGGATTGATACGGCGGTTTCGTGCATATCCTTGAGGTCAAAAACTTCTTCCGCCAGGCGCGTCCAGTCCGATCCGAACCCCTCAGGATCGATACCAAGCATTTTGGGGGCTGACGCCGACGTCAGAGCTATACTTTCCAGCGCAACATCAAACCCGGTCGTTGTCAGGAAGGCCTCAATCCGGTCCCTGCTGGCAGCAGAAGGCGATTGCGCCATAACTGCCACCGCAATCAACGGCATCAGCACGGACAGAAGGACGTTTCGAACAAGCTTCATCATGAGTAAGAGCCTAGGTGATTTAGAATGACAGGCAATGGAAAATCAGTCCAATTCGAAATTCGGGAATTTTCCGCTTGCACCCCTGCGCGTTCCTCACTAAATCCCCCCCTCACAGACCCCCGCGGAGAGGTGCCGGAGTGGTCGAACGGGGCGGTCTCGAAAACCGTTGTGGGTGCAAGCCCACCCAGGGTTCGAATCCCTGTCTCTCCGCCATACTCCCCACAAGTATTGTTTGAGCCGACTTAGGAGGTTGGTGCATCGGCGTGTTGTGGCTTTTGTCGCGTTAACATTCGCCTGTACGCGGTTGAAAGAAGACAAAATCATTGCCTGAAAAACATGAGAGTGTTTCTTTCTAAACAGCCCGACGTCAATCACCGGATCGGTCTTTTTCAAGAAAGCCAACACCCAGGACCAACGTAGCGGCACATTCTTGCCGCTGTTGCACAGTCGGATCAGCGTGCTGTGGCCCAAGATCCGAATTTGCAAAGAAATCCAGAGATTTCCCCCTTTGCCCGAGGATAGATTTGACCCATCTCGACCGAGTAGAATTGAAGGAGACACTCATGTCGCGCACTTTAATTATCGGAATCGCCATCGCCGCCATTGGCGCAGGCGCCTATTACATCCTGAACCAACCCGAGCCGACACCGGCAGAACAGTTGCAATCGGCCGCCGAGGATGCAGCCGACGCGGCCAGCGAAGCTGCATCCGCCGTGCAGGATGCCGCCAGCGAAGCGCTGCAAAACGCAACGGAGCAGGCCAGTGAAGCCGCCTCATCCATCTCGGATCAGGCCGGCGAGCAGGTCGCATCGCTGAGCAGCGAAGGCCAAGAGTTGCTTTCGTCCTGGATCGAAGAAGGCGCATTGACCCTGCAGAACTTTGACTATGACAAGATGGTTGCAGCGGTTCAGGAAAGCACTCTGACACAAGACGTCAAGACACAGGCGATCAAGATTCTGGATGAAATCAAGGCTTCGCCGGAAACGATTGCTTTGAAAATTCAGGAACTGCAGCAGCTGTTCACGCAGCAATAATTCTGATTGGGCCGGTTTCCGGACCGGCCCCCGTCTTACATCCTGAAACAAAGAACTTGTTCGCATTTGCCCAAGGCCCTCTGCGAAGGATGAGCGCTGGAAAAATGAAATTTCAGAAAGGCTTATCTCGGGAAGTTTTGCCGTCAATCTACTGGGGCCGCGAAAAAAGAGTGACGAAACGGTGATTATCGCGCCATAGTATTCTCAAGCCGCGGCGTCCTTTGAACGACCGGGCACCAATGATGCCGGACATACCGGACGTGGGAGGTGATTTTGGACAACGCGCAGTTGCTGGTCAGCGGGTTGGCAAACGGATGTGTCTACGGTCTGATCGCACTTGGCTTTGTGCTGATCTACAAAGCAACGGAGGCCGTGAACTTCGCACAGGGCGATTTCATGATGCTTGGGGCGTTCGTGACCATCGGCCTGACCAATACCGAATATATGGGACTGCCTTTCTGGCTTGCTCTGCCAATTTCCTTCATGGTGATGGGCGCTTTGGGCTATCTGCTCGAGCGTCTGATTATCCGACGCCTGTTTGGTGAAAGTCAGACTGCCGTTGTAATCCTGACAATCGCTCTGGGCTTTGTCATCCGGTTCGCCGCCGGTTTGATCTGGGGGCACGAGCCGCAAACTCTGCAAAACCCTTTGGCGGGCAAGGAGGTCCGGTTCGGCGGGCTGGTTCTGGGGATGGAAGACGTGGCCGTCATTGGCGTCACTTTTGTTCTGACCTGGGGTCTTTACGCGTTTTTCAACAGAACAAAGCTCGGACTGGCGATGCAGGGCGCTTCGCAGAACCAACTGGCGGCCTATTACATGGGCATCCCGGTTCGGCGCGTTCAGGGCTTTGTATGGGCTCTGGCAGGCATTGTCGCAGCTATTGCGGGTTTTCTGTTCGCCGCCAAGGGGTCGGTCGACCCGACAACAGGACTGCTTGGTATCAAGGCCTTCGCGGCTGCGGTTATCGGCGGCTTCGGAAGCCTGCCCGGCGCTTTGGCGGGTGGGTTGATTGTTGGGGTGATAGAACCGTTTGCAAGCCGTTACATCGCGGCGGGTTACAGCCAGATCGCCCCTTACGCCTTGCTTCTGGCCGTGCTGGTTTTCCGACCCAACGGATTGTTCAGCCAAGTACGTATCAAGAAGGTCTGATCATGCGGGTTGTTTTCAAAACAAGTTACATGCAGGACATCAGACCGTGGAAGGACGGGTACCAGTTGGGAATGTACCTGGCCTTGCTTGTCACAGCCGCCGCCGCACCCTGGTGGCTGGATGATTTCTATCTTGGTGAACTGACAAACGTTCTGATCTGGGCGGTCGCAGGACTGGGATTGATGCTGCTGACCGGCCACACCGGTCAGGTCAGCCTGGGTCACGCTGCCTTTCTGGCCGTTGGATGTTACGCCAATGTCATTCTGATCGAGGCTGGAATTCCCTTTGTGGTCGCGTTTCCACTGGCCGGGGTTCTGACCGGCATCGCCGGAGTGACTGTTGCCATCCCTGCCCTGCGGTTGCATGGGATTTACCTGGCGATCTTCACGATGGCTTTGTCCATTCTCATGGACGACATAATCGTGCTGGCCGAACCCATTACCGGAGGTGTCTCGGGTAAGTATTTGGGCGGGGTCGAGATTTTCGGACATCTGGTGGATCGCTGGGCGACGCCGTCCTGGTTCTACTGGCTGGTTCTGTCAATTTCGGTTGTTGTCACATTGGGCTATATCAACCTTCTGCGCTCGCCTTTGGGGCGCAGTTTTATCGCCGTACGGGATTCCGAGGTTTCCGCACAGGCCATGGGCGTGGATATCGCCCGAACCAAAATGATCTCGTTCGCCTTGTCCTGCATGGTCACGGGCTGGGCTGGCGCGCTGATGGGCATGTTTGCCGGCGCGTTCAACAACGAGACTTTCAGTGTCCTGATTTCGATTCAGTTGCTGATGATGATCGTGATCGGCGGGCTTGGATCAATCCACGGTGCCTTTTTGGGCGCGATTGTCATTGGTTTCCTGCCGCAATTCCTCTCCATTTCAAAGGAATACGTGGGGGCCTTTATCGGCGGGAACACGGTTGCCGTTCCGGGACTGGAGTTTGGTATTTTCGGAATGATCCTGATCGGGTTCATTCTATTTGAGCCGATGGGCATTTACGGCCGCTGGCTGAAAATACGCACATGGTTTGAGCTGTTTCCCTTCTACCGAAGAGATATGTTCAAAAGGCAGAAATCCTATCTCAGAACGGAGCGTCTGAGATGAGTTTTCTGAACTTCGAAAACGTCACCCTCAAGTTTGGCGGACTGACGGCCGTAAATGACTTGTCGTTTTCAGTTGAAAAGGGTGAGGTTTTCGCAATCGTTGGTCCGAATGGTGCGGGAAAATCTACCGTTTTCAACCTGATATCCCGGTTTTATGATCCAGTTTCCGGATCCATCATATTCGACGGACATGATCTGCTGAGGGTTAAACCCTCTGGCGTTGCCGGTTTTGGTGTTGCGCGCACATTTCAAAATATCGAGCTGTTCGAGCATGCCACGGTCCTCCAAAACCTGCTGGTCGGGCGGCATCGGCATCGTAAAGCTAATTTGCTTTCTCAGGTCCTGTTCACAGCGTCCGCAAAAAGACAGGAGATTGAAAACCGGGAGAAGGTTGAAGAGATCATTGAATTCCTCGACCTGCAGGCCTTTCGCGACAAGATGATATCGGGCCTGCCCTACGGTGTCCGCAAAGTCGTCGAGGTAGCGCGGGCATTGGCCACCGAACCCGGCCTTTTAATGCTGGACGAACCGGCCTCGGGTCTTTCCGTTGAAGAGACAACTGACATGCGATGGTGGATCGACGATATCAGGCGGCAAATGGGCATCACTGTGCTGATGGTGGAACATGATATGGGGTTGGTGTCCGGCGTGTCGGATCGGGTTCTGGCCATGGCGGACGGTGCCCGGCTGGCCCTGGGAACACCGGCAGAAGTTCAGTCGCATCCGGCCGTTATCGAAGCGTACCTGGGAAAGGCTTCATGAGAGAACCGATCCTGACCATCCGCAATGTCGAAAGCTTCTATGGCCCGATCATGGCCATTCGCGGTGTATCTTTGGAGGTACACGAAGGCCAGATCGTTTCCATCCTGGGCGCGAACGGTGCTGGCAAGACGACCCTGTTGAAAACGATCTCGGGTGTAATGGACCCGGAAAAGGGGCGGATCAGATTTGAAGGACACGATATTCAGGGGGCCGAGCCGCACATCGTTGTTCGGAAAGGAATTGTGCACGTCCCTGAAGGGCGCGAAGTTTTTCCGTTGCTGACAGTGGATGAGAATCTGAGCCTTGGAGCCTATACTTCGACCGACAGGACACGTGTCGAGCAGGACCGGGAACTGGTTTTTTCCTATTTCCCGATCCTGAAAGAAAGGCGGTATCAGGAGGCCGGAACGCTGTCGGGGGGGCAACAGCAAATGCTGGCAATCGGGCGCGGGCTGATGGCGAACCCGAAGATCATGCTGCTGGATGAGCCGTCGCTGGGGCTATCACCCATTTTGGTGCAGGAGATTTTTGGCATCCTGAAACGTCTGAACGAAGAACAGAAGATGACAATGATGCTGGTTGAACAGAACGCAAATGCAGCGCTGGAACTGGCACATTATGGATACGTGATGGAAGTCGGCCGCATCGTCATGGACGGGCCTTCCGGCGATCTGATGAAATCCGACGATGTCCGGAACTTCTATCTGGGCGTGCAAGAGGACGGTGCGCGCGAAAACCGCCGTTGGAAACGCAGAAAGACGTGGAGGTAGGCGATGAATATCAGCCCCCTGCCCCCTCAGACGACGATCAACGGTGTTCAGTACAATGCAATGCCAGGTCAGCGCCCGGTTTGCGTGGATGGCTGCATCACCATCGGTCAGTTGTTCCGAAAACGTTGTTTGGAACTGGGTAGCCGGACGGCACACCGCGAAAAGGATTATGGTATCTGGAAGTCCTACTCGTGGAATGACTACTGGAAACATGCCGAATGGATCGGGCTTGGACTGCGGAAACTTGGCCTGCAACGGGGCGAGGTCGTTTCAATCCTTTCCGAGGACCGCAAAGAATGGGCCTGGTTCGACATGGGCATTCAGGCCGTCGGTGGCATCGCCTCGGGGGTTTATACAACTGACTCGGCCAAGCAGTTGAACTATTTGATAAATGACAGCGGCAGCCGATTTCTGATTGTCGAAAACGAAGAGCATCTGGACAAGTATCTCGAGATACAGGGCGACGTCCCCGATCTTTTGAAGGTCATCATCCTTGAGGACGAAGGCCTGCACGATCTGGATCATCCACATTGCCTGATGGTCGATGACCTTTATGAGATCGGGAGACAGGCTGCTGTAGAGGAACCGGATCGGTTTTCGGCAGAAATTGCCAAAGCCTCTCCTCCGGATACGGCATTGCTGGTCTACACGTCCGGCACCACCGGAATGCCGAAAGGCGCAATGCTGAGTCACGAGAACATTCTGGCCGCCATCGAAGCCGGAGCGCATTCGATGCCGACCATGGCCAGTGACGAACAGCTTTGTTTTCTGCCTCTCTGTCACATTCTGGAACGGGATGTATCGGTATTCTTCCCTCTGGCCGCGAAGTGCACGGTGAACTTCGCAGAAAGCCCGGAGACGGTTTTTGCCAACCTGCAGGAGGTTTCGCCCACAACCTTCACGGCGGTTCCGCGGGTATGGGAGAAGATCTTCTCACACGTTCAGATCATGGCGCAGGAGGCTACGCCGATAGGGCGCGCAGCCTATGGAATGGCCCTGAAGGCCGGCTACCGCCGCGCTGAATACCTGCTTTCCGACAGGCCTGTTCCGATGGGTGTGTCCGCGTCCTTCTGGCTTTGGGACGGGCTGGTGCTGCGAAATCTCAGGCGCATGCTGGGGCTGGATCGAATTCGGCGCGGTGGCACAGGGGCAGCGCCGATTTCGCAAGAGCTGCTGAAATGGTACTGGGCCATCGGCGTGCCGTTGATCGAAGGGTTCGGCATGACGGAAACAGCCGGACTGGCGTCCATCAACACGCTGACAGACAACAAGATCGGTTCAATTGGCAAGGCCGTAGCAAACAATGACATCCGGATTTCGGACGAAGGCGAAATTCAGATCAAAGGGTTGAACATCTTCCAGGGTTACTGGCGCAACAACGCGAAAACGGCCGAGACATTTACGGCCGACGGCTGGCTTAAGACAGGCGATATGGGCCGCATCGACGAAGATGGCTTTGTGTCCATCACGGGACGCCTGAAAGACATCATAATCACTGCTGGCGGCAAGAACGTCACCCCGGCCGAGATTGAAAGCCGCCTGAAGTTCAGCCACTACATTTCGGACGCGGTCATCATCGGGGATCAGCGCAAGTATCTGACCGCCCTGATCATGATTGATCAGGAAAACGTAGAAAAATACGCGCAAGGCCGGAAAATCCCGTTTTCAAGCTTTGCGTCCCTGTGTGCAGCTCCCGAAATAAGGGATCTGATCGGCGCTGAAGTATCGTCGGTCAACGACGACTTCGCCCGCGTCGAGCAGATCAAGGACTTTCGCCTCATCGACGTTCTGCTAACTGCCGATGATGACGAACTGACCGCCACGATGAAACTCAAACGGAGTTTTGTTGAAAAGAAGTACGCACATCTCATTGAAAATATGTACGAATAGACATGGTGTACCCCAAAGGGAGGATGAACATGAAGAACGTGATGAAAGGACTGGCAGCATTCGCCGCCCTGTCGGTTTCGCCGAATCTGGCGATGGCCGAAACGCAGGGCGTCACTGATAGTGAAATCGTCATCGGTTCGGTCAATGATCTGAGCGGGATCTTCGCTGCAGTTGGTGTTCCTGCCACAAAGGGCGCAAATGTGGTCTTTGACCGCGTGAACGCCGAAGGTGGCGTTCATGGCCGGACTATCCGCTTTGTCGTCGAAGACAACGGCTATCAGATGCCACGCGCCATGCAGGGCTACAACAAACTGCTGAATCGCGACAAGGTTTTTGCCATGTTGCAATCGCTGGGAACACCAATGAACTTGGCGGGGTTCAAGCTGTTGGATCCAAAGGGGATTCCCAACGTTGCCCCTCTGACAGCCGCGCGTCAGATGTTGCAGGAGCCCATGCGCAACAAATTCACGTCCTTCTCGACCTACTTCGATCAAAGCCGTGTTGGTGTGAAGTATTTGGCCGATCAGTTCGGGTCTCAGGCGGTGTGCAGCATGTATCTGCCAACAGACTTCGGGGAAGAAATCCTTGAAGGAACGAAGGCAGGTGCCGAAGAAGCAGGCATCAGCTTTGTCGCCGAGACCACGCACAAGCCGGATGAGACGGATTTCGTCGGCTCGCTCAGCAAATTGCGGGATGAAGGATGCGATATCGTGACGATAGCGCTGGGGGTAAGGCAGGCGATAACCGTTGTGGGCACTGCCAAGAAGATGGGCCTTGAGGATATGAAATTCCTCGGCACCTCGGCCAGCTTCCTGACCGTGGTCGCCCAGGTGCCAGGCGGCGTGACCGAAGGCTTTTACGCCGCAGCCTCCTGGCAGGACTTGTGGGCGCGGGCAGATGAACCTGCGCCCGCAGCCTTCATTGAAGAATACAAAACGGCTACAGGCGAAGACCCGGTGGGCTTTGCGATGCTGGGGTATTCAGCGGCGGAAATGATGGTCATGGCGCTTGAGGCCGCAGGCCCTGATCTGACGCACGACAGCTTCATCGCCGCGATGGAAACGTTGGACTATCAGGACGAGTTGATCGGGAATCACATGTCATTCGGCCCCGATGATCATCAGGGCGCCGATTCAGTCTATGTCAACGTGGTTGAAAACGGAGCCTGGAAACTGGTCTATGAGGAATAGCTCAGGGACACTCCTTACCTGAATTCAACGACAACGACCCGCCCGCTTGGGCGGGTCTTGCGTATTGGAGGCATGGCGCTGATCTCGGCACCCGCTAAGCTTGCGCTGTCACGAAACTGTTATTATCTGGCGGTATGGCTACATCTCGAATCGAAAATCGGCTGAACCTGCAAAACTGCGAAGTCATAGCGCAGGGAAACCGTCAGTTTGTTTATCAACACCCTGATTCGCCGGACACGCTTCTGAAAATTCCGCAACCTCATACCCAGGACGAAAACGCCAACCTGGTGACGGACACGTGGTTCGACCGTCTTTTTCGCCGGTCTACGGTGTTCAAAGGGTTCTTGCGCGAATTTCATGAGTCCTTTGACCTGATGGTTCGCTATCAGAACCGAGACGAACCTATTCCGGTCTGTGAAGTCCGCGGCGTCATCCAAACCAATCTGGGTCTTGCGCTGATGTACGAGCGCATCTCGGAACCGGACGGCCAATTGTCACCCAGCCTTAAGGAGCTGGCCCAAAGCGGGCGTCTCACGCAGGAGCATCTGGATTCACTGAATAAACACTTTGACATGTTGGTCGAAGAACAGGTCCTTATCAGCAACAAGAATGCTGGAAACATTGTCTATCAGTCGTTCTCTGACGGGTCCGGGCGATGGGTATGGATCGACAGTTTTGGCAGCAAGCAGATGATACCCATTCGCCGCTGGTCGCGCCGTATGAACAAGCGCAAACTTGATCAGATTAGGCAAAGGTTTATGGGCCTCGCCGAAGCGGCGTTACAACAAAGCAAAGCTGAACAGTAACCTGCGTTCAGACGAAACCAGCGGTTTATTACCTGCAACTGGCGCAAGCGCCTGAACAAAAAAACGGTCGCAATTTCTTGCGACCGTCTGAATTCTGAATCTCTGTAGCTTATTAACGCTTCGAGAACTGGAACGAACGGCGTGCCTTGCGCTTACCGAACTTCTTACGTTCCACAACGCGGCTGTCGCGGGTCAGGAAGCCAGCGGCCTTCAGGGCGCCGCGCAGGCTGGGATCGTACAGCTGCAGTGCTTTCGAGATGCCGTGCTTGACCGCACCGGCCTGACCGGTCAGGCCACCGCCTTTGACGGTTGCGACAACGTCGAACTCACCTTCCACGCCGGCAACCTGGAACGGCTGGCGCAGGATCAGCTGCAGAACGGGACGTGCAAAGTAGACGTCCTGATCCTTGCCGTTCACGGTAACCTTGCCGGAACCCGGCTTGATCCAAACGCGGGCAACAGCGTCTTTTCGCTTGCCGGTGGCGTAGGAACGGCCCAGCTCGTCACGTACGGGTTCACGCACGATGACTTCTTCGGCCACGGTTTCAACGCCTGCGACGGCGCTCAGCTCTTCGAGAGTATTGATCTGATCAGCCATCGGTCATTAGCTCCGGGTGTTTTTCTTGTTCATGGACTTGACGTCCAGAACTTCGGGGGCCTGGGCTTCGTGCGGGTGCTCGGCACCGGCATAAACGCGCAGGTTGGTCATTTGCTGACGCGCCAGACGGTTGCCCGGCAACATGCGCTTGACCGCCTGGGTCACGACGCGCTCGGGGTGTGCTCCCTCGAGGATCTGCTGCTTGGTGCGCGATTTGATGCCGCCCGGGTGGCCAGTATGCCAGTAGAAGTTCTCTTCGCGCTTCTTGCCGGTCATCTGGATTTTGTCAGCGTTGATTACGATGACGTTGTCGCCCATGTCCATGTTCGGGGTGAACGACGCTTTGTGCTTGCCACGCAGACGCATGGCGACGATCGAGGCAAGACGGCCCAGAACAACGCCCTCGGCGTCGATCAGGATCCATTTCTTGTCGATGTCTGCAGGTGTTGCAGAAAAGGTTTTCATGGCAGGATAGTCCTGTTTGATGTGAAAGACCGCCCCTGGCGGAGCGGCCCGAATTCGATGGATGGGGTTTAGACCTACTGCAATCCCCGGTCAATACATGTAAACGTGATTTAATTAAGTAATTACAGCAGGTTAAAAAATCGGTATTATTTTACCCCAAAAAACTTGGTCCAAAACGGCCATCATTTACCACACTGATACAGTCACAGGTATGTCATGTCTCTTGGATGCGGAGAAGTCACATGAAGGAACTGACCCGGACAATAGCCAAGTATGGAGCTGCCTGGCAGGAAACCGATGCGAATAAGCGCCTTGAATTGCTGACGCAGTGCTTCGCGGAAAATGGTCGATATGTAGATCCGACCGCTGATGTTTCGGGCCGAAAGGAATTGTGCGCGCATATTGGGAATGTCCTGGAGGATGCGAATGGCCGCGTCGACATTACCAGTAGCCCGACATCACATCATGACGTGGTCCATTTTACGTGGCACATGGTGGCGCCCGATGGCTCGGTCATGGTTGCGGGACATGATTTTGTTCATCTGGATGCACAAGGAAAAATTGCGCATTTGGCCGGATTCTTCGGGGACCCATCGCCTCTGCCTTAGCAATCAGACACTGATTTGTTCGGGTGGGTTGTCCAGCAGAGCCCGTAAGCGGTGCATCGCATCTTCAAATCGTTCAAGGGACACATGCCCGTTCATGGCAATGCGTACCGCGTTCGGGGCGCGACCATCGCGCAGTGCGAATTCATCTGCCGAGCGCAGCTGAATTCCTTCACGCTCTGCTGCGCGGCTGAAGGCTGCGGCGCGCCACCCCGATGGAAGGTTTAACCAGACAAATGGCACGTCCGGTGCCCAGTTCAGATCGAAGCCGCCCAGTGCGTTTACCGCAACGCGCACATATTCCCCCATCCGCTTGCGCACATCCTGCGTCACCTTTCGGGTCCGGGGATCTGACAGCAACAGACGTGTCAGTTCGGCCAGAGGCTGCGCGAGACCGAAATATCCGTATTCCGCCGAACGGCGCAGATCCACGCTACGCTCCCTTGGTGCGATGGCGAACCCGACCCGCAGAGCCGGTGTCAGAATTTTCGAGATCGAAGAAACGTGCCATCCCCTTTCGGGCGCCAACGCGCGATAGCTTGGCTCGCGGGCGTCCCCCATGCGATAACAATCGTCCTCGATAATCTGAACGTCATAGCGGCGAGCGACCTCGACAACCTCTTTTCGCCGTTCCAGTGGCGTGTGTGACCCGGTCGGGTTTTGTACTTCGGGCGAGACGCAGACAGCCTGTGCCGGGGTCTGGCGCAAAACATGCTCCATCGCGTCCGGATCAATTCCCCATCGGTCCATTTTAACGCCGACAACCTGCGCGCGCATCAACTCTCCGGCCCGGCGGAACCCGGCGTAAGACAAGTCTTCGACCAGAACGACCGGCTTGGGGCCACGCAAGATAGTCTGAAACACCAGGCACAGCCCGTTCTGTCCGCCGTGTGTCAGTACAATATCATCATGGGTCAATGCGCCCAGCGGAAGATCTGAAAGCCAGTCGACCACCGCCTGACGCATCGGCTTGTACGCGTCACGCGTTGGGTAGTTCAGGAAAAGGCCGGGATCGGACTGAGCCACCTTCTGTAGGCATTCCCGGATCAAAGCCACCTGCCCTGCATCGGCCAGGCGCGGGCTGAACAGACTTACATTTGCGTTGTACTTGTCATCCCGCAAATGCAGCTGCCTAGCCCAGACATCGTCCAGAATGGGCGATTGTGGCGGGGCTACAAATGTACCACGCCCGACCTCGGCGTGTAGCAAGCCCTCGTCCGTCAGAATCGTATAAGCGCGTGCAACAGTGCCGGGCGTGATCTGCAGTCGATACGCAAGCTCCCGGACCGGAGGTAGTTTCGCACCAACTTCCAGAATATTGTTATCAATGGCTTTTCGGATTGTGTCGGCCACCAATGTATACTTGGGACCTTTGGATTTTGGCAATGACTCTGGCCAAATTGTATCCATTACAATTCTTCCTTTGATTTTGACACAATCCTGAATGTATCAAGCACATGTACCGAACATTTACGCTTTGTGTCAATACAATTTGAAAGGAACCATGACATGACACGCGCAATGCACAACCCCGCCCTTATGCTGCTGACCGACAGCCCCCGGCTGCCGCTGATCGCCGCACTGGCAGTGCGGTTTGCTGCGACGGTCACCAAATGGGAACAACGCCGCCGCAGCCGCGTCAATCTTGGAAAGCTAGACGAAAAATTGCTGCAGGATGTAGGTTTGACCCGGCATCAGGCCTATCGCGAAACCAAACGCTATTTCTGGATGAACTAGAGATCCCCAGTCCCATTATTGGGACCTCTTCCCTGGCCGGGGCATGCCCCCGGCCTTTTTTATCCAAAAGCGGCCGCAGCCGATCCTTCCGGCGGAAGAGAGTATGTCATGCTGGCCCGCGCAACGGGTTTGTCCGAGCCTTCTGAAAACATCAGGACGTCACCGACAGCCAATGTCCGCCCCAGTTTCAGCAAACTACAATGTGCAATCATGTCCGCGCCGCCATCGGGTTTGCGCAGGAAATCCATTGAAGCGCTGGTCGTAACCGCCAAAGCCTGCCGCCCTTTTCTGGCCAGAACCATCGCATAGACACTGACATCGGCGAGCGCAAAGATGGAAGGGCCCGAAATGGTGCCGCCGGGCCGAAGGTGCCGGTCAGCAACAATCAGGCGCATTTTGACCGAGTCGTCAGACAATTCCTCGACCATGAAATCCTCGCGAACCTGCGGAAAGACCTGCGCCAGATAATCAGACAGTTCTTTTTTGTTCAGCGCCAACGACATACTTCCACTCCTCGCCTTGTCGCCCTAGAGTTGGCGCACAGCCAGCAGGAGGGCAAGATGGCAATTCTGGAACGTAACGACACCGGCGCAATCGCACATCTGAAAATGAACGCGCCCGAACGCCTGAATGCCCTGAGCGACGAAATGCTGGCGGCGCTGCAGGCCGAGCTTGACGCACTGAAATCCGATGCCTCGATCCGCGCAGTGATCCTTTCCGGTGCCGGGAAGGCATTTTGCGCAGGACACGACCTGAAGCAGATGACCGCCGGTCGCCAGGCTCCGGACCGCGGGCGGGGGTATTTTCAGGACCTGTTCGCGCGGTGTGCCCGGATGATGATGTCCATCCAGTCCCTGCCCCAGCCCGTCATCGCGCAGGTACATGGCATCGCGACCGCCGCGGGCTGCCAGCTTGTCGCGACTTGCGATCTGGCGATTGCGGCCGAAGGCACGCGGTTTGGCGTCAATGGGGTAAATATCGGGCTTTTCTGTTCAACGCCGATGGTTGCGCTTAGCCGGAACATCCCACGCAAGCATGCATTCGAGATGCTGACCACCGGCGACTTCATTTCTTCCGAAAGGGCAGCTGAGCTGGGGCTTGTGAATCGGGCAGTGCCGGAAATGCTGTTGGAACATGAAACGATGTCTTTGGCCGAACACCTGGCGACCAAACTCGGAACCGCTGTAAAAATTGGGAAAGAGGCGTTTTACCAGCAACTCGAAATGCCAATCCAGCAGGCCTATTCCTATGCCGGCGACGTAATGGCGGAAAACATGCTGCATCGGGATACCGAGGAAGGAATCTCGGCTTTTATCGAAAAACGGCCGCCAAATTGGCACCAATGAGGCAATTGTTTTACATTTTTTTCCTCACTGTCCGTATTTTTGCACTTTTCAAAAGGGCGACACTGTGGCAAAGCTGGGTCGAGGCTAAGGCCTCAACGATACTTTTGGGTCGCCGTGGGCGGAAGGTCCCTCCGAGCTGGTCTCTCTCACCGGCGCAGACATTCCCGCAGCGGCGACCCCAAGATCCCCCTCTCAATCCGCACTTTATTCGACGCGTGCAGTTCTGTTGCGTCGGTCAGCACTCTGCCCTATGTGGCAGATTATGACACAGAAACTGCATATCGTGGGCGGCGGCATGGCCGGGTCCGAGGCGGCCTGGCAGGCTGCGGAGCTTGGCGTGGATGTCGTGATTCACGAAATGCGGCCCAAGGTGGGCACATTTGCGCATCAGACCGGCAATCTGGCCGAGATGGTTTGTTCGAACTCTTTCCGGTCGGATGACGATGAACAGAACGCCGTCGGTCTGCTGCACTGGGAAATGCGCGCCGCAAACGGGTTGATCATGACGACCGCAGATGCGCATCGGCTGCCCGCCGGTGGCGCGCTGGCGGTTGACCGCGATCCGTTTGCCGAGGCGGTCACCGCCAAATTGCGGGCGCACCCTCGTATAGAGATCACCGGAGAGGAAATCACCGCCCTGCCCGATGACGGACAATGGATTTTTGCGACCGGGCCGCTAACATCGCCGGAATTGGGTGAAGCCATCCGCAAAGAGACCGGAGCCGAGTCGCTGGCCTTTTTCGATGCCATCGCACCGATCGTCTACGCCGACAGCATCGATATGAGTCGGGCCTGGATGCAGTCGCGCTATGACAAGGGCGAAACCGAAGAGGAACGAACGGCATACCTGAACTGCCCCATGGATCGCGATCAGTATGACGCGTTCATCGACGCGTTGCTGGCTGCGGACAAAACCGAGTTTCACGAAGGCGAAACTGCAGGGTATTTTGATGGCTGCCTGCCGATCGAGGTCATGTCGGAACGCGGTCGTGAAACCTTGCGGCACGGGCCCATGAAGCCAGTTGGCCTGACCAACCCGCATCAACCGGACGTGAAACCCCATGCGGTGGTTCAGTTGCGCCGCGACAACGCGCTGGGAACGCTGTTCAACATCGTCGGCTTCCAGACCAAAATGAAGTACGGGGCCCAGACCGAGGTGTTTCGCATGATCCCGGGGTTGGAGAACGCCAGCTTCGCGCGTTTGGGTGGCATTCACAGAAATACCTTTATCAACTCTCCGACATTGCTGGATTCGCAGATGCGACTGAAATCCAAACCAAATATCCGATTTGCTGGCCAGATCACGGGTGTTGAAGGCTATGTCGAAAGCGCGGCGATGGGTCTGTTGGCCGGTCGTTTGGCCGCCGCTGAAATCATGCGTCTTTCGAAACCTCAAGTGCCGCAGGACAGTGCCATGGGTGCCCTGATCCATCACATCACCGGAGGGGCCGAGGCCAAGACTTTCCAGCCGATGAACGTAAATTTCGGCCTGTTTCGCCCAGTTGACGGCCTTAAAGGCGGACGGCGCGGGCGAAAGGACCGTTACAAAGCCTACACTGACCGAGCCAAAGCCGAATGGAAGAACTGGCTTGCGCATTGGTGACTGGACGCGCCGGGCAAACCGGGCCTAACATACCGGTATGAGCAACAAATACCTCAAAGACACTTACGATCTGGATACCCCGCAGGAAACACGGGCACATTATCAGAAATGGGCCCCGTCCTACGATGACGAGGTTGGCGCCAATGGCTATGCCACGCCGGGGCGTGTTGCCGAAGCGCTATGGTCCAAAATGCCCCAGGCGCAGACACCAATTCTTGATTACGGGTGCGGCACCGGCCTGTCCGGGGTCGCATTGCGGGATGCCGGTTTTCAGATCGTCGACGGTGCTGACCCGACGCCGCAGATGCTTGAGGGCGCCAAGGCCAAAGGGGTTTACCGCAACCTGAAGACCTTCGACATCACAAACTCAAAACCTTTGACGGCTGGTGAGTACAAGGCAATCACAGCGATTGGCGTGATCGGCATCGGCGCAGCCCCGCCCGAGACATTGGATATGCTGATGCATGCACTTCCAAAGGGCGGGTTGCTTGCATTTTCTTTTAACGATCATGCGCTTGCGGATCATACTTACACCGTTCGATTGAATGACTGGCTGGATATGGGCGCGGCGCGCCTATTGTTCCGCGAATACGGTCCGCACCTGCCCGGCCTGGACCTGAAGTCCGAAGTGTATGTCGTAGAAAAGACGTGACTTTTGTAACCCGGTTTGCTCCTTCACCCACAGGTCCGTTACATCTGGGGCACGCGTACTCTGCCTTGCTTGCCGGTGAAATGGCCATTGCCGAAGGCGGAGAGTTTCTTCTGCGCATTGAAGATATCGACCGTTCCAGATCGCGGTTGATGTGGGAAGACCAGATTTATGAGGACCTGAGATGGCTGGGCCTGCATTGGCCTGAACCAGTCATGCGCCAATCCGCGCGTACGGCAATTTATGAAAAAGCGCTTGATGATCTTTGGGTTCAGGGCCTGCTTTACCCTTGTACGTGCAATCGAAGGGACGTTCTGGCTGCCGCCAGCGCCCCACAAGAAGGTGCGCCGTTGCATGGTCCGGATGGAATCATCTACCCCGGAACGTGTCGTGGAACTCTGAAAGAACGAGGTTCAGGCCGAGACAGGCGGCCATCGGACATCCCGCTTCGTCTGGACATCTCGGCAGCAACCAAAAAAGCCGCCAGCCTTTTCAAAGACCGCAGGATACCAGGAGGACCGGTGAAATCGGTAGCGAGTTTCACGGAATTGGGTGAAGGCCCGAACGGCGAGACCGGAGTGATTGAGTTCACTCCGGAGGAGATGGAAACCTGCATCGGTGATGTAGTCCTGTCCCGGCGTGATATGGGAACCTCATACCACCTTTCCGTCGTTCTGGATGATGCGGCACAGGGCGTCACGCATGTTGTTCGCGGACAGGACCTGTTCGAAGCCACCCGAATACATGTTCTGCTGCAGGCGCTGCTTGGTCTTCCGACGCCATTCTACCACCATCACCACCTGATCCGGGATGATACCGGCAAACGGTTGGCCAAGCGTGATGATGCCAGGGCGATCGCCAAATACCGCGTCGAAGGGGTCAGCCCCGGTGATATTCGTGCGATGGTCGGGCTATAGCGGCAGCTACGACATCGGGGCCATCAATTCTACTTCGTTGCCATCTCTTACGGCTGTGTAGAAACAACTGCGCCTGTTGGTATGACAAGCCGGTCCTGTCTGGCGCACAAGAACCAACAGGCAATCCCGGTCGCAATCGACCCGGAAATCCACCAGTTCCTGGACGTTCCCCGAGGTTTCACCCTTGACCCAGAAGGACTGACGGGATCTGGACCAATACGTAACGCGGTGCGTATCCAGCGTGCGCTGAATGGCTTCAGCGTTCATCCATGCCATCATCAGAACGTCGCCTGTCTGCTCATCTTGAGCGATGGCGGGGACCAGACCGGATTCGTTGTATTTCAGGTTGGACGGATCAAAGACGGGTGTTTCAGACATGACAAAAACCTTTTGCATCCCGAGGGCTGGCCACTATGTATGGGGAACAGCCAATGAGGGAAAGCCATGTCCGGCGAGAACGATCTAATCAAGCTCTATTCCGGCCGCATTCTGGCGCTTGCATCGGATATTCCGCATTTGGACCGGCTGGATCACCCTGACGCGAGCGTCAAGAAAAGGTCGCCGTTGTGCGGGTCCACTGTCACCGTTGACGTCAAACTGCGCGATGGGCGGATTTCTGATTTTGGACAGGATGTGAAAGCCTGCGCGCTTGGGCAAGCCTCTGCTTCGGTTGTGGGTCAGGCCATTATTGGCGCGACCCGCGCGCAGGTGGAACTGGCGCGCGAACAGCTTTCGGCAATGTTAAAAAAAGCAGGCCCTGCTCCCGATGCGCCGTTTGACGGGCTTGAGGTGCTAATGCCTGCCCGCGATTACAAGAACCGGCATGCCTCGATCTTACTGGCGCTGGACGCGACGGCCGAGGCGATGGAAAAAGCAGAACAGGCCAACTGCGCCTGAACGTGGTATTTTTTTTGAAAATCTCTCTAGTCTCCGGGCTGAAATTGGGGAGAGAGAGTTTTGGATAATTTACTTGAGCATTTCGTGACCCTTTGGGTTGTGATCGACCCGATCGGTACAATTCCAGTCTTTGTTGCCGTCACGGCGGGTATCGAGGCTTCGGCACGTCGCAAGACGGCATTACTCGCTGCGTTGATCAGTGCCGGTGTGTTGCTGTTTTTTCTTGTGTTCGGTCAATTGCTGATCGAAGCGCTGGATATCGGCCTTAACTCGTTTCAGGTGGCCGGGGGGATCATCCTGTTCTTGTTCGCGCTGACGATGATTTTCGGGGAAAGTAAATCGGAAACCGATCAGCGCCTGGTCGAAGAGGATTCTGCAATCAGCACAAGTAAACCCAACCCGGCAATCTTTCCACTGGCGGTGCCGTCCTTGGCGTCACCCGGCGCAATGCTGGCTGTCGTCATTCTAACCGACAACAATCGATACAGCTTTGCGGATCAGGGAATTACTGCGCTGGTGATGCTGGTGGTTTTGGCAATCGCCGCGGTATTGATGTTGTTGGCCGACCCCATCATCCGTGTCATCGGGCATTCCGGATCGGCCATCATCAGTCGCGTCATGGGAATGATCCTGGCCTCGGTTGCGGTCAATTCAGTTCTATCGGCGCTGATGGAAATCTTCAGAACGGGCCAGTTGTAAAAAAAACCGCCGCACCTTCCGGGCGGAAAGGGCGGCGGCAGGTAATGCGTTTCTCGTGGGGGTCCGGATATCCGCGTGGGGCCGAGGCATGGCCCCTCAAGGGAATTGGGACAGGCAGGTCACCCTTGACTGAAATGGGGAAACAAGCGCGGCTTAATCGGCACGAGATCGCAGGCAGAAAGGCTTAGAAACCCACGGGAAGGTGAAGGGCAACCACCAGCATGACGACCAGTGACACCGCGCCCGCCGCATCCTGAACAAGTGTGGCTTGCGAGCGGGTAATGGCGGATTTGATCTGGGTCAGCATGGGTTCACCTCCGGTCAGGGCTTTAATCCTTTGTTGACCTTTTGTTCTCATATTTTGCCGAGTCGGTAAAGAACTTTTTGAGAACATTTGTGAACAAAATGGAACTTCTCACCTAACCTACTGAAATCAAACGGATGGCCTGATCCTGTTTCATCAGCCATAGCAGAACTCGCGCGGCCTTGCCCCGGTCTGACGTCAAATCCGGATCCGCAGACAGCAATGCCCTGGCGTCTGACTGGGCAACCGCCATCAATCCGGCCTGACGTTCCAGATCGGCAATACGGAACTTCGGCAAACCGGATTGCGCGGTTCCAATCAGATCCCCGGCTCCTCGCATCTGCAGGTCGGTCTCAGATATGCGAAACCCGTCCTCAGTCTCGCGCAAGACTTCAAGACGTTTGCGCCCGCCTTCGCTCAGCGGTGGTTGATACATCAACAGACAGGTGGATGCGTCCTGGCCCCTGCCGACCCGCCCACGCAATTGATGCAATTGCGCCAGCCCGAATATCTCGGCGCGTTCGATTACCATGATCGTGGCATTTGGAACGTTTACGCCCACCTCGATCACCGTCGTTGCTACCAGAACTTTGGTGTTGCCAGATTGAAAGGCTTCCATCGCGGCGTCTTTTTCGGCCGGGGGCATTTGTCCATGTACTAAGCCGACCACGTCATCCCCCAGTATCGCGCGCAGCCGCTTGAACCGTTCCTCGGCGGCAGTCAGGTCTGAAACCTCGGATTCGTCCACCAGCGGGCAGACCCAGTAGCACTGCCTGCCTTCATCGATGGCGTGCCTTAGGTGGGCCACAACCTCATCCATGCGCTGCGTGCTGACGATGGCGGTTTTGACGGGTTTACGGCCGGGCGGCTTTTCATCCAGAACCGAGACATCCATGTCTCCGTATTGCGCAAGCGCCAGACTGCGCGGAATCGGCGTGGCGGTCATGACAAGGACATCGGCGCCCTTCCCCTTGTCCGACAATTCCATTCGCTGGCGCACACCAAACCTGTGCTGCTCATCCACAATGGCCAAATGCAGGGCTTTGAATTCCACATCGCCCTGAAAAACGGCATGCGTGCCGACAAGTATCTGAATATCACCCTTTCTCAGCGCGGCCAGCTTGGCTTTGCGTTCAGCGCCTTTGTCCCGTCCGGTCAGGATTTCCAGCACGACACCAGCCTCGTCAGCGAGTGGGCGCAATCCCTCCAGATGCTGCCGAGCTAGAATCTCGGTCGGCGCCATCATGACGCCCTGCCCGCCCGCCTCGACCGCGATCAGCAACGCCATGAAAGCGACCAACGTTTTGCCGGCGCCAACATCCCCCTGCAGCAAACGGTTCATTCGTGCGGCTGACGCCATGTCGGCGGAAATCTCCTCGATGGCCCGCAATTGTGCACCTGTGGGGCGATATGGCAGGGTGCTCAGCACCTTCGATTGCAAAACGCCGGTTGCCCTGCTGACAATTCCGCGCGACTTCCTTTCCCGGCTTCGGGCCAGGGCCAGCGTCAACTGATGGGCCAGCAATTCGTCATAAGCCAGACGCTCACGCGCGGGTGCAAACATTGCTACGTCATCTGCCCCTTGCGGATGATGTGCCGACTGGATGGCCGTTTTCCAGCCCTGCCAGTTCTGACGCGCCACCTGAGCCGGATCGATCCATTCGTCCAAATCCGGAGCGCGGGCCAAGGCGCTATGCGCCGCCTTGTATGCGGTCTTCTGGGTCACGCCTTGGGTCAGATGATAGACAGGTTCAAACTCCGGCAGCTCTCCGGCCTGTTCCGGCGAAACCACGTGATCGGGGTGTACCATCTGCGCCACTCCGTCGAACAGCTCCAGTTTACCTGACACCAACCTGCGTGCCCCTGGCGGCAGAATTTTCGTAAGGTAGTCGCCACGCGCGTGAAAAAACACCAGCTGGAAATCGGCCTGACTGTCCTCGACGTGAATACGATACGCGCCGCCTTTCGTTCTTGGGGGGCGATGCGTGCCGACCGTGACCTCGACCGTCAGTGTTGTTGGCAGGTTTGCACCCTGAATAGTGTCACGCCGCCGCCGGTCAATGACGGCATATGGCAGAGCAAACAAAACGTCACGAGGTGACTCGATTCCGATCTGCCCCATCAACTGAGCTGTTTTCGGACCGACACCTTCAAGTGTTTCAAGCCGGGCGAAAAGTGGAAACAGGGGTTCAGGGCGGCCGCTCATGCATCCCCGATCAACTGTAGCCAGCCGTCTTCATCCAACGTCGTGATCCCAAGTTCCGCCGCTTTCTTGGCCTTTGACCCCGCGCCGGGACCAGCCACAAGCAGGTCGGTTTTCTGACTGACCGAACCTGAAACCTTGGCACCCAACGCTTCTGCCCGAGCTTTGGCTTCCGCACGCGTCATCTTTTCAAGCGTTCCGGTGAATACAACCGTTTTTCCGGCAACCGGGCTGTCGGATGCCGGGGCCTCCGGCGGTATGATCGTCAGGTGTCTGCGCAAATCGTCAAACGCCTGACGCTCTTCCGAGTTTGCGAAAGCATCGGACAGGGACAGCCCCAAAGTCGCACCGATGCCGTCAATGCCGGTCAGATCGGACCAGGCCTGCGCGGCCGTCTTCGGGACATCCGACCCGATTATCGCGGCATCGCGCGCCTCCTTGATCCGTGCTCTTCGGTTGCCGGCTGTCGCGGATAGACGCTCAGCCTCCTCTGCTTCATCCGCGGCGCGTTGGGCCAGAGCAGCCGCCCGGGCTGCATCAATGGCCTGCGCCATCGCTTCCCAATCCCGATAGAACAACGCAAGATCCCGTGCGCCCACTTCACCAACGTGGCGTATCCCCAGCGCAAACAGTAGTCGCGCCAACGGGATCGTGCGCTTCTCCTCAATCGCTTCAAACAGATTTCCGGCCGAGGTCTCGCCCCACCCATCCCTGTTTTTCAACCGCGCCAGATTTTTGGCGTCACGCTCTTTCAGAGTGAAGATGTCCGCAGGTGTGTTGATCGGTAGCGTCGGGTCGTCATGAAACATCTCGATCTGTTTGGCGCCCAGACCTTCGATATCGAAAGCCTTACGAGATACAAAATGCTTCAACTTTTCAACGGCCTGTGCCGGGCAAATCATACCCCCCGTACAGCGGCGAACCGCATCCCCGTCCTCCCGGATCGCTTCGCTTCCGCATTCAGGGCACCTTGTTGGAAATTCGTAAACAACAGAGTCGACGGGACGCTTTGACAGATCCACGTCCGCCACTTTTGGGATCACATCGCCTGCCCGATAGACCTGAACCCAGTCGCCAGCCCGAATATCTTTGCCATCTCGGATTGTTCCGCCTTTTGCATCGCGACCGGCTATGTAGTCTTCGTTGTGCAGCGTCGCGTTGGAAACGACGACCCCGCCAACCGTCACTGGGTGCAGCCGGGCCACGGGGCTAAGCGCGCCGGTTCGGCCGACCTGAACATCGATGGCCTCAAGCCGGGTCCAGGCCAGTTCTGCGGGAAACTTGTGCGCCACCGCCCAGCGAGGTGTGGTCGACCGAAACCCAAGCCGGGCCTGAAGCGCCAGTTCATTCACCTTGTAAACAACGCCGTCGATGTCATAGCCAAGCGTTGCGCGTTGCGCCTCGATGTCCCGATAATGGTCCAGCATCTGACCGGTTGTTTCACACAGCCGTGTCAGCGTATTTGTGGCGAACCCGAAACCTGCAAGACGTTCAATCGCAGCCATTTGCGTGTCGGCCAAAGGTTCCGACGATTCGCCCCAGGCATAGGCAAAGAACCGCAACGGGCGCGTCCGAGTAATTGAGGCATCCAACTGACGCAAAGACCCGGCCGCGGCGTTGCGGGGATTGGCAAATGTTTTGTCGCCAGCCTGTGACTGACGCGCATTCAGGTCGTCGAAATCGACATGTGACATGTAGACCTCACCCCGAACCTCGAGAACTTCGGGTGCGTCTTCAATGGTTTGAGGAATGTCCGAAATCGTGCGCGCGTTTTCGGTTACGTTCTCGCCCACCTCACCGTCGCCACGCGTTGCGGCCTGAATCAGTTTTCCACCCTCATACCGCAAGGACAAGGACAGACCGTCGATCTTCGGTTCTGCAGTGAAGGCAAGCGGCGCATCACCCCGCAACCCCAGGTATTTTCGGATCGAACGATCAAAATCCCTGACGTCTTCGTCGTCAAAGGCATTGCCCAGCGACATCATCCGCACAGAATGTGCAACTTTGGAAAACCCTTCAGCGACGCGCGCACCAACCTGTTCGCTTGGGCTGTCCGGACGTTTCAGGTTCGGAAACCGCGCTTCGATTTCTGCGTTTCTGCGCTTGAGCCGGTCGTACTCCGCATCCGAAATCTCAGGCGCATCTTCTGTGTGATATTGGGTATTGGCGCGCAGCAGAAGGTCAGAAAGGCGCGCCAGTTCTTCCTGCGCTTCCTGTTCTGTCAGGTCGGTTACCGAAATGGAGTTGCTCATGGCCTCGCCCTGTCAAGTGATCTTGGACCTCAGTGATAGGGCGAGGTCATGGCCAGGTCCAGTCGTGCTGTTCGTGAGTGAGGGTGCCGCCCTGAACCGGCAGCGGCATTTTCAGATTTCGCTCAGGCGCCGACTGCCATGCGGGTTTCATCGAGGCTGTTGTTTTGCGGATCGCGCAAAACATAGCCCCGCCCCCAAACCGTATCGATGTAATTTTCACCTCCGGTTGCATTGCTCAGTTTCTTGCGTAGCTTGCAAATGAAGACATCAATGATCTTAAGTTCCGGTTCGTCCATTCCGCCGTATAAATGATTTAGAAACATCTCCTTTGTCAGGGTTGTTCCCTTTCGAAGGCTCAGCAGTTCGAGCATTTGATATTCTTTGCCTGTCAGGTGAACCGCTTTCCCCTCGACCTCAACAGTTTTTGCGTCAAGGTTGACCGCGACACGCCCGGTGTGAATGACGGACTGTGAATGCCCCTTCGAGCGCCGAATGATCGCGTGAATACGGGCAACCAACTCTTCACGATGGAAAGGTTTGGTCAGATAGTCATCGGCACCAAAACCGAACCCTTTGATTTTGCTTTCAGTATCGTCCGCGCCCGACAGTATCAGGATCGGAGTTTCGACCCGAGCAATCCGCAGTTGCCGTAACACTTCATGTCCGGTCATGTCCGGCAGGTTGAGGTCCAGCAATATCAGGTCGTAGTCATAAAGCTTTGCCAGATCGATGCCTTCTTCGCCGAGATCCGTTGCGTAAACGTTCAGGTTGGCATGTGTCAGCATCAGTTCGATGCTTTTGGACGTTGTCGGATCATCCTCGACAAGAAGTATACGCATTCACTGCTCCAATTCAGGTCAATATTGCAATTTCAATTCAACCTTGATCAAAAATAGTTAACCCGGTGTTACCGTTGAATCATTTATTCATGCTCTACCTTGGGTTGTCTATATTTTTTTAACGCTGTCACTTTTAATGCGTCCACCCCGTAGTCTGCGACGGCGGCGACCCACCCATTGAATTCCTCGTCACTGATTCCATATCGTTTCTTTGCGTCCGATAGGGAAATCAGCCCATACACCACGCCCCGAACAACAGTTGCCTTGCGCGAGGCGACCCAGCGGCGCGTTTCCGCCGGAGGCAGATCAGCCCGTGATAAAACCGTTCCATCCGGCAGGGTTACCGATCTTGGCCCCTCAACTTTGTGCAAATACATCGTTCGCCTCACTTTCTGCTGCGACAAAGCTGCGCCCAGCATACTTAAAGCCACATGAAACCGCCCCTTGAGAGTGTCTAGAATTTTCCTATATTCTGCCGGTCTTTCTTAATCCGCACTGGAAATGCCATGGCCCTCGATACCGAGACTCCGCTGAACTCGCTTGGATTTGCCAAACCGCCCTCGGAAACCCGGGTGGTCGTGGCCATGTCCGGTGGTGTCGACAGCTCTGTTGTGGCCGCCTATCTGGCTGATCAGGGGTATGACGTCGTGGGCGTAACGCTGCAGCTTTACGATCACGGCGCGGCACTGGCCAAGAAGGGTGCCTGTTGTGCCGGTATCGATATTCACGATGCACGTCGCGTGGCCGAAGAGCGGGGCTTCCCGCATTACGTGCTGGACTACGAAAACATCTTCAAAGACGCAGTGATCGACGAGTTCGCTGACAGTTATCTGGCGGGCGCAACGCCCGTTCCCTGTATTCGTTGCAATGAGCGTGTGAAATTCAAGGATCTGCTGGAAACCGCTAAGGATCTCGAGGCCGACTGCATGGCAACCGGCCACTACATCCAGCGCAAGGTTGGTCCCAATGGGCCGGAGCTGCACAGCGCTGAAGATGCAAACCGCGATCAGTCTTATTTCCTGTTCTCGACCACGCCGGAACAACTGGATTTCCTGCGTTTCCCTTTGGGGCACCTGCCTTCCAAGGACGCAACCCGCGAGATGGCCGCGCAGTATGGCTTGTCCGTTGCAGATAAACCTGACAGTCAGGACATCTGTTTTGTTCCTGATGGAAACTATGCCGGCGTGATCGAAAAGCTGCGCCCCGGAGCTGCCGAACCGGGTGAAATTGTTCATGCGGACGGTCGCGTTCTGGCACAACACAACGGCGTCATTCACTACACCATTGGCCAGCGGCGTGGGCTGGGCATCGGTGGGCTGAGCGAACCGCTTTATGTCGTCAAACTGGATGTGGACAACAAACAGGTTGTTGTTGGTCCCAAGGAAATGCTGGCCACACGTACCGTTCCCGTCCGCGAGATCAACTGGCTGGGGGACACTCCGTTCACGTCACAAAAAGAATGGCATGTCTCGGTCAAGGTTCGTTCGACCCGCCCCCCGCGCGAAGCGATTGTCAGGCCACTGTCGGACACGACCGCCGAGGTGGAGTTACTGACCCCGGAAGAAGGCATCTCGCCCGGTCAGGCTTGTGTGTTCTATGAAACAGATGGAAGCCGCATTTTTGGCGGCGGATGGATCTGGCGGGGATACTAACGTGGCTTCTGGCCTCAGTCTGTCTGGGGCCTAAAGGGCATCCGTCCCGGTATTGAGAAGAATATACAGACCGACCGCGACCATAATATAGGGTGCGATCCGGTCCAGCCGGGCCATTCTGGGTGCAAACAATTTGGCCTTAGGTGCCCCCCAGGCCGCAACTCCTGTCAGTAGACAAGCGGCGGTGACAGCACCAAACAGCCCTGCCCATCTGTATGAGGCCGAGGATTCCGCAAGAAGCGGTGTCATGACTGCAAACGTGTCTATGGACAGGCTGAGAAACAACAGAACAACCGAGATCACGGCCCCTTGCGGCTGGGTGTCGGTTTTTCCTCGCCCGGAAATCTGCAACCAGATGCCCCGGATACCCAATGCAAGTGGTACAATGCCAAGGTATCCAATAGTCGTTGGATATGTGCTGTGGCTCAGCCCGATGGCGACGGCGGTTGCCAGTAGAAGAACGACGGTTTGCGCGACGGCGAACCCCACGACCGGACGACGTCGGCCCATGACAACGATCAGACCGAACAGCACTGCAAGGTTGTCCAGATTTGTCGAGACCTGCGCGATTCCCGCAGACAGTGCAAACAGAGCGTGATCAATCATGCCCGTTTCGCATCCGTGCCAGCACGGCGCGGGCCGCACGCAACCCCGGGGCCTCTCCACCTCGCCCAAGACGGTCCATCGTGAGGGCCATGGCCTCCTGCTGAGCCTCTGGTACTTCCATGACCTTTGACAAGGCTGCGGCAATCTTGTCGGGGCGGCAATCGTCCAAAAGGCATTCGGGCACAGTGCGGGTGTCTGACACCAGATTGACCAAAGTCACCGTATCCAGCTTGACCATGCGTTCGGCCATCTTCTGGGTTAGCCAGGTCAGTTTATAGGCGATGACCATTGGGGTGGATTGCGCAGCGAGTTCCAGCGACACTGTGCCAGACGCGGCCAGTGCGACATCTGCCGCTGCAAACGCAGCATGCTTGCGAGACGCCGCATGATCCGCCTCTAGCTCGCGTGGGTCGATCACTACGGGTTCGCCCGGCCATGATCGGATCTGATCGCGCACCGTATCGACGATGTGCGCAACTGCCGGGACCACGACGCGCATGTCCGGATGATCGCGCAAAAACAAACTCAGGGCTTCACCAAACACCGGGGCAAGCCGTTCGACTTCCCCGCGGCGTGATCCGGGAAGCGCCAGCAGGATCGGTGCTTCTCCCAGATCATAGGCGCTTCGGAATTCCGATATGTCCGTATCCGTTGCAATAGGTTCGTTGACGACTGGATGGCCGACGAAATCGCATTCCATGCCGGCCTTTGTCATGTATTGCGGCTCGAACGGCAACAAGGCCAGAACGTGGTCGATGACCTTGGCCATTTTGTCGGCCCGACCGGGACGCCAAGCCCAAACGCTAGGCGCAACATAGTGAACGGTGCGAATGTTGCTGCCCGCCTTCACCAGCTTGGCCACACGAAGCGAGAAATCCGGGCTGTCGATGGTAATCAGCACATCAGGCTGCGTATCCAGCACCGCTTGTGCGGTTTCGGCAATGCGGCGTTTGAGGTGGAAGAACTTCGGCAGCACTTCAACCAGGCCCATGACAGACAGTTCTGACATTGGGAATCGGCTGTTCAATCCCTGCGCCTGCATCAAAGGGCCGCCTACCCCGTCGAATTCGACATCCGGGACAAGCGTCTTCAACCCTTCCATCAACGCGCCGCCCAACCGGTCGCCCGAGGGTTCACCGGCGACCAGAAACACGCGCATCAGACCGACCGCTCACGAACGAGAAGGAAAAGACCCAGTCGGTTGCATTCCTCGACGACCCGGTTGCGTTGAAGGACGATGACCCCACCTTTTACGACAACGATCCCCGACAGACCTGCTGCAACCGCATCTGACACTGTATCAGGCCCGATTGCAGGCAGATCAACACGATGGTCCTGAGAGGGTTTTGGGGCTTTGAACAGAATGCCGCCGCCAGCATCCGGCCTTTGGGTCAGGGATTGCAGCATCCAGGCGGTTCCGAAAATCCCCTCAACCGCCATGGCCTGCCCCTTGGAAACCACGCAGGCCTGACCAATGTCGGCCGCTCCCATGGCCCGCACGATCCCGACAGCGCGGTCCGCATCCGCCAGATCCGCATCAGAAGGCTGGGTTTCGGTCAAACATCCCAACGGGGGCAACAGTTCCGGCGCGAGATCCTGTGCCGCGCGAACCGAAAGCCCGCTGTCTTCCAGAATACTGATCACAGCGCGCAACGCGCCGTCGTCGCCTGAGACAATTGCCTTCTGAATAACCGGAACCAATGGCATCGTCGCCGCATCGATCCGCGAAGGATCAATGACCGGGCGACGCACCGCGCCGGCCATGCAAATCTCGGTCACTCCACGGGCTTGAATTTCAGCAATGAAACTGCCGAACCGCTCCAAAGGGAAAACGATGTCTGGCGTCAGGTCATCAGGCAGAAAGCCCTCGAGCGCGCAGATCACAGGGCGTTCGGGCAAATGGCTCAACACCTCGGTCGGCAATTGCCCGGTTCCTGCGATCAGAGCCAGCACGGTCCTATTTCCCCGGTGTCAGGAATGAACGGTCACTGTGTCCGGTCACGAAATCGACGATACGCCGCACATACTCACTGTCGTTGCCTTCGCCTATCCGGTGGGCCCGGTCCATGAAGGTCCCCTCGCCGCTCGACAGCTCGCGGAAAGCCGCGCGCAAGGCGGCGATATCTTCGCGCGGAACGCCCCGGCGTTTCAAACCGACGAGGTTCAACCCGTCGAGTTCGCCACGAGGCGCCTGAACAAGTCCATATGGAATTACGTCGTTGGCAACCATTGTCAGCGCCCCGATAATGGCACCGCGACCAACGCGGACCCATTGGTGCAAACCGGATATGCCGCCGACGATTACGTCATCTTCGACAATGCAATGCCCTGCAGCCCCGGCGTGGTTGACCATGATGACCCGATTGCCGATCTGCACATCATGCGCCACATGAACACCCGCCATCAAAAGACAATCGTCGCCTACCCGCGTAACACCGCCACCACCATCTGTTCCGGTGTTGATTGTCACATGTTCGCGAATGCGGTTCCGCTGACCAATTTCCAGCCGGGTGTTTTCGCCACCGAACTTCAAATCCTGCGGTATCTCACCGATGACCGAAAAATTGAAGATTACGGTGTCCTCGCCAACAGACGTGTCGCCGGTCACGACAACATGCGATTTCAGTTCCACGCGATCTGCCAGTTTGACCTGCGGGCCGACATAACAGAACGGACCGATGGCACAGTCCTGCCCAATCTGCGCGCCGTCTTCGATGATTGCGCTGGGATGGATGCGGCTCATGTTGTTTTTTCCATGTCCCAGTCGACATAGGCCGAAAACTCAGCCTCGGCCGCAACCTCGCCGTCTACAGTTGCCCGACCGCTGAATTTGAAGATCTTGCCGCCTTTTTTGCCGCGCACGGTTTCAACGTGCATTTCGAGCACATCTCCGGGAACCACTTTCCGGCGAAATTTGCACTTGTCGATGTTCATGAAATAGATCAGCAGCTCGCTGTCGATGACATCCATTCCGACACCCAGCATGACACCGGCGGTCTGGGCCATTGCCTCGACAATCGTCACCCCCGGCATGATCGGCGTTCCAGGGAAATGACCCTGAAAATGAGGCTCGTTCATGGTGACGTTCTTGACGCCGACCGCGGACTGATAGCCAGAAATGTCTACCACCTTGTCGACCAGCAGAAACGGATAGCGATGCGGAAGGATCCGCTGGATCAACTGAATGTCGGCGCTCTTGGTTTCCGTCGTCATGGTAAACGAGTCCCTTCGTGGATTTCTCTTTTTCGAGTGGTTAGCAAGACCCGCGAACAAGGGCAAGCAAGCCTATTCGCTTGCCTTGTTATCCAATCTTCTACCATCGCCGATCATCGCATTGATCCGACGGATGGCCATGTTGGTGATATCGGACGACTCCGCGCGGAACAAAACATTCGACTGTTCGAGGATTACCGACGCCCCGGTCTCTCGCAAGAGGTCAACCAGAACCGGTTGCACCATCTCGAAAAACAGCTTGCGGGAGTTTTCGCTCCGACGGGCGAGCGCATCAAGTTTGGCCCGCTGTCCTTCGCGGTGGGATTGCACCTTATCATCGAACGCTTCGGCAAGTGGTCGGAACTCTTCGGCTGTCAACGTCGACCGCCGTTCCGTCAGTTCCTTTTCTTCCTTGCTCAATTCGGCAACGATTCGTTCGTTTTCTTCCGCCAACAAGGCACTTTCGGCGTCGATTTCGCGCAGGATGCGCTGACCGAATTCTGACCCAGCGAAAAGGCGTTCGCTGGACAATGTCAAAACACCAGATTGCGGCACACCCAGTTGCTGTGCCGTACTTTGCGTCGCAGTTCCGCCAAGCAAAAGCAGAACGACAAAAAGGGCCCGAACCGGGCCCTGAATGTCTGGAATAAACCGCATGACCATCAAAGGATCAGAACTGAGCCTGAATGGTCAGGTCAAAGCTGCGCTCCTGGTCAAAGTCTTCCTTTTTGAGTGCTTTGGAGAAGTTAAAGCGCAATGGGCCAAACGGCGTGTCCCAAAGAACCGACACGCCCAGAACATGGCGGATTGACCCATCAGCACCGACGATATTCGCCCCTGCAGTATTGACGTTGTCGATGTTGTAGAGGTTGCCGACGTCGTAGAAAACACCACCGCGCAGGCCCAGTTCTTCGGGAAGGCCAAGCGGGAAATCAGATTCGAAGCGGGCCACCCAGTAATAGTTGCCGCCAATCGCATCATCCTGACCGTTCGACAGATCGCGCGGGCCGATACCGGCCGGATCGAAGCCGCGGAAAGTACTCGGGCCAAGAACAAAGCGATCCACGGTTCGGCTGAAATCGTTGCCTCTCCAATGGAATGCGCCCATTTCCAGCGAAGCGCGCAGGACGACCTCTTCGCTCAGAACACGTGTCTGGGCAATGCCGCGAGCGGTCGATTTGATGAACTTGTCGTCGCCACCAAGACCGGCCGCGTCCACACCGACCTCAAACAGGACACCAGCATTTGGATTCAGACCGGCGAGCCGGCTGTCATACACATAGGAAATACCCAAGGCACTGCTGCTGCGTTCACCTTGTGCAATTTCCGAGGCAATGACGGCACCGTTGATCTGGTTGTCCTGCTGCGTCATTTCACTGCGGTCCCAGCTGTAACGCAGGCTCAGCGACGAAAGTTCGCCAATCGCATAGCTGATTTGCGGGGTGAAGAACACAGTATCGGTGTCATAGCTTGCAAAGCTCGAATTGGTTGTCGAAAGACCAAGGCCTAGATCGAACCGCAGCTTTCGGCCCAACAGATAGGGTTCGGAAAAGTTGATGACGTATTGTTCCGAATCCTGCGCGGTTGAAAGCGAAAGACCCAAGTTCTGTCCGCGTCCCAGGAAGTTGGATTCGTTCAGACCGATCGCAATACCAAATCCGTCAGCGGCCGAGAAACTACCGCCAAGGCTGAGAGAGCCGGTTGGTTGTTCTTCGACGTCCACATCAACGATGACCTGACTGGGCGATGACCCTTCACGAGGTTCCACATCCGCCGTTGCGAAGAAACCAAGGGCACGAATACGCTCAGCGCTCTGGCGGATTTCGCGGGGATTGAACGGATCACCTTCGACGGTATCGAACTGACGGCGGATCACACGGTCCAAAGTCGTCGTGTTTCCTTCAATATCAATCCGTTCGACAAAAATCCGGGGACCGCGGGTCAGAACAAATTCGACGTTGAGCGTCAGATCTCTCTCGTTACGGGTAACACGCGGCTCTACCCGCAAGAAATCAACGCCCTGCTTCAGACCCAACCGTTCCTGCCGGGCAATCGAGTTTTCGACCAGAGAAGGTGAATACGTCACGCCCGGCTTGATTTTCAGGGCTTGCTGGTACGCGGCAGCGTCGACGCCGGGAATTTCGCTGACAGTCGTGATTTTTCCAAACGAGAACTTCTGGCCTTCGGTGATGTTCATCACCAGAAAGAACGCATCCCGTTCGCGGGTGAATTCAACATTTGCGCTGTTCACCCGAAAGTCGACATAGCCGCGCGACAGGTAAAAGTCGCGAATAACCTGTTTGTCGAATTCGATACGGTCCGCGATAAACGTGTCGCCGCGCAGGAAAGTCCGCAGGATGTTCGCTTGCTTGGTCTCCAGCACCCTGCGCAGGCGTCGGTCGGAATATGCGCGGTTGCCGACAAAGCTGACCCGCTCGACTTCGATCGTTGTGCCTTCGGCGATTTCGAACACCAAGTCGACACGGTTGTCGCTGCGCCGGATAATGCGCGGAATGACAGTTGCAGCAACCCGACCCTGTGCCGAGTAAATATCAGCAATCAGATCCGCGTCCGCTTCGGCAACCTGAGGCGTAAAGACCCTGCGCGGCTGCGATGAAATCGCATCCATCAAGACATTGTCCTTGACGCGACGATTGCCCTCGATGCTGATCTGGTTGATCGTGGGGTATTCCTGAACCTCGATTACCAATATAGACCCGCGCGGTGTCAGTTCGACTGTTTCAAAAACACCACTGTCAAGCAATCGCTGATAGGCATCATTCAACTGTCCTGCCGTCACGGTTTGACCCGGTTCGATTCCTGTCCGCGAGATAATCGTCGAGGTTTCGATGCGTCGGTTACCTTCCACCTGGAAGGAATTGATCGTGAAGTTCTGAGCATGTGCTGCCTGCGGCGCAGCCACGAAACTCATTGCACTAAAAAGAAAAAGAAACGTTAGTGTGCGCCACAAAATATAGTTTGCAGTCTTGTTCACACCGCAGAATATGCCCACGCCCCGCCTGTCCGTCATTTTTTTCACTACCCAGAATTTTCAGACTTTTAATGCTGAGTAACGGGATTGAAGGGTCTTGTCAAAAGCGCAAAAACACAAAACGGCCCAGCGGGCCGTCTAAATCAATCAACATGTTGGGCGAGAATCACATACCTGCCAGGTATGCCCCACCTGCAAGCGCCAGAGCCGTCGCGCCAAAGCACAATAGAACATCCCAGTTCAATATGAACAGAACGCTGAACCCTTGATAGGATCTTTGCAGAGTCTTTGGCATCGGTCTCTAAGCCTGTCTTTCAATACACCAAACAATCTTAGCCATGGATTTGGGCAAGATTGCGGCATCAATGTGCGCGGGGCGTCACATTCAGCAGAACAGGTCGTTGCTGACAGAAAACAGCATCAGGCCAAGTATAAGGCTGATCCCCACTCCCATCAGAATCCGCAGGACTGCGTCACTAGGCGGTTTGCCGGCGACCGCTTCGTAAGCGTAGAACACCAGATGACCGCCATCCAATGCCGGGATCGGGAACAGATTCAGAAGGCCTACGGCCGTCGACAGAACCGCGATGAAGAACACAAAACTCTGCGCGCCCTGACTGGCCATTGCTCCGGATGTCTCGGCAATACCGATAGGACCGGACATGTTGCAGGTGCTGATCGCCCCTGTAATCATATGCCAGATGCCAGACAAAGAACCGTTGATTACGCGCAAAGTCTGACGCGCCCCACCTGTCAGGGAATCCAATAGACCCGCCGGAACAGTAGCCGGTTCCAGCATCATCCCGCCGACGATCCCGATACGCCAATGCGTTACGAATCCGCCGTCCGGCTGAGGTTCATCCGTACGTCTTGGGGCTAAGGCAAATTCCAGATCGGCGCCGTCCCGCCAGACGTTCAGCAACAGCACACGCCCGTCAGATCCTTCGACCCGCTCTTTCAATTGCTCGAAGGCAAAAATGGGTTCTCCATCCACCGACGTAATCACGTCGCCCGATGCCAGTTGAATGTCCATTGCAGCACTGCGCGGTGTAACCTGCTGGATCAGCGGCGGAAACAGCCAGGGCGCGGACACATTCAGTGTCTCGCCGTCCCGGATGATGGTGTATTCCAGGCTCGGTTCAACCGGCAGAGACTCGGTAAACTCGATCCACGAGATTTCCTCGTCGAAATCCGGGGTAGGAATACCGGCAATTGCAATGATCTCATCGCCTTCCCGTAACTCCTGAACAGATCCGGGCAATGGTTGGAGTTTGCCCACCGTTAGTGGCTCTCGTGAAACACCCTGAGACCAGAAGATCAGCCCGAAAACCAGGATGGACATTGCGAAGTTGAACGCGGGCCCCGCCGCAACGGTCGCCGCACGGGCCCACAAAGGCGCACCATGCATGGTACGGCGTACTTCTTGAGGGCTTTGTTCGGTAATTTCGTGCATCGCAGCTTCGTCCTTGCCCGAAGCAGCGTTGGCATCACCAAGAAACTTGACGTAACCACCGAACGGCAACAGGGCGATCTGCCATTTTGTCCCGCGCTTGTCCATGCGGCTCCACAGGACAGGACCGAATCCGATCGAAAACACCTCGGCATGAATGCCGGACCAACGTCCAACGATATAATGGCCGTATTCGTGCACCGCGACGATGACGGACAGTGCAACCACAAAAGCAACAATCGTGTACAGCAGGCTGCCGAATTGAGGGATCAGGGAAAGAGTGTCCAAGGGTTTATCCTGCTCGTTGGAGAATGGCTTCGTCGACCCATTGACGTGCCAGATGGTCCGTTTTTTGCACATTATCAAGGGTCATAGGGGCATCAATAAGGCCATCTTCTGTATCAAATCTGTCCAGAACCGCTGCAACGGTATCGCCCATCTCAAGAAATCCGATGTCCTTGGCGATAAATCTGTCCAGAGCACGTTCTTTGGCCGCGTTGAAGACGGCACCGGAAAGACCCCCACGGGCCATCACCTCGCGCGCCAGCCGCAACGCGGGGTACCGCGATTCGTCAGGGTTTTGAAACCGAAGCTGCCCAAGCCGTGCTAGGTTCAGACGGTCGACCGGCAGGCTCTGCCTTTCGGGCCAGTGCAGAGCGTAGCCAATGGCATGGCGCATATCCGGTGCACCCATATGGGCCATGACAGCGCCGTCACTGAACCCAACCATTGCATGTACAATCGATTCCGGGTGGATCAGAACTTCGATCTGGTCCGGGTCTATTCCAAAGAATTCTTTCGTTTCAATTACCTCCAGCGCCTTATTGAACATTGATGCGCTATCGATGGTAATCCGTTGACCCATGTTCCAATTGGGGTGACTCGACGCTTGCTCGACCGTCGCGAGGGCCAGGTCCGACAAGGGCCAATCACGAAACGCCCCGCCGCTGGCGGTAATGATCACCCGTTCGACGGTCTCAATGTTTTCTCCGACCAGCGCCTGAAACACGGCCGAATGTTCACTGTCCACAGGCAGCAGGCGCGCGTTGTGTTTGCGCGCAGTCTCCAGAACGAGAGAACCAGCACACACCAGCGTCTCTTTGTTTGCCAAGGCCAGCGTCGCCCCTTGTTTCAGGGCTTCGATGCCCGGAGTTAACCCGGCTGCCCCCACAATGGCCGACATCACCCAGTCGGCCGGGCGGGATGCAGCCTCGGCCAGTGCTTTTTCGCCTGCCGCGACCGCAACCCCGCTGCCGGAAAGAGCGTCCCGCAAATCCTCAAGCCGGTCCTCATGGGCGGTCACGGCCAAATCAGCGCCGAGCCTGCGCGCATCTTCGGCCAGTTGTCGGATGTTTGCCCCGCCCGTCAGCGCAACAACATCGTAGGACGAAGGATTCCGGGCGATCAGGTCAATGGTGTTTTGACCGATGGACCCGGTCGCGCCAAAAATTGAGATCTTGCGCATTACATAACCCCGGGGGCGTAGAACAACCCTGCGATCAACACGAACAAGGCAGCCCCCATCATTCCATCGAACCGGTCAAGAAAGCCGCCATGCCCGGGTATCAGGTTCGAGCTGTCTTTGACGCCAAACTTTCGTTTAACCGCGCTTTCCACGATATCCCCGGCCTGACTGGCCATCGACGCCAGTACCGAAATCAGCACAAACAAAACACCAAACCCGGCCTGCATCGCGACAACACCGCCAACAATGGCTGCGGCAACCCAACCGCCGGCCGTACCGGACCACGTCTTCTTCGGGCTTACCTTGGGCCAGAACTTAGGTCCGCCAAACGTTTTGCCAACAAAATACCCCGCGACATCTGTTGCAACGACAACGGCGATCAGCCAGACCATCCAGCCAAAACCCATGGTTTCACGGATTGAGATGAAACCCAGTCCAGCAGCAGCGATCCAGAAGGCAAACGCGGCATAAAGCCCTTTTGCCCGACTGATCTGCCCTGCCCCGACCAGCGCTGGCGCGAGCAAAAACGGCAACGTGTAAAGCGCAGGCAGGTGATAGCTGAGGACGACGGCAACCCCGGTCAATATCCCCAACTGAACCGCCAGACCGGCTTGACCCGGATCAATCATGCGGACCAGTTCCCAGGTCATGATGGCGCAGGCCGCAGCGATGAATGCTTCGAACCACAATCCGCCAAGCCACACTTCCACTGCACCGATAGCAACCAGAACAGCTGCCGACAGAATTCGGGCCGTCAGGTCAGACCATCGACCATCGCTCATGCGAGAACTGCGCCAAAGCGGCGCTCACGCGAGCCAAAGTTCCGACACAAATGTTCAAGTTCAGCTGCTGTGAAATCCGGCCAAAGCGTGTCGATGAACTCATATTCGGAATAGGCTGACTGCCACAGAAGAAAGTTCGAAATCCGCGCTTCGCCGCTGGTGCGAATTACAAGGTCCGGATCCGGAAGAACATGCGTATCCAAGTATCTTGGAAGCGTTTCTTCATCCACATCTTCGGGGCGCAACCGGCCCGCTGCCACGTCTCGCGCCAGACGTTGCGTAGCCCGGGCAACTTCATCCCGCCCGCCGTAGTTCAAGGCAACCGTAAGATGGACCAGATCATTGTCTCGGGTTTCTTCCTCAAGGGAGTCCATCAGTCTGGTCAGCTTGGAATCCAGACGCACCCTGTCTCCGATAAAGCGGACGCGAATACCGTTTTCCTTGAGCGTTCGCGTTTCTTTGATTATGTATCGGCGAAACAGGCTCATCAGTCCGGCGACTTCGACCTGTGTTCGCTTCCAGTTCTCTGTCGAAAAGGCGAATACGGTCAGATACTTGACGCCAAGACCGGGGCAAGCTTCGACCACCTCGCGAACACGCCGCGCACCTGCGTGATGTCCATACAGCCTAGGCCGGCCACGTGCTTGAGCCCAACGACCATTGCCATCCATAATGATGGCGACATGGCGCGGTCCGGCGGCGATAGGAGTGCGGGGATCGTTGGGCATTCTTCCGGCTCAGACCTGCATAATTTCTGCCTGTTTGGTCTCTAGTGCGGTATCAACCGATTTAATCATCTCATCGGTCAAATCCTGCACCTCGGTCTCCCAGAATTTCTGGTCGTCTTCAGACATGCCGTCGGACTTGGCCTTCTTGATCTGGTCCATGCCATCCCGGCGCACGTTCCGAATGGAGATCCGTGCGCTTTCAGCGTACTGCCCTGCAACCTTGCCCAGTTCGCGACGACGCTCTTCGTTCAACTCGGGGATCGGCAGCATGATGATGGTGCCGTTCAGTTGAGGATTTATGCCCAACCCACTTTCCCGAATGGCTTTTTCCACTTTGCCGACAAGGGACTTGTCCCACACGTTCACGGTGACCATCCGGGGTTCCGGCACGTTGACGGTACCCACCTGGTTGATCGGGGTCAGCGAACCATAGGCATCTACCATGATCGGCTCCAGCATCGAAGCTGATGCCCGGCCAGTCCGCAGGGATGCAAATTCGGTTTTCAGGTTTGCCATTGCGCCGTCCATGCGGCGTTTCAAATCATCAGTGTCCAGTTCAAAATCGTCAGACATGCTGCTCACTCCCCGTTTTCAGGTACTGTTGGAATGGGTCTTAAGCCATCGCAAATGGGATGTATAGCAATGATGAGCCGGAATTGCGCCAATGACCAGAGGTGTTTCCGGCATTTTTGAGGTGTTTCCTCGGCAAAAGAACCGGCCAGCATTGGCGCTGGCCGGTTAGAAAATCACCGGGTGCGTCACGCGTTTACATCAACGACAACACGGCCCTGAACCTGTCCTTGAAGAATATCCGCGCCAAGTTTGGGCAAATCGCTCAAAGACGCAGGCTGTACCATGGCGTTCAGTTTTTCCATGGGCAGGTCTGTCGCGATACGTTTCCACGCGCGCACCCTGTTGTCATAAGGCTGCATCACGCTGTCGATGCCCAACAGGTTGACGCCCCGCAACAGGAACGGGATGACCGTCGCAGGCAGGGCCGCCCCACCGGCCAGACCAACCGCGGCAACCGATGCGCCATATTTCATCTGTCCCAGAACCCGGGCCAGCATCGCACCGCCTACCGCATCAATACAGCCCGCCCAGGTCTCGCTTTCCAGCGGGCGTTTTGTGGTCTCGTTCAGATCCTCGCGCGGAACGATCGTGGTCGCGCCCAGAGATTTCAGATAGTCGGCAGCTTCCGCGCGCCCCGTTACTGCGGCAACTTCATAGCCTAGATTGGCCAGTATCGCAGTTGCCACGGACCCAACGCCTCCGGCCGCGCCTGTGACCAGTACAGGACCCTGACCCGGCTGCAGGCCATGGTCCTCCAGCGCCATGACCGCAAGCATGGCAGTGAAACCAGCTGTTCCCACAGCCATCGCCTGCCGCGCGTCCAACCCATCGGGCAACGGAACCAGCCAGTCGGCCAGTGCGTTGGCTTTCTGCGAAAAGCCGCCCCAATGGGCCTCACCCACGCGCCAGCCGGTCAGAACCACTTTGTCGCCCGGATTGTACCTGCTGTCTGAGGACGTCTCGACCGTTCCTGCGTAGTCGATGCCCGGAATATGCGGATAGCTGCGGACCAGCCCGCCGCCTTTGGATGACAAGCACAGACCGTCCTTGTAATTTACGGTCGAGTATTCGACGGCGACCGTAACCTCGCCATGGGGCAGATCATCAATCGACAGTTCTTTGATCGACGCACTGGCCAACCCGCTTTCTTCGTCTTTCTCCATTACCAACGCATTGAACATCGTGCTTTCCTTTCCTTTTCACAGCCAGGATATCGCATTTACCTGGTAAGATTTTTCGGGGTGGTGTGCAGTGACGAGGGCATAGCCCCTGCCCGTCAGGCCCAGAATTTGGCCTGAACAACCGCCTTGCGCATGCCCCGTGAAGTTTGAATTTCCAGTTCCGTACCCGCTGCCCAATGGCTGGCGTGTACCATTCCGATTGCAACGTTTGTTCCGAAATCCGGCGACCAGACGGCCGATGTGACCTGCCCGACCCGTTTCCCTTCACTGAAGGCTGGCCAGGCCCGGTCGCACGGGGGTACTGGATCGCCGTCAATCGCGACCGGCCGGATCTGCTGTTTGGGACCCTTCTCGGAGGCCGTCACCAGAGCGTCCCGACCCACACATTCCGTCACGACTTCCGTGTTGCAGAACTTGCCCAACCCGCATTCGTGCGGGGTGTTTTCGTGGGTCATGTCGTTACCATAAGACAAAAGCCCGCCTTCGATACGTTCAATCAGGTTTGGGCAACCGGCGCGCACATGCAGATCTTCCCCGGCTTTGAAAAGGGCGTTCCATAGCGGCATACCGATATCACTGCCGTCTACATAAACCTCGAACCCGCCCTGTTTCGAGTATCCGGACCGCGCGATGACAAGTTCGCGCCCGCGAAACCGGAACAGGCCGAACCGGAAAAAGCGGATGTCGCGGATCCCGTCGCCGAAAACACGCGCCATCAATTCATCGGACTTCGGGCCTTGAATCGCCAGAGGCGAGACATCCGGTTCCCAAACCTGAACATCCAGTGCGAGCCCATTCGCCAAGCCATTGACCCAGAACAACAAGTCACTGTCCGCGATCGAGATCCAATAGCGGTCTTCGGACAATTTCAGCGCGACGGGGTCGTTCAGCATACCTCCGGCCTGGTTCACGATCGGAACATAGTAGCACTGACCGGTCACCATTCTGCTCAGATCACGCGGGGTGAGCATCTGCAGCAGGCGCGCCGCATCAGAACCGCGAACCTCGATCTGACGCTCGCAAGAAACATCCCAAACCTGAACGTGGGTCTTGAGATGGCGGCAATCCGCTTCAAGCGACTCGAACACCGTCGGCAACAACATCCTGTTGTAAACCGTGTACGCTTTGACACCCGCTTCCTCGACGCCTTCGGAAAAAGGTGTTCGGCGCAGTCGGCGAGACGGTGAAATCAGGGCCATTCAGGCACCCTCCGGCAGAAAAACCAGATCACTGACCGGCGCGGATGATCCGGCTTCCGTCAACATTTTGTGCAACTGTCCCCGATGATGGGTCTGGTGATTGAACATGTGGATGACGCATTGCGCGTAAGGCTTTGTAACATCAGCTTCTTTTGCGGCTGAAAACCAGGTAAAGTCTCCGGTTAAGACGTCGTCACCCAACTCGTCGGCCCATTTGGCAATTCGGACATCAACGGTCTCACGAAGCGGCATCCAATCGGACAGACCAGCGCAGACAGATGTGCTTTCCGGGATCCCGCCACCCGGTCCCGTTCCCTTGTCAAAGCGCGAAATCCAGATCCAGTCACCCCACAAAAGATGGTTGGCCGTTCCCATGATCGAGCCAAAGAACGCACCACGCTCACGCATCAGTTCTTCTTGTGGCAGCGCTTGCAGGAATCCTTTTAACTGGCTGTTCTGCCAGTTATTGTATCTGGCCATTTGACGCGCATAGGCACCTGTAATCATCATTTGGGCCCATGCCAGTCGATGGGACAGATTTCAGCGGACTTGCCACCAAAATCCCAGACACGGCCATAATCGCGAACCTTTGATTTGTTTCCCTTCGCGACAATGATGTCCGGTCCCATCCAATACTTCGAGTTGGAGACCATCACCGGATGCTCGGGGTCCTTGCCTGCCAGCATTTCAATTTCACCCTGAATCTTCCGGCCGATCATGATGCGACGTTTGGTTCCGTCCCGCTCGATCTCGACCGGAGCGCGCTCGGCCCCAATGATTTCGCTGACCAGCATGGTAAAAAGCCCGGTCGTTCCGCCGGCCTGCCCGCTGAATATCTGAAGCAAGCCGTTATACGCCTTGCCGCTGGCGCGTTCGTCCACATACGCGGCCACTTTCCACTGGCCTTCCCCCATGCGGCCCGGGATATCGACCAGCAATCCCACGTTCAGGCCCGACAGGTCCTCACCTTCATAGTGCCCTTCATCAATGATGATACCCATCCAGGCATGGCAGTGACCCTCGGTCGGGGGATGCGCGCCCAGCGAAACCACGCAGGGGCAAAACACATCGCAGGAACAATTCAGGATCAGCTCACCCTTGATGGACCAGTCCGTCGGGCTCATCTCGCGGCGTTTTGGGTTCGGCATGCGACTGTCGATCCGCTGGCTGATCGGAAGCTTGTCGGAATCCTTTTTTCTGTTTTTAGCCATAAGCTTACCCTCCGTATGTGATAGGATACACGAGCAGAAGAAGACCACCCGCGATCAATGCGAACCCCAGCGGTCGTGTGACCGCGTGACCGATCTGGGGTAGTTTTTCCAAAACCATGAACAGAGTCGCCAGACCCATCCACAACAGGCTCATGACACCGCCTACAAACCCCAGCGCCATGAAGCCCCAGCAACAGCCAACACAAAATGCGCCCAGCCCAAGCCCCATCCGCAGGCCACCCAGGAAACCGGTTTTCCAGTGGCCAAGAAAGTACGTCATCGGGGCGTGACACACACCATGACACACCTCTTTGGCGCGGCTGAACTGAAAAGCGCCCACAACGATCATAAGTCCAGCGGCGAAATAGCCGGGTTTGGCGATACCGAGCATGTCGACAATGCCGCCAAAAAGCAGCGAAAGCTGAACCGCGGCGATAAAGGCGGCAAATCCAACCCAAACCAGAAAATACCCAGCCAAAACGCCGACCCAACCGGCACGCGTACCATTGGCGCTGTGGATAAGATCATCGTAACTGCGCAGCGTCGGAACCAAAGTCGGCAGCATCATGGCCGCCATCATGATAGCCCACATCCAGAACAGCGGACCGAATTCCGCCATGGGCATATACATGTCCATGCGCGGGTCCATCACGCGCATCGCCTCGCCCATCGGACCCGGTCGCCCGATAAGATCGAGGTCCATGTCTCGGCTCATCGAGAACATCATCCACCACGCCCAGAGGATCGTGATGTAGAAACTCAGCCAAAGACCGCTGCGTAAAACTGCGCGACTCACTCGCTCCTCCCGACTCAGTCCTTGCATTTCAAATGTCAGACTTTTAAATGTCAGACAAATAAAAACTGAGTTTTGGCGTGTCGGACATGAAAGTTGATCCCAAAAAACCGGCAGACTTGTCGGCACAGATCGCTCAGGCCATTCGCGACGCCATTGTCTCGGGTGAGTTGATTGTCGACGCGCGCCTTCCGTCCGAGGCCGAGTTGTCGGAACAGTTTAAGGTCTCGCGGCCGACCGTGCGCGAGGCGCTCAAAAGGCTCGCCGCGCAATCTCTTATCCGAACCCAGCGTGGCGCTTCGGGTGGTGCTTTTGTCAACAAACTGAGCTTTGAGGACGCCTATTCACAGCAAGTCACCACCTCGACCCTGTTGCTGTCAATGAATGCTGTCAGTTTCGACATCGCCTGCGAAGCCCGTTACGCGCTCGAGCGGGCCTGCGCCGCCCTTTCGGCAGAGCGACACACCCCGGATCATCTGGCCACGATGCGGGCCGAAATCTATCGTCAGTCACAACCCGGGCTGACGGATGAAGCTTTTTGTGCCTCGGATGTTGCCTTTCATCGCGCTTTGGTCGACGCCGCAGGCAATCCGGTTTTGTCCTACCAGCTGGCGGGTGCGGTCGAAGCGATGCAGCCGCTGATGAACATGATCACCTTCTCCGCCCGGTCCCGGGAAGAGATCATTGCGCTGCACAACCGGATCGCCGATTCGATTGAGGCGCGGGATGCAGTGGCGGTGGACCGAACGCTCGTTGAACTGGAAACCTATACGAGGCAACTGGCCCATGACGTGGCTGAACGCCGACGCAACCCAGCCTGATTTCACATCAGATAAAGCTTGACGGAGGAGGCAGACGAAAACGACACTCGGGCAGGCAGCATGACAGCCGGCATGAAGACCGGATCTCTCAATGCAAATTGAATTACAATTACTTACGGGAGGACGTTATGAACCAAAGACCGGACCCAACCTTTTACCCATCCGCCAAGCTCGCGATGGAGGGCCCAACGGAAACTCTGGCCTTCACGCTGATGCTCAGCCCCGACTTTTCGCAACCGGATGGTCTGGCTGTCGTTAACGTCGATCCGACTTCGGCGGATTTCGGAAAAATCGTTCATCAGGTGATCATGCCCGAAAAGGGTGACGAGTTTCACCATTTCGGCTGGAACGCCTGCTCATCATCGCTGTCGCCGCTCAGCGGCCATGCATTTCTAGAACGCCGCTATCTTATTATTCCCGGCATACGGTCCAGCCGCATTTACATCATCGATGTCAAAAACCCGCTGGAAGCGAAGATTCACAAGATCATCGAACCCGAGGAAGTTTTTGCCAAGACGGGATATTCCCGGCCTCATACCATTCACTGCGGCCCCGAAGGCATCTACGTCAGCACATTGGGTGGCGGTGGCAAAGACGGCACAGACGGCCCGCCGGGTATCTTCATCATGGATTGCGAAAGCTTCGAGATCATAGGCCGATATGAAATCGAACGCGGGGTTCAGGACAAACACTATGACTTCTGGTGGAACCTGCCGCGTGATTACATGGTCAGTTCCGAATGGGCGCTGCCGCCGCAGTTTGAAAACGGGATCGTGGCCGAGGATCTGCTGTCGAACAAGTACGGCCACCGCATCCATTTCTGGAACCTGCGCAGCCGCACGAATATCCAAACCATCGATCTGGGCGAAAACCATCAGATGGCGTTGGAAATCCGCCCGGCGCATGATCCGGTCAAGCAACACGGCTTCTGTGGCGTTGTGGTGGATACCACTAATCTTCAAGGTGCCATCTTCACCTGGTGGCGCAATGACGACGGAACGTTCGAAGCCAAGAAGACCATCACAATCGATCCGCAACCCGCTGATCCCGATGATCTTCCCGATCTTCTCAAGGGGTTTTCGGCCGTTCCGCCTCTGGTCACGGATATCGATCTGAGTCTGGACGACAAGTACCTTTATGTTGCCTGTTGGGGCACCGGTGAGATGCATCAATACGATGTGTCGGACCCGATGAACCCGACCCTGGCCGGCAAGGTCGAGATCGGCGGGATCGTCAAAAAGACCAAGCATCCCAACGGGAATGACTTTGGTTACGGACCGCAGATGGTTGAGATCAGCCGGGATGGCAAACGCGTCTACTGGACCAACTCGCTGTACTCCACCTGGGATGATCAGTTCTATCCGGGCGAACGCGGCGCAGCCATGGTCAAGGCCGATGTCGGTGACAATGGCGGCCTGACACTGGACCCGAAGTTCTGGGTCGACTTCCCCAAGGGCTATCGCAGCCACCAGATCCGGCTAGAAGGCGGCGACTGTTCGACGGACAGTTTCTGCTATCCGTCCGTCTGACTTGGAGTTCCTGATGACATCAACGGCCGGCCTGTGGCTGGCCGTTGTGCTTAGCGGCGCATATCACGGCCTGAACCCCGGCATGGGCTGGCCGCTGGCCGTTTCAGCGGCATTGATGGAGCAGAAGCAATCGGCACTTTGGCGAGCGCTGACTGCCTTGGCTGGGGGGCACTTTCTGGCCATGCTCGGGGTCTTGCTGCCGTTCGCGCTGATGGCGGTTTTGGTGGATTACCAGCGCGAAATAAGGATCGGCGCGGCCCTGATCGTCATCACTATGGGCCTTTACATCGCGATTGTTCGTCGCCACCCCCGCGCCCTCTCCCGAGTTCCTCCAGGCAAGCTGGCGTTATGGTCATTTCTTGTCGCTCTGGCCCATGGCGCCGCGCTGATGCTGGTTCCAATCTATCTGGGACTTTGCAATCTGGATGAGCTGGACGCCGGGCATCGTGCGGTTTCCGAGATCATGACGACCAACAGTCTTCTGGTTCTGGCCGTTGCCGCGCTTCACACAGCCGCAATGGTTTTGGGCGGAGGCATTCTGGCCTATGCCGTCTATCGCTGGTTGGGTCTGCAATTCCTGTCACGCAGTTGGTTCAACCTCGAACTCATCTGGGCACTTAGCCTTATTCTTGTGGGGATACTGGGCCTGTGGTCGGCAATTTAGATTCTTTCCTTTGCGAACATGCGCATTACTCTCCCTTTCAACAAAAACGACATGAGAACGGAATGACCCCGACCCTGAATACGCTTGCCGCGATACTGACAATCGGCTTTGGCCTTTTCGGCTTTCTGGCTCCGGCCTGGACTGCGGCTTCACTGGATTTAGCCCCAACAAACAGCACCATGGGCCTGAGCGAGATGCGCGCTTCGGTTGGCGGATTGTTCGTAGTTACTGGCCTTGCTGTTTTGTGGTTCAATAGCCCAATGGCCTACACGATGCTTGGCGTGGTCTATGCCGGCGCGGCATTGGGCCGGTTCGTATCGATTGCACTGGACAACCCGCCACTGGCCAAGGCGATGGTTTTCGGCGGAATCGAACTGGCGTTGGCAATCTGGCTGATCCTGGCGAACATGAACAAATCAGTTTAATATTTTGAAAAGAAACAATTACATCTGTCAAATTATGGATTTGCATCCGATCGGAACGTCACCTATATATGAAGGGTCCTTCGGGACTATGGACATAAACGCGCTCGTAATAAGCGGATCGGACCCGGGGGCGGTACCCGGCGGCTCCACCAATATCCTTCGTTTGGGGAACATGGGGCCGAAACAGGATCGACGAACGTCTAAAGGAGTTAGCTTTGTCTCGGCTGTCTGCCACCGTTATCGGCGAAAATAGTACAATTGCAAACGACAATCGTGCTCCGGTTGCAGTTGCTGCGTAAGCAGTAGCAAGACCGAAACTTAAGTCCTTGCGCCTAGCAGCGTAAGGCGGGGTTCGCAGGTACCTGGCAACAGAAACCTGCATTTCAATGCAATTTGTCCGGTCAGAAACACTCTCTTGTTCAGGGATTGTTCATTCCTTTTTGCCATCGTCACTTCCATCAGAAGGGAGAGCGGCGATGTCACATTCCGAATTGCTCAGGCAGTGGTATTCAGAGGTTTGGGAAAACGGCAACACAGAAGCCATCGGACAGTTCTTTGCCCCCGACACGCTGGCCGAGGGGTTGATCCCGGAAATGCAGGTCGGCGCTGACGATTTCCGTGATCTGGTGACCGCATTCCGGCATATCCTTGGCGACATAAAAGTCGACCTGCCGAAGATAATCGAAGACGGCGATTGGGTTTCTGCCATTGTCCATCTACAGACGACACGCGCCGACAATGGCGCACCACTACAGGCAAGCGGCAGCGTCATCGCGCGTATCAAAGACGGGTACATGGTCGAAGCTTATAATCAGTTCGACTTTATTTCTTTTTTTGAACAGCTTGGACAGTTTCCCGAAGATACCCTGCCCGTCTGCATGACCGGACAACGACTGGACTGGGCCTGATCAAAACCTGCGACCTTGACCATGAAAGCCGATCCACGTTAGCAAAGGGTATGGGGTAACATTGCGAACGCCCCGTGAGGCGTCAGCCCAAGTTTCGCATGTATCCGAACGCGACAGGAGACATGCCATGGCTGCGCCAAATTCCATCACCTCCAAACAACTGCTGCGACTGATCGGAACACCGACAGCGCTGGTTTTGGTGGATATCTGCCTCGAGGAAGACTTTGCAGCGGATCCGGTCCTGATTCCCGGTTCAGTACGGCATTCCGCGTCAGACATGCAGGGCCTTATGGCGACGATCGATGGGCGCTCCAGTGTAATCATTTGCCAAAAAGGCAAAAAGCTGAGCCAGGGCGTAGTTTCGTGGCTGCGCAGCGAAGGACAACAGGCCGAGTTTCTGGAGGGCGGTATACAGGCTTGGCGCGATACGCCGGGGGCGCCAAGCGTCCCCTACTCCGCTATTCCGCCCCTGGTTGACAATCGGACGCTTTGGGTGACCCGACACAGGCCCAAAATAGACCGCATCGCATGCCCTTGGCTGATCCGGCGTTTTGTCGACCCCAATGCGCGTTTTCTGTTTGTCGCGCCGTCGGAAGTGAAGGAAGCGGCCAGAATATTCAATGCCACCCCATTTGATATTGAAAACACGGTCTGGGGCCATGACGGGGACAAATGCACCTTTGACACAATGCTGGACAAGTTCGACCTTCACATGCCCGCGCTTGACCGGATGGCGACTGTTGTCCGGGCGGCAGACACAGATCGTCACGGTCTCGCACCCGAGGCGGCCGGTCTGCTCGCTCTTTCCGTTGGCCTGTCCCGCCAATACCGGGATGATCATGAGAACCTGTTAGCTGGCCTTGCTCTGTATGATGCGCTGTACCGTTGGGCCCGGGACGGGTATGAAGAAGGCCATAATTGGCCCGGCGAGCAAAAATAATGACACCCGACTATTCCGAATTGATCCGGGTTTTCGGCCGGATAGGGCTGCTGTCGTTTGGTGGTCCCGCAGCACAGATTTCACTGATGCATCAGGAACTGGTCGAACGCAGACCATGGCTGGACGAACAAAGCTATCTGCGCGCTTTGTCCTTATGCATGTTGCTACCAGGACCCGAGGCGATGCAACTTGCAACTTATGCCGGCTGGCGCCTGCGCGGTGTGCCTGGCGGATTGATCGCGGGTGGCCTTTTCGTCATACCCGGCGCCATCATCATTGCGGTTCTGGTTGGTCTTTACGCCGCCTTCGGAGAACTTCCGGTTGTACAGGCCGGGTTTCTGGGCATCAAGGCGACTGTAATCGTCATCGTCCTGCAGGCTTTGCGAAACCTGTCGCGAAAAGCCCTTTCCGATGCCGAACATCGCATCCTTGCATTGTTGGGCTTTCTGGCAATTTTTGCACTTAACTTGCCGTTTCCACTTATCATATTTGCAGCCGCTCTCTGGGGCTTCGCGACCTTCAAAGGTCAGCACCCTTCGACACCCGCGCCAGCAGCCCCGACCATGTCCCGTCCGATCAGAACTGCGGTGATTTGGCTGACCCTCTGGCTTGGACCCTTGGCTGTTCTGACCCTGACGGGGCAGCAATTGCTCAGCGATCTGGGGTGGTTCTTTGCGCGCCTCGCGGTTGTCACATTTGGTGGTGCATATGCCGTTCTGGCATACATGACGCAAACAGTCGTCGACACATATCAATGGATCAGCACGGACCAGATGATCGATGCGCTTGGGTTGGCTGAAACGACGCCGGGCCCACTGATTTTGGTAACACAATTCGTGGCCATGTTGACGGGTCAGTTGTCAGGGGGCGCATCCATGGCTATAGCGGCGGGTGCCGTGGCCCTTTGGGCCACGTTTGTTCCCTGCTTTCTGTGGATTTTTCTGGCAGCGCCGTTCCTGGATCAACTGGCGGCCCGCCCGCGCCTGTCTGCGGCTCTGCACGGGATTACCGCTGCAGTTGTGGGGGTGATTCTCAACCTATCCTTGTGGTTTGCCCTCAATGTTCTATTTGAACAAGTTCCGGAAAAAACTCTGGGTCCTGTATCAATTCCCGTACCCGATATTTCGACTTTGGACGTCGCTGCATTGATTCTGACGCTAGCTGCCGGAGTGTTGATTTTCCGCCTAAAAATCGGGATGGTTCCGACTTTGGGTCTGATGGCCAGCGCCGGAATTTTACTGAACCTCCTATGAACAATCAGGTGTAACGCGGCCTTTCGTTTCCTTTGAAATCCCCTATGCTAGACGCTACCACTTTTGAGGATGACACATGTCGCAAGACATCGACTATGGAAACCTGATGCACACCGCCATGCGCGGTCTGATCAAAACGGTTTTGACCGGCGTTTCGGAACATGGACTGCCAGGTGCGCACCACTTTTTCATCACCTTCGATACCCGGCATGATGGTGTTGAACTGGCCGATTGGTTGCGCCAACGCTATCCGCAGGAAATGACGATCGTAATGCAGCATTGGTTCGAAAACCTTGAAGTGGGCGATGCGGGGTTTTCCATCACTTTGAATTTTGGTGATGCGCCTGAACCGCTTTATATTCCGTACACGGCCATCAAGACATTTGTTGATCCCTCAGTCGAATTCGGGCTGCGTTTCGAAAGTCCGGAAGACGAGGAAGAAACGGACGAAGATATCGAAGAAATCATCGAGGTCGAAGAACCGGATGAACCGCATGACGCGGATGTGGTTTCCTTGGATAGTTTCCGGAAATAGCCAAGCTTCCGCTTGAAACAGACCCCGCCTTGAGCGGGGTTATTCTTTTTTCAGAAACGTTTCCACCGAGCGGGATTTTACCCCATCGCGAAACCGCGAAAACGACAGGTTCAACCCGCCTTCGGCCAGTGTTCGGTCAAATTGCTGCAATTCGTACCCACCGGTTTCCGAGATAAATAGGGAAAACACCGTCAGCGTTTCACCATCAATACGCCCCCAGACAAATGGCTCTCCTTTCATGGGGTCCAGGGGAACCTCGTGCCCAAACACGTTGCGTTTCATCGCAGCAGAAAACACGTCTGGCCGGTCCGACGGTTGAAAGTCGATCGAGAATTTCTGTTCCTTGATCCGCCCGTCAGCCTTGTAGGTGGTCGTCGTCCAACTCACATTGAAGCCGTTGTCGGTTTCGTGAATTGAAACGCTCATGTCTCTGGGCGTCTCGCTCCCGTCCTCGTCCACGAGATTGGCTGACCCAGTATAATCACCCAAAAACGGCGCGATGCTGGACGCCTGCGCCGGATGGCTGGAAACAAGCACCCACGCAAAAGCACACATCAATATTGCGACAAGTGTCGGGGAAAATGTCGTGCGGAAAACGTGCATCAGATCCTCCATCGCAATAATGCTTATATTGTAGCTCAGCATGACGCGGGCACAATGGGACGGATGCGCCCGCCGACAACAAAATTGTCGCTGCTCTCTGCCTATACCTTTGTCACCCTTGAGTTTAAGGTGCGCGCAACTGGCCGATTGCGTTGCAACCCGCTTGGCGCTAAACGGCATACAATTGCATACACGACGGAGTGACAGATGTCTCAGACCCGCACCGAATCCGACAGTTTTGGCCCGTTGGAAGTGCCCGCTGACAAGTATTGGGGCGCTCAGACACAGCGTTCGATCATGAACTTCCCGATCGGGTGGGAAAAGCAGCCGGTGGCCATCGTTCGCGCGCTGGGTGTGATCAAAAAAGCTTGCGCGATGCAGAACAAAGCCACCGGTAAGCTGGATGCGAAAATTGCGGACGCGGTCATTCAGGCGGCCGGAGAAGTGATCGAGGGCAGGTTTGATGACAACTTCCCTCTGGTCGTTTGGCAAACCGGATCCGGCACCCAGTCGAACATGAACTCGAACGAGGTCATCGCGAACCGCGCCATCGAGATTCTGGGTGGCGTTATCGGTTCGAAAGAGCCCGTACATCCGAACGATCACTGCAACATGGGGCAGTCATCCAACGATACCTTCCCCACTGCGATGCACATCGCAACAGCAATGAGCGTTCGTGACGTCCTGCTGCCGGGTCTTGAAAAGCTGGCTTCCGGGCTCGAGCAGAAGGCCGAGGAATTCAAGGACATCATCAAGATCGGACGCACGCATACGCAGGATGCGACGCCCCTGACCCTGGGGCAGGAGTTTGGCGGGTACGCTCATCAGATTCGCCAGGGAATTTCCCGTGTGCATGCCGCAATGCCCGGCATTTATGAATTGGCGCAAGGTGGTACCGCTGTTGGTACCGGTCTGAACACACAGCACGGTTGGGACCAGGCGGTTGCCGCAAACATGGCCGAAATCACCGGCCTGCCCTTTGTCACGGCACCCAACAAGTTCGAAGCACTGGCCGCGCATGACGCGATGGTGTTCCTGTCGGGGGCTTTGGCCACGATTGCCGGTAGTTGCTACAAGATCGCCAACGACATCCGCTTTCTGGGCTCCGGTCCCCGGTCGGGGCTGGGCGAACTAATCCTGCCGGAAAACGAACCGGGTTCGTCGATCATGCCGGGCAAGGTAAACCCGACCCAGGCCGAGGCGCTGACGCAGGTGGCCGCCCATGTCATGGGTAACGACGCCGCAATCAAGTTCGCTGGCAGCCAGGGTCATTTCGAGTTGAACGTCTACAACCCGATGATGTCCTACAATCTGTTGCAATCCATTCAATTGCTCGGCGACGCCGCTGACAGCTTTACCGAACGGATGCTGCTGGGCATAAAGGCCAACGAGTCGCGCATCGAAAAGCTGATGACGGAATCGCTGATGCTGGTCACTGCGCTTGCGCCGACCATCGGTTATGACAATGCCACGACCGTTGCCAAGACTGCCCACAAGAACGGTACCACCCTCAAGGAAGAAGCCATCGCACTTGGCTTTGTGGATGAGGCCACTTTCGACGCAGTGGTGCGCCCTGAACAGATGATTGGCCCGAAAGACTGATGGGCAAGCCGGTAAATTTGAACCGGTACCGAAAACAGAAAGCGCGGGCTGAAAAGAAGGCCCGCGCAGATCAAAACGCTGTGGCTTTTGGACAAACCAAGGCCGAAAAAGAGGTTGTCAGGCTTCGACAAGACAAACAGAAGCGTGACCTCGACAATCACGAGCTGAAGGAATGAGTGGCCGCCCGGTCAAACGCTCGCTGACTCTTCAGGGACACCGCACTTCGGTTTCTTTGGAAGACGAATTCTGGCGCGCGTTCCGTGACATCGCACGGGAAAAAGATAAGCCGATCAATTCCTTGGCGGCGGAAATTGATGCGGCTCGCGATCCTGAAACAGGTTTGGCTTCCGCCATTCGAGTCTTTGTTCTGAACTGGTATCGCAACCGGGATTGAGGCTTGTAAAGGTCTGGCAGCCAAGTGTACCTTGATTTGGAACAAAATAGGTACAGACATGAGCAAAACGATCACCGGGCCTGACGGTCAACAGCGCTGCGCCTGGTGTCAGGCCGCGCCAGAGTTCTTTGAATATCATGATCAGGAATGGGGCTATCCGGTCTCAGACGACCAGCGTCTATTCGAGAAATTGTGCCTTGAGAGCTTTCAGTCGGGACTGAGTTGGCGAACCATCCTGTCAAAGCGCGAAAATTTTCGGGAAGCGTTTTGCGGCTTTGATTTCAACAGGATGGCAGAGTTTACTGAAGCAGATGTTGAACGCCTTTTGCAAAATGCGGGCATCATCCGGCACCGCGGCAAAATCGAGGCTGTCATCAACAACGCCCGCCGCGCACAGGAACTGATCAAGGTTGAGGGTTCTCTGGCCGCGTATGTCTGGCGGTATGAGGCTGAAACTCCCATACCGCCACAAACCGTCTCTACATCACCGGAATCGGTCGCAATGTCGAAAGACCTGAAGAAGCGCGGATGGAAGTTCGTGGGCCCCACCACCGTTTTCGCGTTCATGCAGGCTATGGGGTTGGTCAACGATCACGCCGAAGGCTGCATCATGCGTGAAAAAGCGGCGCAAATGCGCCGCGATTTCAAGAAGCCGAATTAGATACGAGTCAGACCGAAGCCTGATAGATCTTGTCGATATTGCCGCCCAGGGCCGCGTTGAAGTCGGCATCGGACTGCTGTTTTGAGAGACCTTCGGTCAGCGCGCGCGAGAAGGAAGCGATCATCTTTCCATTCTGGTTCAACAGGTCGCAGGCCTGTTTTGTGGAATAGCCGCCTGACAGGGCCACAACCCGCAGAACCCGCGGGTGATCTGCCACTTCGTCATACAGATTGGCCTCGCTTGGGATCGTCAGCTTCAGCATGACGTCCTGGCTCTCGGCCAACTGGTCCAGGTTCTTGAGGATCTCGGCTTTCAGGATGCTCTCAGCCTCGGCCTTGGTTTCCGATTGAATGTTCACCTCGGGTTCGACAATCGGAACCATGCCAGCGCTGATCACCTCGCGTGCGACGTCAAACTGTTGAGCCACAACAGCGGCAATACCTTCTGCGTTGGCCTCGTGAATGACCGAGCGTTCTTTTGTTCCAAAGACACCATCGGCCTTGGCCAGCGTTTCTGCCAGACCGGGGATCGGTTTCATCATCTGAACGCCGTTGGCCTGATCCTCCAGTCCCTTGTCGATTTTCAGAAATGGAACGATGCCCTTGGCCGACCACAGAAAATCGGCGACTTTGCGGCCTTCGATTTCCTCGTTCAGGGTGCGTTCGAACAGGATAGCGCCAATCACCTTAGCTTTGGTGAAGTCGTCTGCCAGAATGATGCGTGCGCGCATCTTCTGGATTTCTCCGAACATCTCTTCTTCCGAGGTGTAGTCCGAGGCTTCAACACCATAAAGCGCCAGCGCCTTGGGTGTAGAACCGCCGCTTTGATCCAGTGCCGCGATGAAACCTGCACCGTCGGACATTTGCGCGCGCTGTTCTGCTTTGGACATATCTGTTTCCCGTTCAATAATGATTCCGTGTTTTCCATCGCATACAACAAGGCGTTGACCGATGGTAGTTTGTTAGCGCTCAACCAGCCGCAGCCATATCCCGTCTTTCGAGCGAACCGTCAGATGCGCGACCGGAACAGGATCGCGTCCGGTCACTGGCTCAAACCGATAGTGCTTTATTAGCATCGACAGGATCAGCGGCCCTTCAATCATCGCAAACCCTGCCCCGGTACAAACCCGCGATCCGGCGGAGAAGGGAATGAAGGCGTTCCGCTGGCAGGTCTTGCCGTTTTCCGTCTCCCACCGCGCTGGATCAAAGGCATCCGGGTTTTCCCACAGGCGCTCATGACGGTGCAAATGCCACGGGCTGATAACAATTTGCGATCCCTGCGGGACATCCCGATCTCTGAAACGCTCGGGACAGGTGGCTTCTCGCACCATCATGGGCACGGGTGGATAAAGGCGCAGGGTCTCGCGAAACACACTGCGACTGAGCTTCAAGCCTGAAACGGCGGCAAATGAAGGATCGTCCAATGCCGTCGCCTCTGCCGCGACCTTATCCTGCCATTCCGGATACAGCGCCATCAGGTAAAGTGCCCAGGCCAGTGCCGAGGCGCTGGTTTCATGCCCGGCCAGAAAGAAGATGGCCACCTGGTCGATCATCTCCTGCGTCCCGAAACAACGCCCCGTTTCCGGGTCCGGCCTGGTCATGATCTTGGTTGCAAGGTCATCGGGTGCTTTCCCCAGGGCTATTGCCTCCGCCCGCTCGTCCGTGAGGTGCGCAATCAGGTTCCTGATTTCCCGCGCTGTCCTGCGGGTCTTGCGGGAATGAAACCGGGGCACCCAGCTAGGGACAGGTACAAAGGCCGCAAGGTTCAGCAGCGGTTGTTCCCGCTGATAGGTGCGAAACTTGTCAAACACCTGTGTCGCCACGGTGTGTTCGATCGGAACAGAGAACAAAGTACGAAAGATAACATCTGCGGCCGCGTGGCTGGTGATTTCTTCGCATTCGACGTCGCGGCCGCCGCGCGTTCGCAGTCGGTCAACACTGGCCTGCGCCGCTGCATACATGGCCGGAAACGTATCCTTCAACCGCCCCCCCTCAAACGCCGGATCAATGATGCGGCGTTGGCGTTTCCAGGTTTCGCCATTGGTCAGGAAAACGGAGTCGCCCAGCAGCGGGCGCAATCCCTCGCTGATCCGGCCTGATTTCGGAAAATCGTCGGGGCGTTGTTTCAGCACCAAATCAATGAGTTCAGGCTGATTGATCATGAAAGACCGGAAGAACGGCGTCCTGAACTCGGCCATCCAGGCCCGATACAAGCGTTGCGGTTGTGCCGAGAGGATATCCTGACGAAAGAGCTTCAGATAGCGCCACAAAGACACCTTGTCGGGACGAGAGACGGGTTTTGGTGGGGTCACGAGTGCACCGACGTGTAACCTGACACCGCCTCTTCGATCCGCGAACGCGATGGTGCCCGGTTGCGAAACCGTTCCCCCAATGTCAGTGGCCCGGCAGTGATACGGAAATAGTCATAATCGCCGGGCTCGTCGAAGGCGCAGAGATATTGAAAATGCAGTCGAAAAAACCGCCAGCGTAATGCCTTCCAACGGTCTGCTGAAAGGGTTTGCGTGAACGCAGCAGACAGAACCAAAGGCCAACGCTTATCAGATCCGGCGACGCCGCTGACGCACACAGGATCGCACAAGGCAAATGCGCAGCCGTCGCCTGGGGCCGAGACATCGATCCAAGTCAGGTCTGTCCTGGACGACATGAATTGTAGATCACTGCGCAACTGATGGGCATCGGGCAGAAAGGACACCATAGGGACCACCTGCCCCAATGTCAGAAAGGATAACACAGGTCCGTCTTCGGACACGGGTTCTGACCGCATTAGGTCGGCCAGAACCGATACGCCCAGATGCGCGCCCGAGCTGTGCCCGACCACCAGAACCTCGTCCACTTCTGTTTCCATAGCTTGCCCGATCAGTTCAACAAACTGGCGCATTCGAGATTGCATTTCCGGCGACACACCGCTCCATTCGCGCGAGGAGTAGGCGTAGTCATGCATCAGGTAATAGGCAAACAGCCGATTATCGATTTTTCGAAACCAGCGCAGCAATACAAGCGCCACCAAAAGCCCCGCTGCCAGACCGGGCCAACCCAGCAAGGTAAAACCAGCCCAGACCACGCCAAAAGCCGCCATCAATTGCGCCAGCAACATGCCCACCGGGTAAAGCGCTGCAATTACCGGGCCTTTGCGCAAGCGCATCAGGCGCCAAATTGCCCCCGTGGACAGGTAGATCCAGACCGTCCGCGCCAATTGAAGATAAGTCGCGGCTATCGAGGTATCCATGCTGTCGCGGACAATGTCTGACCAAACCAGAACTTCAAAATCGGTATCGACCGCAAGCCCGTCCTGACATGAGGAAACATGCCAGCCATATGGACCGTCATTCGTTCGGGCCGACAACGAAATGTCATAGCCGGAAATTTCGCCCTGTGCGCGCCCTTCCTTCCGATAAAGCTCGCGATATCGGCGCGGGTGAATGGGATCGTATCCCGGAATGTAGAACACCCGGCGCTTGCGCACCTGCGACTGGTTTTTCTGACTGCTCATGCTCGTACCTTCTGCGACGCAGGTTAGCGCAGCATTACGGCCAAGGTAAGATGGATCGGAAAATCAGCCCAGCGTCGCCAGCGCAGGAAAGGTTTCCAGCAGCCACCAACTGAATTCGGTGAAAAGGCCGGTTATCAACATGATACCGACAAACAGAAGAAGCCCGCCCATCGCCTTTTCAATCGTACCCATATAGGGCTTGATGCGGTTCATGACCGACATTGACCGGTTCAGGAACATAGCGGCCAGAAGGAACGGAATTCCAAGCCCTGCGGCGTATATACCCAGCAGGAATGTTCCCCGGGCCACCGAAGCCTCAGACGCGGCCAGCGACAGAATAGCCCCCAATTGCGGTCCGATACAGGGCGTCCAGCCGAATGCAAACGCAAGGCCTAGAATGTAGGCTCCGAACACGGACCCGCTGGAATCGCCGGTTTCCATGCGCGCCTCGCGGTCGAGGATCGGAATGCGGAATACGTTCAGAAAGTGAAGCCCGAACACGATGACAACCGCGCCAGACAACTTGGCGAACAGTACCTGATTGGTCAGAACAAAGGCGCCAAAAGCTGAAGCTGTGAAGCCCAACAGCAAAAACACCGTCGACAGGCCCATGACAAAAAACAGGGCCGCCAGCGTTGCCTTGCGGCGGGCTTTGGTTTCATCCTGCATCTCGTTGATGGTCACACCACTCATATACGCCAGATACGGCGGAACGATCGGCAAAACGCAGGGTGACAGAAAACTGATCAACCCGCCGATCATGGCGATGAACATGGCAGGCAAAAGCCCCGCGTCGATGATTTCAATTCCGAACATGAAACAGCACATAGGGTATGAAACCGGCGGCGTCACGAGGCCATTCGGTCACATCCTCGTGCTTGCGTGCTGGACACCGTGACAAAGTGGAAATATCTGAACGATATGTCTGAACCGACCGAAACCCTTGATGCCTTGGGGCTGTTGTGCCCGTTGCCCGTGCTCAAAGCGCGCAAACGTCTGAAATCCATGCCGGCGGGTGCTGTGTTGCGCATGTTGGCCGACGATCCCGCTGCAATTATCGATGTCCCCCATTTCTGTGCGGAAAGCGGGCACAGCCTGCTGTCGCAGGAGGAAATCGACGGACACCAGGTTTATCTGATCCGGAAATCGGCCTGAATTTGAACTCACGCCGTAAATGAAAAAGGCGGGCCTTGCGCCCGCCTCCCGTATTATTGGCCCAACGACCACCATCCGCGCCGCTTGGGCTTTGGTGGCTGGGCGGGTTCACGTTCTTTGACCACGGTTTCCAGAACAGGTTCCGGAGTTTCCTCGGCAGTCTGTACGGGCTCCTCAACAACGGGCTCAGAAACGTCTTGTGCTGCGACCGGTTCGGCTTTCGGCTCCTCCGGAACGACAGGTTCCTCTTGCGCCGTTTCGTCCACCTGCGGCTCTGAGGTTGCTTCTTCCGCGTCCGACTCAGGTTCAGCCGCAGCAGTCTCCACTTTTTCCTCAGATTCCTGCGGCTCGTCCGCGGTTTCTTCCGAAACCGGTTGATCAGCCAGAGCCTCGGGTGCCTCTACTGGTGCTTCTGCAGCAACCTCAGTCTCGGCGTCCTTTTTGCGGCGACGAGGTGCGCGACGTTTCTTGGGCTTGGGCTCCGGCTTTTCACTTTCATCCTCACCCTCGGACACACTTGCATCCTGGGTTTCGACATCAGCAGCCGCAACCTCAGTTGCCTCCGATGCTGCATCGCCGTCATCAGACGCTGCTTCTGGGGTGTCAGATGCGCCGTTGTTCTTCTTGCGGCGACGGCGGCGACGCTTGCGCTTTGGCTTGCTTTCGTCTTCCGCCTGTACCGTTTCTTCTTCCGGCTGATCCTCATCCGTCGCGTCAACCAGATCCATCAGTGACGCATCAACGGAAACGACAGGTGCGGTTGCCTCGGGAACGATCCGGCTGGCGGTCTTGAACTTCTCCAACGAGAAATCCGGGCTAACCAGATGCACATCGCCTTCAATGCGAACCGACAGCCCATAACGCGATTCAATCTGGGCGATATGTTCGCGTTTCTGGTTCATCAGGAAGTTAGCGATGCTGACCGGGCACCGAACCAGCACCTCGCGCGAGCGGCGGCGAGTGCCTTCTTCTTCAATCTGGCGCAGAATGGTCAGCGCCATGTTGTCGTCCGAGCGGATCAGTCCCGTACCATGGCAGGCCGGGCAGGGTTGCGTTGTTGCCTCCAGCATACCCGGCCGCAGCCGCTGACGGCTCATCTCCAACAGACCAAAGCCCGAGATCCGGCCAACCTGAATGCGGGCCCGATCTGTCTTCAGCTTCTCTTTCAGACGCTTTTCGACAGAGGCGTTGTTCTTCCGCTCGTCCATGTCGATGAAGTCGATCACGATCAAACCAGCCAAATCGCGCAGACGCAACTGGCGCGCCACCTCTTCGGCAGCTTCAAGGTTCGTCTTGAGAGCGGTTTCCTCGATCGAGCCTTCCTTGGTGGCGCGACCCGAGTTCACGTCAATCGCAACCAGTGCCTCGGTGACGCCAATGACGATGTAACCACCCGATTTCAGCTGCACGGTCGGGTTGAACATCCCCGCCAGGTAGCTTTCAACCTGGTAGCGCGCGAATAGCGGCAGCGCGTCTTCATACCGTCGCACGTTTTTGGCGTGTGACGGCATGATCATCTTCATGAAGTCCTTGGCGATGCGATATCCGCCCTCGCCTTCGACCAGAACCTCATCGATATCGCGATTATAGAGGTCGCGGATCGAGCGTTTGATCAGGTCGCCTTCTTCGTAAATCTTCGCAGGCGCGATGGACTGAAGTGTCAGTTCCCGGATCTGTTCCCACAGGCGCTGAAGGTATTCATAGTCGCGTTTGATTTCGGATTTGGTTCGCTTGGCTCCCGCGGTACGGATGATCAGCCCCGCACCCGTCGGCACGTCGATTTCCGCCGCGATTTCCTTCAGCTTCTTCCGGTCTGGCGCATTGGTGATCTTGCGGCTGATCCCGCCGCCACGGGCGGTGTTTGGCATCAGTACACAGTAGCGCCCAGCCAGAGACAGATACGTGGTCAGAGCGGCACCCTTGTTGCCCCGTTCTTCCTTGACGACCTGAACCAGCAGAACCTGGCGAACCTTGATGACTTCCTGGATCTTATACCGACGCGGGCGCGGTTTGCGCGGCGGGCGGATATCCTCGCTGTCATCTTCATCCGCCACGGACTCGATCGTTTCATCTTTGGTGGAGGCATCCAGCAAAGCTTCGGAATCATCCGCGTCCTCGGCGCCTGCCCTGTCGTCCTCGGCGTCGTCCTCGACCGCTTCTTCAAGCTCGGAAGCTACGGCGTCTGCCTCGCTGGCCACTTCTTCAGATGCAACGGCTTCCGATCCATCTTCCGGCTTGGCCTCAATTGATTCTTCCTGGTCTGCTGTGTCGACGGGTTCAGCCTCAGGTTCTTGCCCGGCATCCTCAGCCGCGCCTTCCGCCTCCTCGGGCGCGTCAGCATCGTCAACGGGTTCTTCAACCGGGGTTTCGCCAACAAGCTCAACCGGAGAGGTTCCTTCGGGAACGGCCAGATCAGCCGCCTCTTCACCTTCATCAAGATCGATCGTTTCCATGCCCGTGGGTTCGGACGAAACCTCGATGCTCTCGACGGCATCGTCGGATTTCACATCCGCCGCCTTGGTCCGCGAACGGGACCGGCGCTTTTTGGGCTTGGATTCTTCGGCTTCGTCCCGCGCCTTCATCGCTTCGGCGTAGGCGCGTTCCTCTTCCATCAGCGCTTCGCGGTCGGCGACAGGGATCTGATAGTAATCCGGGTGGATCTCGGAAAACGCCAGAAAACCGTGTCGGTTTCCGCCGTAGTCCACAAACGCCGCCTGAAGCGACGGTTCAACCCGTGTTACTTTTGCAAGATAGATGTTGCCGGCAAGCTGACGTTTGTTTTCGGATTCAAAATCGAATTCCTCGACCTTGTTTCCGTCGACCACCACGACGCGGGTTTCCTCCGCGTGGGTGGCATCGATAAGCATTTTCTTAGCCATTTGTCCTTGGTGCACCGCGCCAAACGCGTTGTCCTTACCTGTCCGGGGGGACAGGCGCTTTTGGGGTGGTGTCTTGTCAGGGCGATATCGGACGGCGCGCGGCAGGGTCTGGCGCTTTGGCCCCCTGCCCGGTCACTCAATCGTTGCGCGCGCGTCATCGCGGTTCTTCTCCGACAGGCGCGGTCGTCCGCTACCTGCCCATTTATTCCTTTCACCCGCCATTTCACGGGTTCAGGCGTTCAGATGCCCCTATTGGGGCACAATCGGTCTGCGTCGCCTGGCGGGAAGGTGCACCACCTTTTGCGGCGTCGCAGCGAAACTCAAAGATTCGGGACTTTAGGGCGCAAAAACTGCCCTGCCCGTCCGGACACAATAAAAGCAGTCCTGTGGAAAAGACAATGGGCAAACTGCATCTGACCGCACGGACACATCCGACGCCCGGCTTAATCTGTTCAAAAATGCTTCAAGAGGGGGCTGGCCCCCTCTGAAATACTTCACAGATAGTCAGAACGTTGCAGGCCGTATTTGGCCATCTTTTCATTCAGTGTCCGACGCGGCAGGCACAATTCGTCCATAACAGACGCAATCGAACCTTTGTGGCGACGCATGGTATTGTCGATCAGCATCCGTTCAAACGCCTCGACATACTCTTTCAGCGGCTTGCCCTCGGTCGTCATCACTGGTTGCATCTCTTCATGATCAGACATCAGCAAAGACGCAATGGTGCCGGACCCACGCCGAGATTGCAAAACCGCGCGCTCGGCAATGTTGATCAGTTGACGCACATTTCCGGGCCATGGGGCTTGCAATAGCTGCGCCGCCTCTTGCGCGCTGACCTGCGGCGCATCACAGCCATATTCTTCGGCGAATTGCTCACTGAGACGTGTGAACAACGTCAGAATGTCCTCGCCCCGCTGGCGCAAAGGCGGCATGGTGATCCGCAAAGCCGCAAGACGATAGAACAGGTCGGGACGCAGCACATCCTCGCTTGTCTTGCCGGCTTCCTGCAGGTTCGAGATCGCGACAATCCGCGTTTCGGCCGGAGTACCCTGATCGTTCATGACACTCAGCAGACGTGCCTGCAGCGTGTCGCTCAACGCCTCGACATCCTCCAGAACAAGCGTGCCGCCGCGCGCTTCTTCGATGGCGGGCAATTGTGCGTCTTCCGGCATCATTGGGCCAAACAAACGCTTGGACAGCGCCTCTTCCTCAAGCGCGGCACAGGACACTAAAACGAATTTCTTGCCCGCGCGGCTGCCCACTGCGTGCAGGGCATGCGCCACCAGCGTTTTGCCCGTGCCGGTCTCACCATCGATCAGAACGTGACCATCAGCCTGACCCAGATCGAGGATATCCTCGCGCAAGCGCTCCATCACCGGGCTGGCACCGATCAGCTTATTCATGATCTGCGTACCACCTGACAACTCGCGCCGCAGCGCGCGGTTATCCAAGGTCAAACGACGCGCATTGCTGGCGCGTTTTGCCAGTTCGGACATACGATCCGGATTGAACGGCTTTTCAAGGAAGTCGAACGCCCCGACCCGCATAGCCTCGACCGCCATCGGCACATCGCCGTGGCCCGTGATCATGATGACGGGCAACGTGCTGTCGGCCCCCATCAGCTTTTTCAGCAACTGAATGCCGTCCATTCCCGGCATCTTGATATCCGAAATGACGATACCGGGGTAATCCGGACCAAGAACCTTGAGCGCGTCTTCGGCGCTGGAAAAGGTCTCGGTGTCATATCCTGACAACGCCAGCCATTGGCTGATCGACTGGCGCATGTCCTGTTCGTCGTCCACAATGGCGATTTTCATGGCCTGTGCCATAGTCATTCCTCGTTATTCAGCGGCCTCAAGGCCGTCGCTTCCAAGTATCGGCAGCTGCATCTCGAAAACTGCACCACCGTGCTGTCCGTTGCGTGCGGTCAGCCGTCCGCCATGGTCGTTCACGATCCCCGACGAGATGGCAAGCCCCAGTCCAACACCGTCACCCGGCTGCTTGGTGGTGTAGAACGGTTCAAACAGGTTCTCGATATCTTCTATACCATACCCGTTGTCGCGCACCGTCAGTACCGCAGTATCGCCCGCCGCAAGGATAATTTCCACATCCGGGTCTGCCACCGATTTGGTGGCGTCCAGCGCGTTCCGCAAGAGGTTGACCATCACCTGTTCAATTCGCATCCGGTCACCCATCACGACCACTGGCTCCTCGGGAAGAATTTGTGTGATCTTCACCTGCCGCTGGCGCAGTTGCGGCTCCATCATCGACAGGGACGAGGCCAGCGCTTCTCCAAGATTTACAGGGGAAAACGCGTCCGCTCCCTTGCGTGCATATGACTTGAGCTGCCGCGTGATCGCCCCCATCCGTTCGATCAATCCGTCAATGCGGCCAAAGCTTGCAAGCGCTTCTTCCGGGCGGTTGCGGCGCAACAAAAGACGCGCGCCGGCCAGATAGGTTTTCATGGCGGCCAGCGGCTGGTTCAACTCGTGACTGACGGCGGCCGACATCTCACCCAAAGCGGCAAGTTTCGAGCTTTGGGCCAGCGTTTGTTCGGCCACTTCCAGTGTCTTTTCAACCCGTTCCCGCTCAGCGATTTCCCGCTGCAACCTTGCGTTCAATGCGCGAAGCTCTGCCGACTCGCGCTGGATCGATACCATCCGAACGGCCGCGCGTCGGCTTAGTGCATAGAAGGCCAACGCCAGAAGAATCGCAAAGCCCATGATCTCCAGGGCCAAAACACTGTTCACCTTCTCCCGGATCGAGGAATAAGTCGTGAAGGACGTCATCTGCCAGCCACGGAACGGAATTCGGGTCTCCATCCGCATCACAGCCTCACCTTGCAGATAGGCATCGGGCGGAAGGACCGTCCAGTCAGTGGTCGCGCGTATAGCACGCTGAATCGCGCCCTGCGGAGGCTGGCGCAGCATTGCGGCCTTTTCGTCCAGTCCCCGCCATTGCGGTTCGGTTGAAAGAATGATGGTGCCGGTGCTGTCCACGACCATGACAGCATCGGAGATCCCGGCCCAGGCGCGTTCAAATTTTTGCAGGTCGACCTCGACAACGATCACGCCCAGGGTCTCGGTTCCGGCTTCCATGCGACGGGAGTAAACAAAGCTGTAGCCGCCCGATTCCCGTTCGATCACGGTAAAGATCGTCGAGTTCGATCGCGCCGCATCGACAAAATACGGCGAGTTTCGATGCAACTCACCCAGACGGTTGCGGTCCGTGGCGGCGACCGAGCGACCATCACGGTCCAGCAGCATCAGCGAGGCCGCGCCGATCTCTTCAACGAAGGAAATCAGGCGTTGGGTCGAAAGGGAAAAATCGCCCGACTGCAATGCAGCGATCAATGTCGGGTCGCGCGCCAGCAACTGCGGAACGATCGAATTTCTGCGCAGCTCGCTCAGCAGGTTTCCGGAATACAGGGTCAACCGCAACTCAGCCCGGTTGCGGGTGGATTCGGTAAACCTGTCTGTCAGTAAACGGTTCGTGACCCACACGGTGGCTGCGGCGGCCACCAGCAAAACGATAACCGCAACCCGCAACCGCCATCCAAGCGGCGCGCCGCGAAGCGGTTTTGCGATTTTGGGCATGTTCGTGGGCGCGTCGGAGCTCATACGTGAAATTTACGCGTCCGGCGTTGCGACCTCAAGTCACGCTGGTGCCAAAACCCCGGACAATGCGCGGAACAACGCCGTTCCGTCGGTGCCGCCGTGCCCTTCGTCCGCTGCCCGCTCGGGATGGGGCATCATTCCGAGAACGCGACGGTTTTCCGAAAGAATGCCCGCAATATCGCCGACCGACCCGTTCGGGTTCTCGGCATAGGTGAACGCAATGCGGTCATGCTCTCGCAGCGCCGACAATGTTGCGTCATCAGCGAAGTAATTTCCATCGTGATGAGCAATCGGAATTCCGATCACATCCCCCGAATTGTAGCCTTGCGTAAACGCGCTGTCGCTGGTTTCGACCTTCAAGCCGACTGTGCGGCAGATATATTTCAACCCGGCATTGCGCAGAAGCGCCCCGGGCAGAATGCCGGTTTCGGTCAGAATCTGGAATCCATTGCACACACCAATGGCGTAACCACCACGCTTGGTGTGGTTGACAACGGCCTTGCAGATCGGCGACTGGGCAGCAATTGCGCCGCAACGCAGGTAGTCGCCGTAAGAAAATCCGCCGGGCACACCGACAATGTCGACACCCTCGGGCAATGTGGCATCCTTATGCCAGACCATCTCGACCTGGAAACCCGCCTGTTCAAAAGCAACTGCAAGGTCCCGATCGCAATTGGATCCGGGGAATACGATTACGGCTGCGCGCATGGCCGACCCTCCTTGATCAGATCCGAGAAAGCTCAGACCAGTTCGATTTCGTAGCGTTCGATGACCGTGTTAGCCAACAGCTTTTCGCACATCTCGGTGATGTCCGCCTCGGTCGCGCCGTCTGCAAGTTCCAGATCGATCACCTTGCCCTGACGCACGCCCTGGACCTGATCAAAGCCCATGGCACCCAATGCATGACGCACCGCTTCGCCCTGAGGGTCCAGAACCCCGTTCTTGAGCATGACATGCACCCGTGCTTTCATTTTCGAAACTCCACCTGTGGGGCGAAGGTCCAGGCCCCATTTCGTTGCGCGGGGGATAGCGCGGTTGTGGGCGCTGGACAACCCTTCTTGGCGGCTACGGGGTATGCAGTTTGACGCAGAGGCATCTGTCGCCTTTTGAAAGAACCACAGACATGCTCCAACACGCCGGATTGGCAAATGCAGAACTGAACAAAGAAAAAGCGCCCCCTCAACCGAGGCAGCGCTTTGTTCCAAATCGAACAGACCTGTTAGGTCAGTTGATCAATGTCGGCTTGGTCACGTTACTTTTGGGCAGAACGCCCAAGCGCCGGGCGACCTCGGAGTAGGCGTCGGTCAAATTGCCCAGATCGCGCCGGAACACGTCTTTGTCGAGCTTTTGTCCGGTTTCGATGTCCCACAGTCGGCAGCTATCCGGGCTGATTTCATCCGCCACGAGCAAACGCTGAAAATCACCTTCGAAGACGCGGCCTATCTCGATCTTGAAGTCGATCAGGCGGATACCCACAGCCAGCATCACACCGCTCATGAAATCGTTCACGCGCAGCGCCAGGCTAAGGATATCTTCCATATCCTGCTGGCTGGCCCAGCCAAAGGCCGCAATGTGTTCTTCCGAAACCAGCGGATCGCCGAGCGAGTCATCCTTGTAGCAGTACTCGATGATCGGACGCGGCAACTGTGTTCCTTCAGCGATGCCCAGACGCTTGGACAGCGAGCCTGCGGCATAGTTGCGAACGATCACTTCCAACGGCACAATCTCGCAGCTGCGCACCAGCTGCTCACGCATGTTCAGACGGCGAATGAAATGGTTCGGCACGCCAATCTGGGTCAGGCCGGTCATGAAAAACTCGCTCAGACGGTTGTTCAACACGCCTTTTCCGTCAATGACGTCTTTCTTTTCGGCGTTGAAAGCCGTGGCGTCATCCTTGAAATACTGAACGATTGTGCCCGGTTCCGGGCCTTCATACAGGATCTTGGCCTTGCCTTCATAGATTTTCTTGCGACGCGCCATGTGCGACCTTTCCAGTCTGCTGAGCGGGAATGAGTCCCCTCACGTTGGCGTTCTCATAGTCCAAGCCCCCCTTTCTCGCAAGTTCGTCAACCCGAGAGGCTTTGACGCAGCGCAAATCCCTTGCGTCCACAACGTGCAATAGTCATATCATGAAGACAGAATTCGAAACTCAAGGGGTCCCCGACAAATGACCACATTTGACGAACGTGAAGCCGCGTTTGAAAACAAATTCGCGCATGATGAAAAAATGCAGTTCATCGCCAGAATGCGCCGGAACCGCTTTATGGCCGTTTGGGCATCCACGCTTAAGGGTGAGACGGTAGAACAAGCCCGCAAATACGGTCAGGAACTGGTGCACACAGATCTTCAGAACGTAAGCGAAGACGACGTTGTCGACGCCGTCAAAGGATATCTGGGCGACCTTGCCGACGAAAAGACCATCCGCGTAAAGATGGCTGAGTTGTTGGTCGAAGCCAAAGAGCAGGTCATGGCGGAAGTAAACATCTGACCTCCAAGATACAAAGCTCATGATCTTCATGAGTTTTATGAATTTGATTTGACGCCCCGGTCGTGAGACACGGGGTGTCTCAATTTTTAACGGTCGAATGCACCTTTATTCGGACGACTCGCATGACAAACGCGCTTAGCACACTTTTGGAAACCAAGGATGCCATTCTGGCGGACGGGGCAACCGGCACCAATCTATTCAATATGGGACTGCAATCGGGCGACGCGCCGGAATTGTGGAATGTGGACGCACCGGACAAGATCAGGGCGCTTTACCAGGGATCCGTCGATGCCGGCAGCGATCTGTTTCTGACCAACACTTTTGGCGGAACGGCCTCGCGTCTGAAACTGCACGATGCACAGGATCGCGTTGCAGAACTGAACCGAATCGGCGCCGAACTGGGTCGCGAAGTCGCCGACAAGGCAGGTCGCACGGTGATCGTGGCCGGGTCGGTCGGTCCTACCGGCGAAATCATGGAGCCGGTCGGCAGCCTGTCACACGCAGATGCCGTCGAAATGTTTCATGAACAGGCCGAAGCGCTAAAAGCAGGCGGCGTCGACGTTCTGTGGCTGGAAACCATCAGCGCGCCCGAGGAATTCCGCGCCGCTGCGGAAGCTTTCGCGCTGGCCGACATGCCCTGGTGCGGGACCATGAGCTTTGACACCGCGGGTCGCACCATGATGGGCGTGACATCGGCCGATTTTGCCTCGCTGGTTGAAACGTTGCCCAATCCGCCTGTGGCTTTCGGCGCCAATTGCGGGACCGGGGCGTCGGATATCCTTCGCACGGTGCTGGGTTTTGCGGCACAGGGAACAGAACGGCCTGTGATCTCGAAAGGGAATGCGGGCATACCGAAATATGTCAATGGTCACATCCACTATGACGGAACGCCCGAGTTGATGGGCCAGTACGCGGCCATGGCACGTGACGCGGGGGCGACTATTATTGGCGGCTGTTGCGGCACGATGCCTGAGCATCTTCGTAAGATGCGCGAGGCGCTGGACACAACCGCACCGGGTGATCGACCGACACTGGATCAGATAACGGGCGCACTGGGTCCATTCTCATCAGCCTCTGACGGCACTGACGAGGATGCGGCAGTCCCGGACCGCCGCGCGCGCCGTCGTCGCCGGGCTTGAGCTTCAGCGCCCCTCGAATTTCGGGGGGCGTTTTTCCATGAATGCAACGACGCCTTCGGCAAAATCGCGGGTGCGACTGCAATCTCCCTGCAAATGAGCCTCGGTCGTCAATTGCTGCGTCAGGGATTTGTCGTAAGTTCCGCGAATGGCCTTCTTCATCGCAGCAAATGCAGCGGTTGGCCCATTGGCCAGATAAGACGCCCGCTTGCGCCAGTGCGCGTCAAACTCTGCATCACCGACGGATTCCCAGATCAGCCCCCAGTCATCGGCTTGACGCGCGGTGATCTTGTCCGCGAACAGCGCCGCGCCCATCGCTTTGGCCATCCCCATCTGACGCGGCATGAACCATGTACCGCCGGCATCCGGCAACAACCCGATCCGCGCGAATGCCTGTAAAAAATAAGCGCTTTCAGCCGCAATCACGACATCCGCGCACAAAGCCAGATTGGCCCCAGCCCCGGCGGCTGCCCCATTTACCGCGGCGATTGTCGGAACCGGGCAATCGTGGATCGTTTCCAGCATCGGTTCGTATTCGTCGCGCAAAGACCTTTCCAGGTCGATCTTGCCAGTGCTTGAAGCATCCCCAAGATCCTGCCCCGAGCAAAACGCGTTGCCAGCCCCGGTTATCACGATCGCCCTGGCGCGACGGGCCGCATGTTTCATCGCATGCATGATCTCGGCCCGCATTTGCGTGGTCAGTGCGTTCATCTTATCCGGCCGGTTCAGCGTAAGAACCGCCAGATCGTCCGCAATGTCCAGAAGGACCGTTTCATATTCCATGGTTTCCTCCCAAACTCAGAACCCTGGGTGAACCTGATGGATAAATGCGGGAAGGAAAAGCTAAACCGAACGTCAGTCTTCGAGAATTTGGCGCAGACGCTCTTTCTCGTCTTCGCTCAGGGCGTCTGCTTCGGACGCGCCCTGCCCTTGTGACCGCTTACGCAAGAAGTTCCAGCCCATTCCGGCGGCAATCAGCAGCATTATGGGACCGGCCAGCCAAAGCATCAGGTTTGAACCGGTCACTTTCGGCTTCAAAAGAACATATTCGCCGTAACGGTCAACGATATAGGCCACAGCCTCTTCGTCGCTGTCCCCGGCCACCAGCCGCTCACGCAACAACAGGCGCAAATCGCGCGCCAGTTCGGCATTGCTTTCATCAATGCTTTCATTTCGGCAGACAAGGCAGCGCAACCCGGTGCTGATGTCGCGTGCCCGCGCTTCGAGTGCCGGGTCATCCAACACTTCATCCGGTTGAACAGCCATCAACGGGGAGGCAACAAGCATCAGGATCAGAGCCAGACGTCTCATTCCGCAGGTACTCCGCCAGCCGGGGACTTGCGGGCACCGGCAGCCACACGAAAACGACGATCAGACAGGCTGAGAACTCCGCCAAGCGACATCAGAATACACCCGCCCCAGATCCAGTTCGCCAGTGGTTTGATATAGGTCCGCATGACCCAACCGCCATCGGCCTGTTGGTCGCCGATCACGACATACACATCCCGCAGGAAACGATAGTCGATCGCCGCTTCGGTCGTGGGCATCCGCGCCACGGGATAGTCGCGTTTTTCCGGATGCAGCGTGGCGATGGGGCGCCCGTTCTTTTCAACGATTACATCTGCCATGGTCGAGAAGTAGTTCGGCCCCTGTACCCGGCGCACATCATTCAGGGTCAGGGTGAATTGCCCGACCTCAAATGGTTGGCCCGGTTGCGCAACACGTATGTCTTCGACCTCCCACGCGGTCAGTCCCGCAATGGCAAATATCGTCACCCCCAACCCTGTATGAGCGACCGCCTTGCCCCAATCCGCACCGGGCAGACGCACCAGGCGATTCAGGTTGTTTTTGCGGCCCGTCCGGCTCCACAAATCCACGATTGCACCGAATGTGATCCATGCGCCAAGGAACAGACCAACCGGCCCCAAAGCGCTGCGTCCTGTCTGCATCGCCCAGACCAGCAACGCCAGCGCAAGCGCGAGCAGAAACGCGTAGCGCAGCGACCAGGCCGTTTTGCCAAGCTTGCCCCGTTTCCAGGGCAGCATGGCACCAACGGGCAACGCAATGCCCAACGCGACCATGAAGGGCGTAAAGGCCGCATTGAAGAAAGGCGCCCCAACAGAAAGCTTCCGATCAAAGGCCATTTCCGCCACCATCGGCCACATGGTTCCCACAAAGACGACAAAACAGCTAACAGCCAGAAGGATGTTGTTCAGTATCAACGCGCTTTCGCGGCTGACCATTCCAAACACACCCTTCGCCTCCATCGCCTGTGCGCGGGTGGCAAACAGGGTCAGCGAACCGCCGATAAAGAAAATCAGAATAAGCAGGATGAACACGCCCCGTTCCGGGTCGTTTGCAAAAGCGTGAACCGAGGTCAGCAGGCCGGACCGTACAATGAAGGTTCCGATCAGCGAAAATCCGAAGGCTATAATGGCCAACAGAATCGTCCAGCTTTTAAGGGATTCGCGCTTTTCCACAACAATCGCCGAGTGCAGCAATGCGGCAGCCAGCAGCCACGGCATGAACGAGGCATTTTCTACCGGATCCCAAAACCAGAAACCGCCCCAGCCCAGTTCATAGTAGGCCCACCATGACCCCAGCGCGATGCCGATCGTCAGAAACACCCAGGCCGCCAATGTCCATGGCCGGACCCAACGCCCCCATGCCGCATCGATTCTGCCCTCGATGAGGGCTGCAACGGCAAAGCTGAACGCCATGCTCAGCCCGACATACCCCAGATACAGGAACGGCGGGTGGAACGCGAGGCCAGGATCCTGCAACAGCGGGTTCAGGTCGCGGCCGTCAAACGGCGCGATGACCAACCTGTCAAACGGGTTCGAAGTGAACAGAATAAAGGCGAAAAACGCGACAGCGATGGCCGATTGAACCGCCAGCACGCGCGCCTTGAGCGTTGGTGGTAAACCGCCCCCGAAGAACGCGGCCATGGCACCGAAAATGGTAACAATCAGCACCCACAACAGCATCGAACCTTCGTGGTTCCCCCAGGTGCCGCTGATCTTGTACAGCATCGGCTTGGCGGAATGACTGTTCTCTACCACGATACGCAGCGAAAAGTCCGACGTGATGAAGGCCCAGGTCAGCGCACCAAATGAGAACGCGGTCAACAAGAACTGAGAGATCGCAGCCGGTTCCGCAAATGCCATCCAGCCGGTCCATCGTTTTGCAGCGCCGATCAAGGGCACCACGCTTTGAACGATGGCGACAAAAAAAGCGAGGATCAGGGCAAAGTGGCCAAGTTCTGTAGTCATGGCCAACGATATAAACCTGTCGCGCGGCAAGCACCAACAACAATCGCCAGGGTTTGGCGCACATAGTGTCGCGGGTCAGTCACCGCGCAGGCGCTTCCAGTCCTCCAACGCGCGGTTTTCGTCAAGGTCGACGGCCGCCTCGACCTCGGGTTGGTCCGCTCCGGCGTCTACATGCGTCGGCATATCCTTGTCCAACGTTTGCAGGGTTCTGAGATTCTCGACGACGACAGGAACCCGTGTCATACCGGCGGCAATTTCCCGTTGCAGATCCTGCACTTTGCTGTGGTGACGCGCGCCAAAATAAAAGGAAACGATTACCCCCAACAGCCACCACAAAGGTTCAGGTACAAGCGCAATCCCCTGCATGCGGGCCGCAAACCAGATCGGGTCGACCATGGCCGCCACAAACAATCCCAACGTCCCCAAGGCCAGCGCCGGTCGCGGAACTCGGTTCAACCCATCCATAAACCGATCGAATGCACCTTTTTGCACTTTGTGAAACTCAGCGCCGAACTGAGACATCGCCTGCCCCTGGACTGTTATGGAGCGCTCAGCTGCCGCATCGGCGTTCTCGTGGAAAACTTCGACTGTTTCCCGCACAAGATTTCGCCCGCCCCCGAACAGAAATGCCAATACGCCCGAAATCAGTCCCATCGTGCAACTCTCCTTTGAAATTCCGCGTCGCTTAGGTGGTAGTCGGTTGAAAGGAATTCTTCCGCCCGTCGAATCCAGCCCCCTTTTCCCCCAGACCGGGTGCGCGCATATTTGCGGGACTCAGGACGCCGATCTGCCAGTTGAAAGTAGTAGTTTCGTCGGGCGACACCGTACGCGTCACACAGCGCCGCCGCATCAGGCATCGCCGCTTCCCGGCAGGCGTCTGCCGTCTGTGGACCAACCAAGCCATCCACCGTGACCCCGAAACCCATTTGCACCAACAACCGTTGCAGGATTCGGACGGCATTCGCACCAGCATTTACGTACATGTCAAAAACAGTCGCGTGCAGCATTTCTGGCAGCAGCCCAAGGCGGGGTTCCTCGAAATAGTATTGCAGAAAGATCTCAACTGCCTGACTTTGCGACAGTGCACGCACGTCTGCGGGCGAAATCTTTCCGTCTCCGGTCAGATCCAATCCCAACCGCCGCAGCGTGCTGATTGTAACACCGAACTTCGTGGGTCCGCCGGGGTCATCCGGATCATCCACATACCCGCCTTCCCGTGCCACTATACCCCTGGCGATTTGCCGAACCGTCTGCATGCCGACCTCATTCCAACTTTCAGGTCAGACGGTCAGTCAAAGGCATTAACAACGCGCAAAAAGAAAGGGCGCTGCATGTCCGTCACATGCAACGCCCTACTTCTTTTTGTTCAAGGTTACGCTGCCGCCGGCGGCATGCGGATCAGCTGAGGTCAGCTCTCATCAGCCTCTTTGTAGACCCCTTGTTCTTTCAGGGCATCCACGACCTCTTTCGGCATATAGGTCTCATCGTGTTTTGCCAGTATTTCAGTGGCTTCAAAGACACCGTTCACGTAACTTCCGGTTCCCACCATACCCTGATTTTCCGAAAACAGGTCCGGCAGTACACCCGTGAATGCCACTTTGACGGTTTCGCCGCCGTCTGTGACGCTGAAATAGACCGTCTCGCCCTGTCCGCGGATGATTGACCCTTCTTCGACCAGCCCGCCAATCCGGAATACTTCGGTCGGTTTGGGAGGTTCCGCGATGACCTGACTTGGCGAGCGGAAAAAGTTGATGCCGTCCCGCATGGCGTACCCAATCAACGCCGTCGACAATGCCAGGGCAACAGCTGCCAGCAAAATGATCTGTACACGACGGCGTTTCTTGAGCGTTTTCATCTTTTCCTCACGGGAACAACGGGGCCATCATCAGCCCGGCGGTTTCTTTTTCACCTAACATCAGGTTGGCGTTCTGCAAGGCTTGGCCACTGCTACCTTTTGTCAGGTTATCAAGTGCCGCGACCACAATCGCGCGACGTTCAATTCGATCTGCAACCACGCCGATATGGCAGAAGTTTGACCCCCTGACATGGTGGGTCGAAGGCGTTTCACCAAAGGGAAGCACCTGCAGAAACGGCTCTGCATCATAGGCCTTGCTCAGTGTTTCATAAGTGCTTTGCGGGTCGCCCTTCACATAGGTCGTTGCCAAAATCCCCCGGTTGGCGGGGATCAGATGCGGTGTGAACTGCACATGCACGGTCCGCCCCGCCAGTTTCGAGAACTCCTGATCGAACTCCCCCAGGTGACGGTGCGTCCCGCCTACGGCATAGGCGTTGTACCCTTCACTGAGCTCTGCGTGCAAAAGGTTTTCTTTCAACGACCGACCCGCCCCTGAAACGGCGCATTTCAGGTCGAGAATGATGTCATCGAGATCAACCACACCCGCTGTTATCAGCGGCCGCAATGCGTATTGCCCGGTCGCCGCGTTGCAACCAGTGCCAGCAACCAGTCGCGCAGCCCGGATTTCATCGCGGTAGAATTCGGTCAAGCCATAAACAGCCTCTTCCTGCTGTTCCAATGCAGCGTGCGGGTTGCCGTACCACTTCTCGTACTCCGCCGGGTCGCGCAGGCGGAAATCGGCGGACAGGTCGATAATCTTCAGGTTTTTCGGCAGATCACGGATTATTTCCTGGCTGGTTTTGTGCGGCAATGCGCAGAAACACAGGTCAATCTGCGAGAAATCAATTTCCGAAATCTTGCACAGATCCGGCAGGTTCATATGCCGCAGATGTGGGAAAACCTGCGCCATGGGCTGCCCGGCCTTCCGTTCAGCGGCCAGAGCGGTGATTTCCATATTCGGGTGCTCGGCGATCAGCCGCACCAGTTCCGCACCGGTATAGCCGGAAGCGCCAAGAATTGCGATTTTGTGGGTCATGTCAGACCTCTTGCATGAGTGTGTCACATATCACGACCGCCGATGTGACGGTCATCGGATTAAGGAATGGGGGTCCGGGCGTCCTTGACCTAAGTCAGGCCGCCTCAAATGTGATTTGTCGTCGGAGAAACTGAGTGGCCCGATCGCTGACAATGCCCGGTTTGCCGGTCGTCAGAAACCCGCCCCCGCCCGAGCCAAGCATGTTCGGATGGCGTTGCAGGTAATCCGCAAGGCTTTCCGCCACCAGATCTCCCTGACTGAACACTTGAACATCCGGACCAAGCGCCTGCTGAAACGTTTCGGCCATCAAAGGGTAATGTGTGCACCCCAGAATGGCGGCCTGTGGTTCGGGCATCTTCCGCTTCAGGGCATCCACGTGGCTGCGCACCAGCGCTTCGGCCAGAATCATGTCGCCATCTTCGATCGCGTCAACAACACCGCCACATGCCTGCGCCTCGACATCTACACCGATGGCCCGAAAGGCCAGTTCCCGCTGAAACGCGCGACTTGAAACGGTGGCCGGGGTCGCAAACAGCGCGACATGCTTCACGGCAACCTCTCGCGGGGGCGAGTTGTCGCCCCATTGGCGTTCCGTCAGGGCCTCGATCAGCGGCACAAAGACGCCGAGAACCCGCTTGCCGTCGGGCACGCCCTCTTCCTGCATCCGCCGCAACGCAGCCGCGCTGGCGGTGTTGCAGGCGAGAATCACCAGATCACAGCCCTTTGCCCACAGGCCATGCACTGCCTTGCGGGTCAGTTGATAGATATCCTCGGCATCGCGCACACCGTACGGTGCGTGCGAACTGTCTGCGAAATACAGGAAATCCACGTCCGGCAGACGTTTCCGCGCGGCGTCCAGCACAGTCAACCCGCCCAGACCAGAATCAAATATACCTACTGCCATTTGCCCCTTCAGGCGCGATGCCGTTCCTCGAATTCATATCCGTAGTCATAGGACTTTAACGGTTTCGGAGACAGCTCATACGTCGCTTTGCGCAAGAAATCCATCATCTTGCGCGTGTCCTTGCCCAAAGGGTCCAGAACATCCCGGCCAATGGGCTCACCGATGACCACCTTGACCGGCGTGTCGACCCGCTTCTTGAACTCTTTGATCAGCAACCCCATGCGCAGCGTATTGTGCAAATGACTGGCAATCTGAAACAGGCGTGAGGTGTGCCCGTCAAAATAAACCGGTATAACCGTTGCATTCGATTTCGCGACCATTCGGGCCGTAAAACCGCGCCAGCCCGGATCCATCGGGTGCGAGAACGGTTTGGCCCCGGTGCTGACCGTTCCGCCCGGGAAGATCCCGATGGCACCGTCACTACCCAAATAATCCAAGGTCGTCTTCCGCGTTTCGAGGTTTAGCCTCATCGCCTCCTTCGTATTATCGAACGAAATTGGCAGGATGATACGATTCAGATCCTCGGCCTTTGTGAATACATGATTGGCCAATATCCGAAAATCTCCGCGCGTCCGAGACAGGATGTGGCCCATCATCAGACCATCCAGAATTCCGTACGGATGATTTGCAATCAGGATCAGCGGCCCGTCAGCGGGTATGTTCGACAAAGATCCGCCGACGATATCCAGTGACAATCCGTACCGCTCGACCATAACCGCCCAGAAATCCCGGCCGTTGGCGACTTCGCGCTCGTACCCATCCGCCCGTTTGATCAGACGCAAACGCCCGGTCGTATTCTCCATAAGCTTGATGACCATCTTCCCGCCTCTGGTCTCGGCGGAATAGGCATAGGAAATGTCACGGGCGACATGACGGCGCGAAGGCATGCGATACTCCGGTCTGTTTCACGCAATCTAGGTGCAGGTGAGCCTTTTGCACAGATGCCGTTACAGGATTATGACATGTCATTCGGCCGCAGCACGCATCTCGGGACCGCCGTCGCGGATGATCGCCAGCAATTCCTCGCGCTTTTTGGCTGCTTTGGCTTCGTTCTCCCTCAGAACAGGTCCAAATCCGCGAATCTCCAGCGGAAGCCGCGCGAGGGCCGCAAATGCGTCACGTGTTTCTGCGGTGATCAATGGCGTGATCTCACGCAGATCGGATTCGTACTGACGGATCAATGCACGTTCCATCTTGCGTTCAGCACTGTAACCAAAAATGTCGAAGGGTGTACCGCGCAGGAATTTCAGTTTGGACAGAAGCTTCATCGGTCCAAGCATCCATTCCCCAAAAGCACGCTTGCGCGGTCGCCCGTTCGGTCCGGTCCCTCCCATTATTGGCGGTGCCAGATGAAAGGTCATCTTGAAGTCGCCATCGAACTCGGACTTTGCCTGTTCCCGGCTATCCAGGAGAAGGCGAGCAACCTCATATTCGTCCTTGTAGGACAGCAGTTTGTGATAACCTTTGGCCACAGCCTCGCGAACCGAGGCGTCCTCGAAAGCGTCAACCACCTTGCGGTAACGTTTTGCCAGACGATTGCCCTGATATTTCTTCAGATGATCGGTCCTGAAGTCGATCATCTGCTCCAGCGATTTGGGCAACTCTGCAACGGAAGGCGACAGTATCGCATCGACTTCCTGGGAATGCAGAACTGCCCACCGGCCAACATCAAAGGCGCGTTTGTTGCGTTCGACCGCAGTGCCGTTCAGTTCGATGGCTTGCAGAACGGCCTGATGTGAAACCGGCAGTAGACCCTTTTGCCAGGCAGCACCAAGGACCATCATGTTTGAATAGATCGAATCTCCCATGACAGCGCGCGCCAGCTCGGTTGCATCAAACATCGAAACGCCGTCCTTCAATCGCGCCTGCAGCGCCAGTTCCAGCCGGTCGCTGGGGATCTGGAAATCGGTGTCCCGGGTGAAGTCGCCGGTGATCGTTTCATGGCTATTGACCACCGCGCCGGTTTGGCCGGTTCGGGTCAGACCCAGTGTTTTGGCCCCGGCAGACACGACCAGATCGCCGCCAATCAGCGCATGTGCTTCGCCGGTCGCGACGCGGATGGCACTGATGTCTTCAGGACGGTTGGCCAACCGGCAATGGATGTGCACCGCACCGCCTTTTTGCGCCAAACCCGCCATTTCCATCATGCCAGCACCCTTGCCGTCGATCTGGGCCGCCTGAGCCAGAATGGCACCCAGCGTTACAACCCCGGTGCCGCCGACACCAGTGATGACAACGTTATGAGTTCCATCAATACGCGGAAGTTCCGGCATAGGCAGATCGGGCAAGTCGATCTCGGTCGTCGCTTCCTTGCGGATCTGAGCGCCTTCCAATGTCACAAATGAAGGGCAAAACCCGTTGAGGCAGGAAAAATCCTTGTTGCAGCTGGACTGATCAATGGCGCGCTTGCGACCAAGTTCCGTGCTCTTCGGTACAATCGACACACAGTTCGACTGAACACCGCAATCCCCGCAGCCTTCGCAGATGTCAGTGTTTATAAACACCCGCTTGTCCGGGTCAGGAAATGTCCCGCGCTTGCGGCGGCGGCGTTTTTCGGCGGCGCATGTCTGCACGTAGACAATAACCGACACGCCCTCGATCTCACGAAAACGTTCCTGCACCTGCATAAGTTCGGCGCGCTCGAAGGTTTCTACATTAGCAGGCAGCGCCTTGAAGTTCACGTCTTCCTTTTCGTCATAAACAACAGCCACCGTCTGAACGCCCATTGCCTTGACCTCGGCGACAATACGTTCGGCCGTCAGACCGCCTTCATTGTCCTGCCCGCCGGTCATGGCAACTGCATCGTTGAACAGGATCTTGAAGGTGATGTTTGTCCCCGCCGACAATGCCGCCCGGATCGCTTGAACGCCCGAGTGGTTGTAGGTTCCGTCCCCAAGGTTCTGGAACACATGCTTGGTGGTCGAAAACGGCGCTTCCCCAATCCAGTTTGCGCCTTCACCTCCCATCTGAGTGAACCCTGTCGTCTCACGATCCATCCACTGAACCATGTAGTGGCAGCCGATACCGGCATAAGCGCGGCTTCCCGTCGGCACACGGGTAGAACTGTTGTGCGGGCAACCCGAACAGAAATATGGCAGGCGCGTCGCGATTTCCTGGGCGTTGTCGGCCCTGCGGGCTTCGGACAGTTTTGCCAGCCCGGCGCGAACGCCGTCTGTATCGTGCCCCTCTTCGATCAGGATCTCACCGATTTTCTCGGCGATCATGATCGGATCCAGCGCGCCGCGTGTCGGGAACAGTTCTTCACGGTGCAAGGTGCCGGCACCGCCCTTGTACCAGCCATAGACACGGCGGCCGCGGCGATCGTCGAAAATGGCCTCTTTGACCTGAACCTCGATCAGCTTGCGCTTTTCCTCGACAATCACGATCAGATCCAGGCCTTCAGCCCAGTCGTGGAACCCAACCATGTCCAGCGGGAAGGTCTGCCCCACCTTATAGGTGGTAATGCCCAGCCGCTCGGCCTCGTTTGCGTCGATGTTCAACAGGGACATGGCATGGGTCAGGTCCAGCCAGTTTTTGCCCGCCGCAACAAACCCGATTTTCGCGCCCGGCTTACCCCAGATACGCTTGTCCAGTTTGTTGGCATGAGAGAAGGTTTCCGCCGCAAAACGCTTGAAGTCGATAATGCGCCCTTCCTGCAGGTGAGGCGTGTCGCCCAAACGGATGTTCAACCCGCCCTCGGGCATGTCGAACTCGGGCATCACCAGCCCCATGCGATCCGGGCTGCCGTCCACGACGGAAGTCACCTCGATCGTGTCTTTCATCGTCTTCAAGCCAACCCAAACGCCGGCAAAACGGCTGAGCGCAAAGCCGTAGATACCGTAATCCAGGATCTCCTGAACACCTGCCGGGCTGACCACAGGCATGTACATGTCGACCAGAGACCATTCCGACTGGTGCAACACGGTCGAGCTCTCACCGGTGTGGTCGTCGCCCATTGCCATCAGCACACCGCCATGGCGCGCGGTTCCAGCCATATTCGCATGCCGCATCACGTCACCGGACCGGTCCACGCCCGGGCCCTTGCCGTACCACAACCCGAACACGCCGTCGTACCGGCCGTCTCCTCGCAACCCGGCCTGCTGGCTGCCCCACAGGGCTGTTGCCGCCAGATCCTCGTTCAGACCGAACTGAAAGGTGACATCGCTTTCCGAAAGCTCTTTTTGCGCTCGCATCATCTGCTGATCGACCGCCCCAAGCGGCGAACCGCGATAGCCGGTCACCAGTCCGGCGGTGTTCAAACCCGCCTTCTGGTCGCGCGCTTTTTGCATCAGCATCAGCCGAACAAGCGCCTGCGTTCCGTTCAGAAGAACGGGATTTCTGGTCAGATCAAAGCGGTCATTCAGCGAAATCTTAGGCTCGCTCATCGGACGCCTCCCCTCGTCAGATCAGGTTGCTAACTTAACACATATTTTAGGTCATAATTTCTGACCTGTATAGACGCTATCCTCTGAATTGTAACGATTTCACAGTTTGAATGTAGAACTTGTTACCTATTTCATATAGGGCTTCCTTAGGATAACGAAAGTTGCGGCGATGGACTGGGACAAGCTTAGGATATTTCACGCGGTTGCAGACGCGGGCAGCCTGACGCACGCCGGAGACAAGCTTAACCTGTCCCAATCGGCCGTCAGCCGCCAAATCCGCGCGCTGGAAGAATCACTCGATGCCACCTTGTTTCATCGCCATGCCCGAGGTCTGATTCTGACCGAACAGGGCGAATTGCTATTCGATGCGACCTCGGCCATGTCCAAACGACTGGACGCCGCCGCCGCGCGCATCCGCGATAGCGAAGAAGAAGTGTTTGGGGTTCTTCGAGTAACAACCACTTTCGGTTTCGGAACCCTTTGGCTGGCCCCCAGGCTGCCGAAGTTATATGAACAATACCCCGACCTGAACATCGACCTGATGTTGGAAGAACGGGTTCTGGACCTTCCCATGCGCGAGGCCGATGTTGCCATCCGCATGAAAGAACCCAGCCAGGCGGATCTTGTGCGCAAGCGCCTTATGACGGTCCGGATGCAGCTTTATGCAACCAGAGAATACCTGGACACGCATTCCTCTCCGGCATCGATTGAGGAGATTTCCAATCACAGGCTGATCTGCCAGACCCCCGCCGCTCCACAGGTTGGTGCCAGCGCAGCAATGGTCCGGCATTTAATGACGCACAACCCCAGCTCGCTGCTGACGGTCAACAACTATTTTGGGGTATTGCAGGGTGTACTACACAACCTTGGCATCGGTGTTCTGCCGGACTACGTCACGCAGGATTTCCCGCATCTGATTTCCATTCTGGCAGATATCGAAAGCGCGGATGTGCCGGTCTATCTCGCATACCCCGAGGAATTGCGACATTCCAAACGCGTGGCAGCCTTCCGGGATTTCGTTCAGGATGAGATCATCGAACAGCGGAAACAGTTGAAGAAGCTGGGAAAACTCTAGCTATGCACAATGGGCATAGCGGGCATGAGCAGCAAACAGCCTAATAAATCTTGAACGAACGAAAACCGCACACTAAATGGGCACTCGAAGGCGGTGATGCTGAAACGCTCATCATCTTCATACCTCCCTGTTGGACTACGGCCGAGCTTATTGCTCGGCCTTTTTTTTGGCCCGAAAGCCAAGCCCTCTGAAAACAAGCCAATTTTTCTGGGAATCGTTCCACACTCCCTCTATGCTGCCGGAAAATAAAAATTTTCTACTTTCGAGGGAAATCTCATGTTCAATCTGCTTCGCCTAATGCTGGCGATGATCGTATCCGTGTTTATTGTGGGTACGGCGCTGGCTCAGGAGTCTGACACAGGCTCATCCTCTACGGTGGCGGCCCCGGTCGTTCCTGATGACCTGAGCCCCGAGCAGGTGGACGATTTGGTTGCGCGCATGTCTGACGATCAGGTGCGCGCCCTTTTGTTAGAGCGGTTGGACGCCGTAGCCGAGAAGAGGGCCAAGGAGGCAGAAGGACAGGAAGACCCGCTGACCGAAATCAACGAAATATGGGCGGCGATGGTTGCCTCATGGACTAATGTTCTGACGACACTTCCAAACATTTTCAGCGCGCAGGTTAAAGCATTTAGCAACTTTTCCGAAACTCTCGGATCGACCGGTGTGCTTACTTTGATCGGGCTGGTCGCAAGCGTTCTGGTTGTGGGATTCATAGCTGAAAAGTTGTTCGATCTGTTAACCAGAAGATGGCACAAACACACCGAAGTCGGGGATGAGGCCGACCTTTGGGGTGCCGTGAGCTTTTTGTTCCGCCGGTTTTGCCGCGAGATCGCCGGGTTGATTGTTTTCTATATCGTCATCCGGACTCTGGGCCGGATCCTTTTGACACCCGAGCAGCTCAAATTTGCGGGCCCTTTCGTATTCTATCTTATCTGGATCCCGCGTTTGGGCGCGGCGGCGTCGCGGTTCATTATGGCACCAAACAACCCAAAATTCAGACTGGTCAACATTGACGATCACTGGGCAAAATACCTGCATCGGAATCTGATTGGTTTGCTGATCCTGATCGGGGTTACGCTGTTCGTTGTCCGCTTCAATGGTTTGAACGGTATCACTCCCGGCGATACCCGCATCGGTTTCTGGCTGAATAGCGCTATTCATATCTACATTGGCGTGATCGCCTGGACCGCGCGCGAGGGCCTGTCGCAGATGATGCTGGGCACCGATCCGGATCACACAAAATTCGATGAAGAAGTCGCGCAATATTATCCGTACTTCGCAATCGGCGTTTCGGCGGTGACCTGGCTGCTGGTCGAGTACCTTGCCGCACAGCGCGACCCGGCAATCCTGGCGCTGTTGGTCAAAGGCCCGCATTTCACGACTATGTTCTGGTTGCTGATTGCACCCGCCCTCGACACTCTGATCCGTGGATTGGTGCGCCATCTGCAACCGCCGATGTCCGGCGAAGGCCCGCTTGCCGAACGCGCGTATCGGTCGACCAAGCGCAGCTATATCCGCATCGGCCGTGTTCTGGCAGGCCTTTTTGTCGTGATGATGATTGCGCAGGCATGGCAGTTGGATTTGCGGCATGTCGCTTCCGCTGGCATCGGCGCCGAAGTTGGTGGGGCCGTGATCGAGTTTCTGCTGATTATTGCCGTCGGTTATATCATGAACGAGGTCGTCTCGCTTTGGATCAACCGTCGTCTGGCCAAAGAACAGACAGCCGCCGAAGCTTTGGACGAAGAAGCCGGTGGCGAAGGCGGCGGTGCGGGCGGCTCGCGTCTGGCGACCGTTCTGCCATTGCTGCGCATCACCGCGCAGGTGACGATTGCCGTCATCTTCGGCCTGCTGGCACTCGGGGCACTGGGCGTCAACATCACGCCGCTCCTGGCCGGTGCCGGTGTTCTCGGCCTGGCCATCGGCTTTGGTGCGCAGAAGCTGGTTGCCGACATTGTCGGCGGCATCTTCTTCCTGATCGATGACGCCTTCCGCGTTGGTGAATACGTGGATGTGGGCGGCACCATGGGAACCGTGGAAAAGATCTCGATCCGTTCGATGCAATTGCGCCACCATCGCGGGCCGGTTCACACGATCCCTTATGGTGAAATTCAGAAGCTGACAAATTTCAGCCGTGACTGGGTCATCATGAAACTGAAGTTCACGGTGCCATTCGACACTGACCCCAACAAGGTCAAGAAGATCTTCAAGAAGATCGGGGCCGACATGATGGCGGACGAAACTCACAAGGATGGTTTCCTGCAGCCCTTCAAATCTCAGGGTGTGTTCGACTTTGACGATGTCGGGATGATCATCCGAGGCAAGTTCATGGCCAAACCGGGCAAGCAGTTCACGCTGCGCAAGGAAATCTTCAACCGGGTCAAGGCTGCCTTCAACGAAAACGGAATCGACTTTGCCCGCCGCGAAGTCCGTGTTGCGATCCCCGGCCTTGAAGAGGCGGAAACCCTGACCGAAGAGCAAAAGGCCGCAGTTGGCGCCGCCGCTGCTGACTCGTTGAACAAGCAGCAAGGTGGTGCTTGATAAGCTCTGCGCGCGGTAGCTGCCCTAGCTGTCGGGTTTTGGACCAATTTCTTGAAGAACCGGCGCACCGCGCCGGTTCTTTTTTGCCCGGGTAATTGCTCTCCTCCTAGCTTTCGGCCCGGTTCTTGCGCCCTGCGCGGTCTTGACCCTTCCCACGGGCGCGCCCATGGCCTAAAAGGCGCGCAATCTCGGCCATCTCGGACACAGGACAAACCATGCAAGAGCCCGCCATCACCCCGGATCTGATTGCAGCACACGGGTTGAAACCCGAAGAATACGACATGATCCTGGAGATCATCGGGCGCGAGCCGACATTCACCGAGCTTGGCATCTTTTCGGCCATGTGGAACGAACACTGTTCCTACAAGTCCTCGAAGAAATGGCTGCGCACGCTGCCCACCTCGGGGCCTCAGGTCATTTGCGGCCCTGGCGAGAATGCGGGCGTGGTGGATATCGGCGACGGTCAGGCCGTCGTCTTCAAAATGGAAAGCCACAACCACCCCTCGTATATCGAGCCCTACCAAGGGGCGGCGACCGGCGTGGGTGGCATTCTGCGCGATGTATTCACCATGGGTGCGCGTCCCATTGCGTCGATGAACGCACTGTCCTTTGGAGAGCCGGGCCACCACAAGACACGCCAACTGGTCAACGGCGTGGTTGAAGGGATTGGCGGCTACGGCAACTGTTTCGGTGTGCCCTGTGTGGGCGGCGAAGTCCGTTTTCACCCTGCCTATAACGGCAACTGCCTTGTGAACGCGTTCGCCGCCGGCCTCGCTGACAGCGACAAGATCTTCTATTCTGCCGCATCGGGCGTCGGTATGCCTGTCGTTTATCTGGGAGCCAAAACCGGCCGCGATGGCGTTGGCGGTGCGACAATGGCCTCGGCTGAATTCGATGACACCATCGAAGAAAAACGCCCCACCGTGCAGGTTGGTGACCCCTTCACCGAAAAGCGTCTGATGGAAGCAACGCTGGAATTGATGCAGACCGGCGCGGTGATTTCGATCCAGGACATGGGCGCGGCCGGTCTGACCTGTTCGGCTGTTGAAATGGGCGACAAGGGCGGCCTTGGTGTGCGTCTGGATCTGGAAAACGTGCCTCAGCGCGAAGAAGACATGACCGCGTATGAAATGATGCTGTCGGAATCCCAAGAACGGATGCTGATGGTCCTCAAGCCGGAACTTGAGGCCGAAGCTCGTGCAGTATTCGAAAAATGGGATCTGGATTTCGCAATCGTTGGTGAAACGATTGCCGAAGACCGCTTCCTGATTATGCACAATGGCGAAGTCAAAGCTGACCTTGTCCTGTCGAAACTGTCCTCGACCGCACCGGAATATGACCGCCCGTGGGAGCCGACGCCCGAGGCCGAGGAACTGGCCGACGTGCCACAGATCGATCCGATCGACGGATTGAAGGCCCTGCTGTCCTCTGCCAACTACGCGGGCAAGCAATGGGTTTATGAACAGTACGACACCATGGTGATGGCGGATTCCACCCGCACACCGGGATTGGGCGCTGGCATGGTTCGCGTTCATGGCACTGACAAGGTATTGGCCTTCACCTCGGACGTTACCCCGCGCTATGTGCGCGCCAACCCGGTTGAAGGCGGCAAGCAGGCCGTGGCCGAAGCCTATCGCAACCTGACAGCCGTTGGGGCCAAGCCGCTGGCCACGACCGACAACCTGAATTTCGGCAACCCGGAAAAGCCCGAGATCATGGGCCAGTTTGTCGGCGCCATTCAGGGCATCGGCGAAGCCGTTGGCGCGCTGGATATGCCGATCGTGTCCGGCAACGTGTCGCTTTACAACGAAACAGATGGTCAGGCGATCCTGCCGACCCCGACCATAGGCGCGGTGGGTCTGCTGCTGCATTCTGACGAGATCATCGGCAACGAAGTCCGCGAGGGGCATGTAGCGCTGGTCATCGGCGAAACCAAAGGTCATCTGGGTCAGTCCGCCCTGCTGGCCGAGGTGTTCAACCGCGAGGACGGTGATGCGCCCCATGTCTATCTGGCGGCTGAGGCCCGCAACGGAGATTTCATCCGCACCAACCGCAACATGATCAAGGCGTGTACCGATCTGGCCGACGGCGGCCTTGCTCTGGCCGCTTTCGAGCTGGCCGAAGCGTCTGGTGTCGGCGTTCAGTTGGACGAGGCGTCGACCGAGTTCCTGTTCGGTGAAGATCAGGCCCGTTATCTGGTCGCCTGCAACTTCGATCAGGCCGAGGCGCTGATGATCGCCGCCGGTCAAGCCGGTGTCCCTCTGGTCTCGGTTGGCAGGTTCACGGGCGATGCTGTCAGGATCGGAAGTTCGGAAGCGCCGCTGTCGGAACTGGCGGAAATCTTCCGTGGCAGCTTTGCCGCTGCGGTAGCCTGACGCCCACCCTGCATACATCCCAAACTCAGAAATCCTGCGCGCGCGACCGGGCGCGGGATTTGTAAACGTGGTCGCCCCGAGGCACCTTGCACGCCCCTGCGCATCGCTCTACATCTTGGGAAAGACCTTCAGGAGTAACCTTTATGCCGATGAGCGCCCACGAAATCGAACACCTGCTGCGCGAAGCCTTTCCGGATGCGGAGATTCAGGTTGGCGGGCATGATGGTGTTCATATGTCTGCCATGGTCGTTGACGAAAGCTTTCGCGGAAAGAACAGGGTGCAGCAACAGCGGGCAGTCTACGCCGCGTTGAAAGGCAAAATGGATGGCCCGGATGGCGAGCTACACGCGCTGGCTTTGACTACAAAAATTCCGGAATGATCAGACCCGGCGTCATCACTCGCAAACCCCAGCGGAGGCCTGAACATGAGTGATCTGATGCTTGGCGTCTGCATTGTGGTTGGATTGATTGTTGCCGCAGCGCTGATTGAAGCCTATTTGAAGCGCAACAAGAAACGCTCGCTGGCCGATATGCGTCCTGATCCGGACGAAATCAGCCAGGTGGGCGGAATAGAGAGGTACGGGCTGGATCTGTTGTCTTTGGCGCAGGCCGAGCATCGGCGGCTCGAAGCGGAAGGATGGGGCCCGGAGGCCTCACAAAACGAAACGACTGCCCATGAAACGGGCGAAGAGGACAAGCAAGATGAGCGACGTTAAGACCCAGATCGACGAAACCGTCAAAGCCAACGACGTGGTGCTGTACATGAAAGGCACCAAGGAAATGCCGCAGTGCGGATTTTCGTCCCGCGTGGCCGGTGTCCTGAACTACATGGGTGTGGAATATACTGACGTGAACGTTCTGGCCGACGAAGAAGTGCGTCAGGGCATCAAGGACTATTCCGACTGGCCGACCGTGCCGCAGCTTTTCGTCAAAGGCGAGTTCGTGGGCGGCTGTGACATCGTTACAGAAATGACCCTGTCGGGTGAACTGGACACGCTGTTTGACGAAAACGGCGTCGGCTACAACAAGGAAGCAGCCGACAAAATCCGCGAAGCAAACGCCTGATCGGCGCTTACCGGCTGCTGCATTCCTGATAAATGACCTGCTCACTGGCGGCGCTTCCTGCCGCCAGATAGCTGATCGAAGCGTTCCAGCCCTTGGAACGCAGAATATACGTTCCCTCTGTCCCCAGAGACTCGTAGCGAATCCCAGATCCGCTTTCGACTTGGCGCATGGCGACCAGAGTGTTGTCGACCATGACCGCCGCAGCACCTGATCCATCGGTCGAATTAAAGTAGCTCACATGCAGCGGCACTTCGTTTTCGCAGGTGAAAGTCACTGATAATATGTCGATCTCGGCCATAGCGGCCGATCCTGATATCAGCAGTCCAAAGTATGCCAGATTGCGCAGCATTCTCATCCCGCGGACTTCTCTTCCAGCATTGACGCCAGCGCTTCGGCCCGCGCAGCCAGTTCTCCCAAGGTGTCGGTCACCGATGGCGGCACGACTGCCACTTCAACACGCTCGGGTTCCGGCGGTGGTGCATTTCGCAGCGTCTCTAGCTCCGCTTGGAACTCGGCGAGCTTTGCCTCAAGGGATTTGACCTTTTCTTCGGTTCCGGCGGTTTTGTCCGCCAGCATCAGGCCAGCCATCAGCAGCATTCGTGATTCCGGCATGCGCCCAATCTGGTCCGACAGAACCTGAGCCTCGTCGTCCAGCATTTGGGCCGCTGCCTGCAGAAATTGCTCTTCACCTTCCTGGCACGAGACGTCAAAACCACGACCACCGATATGAATGGTTACTTCGGGCATCACTCCACCTCACCTTCTGCCAACTTTGCCTGTGACAGCAACGGTTCCAGCCGTGCCAGAACCGCATGCGCCTCGGCTGCATCCGTCGCCTGAGCGGCACGCGTTGCTTCCAACTCGGCGACTGTGGCGCGGTTCAGCATCTCGGCATCCGGCAGACCGTCCTGCACGGCGGCGCGCAACTCATCAACCGAACGCCGCAACTGTTCGTTGGCTTTGCGCATGCGCTGCAGGTCGTCATCCAACCGCGACATCGCGGCCCCATGGCTTGACCGTTCCGCCCTCAGCATTTCCAGTTCGGCGTTAAGTTCTTCCAGACGCTCGGTGTCGGCGATCTCTGACAGCAGCCGGGCATTTTCGGCCTCAATCTCCTGCAGCTTTCCACTCAATGCTCTTAACCGAGTGTTTTCGGCCTTCAGCGCCTCCAGTTCCTCACGGTTGTCCAGCGCAGCCTTGGCGTCGGCAAGCTCTGCCCGCGCAGCCTCAACCGAGGCCAGTCTGTCATTGGCATCGGCAAGTTGTTGGCGCAGGGCCGTTTTCTCGGCGTCATCAACAGGAACGTTGCGCAAAGCCTCCATATCGGCGCGCATCGCGTCGACTTCCTGTTCGTGACGTTCTTTCAGAGATTTCAGCCGCTCTTCCAACTGCGCATTCGCCACACGCTCGTCCTCAAGCGCGACGCGCAGTTCGTCATCTGCACCTTCTTTGGCTGGTGCTGTGTCCTGAATGGCCGCTACACCCGCGCCAATCCGCTCCATCGCGGCGGTCAGGCGACGCTGTAGTTCTTCGATCTGGCTCATGCCCCTGTCACCTCATTATCAAGGTTCGTTATCTCTCGGGTTTGTCCGAATCAATGCAAACCACTTCTGTGCCTAGTCTAACGGATTGTTCCGGAAAATACCCACTGTTTGCTTTCAACGACTTGGACCGTCTTCTTGAAGCGGCCACCTCACGGAATGCCCGGTTCCACTTGAACTTTGGGGGCTGAGTGTTATTGAGCGCGCAACCTGCCCGTAACCCAAAGGAACAACGCCCGTGGACCTGACTGCGCTGCGCAATGCCAACCCCGAACACTGGGACAAAGCTGCGGCCATCCGCACCCTGACCCTCGACGCCGTCGCCGCCGCCAATTCCGGCCATTCCGGCATGCCGATGGGCATGGCCGATGTTGCGACCGTACTGTTCGAAAAGCACCTGAAGTTTGATGCGTCAGCCCCGAACTGGCCCGACCGCGACCGGTTCATTCTGTCGGCGGGTCACGGCTCGATGCTGGTTTATTCGCTGCTGTATCTAACCGGCCATGCAGATGTGACGCTGGACGAGATCAAGAACTTCCGCCAGTTGGGCGCAAAAACGGCGGGCCACCCGGAAAACTTCCTGATCGAAGGTGTTGAGACAACCACCGGCCCGCTGGGTCAGGGCATCTCGAACGCCGTCGGCTTTGCCATGGCCGAGGAGATTCAGCGCGCGCATTACGGCAAGAAGGTCGTCGACCACTACACCTACGTGATAGCGGGCGACGGCTGCCTGATGGAAGGCGTCAGCCAGGAAGCCATCACACTGGCCGGCCGTCATGAGCTGAGCAAGCTGATCGTCTTCTGGGACAACAACAACATCACCATCGACGGCACCGTCGATATGGCCGACCGCACCGACCAGGTGCGTCGTTTCACGGCTTCGGGCTGGCAGGTGATCGAAATCGATGGCCATGATCCCAAAGCTATCGACGCCGCCATCGTACAGGCGAAGAAGTCCAACAAACCGACCATGATTGCCTGTGAAAGCCATATCGCACTGGGTCATGCGGCGCAGGATACATCCAAGGGGCACGGCGCACTGACCGATCAGGATCAGCTGAAGGCGGCAAAAGACGGCTACGGCTGGCCTCATGACGCATTCGAAATCCCCGCCAACGTAAAGTCTGCCTGGGAAGTCATCGGCGCCCGTGGCGCGACCGAGCGCGCTGCGTGGCAGGAGCGTTTTGCGCAACTGTCAGAACGCAAGCAGGCAGAGTTCAACCGCGCCTACGCGTTTGAAGCACCCAAAAAACTGGCCGGTGCTATCCGCTCGTTCAAGAAACAGATGTCGGAAGACCAGCCGAAACTGGCAACTCGGGCCTCCTCCGAGAAGGTTTTGAATGTCGTGAACCCGATCATGACCGAGACCGTGGGCGGTTCGGCAGACCTGACCGGTTCGAACAACACCAAATCCGCCGATATGGGCGTGTTCCTGCCGGAAAACCGCAAGGGCCGTTACATTCACTACGGCATTCGCGAACATGGTATGGCCGCTGCGATGAACGGCATGGCGCTGCACGGCGGCATCCGCCCTTATGGCGGCACATTCATGGCCTTCACCGACTATGCCCGCCCGTCCATGCGCCTGGCTGCGCTGATGAAGGTGCCTTCGGTCTTCGTCATGACCCACGACTCGATCGGTCTGGGTGAAGACGGCCCGACCCACCAGCCGGTCGAGCATCTGGCGATCTCGCGCGCGACACCAAACACCTACGTGTTCCGCCCCGCGGATACGGTTGAGACAGCCGAAGCCTGGGAACTGGCGCTGACATTCAAAGAAAGCCCCTCGGTCCTGTCCCTGACCCGTCAGGGCGTGCCCACCGTACGCAAGGACCACAAGGCCAGAAACCTGACCGCACAAGGCGCATATGTTCTGGCCGACGCGGAAGCCAAGCGTCAGGCCATCCTGATCGCCACCGGTTCGGAAGTCTCGCTGGCGATGGAAGCCAAGGCGATGCTCGAGGCCGAAGGCATTGGCACCCGTGTCGTGTCAATGCCCTGCATGGAACTGTTCGCCGAACAGGACGAAGCCTATCGCAAACGCGTTCTGCCCGCAGGTGCCGTTCGTGTCGGTATCGAGGCCGCCGTCCGCGCGGGTGGCTGGGATCGCTGGCTGCTGGGCGAGCGTGGCCGCGAGGCCAAGGCCGGTTTTATCGGCATGTCGAGCTTCGGCGCTTCGGCCCCGGCTGGTGAACTTTACAAGCATTTCGGTATTACTGCCGAGGCTACTGTTGCCAAGGTCAAGGAACTTCTGGGCCTTTAAGCGCAACCAGAACAATCAAGCAAAGGGCGGCTCTGGCCGCCCTTTTCCATTTGATGTCAGTGAGATCCGGACTTTCCAAAGATCGGCATTATCACTTTGGTTGCAAGCGGGATTAGGATCAGTCCCCAGACCAAACCGAATACACCGTCCATAGTGGCCTTGGATATCCATTCCACCGCGCCAACCCACTGATCAGACACGGAATGACCGATGGCATAGGCCCAATCATGGATGTGGTGGCCCAGCCAGCCAAACCCAAGAACCTCCATCCCGTGGATTACAATTGAACCTCCGACCCACAGCATCGCGGCAGTTCCCACAATCGACAAGGTTTTCATCACAGCAGGCATGGCCCGCACAAGGCCCCTGCCCAGCCCCCGGCCAATAGGTGTCGGGGCGTTTTTCGCCAGATAAAGTCCCACATCGTCCATCTTCACGATTAACGCGACCGAGCCGTAGACCGCTACCGTCACCCCGATCCCGACAACGGCCAGTGTTGCGGCCTGCATCCATAAGTTCGGGGCCTCGATCGCCGCCAGCGCGATGGTCATGATTTCAGCAGACAGGATAAAATCGGTTTTGATGGCACCCCTGACCTTTTGTTCCTCAAGATGGCCCGGATCGCGCACGCTCATATCCTGTTCAATCGCGTGGCTTCCGTGCGGGAACAGAACATGAAAGATCTTTTCGGCCCCTTCGAAACACAAGTATGACCCGCCAAGCATTAAAAGCGGTGTGATCAGCCAGGGTGCGAAATTGGCCAGCAGCAAAGCCACCGGCAGCAACAGAATGATCTTGTTGAAAATCGAGCCGCGCGCGATTCGCCAGATGATCGGCAACTCCCGTGCTGGCGCAAAGCCCTGCACGTATTTAGGAGTAACGGCTGCGTCATCAATGATGACCCCTGCGGTCTTTGCCCCGGCCTTGCCGGCGGCAGCCACCACATCGTCCACCGAAGCTGCTGCTACCTTGGCAATCCCTGCCACATCGTCCAACAGGGCCAACAGACCACTCATCGCGCTTCCTTTCCTGTCACCTGCCGCAACCGAGACCCTACCCGATCTCACGGCTAGCGCAAGCGTTAGCGCAATCGCGTGAGGTTTGCGCTAACACCTTAAAAATATGCCATTTTTGCCCTTTTGAGAATTCGCTTTCACCGTTATATGGCCCCCAAAGCAAGCGCATTTGGAGACGTCATATGACCATCAAGGTCGGTATCAATGGTTTTGGCCGCATTGGCCGCTGTACCCTGTCACATATCGCGGCATCCGGCCGTAACGACATCGAGGTGATCAAGGTCAACGCCACCGGACCGCTGGAAACCTCGGCACACCTGCTGAAATATGACAGCATTCACGGACGTTTCCCGCGTGATGTTTCCATCAACGGCAACACCATGGATCTGGGCCGCGGCCCGATGCAGATGTTCTCGACCTACGACATGAGCGAACTGGACTGGGAAGGCTGTGACGTCGTTCTGGAATGCACCGGCAAGTTCAATGACGGCCTTAAAGCAAAGACCCACCTGGACCGTGGCGCGCAGAAAGTTCTGTTGTCGGCGCCGGGCAAAAACGTCGACAAGACAATCGTCTTTGGCGTGAACCACAACGGTCTGACTGCTGCGGACAAAATGGTTTCCAACGGCTCTTGCACCACCAACTGCCTTGCTCCGCTTGCCAAGGTACTGGACGAAGGCATCGGCATCGAACACGGCATCATGACCACGATCCACGCCTATACCGGTGACCAGCCGACCCTGGACCGCCGCCACAGCGACCTGTACCGCGCCCGCGCAGCCGCCATGTCGATGATCCCAACCAGCACCGGCGCTGCCAAGGCACTGGGTGAGGTTCTGCCCAACCTGAAAGGCCGTCTGGACGGGTCAGCCATCCGCGTTCCAACACCGAACGTTTCCGCCGTGGACCTCAGCTTCCGTGCGTCGCGCGATGTTACGGTCGAAGAGGTTAACGCGATCGTTCAGGAAGCTGCGCAAGGCCCGATGCAGCGCGTTCTGGGCTACGAACCCGCGCCGCTGGTCTCGACCGACTTCAACCACACCGAAGAAAGCTCCATCTTCGCGCCGGACCAAACCCGCGTGGTCGACGGACGTATGGTCCGCGTTCTGGCATGGTACGACAATGAATGGGGCTTCTCTGTCCGCATGGCGGATGTCGCCGTTGCAATGGGTCGTCTTAACTAAACCAGCCGACTGTTATTGAACATTTTGGCCCGCTCAGGTTATCTGGGCGGGCTTTTTCCTGCGGTGCGCAAATGACCAATCAAATCGCCATCTGGCTCGGCCTGTTCATCCTCGGCGGTTTCTTCCTCGACTTTGCATTGTTCGGAACCGAACATTTGTTGTTCCTTGCCAAAAAACTCTACAGCTTTCTCGACTGGCTCGCTTTCTGGCGCTGACAGAGGTTTTACTTGACATTTTCTGTTATCTGGCTTTGTTAGCGCTAACCTTATTCAGGCCCACAATCGACGGAGCAGAAAATGACACTAAAGCTGGCAATCAACGGATTTGGGCGGATCGGACGTGGTGTGTTGCGCGCGGTCATGGAAACAGGCCGTACAGACGTCGAGATCGTGGCAATCAACGATCTGGCAAAACCGGAAATAAACGCCCATCTTTTCGAATTCGACAGCGTCCATGGGCGTTACACACGGCCTGTTCGGTTGACAGATGCCGGATTGGATGTCGGATCCGGACCCATCAGGCTATCCAGTGAACGCGACCCCGAAAACCTGAACTGGTCCGATGTGGACGTGGTTCTTGAATGCACCGGTGTTTTTCGCACGCGCGAAGCCGCATCACGTCATTTCGAGAACGGTTCAAAAAAGGTCCTGATTTCGGCCCCTGCGCGCGGTGATGGCGCGGTCAAGACAATCGTATTTGGGGTAAACGACAAAGACCTGACGGCCGCTGACACTGTTGTATCAAACGCGTCGTGCACAACGAACTGCCTGGCCCCCGTTGCCGCGGCACTGGATGCCGGGCTGGGCATTGTGCATGGCAACATGACGACGGTGCATGCCTATACGGCCAGTCAGCCGGTCCACGATACCGCAGGCAAGGACCCTTACCTGTCACGAGCCGCCGCGTTGTCGATGATTCCCACTACGACGGGCGCAGCATCTGCTGTCGGCCTCGTGCTGCCCCAACTGGCCGGCAAACTGACGGGTCAGGCCATTCGCGTTCCCACACCGAATGTGTCGGTCGTTGACCTGGTCGCCGAGGTGTCGCGACCAACCACGGAGGCCGAAGTAAATGCGCTGTTTACGGATGCTGCTTCCAGGATCCCGGGTGTTCTGGCTGCCGAGACCCGTCCGCTGATTTCAGTGGATTTCAACCACGATGCCCACAGCTCGACCGTGTCCCTGGCGGAAACAAAAGTCACTGACGGAACACTGGTCAGGGTTCTGGCGTGGTATGACAATGAATGGGGCTTTTCGAACCGGATGCTGGATACTGCCGCCGCGATGGGTGCCCTAGCCTAACCTCTTGCGCAAGGCGTCATTGACGAGGGGCGTAACGAATTTCGATACGTCCCCGTCCAGCCGGGCAATCTCTTTCACAAGTTTCGAGGCAATGGCCTGGTGTCGAGCCTCGGCCATCAGGAAAACGGTCTCAACCGTATCATCCAGCGCCCGGTTCATTCCGACCATCTGGAATTCATATTCAAAATCCGCCACAGCGCGCAATCCGCGCACAATGATCTGGGCGCCAACATCGCGCGCGCAGTCGATCAGCAGATTTTCGAATGGATGGGCGACGATCTCGGTCCCGGTCTGATCGCTCAGATGGGCACATTCGGCCTCGATCATGGCCACGCGTTCTTCCAGCGAGAACAACGGCCCCTTGTCGCGGTTGATTGCAACGCCGATGACCAGTTTATCCACCAGGGCCGAGGCGCGGCGGATAATGTCGATATGTCCCAGGGTGATTGGGTCAAAGGTTCCCGGATATAATCCAACCCTCATCGAGACCTCCTGCGCAATAAAATTTCTGCGCAAGCAAACACAACTCTGCCGCAGGTGCAAGAGGCCCCGTTACATGCAAAGGGCATCAATGCCCCATGATCATGCCTTCCAGCGCGTCTTTCTCCATCGCCAGTTCGGACAGCTGCGCTTTGACAACGTCGCCCAAAGTGACGATGCCGACCAGCTTGCCATCTTCTATCACCGGCATGTGTCGAAAGCGCCCTTCGGTCATGCGCGACATGATGTCCTGCACGGAATCCTGCCGCGATGCGGTCACAAGCTCGCGGGTCATGTACGTGCTGACCGGCTGGGTCAGGCATCCGCTGCCGCTTGCGGCAAGTTCGCGCACAATGTCGCGTTCCGACAAGATACCGGCCGCTGTTTCTCCGCCATCATCGGACACAACCACCGTACCGATCCGTTTATCCGCAAGGATCTGGGCCGCCTCGGACACGGTAGCCGAAGGTTGAACGGTCACTACCCCGCTGGTCGCCTTGGATTTGAGAATGGCCTGTACAAGCATTTGCAAAAAACCTCCGGACTAACGTACTGTTTTTTCAAAGCCTTGCCCGAATGTTTGCACCTGTCAAGGTGCAGCTTGAGCCTCAAGCCGCGCGACCTCTTCGCGGATGCCCTGCGTCAACGCGTCGGCAAAGCGATTCAGTCGCTCATTGCGCTGATCTCCGAGGTGCCGGACCAGATGGAAACTGCGTGTCAGACTGACCTGATCCGTCAATATTTTCCGCAGGTTCGGATGGAACGGAAGCGTGAAATCATGCGCGACGCAGATGCCGCTGCCAAGCGTGACCTGGCGCAGCTGAACTGAGACGGAATTCGATGCAAGCGCGACACGGTCAACGCCAAGATCGACGAGATAATCCAGTTCACGATCAAAGATCATATCAGGAATGTAACCAATCATCCGGTGCCCTCGCAGGTCGTCCACAGAATGAATGGCGTCATGCTGTGCCAGGTATTCCTGCGTGGCAACCAGATGCAGTCGGTAATCACTGATCTTCTGGACAAGCAATTTCCCAGCCGTCGGGGCGCTGACGGTAACTGCCATGTCAGCCTCGCGCCGGGACAGATTGATGACCCGCGGCAGGGCCAGAATCTGGATGTCCAGATCCGGGTTTGCATCACAGATCTTTGCGCAGACCTGGGGCAGCAGGTAATTGGCGCTGCCATCAGGTGCACCGATCCGTATCTGACCGCTCAGCGTTTTGGAGGATCCCGTAACTGTTCCGGCTGCGGCCCGCATCGCCTCTTCGGCCTGCAAACCATGCTCGACCAACCGTTCGCCGGCAGTGGTCAGAATGTATCCCTGCTGAGATTTTGAGAATAGCGGTGTTTCCAGCGCGGTTTCCAGCCGGGCGATTCTACGCCCAACGGTTGCAGCGTCGATCTTCAACAGGCGGCCGGCGGCAGACAGGCTTTGTTCACGTGCCACCGCCAGAAACACCCGCATATCATCCCAGTTCCGGTTCATCCCAGACCTTTGCATTTTTGCAAAACTTCTTTGAGACATTGCCTCTGTTCAAGTGATTTATGCAAGCCTATTGTGCGCGCAACTTACTTCGGAGGAATTCGCTATGACTGAACTGACCCATTTCATTAACGGCGAAAACGTGGCCGGATCGTCCGGCCGCTTTGACGACGTCTTCAACCCTGCAACGGGCGAAGTGCAGTACAAATGCCCGATGGCAAGTGCCGCTGAAACCACTGCTGCAATTGCCAGCGCCGCCGCCGCACAACCGGCCTGGGGCGCGACCAACCCGCAGAAGCGTGCCCGCGTGATGATGGCCATGGTCGGCCTGATGAACCGCGATATGGACAAACTGGCCGAGGCGCTGAGCCGCGAGCACGGTAAAACCATTCCCGACGCCAAGGGTGACCTGCAGCGTGGTCTGGAAGTCATCGAATACTGCATCGGTGCGCCTCAGATGCTGAAGGGTGAATTCACTGACAGCGCGGGCCCCGGCATCGATATGTACTCCATGCGCCAGCCGCTGGGCGTGGTCGCTTCGATCATGCCGTTCAACTTCCCGGCAATGATGCCGCTGTGGCATGTCGGCCCAGCCCTGGCCTGCGGCAACGCCGTGGTGCTGAAGCCGTCCGAGCGTGACCCGTCCGTGCCACTGATGCTGGCCGAACTGTTCGTCGAGGCCGGTCTGCCGAAAGGCGTGTTCCAGGTCGTCAATGGCGACAAAGAAGCTGTGGATACGCTGCTGGACAGCGAAGTCATTCAGGGCGTGTCCTTTGTTGGATCGACCCCGATCGCGCAATACATCTATTCGCGTGCCACTGCGAACGGCAAACGCGCGCAGTGCTTTGGCGGCGCGAAGAACCACATGATCGTCATGCCTGACGCGGATCTGGATCAGGCGGCCGATGCGCTGGTTGGCGCAGGCTTTGGCGCGGCGGGCGAACGCTGCATGGCCATTTCCGTCGCCGTTCCTGTCGGTGAGGAAACCGCCGATGCGCTGATCGAAAAACTGATCCCGCGCGTCGAAAAGCTGAAGGTCGGCCCCTACACTGCGGGCGACGATGTCGACATGGGCCCGGTTGTCACCCGCGCCGCGAAAGAACGCATTCTCGGTCTGATCAATTCGGGCGTAGAACAAGGCGCGAAACTGGTTGTCGACAACCGCGACTTCAGCCTGCAAGGCTATGAGGACGGCTTCTTTGTCGGCCCGCACCTGTTTGATCACGTGACCCCGGACATGGACATCTACAAGCAGGAAATCTTTGGCCCGGTTCTTTCTACTGTCCGTGCCGGTTCATATGAAGAAGCGCTGAAGCTGGCGATGGACCACGAGTACGGCAACGGCACCGCTATTTTCACCCGCGACGGTGACACCGCGCGTGACTTTGCCAGCCGCGTGAACATCGGCATGGTGGGCATCAACGTTCCGATCCCGGTTCCGCTGGCCTACCACACCTTTGGCGGCTGGAAGAAATCCATGTTCGGCGACCTGAACCAGCACGGTCCGGACAGCTTCAAGTTCTACACCCGGACCAAAACCGTAACGTCGCGCTGGCCGTCCGGCATCAAGGAAGGTGGCGAGTTCAACTTCAAAGCGATGGACTGATCCGCACATCGGACCTGAAAAACGATATGCCCGGCCTGCCACAGGCCGGGCTTTTTTCGGCAAAGCGTCGCCAACGGGGACCATTTCACGAAAAATTCAGACGCAAAGCTCTGGAAAACCGAACCGGCGGATAATATTTTAGCGCCAAATAAATACCCGAGCAGTTACTGAACCGGAGGCCAACTTGTCAAATCCCCGCATGACCCGCCGCTCTGCATTGCTGGGCGCAGCGACCTTTCTGGCGACGCCTGCCCTGGTACGCGCGCAAAGTCTTGACGCATTTCCGCAGGAAGAAGAAGCCATCAGCACGCAGTTGCCGGTGCGGCGCAATGTATCCTCGTTCTCGCAGCAGAACTGGCAGGATCACTTCAATGAATTGGGCGTCGGATGCCTGCTGGCCGATATTACCAGCCGCGCCGTTCACTACTGGGCCCCGGATGGGACCTATAAACTCTATCCCAGCTCGGTTCCGATGAGCGAGGAATTGACCAAACGCGGGTATACCGAAGTTGTGCGCAAGCGGGAAAACCCCAGCTGGACCCCGACAGCATCTATGCGCGAGCGGGACCCGAACCTACCGGTGCGAATGGAAGGTGGCGACCCGGGCAATCCGCTGGGAACCCGCGCAATGTATCTGGGCTGGCCTGCCTATCTGGTGCACGGAACCCATGATACGCGCAAAATCGGTCGCCAAAGCTCGTCCGGCTGCATTGGCTTGTACAATCAGCATGTCGAACAGTTGTACCCGCTGGTCCAGATCGGCACACAAGTCAGACTGATCTGACGAAAAAACCCCGGCCTCAAGGCCGGGGTTTTTTCGTTTTCGTTGGGAAACTTATTCAGGCAGGATCACCGCGTCGACAACGTGGATCACGCCGTTGCTGGCTTCGATATCAGCCTGCACCACCTTGGCACCGTTAACTTTGACGCCGTTTTTGGCGTTCACGCTAAGGCGGTCGCCCTGAACGGTCAGCACCTTCGCGCGCTTACCTGCAATGTCCCCTGACATCACTTTGGCCGGAACCACGTGATAGGTCAGGATGGATACCAACTGGTCTTTGTTTTCAGGCAAAAGAAGCGATTCAACGGTACCCTCGGGCAATGCCGCAAACGCCTCGTCGGTCGGGGCAAAAACAGTGAAAGGTCCGTCGCCTTTCAAAGTGTCAACCAGCCCTGCAGCCTGAACTGCGGCGACAAGAGTGGTGAATGATCCGGCCGAGACGGCGGTATCAACAATATCGGACCCGGCACGAGCCTGCATTGGCAAAGTCAGTGCAATCGCGGCGGCAGCGCCCAGGAATGTGCGGCGAAACATGGCTGTCATCTCCTCTCCAGCTTGTTATGGAAAGGGTTACGGCAGCCCCGGCGTGGCGGATCACTTTGAAGTCAAGATTTTCTGAGCTGAACCCAAATACTCTGCGCCCGGCCATCCTTCAGGAATGGCAAGGCCTCGACCGCGTCCGGGCGTTCCCGTTGAAGGTAATATCCCGGCCAAAGCATTGAATACAAACCAGATTGCAGCAATGCGTGCAGCATGTACTGTTCGCCCCATCCGGGGCAATCATAGAAGAAACGAGTGGGGTATTCGTAGGGCAAAAAAACATCGTGCACGTGGATGACGACACCTGGTTTCAGGGCCGGAATGATGCGACAGAACAGATGCGCGACGTCGTTGCTCATGCGGACCACATGGCTGGAATCGATGAAAAGAACGTCGCCTTCTTGCAGGTTTTCAAACAGCGCCGGATCGACATCTTCCAGTCGTTTTTGTTCAAAATCATCCACGACATGCGCAATATCCGCCCTCGGATACGGATCGATTGCCGTAATGCGGGTGTTCAGCCCGCCATCAATGATCGCCTGTCGAGTGACGCGGGTTGAATTGCCACACCCGACCTCGATCACATGTTTCGGCTTGAATCTACGGATCATCAGATAAAGCGCGTCCGCATCCGGGCTGTCATAGTATCCGTTCCCGATGCGATAGCCGGTCTTGTTGCGCGACGGGTCCTTCAATGCCGCAAGCGCATCGGCATGTGCGTGATATTCCTCGACCAGCGGGCCGACATCAAACCCGTCCATTCCCGGAGAAAGGGCATATGCAGGGCGTTCCAATCCGCCTGCCCGTTCAAAGCTTTCGAGTCGGGCGCGCTCATCCCGTTCAGTGACTTTGTCGATCAGCTTGACGCCGAAGCGATCCAAAATTGCATTGGCCCGCGGGAATTTCCTGGGTTTCACGCCGCCGTCTCCGATCCGTGGTTGAACACTCCCCGCTCCTTACCTGTGCCGACCAAGGCTTCGCAAGCACCTGCGCGGCAAACACTTGGCAAAAGGGCAAATTCCGTATTCACTGGCGTGAACATAAAGACCGGAGGGCCGCCATGCAGCAGGAATTCACGCTGGGTATTGAAGAGGAATACCTGCTTGTGGACCGCGACAGCCTGCAATTGTCCGAAGCACCTGCCGCTTTGATGGATGCTTGCCAGGCCGATTTTGAAGGTCAGGTCAGCCCTGAATTCCTGCAATGCCAGATCGAGGTGGGAACCCGCCCTCATGCCACGATTGGCGCGGCCCGTGAGGACCTCAAGCGGTTGCGGTCCTGCGTTGCCACACGCGCCGCTGAATACAATCTTGCCCCGATTGCCGCATCCTGCCATCCGTTTGCAAAGTGGAAAGACCAGCATCACACACGCAAGGATCGCTATGACGCCTTGCAACATGCCCTTGGAGGTGTTGCGCGACGCATGCTGATCTGCGGCATGCATGTTCACGTCGGCGTCGAAGACAAAGCGTTGCGTGCCGACCTGATGCCACAACTGTCCTACTTTTTGCCGCACCTGTTGGCTCTTTCCACGTCCTCTCCGTTCTGGAGCGGTGAAGACACAGGGTTGTCCTCCTATCGGCTGACCGTGTTCGACAACCTGCCCCGAACCGGATTGCCTCCGGTACCGGCCAGTTGGGCTGAATACGAGCGTACGACAGGAATCCTTGTGGAACTCGGCGTCATCGAAGACACCTCAAAGATATGGTGGGACCTGCGCCCCTCGCATCGGTTTCCGACGTTGGAAACCCGTATCATGGATGTGCAGCCCCGGCTGGAACACGCCCTTTCGCTGGCTGCGATGATCCAGGCGCTGACCCGGATGCTGTGTCGTTTGAAAGACCGCAACCTGCGCTGGCGTCACTATGACCGGTTCCTCATCGGCGAAAACCGCTGGCGCGCGCAACGGTACGGCGTTGGCGAGGGGCTGATCGATTTTGGCGACCGTTCAATCAAGCCAATGCCTGAACTGATTGGTGAACTGATGGGAATGCTGGCGGAAGATACCGAGGCGTTGGGCACGATGACCGAATTGGCCCGCCTGCGGCAAATTGCGGAAAACGGAACGTCCGCCACACGCCAGCGCCGTGTACACGCCGAGGCCGTGGCAAAAGGGGACGATCCCGGTCAGGCGGTCGTGAAGCACCTGATCGAGGAATTCCACGAAGATCTCTGATATCGCGCACCCGGGCCGATCAATACCATAACCTTACTTCCCGTGATTGCTGATCGTGCAAAATTTCTGTAACGATTGGGAAATAAACAATCGTTCAATTCAGCATCGACGGGAAGGATTGGCATGGATTTCGCGCTGACCGAGGAACAGACAGCTATCTTCGACATGGCCTATGCATTTGGGCAGGAAAACATCGCTCCGTTTGCGCGGCAATGGGAGGCGGATGGAACCATTCCCAAAGACCTTTGGCCCCGGATCGGCGAACTGGGCTTCGGTGGCTTGTATGTCTCTGAGGACGCAGGAGGATCGGGTCTGAGCAGGCTGGATGCAACGCTGGTTTTTGAAGCTTTGTCCATGGCCTGCCCGTCGGTTGCAGCCTTCCTGTCGATCCACAACATGTGCGCAAAGATGCTGGACAGTTTCGCCAGTGACGAGCTGAAATCACGTATCATGCCACAGGTTCTCAGTCTTGATACGGTCCTCAGCTACTGCCTGACCGAACCCGGCTCGGGCTCGGACGCTGCAGCTCTCAAAACCCGCGCCGAGCGTACAAACGAAGGTTACACGCTGAACGGCACCAAGGCGTTTATCTCGGGCGGTGGCTACTCTGATGCTTATGTCTGCATGGTGCGCACGGGTCAGGATGGTCCCAAGGGGATTTCGACCGTTTATGTCGAAGACGGTACGCCCGGTCTCAGCTTCGGGGCGCTTGAGCAGAAAATGGGTTGGAAAAGCCAGCCGACGGCGCAGGTGCAGTTCGATGACTGCAAGATACCATCGGGGAACCTGGTCGGCACCGAAGGTGACGGATTCAAATACGCCATGATGGGACTGGACGGCGGGCGTTTGAATATCGCCTCCTGCTCTCTGGGTGCGGCGCAAACCGGCTTGGATATGACCTTGCAATACATGTCCGAGCGTAAAGCATTCGGTCAATCCATCGACCAGTTTCAGGCCCTGCAGTTCCGGCTGGCCGATATGGAGATCGAACTGCAGGCCGCGCGCGTCTTCTTGCGGCAGGCCGCGTGGAAGCTGGATCAGGGCGCGCCCGATGCCAGCAAGTTCTGCGCGATGGCTAAAAAGTTCGTTACCGAAACGGGATCAAAAGTCGTCGATCAATGTCTGCAGTTGCATGGCGGGTACGGCTATCTGGCCGATTACGGGATCGAAAAGCTTGTGCGTGATCTGCGCGTGCATCAGATATTGGAAGGCACCAACGAGATCATGCGCGTGATCGTTGCCCGCCAGATGCTTGCCCAACGCTGAGGATCAAATGCCAGATATCGACATCCGTGTGACAGGCCGCGCCGGGCGCATCACATTGACTCGGCCCAAGGCGCTCAACGCGCTTAGTTATGACATGTGCATGGCCATAGACAGCGCCCTGCGGAACTGGCGCGAAGATGACTCGGTTGACCTGATCATTATTGATGCCGAAGGCGACAAGGCCTTTTGCGCCGGAGGTGACATCGCCGAGCTTTATGAAACGGGCATGAAAGGCGATTTCGCCTATGGTCAAACCTTTTGGCGCGATGAATACCGGCTGAATGCCCTGATCTTCGAATACCCCAAACCGGTGATCAGCTTTCTGCAGGGTTTCACAATGGGCGGCGGTGTTGGCATCGGGTGCCACGGAAGTCACCGGATCGTGGGCGAGACCGCGCAGATCGCATTGCCTGAATGCTCCATCGGACTGGTTCCGGACGTCGGCAGCACGCTGATGCTGGCCCTGGCACCCGGCCGGTTAGGTGAATATCTGGGAACAACCGGACGACGCATGGGGCCAGGTGATGCGATTTATGCCGGATTTGCCGATCACTATATCCCGCAGTCCCAATGGTCCGATCTCATGGAGCTGCTCGAAGCCTCTGGTGATGCCGAGATACTGGCCAAACACGCGCAGACTCCGCCGGAGAGTACATTGGAGCAGGACCAACCTGTGATCGATGACATATTCTCGGGCGAGGCGCTGGGCGACATCCTGACCAATCTGCGTAACGCTGATCCGGAATTCTCCACCAAAACTCTGGCCACACTCGGACGGCATTCACCTTTGTCGATGGCCTGTTACGTAGAAATGCTGCATCGATTGCGTGGGCCATCGCTGACAATACGCAAAGCGTTGGAACTGGAATTCCGGTTTACGTTCCGCGCCATGGAACACGGGGATTTTCTGGAAGGCATTCGCGCGCAGATCATAGACAAGGACCGCAATCCTAGGTGGAGCTTTGCGGATCAAACCGTACCCGCAGTCGCTGTTTCGAAAATGCTGCAACCACTGGGCGCGGACGCACTGACATTCGAGGAGGAATAAGGATGAAAATCGGGTTTATCGGCCTTGGCAACATGGGCGCACCGATGGCCGCCAATCTGGCGAAGGCCGGGCATGTCGTGGTTGGCTTTGACATGGCAGACGTCACGGTCGAAGGCGTCACCATGGCATCTTCCGGGGCCGAGGCCGTCGCCGGAGCAGACGTGGCAATTACGATGCTTCCAAACGGTCAGATCTTGCGATCTGTCGCGGACGAGATTGTTCCGGCCATGCAGAAAGGCGCCACCTGGATTGATTGCTCAACCGTCGACGTCGACAGCGCGCGCGCTGTGGCGGATCAGGCCCTGGCAGCCGGGTTAAGAGCCGTCGACGCTCCGGTTTCAGGCGGTATTGGGGGCGCCGCGACTGGTACGCTGACTTTCATGGCAGGTGGTTCGGAAGAAGCGTTTGCAACGGCTGAACCGCTGTTCGACATCATGGGCCAGAAGGCCGTTCATTGTGGCGATTCCGGCGCGGGTCAGGCGGCAAAGATCTGCAACAACATGATCCTCGGCGTCACCATGATCGCGACCTGTGAGGCTTTTGCACTGGCCGACAAGCTGGGGTTGGATCGCCAAAAGATGTTTGATGTCGTCAGTACATCGTCCGGATATAGCTGGACAATGAACGCCTATTGCCCTGCCCCCGGCGTTGGTCCCACCAGTCCCGCCGACAACGGCTACAAACCAGGTTTTGCTGCTGAACTGATGCTGAAGGATTTACGCCTTAGCCAGCAGGCCGCGGAAGGGTCGGATGCGGACACACCCATGGGCCAGGCTGCAACGGCTTTGTATGAACAATTTGTCGAAGCTGAAGATGGGTTGGGAAAAGACTTTTCCGCCATGCTGCCCCGGTTTGAAAAGAGAGGCCGGAGCTGAGGCGCGTAAAGCAGTTTTTTGCTGACCCGAAAATAGTTGTTTGTCGTCACTTCTTTGTCCCGGTCTGTACGTGCTAAAACCAGTGCAGAATAATTGCAGGAGCCGTCGATGAAGACTCTGAGAACTTTTGGATCCATCGCTTTGCTGGTGATCAGTACGGCTGCAGTCGAAGCTGGCAACGGAAAGGCCGGGCACTGCCCGCCCGGTCTGGCCAAAAAGGCAGTCCCCTGCGTGCCACCAGGACAGGTCAAAAACCTATATCGGACGGGCGACCGTATCGAACGGGACTATGTCTGGATCGACGATCCCTATCGATACGGCCTGAAACGAGGCGGCAATTACGTTCGCGCCGGCGACTATGTCTACAGAATCGATCCTGAAACGCGGAAAGTTCTCAACCTGATCGGCGCCGTGGCGGATATCCTGTACTAGGAAACCGACGGGCCGTTATTCTGCAGCGACCCGGTCCAAATTCAACATCGGCCTGAGGTAATGCCCGGTATGGCTGCCCTCACACTCCGCAACTTGCTCGGGTGTGCCCTCGGCAACAATCTGTCCGCCGCCATCGCCACCTTCCGGGCCAATATCGATGATCCAATCGGCGGTTTTGATCACATCCAGGTTGTGTTCGATCACAATGACCGTATTTCCCTGATCTACCAGTTCGTGCAGTACTTCCAGAAGCTTACGGACATCTTCAAAGTGCAGGCCGGTGGTCGGTTCATCCAGAATATACAGCGTCCGCCCGGTCGAACGTTTGGACAGTTCCTTTGAAAGCTTGACCCGCTGCGCCTCACCACCCGAAAGCGTGGTGGCCTGCTGTCCGACCTTGATATAACCCAGACCAACCCGCGCCAGTGCGTCCATCTTGTCGCGAATGGAAGGCACAGCTTTGAAGAAGTCCTGCGCGTCTTCCACCGTCATATCAAGAACATCCGCGATGGACTTGCCCTTGAATTTGATCTCCAGTGTCTCGCGGTTGTACCGCGCACCCTTGCAGGTTTCACAGGTCACGTAGACATCCGGAAGGAAGTGCATCTCGATCTTGATGACCCCGTCACCCTGACAGGCCTCGCACCGACCTCCCTTGACGTTGAAGCTGAACCGTCCCGGTTTGTACCCTCGTGCCTTGGCCTCGGGCAGACCGGCAAACCAGTCGCGGATCGGGGTGAACGCCCCCGTGTAAGTTGCTGGGTTTGAACGCGGAGTCCGCCCAATGGGTCGCTGGTCGATGTCGATGACCTTATCCAGATGCTCCAGTCCCTTGATCGTCTCGCACGGCGCAGGTGTCTGGCGCGCGCCATTCAGGCGCATCGACGCCGTTTTGAACAGCGTCTCAATGGTCAAAGTGGATTTCCCGCCGCCGGAAACTCCGGTCACACAGACAAACTTGGCCAAAGGAAACTCAGCCGTCACATTCTTCAGGTTGTTCCCGGTCGCATTGACCACCGACACCTTCTTCTTGTTGCCCTTGCGCCGTTCAGCGGGCACTGCGATCTCGCGCGTTCCGGCCAGATATTGCCCCGTGATCGAGGCCGCATCCGCCGTAATTTCCGCAGGTGTTCCCTGGCTTACGACCTGCCCGCCATGCACACCGGCGCCGGGACCAATATCAAAAACGTAATCAGCCTCACGGATGGCTTCTTCGTCATGCTCAACAACGATCACGGTATTCCCTTGATCGCGCAGGTTCTTGAGCGTTCCAAGCAGACGGTCATTGTCGCGCTGGTGCAACCCGATTGACGGCTCGTCCAGCACATACAGAACCCCTGTCAGACCCGAACCGATCTGACTGGCCAACCGGATCCGCTGGCTTTCGCCACCAGACAGGGTTCCACTTGAACGTGACAGCGTAAGGTATTCCAAACCAACATTATTCAGGAATCCAAGTCTTTCGCGGATTTCCTTCAGAATTGCGCGCGCTATCTCGTTTTTCTGCGTGTTCAGATGGTTCGGAGCATCCTCGATCCAGGCCAGAGCCTCCTTGATCGACATCTGAACCACCTGCCCAACATGCAGGCCCGCGATTTTGACGGCCAGGGCTTCGGGACGCAGACGGTAGCCATCACATGTCCCGCAGGGGCGGTTATTCTGATAGCGCTCGAATTCTTCACGGATCCAGGCGCTGTCGGTCTCGCGGTAACGGCGTTCCATATTGGGAATTACGCCCTCGAAACTGCGAGTCACTTGATAAACCCGTCCACCTTCGTCGTAACGGAACTGTATTTCCTCGTCGCCCGACCCCCGAAGAAACACCTGCTGCACCTTCTCCGGCAGGTCTTTCCATGGGGTGTTCTTGTCGAACTCAAAGTGGCGGGCGATGGCTTCGATGGTTTGAAGGAAGTACGGCGATTTACCCTTTCGCCACGGCGCCAGTGCACCATCATACAGTTTCAGTGTCTGGTCCGGCACCACGAGACGCTCATCGAAGAACAGTTCGACCCCCAGACCGTCGCAATCCGGGCATGCCCCAAAAGGTGCGTTGAACGAGAACAGGCGCGGCTCGATCTCGGGGATCGTGAAGCCACTGACCGGACAGGCAAAATTCTCGCTGAAAGTGATACGTTCGGGGTCTCCTTCGCGCGGCGCGGTTTCCAGAATCGCGATTCCATCGGCCAGATCCAGCGCAGTCCGCAGGCTGTCGGCCAGACGTGTTTCCATCCCTTCGCGTACAACCAGACGGTCGACTACGACGTCGATGTCATGGCGAAACTTCTTGTCCAGAGTGGGCGGCTCATCAAGTTCATAGAACTCCCCGTCCACCTTGACGCGCTGGAAGCCCTGCTTACGCAGTTCGAGGAATTCTTTTTTGTACTCCCCTTTCCGGTCCCGCACGATGGGTGCCAGAAGGTATCCGCGCGTCCCTTCCTCCATCGCCATGATGCGGTCGACCATGTCCTGCACCTGCTGCGCTTCAATGGGCAGACCCGTGGCAGGGCTGTAGGGCGTTCCTGCACGCGCGAACAACAGTCGCAAATAATCATAGATCTCGGTGACCGTGCCAACGGTGGAGCGTGGGTTCTTCGACGTCGTTTTCTGCTCGATGGAAATCGCCGGGGACAGGCCGCTGATATGGTCAACGTCGGGCTTTTCCATCATGTCCAGAAACTGGCGCGCATAAGCGGACAGGCTTTCGACATAGCGCCTTTGACCTTCGGCATAGATGGTATCAAAGGCCAGCGACGACTTGCCCGAACCAGACAGACCTGTAATCACCACAAGCTGATCCCGTGGAATGTCAACATCAATACTTTTGAGGTTATGCTCGCGCGCGCCGCGCACCTCGATATTCTTCAGCTCAGCCATTTCGGCCCCCAACAGACAAGTGTCCTAGAAATAGGCGAGCCAGGCTGAGTCTCCAACACAAAAGTTAGAACAAAGTGTGAACAGTCGGATTATTGCCGACAACTCCTGACATTAGCCCCATGTCGATCGCCCCAATGGGCAATTGTTTTCGGTCAATCTACGAAATCAGGGAAATGGCGCGGTTGACGGGGCTCGAACCCGCGACCCCCGGCGTGACAGGCCGGTACTCTAACCAACTGAGCTACAACCGCGCATCTATTTTCGTGGCCTTTGCCCTGGACCAAGGAGTGCAGCGATGGCGCGGTTGACGGGGCTCGAACCCGCGACCCCCGGCGTGACAGGCCGGTACTCTAACCAACTGAGCTACAACCGCCCGCTGCCCGTTCGCTCTGAACGTTGGGGTGTATTATGGCCACGCCCCGGCATCGTCAAGCGGCGTTTTCAAGTTTTTTGCCCTATCCTGATTTTTTCCCGAACCCACCCTTTGAACAGGCGCCGGGTTCTGCGTGAAAAGCGCTAAGGGCAAGCAAAGTTTCTGCGCCACCTGCATCTGATCTTGCGAACCGGACTGACACACTGTAAGAGGCGGCCTCACGGGTGATTAGCTCAGTGGTAGAGCGCTTCGTTCACATCGAAGATGTCAGGAGTTCAAATCTCTTATCACCCACCATCTTTTCAATGACTTGTCGGATCTGGCGACAGGAATGGGTGCCAGAAGCCAAAACGCGGCCAGGCGTCCAAGCCTCATTTCTCTAAAAGAACCGCCTCTACGATCAGTTGCAAAGTGATACTTCGCTATCTAATCTGCAGACATTGATAGAGGGAATTGCGATGAAACATATATTTGCGGCGTTAGCCGTGTGCTTGGCCAATGCAGCCAGTGCTTTGACGGTTACGTTCGATCACAACCCGGTTTATCCCAATGCGGGTGGTGGACCTGCGACGTCCAACGGGTTCATCTACGATTACAGCACGACCTATCTGGGAGGGAACTACCTGTACCTGCATTCCGATAGTGGCATTCTGACGTCAAAAATCAGAGCCATAAGCGGAACAACATTCACGGCAAAATCTATTGATGTTTGGGGCGCATTGCGGATTTTCATGTCGGGATCGGGGCCTAGACCGGCAGACGATAACAGCCAAGCCTACTTCCAGTGGGCAACGTCAGGAATTGCGCCGGTGGCAACTCTGACTTTCACTGGAGTGCGAAACGGGGCTACGGTGGCTACGCAGTCGATCGGCCCGACGCAGACACAACTTACGTCGGACAGTGTCATACCGAAACTAAAGAAGCTTAGGTTATCTAGCGGGTTCTCTCATATCGATCGGTTGATACTTACCGTGAACAACCCGATCAGTGGCCCCTATTGGAATGACTTGTACGACCCGTTCGGACCCAACACGGTTTGGTGTAACGATTGGTGTGCCAGTTATCGGGTGGACAATCTAAAAGTATCAGCCGTTCCCCTGCCCGCCAGCGGGCTACTACTGATAGGCGCAATAGCTGGGCTGTTTGGAATCAGGCGACGTAGAATAACCGCCTACTAGAGTCTGGCTGGGAGCCCGGTGACACCAAGGCTGGCTTACGCGTGCCGCCAGAACTGCCTCAATACCAACAAGTTGAGCTGATTGAGGGTTGCTCGAGAGCAAGCTTGTCACAGCGCGATCCCCCCGCATATCCTGACCGGAATTGATCGGTATTTCCGGGCATTGTTTTCAGGGTTGTCTATGGCTGAATTGAAGCGCGATATTGGTCTTGTTGGCCTGACGTTCATTTCGGTTGGAGGCATTATTGGCTCGGGCTGGCTGTTCGGGCCTATGTTGGCCGTGCAGCACGCTGGTCCTGCGGCCATCCTGTCCTGGATCATCGGCGCGGTTGCCATGTTTGTTCTGGCCATAACATTTGCCGAAATCTCGGCCATGCTGCCGATATCCGGTGGAATTGCACGGGTGCCTCAGTTTTCACATGGCAACATAGTCTCGATGGCCATGGGGTGGACAGCCTGGATCGGATATAACACCACCGCACCAATCGAAGTTGAGGCAATGTTGAAATACCTCGCGCCCTATGCGCCCTGGCTGCATGCTGCGGATACCGGCGATCTGACCGGGGCTGGCATCGCGGTTGCACTGGTTTTCATGCTTCTGTTCGTCGCGGTCAACGCATTGGGGGTGAAGTTTTTCACGCAGGTCAACGCTGCGCTGACGTGGGCCAAAATCGCTATCCCTATCGTTCTGTCGATCCTGCTGATCACGACACGGTTCAACACCGAAAACTTCACTCAGCCAGGTGGTTTTGCGCCCTATGGATTACAGGGCATCATGGCAGCGGTGTCGACCGGAGGCGTGATATTCTCTTTCATCGGATTTCGCCACGTCGTCGACATGGCTGGTGAAGTTCGAAACCCCAAATTCTCCATCCCCGCAGCCCTGGTTCTATCCATCGTTCTGTGCGCGGCCCTGTATCTGGGACTTCAGATCGCATTCATCGGCGCGCTTGATCCCGAAATGCTGAAAAACGGTTGGGCACAATTGAACTTTGGCGGTCAGGGTCCGCTGGACGGAATAATCATGTCCGTGGGGATCATCTGGTTTCTCAGCCTGCTCAACATCGGCTCGGTAATCGGACCTTTTGGCAACGGATTGGTGGCCACTGGCTCGAACGCGCGTATTGCCATGGCGTTGTCCAAAAACGGCTTCCTGCCGCAACGCCTGCAAATGCTGTCTTCGTTCGGCGTGCCGCTTTGGGCACTGGCGCTGAATTTTCTGATCGGAACGCTCTTCCTGCTGACCGTACCTTTCGCCACAGTAATCGCGTTGAACGGAGCGGCCATCGTCCTGTCATTCGCCGTCGGCCCAATCGCCGTGGTCTGCTTGCGCCACCTCATGCCCGATCACCCGCGTTCGATCCGCATCCCGGCCGTCAAGGTGGTCGCCGTCACGGCCTTTGCCGTTGCCACATTGGTCGTCTACTGGAGCGGTTGGGACACGGTCTGGCGCCTTGGCATTGCATTGATCGTTGGAATGGTTCTTCTGTTGCTGCGGTTCCGCAACCGTCTGGACGAAATGGACGTGACCGAAGCCTTGTGGCTGGCGCCTTATTTTGCCGGTATCGGGCTGATCTCTTTCCTTGGGCAATTCGGCGAAGGCGCGCAAAAGCAGATCCCCTTTGGTTGGGATATTCTGCTGTGTATCCTGTTTTCCGCCGTGATCTTCAGTCTTGCCGTCCGTTCAGCCCTATCCACTGAAAAGTTTCAGGAATACATCGCCGAAGAAGAAATACTGGATCCCAAGGAACCCGTTATCGGGTTCTGAATAACCGAGTGACCCAAATGAAAAAGCCCGCCGCAATTGCCGCAGGCTTCTCCATATTCTCTCAGGTGGCCAGTATCCCGGCCCTGACTTCCGGTAACTTAATGTGCAGTCGCCGACGGTCCGGTGCTTTCGGGTGCCTTGGCGGCGGCTGCCGCTGCTTCCTCGGCCGCTTCGTCCCATTCGATGGGATCTGGCGCGCGAACAAGTGCCTGCTCCAGAACTTCCGAGACATGCTTGACCGGAATGATCTTAAGGCCTTCCTTTACGTTATCCGGAATGTCCGCCAGATCCTTCTCGTTCTCTTCCGGGATCAGCACCGTCTTGATGCCTCCCCGCAGGGCAGCCAACAGCTTTTCTTTCAAACCGCCAATCGGCATTGCATTCCCGCGAAGCGACACCTCGCCCGTCATGGCAATGTCCTTGCGCACTGGAATTCCGGTCAGGACCGATACGATCGACGTTACCATCGCCAAACCGGCCGAAGGACCGTCCTTGGGGGTTGCCCCATCCGGAACGTGCACGTGAATATCCAACGTGTCGAACTTGGGCGGCTTCACACCGATCTGAGGTGAAATCGACCGCACATAAGACGAGGCCGCGTCGATGGATTCCTTCATCACGTCGCCCAGCTTGCCGGTGGTCTTCATCCGCCCTTTGCCGGGCAGTTTCAGCGCCTCGATATGCAGCAGATCACCCCCTACCGAGGTCCAAGCCAGACCGGTAACAACACCAACCTGATCGTCCTGTTCAGCAAGACCATAGCGGAACTTCGGCACGCCCAGGAATTCATCCAGATTGTCCGGCGTCACCGTGACGGATTCAGCCTCTTTCTTGATGATCTTGGTCAGCGATTTCCGCGCCACCTTGGCGATTTCACGTTCCAGATTCCGCACCCCGGCTTCACGGGTGTAGATGCGAATGATCTTTTGGAGCGCCTCGTCGGTCAGATCAAACTCCTTGGTTTTCAGACCATGGTTCTTGACCTGTTTGCCAATCAGGTGCTGTTTGGCGATCTCGCTCTTTTCCTCTTCGGTGTAGCCGGCCAGCGGGATGATCTCCATCCGGTCCAGCAAAGGCCCGGGCATGTTGTAGCTGTTCGACGTAGTCAGGAACATCACGTTCGACAGGTCATATTCCACTTCAAGATAATGGTCCATGAACGTGCTGTTCTGTTCCGGGTCCAACACTTCCAGCATTGCCGAAGCCGGGTCGCCACGGAAGTCCTGCCCCATCTTGTCGATCTCGTCGAGCAGGATAAGCGGGTTCGTGGTCTTCGCCTTTTTCAGCGCCTGGATGATCTTGCCGGGCATCGAGCCGATATAGGTCCGACGGTGACCGCGGATCTCGGATTCATCGCGCACACCGCCCAGCGAGATGCGAATGAACTCGCGCCCCGTGGCTTTAGCAACGGATTTACCAAGCGAGGTCTTACCCACACCCGGAGGGCCAACGAGGCACAGGATCGGGCCTTTCAGCTTCTTCGAGCGCTGCTGCACCGCGAGATACTCGACGATCCGTTCCTTGACCTTCTCAAGCCCATAGTGGTCGGCATCCAGAATATCCTGCGCCCGGCCCAGATCCTTTTTGACACGGGACTTGGTGCCCCAAGGCAGCGATAGTATCCAGTCCAGATAGTTGCGCACAACGGTCGCTTCGGCAGACATCGGCGACATGTTCTTGAGCTTCTTCAGCTCGCCTTCCGCCTTTTCCAGCGCCTCTTTCGACAGCTTGGTCTCGGCTATTTTGGCTTCCAGTTCGGCAACCTCGTTGCTACCGTCCTCGCCATCGCCAAGCTCTTTCTGAATGGCCTTCATCTGCTCATTCAGATAATATTCGCGCTGCGTCTTCTCCATCTGGGATTTGACGCGGGTCTTGATCTTTTTCTCGACCTGCAGAACCGACATTTCGCCCTGCATCAGGCCGTAGACCTTCTCGAGCCGTTCGCTGACGGACAGAGTTTCCAGCAACTCCTGCTTTTGCTCGACTTCAATGCCCAGATGACCCGACACGAGGTCAGCCAGCTTGGCGGGCTCAGTTGTCTCGCCAACTGCTGCAAGCGCTTCTTCGGGAATGTTCTTGCGCACTTTGGCATAGCGCTCGAACTCGTCCGCAACGGTGCGCAGCAGCGCCTCGGTCGTGGTCACATCGCCGGGTATCTCGGTCAGATACTCCGCACGGGCTTCGAAGAAATCGTCGTTTTCGAGAAATTCGGTGATCTGCACGCGCGCCTGCCCTTCAACCAGCACCTTGACGGTGCCATCGGGCAGCTTCAGCAGTTGCAGAACGTTCGCCAGAACACCGGACTGGTAAATCCCTTCGATGGTGGGATCGTCATCACCCGGATCAATCTGGCTGGACAGCAATATCTGCTTGTCGTCCTGCATCACTTCTTCCAGTGCACGGACGGATTTTTCCCGCCCCACGAACAGCGGCACGATCATGTGCGGAAAAACCACGATGTCGCGCAAAGGCAGTACGGGGTATGAGGAATTCAGAGGCTCTTGCATGCTCAATCCTTATCATTGGCAAGACGGCACTGGTCCCTAGAAAGGCAACCTTTGGCCATCTCCTGTCTTGGACGATAAAGGTGGGGCGCGGACCGCCTGTTTTCAACCTCATCGCCGTTTGTCGGCAATCAGAATGACCGGATGATTTACCGACTGCAAGGCGTTGCGCGGACATATCCACGAATTTTGTTGAAACCCAACCGGATTTGCCGCCTAAACAGGCTCAATATCCCCTTCCGCACGCTGCGCGTGAAAGTCGCCTTGCCAAGCCGCAAACCGACCTTCGGAAATCGCGTCTCGCATTCCCTGCATAATCTCTTGAAAATAGTGCAGATTGTGCCATGTCAGCAGCATCCCCGAAATCATCTCGTTCGAACGGAAAACATGGTGAAGGTAAGCGCGCGAGTAGTTTGAACAGGCCGGGCAACTGCAAGCTTCATCCAGCGGGCGCGGGTCGTCCGCGTGACGGGCATTCTTGATGTTGACCACACCGCGACGGGTGAAAACCTGCCCTGTTCGCCCAGACCGCGACGGCAGCACGCAATCCATCATGTCGATCCCGCGTGCGACGGCACCCACGATGTCGTCAGGCTTGCCAACCCCCATCAGGTAACGGGGCTTGTCCGAGGGAAGATAGTCCGGCGCGTATTCAAGGCAGTCGAACATGGCTTCCTGCCCCTCGCCCACGGCCAGACCGCCGACGGCATAGCCTTCGAAGCCGATTTTATTCAATGCCTCGGCGCTTTCCTCGCGCAGGTCGCGTTCCAGCCCGCCTTGCATGATCCCGAACAGTGCATGGCCAGGACGGTCTCCGAACGCCTCGCGCGACCGATCGGCCCATCGCATCGACAGGCGCATGGATTCTGCGATGCGGTCCCGATCGGCTGGCAACGCTGGGCACTCATCGAAACACATGACGATGTCCGATCCCAAGAGCCGCTGGATTTCCATTGACCGCTCGGGCGTCAGTTCATGTTTTGATCCGTCGACATGGGATTTGAAGGTCACGCCTTTTTCCGTCAGCTTGCGCAGCCCGGCCAGCGACATGACCTGAAATCCACCCGAGTCCGTCAGAATTGGCCGCTCCCAGTTCATGAATTTATGCAATCCGCCCAGGCGATCGATCCGCTCAGCGGTGGGGCGCAACATCAGGTGATATGTATTGCCCAACAGGATATCGGCCCCCGTCGCGCGCACGCTTTCCGGCATCATCGCCTTGACGGTCGCGGCTGTCCCGACCGGCATGAAAGCAGGCGTGCGAACCTCACCCCTCGGGGTATGGATCACACCGGTTCTGGCCTTGCCGTCGGTGGCCTTCAGATCAAAGGAAAAACGGTCTGTCATTGTGTCGCCTCGGGGTCGCTGAACCGGGCAGGATTTGCCTGATCCGCCTGCCCTTTGCAACCCGTCAGGGCAAAGTGACAACGCGCTCCGTGAACAACGCCACAACGCCTTCGCCGTCGACATCCCTGCAAACGCGAATTGCGGGACGCGAGGGATCCGGCCGCGTGGCACCGTTTTCCTCCCCACCGACGATCACGCGCAGGCCTGTCTCGACCGTGTCGAACATCGGTTCGTGAGAGCATGCAATTACGGCGGTCGAGTCGTGCAACCCGCATCCTTCCAGCCCACCGACTTCCTTATAGAACTTAAGGTAGAACTTTGAAATGTCGCGCAAAAAGACGCCCATGTTTGGGGAACTTTCGGCCAGCGCATCGAAGTCCGCGCCCCGGTAAAGGGTCTTCAGCGTGACGTCCAATCCAACCAGAACCGTATTCGGGGGGGCCGCAAAAACGAAATCCGCCGCTCGGGCATCGTGGTAAATGTTGGCTTCTGCGTGGGCGGTGATGTTTCCGGGGCAATACACGGCGCCCCCCATGATCACCAGCCGACCCAGATTTTGGGAAAACTCCGGGTCCAAGCGCATCGCATCGGCGATGTTGGTCAACGGACCAACCGCACAAACGACCAGTTCGCCTTTGTGTTCGCGTGCCATTTCGACCAGAAATTCTGCCGCTGGCAGGGGATGGTTTTCGCCGATCTGCGGGATTTCCGTCAGGTCTCCGAACCCTTCCGGCCCGTGGACATGTTCGGACGGAACATGTGCGTCCGTCTCAAGCGGAAAGGCTGCGCCTTCCGCGACTGCAGCATCAAGGCCGAGTTTGTGCAGCAAAAACCGCGCATTACGGCTGGATTGATGCACATGCGTGTTTCCGAAAATGGTCGTCAGACCAATCAGGTCAATTTCCGGCGCGGCGGCGGCGTAGGCAATAGCCATCGCATCGTCGATTCCCGGATCTGTGTCGATAATCAGTTTCATATGCGCCCGATACCGCAATCAGGACGGGATGCAAAGCGGACACATCTGTTGTTTTCCCTCGAACTTCGACGCCTTCACTGGCTTGCATCCGAGTCCAATCTGTCCATACCAGAGTTGAAATCGGGCGACTCAACCCCCAAGTGTATACCATAGTACACAATAAAGAGGACAGAAATGACCGAAGATCAGATCATCGGATTGCTTTCATCGAACATCATTTACCTGCTGGCGGCGGCCCTAATCGTAATCGTCATCCTGAAGGGCATTAAGATCGTCCCTCAATCCGAAAAGTTCGTGATTGAACGCTTCGGTCGGCTGCACTCGGTTTTGGGACCCGGGATCAATTTTATCGTTCCTTTCCTGGATGTTGCGCGCCACAAGATATCCATTCTTGAACGTCAGCTTCCAAACGCGACGCAGGATGCAATCACCAAGGATAACGTTCTGGTCCAGATCGATACATCGGTGTTCTACCGCATTCTTGAGCCTGAAAAGACAGTCTACCGAATCCGTGACGTCGACGGTGCGATTGCGACCACGGTGGCAGGTATCGTGCGCGCCGAGATCGGCAAAATGGATCTGGATGAAGTACAGTCGAACCGCGCCCAGTTGATCTCCCAAATCCAGGAAAGTGTCGAAACAGCCGTCGATGACTGGGGCATCGAAGTGACCCGCGCCGAAATTCTGGACGTTAATTTGGACCAAGCGACCCGTGACGCCATGCTGCAGCAGCTGAACGCCGAACGCGCGCGCCGGGCTCAGGTAACCGAAGCCGAAGGCATGAAACGCGCTGTTGAACTGCAGGCAGATGCCGAACTTTATGCGGCGGAACAAACCGCCAAGGCCCGGCGTATTCAAGCCGAAGCCGAGGCTTATGCGACCGGTGTCGTTGCCAAGGCAATTCAGGACAACGGTATCGAGGCCGCTCAGTATCAGGTCGCTCTGAAACAGGTCGAATCGCTTAACGCATTGGGCAACGGGACCGGAAAACAGACGATCGTCGTGCCGGCAAACGCCCTTGAGGCTTTCGGTGATGCGTTCAAGATGCTGAAAGGAGCAAAATGATGGCGGATCCCTTCTGGCTGACCTGGTGGATCTGGATGGCCGCCGCATTGGCCTTGGGAATCCTTGAAATCGTGCTGCCGGGTTTCATCTTTCTTGGCTTTGCCATCGGTGCCGCAATCACGGGTATCCTGCTGATTTTGCCGGGGCTTACACCCTCGCTGCCGATACTGTTGCTGATCTTCGCGGTGTTGTCGCTGGTGTCCTGGCTGGTTCTTCGGCGCATATTCGCGCTGCCCCATGGTCAGGTCAAAACGTTCAACCACGATATCAATGACTGAACGGGGGTGGCGCCCAAGGCGGGCGCCATTGCCGCACTGGACGCTGGTCCGGCCTTTCCCTATATATTTTCTCAGGTAACAAACCCGAGGCAAGAATGACGCATCCCAGTGAACAGTTTGAAGGCACGCCGCTGATTGCCCCTTCGACCATCGAACACCCCTTGTACGAGGCCGTGGTCGAGGCATGCCGAACGGTTTATGATCCTGAGATTCCAGTGAATATCTATGATCTTGGGCTAATCTACACAATCGAGATTGCCGAGGACAATGCAGTCAAAGTCATCATGACCCTGACCGCACCGGGCTGCCCCGTCGCCGGAGACATGCCGGGCTGGATTGTCGAAGCCGTTGAACCGGTTGCCGGCATCAAGGAAGTTGACGTTGAACTGACCTGGGAACCACCGTGGGGAATGGAAATGATGTCTGACGAGGCCCGACTGGAACTCGGATTTATGTGACCAGAAAATTATCTTCAAAAAACAATCTGTTGTCGTCAAAAAGTCATCCAACTGTTACACGGCTGTAGCAAAACTTTCATACACCTGCGCAACAAATCGGTGTGTCGACGAATAAGTGCATTCCATTTGTCGCTCGCACGGGCTGCTGGATCGCTTGCCCTCCTTTAAATCTCCGGCCCGAATATTGGACCGCTCTTGCCCGAGGGCGGTCCAGAACGTTCAGGGTAAACTGCAATTTACTGATTTCCGCAGGTCGATTTGATCTCTGCTGCCCTATCATCCAATTGCTTGACGTAATCTCCGGACAGCATTTGCAGTCTCTTGCCTTCGGTGCCGGTTACCAGTCCAAGTAATGCGCCCGCAGGCGTAATTGCCGCCACACTTTCCAACTGCTTGTCTTCGGCATGCTTCTTTTCTGACGCAATCGCGCGCAGATCGCCTTCGGCGGTTGCGCAATTGACAGGGTGTCTGGGCCCGTCCGACGCAGCCCAGGCAGTGCCAGCCAAAACAGTAAAACTCACCCCCAACAGCGCCAGCGGCGCATTTGATTTCAGATATTTTGACCGCAATGCCATATTTGCAAACCTCGTGATTGTTGTTGCGCCGAAGGACCGATATCTGTTGCCCCTCCGGATCAGGCTAATCCGGCCAGCCGCGCTGGTGCAAGGCGACCGGTGCCCGCAAACCGGCTGTTTCAAAGCAAATCTTCGCAATCATAGGCCGCGCTCACTTGAGCCCGGTGATCAAAAGCCCTAAATTAGTGTCAACGCGACGACGGAGATCCCCTGATGTTTGGCATTCCTGGCAAACAGGCTGTAACCATGACGCCCAAGGCGGCCGAGCAAATTGCTCGTCTGATGGCCTCGGCCGGACATGCCGGGCTGCGCATTGGCGTGAAAAAAGGCGGATGCGCCGGCATGGAATATACCATGGACTATGTGGATCAGGCGGACCCTAACGACGAGGTTGTCGAACAGGACGGTGCACGGGTCATGATTGCGCCCATGGCGCAAATGTTCCTGTTCGGGACCGAGATCGACTACGAAGTCACTCTATTGGAGTCCGGCTTCAAGTTCCGCAATCCAAATGTTGTCGATGCATGCGGCTGCGGCGAGTCGATCAAGTTCGACGAGGCGCTGACTGAACAGCGATAAGGCGTTTGTGCGTCACATCAACATTCTCCCCAAAGCTCCCGGGTTTCCGGCCACCTTTTGATCAGGCGCGCCGTATGTATTGGCGCAGACGGAATTTCCGGCGATTGACCGACCAGCACCCCTTGCGCGGAATTGTCAGGTGGGGCGTGGGGTGCTATCCGAAAATGAAATGATGTCAAAATGAAGAGGTGCAGGGATGCGGCGCAAGCTGGCGGCTGGAAACTGGAAAATGAACGGAACCAGCGAAGCGCTGGGCGAGCTTGAGGTGCTGGCCAGCACCCACCCTGCCCCAACTGTCGATATTCTGATCTGCCCTCCGGCCACACTGGTTCACCGCGCCGCGCAGGCGACGCAGGGAACCGGCATTACTATCGGCGGCCAAGATTGCCACGCGGCCCCGAACGGCGCCCACACCGGCGATATCAGCGCCGACATGCTGGTCGACGCTGGCGCAACAACCGTCATTCTGGGGCATTCGGAACGACGCGAGGATCATTCCGAACAGGATGAGGACATTCGCGCCAAAGCCCGCGTCGCGATGGACGCCGGTCTGAAAACCGTCATCTGCGTTGGTGAAAGTCTGGAACAACGCGAAGCCGCCAATACGCTTGATATTATTGGCGGCCAGATGTCGGGTTCCATTCCGGATCAGTCGACCGGTGAAAACCTGATCGTCGCATACGAGCCGATCTGGGCCATCGGAACCGGAAAAGTACCCACTCTGAACGAGATTGGAGAGGTTCACGACTTTATCCGCGCGCGTCTGGAGCGCCGCTTTGGCGAAGGTGTCGGGCGCTCGGTCCGGTTGCTTTATGGCGGTTCGGTAAAGCCTAGCAACGCAGCAGATATTTTCGCCGTCTCCAATGTCGATGGTGCGCTGGTTGGCGGCGCAAGTCTGAAAGCCGCCGATTTCTCGGGGATCATCGAGGCACTGGAAAACGCCTGATCAGGCAAGCTTCATCGTGATCATCCCCGCCACGATCAAAACCGCCGCGCAAATGCGCGCGGCGGTTACCGCTTCGCCCAAAAACAGGATACCGACCAGAAACGCGCCAACGGCGCCAATCCCTGTCCAGACGACATAAGCTGTGCCCAATGGCAGCGTCCGCATTGCCAGCGCAAGCAGGGCGAACGAGCCCAACATCGACACGCCCATAATCGCGGTGGGCCAAAACCGGGTAAAACCGGCCGATTGCTTCATGGCAAAGGCCCAGACGATTTCAAGCAGTCCGGCAGTTAAGAGAATGATCCAGGGCATATAAGAGACCTCGTTTTGCCCGGGTCGTCCCGGAAAATTTCCCATTTTGGGGGAGGTCGTCCTCTGAGCGGCAGATAATCACTCAATTCGGTTCTTCAAGACAAAACCGGGCGGATTGCGCCGCCCGGTTTTTGCGTTGTCATGTAGACGCTGTCTAATTGGTCACGATTTCGGGCCCCATGAAGGTATTGGGCAGGAAGGTCGACAACCACGGAATGTACGTCACCATGATGAGGAAGACGAACAGCACCGCAAGGAATGGCAGCGCGGCCTTCACGACACCCATCATCGGCATTCCCGCAACGCCCGAGGTCACGAACAGGTTCAGGCCGACCGGTGGCGTGATCATTCCAATCTCCATGTTCACCACCATGATGATGCCCAGATGGATTGGGTCGATGCCCAGCTCGATGGCAATCGGGAACACCAGCGGCGCAACGATGACGAGCAGGCCCGAGGGCTCCATGAACTGACCACCGATCAGAAGGATCACGTTGACCACAATCAGAAACGTTATCGGCCCCAAGCCCGCAGACAGCATTGCGCTGGCGATATGCTGCGGCACCTGTTCGTCGGTCAACACATGTTTCAGGATCAGTGCGTTGGCAATCACGAACAATAGTGTGACGGTCAGCTTTCCAGCCTCGAACAGCGTGTGCTTGGTATCCGGGTGAATGAGCGCCGTGACCAGTGCATAGGGTTTCTTCAACAGCGAGATATTCTGCGCGTCACCCTCACTGCTAAGCGGCCCCATGTCCTTGTAGACGAAGCAGGCGATCAGGAACGCATAAACCGCGGCCACCGCTGCAGCTTCGGTCGGCGTGAAGATACCGCCGTAAATGCCGCCCAGGATGATCACGATCAGGAACAGGCCCCAACCAGCTTCACGCGCTGATGCGAATATCTCGCCCCAGCCTTTCCAGTCGCCCTTGGGCAAGTTCTTGACCTTCGCCATCACATAGATTGCGACCATCAGCATCAAACCGGCCAACAGGCCCGGAATGACGCCTGCCAGGAACATACGGCCGACCGAAACCTCGACTGCCGCTGCATAAACCACCATGACGATCGAAGGCGGGATCAGGATACCCAGGGTTCCTGCGTTACAGATCACACCGGCCGCGAATTCTTTGGAATACCCAACCTGTCGCATTCCTGCGATAACGATCGAACCGATTGCGACCACCGTTGCTGGGGATGACCCCGACAAGGCTGCAAACAACATACAGGCAAAAACGCCCGCAATCGCCAGCCCGCCGGGCAAATGGCCCACACAGGCAATCGAAAAGCGAATGATCCGGCGCGCCACGCCCCCTGTCGTCATGAAGGACGACGCCAGGATAAAGAACGGGATCGCGAGCAGAGTGAAGTGCCCCTCGAACGCCTCAAACAGCGTACCAGCAACCGAAGCGAGCGAACTGTCGGAATAGATCAGCAGGAACAGGGTCGAGCTGAGGCCAAGTGCCACCGCGATCGGAACACCGATCAGCAGCAGGCCAATGACCATCGAGAAAAGAAGAACTACATCCATCAGTCATGCTCTCCTTGCTGAGCCCGGACTTCTTCGATCTCGTCCTCGACTTCGTGGCTGGCGACCAGACGGTCGGTTTCACCGCGCCAGATCTGCACTGCGACTTGCGAAAAGCGGATCACCAGCAGCAGCATGGAAACTGGCAACACCAAATAGGGCACCACCTTGGGAAGCTTCTCGTATTCCTCGCCATAGTTGATGAGACCCTCAAGAAAGCGCAGCGGCGCGACCATGGGGATATCGTCAACCTCGTAGAAACTCTGGCTGCGCGCTCCGCTATCGAACCCTGTCGGGAACCAGCGTCCGGATGTGGGCGGCAGGTCGGCAAACACGGCCCAATAGTCATACGACCCTTTCAGCAGCAGCAGCGAAAACACCAGACAGCAGGCGACGGCGATCAGCGCCAGTATCCGGCGCGGCGCCGGGGCCAGCATGTTCAGGATGGCGTCGACCCCCAGATGCGCGTGCTTCTTCACCGCATAAGATGCGCCAAGCAACACCAGCCAGCCAAACATGAACACTGTCAGTTCAAGCGCCCACAATATGTTCGAATTAAAGAAGAAACGCGCGATCACATTTGCAAATGTGACGGCCGTCATCAGGCCCAGGAGCAACGCAATCATGGTTTCTTCGATATGGTCGACCAGCCCGCCATGGCCGGATTTCGCACCAGACATCTATCTGTCCCCACATTTTTATTGTTGAGAAGGATTGGGGCGGGCCTTTTCGGCCCGCCCGGCCTGCGCGTCGATAACTCCCCAGTCCCCTGACGCGCGGCCTTGACCGGGATCAGAACCCGGCGTTGATTGCCTGAGCGGCGTCGATCTTTTCCTGACCTACATCGTCAGCGAACTTGTCCCAAACGGGCTTCATCGCATCGACCCAGGCCTGACGCTGTTCAGGGTTCAGTTCGCGAATAATTCCACCGGCGTCCGTGATCGAGGCTTTGGCCGCTTCGTTCACGGCAAAGGCTTCCTTGTTCCGGGTCTCGGTCACTTCGCTCAGAATGGTCAGGAACTGATCACGCACTTCCGGCTCGAGGCTGTCCAGCCAGTCGACCGACGTCACCACCAGATAATCGATGATACCGTGGTTGGTCTCGGTGATGCCGTCCTGCACCTCGAAGAACTTCTTGCCGTAGATGTTCGACCAGGTGTTCTCCTGTCCGTCCACAACGCCCTGCTGCAGCGCGCCATAAACTTCCGAGAATGCCATCTTCTGCGGGCTGCCACCGATGGCTTCCATCTGCGCAACCAGAACGTCCGAGGACTGAACCCGGAACTTCAGGCCATCCGCATCAGATGGGTCAACCAGCGGTTTGTTCGCCGACATCTGCTTCATGCCATTGTGCCAGAAGGCCAGACCCTGCAGGCCGCGGCGCTGCATACTGTCTTTCATCGCCTGACCGTCCGCCGAGGCCTGGAAGGCATCCACGGCGTCGATATTCTTGAACATGAACGGCAGGTCGAACAGGCGGAACTGTTTGGTGAACTTTTCGAACTTCGATAGCGACGGCGCGGCCAATTGAACGTCGCCCTGCAACATCGCCTCAAGAACCTTGTCGTCATTGTAGAGCGTGGAGTTCGGATAGACCTCCACGCACATGACGCCCTGCATCTCGTCGTTGACGCGTTGTTCCAGCAGCGAGGCAGCGATGCCTTTCGGATGCTTGTCGGTGTTGGTCACGTGTGCAAACTTAACGACAATTTCGCCATCTTCGCACGCCGCCATCCCGGCAGTAGCCGTCACAGTCAGCGCAAGTGCGGTTGCAGCTGTTGTCAGGATTTTCATCTGTATTGTCCTCCCAGACTTCCTAGAACCCTTCATCGGGCACTCTTGCAGCGCCCCATGACGCGAAGTGAACCGAATCAGATCTCTTCTCACAACTTTTTGTTTCATGGCTGTTATATTGATATTTTATTGTTTTTTATCAACTACCTAGGTGAGCTTAATACCTGAGATCTCAGGATCCCCAAGAAGCCATGTGCGGAAATCCGCACAGGCCTTTGGCGCACTGTGCGGATTTCCGCACTACGGCGACTCACGAGTTCCGAATCAAACACCCGGAGATTCGCACCGGTAGCAGCCCCCTTGGGGCGGGATACTCCGCCAAGGGCGCATAACCGCAGAATTTTTAGGTAAAACTGGGCCGCGCGGTCGCGTCACCGCCGATAGTCTTCCGGGCGGATGCCGTAGCGTGCCAATTTGTCGTAAAACGTCTTTCGCGGCAGCTTCAGTGCACGCGCCGCTTCTGTGGCCTTCCCGTTATGCCGACCCAAGGCGGTGATCAGCAGCGAACGTTCGACACGCGCCATCTGCTCGCTCAGCCCCAGATCAGCAGCCTGCGCGACATCTTCGGGCATTCCCAGAACAAATCGCATCGCAGCGGACATCAGCGAGCGCGCATTGCCCGGCCAGTCGCTGGCCATCAAGGACGCCAGATGTTCCGAGGTTATCTCGGGCGCGGCAATCCCCGCCTGTTCAGCGGCCTGCGCGACATAGTGGCGAAAGATCACCGGAATATCCTCGGGACGCTCTGCCAGCGAGGGGATGCGCACCCGCATGACGTCAAGGCGATAGAACAGATCCGCATGAAAACGGCCCTGTGAAGACAACGCCGACAGGTCCGCTGTGGTGCCCGCCAGAATGCGGACCCCGGCGCCCTGCTCGACAATCTCAAGCGCGGCATACTGCGTAGCCTCGGGCATGGCCGATACTTCATCCAGAAACAGCGAGCCACCGGCGGCGTCATGACAGACCTGCACCAGCTCCGCCGCGGTCAGACCCGAGGATGGCCGCTTGACAAAAGGTCCCTGTGCCTGTGGCGACATCATATGGACCACTTCGGCAACCTTGGATATTCCACTTCCCGCCGGCCCGGTTACCAGAACCTCGGCGTTGGTCGGTGCTACGGTGCGCACACGTTCGCGCAGAGCTTCGGCCTGCTGGGACAGTCCGAACAACAATCGGGCGGCGGGATCGCCCCGCTCCAATTCGCGTTTTAGCGCGCGCTGTTCCAGAACCTGCGCACGCGCTTCAATGGCCCTCTTCAGAACCGCCAGAAGGTCGGCAGCGGCACAGGGTTTTTCAAGGAAATCGAAGGCACCCTGCCCCATGGCCTGCACCGCCATCGGAATGTCGCCCTCTCCGGTCAGAAGGATGACCGGCAGATCGGGGTCGATTTCATGCGCGTAATTCAGCAGATGAAACCCGTCTCGCCCCGGCATGCGGATGTCCGAGATGATGACACCGGGAAATTCGGCCTGGATATGGTCTTTCGCGGCCACAAATGACCCTGCTGGAATCGGAGCGTAATCGGCCAGTTCCAGCGTCTGCGCCAGGGCGTCCCGAACCGCCGCATCGTCGTCAACCAGTAGGACTTTGTGCATCATGCGGCCTTGTCATCCTCGTAATAATCCAGCTCGACAGTAAAACACGCGCCACTCTGCGAATTGTAACCCCGAATGTCGCCGCCGAAACTCTGAACCAGCCCATAAGAAATCGACAGGCCCAGCCCCATCCCCTCGGACGAACCAACGGCCTTGGTCGAATAGAAGGGTTCAAACAGCTTTTCGGGATCCTCGATTCCCGGACCGTTGTCGCGCACGGTGACGGACACTCGCGCGTCGGTGTCGATCCATATGCGAATATATCGATCGTCCTGTTCGCTCATGGCATCTGCGGCGTTGTTGATGAGGTTGACGAAAACCTGAACAAGCCGAACCTCACCACCCCAGGCGAAGACCGGTTCAACATCGGGCTGCCAATCCACTGTGACCCCTTCAGCGTGCAACCGTGCCGAGGTCAGTTCGACGGCTGTATTGATGACTTGAACAAGATCCACCTTTCCCATCGGTTCGCTTTCATTTCTGGCGAAGGCGCGCAGGTTCTTGATGATACGGGCCATACGCGCCGCCATTTCTGAAATACGCCCCAGGTTTTCGCGGGCCTTTTCACTCCGGCCGCGCTCCATGAACGCGGCGCCATTATCCGCAAACTGCTGAATGGCCATAAGCGGCTGGTTCAACTCGTGACTGATACCCGCTGACATTTGCCCCAACGCACTCAGTTTTCCGGCCTGCACCAGATCAGATTGCGCGCGCTTCAGGGCGGCTTCGGCTTCCATCCGCTCGGACACTTCGCGCCGCAAGGCCAGGTTTGCATCCGTCAGATCACGGGTCCGCCGCGCGACTTTGCTTTCCAGAACGGTGTTTGCCTCGGCCAATGTGCGCCTGCGCTCAGTTGCCAGAAAAAGCAACGCCCCAAAGGCCAGACAGATTGCGGCAACCGCAGCAGCCTGCAATCCCGCCAAGCGCCGGGCCGGTGCTACGTCCACCAGCACCTCGGCCGTCATATCAATAACCGGAAGGTCAAGCGTCAAGTGCAGCGCGTGACGGGGCAAATAACGCCCCCAGTTCAGCGTCCACAATTCATGCCCAGCGACCCGGGTCGAGCTGAAATCGACCGTGCCGCCATCCGGCGGTGAAAGACCTTGTTGCCCCTCTGCGCGCCGCCAGAACAATAGATCGGACCTGTTCGAGATGAAGACAACGCCTTCCGCATCCACGAAGAATACCGCTTCGGTGCTGCCGCGCCAGGTTTGCTCAACATCCTGCACGTCCGCGACAACCATCAAAGCACCCTCAACCTGCCCCGACGGTCCAAAGGTCGGAGCCGCATAGGAATAAATCCGATCACCGCTTTCCGGCAGGGCCCCATGGGCACTTCCCATGGCCCCCTGCATGGCGCGCTCAAAAGCAGGATATCCGGCCATGTCGGGCTGCCTTATCGGCTGGGCCGCGACCAGAACCTGCCCGTTGGAATCCAAATACATCATGTTCACTGCAGCTGTCTTGTCGGACACATCCAGCAGCAGGGACCGGGCCGCCTGCCTGTCTGCCGGGGTTTCTAACTCGTGCAGGGCTGGATGATCGGCCATCAGGACCGCCAGCTCCTGATACACCTGCATCTGCGTGCTCAGCCGGTCTGCTGCAAGTTCAAGATCTGCCTCGGCCTTTTCGCTCAGTTGCGACAGGGCTTGACGATAGGCGTAGGACCAGACCCCGGCAGACAACAGTCCGACGACAAACAGAAATCCAAGGATCACCCAGACTCGATACATGACATAGGGTCTTGCATTCGACGCGCCTCATGGCAAGTCTGCGCCGCATGAAGACGCTTTTTCAATCGCCGGTCGAGCCCGGCTTCGTGCAGAACCCCTACCCATTCTATGACGAGGCGCGCCAATACGGCGACCTTGTGTATTGGGGCGACTACAACAAAGTGGCCGCTGTTTCTTATCGCGCTGTGCAGGCCCTGCTGAAGGATCGGAGGTTTGGCCGAGAGGTTCCGGCAGAATTGCAAGAACCCGGGCCAGCCCATCTGGCGCCGTGGTTGAACGTCGAAGCGCATTCCTTGCTTGAAGCTGAACCTCCACGGCACACGCGGCTGCGCGCCCTCGTCATGCGCGCCTTCACCACACGCTCAATCGCGTCCCTGGCGCCTTCGATCGAGCAGCTTTGCCACACCCTGATAGACAGGTTCCCCGAGACAGAATTCGACCTTCTGGACGCCTATTGCACTCAGGTGCCGGTCATTACGATCTGTCGTCTTCTGGGCGTCCCCGAGGACATGTCACCACAGTTGCTGCGATGGTCGCATGACATGGTCGCGATGTATCAGGCCAGCCGGAATCACCAGACCGAGGACAACGCGGCCCGGGCCGCACGGGAGTTTACCGAGTTTCTAACCGGCTATATCGAACAGCGCCGCAGCGATCCCCGCCACGATCTGATCACGCGCCTGATTGCGGCCGAAGAGGACGGAGAAAAACTGTCCCGCGACGAACTGGTTGCCACTTGCATCCTGTTGCTGAACGCCGGGCACGAGGCCACGGTTCACTCCCTAGGGAACGGGGTGAAAACTCTGTTGCAAACTGGATTCCGTCCACTTGCGCCCGGCGACATCGATGCCGCTGTTGAAGAAATTCTGCGATATGATCCGCCACTGCACATGTTCACGCGTTATGCCTATGAGGATGTGGAGATCTTTGACCACCGCTTCAGCCGTGGCGATGAGGTTGCGCTGTTGCTGGGTGCCGCAAACCGCGACCCCGCGGTCTGGAATGCACCGAACACCTTCGACCCGACCCGGCCCATTGTCACAAACACCAGTTTCGGCGGCGGCCTGCACTTTTGCGTCGGCGCCCCGCTGGCCCGTCTCGAGATGCGCATCGCACTGCAGGTGTTGTTTCAGCGGGCACCAGAATTACGACTGTCGGCACAGCCGGAGTATTCGAACAGCTATCACTTTCATGGGCTTACCCGGCTGCTTGTTCACGTCTGAGCTCCAGCACATGCTGACTGAATAGCGCATAGTGCGCTATGCCTCCGGCGGGGATATTTATAGCCAGATGAAATCCGGATCCTTTATTCATCTGGCACCAAATATCCCGGGGGAGACGCGCTTAAGCGCGGCGGGGGCAGCGCCCCCCACTTCGTTAACCAACAACCAACGCACCCAGCGGCAGCATCGTCGTCGACTTGATCTCTTCCATCGACAAAAGGGCCGTGACGTTGTGCACCCTGACTTCCGAGATCAGGGTCTGATAAAAATCGTCGTAGGCGCGAGCATTTCTGACGCGCACCTTGAGGATGTAATCGATGTCCCCCGCAAGGCGGTGCGCCTCCTGCACTTCTGGACGGTCCCGCAGCGCCTTTAGGAACTTACGCTGCCACTCCGCCTCATGTTCTGAAGTCCGGATCAGAACAAAGAACGTCGCCTCGAACCCCAGTGCCTCGGCATCCAGCAACACTGTCTGTTGACCAATGACCCCTGCACTTTTGAGTTTTCGGATTCGGTTCCAGACAGGTGTCTTGGAACTGCCGACCCTTGCAGCGATTTCATCCAGTGACTGACTGGCGTCGCGTTGCAGCTCGACCAGAATTTTCCGATCCGTATCATCAATCCGCACCGACATTCCAATTTCCTTCCATTTCCGGAACCAGCGTCCCAAAGCTCAGCCTGATTGGAACGTATGTTCTTATTTACTCGCCCATATGGCAATAATCCGGGAATATTTCCTATATTGAGAGTCAAGTCAAACACAGGTCGAGATCCTCAGATGCGGCAATCGCACACATATACGGATACAGGGCACGTCGATTTCGTCGGCGCAGGTCCGGGTGATCCGGAATTGCTGACGCTTAAGGCGCTGAACGCGTTTGAGCGTGCGGATATCGTTCTGCATGACCGCCTGATCAGCCCCGAAATTCTGGCGCTGGCCGGCAAGACCGCTGAACTGGTCGATGTTGGCAAGGCCGGCTTCGGACCCTCATGGAAACAGGAAGACATCGACGCATTATTGGTGGACTACGCACTGAAGGGTCAGCGTGTGGTCCGTCTGAAGTCGGGGGACCCCACTGTATTCGGGCGTCTGGACGAAGAAATCGAAGCGGTCGAGGCTGCAGGTGTTTCCTGGCAGATCATTCCCGGCATCACTGCCGCCTCTGCCGCTGTTGCTGGCATCGGTCAAAGCCTGACGCGCCGCGGTCGCAATTCCTCGGTGCGGTACCTGACGGGTCACGACATGAAGGGTTTTGCCGACCACGACTGGAATGCACTGGCGCGTCCCGGTTCCGTGGCTGCAATCTATATGGGCAAGAAATCCGCCCGTTTCATTCAGGGCCGTCTGATCATGCACGGTGCTGACCGCGCAACCCCTGTCACCATCGTCGAAAACGCGTCGCGCCCAGGCCAAAGGGTGCTGTCCACGACGCTGGACCAATTGCCCACCGATCTGCATGCCGCCGCAATGGACGGCCCCGCACTGACCCTTTATGGCCTCGCACCGCGCCGTGCAGCCGAGGCCCTGACCGAATTCAACAAGGAGCTTGCCTGATGGCCCGCGCTTTTACACCCAAAGTGGTTACAGCCAACGACCTGCTGGAAGGAGACGTCATTTATCTGACCGAAGACGATCGCTGGTCACGCGATCTGTCCGAGGCTGAACTGATTACTGACGAAGCTCACGCACAGGTGCGTCTGCTGGATGCCGCACGTCAGGCGAATACCATCGTTGGCGCATATCTGGCCGACGCGGTCGCTGGCAAATGCGGCCCCGAGCCCACTCATTTTCGGGAAGACTTCCGCCGGACTGGTCCGTCCAACTATGCCCACGGCAAACAGGAAACTTCCCCGCAGCCCCGGGCCTGACCTCTGGCCCCTCACTCTCCCCTACAAGGCCCCAAGGTTCGGGGCTGCAACTAAGGACAGCTAATCATGTATCGCTACTCCGAGTTCGACACAGCATTTTTGGCAGAACGCAACGCGCAGTTCCGCGCGCAGGTCGAGCGTCGCATCGACGGCTCGCTCACCGAAGACGAATTCAAACCCCTGCGCCTGATGAACGGCCTGTATCTGCAACTGCACGCCTACATGCTGCGCGTAGCGATCCCTTACGGGACGCTGAACAGCGCTCAGATGCGTCAGCTGGCCCTACTGGCCGAAAAGTGGGACAAGGGCTATGGCCATTTCACCACCCGTCAGAACATCCAGTACAACTGGCCGAAACTGAACGACGTGCCGGACATGCTGGATGCGCTGGCCGAGGTTGGCATGCACGCCATCCAGACCTCGGGCAACACCATCCGCAACGTGACCGCCGACCACTTCGCCGGTGCTGCCGCGGATGAGGTCGCCGACCCGCGCCCCTATGCCGAACTGCTGCGTCAGTGGTCGACCGACCACCCGGAATTCCAGTTTATGCCGCGTAAGTTCAAGATCGCCATCACCGGCTCGGAAAACGACCGCGCCGTGATCAAGGCGCATGACATCGGCCTGCAACTGGTCGAGCGTGACGGCGTTCTGGGTGCCCGCGTTATCGTGGGTGGCGGTCTGGGCCGTACGCCGATGATTGGCAAGGAACTGTCCGAATTCGTCGCCTTTGACGACTTGCTGGCTTACCTCGAAGCCACCGTTTCCGTGTGGAACCAGATCGGCCGCCGCGACAACAAATACAAGGCGCGTATCAAGATCACCGTGCATGAGCATGGCATCGACGCTATCCGCGCTAAGGTGAACGAGCGCTTCCTGAAGGTCCGCCCCCAGTTCAAAGGCGCCGACATGACGCTGCTGGACGAAATCAAGGCCCATTTCGCTGCCCCTGCCTTCCGAGAGGGTTCGGTTGCGTCGTTTGAATCCGCCTACACCAACGATCCGGTTTTCCGCTCGTGGATCGATACGAACATCGCGCCGCACAAGAACGCGGACCACGCCATCGTCACGATCTCGATCAAGAAACAAGGCCAGACACCGGGCGATGCAACGGCCGAACAGATGCGGGTCATGGCCGATCTGGCCGAACAGTTCGCCTATGACGAGTTGCGCATCAGCCATGAGCAGAACGTGATCCTGCCGCATGTCCATAAATCGGACCTGCCTGCGATCCATGCGAAGCTGAAGGAATACGAACTGGCAACCGCCAATATCGGCCTGATCAGCGACATCATCGCCTGCCCCGGCATGGACTACTGTGCGCTGGCGACTGCTCGTTCCATCCCGGTTGCGCAAGAGATTGCAACCCGCTTCGAGGAGTTGAAGCTCGAGCATGATATCGGCCACCTGAAGATCAAGATCTCGGGCTGCATCAACGCTTGTGGTCACCACCACGTGGGTCATATTGGCATCCTGGGTCTGGATCGTGCCGGCGTCGAAAACTACCAGATCACCCTGGGCGGTGATGCCACCGAAAGCGCGGCCATCGGCGATCGAACTGGTCCGGGCTTTGCTTACGATGAGATCGTCCCCGCCGTGGAACGCATCGTTGAAACCTACTTGAACCAGCGTGAAAGCGCAGAGGAGACGTTCCTGGAAACATACCGCCGCGTTGGCATGGCGCCGTTCAAGGCGGCGCTTTACCCCGAGGCACAGGCCAATGCCGCTTGACCTGATCCAGACGGAACTGGGTAAAGACCGAAGTGAACTGACTGAACGGGTCGAGGACCTCAACGCCCGATTCCGCCACCACAGTGCACACGACGTGATGCATGGCGCAATTGAAGAGATCGATGAGCTTGCCCTTGTGTCAAGCTTTGGGGCGGAATCGGTTGTGTTGCTGCACATGGCGGCTGTTGTTGACAAGGCAACGCCCGTCCTGTTCATCGACACTCAGATGCTGTTCACCGAAACGCTGGAATATCAGCAGGAGGTCAGCGAGCGTCTTGGCCTGAGAAACGTTCGGATCATCAGGGCGGATGATGAAGACGTCCAGCGCGATGACCCCTATGGCGCCTTGCGCCTGCGCGACACGGATGCGTGCTGCAACCTGCGCAAGACATTCCCGCTGCAAAAGGCTCTTATGGGCTATTGCGGCTGGATCACCGGGCGCAAAAGGTTTCAGGCCGGCACCCGCGCCGCGCTCGACTTTTTCGAGGTCGAGGACGGAACAGGCCGGATCAAGGTCAACCCGCTGGCGCATTGGGCACCTGAAGATGTGCGCGCCTACATGGACGAAAACCGCCTGCCCCGGCATCCGCTGGTGGCAAAAGGATATCCTTCGATCGGCTGTGCGCCCTGCACCTCGCCGGTCAAAGAGGGCGAAGACCCCCGCGCCGGACGCTGGCGCGATCAGAACAAGGAAGAATGCGGCATCCATTTTGTCGACGGCAAGATGGTGCGTGTTGGAGAAAAGCAATGAATGTAATCGTAACGGATCAGGGGTTTTCCCCCGATGATTGGACCGACGGCTTTGTTTCGCTGGATGATGCCGCCAATGACGTGGTTGCCCTGGATGTAAGTTCAGACACCGACCCGGATGAACTCTACGATCGTCTTGGCCGAGCCGAACTGGTGCGGGTCGATTTCCCGTCCTTCGCAGATGGCCGCGGCTTTACCATCGCCCGCACCCTGCGTCTGAAAGGCTATACCGGGCGTCTGCGCGCCAAGGGGCACGTTCTGGCAGACCAATACGCCATGGCCCGGCGCAGCGGCTTTGACGAGGTCGAGATTGATGATGGCCTTGCCACCCGTCAGCCCGAAGATCAGTGGCTTGCCCGCGCCAACTGGAAAGAGAACAACTATCAGGCCCGCCTGCGCGGTTAAGGCCGCACATCGCCAGCTTGTGACAGAAAGGGGGCAATCTGTCCCCTTTTCCTGACTTGGATCAACGATTAAACGGAGATGTCGGTTTAGCAGACCGGCAGGTAAACGATGACAGAGATGAAGCCCGTGAGCGAAGTAACTGCCGTAAAGGCCCCCGTCCTGCCGGACGCGCAAACTGTAATTGACGTGAAACACTGGACCGACAGCCTGTTTTCTTTCAAGGTGTCGCGCCCTGCCTCGCTGCGGTTCCGTTCGGGCGAATTCGTGATGATCGGGTTGTTGGGCGATAACGGAAAGCCGCTGCTGCGCGCCTATTCCATCGCCTCGCCTTCGTGGGACGAGGAACTCGAGTTCTACTCGATCAAGGTGCAGGACGGTCCGCTGACCTCGAAGCTGCAACACATCAAACCCGGCGACCAGATCATCCTTCGCCCCAAGCCCGTTGGTACCCTGGTGCACGACGCGCTGCTGCCCGGCAAACGCCTGTGGTTCTTTGCCACCGGCACCGGTTTCGCGCCCTTCGCTTCGCTGCTGCGCGAGCCGCAGACCTATGAGGATTATGATGAGGTCATCATCACGCACACCTGCCGTGAAGTGGCTGAACTGGAGTACGGCCGCCAGCTGATAGAAAGCATCCGCCAGGACGAACTGCTGGCCGAACTGATCGGCGAAGGTTTTTCAGACAAGATCCGCTACTACCCGACCACCACCCGGGAAGAGAGCCCCAAGATGGGCCGCATCACCAACCTGCTGAAAGACGGCACCGTATTTGCCGATCTGGGCATCGATGGCGGAATCAAACCCGAAACCGACCGCGCGATGGTTTGCGGCAGCCTGGCTTTCAACCTCGATATCAAGGAAATTCTGGAAGAGTTCGGACTGCGCGAAGGCGCAAATTCCGACCCCAAGGAATTCGTCATCGAAAAAGCCTTTGTCGGCTGATCTTTGGAGCTGGCCGGGTAATTGACAACCCGGCCAGCTCAATCCCGCCAACAAAGGCGGGTTTTTCGTGTTTTCCGGCCTTTATGCTGCTTGAAACGCCTTTCGCACCGGTCTAAATTCCGGTCTCGAAATTCTGCAATCATCAAAGGAATGAACCCATAGCCCGCAGACCCCACAACGCGCCGCCGCAGAGAGACACCGGACCGCGCGTCAATGAAAAGATCCGTGCCCCTGAAATCCGCCTGATCGGCGCTGACGGTGATAACGTAGGGGTGGTTCATCCCGCCAAAGCTATGCAGATGGCCGCTGATGCCGGACTTGATCTGGTCGAGATCTCGCCCAATGCCAATCCTCCGGTTTGCAAAATCATGGATTTCGGCAAGTTCAAGTACGAACAGCAGAAACGCGAAAGCGAAGCCCGCAAGAAGCAGAAAATCATCGAGGTGAAAGAGGTCAAGTTCCGGCCCAACACCGACACCCATGATTACGACGTCAAGATGAAAAACGTCGTCAAGTTTCTGGAAAAGGGCGACAAGGTCAAAGTCACCCTGCGCTTCCGTGGCCGTGAGATGGCGCACCAGAACCTGGGTCGCGAACTGTTGGAGCGTGTTGCCGAAGACATCAAGGAAATCGGCAAGGTCGAGAACATGCCGAAGATGGAAGGCCGTCAGATGATCATGATGATCGGCCCGCTTCCGCAGAAATAAGCCCTGCAAAAAACCAATTTCAAACCCTGTCAGAGTTGCTCTGGCAGGGTTTTTTTGTTCACCAAAAATTCAATCCTCGCGATTTGTATACACCTGTCCCCGTCCGCACATCTTAGAGGTCTGAAAGCGACCATGGGTCGATTTCAGGCACTCTGATTTCGACGGCGCGCTGGCGCAAACTGGAATGCGCGGAATCGCGATGCGGTTAAGCGTGAGATGCCGGATAAAGGGGAGGTAACGATGGGTGAAATGTCATTCGCGGGCGGCGTTTATCAATCGCTGCCGACGCAGGCCTATTGCGATGAGACCGTTTTTTCCCAAGAACGCACCCGGATATTCAGGCGGTCCTGGCATTTGGTAGGCCATGTAACCGACATCCCCAACTTCGGTGACTATGTTGTCGAAGACATCAGCGGCGTCTCAGTGATCGTGATTCGGGGCCAGGACAGCGAAATCCGCGCCTTTTACAACGTCTGCGTTCATCGCGGCCATGAATTGCTGAATGGCAAGGGTTGCACCAAAAAGATGACGTGCCCCTATCACGCATGGACCTATGACACGACCGGACAGTTGCGCGCCGCGCCGAATGCCACCGCGTTTCCGGGCTTTGACAAAAGCCGGTACAAGCTGCGCCCGGTTCAGGTTGAACTGTTCTTTGGACTCATTCTGCTGAACCTGGACCCGGACGCCCGGCCAATGACCGAACTGGCCGAAAGCGCGCTTGGTGAAATCGCTGAGTACGCGCCCAACCTTCCCAACTATAAACGAGCGGACCGGACGGAACGGTTGGCCAGCGCGAACTGGAAAGTGGTCGCCGAGAATTTCAACGAATGCTATTACTGCGCTGTGGTTCACAAAACTCTGACAACTGGTGTGGTCGATCCGGACCAGTACCGGACGCGCGGCCATGATTACGGCATTCGCCATGCCAGCCCGGCCCGTCCGGACAGTCAGAAATCCTACAGCTATGTCGCAGACCCAGAGGCGCGCACGGACAAGTTCCTGACATGGTGGTTCTTTCCGCTTTTTGCCCTGCAAGTTTACCCCGGTGGGATTGTGAACACCTATCGCTGGACCCCGGTCAGTGTGAACAAAACCAAGATCGAAGTTGACTGGTGGCTGCCCGAATCCGAACCGAACGCCGTTGAACAAGAGATCATCCTGCAACACCGCAACACCACCTTTGCCGAAGATGGCCCGATTGTGGATTCGGTTCAAAAAGGGTTGGAAAGTGGCGCGATCGGGTTTGGGGCACTGGTGGTCGATGACGCGTGTTCATCGCAATCAGAACACCCGATCATGGCGTTCAATGCACATTACCAGAGAGCCATGGAAGGCACGGCCCTCTGAGAATTCTCTGACTTGATCAGGCCGGCAGCGAAACCTGGATGGCTTTGCTTAGTTTTGCGACCAGTTCGTCAATCTGCTCGTCCTCGATGATAAAGGGCGGTGCCAACAGGACGTGGTCACCTTTCCTGCCGTCGCGCGTTCCGGACATCGGGTAACAGATCAGCCCTTCGGCCAAAGCAGCCTTCTTGATCTTTCCCGCGACACCCAGCGCAGGGTCAAAAGGCGTGCGGCTTTCCAGATCGGCCACCAGTTCCACCCCGCGGAACAACCCTCGGCCGCGGATATCGCCAACATTCGGATGTTGCCCAAACGCGGCCTCAAGCGCTGATTGCAGCTTTTCACCCATCACGCCAGCTCGGGTCGGCAAATCGCGGTTAGTCAGCTCCCTTACAACAGCCAAGGCAGCAGACGTCGCAACCGGGTGCCCGATGTAAGTGTGTCCGTGCTGGAAGAAACCGGAGCCATCCCGTATCGCATCATAAATTGCACCGGAACACAGCATCGCACCAATCGGCTGATACCCCGCGCCCAGGCCCTTGGCGATGCACAGGATATCCGGCGCCACCCCATCATGGTTGCAGGCAAACAGATGCCCTGTCCGGCCCATGCCACACATCACTTCGTCCAGAATCAACAACACGCCATACTTGTCGCAGATCTCACGAATGCGTTTGAAATACCCCTCAACCGCAGGAACTGCACCCAATGTCGCGCCAACAACCGGCTCTGCCATGAAAGCCATAACGGTATCGGGACCAAGCCGTAGAATCTCGGTTTCCAACTCATTGGCGACGCGCTGACCATAGTCAAAGCTACTCTCGCCATCGGGCTTTTCCGCATATTCGAAACAGGGCGCGATATGGGTCATCTCGATCAGCATCGGCGCGAACTGCGCCCGCCGCCACGCGTTTCCACCTGCCGACAACGCACCCAGAGTGTTGCCGTGATAGCTCTGCCGCCTAGCGATCACATGGCGGCGTTCCGGCTGACCGATTTCAAGATAGTACTGGCGCGCCAGCTTGATCGCGGCTTCGGTGGCCTCGGACCCCCCGGAAACGAAATACACCCGGTCCAGATCACCCGGTGCGTGTTCGATCAGCAAATCCGCCAATTCTTCTGCCGGTTCCGAGGTCATGAAGCCTGTATGGGCAAAGGCGATCTTTTCAACCTGTTCCTGTACCGCCTTGATCACGGCCGGGTTGGAGTGCCCCAGACAGGAAACCGCCGCATCCCCGCAATCCAGATAGCGCCGCCCGTCTGCGTCAATCAGGTAACATCCGTCACCGCCTGCTGCGACCGGCATTTCGGCCTTGGTGTGACGTGGAAATACATGGCTCATATCAAAATCCTCTCAATTTTTGCGACCAGCGCTGCTACCGATGCCGCATTGTCTGTCCATGTTCGACCTTCTGCGTCGGTCAGGCTGTTTTCAAAACCAACCCGCACATCACCGCCTTGCTTTGCGGCTTCGGCAAGGCACATATGTTCCTGTTTCCCAAAGGCACAGATCATCCACGGCGCCGGGTTTTGCGGGAAACCATCAATATCTTCAGGTGTCGATTCCCCATCTGTTGTGTAGCGGCCCAGAACCAGCAGGCGATCCGCCTGCTCCTGTCGCACAATCCCTTTGTCCCGCCACTGGCCCAGCAATGCCGCATCTTCTGCATCATAAAGGATGTGTTGAACCCGTGTACCCTGTTCCGCACAAAGTCCATATAGCCGTGCCGCAAGCTCCGGCGCGCGGGCAGTTTCACGGACGGAAATCGAAGCCCAGCCAGGTTGGACTTGCTTCACACATTCAAACTGCGCCGTGACATCAAAAACGCCCGCAGCCTCGGTTGTGATCTGAATGTCCATCTCCGGCACAGTGCGGCTCAACTCGGCAATCGCTTCTCGGTATCGCCCGGGATCCAAAGAGTGGACACCCTGTTCATCACGGACATGCAAATGCAGCCCCTGGGCACCGGCATCAAAACACGATTGGGCCGTCGCCAATATTTCATCCAGCGAAACAGGCAACTTCGGATGATCATTGTGACTACGCCGCGCGCCATTGGGCGCGACCATTACGTAAGGTCTGGATGATTCATTTTCCGGACGTTGCATTCCCTGCTCCAACCCCAGCCGCATTCCTGCACCCCATTTACTTGCCGACCGCGTGTTTTCAACTTGCCATTTTCATAACATATGTTTTTCTAGGAACATGCCGGAATCTCCAACCCAACTGACCAGCCGCCTTCGCCGCACCATCGATGACCTGCCGACACAGCTTCAGGCAGCCGCAAAATACATTATCGATCATCCGGCAGATTTCGGTATCGACCCGGTTCGAGTTACCGCCCAAAAGATCGGCGTCAGTTCCAACGTTCTGGTCCGATTGGCACAGAGGCTGGGCTTTGACGGGTTTGACGCCTTTCGTCAGCCATTTCGGCACGCTCTGGCCACAGACCGAGAGGAACAGCTGGGACAGGACTGGCTGTCCAGCCTCAGACAAGAAGGGCAATTCGCTACGGCTCAATCCCAATTCGCACGGAATGAGTTGAACGTCGTCACCCGCTCGTTGCGGCAGATAGACCCCAAGAAAATGCAGATGGCCACGGATATCATATCCAATGCAAAGCGTTGCTTTGTGACGGCCACACGGGCCAGCCATGCACTGGCCTCGTATCTTTGCTACGCCGGACGCATGGCACAACCCGGAATGCAGCTTATCCCTCGGCAAATGGGCTCCGCGATTGATGATCTGATCGAAGGGGACACGCAGGATTGTCTGTTCGCGATAACCGTCCACCCTTATTCAGCGGACACGATTCAGGCCATGCGGTATGCCCGCGACATGGGAATGAAGATCATACTTTTGTCGGACAGTGACGTCATCGCCCCGGGCGTCAAACCCGACGTTGTACTGGCAGTCAGCACCCGATCCCTGCACCACTTCTCAAGCTTTTCGGGCGCAATGGCCGTTCTGGAATGCTTGCTTGGTCATCTCTTTGACGCCGGCGGCGACGCCGCACGAATTCGCGTGGAAGAATATCAGAAGGCTCGTGAGGAAACCGGCGCGTACTGGCGCCCTTCAAAGCCGCCCAGAGTGCGTCAAAAGATCAACCCCCGGTAAATCCGGGGGTTGCACCTGTTCATAGCGCTGTTTACATCGTCGCTTCGACAGCCCGTCTGGTCATCACGTTGACCAGATGTGCGCGATACTCCTTGCTGCCATGCAAGTCCCCAATCATGTTCGCGGGATTGACCCTCAGATCCATCAACACATCCGGCCGGAACTCCTTGTTCAGGGCCTGCTCAGCCTCACCCCATCGAAACACGCCATCTTCGCTGGCCCCGGTTACGGCAACCCGAACACCGTCAGCGAAACGGGCAAGAAACACACCCACCAACGCAAAACGCGACGCCGGTTGCAGAAACTTCTGGTAACTCGCCGCCTGTGGCACCGGAAAGCGGACAGACGTAATGATTTCACCCTCATCCAGCGCAGTGGTGAACATGCCCTGAAAAAAGTCATCTGCCGCAATCTGGCGTGTATTGGTAACGATGGTCGCACCTGATCCCAGAACACCCGCAGGATAACAGGCTGCAGGATCATTGTTTGCCACCGACCCGCCAATTGTACCGCGGTTGCGCACTGCCGGATCGCCGATCTGACCAGCCAGCGCCGCCAGTGCCGGGTACGACCCCGCCGCATCACGCGCCACCGAGGCATGAGTCGTCGCCCCACCGATCGCAACCGAGCCATCGTCTTCAATGCAAACACCCTTCATCTCGGCAATTCCGCTCAGGGATACCAGGGATGACGGCGCCGCCAGTCGCTGTTTCAGCGTCGGGATAAGGGTCTGCCCTCCTCCCAACGCCTGTGTATCCTCGGCCGCCAACGCGGCAACCGCATCGGCTATGGTCGAGGGTTTTTCAAACTCGAAACTGTACATTTCGCTTTTCCTTTCCGAAGGGCGTTTCCCGGCCCTTCATCTTTTTGGAAATACTCCGGGGGTCCGGGGGCTGGCCCCCGGTCCACCCTCTCAACTCAGCCGTTCATAGCTGCCCAGACGCGCGACGGGCTGACCGGCATATCGATGTGGTCCACCGCCTTGCCGCCCGAATTCAGCGCATCCAGCACCGCATTGACAACTGCCGGCGGCGATCCGATCGCGCCCGCTTCGCCACAGCCCTTCACACCCAATGGGTTATGCGTACACGGCGTCTGGCTGGAATGGTCGACACCATAGAACGGCACATCATCGGCACGCGGCATGGCGTAATCCATGAAGGACGCGCTCAGCAACTGGCCATTCTCGTCATAGGCGCAGTTCTCCAGCAGGGCCTGACCGATGCCCTGACCGATACCGCCATGGACCTGGCCGTCAACGATCATCGGATTGACGATATTGCCAAAATCATCCGCAGCCGTGAATTTCTCGATGCTGACCTGACCGGTGTCCGGATCGACCTCGACTTCACAGGCATAAGCACCTGCCGGGAAGGTGAAATTGGCCGGGTCATAGAAGGCGGTTTCCTCAAGCCCCGGCTCGACCTCCAGCGGATAGTTGTGCGGGACATATGCCGTCAGGGTCACATCCCCCCACGCCACCGACTTGTCGGTGCCCGCGACACTGAACTGACCATCCTTCAGCTCGATATCGGCCTCGGACGCTTCCAGCAGATGTGCAGCGATCTTTTTCGCCTTATCGATCACCTTCTCGGTCGCCTTGACCATGGCCGACCCACAGACCGCAAGCGAACGTGAGCCGTAGGTGCCCATCCCGAACGGGATCTTGGACGTATCCCCATGCACGATCTCGACCATCGACTCGTCGATGCCGATCATGTCCGCCACAACCTGCGGGAAGGCGGTCTCATGCCCCTGCCCGTGGCTATGCGCACCGACCATGACGCTGATCGAACCGGTGGCATTCACCCTCACGGTCGCCGCATCATAGAGACCCGCACGGGCCCCAAGCATTCCGACGATGTTCGAAGGCGCGATGCCGCAAGCCTCAATATAGCAGTTGATGCCCAGACCACGCAGCTTGCCTTTCGCTTCGCTTTCCGCGCGACGCGCAGTAAAGCCAGCCAGATCGGCGGCGGCCTCAAGCTTGTCCATCGTCCCGTTATAGTCCCCGGTGTCATAGGTCAGCGCCACCGGTGTGTCATAGGGGAACTGGGTGATGAAGTTCTGACGGCGCAGCGCAATCGGATCAACGCCCAGTTCGCGCGCAGCCTTGTCCACGACACGCTCCAACTGGAACGTCGCCTCGGGCCGGCCTGCACCGCGATAGGCATCCACCGGCACCGTGTTGGTGAACATCGCCTTTACGTTCACCTGAATGACCGGCGTCTTGTAGTTGCCCGCCATCAGCGTGCCGTGCAGCCAGGTCGGAACCGAGCTGGAGAAGGTCGACAGATACGCGCCCAGATTGGCATAGGTGTTGGTCCGCAGGCCGACAAAGTTGTTGTCCGCATCCAGCGCCAGCTCGATCTTGCTGACGTGATCCCGACCCTGCGCATCCGACATGAATGCCTCGGACCGGCTGGCCGTCCACTTGACCGGACGCCCACAGGCTTTTGCCGCAAAGGTACAGAACGCTTCTTCGGCATAGTGGAAGATCTTGGTGCCAAAGCCGCCACCCACATCCGGGGCCACCACGCGGACCTTGTGTTCGGGCAAACCCAGAACAAAGGCGCACATCAGCAGGCGGATCACGTGCGGGTTCTGCGACGTTGTATAAAGAGTATACTCTTCGGTCGCGCGGCTGTACTCGGCCACGGCCACGCGCGGCTCCATCGGGTTGGCGACCAGACGGTTGTTGACCAGATCCAGCGAGGTCACATGAGCCGCGTTGGCAAAGACCTCATTGACCTTGGCGTCATCGGCCTCGCCCAACTGCCAGTCATAGCAGATGTTGTTCTTGAGGTCGTCATGAACCAGCGTCGCGCCATCTTGCGCTGCGGCCTTCATATCCATGACGGCTGGCAATTCATCGATATCCACGTCGATTGCCTCGGCCGCGTCGCGCGCCTGTTCAAGGCTATCGGCCACAACGGCAGCGATGGGATCGCCAACGTGACGCACTTTGCCCTGCGCCAGAATGGGGTGCGGCGGTTCCTGCATGGGTGCGCCGTGTTTGTCGGTGACTTCCCAGCCGCAGGGCATCCCGCCCACGCCCTCGAAGTCCTTACCGGTGAACACTTTGACCACACCTGGCATGGCTTCCGCCGCAGATGTGTCTATGGATTTGATCCGGCCATGTGCGATGTCGGACCGCAGAAAATGTACATAGGCCTGACCACGTACGTTGATGTCGTCGGTGTAATTGCCCGCTCCGGTCAGAAAGCGCACGTCCTCGCGCCGCTTGGAACTGGCTCCGATGCCACTGTCTTTGGGCATTGCTTGTTCTCCTCCCTGGGAAAGAATTTTCGCTGAAAATTCTTTGCGACCGCTTTATTCGGCGGCGATGCTGGAAACGTCCTGGCCCGATGCGGCCATGATCGCCTTGACGATGTTGTGATACCCGGTGCAACGGCACAGGTTGCCTTCCAGATATTTCCGGATCTCGGCCTCGGTCGGACGCGGGTTATCTTTCAGCAGCGCGGCGGCACTCATCACCATGCCGGGCGTGCAAAAGCCGCACTGAAGGCCATGGTGATCCTGAAACGCCTGCTGGATCACGTTCAGCGAACCGTCCGGGTTGGCCTGCCCCTCAATCGTGCCGACGTCGGCACCGTCCGCCTCAAGCGCCAGCATGTTGCAGGATTTCACCGCGTCCCCGTTCACGTGAACGACGCACGCGCCGCACTGCGCGGTGTCGCAACCAACATGTGTCCCGGTCAGCGACAGGTGATCGCGCAGAAAGCTGGACAACAAAGTCCGGCCTTCGACATCACCGCTCACGGGTTTTCCGTTCACGGTCATTGAGACCTGTGTCATAAGTTCCTCCCATTTCGTTTTTTTGCTTGTGCCGAGTTAAACACGGGAATTTTCGTTTGAGAACAAAAATCTTTGGCAGGTGCACGAACAGGGGGATTGGCCAAACACAACAGCTTAGCCCGCAATGGCGACCGGGCAAAATGCCCCCACGTCACACCTTCTTTCGGGCCCGGGGCTGCGGTCGTGTCGGAATTTCCTTGAGCAATCCGCCAACCCCCATCCCGGCGATATCCGCACTGGTCACGGGGATGCCGCAGGCCACGCGGGACAACACCCAGTCGGCCCCGTTCAAGGCAGGCGCACGCGCACATCCCGGCAGTCCAATGACGGGACGATTCGACAAGCTGCCAAGAAACAGCAGGTTGCCGGGATCGACCGGCATACCAAACCTGTCTACCTGACCCCCAGCCAAGCGCACGGCTTCGGGGGCCACGTCGGCGGGATCCGATGTCGCAGACCCTGTCAGAATCATCACGATATCCTCTTGCATGGCGGCAATGGCTTCGGCCAGATCTGGCGTTCGATGCGGCACGATGCGGATATCGTTCAACTCCATCCCAAGCGCTTCGACACGTCCGCGCATCGAAGCAATACCCTTTTCATTCGGTGGACCGCCGGGAATGTCGGTCACGATCAATCCGGCTGTGCGGTGGACGGGTACGGCCAGCCGGATCGAGTTCTCGGCCAGTCGCGATGCCCGCAACACGTCACCGCCGGGAACCGCATACGGGATCACCTTGATCGTTGCGACCATCCCACCGGCTTCCATCTGCTGGTGCTGGGGGACAGTGGCGACCGTTATCATTGGATTGACCAGATTGAACTGCCGCAGAGCATCTGTATCCAGAACCACGACGCCGGGCCCGTCCGCCAGCAGGTTGACGCGCCCGGTAAATGGCTGCGTTACCCGAAGACCGGCAGCGGCCGGGTCTGGCGCCAGAGCCTCGGCCAGCATTCGGGCGGCTTCGTCCTCGTGGCAATCCCCTGGTTCCAGCCGGGCCACGATAACCTCGGAATGGCCGGCTTGTGTCAGTTGTTCAAGGTGTTCACGCGACAGGATCACGCCTTTGCGCAGTTTGACTGTGCCAGCCTGAACCGAGTGCGCAAGTACCGCCCCTTCTGCTTCGGGCACCTGGACCGGTCCGAATTTCACGCCTTGCCCCGCAATACGGCGGTCATTTGCGCCAGTATGGCAACCGCTATTTCCGAAGGATCCGCAGCGCCGATATCCAGTCCGATCGGACCGTGGATTCTGGCAATCTGCGTATCTGTAAAACCAGCCTGCTTCATCCGGTCCACTCGTTTGGCGTGTGTGCGTGTAGAACCAAGTGCGCCTATATAGAACACATCAGCCTGCAACGCGGCCTGCAACGCCGGATCATCCAGTTTGGGATCGTGGGTCAGCAAAACCACTGCGGTCCGCGCATCCAGCCCCAGTTGAGCGACCGCCTCGTCTGGCCATTCCGTCAGAATGGTTTCACCGGGAAACCGCGCGCTGGATGCGAAGGCTTCTCGCGGATCAATGATTGCAGGATCATACCCGGCGATCCGCGCCATTGGAACAAGCGCCTGCGCAATGTGGACCGCGCCCACGATGATCAGCCGCAGTGGAGGGTTGTGGACAGCCACGAAGGTCTTGCCGTCCGCTTCAAACCCTGACCGGTCCATGCGGAGCCTCTCGTGATACGCGTTCCGGCGTAAAGCCCGGTGCCCTGTGTCGATATTGACCTCATACGCGACGGCTTCACGCCCTGCGCGCGCCGCAACCAGATTGGTCAGCATGTTTTCCGTCAGAACCGTGCCGACAGGCTCGACCAGAACACGTATCGTGCCGCCACAGGCCAGACCGACGGCAAAAGCGTCCTCGTCACTGACACCGAATTCCAGCAGGCGCGCCTCGCCTTCATCGATGGCTTCCATTGCTTCGACGATTACTGCACCCTCGACACAACCACCGGAGACTGACCCTTCGATCCGGCCATCGCCCCCGATCACAAGCTGCGATCCGACCCGGCGCGGTGCACTGCCCCAGGTATCGACAACGGTCGCCAGGGCCGCGCCACGGCCCTTGCGGAACCAGTTCAGTGCTGTCTCCGGGCTATTGTCGAATCGATCCATCGAAACCTCCTGGCGTTTCCCGTTCCAACATAGGCAGGTTTGCTGCAATGAAAAGTCAGCCCTGCGGCGAGGTCAGCAAGAAACCCATTGCTGGAAGACGAACGGATCCTTGGGGCAACCTGACGGCTTCATCATATTCAAAAAACCCTAGGATTGATTGTTTTGGGCGCAGGTTTTAGCCTGACCCCGCATCTGGCAAGCTGCCTGATGCTCTGCCACTTTTTTTGAATCGGAGAGAAAATTGAAACGTATTCTTTCACTGGGGACCGCATTGGGGCTGATGGCCTCGACTGCTGTATGGGCTGATACATTCGAACGGTATGGAGAGGTTGAAGGCTGGAAAGTCTTTGTGGACAAGGAAAAGAAGTCCTGTCTGATTGAAGCCGTGGACAGTGCCGAAAACGTGGTTCAGATGGGGCTGACCGAAGACCGCGGGGTTGGCTACGTCGGCATATTCACCAAGGAAAAAACCGATATCAAACGCGGTGAAAAAGGTGCGGTCGCAATCATGCTGGGTGACAACCTGTATGTCGGCGAAGGTACCGGCATGAAAGGGAACATCACCAAGGGTTATTCCGGTGGCTATGTCCTGTCGGACAACCCGCAATTCGCCGACGATCTGGCCAAACAGAAGGTCATGGTCGTTTTTCCGGAAAAGGAATTCGCCTTTACCGTCGATCTGACGGGCACCTACAAAGCCATGGAAATGGCACGAGAGTGCAATGAAAAGCAGCTAGGCTAAGACTGCTCTGAAAGTGCGGTCATCAGCCGCGCTTTCTCGCCGTTGTCGTCGGTCCGCGATATGACCTGGGCCAGTTCCTCAAGCGAGGCGATGGAATGACCCGCCCGAAAGCTGTCGACATGGGGCAGCATGGCCGCAATTCCCTTGGCTTTGGGTGCAAAGCCATCCCATCGCAGCAGGGGGTTCAGCCAGATCAGGCGTCTTGCAGAGAGATGCAGCCTCTCAATTTCCTTTTCCAGCGCATCCGGCTCGCCGCGATCCAGCCCGTCTGAGATCAGCAGAACCACCGCGCCCTGCCCCATGACCCGTCTGGACCAGTCCCGATTGAAAGCGTGAAGGCATTCCCCGATACGGGTTCCTCCTTCCCAGTCCTGCGCCTCGGCCCCGGCGGCGGCCAGCGCTGCATCGACATCGCGCTGATGCAGGTGTCTGGTGATATTCGTCAGTCGGGTTCCGAAAGTGAAAGCATGAACCCTGGCCCAGCCCGCGCCGCGCGCATTCGAGACGGTGTGCAGAAAATGCAGGATGATCCGGCTGTATTGACTCATCGAGCCCGATATATCGCAAAGAACGACAAGGTTGGGCCAGCGCGGTCTGGGCCGTTGCCGGGCGATGTCCCGCATGTCCCCACCCTGCCGCATCGCGGCCCGCAACGTTCGGGCCCGGTCGATACGATGACCCAGATGGCTGACCTGACCACGGCGTGAAGCAATGGGTTTGACCGGCAGAGACAAGCGCGACAGCATCCGTTTGGCCTGTGCGATTTCGTCGGTGCTCATCTGTTCGAAATCCAGATTTCGCAGTCGTTCTTCGGACGACGCGGTCTGAGAGGCATCAATGTCGAGTTCGGTTTCCTCACCCTGATCCTCGACTTCCGGCAGATCCTTTTCGACACCATCCAGCAGGGCCTCGGCTGCCCGCTTTTCGGCTGCATCCGCTTTGCGCTCCTCCTGAACACCGCGAATGGCCGGCAGCATCATGGACATCATGTGTTCGAGATAGCGTGGATCCCGCCAATACAGGCGAAACACCTGTGCAAACACGGTGCGGTGTTCCGGACGACTGACGAAACAGGCGTGGAGGGTCCAGTAGAAATCCTGCTTGCGGGTAAAACCGGCGGCTTCAACGGCGCGGATGGCATCAATGACGCGGCCGGTTCCTATCGGCAACCCGGCCTTGCGCAGAGCGCGGGCAAAATGGGTGATATTCTGCGCCAGTTTGGGATCATCGGGAATGTCGATCGGCAGTTGCTCGGCCATCACAATGCATGGGGGCGCTGCCCCCGTACCCCCGGAGTATTTCGGAAAAGATGAAGCATCACGCCGGTTCGAGTGAGGCTTTGGCCTGATCCAGAATGCGTTTCGCCTCGGAACCCTGCAGTTTCTGGATATCATCCTGATATTTCAGGATTGCGCCCAGTGTGTCGCCGATCACTTCGGGGCTGAGATTGATGACATCCAGCGCCAACAGGCACTTGGCCCAGTCGATCGTTTCGGCGACGCCCGGTTTCTTGAACAGGTCTTCAGTCCGCAGATGCTGGACAAAAGCCACAATTTCGCGACTTAGGGCGTCGGCGGCCTCGGGCGCACGGGCGTGCAGGATTTCTATTTCACGGTCGAAATCCGGGTAGTCGACCCAATGATACAGACACCGTCGTTTGAGCGCGTCGTGGACCTCGCGCGTTCGGTTCGACGTGACGATCACAATCGGAGGTTCCGGCGCTTTGATCGTACCGAGTTCCGGGATCGTCACCTGAAAATCACTGAGGGCTTCCAGCAGAAAGGCTTCGAATGGCTCGTCCGTACGGTCCAGTTCGTCGATCAGAAGTACAGGCGCGCCGTTTTCATCGGGCTGCATGGCCTGCAGCAAGGGGCGTTCCACGAGGTAGTCTTTGGAAAACAGTTCGGCCTGCAGGGCGGATCTGTCGGCAGCACCTGCCGCTTCGGCCGTCCGGATTGCTACCATTTGCGCAGGAAAGTTCCACTCGTAAACGGCCGATGCGGCATCCAACCCCTCGTAGCACTGCAACCGGATGAGCCGCCGCCCCAGACCGGAAGCCAGCGCCTTGGCGATCTCGGTTTTGCCGACCCCGGCCTCGCCTTCCAGAAACAGCGGGCGACCCAGTTTGAGAGACAGAAACACAACGGTCGCCAGAGACCGGCCGCAGACGTATCCCTGCGCGCCCAACATCTTCTGAACCGCATCAATGGATTGGGGGTGGTTCATCAGCCAATCTCCTTTCGCACACAAGGGCATGGTGCCGGTCTTGCGTCAACCCCACGGGTCTTTCTGGACTTACTGCGATCAGATGGTTCGACAAGGTCTTTCACGATTGCGACCCTTGTGCTAGCCGGGGCACATGACCGACAGCATCACGATCCGACGCCCCGACGACTGGCATCTGCATCTGCGCGATGGCGCCATGTTGCAGGCCGTTCTGCCCGAAACAGCACGCCACTTTGCGCGCGCCATCATCATGCCGAACCTTGTGCCCCCTGTTGTCACCGGCGCACAGGCTGCAGCCTATCGGGAGCGTATTCTGGCCGCGCTGCCGGAAGGAATGAGTTTCGAGCCGTTGATGACGTTGTATCTGACTGAAGATACGGACCCGGATGATCTTGCCGCCGCCCATGCCAGCGGTCTGATCAAGGCTGTCAAGCTGTACCCGGCAGGCGCGACGACGAATTCGGCCTCGGGCGTGCGCGATTTCGACAAGGTCCGCCCTGTACTGGAAAAAATGGCGAGCATCGGTTTGCCGCTTTGTGTGCATGGCGAAGTAACCGATGCCGACATCGATATTTTCGACCGTGAAGCCGTGTTCATTGACCGCGTTCTGGATCCGATCCGTAGGGCGACGCCCGGACTGCGTGTTGTGATGGAGCATATTACGACGAAAGACGGTGTCGATTATGTCAAATCGAATGAGGACGGACTGGGCGCAACGATTACGGCGCATCACCTGATCATCAATCGCAACCACATTCTGGTTGGCGGTATCAAACCTCATTATTATTGTCTGCCTGTCGCAAAACGCGAAGAACACCGCCTTGCATTGCTGGCCGCAGCGACCTCGGGCGATGCGCGGTATTTCCTGGGCACGGACAGCGCGCCGCATACGGATGCCAACAAGGAAATGGCCTGCGGTTGCGCCGGGTGTTTCACGGCGACAAACACCATGTCGCTGCTGGCGGAAATGTTCGAACGTGAAGACGCGCTGGACAAGCTGGAAGGGTTTGCCTCGCTCAACGGTCCGGCATTCTATGGCTTGCCTGTGAATGAGGACAGCCTGACCCTGACGAAAGGTGACGCGGTGACCTACCCGTCCAAAATCGAGACAGGGGATGGCCCTGTGACCGTGTTCGACCCGGGCTTCCCGCTGCACTGGCGGGTTGATTAACCGTCAGGATTGATGGGCAGTTCGCGGGCGCGGCCCCCGGTGCGCAGCATCGACCAGATCGCGTCCGCGTCTTCGTGTCCGATAAGTTTGGCCGCCTTGCCGCGGACGCGGTCTTCGCGGTCCGACAGAGCCATGGGCGTCAGCAGATCATGGGTCGCCTCACGACGAACGCCATCGCGGCGCAGAAGAGATATCTGCGCTTGCGTTTCAGACAGGCTGTCATCGGCATCGACTGAAATCCGGTCTCGCAGGGACACAATGCGCGGGTCGGCGCAGGTTCTGGCCGAATAGCTTTCCGGCAATGCGGTATCGAATCCCAGCGCCTGCATCGCAATCACCGTTCGATAGGAAAACTTGGCACCCAATCCGGTGTCCGGCGACATCTGGTTACACACGCTCATCCAGCGCGGGTGCGTCTTGATCTTGATCTCGGCCACTTCGGGTTCCGCGATGTCAAGGTCACGCGCCGCTTCCAGCGCGGCGTGCAACCCGTGGCAGCAGGCATGGAACTTGTGGCTGACGGACTCGAACAGCCATTCATCGCCCAAACCATCGAGTGCAGAGACGATGTCGCCCTCCCCATGATGAATGGCGCCAAACCCGTACTGCCCTTCAAGCGCGGCGGAGTTCGGTTCAAACCCGCGCTGAACAAGCAGCGCCGCCTCGACACCGGCAGATGATGCCATACCGGCGTTATATGGCTTACCCATGGTTCCAAACTGCGCCTTAAGCCCGGCGGCGCGTGTCGCAGTAAGCCCCAGGGCTCTTTCCATTTGCCCGGCATCGAAGCCCAACAACCGCCCGGCGGCAACGGCCGCACCAAACGCGCCCGCCGTTGCGGTCTGGTGAAACCCAGCTTGATAATGACCGCGTCCCAGCCACAGCCCGATGCGGATGGAGACCTCCATACCAACCAGCGCGGCCTCAAGAAGGTCGACGACAATACGGCCGTCCCATTCTGCCAAGGCCAACGCAGCAGGCAAAATCGCTACCGAGGGGTGTCCGATATGGGCAAAATGCGTGTCGTCGTAATCCAGCGCATGTGAGACCGTACCGTTGACCAACGCGGCCGCGCGCAAAGTCGCTGAACCGCCGCCGAACAAGCGGGCCTGCTGTGCGCCGGCCTCGGCCAGAACCATTGCGCGGACGGTTTTCGACACAGGTTCGTCCGCGCCCGCCCGCCCTACCGCGATCCAGTCGAGCACGGACAGGGATGTTACGATCCGGGTCTGGGATGAGGTCGAAACGGGGCCAGCGGCGAAAGCGGCAATCTTGTTAGTGAAATCAGTCATGAGCGCAGTCTAGCGTGCGCCCGTCTCCGGTAAAGCCTCAGGATTGGGACACTAGCCGTAAAGTTCGGCGGCCCGGGCTTCGAACGCGCGTACGATCCGCTGCATTGCTTCGTTGAATACAACGCCGATGATGCCTTGCAGGATGGCATTCTTGAATTCGAAGTCCACATGGAAAGCGATATTGCAGCCGCCATCCGGGGCGTCCTCGAACTGCCAGTCGGACTTCATGTATTTGAACGGACCATCCAGGTATTCGGTATCGATCCTTTTCTGATCCGCAAACAAAGTCACGCGGCTGCCAAAACGCTCGCGAAAGACTTTGAAAGAGATGACCAGATCGGCCTCCATCACCTGCGCTTCTCCAACAGCAAAGGTCTTGCGGACCCGCGCCGCGGCACACCATGGCAGGAATTCCGGATATTTGGCCACATCGGCAACCAGATCAAACATCTGCTGAGCGGTGTAAGGCAGGTGGCGGTTTTCCGAATGAATGGGCATGGCGTCCGGTATTTGCAGGTGACAATGGCGCGTCATGTCGTATGTTGCGCGCCAAAGATCAAGGGGGCAGCAATGAGCGACCGCGCATATGTGATAGATGAGATGATCTCGGCCAAGGCCATTGCCGCGCGGATCGAAGAGCTCTGTCGCGAGATCACCGATGAGTTTGGCGGTACGGACAAACTTGTCGTTGTTGGCTTGCTGCGCGGCAGCTTCGTGTTCATCGCCGACCTGGTGCGGGAACTGGACTTGCCGATCGAGGTCGATTTTCTCGAGGCGTCCTCGTATGGAGACTCGATGGAAAGCAGCCGGGAAGTGCGCATTCTCAAGGACTTGCGCGGCGCAATTGAAGGCCGGGACGTGTTGGTTGTCGAAGACATCGTCGACACGGGCCACACCCTGAACCATGTCACCCACCTGCTGCTGAGCCGGAAACCCAAACGACTGAAATCTATTGCTTTGCTGGACAAGCCCAGCCGGCGCGAGGTTGACTTCCGCTCGGATTGGATCGGGTTCGAAATTCCGGATGAATTTGTCGTGGGGTACGGGATCGATTACGCACAGCGTAACCGCAACCTGCCTTTCATCGGCAAGGTTCGTTTTGTCGAGAACTGACCGAGGACCGTACGGACCCTCGCCGTGTTCTGCGCAGTTCAGGTGGGGCCTACAAGCGAGTATTCGGCGTAATTTTTCAGGGTCTTTCAATCGCTGTATTGTGTGCTTGGCTTGTTGGTCAGGTAGTCCGTGACTAACCCCTGAAATGTCTACTGTACGAAAAGTCAATAAATTCAAGCAACCGAATATCAATGGACAATGTGCTCAACCGCAGACTACCCTCAGAAGAACAAAGGAGGTTTCTGCTAATGAAAGTGTCGTCTATTGGTCTTGTGGCTGCCTTTACAGTCGCTCTGACAACTGGTTTTGCGGATGCAAAAGATAGCAAAGGCAAAGCAAAAGGTGCGGACAAATCCAAAGTCGAAAAGGCGATAAAATCCAATAATGGCGTCGCTGTTCCGCCCGGGCAGGTAAAGCGTTACACGCGAGGCCAAAAACTACCGAAAGATCTGCAATTCGACTACTTGGATGACCTTGATGGCTGGAAGTTGAAACCGTTACCTCCCGGTCAGAGATACGTCCGCGTGGATGACGAAATTTTGTCGATCTCGGACGACACACAAACCGTCATTGAGGCCGTGGGAATTGTCAGCGATTTGGTGAATTGAGCGATCAACCAACCAGTGAGCGAATTGCAGCCGAAAAAACCGTGGCACCAACCGGGATCAGCGCATCCGGGAAATCGTAATCGGGATTGTGCAGTTGCGGGTGATCCGCCCCTGCCCCAAGCCAGAACATCGCCGTTTTCGCCGCTTTGCCGAACTGCCCAAAATCCTCAGAAAATTTCTGCGGCTCGGAAGTAATCTGGTAGGCCACATTCCGAGACGCGCAGGCGTCGGAAAGGATTTTGACCGCCTCGGTGTCGTTCGTGCACGCCTCGAAGATGTCATCATAGGTAATTTCAACCTGCAGCCCTGCTTTGTTTGCCGCTCGTCCGACCAGCGTCTCGGCCTCTTCGACCAGATTTTTCATCCGCCCATCCGAAACGGTTCTTAAGGTCACCCAGATTTCCGCCTGCCCAGGAGCGACGCCAAAAGTCTGCTCGCCCAGACTGGCATGCGTCACGGTTGTCAGGGCAAAATTATCGGTCAGCGGACCGCCTGTCCCCAACCCGGCCAGTTCCGGCAACAACAAAGCAAGCGCACCAATCGGTGAAATCCCGTCCTCGGGCGCGGCGGCATGTGAGGTTTTTCCCGTCAGAACCACCCGCATACCGCGCGAGGCGCAGTTGGCCGAGCGCCGGCAGATTTCGACATGACCCAGCTCAAGCCCGGGCAGATTGTGCAGCGAAAACACATAATCCGGGGAAAACTCAGAAAACCTCGGATCGGCCCGATATGCGGCGGCACCCTTTCCGGTTTCTTCCGCGGGTTGAAAGATCAGAACCACACGACCGGATTTTGGCGGGTTATCTCTGAGGTCTTGGGCCACGCCCAGCACCATTGCCATATGGCCGTCATGCCCGCACAAATGACCTTTGCCCGCGACCCGCGAAACGTAAGGCGCGCTCGAAAGCTCCTGAATAGGAAGCCCGTCCAGTTCGCACCTGATGGCAACACAGGGCCCCGGATGGCCGCTGTCATATACTGCTGCTACGCCATGGCCGCCGATATCAGTCAGAACACGACCCGCACCAAGAGACCGCAGCAGGTCGGCAACCCGAGCGGCTGTTTTTTGTTCCTCACCGGACAGTTCCGGAAATTGATGCAATTCGTGTCGCAGCGCGGTCAGACGCGACAGGGTTTCAGGTTTCACCCTTGCTCCAGTTTCTTTTGGCGCGCGGCGCGCAGCCGAGCGAAGTCATCCCCAGCGTGGTACGAAGACCGCGTCAGCGGAGTGGCCGAAACCATCAGGAACCCTTTGCCATAGGCCGCCTTTTCGTAAGAAGCGAATTCTTCGGGCGTGACAAACCGATCCACACCATGGTGTTTGGGCGTGGGTTGCAGGTATTGACCGATGGTCAGAAAGTCGATGTCGGCAGCACGCATGTCATCCATGACCTGCCGTACTTGCTGCTCGTCCTCTCCCAACCCGACCATGATGCCCGATTTGGTGAAGATCGAGGGATCCAGTTCCTTGACCCGTTGCAACAGACGCAATGAATGGAAGTACCGGGCACCAGGGCGCACTTCGGGATAAAGACCCGGGACCGTTTCCAGATTGTGGTTGAATACATCTGGCTTGGCCTCGACAACAACTTCCAGAACTCCCGGATCACACTTCAGAAAATCTGGTGTCAGAATCTCGATCGTCGTTTTGGGCGAACGATGGCGCACAGCCCGAATGGTCTGGGCGAAGTGATCCGCCCCGCCATCTTCAAGATCATCACGATCGACCGAGGTGATGACAACGTGGTTCAGTCCCAACTTCTCGACTGCATGTGCAACGCGCCCCGGTTCGAACACATCCAGAGTGTCCGGCCGTCCGGTTGCGATGTTGCAGAAGGTGCATCCGCGTGTGCAGATGTCACCCATGATCATCATGGTGGCGTGGCCCTGGCTCCAGCATTCGCCGACATTGGGACAACCGGCTTCTTCACACACCGTGACAAGGTTGTTGTCCCGCATGATCCTCCTGGTGTCGGCGTATCCTTTGCCACCCGGCGCCTTCACCCGAATCCAGCTTGGCTTTTTCGGCTGAGCGTTGTCGGGGCGATGCGCTTTTTCAGGGTGGCGTTGTTCGGGAATCTTCAGATCACGCACGGCTCGGTATCCTGACTTTGGGTCAATTTTCTTTCCCTAACATAGTCCGCATGGCCGATCTACACCACAGGTGCATAGCCGCCATGCTGCCGATTGATGCAGGCGCAGCATCCTCTAATCGGATTTATGTTAAAACTTTCAATTCCAGTGGCTTCCGATGGCATCCGCCAACCGTGCAAATGCAGAATAACGGTCATTGATTGCGATTTAGAACTGTTTTAGATCACCCCTCAATCAGACTTGAATCACAGGAATACGACTATGAAAACCGGTGCAAAACTCCCTGACGTGACCTTCCACACCCGCATTCGCGACGAAGCCGTCGAGGGGCCAAACCCGTTCCGCTGGGAAGACAAAACCACGGCTGACTATTTTGCCGGCAAGCGCGTCATCCTGTTTTCGCTTCCGGGCGCATTTACGCCCACATGCTCGACCTACCAATTGCCTGGATTCGAAAACGGCCATGCCGACTTCGCCGCCCAAGGTATCGACGAGATTTACTGCATGTCTGTCAATGACAGCTTTGTCATGAATAAATGGGCACAGGATCAGGGCCTGAAAAACGTCAAGGTCATCCCGGACGGTTCGGGTGAGTTCACCCGCAAAATGGGAATGCTGGTCGACAAGGACAATCTGGGCTTTGGCATGCGTTCGTGGCGCTATGCAGCCATTGTCAATAACGGTGTGGTCGAAGCGTGGTTCGAAGAGCCCGGCCTGATGGATAACTGCCCCGAGGACCCCTATGGCGTTTCGTCGCCCGAGACCCTGATGGCGCATCTGAGCGAAGCGAAAGAGCCAGCACTGGCCTAAGTCCGAAAGTTGAGAAGGCCCGCCCAAGTCGGGCCTTTTTCTTATTCGCGGGTCGCGGTCACGATCTCTTCGCCGACCTGTCTGATTACACCGGCCAGTTTGTCGAACCAGTCCTCTCCGGTTGTGGATTTTCGACGTACCAATCCCACGGTCCGTGCCGGTTGTGGTGCCCCGAACCGCATGAGTTGTAGCCCCGGCACGGCCTCGGTTTCAGAACGGGCGGCCAGTTCGGGCATCAAAGTCAGGCCAAATCCCTCGGCCACCAGTCGCGACAGGGTCGCCAGAGAAGACGCGCCCATATTGATCAAACCGCTGCTTCTGTCCTGCCCACACACGTCCAGCGCCTGATCCGTCAGACAATGGCCGTCTTCCAACAGCATCAGTTGCGCAGTCTGCAGATCGACAGGTCGCAGGGTTTCCGGATTATCCGCCAGTCTCTGTACGCGGGCCGCGCTGCCTGCCAGCAGAAACCTGTCCTCGAACAAGGGCAGTTCAAACAATTCGCTACCGCCTGACGGAAGCGCCATCAGCCCAGCGTCAATTTCACCGCCCCGCAACATGTTCAGCAAGCGTTCGGTTCGGGCTTCGCGAATCTGAACGCGCAACGACACGTCTGCTGATCTCAGACCAGCCAGAACTCCGGGCAACAGATACGGTGCAATAGTCGGAATGATGCCGATCGACAGGGACCGGTGCCCGCCCGAGTGATCCCTTGCAAACTGATCCAGCCTGTCCGCAGCGCCAAGCACCTGGCGGGCGTGTTCAAGAACGTCCCGACCCAGCGGGGTCAGCAGGATGTCCCGGGCCTGACGTTCGAACAATGTACCGCCCAGTGTTTCCTCGAGCGTTTTGATCTGCACGGACAAAGCCGGCTGCGACACATGACAAATTTGTGCCGCACGCCCAAAGTTCCGCTGTTCTGCAACAGCCCTGAAATACTGCAACTGCCGGAGGGTGAAGTTCATAATCATTGACTATCACTTACCCCAACCAACGCAAGACTCTCATATCGCCAAGGGGGCCGCTCATCCGATCATGCGATTGAACCCGGTCTGCGTTTCATAGTGGCGTTTGAGACGTTGCAGCGCGATGCGCAGAACGATCTTTCCTGACCGGGCAGACCATCCCATACGTTTTTCGGCCAATTCCAACCCTTCAAGGTAACAACAGCACCGCAACGCCACATCGCTCAAGCCCGGCCCTAGGTCCGACAGCGCCCGCGCGACGCGATCTCGTGCATCCGACGATCCGTTTCCAACATGGGGGCTGTTGCCGAAAGAACCACGTCCACCGCCTGTCAGATACAGGTCCCAGTTCTGCGCCACCTTTGGTCCGATCTGGGCAAGTTCGAAGTCCTCGCGCAGACGCTCACCTGCGGCGACCAGTGTTTCGTCCAGGAAAAGCTTGCCGTCCCGATCGCGCCTGCGGGCCAGCGCGATCAACGGGCTTTCAGTGGCGCTATACCGGATTCGCCGGGCGCGCTCGGGCTGGGATGCAGTCGTGTTGCCCGAAGCCGAGTGCGCCTGAAACGACGCCTGCGCTTCGGCCATGCCAAGATCATTCCCGGCGCGGGCCTTGTTTTCCGCCTGGGCAATCAGACGGGTCAGAGCCGCCCGTCCTTGCGCCGTAATTCGGTACCGTGAAATCCGACCCGGGTTGTCGCAGTTGATCCAGTCCTTCAGCGCAAGCGCCTGGGCGATCCGGCAATCAACTACTGCGGTCCGGGTGGCAGCGCTGTTGCCGGTATCGCGGACAACGACGGCCTTGTCCATTTCTTCGGCGACCGCCAGTACCGCTCCGGTTTCGCAAAGCCTGCGCAAAACCCTGAGAGCTTCGCGGGTGAACTCCTCATCCCGGGCGGCGGCCAACCCCTCGGGCGTCCCGTCTGAAACATCGGAACTGAAACCAGGGCTGACTTTGGATTCAGAGAAATGTGTCTCGGCCAGAGACTGGAGCGCCGCGTCCACAAGGGGGTCATCCCGGCGCGTCTCGATCCGTCTGATCTGCCTTAGAATCGTCGAAGCATGGCACCCTGCTGTTCGCGCAATTTCTCGGATCGACCGGCCGGTTTCCGTGTGATCCAGATAACGTTGCGCGCCTTCCGGCACCCATGCCGGAACAGTGAAAGCCATGTTGTTTTCCATAGTCATTTGTCCTCGCCGACAAGAAATTCTGTCTAAGATCGCCCTCGGAATATGAGTTAACCAATTCTAACTAGGGTTTCTTTCGTTACTCGTTCGTTAACCCCTGAAGGCGAAAACCAGATTTGATTCAAATTGATAAACACTCATGAAAGCAGCGTTCGGCGCGAATATAAACAAGGCAACACGCGCTTAGGTTGTGCAACAACTGGCCTCGCAAAATCAAAAGTTACGGAGCCCGAGAATGCAGGACCTGATGACAATGATCACGACGCTACGCCGCCCACGCCTGTTGACTCGCGCGGCCAAGTTCGGGGCGCAGGAGTACAACCGTGACCGGCATTTGCAACGTATTCTGGGATACGGATCACTACCCGGAACCGGTTCGGCCCTTGTGCGATTGATGGATATGGAGAAGGAAGTAGAGGCGCAACGACAGAGCGATGACGCCGCCTATTCACTGGTGCGGCATCTGGATCTGCTGATTGCGATTTCAGGCGAGGCGCAGCTGTATCAGGCCAGCCGCGCCTCGCAGTTTCAGTAATCTATCAGGTGAAGGCGTCCGGCATCGAGGCTTTCTTTTCCGCCACATACGCATTCAGCGCTTCGTTGATTGCGGGATCGAGTTGCGGCTGCTGGTAATTGGCCAGCAGGTGTTCGACCCGAGCCGAGGCCAGTTGCCTCGTGTCGCGCCCACCTTCGTCTTCCCAGGTCTCGTAGGGCTTGTAATCCAGCAGGTCAGACTTCCAGAACGCTTCTTTGAAGTTCGCCTGTGTGTGGGCACAGCCCAGATAGTGACCGCCGGGTCCAACTTCACGGATGGCTTCCATGGCTTGCGCGTTTTCGTCATAAGCCACGCCTTTGGCCAGGTGGTGAAGAACACCCAACTGGTCAGCGTCCATGACAAATTTTTCAAAGTCGGCAACCAGACCGCCTTCGAGCCAGCCACAGGAATGCAGCATGAAGTTCACACCTGCCATCAGACCCATGTTCAGCGAATTCGACGTCTCATAAGCCGCCTGCGCATCCGGCAGTTTCGAGCCGCAGAATGAGCCGGCCGAGCGGTAGGGCAAGTTAAGCCGCCGCGCCAGCTGACCGGCACCATAGGTGATATGCGCGGCCTCCGGCGTACCAAAGGTTGGTGCACCCGAGTTCATGTCGATTGAAGTAACGAACGCGCCGAAGATCGCAGGTGCACCCGGGCGGATGATCTGGCTGTAGGCAACGCCTGCCAGAACCTCGGCCAGAACCTGAGTCAGTGTGCCGGCTACCGAAACCGGCGCCATCGCGCCGCCTACGATGAAGGGCGAGATGATGCAGGCCTGGTTGTTCTTCGCATAAACCTCAAGCGACCCCATCATCACATCGTCAAAGGTCATCGGCGAGTTGATGTTGGTCAGCGAGGTCATGACCGTGTTTTCCTGAACGAACTCTTTGCCGAACAGGATTTCACACATTTCTACCGAATCCTGCGCGCGGCTGGGATCAGTGACCGATCCCATGAACGGCTTGTCCGACAGGGTCATGTGCGCCATCAGCATATCCAGATGGCGTTTGTTGACCGGAATGTCGGTCGGCTCGCACACGGTGCCGCCCGAATGGTGCAGCCACTTGGACATATACGCCAGCTTCACGAACTTGTTGAAGTCATCCATGGTCGCGTAGCGGCGGCCGCCCTGTGCGTCACGCACAAACGGCGGACCATAGACCGGGGCCAGAACCATATTTCGGCCGCCGATGACAACCGATTTTCCCGGATCGCGCGCGTGTTGCGTGAACTGGCTGGGCGCGGTCTTGATCAGTTGGCGGGCCAGTCCGCGCGGGATGCGCACACGCTCGCCATCCACATCCGCACCGGCCTCTTTCCAGCGTTCCAGAGCGGCGGGATTGTCGACGAAGTTAACGCCGACCTCTTCCAGAATGGTCTCGGCGTTGGTCTCGATGATTTCCAACGCTTCTTCGTTGAGAATCTCGAAGTTGGGAATATTGCGCTCAATGTACTTGGCGGTTTCGATCCGAACCGCAGTGCGCTCTGCCCGGCGGGCGGCTCCGCCCCCACCGCGACTCCGGCGACGTGCTGATGCTTCAGCCATTTGCTTTCCCCATACTCAGGTAATTTCAGATTGTGTTCCTATTTATCGTGACAACTGTTCGGACCATTGGAAGATAACGGCCATTGGAACATAAAAGCGACATAGTTTGTGCCCCGGATCAACGTCAGCTTTCGGTAAATCGAACCGCTCGAAGGGAATTATGAGATAGAGATGAAGAGGCCAAAGTGCGCGTTTCACCCCCGCGATTTTAGAATCCCTGCCTCGCACGCCTGCCAAAGCTGATAGACCAGCAGCGTCAGCCCAAGGTGGCAAGCATCCCCCGTCATCATTGCAACCTGCACCTCCGACCTGATCTGCACGACAACGATGACCTTACACTTGCGAAATTCCCGTGCTTGGCCTATGGCGCGGACATGAGTGATACATCCCATGACCGCCTTCTGATCATCGACTTTGGTAGCCAGGTTACGCAGCTGATCGCTCGTCGCCTGCGCGAACTGAATGTCTATTGCGAAATTCACCCCTATCAGAATGTCACGATGGAGTTTGTTCGGGAAATGGCCCCCCGGGCCGTAATCTTCTCGGGCGGTCCTGACAGTGTGACGCGGGAAGGTTCTCCGCGCGCGCCGCGAGAGATCTTTGACTACGGTGTTCCGATCCTCGGCATCTGTTATGGCCAACAGGTGATGATGCACCAACTGGGCGGCAAGGTCGAAAGCGGGCACGGCACAGCGGAATTCGGACGCGCCTTTGTCACGCCCAAAGGGCAGTTGGATATCCTGAATGAATGGTTTGCCGACGGTGACGAGCAGGTCTGGATGAGCCATGGAGACCATGTCAGCGAAATCGCCCCCGGCTTTGAGGTGTTCGGCACCTCGCCCAACGCGCCATTTGCGATTACTGCCGACACCGATCGCCATTTCTATGCTGTGCAGTTCCACCCCGAGGTGCACCACACGCCCAAGGGCGCAAAGCTGTACGAGAATTTCGTGAAACTGGCAGGTTTCAGCGGTGACTGGACCATGGGCGCCTACCGCGAGCAAATGATCGAAAAGATTCGCGAGCAGGTCGGCAACAAAAAAGTCATCTGCGGCCTGTCCGGCGGTGTAGACAGCTCTGTAGCCGCAATCCTGATTCACGAAGCGATCGGCGATCAGCTGACCTGCGTCTTTGTCGATCACGGTCTGCTGCGCAAGAACGAGGCTGAAGAAGTCGTCGGCATGTTCCGAGACAACTACAACATCCAGCTGATTCATGCAGATGAGAGCGAGTTGTTCCTGGGCGAGCTCGAAGGCCAGAGCGATCCGGAAACCAAACGCAAGATCATCGGCAAGCTGTTCATCGATGTGTTCCAGAAACACGCCGACACCATTGATGGCGCGGAGTTTCTGGCTCAGGGGACGCTGTATCCCGACGTTATCGAGTCGGTGTCTTTCTCGGGCGGCCCATCGGTGACCATCAAATCGCACCACAATGTGGGCGGGTTGCCAGAAAAGATGGGCCTGAAGCTGGTCGAACCCCTGCGCGAACTGTTCAAGGACGAGGTCCGCGCGCTGGGCCGGGAACTGGGCCTGCCGCAGAGTTTCATCGGTCGCCACCCCTTCCCCGGCCCCGGTCTTGCGATTCGGTGCCCCGGCGAAATCACCCGCGAAAAGCTGGCGATTCTGCGCGAAGCCGACGCAGTTTACATCGACCAGATTCGCAAACACGGGCTGTATGACGACATCTGGCAGGCATTTGTGGCGATTCTTCCCGTTCGCACGGTCGGCGTGATGGGCGACGGACGCACCTACGACTATGCCTGTGCGCTTCGTGCCGTAACGTCAGTGGATGGAATGACAGCGGATTACTATCCGTTCAGCCATGAATTCCTTGGCGAAACGGCCACTCGGATCATAAACGAAGTCAAAGGCATCAACCGCTGCACTTATGACATTACATCCAAACCGCCGGGTACAATCGAATGGGAATGACAAAAAGCCGGGTCCACCCCGGCTTTTCTGTTTATTTCCCTTGGAATTTATTGTTCCTTTTCAAGCGCATGATCCACTAACATCATGGACTTGACGTGAACGGGACCAAAACTCAGACGGGCAAAGCTGCCCTATGGATGACGGGTGCGATTGCATCCTTTTCGTCAATGGCTGTCGCCGGGCGCGAACTAAGCCTGTTTCACGACACCTTCGAAATCATGATGTATCGCAGCATCGTGGGCTTTGCGATCGTTGCAACCGTACTGACCCTGACAGCCAATTGGCATCAGGTTACAGCCCAAAGACTGGGGCTTCACGCCCTGCGAAATACGCTGCATTTCACGGGTCAGAATCTGTGGTTCTACGCGGTTGGTGTTATTCCGCTGGCGCAGGTCTTTGCACTGGAATTCACCCAGCCGATCTGGGTTATCCTCCTTTCCCCACTGCTGCTGCGCGAGCGTCTGACGGCGCTGAAGATGCTGTCCGCCCTGATCGGATTTGCCGGAATTTTGCTTGTCACGCGTCCCGGTGCCGCCCCGCTTAGCCCGGGTCTTATTATGGCCGCCGCGTCTGCTGTTTTCTTTGCGTTTACAACGATTACCACCAAGAAACTCACACAGACCGCGCAGATCGGCTGCATTGTTTTCTGGCTCACCGCGATGCAAGGCGTACTGGGTTTTGCGGCCGCTGGTCTTGATGGCGAGATCGGGCTGCCAAGCGTACAGACCGCGCCATATTTGGTACTGGTCGGCATAGCCGGATTGCTGGCGCATTTCTGCATCACCAACGCGCTGGCGATTGCGCCTGCCACCGTGGTCATCCCGTTTGACTTTGCCAGGCTTCCAACAATCGCCATCGTTGGCATGGTGCTCTACTCCGAACCGTTAGATCATTGGACGCTTGTGGGGGCGGCTGTAATCTTTTCGGGGATATTTCTGAATGTCTGGTCCGAGAATCGTAACAGTTTGGCAACAGTCAATCAGGATAGTCGCAGCCAGTAACGCACCGTCACCGATTGACGTTAAAACAAACGAAAAGCGAGTATCCGCAAATCTTACTACCGGGGCTCGCTCTGCCATTCACTCAACCCAAGCAGAGCGACCGTTATGAGGCAAACAGGGAGGAATACATGAAGAGAGCGCTACTACAGGCGTGCGTGATATGTGCCGGTGCATCAGCCGCGCAGGCTGGGGGGCTGGACCGAAGCGGACAGGGTATCAACCTTATTTTCGAAAAAGGTACGGTTGCCCAATTCCGTTTGGGGTATACCGACCCAAGCGTCAGCGGCACCATGCCCAGCTTGAATCCTGCCACCCTTGGCCAGCCCGTTGATTCAGGCGATGTGGCCAACAGTTTCTTCACACCCCACCTCGGCTTCAAAACGTCACTGACCGACAAGCTTGATTTTGCGGTCATGTACGATCAGCCGTTCGGGGCGGACATTTCATACGCAAGCAATTACCCGTTGTCATTGAACCCAATTCCGGGCGGCCGCTCCGGTGTTCTGGAAGCAACGGCTGATACCGACGCAATCACGGCGCTGCTGCGCTACAAGTTCGACGGTGGCTTCAGCGCCATCGGTGGTATTCGCGCTCAACGTGTTGAGGCGTCCGTTACCGTTCCGCTCGCCGCCGGATATGAAGTCGACACCGATGCCGATATCGCGTTTGGCTACGTGGTTGGCGTGGCGTGGGAGAAACCCGAGATCGCGGCACGCGTAGCACTGACCTACAACTCGAAAATCAGCCATGACTGGTCGCAGACGGAATCGCTGAACCCTCCACCGCGCCCCCCGATCACACCGGGAACCGTGGCAACATTCGACACGTCGAGCGAGATTGAAACACCGCAGTCCGTAAACCTGGACTTCCAGACCGGTGTGGCGCCAAAGACCCTTCTGTTTGGATCGATTCGCTGGGTCGACTGGCCTCAGCTGGTATATAACCCGCCAAACTATCCGCCGACCTCGAACCTGGTCGATTACGACGAAGCCACGTTCACCTACTCTCTTGGTCTGGGATATCAGTTCTCGGAAGAATTCTCGGGAGCTGTGACACTAGGCTACGAATCCTCGTCAGGCAATCCGGTTTCCAACTTGGGGCCGACCGACGGGTTCTGGAGCATTGGCCTGGGCGGAACGTACTCGCTTGAAAAGGCCAAGATCTCGGGCGGCGTTCGCTACACCGATATCGGCGATGCGACCGCAGACGGCGCAGGACCGTTGGCACGGGCAGACTTCTCAGGCAACAGTGCGTGGAGCGTGGGCTTCCAGATCACATACGCTCTGGACTGATCGCCAAGACACGGAATTGACCCCGCATGACGTGCGGGGTCTTTTTTTCGCAGGATCCGGGTCGTCGTGCACGTCCGGACGTGCGAACACAAACCATGACTTCTCAAAAACACTTCTCCGCCCGCGCCTGGTCCGAACTTTGTCTGTTGGGCCTGATTTGGGGCGCATCCTTCGTTGCCATTCGTATCGCGCTGGACTCGGTGCCTTTCGTGACTTCGGTTCTGCATCGGGTGTTCTGGGCAATGCTGGTGCTTTGGGCTGTGGTTTGGTTTCAACGGCTTCCTGTTCCCCGTAACCCACGCCTCTGGGGGGCGTTTCTGATCATGGGTCTGCTGAACAATGCCATTCCGTTTTCGCTGATGGCATGGGGGCAGCTTTATGTGACATCCGGTTTGACGTCGATATTGAATGCCGCAACCGCCATTTTCGGCGTGATCGTGGCGGCACTATGCTTCAACGACGAACGTTTGACGCCAGCTCGTATCGTCGGTGTTGCGCTTGGCTTTGCAGGCGTCACTATCGCCATTGGACTTCAAAATTTCACAAGCTTCTCACTGCAAAGCACGGCACAGATCGCGATTGTCGCGGGTACAGTTTCCTACGCTCTGGCCGGGGCATGGGCCAGGGCAACCCTGTCCGACCTGCCGCCACAAGTCGCCGCGGCTGGAATGCTGACGGCATCGACGATTTTGATACTGCCGTTCGCTCTGTTTCTGGATGGTGTCCCGACGCTTGCCCTGCCCGTTTCCGCATGGGTGGCAATCGGGTATTACGCATTGATTGCTACTGCCGGGGCCTATCTGCTGTATTACCGAATCCTGGCGATGGCAGGCAGTGGAAACCTGATGCTGGTGACATTGATAATTCCGCCTGTCGCCATCGTGCTGGGGGCAGTTATTCGTGGCGAAACGCTACAGCCCAATGCGTTTGCGGGATTTGCCGTGCTGGCACTGGGCCTGCTGATCCTCAACCGCTCGGGTCCGCGCGATTGACGCCGCTCGCTGCCCGATTTAGCTAGGTTCCAAAAGGAACGGCGGGTCATGATCTACAATTCGGCGAAAGACTGGCGCGAGGCTGCGCGGAAAAAGGTTTTGTTCTTCGGCATGTCGGGCTTGGGCAAGACTTACGTATCTAACGTTCTGCGTGACTCGGGGGATTGGTTTCACTACTCGATCGACTACCGGATCGGGACCCGTTACATGGGTGAGTACATTACCGACAACGCCAAAGCGCAGGCGATGAAGGTGCCCTTTCTGCGCGACCTGCTGCTGTCGGACTCGATCTATATCGGTTCGAACATCTCATTTGAGAACCTCAAGCCCGTCGCGACATACCTGGGCAAACCGGGCGACCCGGAATTGGGTGGAATGGAACTGCAGGAATATCGCCGCAGGCAGGAACAGTTCCGGCTGGCAGAAATCCACGCTTTGCTGGATACCGAGTATTTTGTCGACCGGGCTCAGCGGCTTTACAAATACCCGCACTTCATCTGTGACACGGGCGGATCGATCTGCGAGTGGGTCGACCCAAGCGATCCCAGAGATCAGGTCCTGTCAGAACTGTCCGGCCAGACACTGATGATCTGGGTCAAGGGCGACGAAAACCACACCTCCGAACTGATCCGCCGCTTTGACAAAGCCCCAAAGCCAATGTCCTATCAGCCGGAGTTTCTGACCCGCGTATGGGACGAATACCTGACCCTGAATGACTGCGCCCCGACCGAGGTCGACCCCGATGCCTTCATCAGGTGGACCTATGCGCAGGCTCTGGCGCACCGCCAGCCGCGTTACCAGGCTATGGCTGACAATTGGGGCGTCACAATTCCCGCTCGTGAGATTGCGTCGGTCCGGGACGCCGGAGATTTTGACGAGTTGATCGAACGCACTCTTGAGACCCACCGCAACCGAACATAGTTTTCAAACTTACCTTGTTCCCGCAAAGGCTTGACCAGTATGCCAATCAAGATCCCATCCGACCTTCCCGCATTTGACGTCCTCAGCAACGAGGGCGTCATGGTCATGGCCGAGGATCAGGCAATGCGGCAGGACATCCGGCCATTGCGCATCGGGTTGCTGAACCTGATGCCGAAGAAGATTCAGACCGAAAACCAGTTCGCCCGCCTGATCGGCGCCACGCCATTGCAGATCGATCTGTCGCTGATCCGCATGACCGAGCACCAGACCAAGAACACCGCCGCCGAGCATATGCAGGAGTTCTATCGCCCTTTTCAGGAGGTGAAGGACGAGAAATTCGACGGTCTGATCATCACCGGCGCGCCGATTGAACATCTGGATTTCAACGACGTCACCTATTGGGACGAGATCAGTGAAGTCTTCCATTGGACACAAACCAACGTGCATTCCACTTTCGGAGTGTGCTGGGGCGGAATGGCCATGATCAACCATTTTCATGGCGTCAGGAAACACATGCTGGGCGCGAAGGCATTTGGCTGCTTCCGTCATCGCAATCTGCAACCATCCTCGCCCTTTCTGCGCGGGTTTTCAGACGATTGCGTGATCCCTGTCAGCCGTTGGACCGAGATGAAACAGGCTGAGATAGACGCGGCACCCGGATTGATCACCTTGCTGGGCAGCGATGAAGTCGGGCCTTGTCTGGTCGAGGACAAGGCCCACCGCGCAATCTATATCTTCAACCATTTCGAATATGACAGCGACACGTTGAAACAGGAATACGATCGCGACGTCGCCAACGGCACGCCGATCAATGTCCCGCTGAACTACTATCCCGATGACGATCCAACAAGGACACCGCAGAACCGTTGGCGAAGCCATGCGCATCTGCTTTATGGTAACTGGATCAGCGAAATCTACGAAACCACCCCCTATGATATCACTCGGATCGGTATGGAAATGACCGACCTGAGGGCCTGACGCGGGTCGATGCGTGTTGCCGTCATCCTCCTGACTGCCCTCGCCCTGTTCTGGGCCTTCACCCTGTGGCGAGCCGCGCGATATCAGGAAAGCGCAGAGGCCGCTTTTCCGCCCGAAGGGGAGATCCTGACCGTTGACGGCATTGCGGTTCACGCGGTGGTCATGGGCCAAGGGCCGGATGTGGTGTTGATCCACGGCTCCAGCGGAAACACGCGGGACATGACGGTTGCGCTGGCTCCGATCCTGGCACAAAGCTATCGCGTCATCGTGTTTGACCGACCCGGCCTCGGATACAGCCAGAGCTTCAATCCGAATGGCGAAACCATCACGGAGCAAGCCAAAATCCTGCAACGTGCGGCCGCCCAGCTTGGAGCCGAGAAACCCATTGTCGCCGGGCAAAGCTATGGTGGTTCCGTTGCATTGGCATGGGCCGTGACCCGACCCGAGAACATTTCCGCGCTGGTTTTGATCGCGCCGGCGGCCATCCCGTGGGAAACGCCACTGGATGGTTTCAATCGGCTCGCCTCGACCACGACGGGGCGCCTAGCGGCATTGCCGTTCGTGTCCGCATACACGCCGGACTGGTTTGTCGAACGCGCATTGGATGAAGTGTTCGCGCCGCAGAAAGCCCCGGAAGGCTACGCCGCGCATTTCGGCCCCGGGCTGACGATGCGACCCGATTCAATGCATGCCAATGCACGGCAACGCGCCAACCTTCTGGACGAGATCACTGAGCTGCAACCACGGTACGGAGAGATTTCCGTGCCAACCGAGATCGTACATGGCACGGCTGACACGACGGTTGAAACCGACTGGCACGCGGAACCGCTGACCCAACAGATCCCCGGTGCGGAATTGATCCTGCTTGAAGGGATAGGTCACATGCCGCAAGTGGTCGCCGCGCCCGAGGTTGCCTCGGCCATCGACCGGGCCGCACAACGCGCCGGTTTGCGTTAGGCTTCCGGCTAATCCATAGTCAGGTATGGATTTTATCGCGAGGTAAGGCATGGCCCGTTCGGACAAAGGTTTGATCGAAGACTACTACCGGAATGAAGCGCCCAAAGACGTTCGCTCCGCGATCAAGGATGCCGGGAAACGCGAAATTCTGAACCCCTCTTTTCCCTACTCGGAAAAAATGAAGGGCAAGGAATACGATCGGCAGATGGAGGCTTTGCAGATCGAGTTGGTCAAGATGCAAGCCTGGCTGAAAGACTCGGATCATCGCGTGGCGCTGATTTTTGAAGGCCGCGATGCGGCGGGTAAAGGCGGCACCATCAAACGCTTTCGCGAAAACCTGAACCCGCGTGGCGCGCGGGTTGTCGCGCTCAGCAAACCATCGGATGCCGAACGCAGCCAGTGGTATTTCCAACGCTATATCCAGCATCTGCCCTCGGCAGGTGAAATCGTGTTCTTTGATCGCAGCTGGTACAACCGGGGTGTGGTGGAAAACGTTTTTGGCTTTTGCACCTCTGAAGAACGGGAACGCTTTTTCCGTCAGGTCGCCCCGCTGGAAACCGGGTTGGTGAATGACGGCATTCATTTCTTCAAGTTCTGGCTGAATGTCGGGCGCGCGGAACAGCTCAATCGCTTTCTGGATCGCGAAAATGACCCGCTCAAGCAATGGAAACTCAGCCCGATCGATGTTGCCGGTCTTGGAAAATGGGATGAGTACAGCCAATCCATCGCAGAAACGCTGAGCCGCACCCACTCGGATCACTGTCCCTGGACCATCATCCGCTCGGATGACAAGAAACGTGCGCGACTGGCCGCCATTCGTACGGTGTTGCACGCGCTGGACTATGACGAAAAGGACAAGAGCGCGATCGGAGAGATCGATCCCCTGATTTGCGGCGGGCCGGACATCTGGGAGTCGTAGGCGTACGATTGACTGGCAAACATGGTGCAGTTGTTGGACGGGCCAGCCTGCTTACTTTACAAGTTATGACAACAAAAGACGCCTGAGGCCTGGATGACAAAACGCGGGTATCACCACGGAAACCTGAAACAAGCGCTGATCGAGGCGGCATTGTCCTTGATCGAAGAAAAGGGTCCCACCGGGTTCACCCTGTCCGAGGCTGCCAAGACGGCGGGCGTAACGCCTGCCGCAGTGTACCGGCATTTTCACGGTCGCGAAGACCTGATCGCCGAAGCTGCGCGTCAGGGGTTCGAGATGTTTGCGGATCTGATGCAGTACGCATACGACAAAGGCCAACCCTCGGCCCTGGCCGCGTTCGAGGCGACCGGGCGTGCATATCTGGCCTTTGCCCGCAAGCATCCCGGTCACTACATTTCGATGTTTGAAAGCGGTATTTCCCTGAACCGGACCCCGGAACTGGCGATGGCCGCCAACAGGGCCAAGGCCGTTCTGGAAAAAGCCGCCAGTGAGCTGTCCAAGCACATTCCACCGGAAAAACGCCCGCCCGCATCGATGTTCAGCGCCCATATTTGGGCAATGAGTCATGGAGTCGTGGAACTGTTTGCCCGAAATACCGGCGCAAGCTCTCCCTTTCCGCCCGAAGACCTTCTGGAGACCGGCATCGGCATCTACCTGAGGGGGCTTGGCCTGGTTCCGCAGGACGACTGAACCCGATCAGAAGACCTTTCTGGGTTGCGGTACGCTCAGGCCGGACGTCACATTGATCAGGTCCATTTCACCCATGCCCTTGATTTCCACGCGCCCAAGATCGGAGACCTGAAATTCGTCAATCAACGCATACTTCATTTCTTCCGGAGCAACAATTTTCATTGGGTTCGCAAAGACTTGCAATCTGGACGCAATGTTCACGGCCGGGCCAAAAACGTCGTAGACGTATTTCTGGATACCGACGACCGACCCCACCGCGGCGCCCATGCCCAACCCGATACGGGCCTGCCATTTGTGGGGGTGTGTCTCGTTGCGCCGCTCGAGATACCTGAGGAACCGGACCGCGCAATGGGCGACAGCCGTTGCATGGTCCGGCGTCGCATCGGGCATGCCGGACACTGCAAGATAGGCATCTCCGATCGTTTTGATCCTTTCACATCCATATTGTTCCACAATGCGGTCAAATGCCGTGAAAATATCATTCAGCTCGCTCAGCGTGACTGTCGGGTCCGTTTTCGCAGCAAAATCGGTGAAGCCGACGAAGTCCAGCATAACCACCGACACTTGTTCATAAAGCTGCGGTGTCACAACGCCGAACGTCTTGAACTCCTCGTAAACCGCACGAGGCATCAGGTTCAGCAGCAACCTTTCGACCCGTTCCTTTTCCCGCTCAAGTTCGCGCGTATTGCGTTCCACCATGGTCGAATAGCTGTCGATCATGCTTTCCAATTCACGAATGCGGGTGATGTTCTGGCACTCGACAACCAGGACCTGCTCGGAAAGGCCATTGGCAAGGGAAACGGCAGTGGCAAATATCAGGGTCCTGCGTTTCGGCTTGATCTGCAACTCCACTGAATAACGCAGACCGGATTGTTTCACATCCTCCAGTTCGCGCATATCCAGGTCCGGAAGGAAGTCCATCAGGGTTTGTCCTTCGGCTGGTGTGCCGAACCATTCGCTGAAGGGTCCATTATAGAATACAAAACTTAAATCCGAGGCACGGACAACAGCCACTCCTACCCCGATTGCACGCAGCAGTTGTTCATTGATTGCAAGAATACTCATGCAGCGTCCCGCGCCACGATGATAGCGCGCTTCCCTTCGATTGCAGCCAGCGCCGTTTTCACATCACCATCCGACATTCCGTGCATCGACAATGCCTGCCCGAACAATTCGGCCATCTCGTCAAAGTCCGAGTGGCTGATGTTCAGGTTCCGATGCACCGCCTCGATCCGTTCATCACTGAACGATGCCGGTCCGCCGACCAGTGACGAAACGAACTTGGTTTGGTGATCGATCAGACGCGGCATGTCGATGTCTTCGAAGAACCCTCCGATTTCATCGGAGTCCAGCGCCATTTCGTAGAATGTCATCACGATACGGCTGATGGTTTTGAACCCGCCGTATTTTTCATAAATAGTCTGACCCACACCAATTACCTGCGCGTTAATTCTTCATAACACTGCAAGGTTATATCAAATTGACAGTTTTGTTAACGATTATGACCGGAACACTGATTTCAACGACCGGAATGGCTGGGTCGCCGAGTGTCTCAGACCTTCAAATCATCCGCAGTGGAAATGAACCCTGCATAGCCGCCCTGGCGCAGCAGACGCTTTTGTCGCCCCATTCGCCAACGCAGTTTTCGGCCCGCAGCCTGCAGTTCGCGCCGGACCCGAAACCAAAGCGGCCCCTTGTCCAGACCGCTATTCGTTGTCTTGTCCTGTGACCGTTCGCTGACTTTGACAGTTTCCACCGTCTGACCCTGTTGCTTCGACCAGATCATCTGCACCCCGACAGCAGGGAACACCTGAAACATGCGCCAGTCGGTGCGCGGAATAGATACGAAATCGTCCAAATGATCCGAGTAGGTTTCCGACCACGACAAGAGCTTTCGGCACCCGTCCTGCGACAGAATGTACGCAGCCGCACTGGGTGCCATTTCCAGCATCGGTCTCGCCATGACACCACCAATGGTCTCCTGTGGCCCGAAACGCAATGGTTTGGGTGAATAGTCAAGCTTCACAAAATCAAAGGCTTGGCCATTGGAAAGAATTGTCTCAATCACGCCTCCGGCGCTGGCAGACATTTCCACATCGTCCTCAAAAACCGCGGCGGCTTGCAGTCCCTGATCCGCGATCTGTTTCCAGACGGCCCGGTGGCTTTCAAAACAGGCAATCTCGCTTTGCTTCAGGCCCCAACGATTACCGGTTCCCGGGACGTATCCGTTCCCTTCAAGCGCCCCTTCTGCCTTCGCGTCCGTCGCACTGAATCGAATTGCGTTGCTCAACCCGGCTTTGGCGAACTCGGCCTCCATGAACTCCCGCCGCTCGGGAACGCGGTCCAGGTTGATATAAAACACACCGGTCAACTGATCCTGCCTCTGACGCTCCACTACCGTTCCTTTCGTTCAATTAGCGCAGGCCGGTCCTGCCTGATCCGGAAATCAACCCTGTACGCGGGCCACGATATGGCAGGCCGAGGATTCGCGGATCAAAATTCGCCAAAGCTGCCTGACATGCGCTTGCGTCTCCGCAAGATGGAATGCTGATACGCACGTTTGCTAAACAGCGTCAAAGGCAGAAGAACCCTTTCACCCAGCCCGTCAATCACGACCAGACGCCCGCCCCTCTGTTCAGCGCGAACAACGTTTTCCAACCCCATGTCGCCCATCAGAATGTTGCCGCGTTCCAAGTCATCCAGAAGATCCATGAATTCATCATGCAGCGCACGGATTTTGTCTTTGTCGCCGTCGTACGAGACAAATTCCTGATACACCGTCGGTGCCAGATCGCCGCCCGGGCCGGTCATCTTTTCCACGACCAGTGCCGGTCCCGCTGATGTCGACGCGTATCCCATAAACCGGGCCAGACGCTCGATTTCGGGGCATCCTCGGCTCAGGGCGGCCAGGTACTCATTGGCCTCGCGGTTCCACTGCCGCAGATTGCCATAACGCCATTCGGCGTATCGCGGTACAAAATGACTGCGAACCGGTTTATCCGTTCTGACCTTGAGCAGCGCGTTGTCTTGTTCAGGGTGCTGGAAAATCAGGTAATTGCGGCTTTTTCGCAGTGGTTCAAAAGAACTCAGATCGATCATGAAGCGTTATTCCAGTAGGTCAAATTCACCGCAACTGTCTTGCAAAGCCACAGCATGTGCCAGCCAGATATAAAAGCGCCGCTGTCTTGATACAATGCAGCATCCAGTCAATTCACCACTGATCGCCCCATCAATCCACGCGCGACCAACCGACATGACGAACAGTGATCCAGGGTGGTAGGAATGGGGCTGGCGCCATACGTTCTCTGACGAATAGTTCGGCCTGAAAAAAGCAGACGCATTGTCCTACATCACGCTGTAACCGCCATCCACCGGTATCGTCACGCCTGTCACAAATCCGGCCAGATCTGATGATGCAAGGTAAAGAACTGTCCCGGTCATTTCCTTTGGCTCACCCCAGCGCGCCAAAGGTGTTCGCTGGACGATGGAAGCACTGAACGTGTCGTTTGCCTGCGATCCTGCGGTCAGGTTGGTCCGGATCCATCCTGGCGCAATGGCGTTTACCCGTACGCCGTCACGCGCATAAGCGACCGCAAGCGATTTGGTCAGGCCAACGATCCCGGTTTTGCTTGCAGCATAGGCTGGACCCGATCCGCTTCCGAAGTAGCTGTACATCGAGGCGATATTGATGATGCATCCCGGCCGTTTGGCCAATTTCGGGTACAGCCCGTGGCTGAGGCGGTAAACCGAGTTGAGGTTGATAATCATGTTTCGATCAAACCCCTCGGGTGAGAGGCCTTCAGGAGGATCAACAAAGGTTCCCGCATTGTTGACAAGAACATCAACCTGACCAGTCGCGGCGACCAGGGAAGCTACCGAGGCTTCGTCTTCCATGTTCACCTGATGGTATCGGAAGGCGGAAAGGTCCGCCTGATACTCCCCGACCGATCCCCTTCTGCCGGTCACAGTCACCTTCGCTCCAGCGTCTACGAACGCTTCCGCGACGGCGAGCCCGATGCCGTTTGAGCCGCCTGTCACCATGACGTTCTGCTCTGAAAAATCCAGAATGCGCGCCATTACTCTCCTCCTGTCCAAAGTAAGCCGCCGTCGGGATCCTGTGGGCCAGCATTCAGGGGAAACTCGACAGCAAGTCCTTTCAATCTGCACGCGCCCATTCCAGCACGGCCGTTCCACGTTTCCCTCCAAATGTCGCGTTCTTGCCACGAAGCGTAAGCCGATCTTTTGCGACCTCAATTTCTCGCTGCAAGGTCAGGCCTACAAAATCCTGCAAAACCGAGACTAGTACTTCATGATTGACCGTTTGGTCAGAGACTTGAAACGTACCGCAATAGGAGATGTGGCTGCCGAGTGCCGCTTGGGCGGCCTCGCTTGTTGCGGTCGAACTGTCCGAACCAAGAGGTTGTCTACCAGCCGCCATCATGTGCACGAATACATGCCTGTCCTCAGAATAGTGAAGCATTCCAATCGGATCGGGCCCGTATGGTTCCTCGTGCGTGCCATCGTCGTAGTCAAAGCGATAAGCGACAAGTTTCCATGTTCCGAGAACAGACTTTTCCGAGAGCCTTTCCGAGCCGTTCATCCAAAAACTCCAGCTTCAATGCGTGGATCGGCATCAAACGCCGTGCGCCTGACACAGTCGACAAAAGCGGCCTTTTCGAATGGGTAATTTGTTATTGAAAGAAAGACCGCTGGTCAGTCAGCTGCAAGGATATGACTCGACCAAAATAGGTCAAACGAAAAAAGTCTGAATCAGCGGCTCTCAGAAGACGGCTGGATCTCGGCTTCGTTCGGTTTATGGCGGAGAGACAGGGATTCGAACCCTGGAGACGGTTTCCCGCCTACACACTTTCCAGGCGTGCGCCTTCGACCACTCGGCCACCTCTCCGTGAGCGGGATATTTGGACTATCGCCGGGGGATTTGCAAGGCCCGATTAGGGTGAAAATTCACCGGAAAACAACAGCACGGTTAAGAAGGTCAAACCTCGTCCCCATCGGCATCAGGCATGTCGGCTTCGGTCATCTCGACCGGCGCGGTTGATGGTGTTGCGGAGGGGATTTCCGCTGATTTCTGGTTGGTTTGGGCTTCCCCTGCCTTCAATACTTCGGGATTGCGCAACCAGACATCGCGCTGTGCGAACGGAATCTCGATCCCCTCTTCGACAAACCGCCGGTTGATTTCATGGTTCATGTCAGACTTCACCGACAGAACCCAGTTCACATCCCGAAGAATGCCGCGGATTTCAAAATCCAGCGAATCCGCACCGAACCCCTGAAACACGACGCTGGGCGCTGGATTTGCCAGAACCATGGGGTGCGCATTTGCGATCTCGCCCAGAATTTTTTCGACCAGCCGGGTATCGGTGCCATAAGCCACACCAACAGGCACGATCACCCGCCCGATCGTGTTGCCGCGGGTGTAGTTCGTGACCACGCCACTGATCAGGTCCGAGTTGGGAACGATCACATCCGTTCGGTCAAACGTCTCGATCCGTGTAGATCGAACCGAGATGTCGCGGACGTAGCCCATCATTCCGTTCACATCGATCCAGTCCCCCTTGGAGATGGGACGCTCGACCAGCAGGATTATGCCCGAGACGAAATTCGATACGATGGTCTGCAGACCAAAGCCAATGCCGACCGAAAGAGCACCAGCAACAATCGCAAGCGATGAAAGGTTGAAGCCTGCAATCGTGATGGCAATCAACGCGGCCAGGAAAATACCGACGTAACCGGTGCCGGACACAATCGCGTTTTGCCCGCCCGGATCAATACTGGTCTTGGGCAGCAGCGAGTTCCTCAACCCGCTTTGCAACATGCGCGTCAGGCCATACCCGATGGCGAAGACCACAACAAAGGTGAAGAAATTGCTGGGGGAGATTGTCACCCCACCGATGTCGAACCCTTGCAACAACTGGGACCAGATCTCTTGCAGATCCGTCCTGCGCGCGCCCCAATAAAGCGCGAGAATAGGCATCGCCAGAATGGCCATGGCAAATCCGACGAGAACGGAAAAAAGCGAATCCTTGGCGGCCTCACCTTTGCCGCTGAACCATCCGTAGACCGAAGCCAGGAAACGCTGAAAAATCAGCAATGCGGCAATGAGGACCAGTGTTTTTACAGCCGGGAAAACAATCGCTTCAGCCGCGTTCGTGTATCCCAGAACAGCGAGTATGGGACTGCCGATCCCCAGCAGGAACAAGGCTCTGCGAATGAACTCGACCAGCTGACTGAACCCGGCAGCGCGAGCGGTTGCAGCCGGTTCATCTGGGTCGGTTGAAGTATCCACAGTTCGGACTTGGCGCACCCGCAGCAACAACAGCGCCGTTCCGACAATAACCGGAAACGCGACCACCGCACGTGTCGCGTCAGAGATATTCTCGATCTGCTCAAACAACTTCACCAGTTCGTGCAGGATCAGGAACCCCGCCAACAGATCTAGATGAACTCGTAACTCTCTTACCCTTTGCCTCGATAGCTTCCTATAACCCTGCGCTTCCTGCAGAACATGGAACTGTCGGCCAATCCAGTCGTAGAAAAGTATGATCCCTGCCCAATAAGGCACGTTTTCCATCAGCAGAGCGCCGCGCAGGCCCAAAATGCCCGTCAGCGACACTGCCGTTACCAGTAGCACAACGCCAAACCACGGCAGAATAATCCGCAGCAGAGAGGTCAGGAAAGCCCAGACACCACTGCCCTGCCCGCCCAGACGCCGCAGATATTCACCGGCGGATTCAGACCATCGCTTTCCATAAAACAGCAGAACACCTGCAATCACGACCAGGCCAAGAATGCCCAACCCGCGGTCGCGAAACCGTTCATGCACCACGTCTGTTTGAAAGTTTCTGCGCACCTCATTGAACAGACTGCGCGCTGCTTCGTTCACATCGGTCCAGGCGGGACCCCAATGGGCAGGGTTCAAAGGAGACGGACCGCGCTCCAGCAGTTCTTTTGCCTGACGGTCCCGCAGCAATTGATCAATTTCGAAGATCAGACCATTCGCCCGGCTGAAAGCCTCTTCCGAGATTATCCTAGGGACCCGCAGACTGTTTAGCTGCTCCTCAAGGTGATTTCGAAGGTTGGCGATGTCTTCCGGTTCGGTTGCATCACCTTCCGGTTCCGGACCAAGCGCCTTCAGTTGGCCTTCCAGCGTTTTGATACGTTCTGTATTCGCGCTCCGCGCATTGTTGAAATCTTCGCGATAGTCGCTGATTTCACTCCGCAAATTTTCAAGAGCCGCGTTTGAGGCCTTGTTGGCCTCGATTACCGCTTCGGCCCGATCCGCCGTTTTGACCCAGCCTTGATAGTATTCGCTCTGTCGATCAGACAACTGGGCGAACGCAGAACCGCCCAGTACGGCAAAACACACCGCAACAAGGGCCAGGAACAGGCGGACCTGCTGCCGCATCATACGTCCTCGAACACGCCCGGGATACTGCGTGGCGCATCGGTCATCCAATCAGGAACCGGCAGCTCTTTTTCACGCAGAAAATCGGGGTTGAACAGTTTGGACTGATAGCGAGTGCCGTAGTCGCACAGGATGGTTACGATGGTATGACCTGGTCCCATTTCTTTGGCTAACCGGACCGCACCCGCCATGTTGATCGCGGTTGATCCGCCCATTACCAGACCTTCCTCACGGAGCAGGTCGAAGATATAGGGTAACGCCTCGTTGTCTGTGATCTGGTAGGAAAAATCAGGCGTGAACCCTTCAAGGTTCTTGGTGATCCGAACCTGCCCGATACCCTCGGCAATCGATCCGCCTTCCATCGCGATCTCACCCGTTGTGTAATAGGAAAACAGCCCGGCGCCCATCGGATCGGCCAATGCCACCTTCACCCCCTTTGGCTGCAGCACTTCGGCCACACCGGCAAGCGTACCACCCGAACCTACGGCGCTGACAAATCCGTCGACCTTGCCGTCGGTCTGTTCCCAGATCTCGGGGCCCGTTGTTTCCACATGCGCCTGACGGTTGGCAACATTATCGAACTGATTGGCCCAGATCGCGCCATTGGGCTCAGATTGCGCAAGTTCTTCGGCCAGACGCCGTGAATAGTGCACAAAATTGTTCGGGTTGCGATAAGGCGCCGCAGGAACCTGAACCAACTGGGCACCTGCCAGACGCAGCATGTCCTTTTTCTCTTCCGACTGGGTTTCGGGAATCACGATGACAGTCTTGAACCCCATCGATGCGCCCACCAGCGCCAGACCGATACCGGTGTTACCTGCGGTACCCTCGACAATTGTCCCGCCTGGCTTCAGATCCCCCCGGGCAATTGCGTCACGGATGATGAACAGAGCGGCACGGTCCTTGACGGATTGCCCCGGGTTCATGAACTCGGCCTTGCCGAGGATCTCGCAACCGGTCTCTTCACTGATGCGGCGCAGCCGGATCAACGGTGTTTTCCCTACTGCGTCGGCAAGATCTCGTGCAATGCGCATGGCGCCCTCATTTCAATTTGGTATCGTCAGAGATTTACAGGCGCGCCGCAGCAACCACAAGCAACGAAACTTAACCGCGCAGCCGGTCGCGATGTCGTGCCAGCCAATTGGCCAAGGTCAGCAGAGGCATGTCCTTGAAGGCATGACTGTCGACCATTTCGATAAATTCGGCATACGAGAAAATCCGGCTACGGATATTCTCGCCCTCGGAAGAAAGGCCACCGTTGTCGGTCGTTTCGATCAGGTCAGCCAATCCCAGATACAGATGGACGAACTCGGTCGACGAACCGCTGGAAGAATATACCCCACCAGCGTATTCCAGCGCGTTGGGGGTCACGTGCGCTTCTTCCTGAGTTTCGCGAATTGCCGCCTGTTCGGGCGTTTCGCGGGGATCGATCATGCCCGCGACCGGCTCCCACATCCAGGGTTCCGGGTCGTCGATCAAAAAGACCGGCACGCGAAACTGTTCGACCAGCAAGACCGTGTCCCGTACCGGATCGTAGGGCAGAACAACCACGGCGCTGCCCTGCATCAACCCATTGTAGTTCAGAACCGGACTCATTGATCCGTCGTATTGGCGGTGTTGAATCCTGATTTCATCAATCCCAAAATAGTTGATGTAGGCGGGCTTGCGATCATGGACGATCACGTCCTGCGCCGTATCGCGCGCATCACCGGTCTGACGCCGGCGCGCAGCCAACCTGGCCCAGGCCCGGGTCCGGATGGCTGGAAAACTTCGCGCAATCTCAGCAGCTTCGACCTTGCCGTAATGGGCCATCACCTCATCTGCGGCAAGTAGCGTCAGTTCTCCCCAATCTCCAAACCAGTCCTTCAGGGACCAGGGCTGGTCCGGCGTCCAAAGGTTGGGTTCTGGAAAGAACACGCTTGCCGTCGCCTTCGTTCCTTCAGGCAGCTCAAGGTCACGGGGGCTGAGGTCGTAATCGAAACCACCTTCGTAGTAAGTCAGCCGTTTCAAATCCTCGGGACTGAATCCCTGCACCAGCAAACCTTCGGCCTTGCTGCCATTCTCGCTGACAATCATCGGAAAGCTTTGCCCCTTCACACCATAGACGGCGTGGTCGGGCAATCTGGCCTCAGAAATTTTCAACTCAGACAGCGGGCGGCCAAGCACACGTTCCAGCAACGGCTGGCACCTGAGCGTGCCGTAAAAAAATAGATCAGACACGGGGATAGAGCTTTCGTTGTTCAGTCGCGCTTAACGCCAGCGGCGACTCGCTTCTTCGGTCGCCAACCCGGTTATGACAGCGCCCACCGCTAGCGTCACCAGAATGTTTGGAACAATCAGCTGCTCGCCAAACTCGACACCAAGCTTGAAAATCGCAAGCACCGCCTCGAACGGGCCGTCATACCTGTGACGCATCGCCAGGCGGAACATCTCATAGGTGCCCTGCACGAAAAGTCCCCAGAACACCAAAGATGCGACACCGGTCAGTCCGTTGTTGACACCTGCCGTCCATCCGCGACCAGCCCGCTTGCCCATGATTTTCCATCCGCAAACGAACCCAAGCGCAATGTTGACCAGAGTGAAATAGCCGTAATCCTTACCCTCGTCCCCGTTTTCGATGATCATCGTGGAGACAATAAAGGCAACCACCACCAGACATACAGCGGCAACTAGACGTGAGGCACTGGGCATACGAGGGGTCCGTTCGTTAACTCGGTTTTGCTATGGTGATCTGTGTCACATCGCAATTGCCGGTGTCAAAGGCCGCGCCGCATGCAGTCAAATAATAATTCCACATGCGGCGAAAACGCTCATCAAAGCCCATTTGGGAGATCTCTTCCCACTTGGCATTGAACGTCTCGTACCAGCGTCGAAGAGTCAGGTCGTAGCTTTTACCGAATTCGCGTGACTTCATCACACTCAGCCCGGCGCGTTCAATCTCTTGCCTGAGGATCGTTGGCGACGGCAACATTCCACCGGGAAATATGTATTTCTGAATGAAATCAACACCGTTTTTGTAATAGTCCCAGCGGTGATCACCCACCGTAATGATCTGAAGCGTGGCCTGACCGCCAGGTTTCAGCCGGTCGCGTACTGTCTCGAAGTAGACAGGCCAGTACTTCTGCCCAACCGCCTCGAACATCTCGATCGAGGCGATCCCGTCGTAATGCCCCTGTTCGTCGCGGTAATCCTGAAGCTTGAACTCAACCTGATCCGATAACCCAAGATTTTCAATACGTTGCCGCGCAAAATTCAACTGTTCTTGACTGAGTGTAAGGCCGGTGACGCGCAGCCCACGTTCCTTTGCGGCATATTCGGCAAAACCACCCCAGCCGCAGCCGATTTCCAGTATGTGATCCCCCGGCTTGGCACCCATTTCGTCCACAAGGCTTGCGTATTTTGCGATCTGCGCATTTTCCAGACTTTCCTGCCCGGTCTCGAACAATGCGCTGGAATAGGTCATCGTATCGTCCAGCCACAGGGAATAGAAATCATTACCCAAATCGTAGTGGTACGAGATATTTTTTCGGGCCTGTTTGCGGTTGTTTCGATGCAACCAGAACCGAAGCCTTTCGTAAGCCTGAACCAGAAACCGACCGGTGAAATCGTCATAAACGGCCTCTGATTCCAGATGTACCAGATCCATGAACGATCTCAGATCAGGTGTGCTCCAACCGCCCTCCAGATAGGCGTCGGAAAAACCAAGCTCACCCTCGCGAACCAATCGGGAAAAAACATCCGGATCATGAATATCGACCTGCGCCACCGGCCCGGGCTTTGCGCCTTCGGTTCGAAACACCCGACCATCAGGCAAGACAATATCCAGCCGTCCATTTTCCATCCGGCCAAGCATTTTCAGCACTTGTGAAAAATATCTGGGCAGGTCCTTCTGCCCTTCAGTCGTGGTCAGGATCATCCGCTCTCCCCTGTGCGGTCGTAGAAATAAGCTAGGCCGAGTTTCTGTTTCTGGCAAGTTTTCAGTTCGTTACCGACTTTTCGCCTGTTCATAAGCTGTCAGAGCTCGTTTTCGACCGTCCGCCAATTCCACAATCGGCGAAGGGTAACGCGCGTCCGGTGCCAGCCTCCATGAATTGGGCGCAGCTTCAAAGTATGCCAGCGCGGTCTTCGGTGGATCATCCTGGATTTCCGCGATCCATCGTTGCCTGTAAACCGCATCCGGGTCGAACTTCTGTGCCTGCGTCTGCGGATTGAATATCCGAAAGAACGGCGCCGCATCCGGCCCCGAACCTGCGACCCATTGCCAACCCATCGCGTTGCAGGCCGGATCCCAGTCGATCAGGCAATCCTCAAACCAGTTCATCCCGACTTTCCAGTGTGTCATGAGGTGTTTGGTCAGATAGCTTGCCACAACCATCCTCGCGCGGTTGTGCATCCGGCCTGTCACATACATCTGCCGAAGTCCGGCATCCACGATTGGAACGCCGGTTCTGGCCTGCTTCCACGCCATAACCGACGGGGCTTGGTCATCCTCAAACCAAGGAAATCCATCCCATTCGGGCCGCCAGTTGTTCGTCAGTAACCGAGGCGAGTGATACATCAGATGATACGCGAATTCCCGCCAGATCAATTGCCGCAGAAAGGCGTCGGTTCCGGGAATGCCCATCATCGAGGCGTTCTGAACGGCGTGCCACACCGTTCGCGGCCCAATCTCGCCCAGTGACAGATATTCGGACAGGTTCGAGGTGCCGTCTGCATCCAAACAATCGCGTCGTTCCTGATACCGTGCGATCCGATCCAGAAACTCTAGCAGGCAATCATTGGCGGACCTTTCACCAGCTTGCACATACGGCCGAACGACCCGGCTTCCTCGGTTCATCGCAGCGCCAAGGGACCAGTCGACCATATCCTCGGATTCCGGCCAATTGTCAGGATTTTTCAGCCGCGATGGCGCGCCCTGCGGAACAGGTATCTCCTTCTCCCGCACCGCGCGCCACATCGGTGTGAAAACCTTAAAGGGTTGTCCGGATTTGGTTGCGACCTGCCACGGTTCAAAAAGCAAATGTCCGTCGAACGACCTGGCATCAATACCGCCATCTGCCAGGGTTGCCTTGATACGAGTGTCACGGGCGATGGCATCCGGATCATAGGCGCGGGTCCAAAAAACCGATGCGGCGCCGGTCTCGGTTATCAGTTCTTGCAAAACGTTCAGCGCATTGCCGCGCCGAAGGATCAGACGGCTGCCGATGTCCCGAAGCCCGCTGGCGAACGCCTCGAGCCCCAGACCCAGGCGCCATTTGGGGGCTGCACCCAGACCGCGCACAAAGTCGTCAAATACGAAAACCGGAATGACGGGTCGGCCTGTCGCTGCGGCAGCGCAAAGCGCGGGATGGTCGGACAGGCGCAAGTCTCTGCGAAACCATAATAGTATTGGCGCTTTGTCTTTCTGCATATCCGCCCCAAGTGTTTATTCGTATTACGAATTCAGGCGAAAATCGGATCACAAAACCTTGTCTAACGCATCCAGAAGCTGATCGACTTCCTGCTTCGATGTGTAGTGCGTGAAACTGACACGCAATACGCCGTGTTCCGGCGCGACCCCCATCGCCTGAAGCGGGCGGACAGCGTAAAAGTCACCGCCACCCGCCATAACACCATGATCGGAAAGGTCACGGGCAACGGATTCCGCTTCACGGTTCAGCGATATCGCAACCGTAGGTGCCCGCATCGAAGCGTTTGCCGGGCCAATCAGGCGAACCGCGTTGCGGTCCTTTACCGCATCCAGCAACGGCTGAAGTAGATCCATTTCATGCGCGCGCATCAGATCGTGAACAAATTCACCGCGCGCGCTTGCGTTGGTGTCAGGCCCGCCATGGTGATCGCACAGAAGGTCGACATAGTCGGCCATGCCCGCGCTTGCAGCGATCTGCGCATGATCCGGCCCTGCCGGGGTAAAGCGTTTGTACAAAACGTCACCGTTGAAGAAATGCGCCTGGTTCGGAAGCATTTCCCCAAGCGTGCGGCGAATGACCATGCATCCCTGATGAGGACCATAAGTCTTATATGCTGAGAACAGGTAGATATCCGGCCCCAGTTCTCCAACATTCGGAAAACCATGCGGCGCGTAAGAGACACCATCGACGCAAACAAATGCACCTGCGGCATGGGCAATAGCGGTGATTTCCGTGACAGGGTTGATCTCGCCCACAACGTTCGAGCAATGCGGGAAACAGATCAGCCGCACCTTTTCATCCAGAAGGTCTTCCAGATCCTGTGGGTTTAGGGAACCGGTGTCAGGATCAATTTTCCATTCGCGGATTTCGATCCCGTCGTCAGCAAGGCGCCTCCAAGGGCCCGAGTTCGCTTCGTGGTCCTGATTGGTAACAACAATCGCCTCTCCCTGCTTCATCCACTGCCGAAACGCCTGTGCCAGGACATATGTATTCTGCGTGGTAGACGGACCAAAACTCAGCTCATCTGTTTCAACGCCCAGAATGGCGGCCATGCGGGCACGCGCCTCGTCCATTTCCTCGCCCGCCAGGCGGCTGGCCTCGAAAGGTGCATAGGGCTGAACCTTGCGCTGCCTGTAGAACCGCGTCAGCCTGTCGATGACCGGTTTGCATGTATAAGACCCGCCAGCGTTTTCAAAAAACGCCTGCCCCTGAAGGCCGGGTTCAGAAAAGGCCGGGAATTGTGCCCGAACAAAATCGATATCCAGTTTGGTCATGGCTCGCTACTTTCTCGTCATGCTGCGCATCAGGGGCAAGGTGCCCGGGCATGATCCCGGATCCCTCAGAAATCATGGCAGGTCTTCCAGCCCAGCCGCAGACCTCATCATGAAAACAAGGAAGTGCAGGCAGATCTTCAGTCGGGACGTTCCCAAACGAAGATCCCGGATAATTAGCCAGCCGCTTTCGCGATGGTCAACCGGAACGTGAGGGGAAAAGACACCCGTCCAACTTCGGCACCTGGGTCAGGACTTCATCGGCTCTCAAGCTCATCAGAGATTTGCTGCCGATATTCTTGATTATGCAAGCGAGGCGAGCGTCCTGCAAAAGCAGCGGTTTCATTTCAATGAACAGAACCGCAAATCGGATACAAAAGGCAAACAGGCCGGGGATTTGAACCGGCCCGATTTTTGACATTCAGCAGATTGTCAGCCCTGAACCTTGGTATAAGTCCCCTCACCGGCAAGAATGCCGCGGAAACCGCCAGGTTCGTCCAATCCAAACACGATCAAAGGAAGGTTGTTGTCGCGCGCCAATGCAATGGCCGAGGCATCCATGACCCGCAGGCGTTTTGCCAGTACATCGTCATAGCTAACGGTGTCATAGCGCTGTGCGTCGGCGTGAACCTTGGGATCCTTGTCATAAACACCGTCGACACCGTTTTTGCCCATGAAGATGGCTTCGCAGGCCATTTCGTTGGCCCGCAGCGTGGCTGCCGTATCCGTTGTAAAATAAGGGTTTCCGGTTCCGGCCGCAAAAATGCAGACCCGTTTCTTTTCGAGATGTCGCACGGCGCGGCGGCGAATATAGGGTTCACATACCTCGTCCATCCGGATGGCGGAAATAACCCGTGTGAATACGCCCACTTCCTCAAGCGCGGATTGCATGCCCAATGCGTTCATGACGGTGGCAAGCATTCCCATGTAATCCGCCGTCGTACGCTCCATCCCTTGCGCCGAACCGCTGAGGCCCCGAAAAATGTTGCCGCCACCGATGACCATACAGATCTCGACGCCCAGATCGTGTACGGATTTCACCTCTTGCGCGATACGCTGAACGGTGGGCGGATGCAGGCCGAACCCCTGATCCCCCATCAGCGCTTCGCCCGATATCTTCAGCATAACGCGCTTGTATTTTGTCTTGGGGGTTTCGGTTGTCTCGGTCGAAGGGGATTGGCTCATGTTGCGCTCCGGGCTGGCACAGGTTTAATTCCGGCGCAAAATGAAGCAAAAGCACCGCAGGTTCAATGCGGAACGTTAGGAATAAGGCAGTCCAGATGGCCAACGCAATCTCATCGCGGTTTTGGGACATGTTGCCCCCCGTTCCGGATGACAAGCCTGTTCTGATCGCCGGGCCCACTGCGTCAGGAAAATCGGCGCTTGCGCTGCAGATTGCCGAAAAGTTCGGTGGTGTCATCGTCAATGCCGATGCAAGCCAGGTTTACGATTGCTGGCGGGTGATTTCAGCGCGCCCGTCGGTCGAGGAAGAAGCCCGTGCGCCACACCGTCTCTATGGACACATTCCATTTGACCAGATCTATTCGGCAGGACACTGGCTGCGCGAGGTCAAACCCCTTTTAAACTCAGCTGAGCGTCCCATAATTGTGGGCGGCACCGGGCTGTACTTTTCAGCACTGACTGAAGGAATGGCAGAAATTCCCGCGACGCCACCTGAAGTGCGGGCGCAAGCGGATAAGTTGGAACTGCCCGCTCTGATCGCAGGTGTCGATCCCGACACTTTAGACAAGCTGGACATCAACAACCGCGCCCGCGTTCAGCGCGCATGGGAAGTGCAGACCGCGACCGGACGCAGTTTGTCGGACTGGCAGGTAGATACCCCACCCCCGGTTCTTGCCTTGTCTGATACCGTTCCCATTGTTCTTGACGTCGACAAAAACTGGCTGCTGGACCGTATCATTCGTCGCTTTGATCTCATGCTGGAAACAGGGGCCTTGGACGAAGTTGAAGCGATGCTGGATCGATATGATCCGACCCTGCCGGCCTGCAAGGCCATCGGCGTCCCGGAACTGGTTGCTTACCTCGATGGCCGAATGACTATGGATCAGGCCCGGGAACGCGCCACGATCTCCACTCGGCAGTTTGCCAAGCGTCAGCGCACGTGGTTCAGGGCCAGGATGGGAAAGTGGAATCCCGTAGACTTCTCAAAATGATACTAAACATTCCTAACTGAGTGCCGGATACTCTGGCGCATCTTGAATATGTTGCTTCACGGCCTGCCAAACCTCGCCAGTCGCGAACGACTTTGTGTACGAATGTATTCTTTTACAAAAGCTCCATCACGCCGCGACTCGCCAGGATGAACGGGGCGCATATGTCGTTTTTGTACTCTGCATGCCGATTTCGAACATTGACGTAATCCGAATTCTGGTGCGGAATACGTTCATGGGGAATGTGAGAATCCAAAAAAGAAGACCCAATTGCTCGTTGAATGCGACCGGCCGGTCTGCCTGATTCCGAGCACACCAAATCGACAAATGTACCACAGGGAGACATCTTGATGAAAAATCGTACCATGACCGGGGCACCAGTTCACTGGGCGGCAGAGATGCACGCGCAGGAATACCGTGACGGCAAGCTAAGCCGCCGCGAGTTCCTGACCCGCGCCACGGGGCTGGGTGTTACGGCTGCTGCGGCATACGGCATGATCGGCCTGGCAGCTCCGGCGCGCGCCGCTGGTGAAGATGCCAAACAGGAAGGCGGAACCATCCGTGTTCAGACCGAGGTTCGCGCCCTGAAAGACCCGCGCACCTATGACTGGTCGCAAATCGGCAACTACAGCCGGGGTACTCTTGAGTATCTGGTCGAGTATAACTCGGACGGTACATTCCGGGGTATGCTGCTGGAAGGCTGGGAAATCAACGACGACGCGACAGAATATACCCTCAAGGTTCGTCCGGGTGTGAAGTGGAACAATGGCGACGACTTCACGGCCGACGATGTGGCGTTCAACATTGCGCGTTGGTGCGACAAGTCCTCGGAAACCAACTCGATGGCGGGTCGCTTTGCAACGCTGGTCGATGAAGGGACGGGTCAGGCGATCGAAGGTGGCATCGAGGTCGTGGACCCGACGACCGTAAAGCTAAACCTGCCCAAATCCGACATTTCGCTGATTGCGGGCATGTCCGACTATCCGGCAGCGATCGTTCACCAGTCCTTCAGCGAAAATGACCTGCTGAACAACGTGGGCACCGGTCCGTATCTGATGAGCGAACTGGAAGTCGGCGTCAAAGGTGTTCTTGTCCGCAACGAGGAACATACCTGGTGGGGCGAGGAAGTTTTCGGCCGTCCGGCGCTCGACCGTATCGAATACATTGACTACGGCACCGACCCGTCTGCGTGGCTGGCAGCTCTGGAATCTGATGAAGTCGACATGCTGTACGAGTCGGTTGGTGAATTCATCGACGTCATGGACGGCCTCGGCTACGTGAAATCCGAAGTTATCACCATGGCTTCGATTGTAATCCGTCCGAACCAGCTGGCCGAAGTTGACGGCAAGCAACCCTATGCGGACAAGCGTGTGCGCCAGGCTCTTCAGATGGCCGTGGATAACTCGGTCTGTCTGGAACTGGGCTATGGCGGCCGTGGCACAACTGCCGAAAACCATCACGTCGGTCCGATCCACCCGGAATACCCTGAACTGCCGCCGCAGAAGGTTGACCCGGAAGGTGCGCGCAAGCTGATGGAAGAGGCCGGTATGGCCGATTTCGAGCACGAGCTGATCTCGATCGACGACGATTGGCGCCGCAACACGACAGACGCCGTGGCGGCGCAGCTTCGCGATGCGGGCATCAACGTCAAACGGACCGTTCTGCCGGGCAACACGTTCTGGAACGACTGGGTGAAGTATCCCTACAGCTCGACCAACTGGAACCACCGTCCACTGGGTGTTCAGATCTGGGCGCTGGCCTACAAATCGGGCGAAGCCTGGAACGAATTCGGCTGGTCCAATCCTGACTTCGACGCGATCCTCGACGAAGCGCTTGCCATCGCGGATGCGGACAAACGCCGCGAGGTCGCTGCACGTGGCGCCGCGCTGATCCAGGAAGAAGGTGTGACGATCCAGCCATACTGGCGCGCACTTTATCGTCACATGAAGGACGGGTTGGTTGGCACCGACATGCACGTGTCGTTCGAACACCACCACTACAAGTGGGGTTGGGCAGCCTAAACACTGCCGACTGCAAACCGGGGGCGCCTGATCGGGGCGCCCCTTTCCAGCCGCAGACTAGCCGACACGGGGTCGGATGTCCGAGGCCAGATAATGGTCCAATGATCTGCGGAACACCTGAACAACGGGGCCATCATGGGACTTTTTATCCTCCGTCGGTCAGGCGTGATGCTGCTTACAGCTTTGTGTCTGACATTCGTGGTCTTCTTTCTGACCAATCTTTACCCGAATCTTGAAAAACTGGCCAAGACACAGGGCAACCAGCGGATGTCGGACGAGCAGGTGGAAGCCTGGCTTGAAAACCGCGGCTACAGAGAGCCGATGCTGATAAAATACGGCCAATGGCTGGGTGTGGCCCCCGGGTTCACCAACACGTTGGCGGACGGACAGTTTGTCGGCACCTGTGTGCGCCCTGGCACGACCCCGGAAACGACGCCCAGCTATTGCGGCGTTCTGCAGGGTGAATGGGGCTATTCGACCGTATTCAAGGACGACGTCGGCAGCATTGTCGCAAAGCGTCTGGGGAATACCGGGTATCTGATGTTCTGGGTTCTGGTCCTGATGGTTCCTTCGGCGCTATTGGTCGGTGTGTTGGCGGGAATGCGGGAAGGATCGGCGCTGGACCGTTCCCTGTCGACATTTTCGATCATCACGACAGCGACACCTGAATATGTGTCCGGCGTTATCTTCATCGCGATCTTCACCTCGTCGACCGTCGGCCTGAAATGGTTCAAGGGCACGGCCACACAGGCGATGGACAACCCGACATTCGAGAACTTCTTCCTGCCGGTTCTGACTATTGCCCTCTACGGGATGGGATATATCGCCCGAATGACCCGCGCCTCGATGACCGAGGTGATGACCGCTCAATACATCCGGACCGCCCGTCTGAAAGGGGTATCGTTCGGTAATATCGTTGTGAAACACGCATTGCGCAACGCACTGATCGCGCCGTTCACCGTCATCATGCTGCAGTTCCCATGGCTGCTGAATGGTGTCGTGATCGTCGAGACCCTGTTCAACTACAAGGGTTTCGGTTGGGCGCTGGTGCAAGCCGCGGGCAACAACGACATTCAGTTGTTGCTGGCAATCTCGGTCGTGTCGGTCTTCGTGGTGCTGATCACGCAGCTGATCTCGGACATCGGCTATGTGTACCTCAACCCGCGCATCCGCATTTCGTAAGGGAGATAGAACATGGAACCTCTAAGCTGGACCGGCTCTATCGCCTTTCTGAACCCATTGCTGATGATCGCGATTGCGGTACTAGTATTGTCGATCCTGGTCTGGATCCTGGCCAGTATCGTCCTGCCCGAAGCCCAGGTGAGCGTCAATCCGGATGGCACGCTCAGCTCGGCCGGCGGGGTGCGTGGGCTGATACAGTCGTCATTGCGCCTTAGCTTTCTTGCCTGCGTCGGCCTGGTGCTTGCCTATATCGTGCTGGGCATCCTGTTCGGTACCGGTGCCGGTATCATCGGGGCCATCTCGCAACAATTCCTGCCTGTCTGGGTGTCACTGATCATACTTTACGCCATGTCGATCGCCTTCAAGCGGCGGCTGGGTCTGTACGGCAAACTGTACGACAGCCCAATCGGCATGATCGGTTTTGGCCTTGTCATGTTCTGGGTCTTTACCGGGATCTTCGGAGCGATGGACCTGATCGTGACGCACGACCCGCTGGCGCAAGTCTCGGGTATGAAGAACAAGGTTCCCGGCACTCCGCTGCCAAACCTGGAGGAAGGCGAATTCGCCTGGTATCTGCTGGGTGGAGACAATCTGGCGCGCGATGTGTTCAGCCGGATGGTCAAGGGCGCCTGGATCGTTGTGCAGATCGCACCACTGGCCACCATGTTTGCATTCATGGTCGGGATCACGTTGGGTCTGCCGGCCGGTTACTATGGTGGACGGCTGGATACGTTTCTGTCGTTCCTCGCCAACCTGATCCTGGCCTTCCCCGTGATCCTGCTGTTCTATCTGCTGGTCACCCCGGAGATCGTCGCGACAGGAGTGCCGAACTACATGGCGGCCGTCCTGTTCCTGTTCCCGATCCTGTTCCTTGGGGTGCTGCTGAACTCACGCTATTACACGCGGCCAAAATTCCGAACGCCACTTCTGATCGGAGTATTGGGCGTTGCGATCTGGTTGTATCTGTCGCTGATTTCGACAGGCGGTTACGTGATCAACACCGATGACTATCGCATCTGGGGTCTGCCGACTTATCTGGATCTGTTCGATATTCCGGGCGGTATTCTGGTCGTGTTCGTTTCGGTGGTCTTTGTGAACTCACCAACCGTGTTCCGTATCGTCCGTGGCCTCGCGCTGGACATCAAGACACGCGACTATGTGGCGGCGGCGCAAACCCGGGGTGAAGGTCCCTGGTACATCATGCTATGGGAAATCCTGCCAAACGCGCGCGGCCCGCTGATCGTCGATTTCTGTCTGCGTATCGGCTATACCACCATCCTTCTGGGAACGTTGGGTTTCTTCGGACTGGGTTTGCCGCCTGAAAGCCCGGACTGGGGTTCGACGATCAACGAGGGGCGCAAGCTGTTGTCGATCTATCTGCACCCGGCCCTTCCGCCCGCGCTTGCGCTCTTGTCACTGGTTCTTGGTTTGAACCTGCTGGCAGATGGTTTGCGCGAAGAAAGTCTGAAGGACTGATGTGATCGAGGCCGGGGGCCCTGCCCCCGGACCCCCGGAGTATTTTCGAAAAGATGAAGATGGTCGCTTGAACAGCTTCATCAGGGAGTAGGAAACGATGAACAAACTGGCGGAATATGACGGCCCGATCCTGGAGATCGACAAGCTGTCGATTTCATTCTTCACCCGCCTGCGGGAAATACCCGCCGTAATGGATTTCTCGGTCAGTGTGCAACCGGGCGAGGCTGTGGGACTGGTGGGTGAGTCCGGTTGCGGGAAATCGACCGTTGCGCTGGGTGTCATGCAGGACCTGGGGAAGAACGGGCGTGTCGTCGGTGGTACGATCAAGTTCAAAGGCCGCGATTTATCCCAGATGACCACTGAGGAATTGCGCGACATTCGCGGCAACGAGATCGCGATGATCTATCAGGAGCCGATGGCCTCGCTGAACCCGGCAATGAAGATCGGCAAGCAGCTGATGGAAGTGCCGATGATCCACGAGGGTGTGGGCGCTGAAGAGGCCTATGCCCGTGCGCTGGAGGTGGTCACCGATGTGCGCCTGCCCGACCCTGAGCGGATGCTGAATTCATTCCCGCATCAGCTGTCAGGCGGTCAACAACAGCGGATCGTGATCGCCATGGCGCTGATGTCGAAACCAGCACTGCTGATCCTTGACGAGCCGACGACCGCACTGGACGTGACGGTCGAGGCGGCGGTCGTTGAACTGGTCAAGGATCTGGGCAAGAAATACGGCACCTCGATGTTGTTTATCTCGCACAACCTCGGTCTGGTTCTGGAAACCTGCGACCGGCTGTGCGTGATGTATTCGGGTGAGGCTGTCGAGCGCGGTTCGATCAAGGATGTGTTCGACGAGATGCAGCACCCCTATACGCAGGCGTTGTTCCGGTCGATACCGCTGCCGGGGGCGGATAAGAATTCGCGCCCGCTGGTCGCCATTCCCGGGAATTTCCCCTTGCCCCATGAGCGGCCTCCGGGATGCAACTTTGGTCCGCGCTGCGATTATTTCGAGGAAGGGCGCTGTGATGCGCAGGACATCCTGATGCAGGCGGTGCCCGGCAATGACCGGCACCACACGCGCTGTCTGAAATTTCAGGAGATCGACTGGAACGCCCCGATCACTGTGGGCGAACAGAAGGAAAAGGCCGAGATCGGCCGAACCGTTCTCAAGATGGACAACCTCAAGAAGTACTACGAGGTTGCGGCGAACGCCCTGTTCGGCGGCGGCGAGAAAAAGGTGGTGAAAGCCAACGAAACGCTGAGTTTCGAGGCGCATGAATCCGAAACGCTGGCCATTGTGGGTGAATCCGGTTGCGGCAAATCCACCTTTGCCAAGGTCCTGATGGGGCTTGAAACGGCCACCGACGGTCAGATTCTTCTGGATAACCGCAATATCGAACAGGTCCCGATCGAAGAACGTGACGCAAAGACCGTTGGCGAAGTACAGATGGTGTTCCAGAACCCGTTTGATACGCTGAACCCCTCGATGACGGTGGGGCGTCAGATCATTCGCGCTTTGGAGATCTTTGGCGTCGGCAACTCCGAGGCAGAGCGCAAGAAGCGGATGCTGGAACTGCTGGATCTGGTGAAACTGCCCCGCGCATTCGCCGACCGTATGCCGCGTCAGTTGTCGGGTGGCCAGAAGCAACGGGTCGGTATTGCCCGTGCCTTTGCCGGTGACGCGCGCATCGTTGTGGCGGACGAGCCCGTTTCCGCGCTTGATGTGTCGGTGCAGGCTGCCGTGACCGATCTGTTGATGGAAATTCAGCGCAAACAGAAGACGACGCTGCTGTTCATCAGTCACGATCTGTCGATCGTGCGCTATCTCAGCGACCGTGTGATGGTGATGTATCTGGGCCATGTGGTCGAACTTGGGACCACAGATCAGGTCTTTGCGCCACCATATCATCCATATACCGAAGCCCTGCTGAGCGCGGTGCCCATCGCGGATACGTCGATCCAGAAGGAGCACATCGTTCTGGAAGGCGATATCCCATCGGCCATGAACCCGCCGCCGGGATGCCCGTTCCAGACCCGCTGTCGGTGGAAGTCACAGGTTCCGGATGGGCTGTGCGAGCAACGCGTCCCGCCCGTCCAGACACTGGCAGACGGTCATCAGGTCAAATGTCATCTAGCCGAGGATGTCCTTGCCCGGATGGAGCCGGTCATCAAGATTGCCGCAGAATAGACAACGTGAATCTATTGACAAAGGCCGGTCGTCAGACCGGCCTTTGCTTTTTTGCGCCGCATATTTTTGGACGGCGCCCGGGATATGTTGTGAGTGGTAGCCCCGGTCAGAATTGTGCTCACCCGGTCAGGACGTTGTTTCCGAAATGCATGAATTCCTGATCCATGCCTGCGACCTCGCCGGCCTCCAGTTTCAGACCGGCACTGTCGAGCATCGTATGGCTCTTTTGCGCCTTCACCCATTCATCTGCGGACTGCAACGTTGTCAGCGTGTATGACGTCACTTCGTTCAGGTAATGGGTCGGGATGATTACCTTGGGTTTCAGCCCGGCCACGATATCATTGCCCTGATCATAACTGAGGATGTGCTGGGATCCGTCCACCGGCAGGGTGAGAACATCCACCTGCCCGATGGCATCCCAGAATTCCTGCGGCGGATTGTGGCGGTTGTCGCCCCAGATCAGGGTGCGGATCCCGCCGGTTTCGACGAGGTAGACGACCATGTCCATGTGGCCGACATTGTTCGGCGGGCAGGCCTCGGCTCCGAATTCCGCCAGCGCATTGGTCCAGTCATACCAGCCCGGCGCAACGCAGGCATGCTTGTCCGCAAACCCGGTAATCTTGAGATCGGCAAATTCAAAGTTTCCGACCATCCTGTCCAGCACCATGGTCGAAGTCGGCCGTTCGATCGCATCATGATCGAAATGCGCGTGGGTCGACATGGTTATGTCCACGGATATCTGCGGAAACTCATTGCGGAACCAAAGACCCCATGCACCGGACGGATCGTCACGCCACGGGTCGAACAGAACCGTCGCCCCGTTTGGCGATGTGATCTTGATTGCGCAGTGACCGTAATAATCAATCCCCACAGCGCCGGTCGAAGCCTGACCGGTCGAGCCCTGCAGGTCGATGACGTGGTTGTTGTTCCCGGGCTGAAGCCAGGCTTGCGATTGCGCCTGTACCGGCGATCCGGCAACCAGAGACACCCCTGCCCCCACACCTGCCGCACCAGCAGCCAGAAAGAATGATCGGCGCGACAGGCCGGGTGCCAGTGTGTCCCGTGATCCATTCATGATTGTTGGCTTCAGATCCTTGCGATCCATGTGTTGACCTCCGTGTTGGTTAGGTGCGGTACGATCCGCACCTTCACAGGCAGGCTAACAAGCAAAGGTATCCATTCTCAGACGAGAAATATCGGGGGGTAATAAGGGGGCGTTCCCCATATTCAACCTTCACGAAATCGTGAGCAGATGGCTGCGCAGGTTCTGATCGCGGCCTTCTAGGCCAAGTTTCTTGCGAATGTTGTTGCGGTGAAAATCAATAGTCGAAGTTTCGCGGCACAGAACCTTGGCTATGTCCTTGGTGGTCTTTCCCGTCATAACAAGCTGGGCGATTTCAATTTCTGTCGGTGTCATGATCGAAAACGCGTCCGACAACTTGTCAGAGATATCCGAGGTGATCTGTTTCAGATTATCCTCGGCCAGATCCAGATACGCGTGAGAGGCGTCTTCTGCGTTCAGATGATCACGCAGTTTGTGCAGATACGGAAGAACCATGGCCCGAACCTGCTCGACAATCTTCTGGTCCCGGTTTTTCCGGTCGTCGTCGAGGCTGGACAACAAAACGCGCAAGGCTGTGTTGGTCTCTCGCAGTTCTTTCGTGCGGGATTGAACCCTGTCTTCCAGTTGCGCCAGCGTCTCATTCAGTTTCGCCTCAAGCGCGCGGCGCAGATAAACCTCCTGCAACAAAGCCAAATCAGCTTCGACCATGCGGGCGAACTGGATCAATCCCTCGCGGAAAAGCAGCGCGCGGCGGTTGCGGTGGCGGTCCAGCACGCAGATCGTTCCGAATATCTCGCCGTCCGGCCACTTCAGCGGCAACCCGATATAAAAGGACATGCCGTGTTCAAGGTCTTCATTTTCGTTCCAGACCGGGTCACATGTCGCGTCCTCGACAACCAGTTCGCCGTCGCGTTCGAAGACGCCCTGACAATACAGCTTCGGGTGCAGTTGAAAGTTCATGCCGACGGGATAGGGGTTTTGCGGGTGATCGGACGTGACCAGAACCCTGTGATCGGGCGCATCCGTCTTCATGATCAGGCTGGCCGGAACATCGGCGAGCTGCGCCACAAGATCCACCAACCGCTGCCAATTGGCCATTGTACCTTGCGGGATGTCCGGGCGATTGTGTGGCATCGGATGCCTCGTTGGTGGTGGAGCTTTCCCTCTCAGGTTAGGCCGACCGTAACCCGGCGATCAAGAATCCGCCCCTCCGCAGTGCAGCGAGGACTGTTCAGCCGCCCCAGATCACCTTCACGTAGTTCTGGGTCTCCGCATAAGGCGGTATTCCACCGTGCTTTTCCACGGCCAGGGGGCCGGCGTTATACGCCGCCAGAGCCAGCGGCCAGGATTTGAACTTGCGATATTGCCACGACAGGTACCGCGCGCCACCTTCCAGATTTTGCTTTGGATCAAGCGGATCAACCCCCAGCAGATTGGCGGTCTGCGGCATGAGTTGCGCCAGCCCAAGCGCCCCCTTGTGGGACTTCGCAGTAGGGTTCCAGCCACTTTCCTGCTGCACCAGCCGCAGGAAAAGATCTTCGGGGATACTGTGCTTGCGCGCAGCGTCACGGGCCAGCGCCAGATATTGCCCCCGGTATTTGCCGGTATAACGTTTGTTGAATTTCCCCTGGGCGGATTTCGGTTTGAGCCGCTCGGACCCGCGGTACTGGGTCGCGGACCTGCTATCCAGGACTTTGGCCTGCTTTAGGAATATGTCCTTGCGGCTTTTGCTGGACAACGTCTGCGCACTGGCTGGAACCGACGCCAGCAACAGGCCCAGAACAAAGAAGCCACCAATCATAGACCGCATTTATGCTTATCCTGCTCACTCAAAACTCTGCCGGAGTATAGGTATTCCAGCCAATAATGAAAGCTTGGTAAACAAATCCTGAGAGTTTTCCCGCCGGGTGTTGTAACCATCAACTCGGTTTCAACCGGATCGCAGTCCGTATAGGGTCGCTCAGGAACACAGGCGCCAGATTCGGGCGCGATCAAGTCAGAACAGTACGGGGAAATACATGGCGGGTTCAGTCAACAAGGTCATTCTGGTCGGTAATCTTGGCCGCGATCCTGAAGTGCGAACATTCCAGAATGGCGGCAAGGTCTGCAACCTTCGCATCGCCACGTCCGAGACATGGAAGGACCGCAATACAGGTGAGCGGCGCGAACGGACCGAATGGCACACGGTTGCAATCTTCAACGAAGGTCTGGTTCGCGTGGCCGAGCAGTATTTACGCAAAGGCTCGAAAGTCTATCTTGAAGGTCAGTTGCAGACCCGCAAATGGCAGGACCAGTCTGGCCAGGACCGCTATTCGACCGAAGTTGTTCTGCAAGGGTTTGGCTCTACCCTTGTGATGTTGGATGCCCGCGGTGAAGGCGGCGGTGGTGGATATGGCGGAAGCCAGTCCGGTGGCTATGGCGGTGGTCAGGCCGGCGGAGGCTATGGCGACTCCTACGGCGGCCAGTCCAGCGCACCGGCCCCTGCATCAGGCGGAATCGACGACGACGAGATTCCGTTCTAAGCATAGCGGAGACATATCATGACATGGTCCTTCTCTCTCGGCCGGCTGCTCGGGTCCGAACTGAGGGTCCATGGCACCTTTTTCCTCTTGCTCGCCTGGATCGGGTTCGCGGCCTATACGCAGGGTGGATGGAACGCAGCCCTGCAAAACATCATCTTTGTCCTGCTGCTGTTTGCCTGTGTGGTGGCGCACGAGTTCGGGCACGCGCTTATGGCGCGGCGGTTCGGCATCAAAACCCCCGACATAACCCTTTTGCCCATCGGTGGCCTTGCCCGGCTTGAACGCATGCCGGAAAAGCCTATGCAAGAGGTCTGGGTGGCGCTGGCCGGGCCGGCGGTCAATATTGTGATCTGGTTTGTGCTGGTCACTTTTGGCGCCAGCATGCCCATTGAAACGATGGCCCAGATCGATTCGGTCCACATCGGACTTCTGAACCGGTTGGCCTATATCAATCTCCTGCTTGCTGCGTTCAACATGATCCCGGCATTTCCGATGGATGGCGGACGCGTGTTCCGGGCCCTGCTGTGTCTCAAGATGGACCGGGTCAAAGCCACCCGCGTCGCAGCAATGGGCGGGCAAGTTGTGGCGATTGGTTTGGGCTTTCTGGGCCTGAATACAGGCAACCCCATTCTGGTGCTCATAGCTGTCTTTGTTTTCATCGCGGCCAACGCGGAAAGTCAGGATGTCGCAATGCGGTCTGTGGCCCGGCGGGTATTGGCGCGCGACGCCATGATCACCGAATTTCATCCGCTTTCGCCCGACGATACGCTCGACACTGCGGCGCAGGCCGTCATTCATACCACGCAGCACGAGTTTCCGGTGATTGAAGCCGACGGAACCCTATTGGGGTTCGTGACCCGCAACCGCCTATTTGCCGCTCTTGAGGGAGATCGTCCCAGATCAGACCCTGCCACTTCGATTATGGAGACGGAGATTCCGTCGGTTCAATTGACAAGTGGCCTGGAAACCGTTCTGGACGGTCTGCACAAAGGCGCACCCGCAATTGCCGTCCGAACTGCCGGTGGGCGCATGATTGGGTATATCACACGCGAAAATATTGGTGAGCTGATGGTTCTGCGCGGTCGCTGAAAGCACCTTACAATCAGCTGATTGAAAGAGCATCCTCAAGCACGGACAGGACCGCATCGCGCGGAACATCAGAGGTCACAAAAGCCTGACCTATCCCGCGCGCCAGAATAAATCGCAATTGTCCATCAATGACCTTCTTGTCCTGCGCCATCAGATCCACCAACGCCTCGGCCCGCGGCAATTCACCGGGAATGTCAGCCAGATCCGTTTTCATCCCCATCGCCTGAAGATGCGCCCGCACCCTGCTGGGATCTTCCTGCGAGCATAGCCCCAGCCGTGAGGACAGTTCAAAAGCCAGGGCGCACCCAATAGCGACACCTTCCCCATGCAAAAGCCTGTCCGAGTATCCTGTTGCTGCCTCTAGCGCGTGACAGAATGTATGACCAAGATTCAGCAAGGCTCGATCACCCTGCTCAGTCTCGTCGCGCGCAACGATGTCGGCTTTCATCTGGACAGATCGGGTAACGGCGTGCACGCGGGACTGCATATCGCCCGACGACACCGAAGGCCCGTTCTTTTCAAGCCACTCAAAGAACGCGGCATCGCCCAACAGGCCGTATTTTACCACTTCCCCGTAGCCCGAAAGAAAATCCCGCTGTGTCATGGTGCCCAAGACCGAGGTATCCGCAAGCACCAGTGAGGGCTGGTGAAACGCGCCAATCAGGTTTTTGCCTTGGGGTGCGTTGATGCCCGTCTTTCCACCGACCGAGCTGTCGACCTGCGCCAGCAGCGAGGTCGGGATCTGCACGAACCGCACACCGCGCCGCAACACCGCAGCGGCAAATCCGGCCAGATCGCCGATGACGCCACCGCCGAGTGCGACAACGACATCGCGCCGTTCGATCTTTTCCGCCAGCAGCCATTCGACCGCACGTTCAAAATGAGGCCAGCTTTTTGTCGCCTCGCCGGCGGGCAGTGCCAGCGCGCTCATGCTGATGCCTGCAGATTGCAACCCATCGCGCAAACCATCCAGATGCAATGCGGCGACATTCTCGTCCGTCAGAACCGCCACTTTTGGCCGATGCAGCAAGGGCGCGATAAACTCACCGGACTTCGCCAACAGATCAGGTCCAATCTCAACGTCGTAAGACCGATCTCCAAGTTCCACATTTACGGTTTGATGCATTTATTTTTGTTCCAGAACGTCCGGGCGCGTCATCAAAGACTCGATTACCCGGTTCACCATATTGTCGATCGAAATTTCGCCGTCCGAAACAACGGTCAGATCAGCCTGCGCATAGACCGGCACGCGATCTTCATACAGGGCACGCAAGGTCGCGTGGGGATCAGCCGTGCGCAGCAAGGGGCGCGTGTCTTTGTGCCGGACACGGTTCCACAACACATTCAAATCGGCGCGCAGCCAGACCGACACCCCACGTTCGCTGATCATCCGTCGGTTATCCCCCGACAAAAATGCGCCACCGCCGGTCGAGAGGATGCCTTTTTCCTCATCCAGAAGACGCCCGATGACCTGGCTTTCCTTGGTCCGGAAAAAGGATTCACCATCGCGCTCAAAGATTTCCGGGATCGTCATATTCGCCGCCGATTCGATTTCGGCATCGCTGTCTAGAAAGGGCACGCCAAGCCGCGCAGCAAGGGCGCGACCCACGGCCGTCTTTCCTGCACCCATCATTCCCACCAAAACAACCGTTTTGTGCAGTGCAAAGCCTGCTGACGGGTCAACCGTGCGGGTGTTATGCTTAATTTCGCTCATTTCACCGTGAATGACGTGATCTTGTGAAAATTGCCAGTTATAACTTGGTCAAAATCAAAAATTGAGGCAGCGTTGAGCCATGGGCCGCTTGATCAAGTTCGTTATATATATCATTTGCCTGAGTTTCATCGGGCTGGTCGCCTATACCTATGTTGGCCCCTACTTCGGCGCGGACTTCTCTGCCCCGCAAAGTGAAATACGCGAACCGGTTGATTTGGATGCGAATTAAAGCAGCGGCGGTTTTGCTGGTTCTGGCTGGTACGGCGCAAGCGCAACAGGAACCTCTCTCGGCCATTGACTGGTTGACCGATCCGCCCGAAAACCTGCCAGGTACAGTTCTGCTGGAACCCCCGGTTACCCAGACCGGCATTCAGCCCGACGTCCAGGTCACACCGCTCGAGGCTTTGTCGCAACCGCTGGGCCTCGTGTCATCATCGGTCACCGGGCTGCCCGTCGATCTGTGGCAGAACAGCGATCCAGATCGTTTGGCCGAGCTGATTGCGGATGTTCCGGTCAAATACAATGCAGCCATGCAAAGGTTGCTGTTCACCCTGCTGCTATCTGAAGCGCGGGCGCCCTCGGGACCAGAAGCGGAAGAAACGCTGTTATTGGCCCGCCTGGACCGGCTGATGCAATTGGGGGCCGCTGATCCTGCCCAGTCTCTGGTTCAGCTTGCCGGACCAACCGATAGCCAAGCGCGATTTCAGCGTTGGTTTGACGCCACACTTCTGACTGGCGACGAGGACCGCAGCTGCACCGCTTTGATTGCACAGCCTTATCTGTCGACCGACTACGCTGCTCAAATCTTCTGCAAGGCGCGCCGCGGAGACTGGGTCTCGGCCGCGCTGACACTGGAAGCCGCGCATGCGTTGCAAATTCTGCCCGACGAAGATCTGGCGGTTCTTGATCGCTTCCTTAGCCCTGAACTGTTTGAAGGGGCCGCCTATCTGCCGCAGCCTGAAAACCCCGATCCGCTGAGTTTCCGGCTGTTTGAAGCCATTGGCGAACGCTTGCCCTCGGCCCCTTTGCCCCGAGCATTTGCAAACGCGGACCTGCGCGATGTTGCAGGCTGGAAAGCCCAGATCGAGGCAGCCGAACGTTTGACGAGAATCGGCGCTTTGACCCCCAATCAGTTGCTTGGCCTTTATACCGAACGCAAACCTGCGGCCTCGGGCGCGGTCTGGGATCGGGTTGCGGCTGTTCAACGGTTTGAAAGCGCGCTTGAAACCGGGAACCGCGACTCCATTGCCGAAGCCCTGCTGACGGTCTGGAACCAGATGCACGACATCGGGCTGGAAGTTCCTTTTGCCGAACTGTTTGCCGAACGGCTGTCACGGGTTACGCTGCCAGATGAAGCATCCGAAGCCTTGCGCTGGCGCATTCTGCTTTTGTCTGAATTGTACGAAGCCGCTGCAATTGACATACCGGAAACGGAACAAGGAACACAGTTTCTGGCAGCACTGGCGCAAGGTGATCCCGGTCGTGCCAAATCACCATCTCCACTTGCAGACGCCGTTGCCGAGGGGTTTGTCTGGGCCGCACCAATCCCATCCGACATCGAAACCTTGCTGGCCAATGATCAGCTGGGCGAGGCCATTCTGGAGGCCATGACCCTCTTTGCCCATGGTGCACGCGGAAATCTTGTGGACCTGACCGCTGCCATCGCCACTTTGCGCCGCGTCGGACTTGAAGATACAGCCCGTCGCGCGGCGCTTCAGTTACTGATCCTTCAAGGAGTTTGAGAATGGCATCCCCGGCCACTCAGGACTTGTGGATTTCCACCTTCTTACAGGCTCAGGCGGCCGAGCTTGGGGCGGCAACCAACACCTTGCTGGCCTATGGGCGCGATCTGAAAGATATTGCGGCCTGGCTGGAGCGCCGGTCCTCGAGTTTCGCCGACGCCGACAGGGACCGGATCGAAGCCTATCTGATTGATTGCGATGCGCAGGGGTTGTCCCGCTCGACCCGCGCGCGGCGATTATCGGCCATCAAGCAATTGTACCGGTTCGCCTTCGAGGAAGGTTGGCGCGACACCAACCCGGCCATTCAGATCAAGGGTCCCGGACGGCCCAAACGATTGCCCAAAACGCTGGATGTACCCGAGGTCGACAGGCTGCTGGACGCTGCACGCCAGACCGGACGCACTGTCGCGGATCGGGTTCGCAATACCTGCCTGATGGAGCTTCTTTACGCCACGGGAATGCGTGTGACCGAGCTGGTCTCGCTGCCGGTTTCATCGGCGCGTGGCGATCCGCGCATGCTTCTGGTTCTGGGCAAAGGCGGGAAAGAGCGGATGGTGCCCCTGTCCCCGCCTGCCCGCGATGCGTTGGCGGCATGGCTGCCCCTGCGGGACGAGGCCGAAGACCAAACGGTCGCGAAAGGTGGGCAAAGATCCCAGTTTCTGTTCCCGTCCCGGGGCAAGTCCGGCCATTTGACACGGCACAGGTTCTTTTTGCTGGTCAAGGAACTGGCGGTTCAGGGCGGTGTTTCGCCCGAAAAGGTCACACCGCACACTCTGCGCCATGCTTTTGCCACCCACCTCTTGGCCAATGGCGCAGATCTTCGGTCGATCCAGACCTTGCTGGGTCATGCGGATGTGGCGACCACGGAAATCTACACTCATGTTCTGGACGAACGCCTGTCAGAACTGGTGTTGGAGCATCACCCGCTGGCGAAAGACCCGGACAACAAGGGCTAAACCCTTGATCCGGAGGGGTGGCACCCCCATAACAATCGCAACCGCATCAACAATAAAGAACAATGGAACCCACTTCTTTACTGATCGACGGCGCTTTTTGGTTCACCACCGGCGCAATCCTATTTTTGCTTGTTCTGTCAGGCTTCTTTTCGGGATCCGAAACGGCGTTGACCGCGTCATCCCGCGGCAAGCTGCGGGTACAAGCCGACAAGGGATCACGCGGTGCGCAAAAAGCGTTGGACATTACCGACGACAATGAACGCCTGATCGGTTCGGTTCTGCTGGGCAACAATCTGGTCAATATTCTTGCCGCCTCGCTGGCAACGGCACTTTTTACGCGACTGTTCGGCGAAAGCGGTGTGGCGCTGGCAACGCTGGTGATGACCTTGTTGGTTTTGATCTTTGCCGAGGTTCTGCCAAAGACCTATGCCATCACGAACGCGGAAAAAGCAGCCGCCGCGGTGGCTCCGATCATCGGAATCGTGGTGACGGTGTTTTCCCCTGTCGTCGCGGCGGTGCGTCTGCTGGTGCGCGGCGTGTTGCGCCTGTTTGGCGTTCAGATTGACCCCAACAGCAACATCCTTGCCGTGCGCGAAGAAATCGCCGGCGCCCTGCATCTGGGTCATTCCGAAGGCGTGGTCGAAAAAGAAGACCGGGACCGTATTCTGGGCGCGCTTGATCTGGGCGATCGCGCGGTGGAAGAGATCATGCTGCATCGATCCAATATCGAAATGATCGATGCGGACGACGCGCCCGAAAAAATTCTGAAACAATGTCTGGAAAGCCCGCACACCCGCTTGCCCGTCTTCCGCGACGAGCCCGAGAACATTGTCGGCGTCGTGCACGCCAAGGACCTGTTTCGCGCCATGTATGCCCAGGTGGGCGGACACGACGGCGACACAGACCGGCTGAAGTCCTTCGACATCTCCAAGGTAGCCACCGATCCGTATTTCGTTCCCGAAACCACTACTTTGGACGATCAGATGCGGGAATTCCTGCGCATGCACAGTCATTTTGCGCTGGTTGTCGATGAATACGGCTCGCTCCGCGGCCTGATCACGCTTGAGGACATTCTTGAAGAGATCGTGGGCGAAATCGCCGATGAGTTCGATCTGGACGAAGAAATAGCGATTACGCGGACCGATGACGGGCAGTTTCTGGTCGAAGGCGCGATGACGATCCGAGACGTCAACCGCGCGATGGAATGGACCTTGCCCGACGAAGAGGCCAACACCGTCGCCGGCCTGGTCATTCACGAGGCGCAGATGATCCCGACTGTCGGACAGGTCTTTTCCTTCCACGGGTTCCGCTTTGAAGTCACCGCGCGGGAAGGCAACCGGATCACCGGGCTGAAGATCCGCCCACTCTGAAGCAGGATGCTATACCAGCCAGCCGCAGGAGTCCGGCCTCCCAACGCAATCGATTGTTTGCGTGCCCAAGCGACACCCAATGTCGTATTTGGCGTTGCATCCCCTGCCCGCCGATACAGACTGGCATAAAACCTTGTGGAGCAAATCATGAATCTCACAACCCGGGTTGCCGTGATCGGCGGCGGTGTCGTCGGATGCTCGGTCCTGTACCACCTGACCAAACTTGGGTGGTCAGATGTTATGCTGTTGGAACGGTCAGAGTTAACCAGCGGATCCACCTGGCACGCGGCCGGGGGGTTTCACACACTGAACGGCGACACCAATATGGCTGCCCTTCAGGGCTATACCATCCGCCTGTACAAAGAGCTGGAAGAGATCACCGGCATGTCCTGCGGGCTGCATCACGTGGGTGGTGTCACGCTTGCCGATAATCAGGACCGGTTTGACATGCTTCTGGCTGAACGGGCCAAACATCGGTTCATGGGACTGGACACTGAAATCGTCGGGCCCGAAGAAATCCGCAAGATTGCGCCGATCACCAACACCGAAGGCATCATCGGCGCGCTGTATGATCCGCTCGACGGGCATCTTGACCCGTCCGGTACGACCCATGCCTATGCCAAGGCGGCCCGGATGGGCGGGGCCGCGATCGAAACCCATTGCATGGTTCGGGAAACCCGGCAACGGCCTGACGGCACATGGGATGTCGTCACCGACAAGGGTACGATCCACGCCGAACATATTGTCAACGCTGGCGGCTTGTGGGCCCGCGAGGTCGGGGCGATGGCGGGTATCTATTTCCCGCTGCATCCGATGGAGCACCAATACCTCGTTACCGACTCGATCCCGCAGATCGAAGCAATCATTGACGCAGGCGGCGAACACCCGCATGTGATGGACCCCGCTGGCGAAAGCTATCTGCGGCAGGAAGGACGCGGTCTTTGCATCGGTTTCTATGAACAGCCCTGCAAGCCTTGGGCCGTGGACGGAACCCCGTGGGAGTTCGGCCACGAATTGCTGCCCGATGATTATGACAAAATCACTGACAGTATCGAATTTGCCTATAAACGCTTCCCCGTTCTGGCCGAAGCGGGCGTGAAATCCGTGATCCACGGCCCGTTCACCTTTGCACCTGACGGGAACCCTCTGGTCGGGCCGGTGCCGGGCATGCGCAACTACTGGTCAGCTTGTGGCGTGATGGCCGGGTTCAGCCAGGGCGGTGGCGTTGGCCTGACGCTGGCGCAGTGGATGATCGAAGGCGAACCCGAACGGGACGTCTTTGCCATGGACGTTGCCCGCTTTGGCGATTGGATAAGCCCCGGCTACACCCGCCCGAAGGTGATCGAAAACTATCAAAAAAGGTTCAGCGTCGCCTACCCGAACGAGGAACTGCCCGCTGCGCGTCCAAACCGAACCACACCGATGTATGACATTTTCAGCAACATGGGCGCGGTCTGGGGCCAGCAATTCGGGCTGGAAGTTCCCAACTACTTTGCTCATGGCGATGAACCGGACTACGAAACCCCGTCTTTCCGTCGTTCTGACGCATTCGAGGCCACTGGCCGCGAGGTGCGCGCGGTTCGTGAAGCCGTAGGTATCAACGAGGTTCACAACTTCGGAAAATACCGCGTCACGGGACCTGATGCCCGGGCCTGGCTGGACCGGATCATGGCGGGACGAATTCCGCAAGCCGGGCGGCTGTCCCTGTCTCCGATGCTTTCTCCCAAAGGAAAACTGATCGGTGATTTCACCATTTCCTGTCTGGGTGAAACAGAATTTCAACTGACCGCCTCTTACGGCAGCCAGGCGTTTCACATGCGTTGGTTCCGGCAGAACCAAACCGGAAATGTCGAGATTGAAAACATCAGCGATCGCCTGAACGGATTTCAGGTTGCAGGCCCCCTGGCCCGCGATGTTCTGGCAGCCTGTACGCGGGACGACGTATCAGGCCTGAAGTTCATGGATGTACGCCGCATGACGGTGGGCATGACCGACTGCATTGTTCAGAGGGTCAGCTATACCGGCGATCTGGGGTACGAGGTGTTCTGCGACCCGATGGCCCAACGACAGTTGTGGCAGACCTTGTGGCAGGCCGGTCAACCGTTTGGATTGGTGCCGTTTGGTATGCGCGCGATGATGAGCCTGCGTCTGGACAAGTTTTTCGGCTCGTGGATGCGTGAGTTTTCACCGGATTACACTGCTGCGGAAACCGGACTGGATCGGTTCATCTCATTTGCAAAAAACACTGATTTCATTGGCCGTGCGGCAGCCGAGCGCGAAAAGGAAGCCGGTGTCACACGCCAGCTTGTAGCCTTTGAAGTCGACGCGGAGGACACAGATGTAAACGCATACGAACCGATTTGGCTGGACAACGAAGTTGTCGGGTTCTGCACGTCCGGCGGGTATTCACATTATGCCGGTAAGTCCGTCGCCCTGGGGTTTCTGCCCACCGACCGTGTCCACGACGGACTTGAAGTTGAAATCGAAATACTTGGCCAGATGCGCAAGGCGCACGTGATCTCAAAACCGCTGTTCGATGCGGATGGTATGCGGATGCGGGGATGACTCGGGGCTGCAGCCTCAGCATGATGGCGGAATGACTCAAATACCCGTCATTCTTCTGGCCGCAGGGCAATCCAGCCGCATGGGCGGTGCAGACAAGCTGATGCAAGATGTCGATGGCATCCCACTGTTGCGCCGCTCAGCCCGGGCTGCGTTGGCAGTCGGGCCGGTCTTTGTTGCGCTGCCTCCCGCCCCGCATCCGCGTTACGGTGTCTTGAGGGGACTCGATGTTCATGCGGTGGAAATCCCGGATGCCGATGAAGGCATGAACGCCAGCTTACGCGGTGCCATGGCCGCAATCCCAGCCGAAGCCGAAGCCGTCATGGTTCTGCTGGCGGACCTTCCGGAACTAACAGGCAATGATCTGGAGGCGGTCGCGGCCTGTGTCACAGCTCATCCGGACAACCTAATCTGGCGTGGTGCAACAGAAAACGGAAAGCCGGGGCACCCTGTCATTTTCGACAACAAGCTTTTTTCGTTACTGAGCCAGCTCAAGGGCGATGAAGGTGCGCAATCCGTTGTGCGTGCACATTCCGACAGGGTTCATCTGCACCGTCTGCCCGGACGCAACGCGCTGCTGGATCTGGATACACCAGAAGACTGGGACGAGTGGCGCAGAACACGGCACCCGAAATAGACGCGGCCCGGTCGTTGTCGACCGGGCCGGTTGCCCAAAAGCAAGACTACCACTTTTCACCAATTCCAAAAGCGCGACCCAACCACCTTACAAGGCTATCGGGTATTACGCTGCCGAACCTAAACAAGACCCCCTCGTTAACATGCCGCTCAGCGCTTCTGGTACTGAGTAAGCCTTCAGCACCCCCTAGTGCTTCTGGCTCCCCCTCGCTTGGACAATTTCATCGTCGCTTATCCGACCCTTTCAAACAATCTAAAATTGGAAGAAACGGTTAATTTCGAGGAATTCAGGTAGTTTTTGCGCAACATCTCGCTTATTGAAGCTCAACTTTAACGCGATTACGCTCTTATGGCCAAGTTACAAACCGATGTTTTATGATTGCTTGGAGTGATCAATTACGGCAAAAAGAAAATGCGTTATACTCAGGTCTAGTCAGTAGATAATATCTCTTCACAACCTGAAAGCGATTTACTGATCCGCACAACTTTGCGCGACCCCTTTGTTTACCAAACAGATTCAATTCACCAGTTTTCATCCATTGACAGCGATTTTGGCAACAATACACCGATTCGTGAGCTGCGATCCCTTTTCACGACCGGTATCGGTTGACCTGATTGGTAACAAAGGAAGGCCCGAATGTGGCTGAATTAAGATTTCTTAATCTCGCGATCATGAAAGCCCAAACCTGAAGCGGCATCTTCTGTCTCAACGCGCGGGTGTAACCGCGTGATGTTAACAGGAGAACTAAATGAGCATCCGAAAATCCTCGCTTCTTTTGCCACGTACGTCTGGCTGGATCGGCGCCAGCGCCCTGGGCGCAACCATGCTGGCTTCGACCGCCCTGCCGTCGTTTGCGGATGAAGCCCTGGCAGACCTGGTCGAATCCGTTTCGCCATCGGTCGTGACCATTATCGCCAAACAACAGGCCGCCCCTACCCCGGTTCAGGGAAAGGAGTTTGATTTCGAAGGCCACCCGTTCGGTGAGTTCTTCAAGCGCTTCGGCATGCCTGAAGGTTTCGATGCCCCCCAACGCGGCCCGGCCCAGGGGCTGGGTTCGGGATTTGTGCTGGATGAGGACGGCTACATCGTCACCAACCACCATGTCGTAGACAATGCCGCCACGGTTACGGTCCGTCTGAGCGATGACCGAACCTTCGAAGCCGAGATCGTGGGGACAGACCCCCTGACCGATATCGCCGTTCTGAAAATCGACGCGGGCGAGGACCTGCAGGCCGTCAAGATGGGCGATAGTGAAGTAATCCGCGTCGGTGAAGACGTGGTCGCTATCGGCAATCCGTTCGGTCTGCATTCGACCGTGACCACCGGTATCGTTTCGGCCAAAGGCCGCAACATCTCGCAAGGGCCATATGCTGAATTCATCCAGACGGACGCGGCCATCAACAAAGGCAACTCGGGCGGCCCGCTGTTCAACATGGAAGGCGAAGTCATCGGCGTGAACTCGGCCATCTACTCACCCAGCGGCGGCTCGGTCGGTCTGGGCTTTGCCGTAACCTCGAATATCGTCGAACACATCACCGCCGACCTTTTGGATGATGGTCAGGTAAGCCGCGGCTGGTTGGGTGTCTCGATCCAGAACGTAAGCCCCGAACTCGCGGCCGCATTGGGGATCGATTCGTCAGCAGGCGCACTTGTGTCGGATGTCGTACCCGGCAGCCCCGCGGAAGGCGCCCTGCAGCAGGGCGACGTGATCCTCAGCTTCAATGACCAGAGCGTCGATTCCAGCAGCGAGCTTCCGCTTCTTGTCGGCACGACCAAGGTCGGCACGGACAGCACGCTGACCGTGTTGCGCGACGGCAAGGAAGAACAGGTCAAACTGACCATCGGACAGCATCAGTCCGCATCGGCGGAACCCGACAAGGCGGTTGACCAGACCCTGTCCGGTACGTCCCTTGGTGTGACAGTTGCCCCGCTGACAGATGCCGCGCGGGCCGAAATGGGTGTTGACCAATCCGTCGAAGGTGTCGTTGTGACCGACATGTCGCCGGACAGCCCGGCTGAAAAAGCAGGGCTTCGGCGCGGCGATGTCATCGTCAAACTGGGCGGTCAGGACACGGTCACTCCGGAGGCCCTGAAGGCGGCGCTGGACAGCGAAAAGACTGATCCTGCGCTGGTTCTGATCAATCGCGGTGGCAACCAGATCTTCGTCGCGGTCGAAATCGCCTGATCTGAGACATGCGCGTGCCACGTGATGGGGAAATTTGGCGCGCGCCTCGCCGGCGGGTCTGAATTGTCCGCAGCCTGCCGGCACTGCCGGGTGTGCCTGGTCGCACCCGGCATGTGCTTTATCTGAAATTTGTGTTTAAATCCCGGCAGAAAGGAACCTCGATCATGAGCAGACGCCTTCTGATCGTCGAAGATGACGAAGAGACGCGGGACTTTATCGCCAAGGGGTTTGGCGAAGAAGGATATGTTGTCGAAACTGCGGCCGATGGCCGTGAGGGGCTGTATCACGCAACCGACGGAGGATTTGACGCTGTCGTCCTTGACCGGATGTTGCCGGGTCTTGACGGGCTGTCACTGATCAAATCCATGCGCGCCGCCGGGTTGAAGACCCCCGTTCTGATGCTGACCGCCATGAGCGCTGTTGACGAGCGCGTCAAAGGCTTGCGCGCCGGTGCCGACGATTATCTGGTCAAGCCATTCTCGTTTCAGGAACTGCATGCTAGGATTGAGGCCCTGTTGCGCCGCCCTCAGGAAGCCGAAGAAAACCCGACCCTGAACTGCCGGGACCTTGAAATGGACCTGTTGACCCGCAAAGTCACGCGCGACGGTCGTGAAATTTCCCTGACCCCGCGCGAGTTCCAGATCCTGGAATTCTTCCTGCGCCGCAAGAACCGCGTGGTGTCCCGCACCATGCTGTTGGAAGGCGTGTGGGATTATCACTTTGATCCCAACACCAATGTCGTCGATGTCCATATCTCGAAACTCCGCCGTCAGTTGGATGAAGGCGACGCCCAGCCCCTGATTGAAACTGTCCGGGGGGCCGGTTACATGATCTCTGATGGCTAACCTGCGACTATCCCTGCGAAATTCCCGTACACGGCTTGTTTTGGCCAGCATGATCCTCAGCACATTGCTGACTGCGACTGTTCTGGGACTGGTCTATTTGACGGCAAACAGAACGATCGAAGGCGAAACCCGGTCTGTCGTAACCGCCGAGTTGACCGGACTGGCGGATGAATACGACAGACGCGGCATGATCGGATTGATTTCAGCCATCGATCGCCGCCTTGCGAACGCCGCCGAACGCGACGCTTTGTATTTGTTGACGGACAGGTTTGGAACACCTCTTGCCGGTAATCTCGCACAATGGCCCGACGATGTGACTGCAGGAAGCGGCTGGGTCGATCTTCAGGTGCGGCAAACCGAATCCAATCAGTTTGTTCCGATTTCGGCGGCATCGGTCCGGCTGCCCGGCGGTGAAAGGCTTCTGGTTGGACGGGACGCGTCCGCCAGACAGCAATTCGACCGCGTTCTGTTTCAATCAGTGGCGCTGGCCCTGGCCATTGCACTGGTCCTGAGCCTGCTGACCGGATGGTTGTTAACCCGGCTGGTGTTTTCCCGTCTCAAGGATGTTGCGGACACCGCGGACAACATCGTGTCCGGCGACCTGAGCCGCCGCATTCCTATTCGCGGCACGGGGGATGAATTCGATCAGGTCGCAGGCACCCTGAACAACATGCTGGACCGGATCGAAGAACTGATCAGCAACCTGCGCACGACATCAAACTCGATTGCCCATGATTTGCGGTCGCCCCTTTCGCGGCTTCGGCAAAGGATCGAAGCCTTGACCGATCCCGGCAAGAGTGATCTGGACCGAGAAGTCGACATTGCCCGCGCGACCGGTGAAATCGACCACGTTTTGCGGGTATTGGGTCAGTTGACCGAAATTTCACGCGCCGAGGCCGGTCTGGGCCGGGAACAGTTCGAACCAGTTGACCTGCAACAGTTGGTGAGCGACGTGGTGGACCTGTACGAGCCTGTCGCGGCGGACCAGAGTATCCGACTTGTAGTATCCGGCGAAGCAAAGCCCATTCAGGGGCATCGACCGCTTCTGTCCCAAGCTTTGTCAAACTTACTCGAAAACGCTATGAGATACGCGCCCGAAGGGTCTGAAATAACGATAAACCTGTCCGGAATAAAGGATTACGTTCTTCTTAGCGTCAGAGACCAGGGTCCCGGTGTTCCGCCCGAGGACCTGCCCCGTTTGCAACTGCCATTCGTCACGCTTGATCCCGCGCGCACCGAGCGCAATTCCGGGCTGGGTCTGGCGCTGGTCGCGGCAATTTCGCACATGCATGGGGGCAAATTCTCGGCACGTAATTGCAATCCGGGGCTTGAAGCAACACTGACGCTGGCGCGAAAGGGTTAATCGGGAATCCCGCCAATCGCCATCATCTTGTTTTTATAACGCTTATCCCCGGTCACATCTGTACCGAACCAGCTTGGCGGCCTGAACCCTTCTGCTTCGGCTTCCGATGTGAACTCGACCTCGACCAGAGACAAGGGCGCAAGATCGCCCAGAAACACGTCCAGCTCAAACACCCGACCATCCGGCAGCTCCCCGGTATAGCGCTCTTTTTCGACCCTGCGGCCCTCGGTCTCGGGCCAGAAGGTGTTGAATTGTTCGGGTGTGATTTCAGCCTCTCTTTCCACACGCACCATTGCACCCTTTCCCTTCAGTGTCAGGTAATGAACGTCGTTCTTCTGACGCAACCGCAGTTCGGTGGAATCGTCTGGCGCAGTCAGATAGCCCTGCCGCACCAAGGCCTTGCGCGTTTCTGTCAGATCAGGCCGTTCAGCCACCAGAAACTTACGTTCGATTTCCGTGCTCATGTCAGGGCCTCCAACTCGTCAAACAGCGCCTTGTAGGCCCGGCTTGCCACGCTCGAGCCCGCATAAACGCTGACGGGCGCACGGTGCTTACCCATGCGTTCAATATCGGCTGCGAAGGGTATGACCGTTTTCATGAACCTCTTGCGATACAGCTTTCGCATTCCATCCATCGTTTCCAGATGAAGGGTCTTGCGCCGTTGCACCATGGAAAAGAAGGCCTTGAGCTTCTTTTTGGGCAGTTTTTGCTGTTCAAAAAAACCGATCAGCTGATCGAATGTCCGTTCCGACAAGGTCGTCGGAATGACTGGAACCACAATCTGATCGGCAGCCTTGAATACGTTCTCGGACAATGTCGAAAAGTTTGGCGGACAGTCCAGAATGACCACATCATAGTCACTGCCCGCCGCAACCAGGGCTTTCTTCAACCGGGATCTTCTGTTTTTCATTCGTGACAGGAAAACATCGAAATCGCGATAGGTCAGGTTGGCAGGCAGGACGTCCAACCGGTCAAAGTCGCTGGCGCGGATCGATTTGGTAAACCGTTCCACATCCTCGAAGAATCGCGCTTCAGTCAGCTTTTTTGACGGCTTTACCCGCAGGTAGAATCCTGACGCCCCTTGGGAATCCAGATCACACAGCAGCACGTTTTGACCCGAACGCGCATAAGCATAGGCAAGATTGACCGAGGTCGCGGTTTTCCCCACACCACCTTTGTTGCTGTAACAGGCAATGGTTTTCAATCCTCAGTCCCCCTTATGATGAAACAAGCTGCGGAAAAGATGCCGGATGTCCGGGCTGTCAAAATGGTTGAAATTGGCGATCACACGATCCCGTTCGGATTTTTGCCGCTGATCAAGCACCGAAATCAGCCCACCAGCGGCCAAGGCCATTTGGGCATCCACCCGGCCTTGTGTGTTCGACTGTTTAGTCACAAACCCTAGCAGCGCGTCCTGCTGGACTGAACAGTCATTGAAACGCCCCAGATTATCTTGCAACTTTTTCAATGGCTTGATGATCGACTTGAATGCCTTTGCATCAAACAGCGGTGCAAAGAATTCCATAAGATACCTGAGTTTCTTACAGTCGATCCTGAGATCGTGGACCGCTTTATTCGGGGTCATGGGGGATATACGCCGCGCCCTTTTGCAAACCTTGCGGTAGCGTTTCCAGATCAGGGCGCAGGCATATTGATAAGCGCCGCGTTCGGCGTTGGGCCCGGGTTGCAAAGACTGGGGAGCTGCAAGCAGCGCCGCAAGGTCATCCATCTGCTTTTGATAGGCTGCACTGCGGAACCGACGGGACATGCTTGAAAGATTCTGCGCACGTTCTGTCTGGAATTGCCGAAACATGGCCTCGGCACCATCATGAAGATTGGGCGGTATCAAGCTGAAATATATATCCTTTTCCAAAAGATATACATCCGAGTCCCGCAAACGACCGGTCGGGGCCATAAGGTCGGAAAATTGCCGCTTGAGGGCATTCGTATGCGCAGGTGAAAAGACCCCTTTGAACAGGCTGAGAACCGAGCGGACACGCCGCAACGAAACGCGGTAATCGTGAAGAAACTCGGTATCAATGTCGGCAATAACACCCGCTTCGTTCCGCCGCGCAACAGCCAGAAAGGTGCGCATCAGATCCACGGCAACCTCGATTGAAGGCTCTTCTTTTCCCAAAAGTACGATAGGTTTGGATTGATACGGGGGCGTTTCAGGGAACAGGATGGGGTAAACGACATCAAGACCGCCTTCGTCCCCGGCCATTTCCTGCAATGCTGCGCAGATCGTTTCATAGGCGGGTTCATATCCGCGCAGGGAACGAACTCGCACCAGGGTCGCCTGCCTGTTTTCGGATTTCAGTGAAATCAGTTCGCCGCGCACTCGCGTCTTTTCCAAATTGTCAACTGCGGCAAATTCCTGGATTTCCAAATCTCCTGCACCAAGGTTCATCAATGCACGCAGCTTTGGAAATCCGTTCAATGCATCACGTACCGGACCGTCCGATAGATCCTGAACGAACTTTCCCGTGCCTGTGCCCTTCTGAACCGGAAATCCTGCATTGCCCTGCAAAAGCCGCAGTGTTTCGCCGACCTCCAGCAAGATCGACCCTGCCGACCTGAGCGATTGATCGTGGCAATCCAGCCAGTTGAAGGACTGCGGCGAATTCCCACCTTCAACCCGTAAGGCCAGCCCTTTCAGGCCCTTGTCGAACGCAAGCGGGTCAAATTTCCCTTCAACAACGTACACTCCGGCCAGTTGCACCATCAGGGTCGGTCCTTGAGAGGTACGCGGGGCTCATCGGTCAAAAAAGTTTCCATGATTTCTGGCACGCTCACCCTTCTTCGACCGCCCGGCTTTCGCGATATTGTAAACGGCCACCGATTGTTACCGGTTTCCTTGCTTTTCCAATATCAGAGACTGCACGGCAATATGACACCATGAAACCGTAGCTTGGGTTGTCAGGCAAGCATTGCGTCTGAGTTATCCTTCGGGCCAGCGACACTCCATCAACCGGATGACAGCATCACGGCGTCCAGATAAGACTTGGGCATGTCAGATCCTGTTTCATCCATCCGCAACCTCGGCCCTGCCTTTGAACAGGCATGCGCACGCGCTGGAATTCATTCGGCGCAGGAGTTGCGCGAACTGGGGGCCGACGCGGCGTATGCCCGGCTGCTTCACGCAGGGTCACGACCGCATTTCATTGGCTACTATGTACTTGTCATGGGATTGCAGGGCCGCCCCTGGAACGATTGCAAAGGCGAGGAAAAGAAAGCGCTGCGTCAAAGGTTCGATGCGATCAAGGCCAATACAAAGACCGCCCCGCAATCGAAGTTGGTTTCGGACCTCGACGCCATTGGAGTGCGCATCACGTCGAATGACCTCAAGCCAGTTTGAACAAAAAAACCGCCCCCGAAACCGGAGGCGGCCTAATCTGTTCACCAAAGTGGTGGCTTAACCAACCAGTTCGATGCCCGAGAAGAAGTAAGCGATTTCAACCGCTGCTGTCTCAGGTGCGTCCGAACCGTGGACCGAGTTTTCGCCAACCGATTCAGCGAACTCGGCGCGGATGGTGCCAGCTGCTGCGTCTGCAGGGTTGGTTGCGCCCATGACTTCACGGTTCTTTGCAATGGCGCCTTCGCCTTCCAGAACCTGAACGACGACCGGAGCCGACGACATGAATTCGCACAGTTCGTCATAGAACGGACGCTCGGCATGTACTTCGTAGAACTTGCCGGCTTGTTCCTTGGTCATGTGGATGCGCTTTTGCGCAACGATGCGCAGGCCGGCTTCTTCGAACTTGGCGTTGATCTTGCCAGTCAGGTTGCGGCGGGTTGCATCGGGTTTGATGATCGAGAATGTGCGTTCCAGTGCCATGTCGGCCTCTCCTTACTATATGACGCGGACCCGCGCCGAAATCCATCGCGCGCCGCCTAGCATGGTCTGTCCCTTAAGAAAAGCACTATGATGATTTGCGGATCAGATCGTGTCGGGCAACGGGTCGCGCTGGTCGATCCAGCGCACATAGAGCACGGCAAGAAGGCCCGCGAAACTGCTGACGCCCATCATCCCCAGCACGATGAAGGGTGCGTTTCCAGGGGTGACCAGCACCCCGGTGGCCGAAGTCAGGATTGCGCCCAAGGCCACTGTCATAGCGCCCGAAAGACCTGCTGCGCTGCCTGCAAGCTGGGGCCGCACTGACATCAAACCAGCGGTCGCGTTGGCCACGGTCAGCCCGTTCCCAAACCCGACAAACACGGCGGAACCAAAGAAGGACCAGACAGTCCCCACACCCCCTGCAAAGGTCATCAAGCCGATCAAGGGGCCGACCGAAGCGATCACTCGCCCTGCAAGAATCAGGGTGCTCAGTCTTGTGCGGGCTGCAAGCCGTCCGGTCAAAAAGCTTCCGGCCATGAACCCCATCGTGATGATCCCGATTCCAAGCCCCAGCAAGGCCGGGTTCAGATCGAACCACGTGGCCGCAATAAGCGGCGCACCGGTAATAAAGGCGTAGAACCCGCCGATGGAAAAGGCGGCACAGAATGAATACCCCCAGAACCGTCGCGAGTTGAACAGCAGCGGATAGAGCTTCATCTGGGCGGTGAAGGTTGCGGTTGTGTTGGTATTGGTCTCGCCCAGATCGACCCAGACCAGCGCCAGAAGTCCTGTTCCCATCAGGAAATACAGAACAAATCCGGCCCGCCAGCCGAACAACATCTCAAGCACTCCGCCCAGCATCGGGCCAAGCATTGGCGCCAGTGCCATGGCCATCGAGACATAACCCAGTTTGCTGGCGGCCTCATTGGGAGGATGCATGTCGCGGATGGCGGCGCGCGCCAGAACCTGCCCCGCGATAACAGCGCCCTGCAACATACGGAAACCCAGAAACACCCAGATCGATTGGGCCATGGCGCAGCCGATCGAGGCGATGACGAAAAGTCCCATGCAGCTCAGCAATACCGGCCTGCGACCGAACCTGTCGGACAAAGGCCCCATGATCAGTTGCAAAACCGCAGACAGCGCCAGGTACCCTGCAACAGACAGGTTCACGAGACCGTAATCTGCCTGCAAGTCCTCGCCGATATGCGGCAGAGACGGCAGAAACATGTTCAGCGACAGAACCGACAACGCAGTGATCAGGACCAGCGTGATCAGGGATGGAGGCGTTCGCGCGGGTCTCATTCAACAATCCGTTCCGGGTGAAAACATGTCAGCGCTATCACATTGATCCCGTGCTGAACATGTCAAGCTGCTGGCGGCCAAATTCACCCTCTGTTATGAGCGGCTCATGTTACGGATTGAAGACATAACCTACGCGGTAGAAGGCCGTCCCCTGTTCGACGGGGCCAGCGCAACAATTCCTGACGGCCACAAGGTGGGTCTTGTCGGGCGCAATGGCACCGGCAAGACCACCCTTTTCCGCCTCATCCGTGGGGAACTGGCGCTGGAATCGGGAAACATCAAGCTGCCCAGCCGCGCGCGGATTGGCGGGGTGGCGCAAGAGGTCCCCTCCTCCGATGTTTCGCTGATCAATACGGTTCTGGCCGCCGACACCGAACGCAGCGCGCTGTTGGCCGAGGCCGACGCTGCCACCGACCCGGCGCGGATTGCCGATATCCAGACTCGTCTGGCCGACATCGACGCCTGGTCGGCCGAGGCGCGCGCGGCTTCGATCCTGAAAGGACTGGGTTTTGACGATGAAGACCAGTTGCGGCCCTGTTCGGATTTCTCAGGCGGGTGGCGGATGCGCGTTGCACTGGCGGCGGTGCTGTTTTCGCAACCCGATCTGCTGCTGCTGGACGAACCGACCAACTATCTGGACCTCGAAGGTGCGCTGTGGCTGGAAAGTTATCTGGCGAAATATCCGCATACGGTCATCATCATCAGTCACGACCGGGGTCTGCTGAACCGCGCGGTGGGATCGATCCTTCATCTGGAAGACCGCAAGCTGACCTATTACGCGGTGTCCTATGACAAATTCGCCGAGCGTCGCGCCGAGCGGCTGGCGCAGGCTGAATCCGAGAACGCCAAGGCCAAGGCGCGCATCGCCCATCTGCAAAGCTTTGTGGACCGGTTCCGGTACAAGGCCTCTAAAGCCGTTCAGGCCCAATCGCGCCTGAAAATGATCGAACGCATCCAACTGGTTTCGACCCCGCAAGAAGCCGCGCTACGCGCATTCTCCTTTCCTGAACCCGAGGAGCTATCTCCTCCGATCATCCAGATCGAAGGCGGCGTGACGGGCTATGGTGAGACCGAGGTTCTGCGACGTCTGAACCTGCGCATCGACCAGGACGACCGCATTGCGCTGTTGGGCAAGAACGGTCAGGGGAAATCGACCCTGTCCAAGCTGCTGTCCGACCGCCTGCCCCTGATGGCCGGCAAAATGACCCGCAGCAACAAGTTGCGGATCGGCTATTTCGCCCAGCATCAGGTGGATGAGCTTTATGTTGATGAAACGCCGCTGGATCACTTGCGCCGCCTGCGCCCAAACGAGGCGCCGGGCAAGTGGCGGTCTCGTCTGGCCGGATTCGGTTTGAACGCCGATCAGGCCGAGACCGAGGTGGGCCGCCTCTCGGGTGGACAGAAGGCCCGCCTGTCGCTGCTGATCGCAACGATCGACGCGCCGCATATGCTGATCCTCGACGAGCCGACAAACCATTTGGACATCGAAAGTCGCGAGGCGCTGGTCGAGGCGCTGACTGCATATTCCGGCGCGGTTGTTCTGGTCAGCCACGACATGCATTTGCTGTCGCTGGTCGCAGATCGGCTTTGGCTGGTATCGGACGGCACGGTCAAGCCCTTTGACGGCGACCTTGAAGCTTATCGCGCCATGCTGCTGGCCCGAGAAAAACCACTCAAGGAAAAGCCGCAAGCGGCCAAACCCAAACGCCCGTCGCGCGAGGCGATGCTGGCCCTGCGCGCTGATCTGCGCAAATGTGAGGACCGGATCGAGAAGTTGAGCGACATGCATGAGAAGCTGTCGGCCAAACTGGCGGACCCCGCGCTGTATGAAGACGACCGGATCAACGATCTGGAATCCTGGAACCGTAAATTTGCCGAAGTTGTCGAAGCCATGCAAAAGGCCGAGACCTTGTGGGTTGCGGCCGCCGAACGACTGGAACAAGCGGAATCCGCATGACCCAACCCGTCAAGGACACCAATGCCATGATTTCCGGCATGCGCCCCGTTTTGCAGCCTGGTGCGTTTGCCTTTGTGGTCTGGCCTGACAACAAACCCTGGCCTGACGGAACACGTGCAAGCTGCGTCGAGGCGGAGGGGTTGTCCCTGATCGTCCCGATTGACAGCGCGCCACAAGACACGGTCCCAATGCACTGCATCACATTGCAGGTTCATTCCTCGCTGGAGGGCGTAGGCCTTACCGCCGCCGTATCTGGTGCTTTGGCGCGGCATGGAATACCTGCAAACATGGTCGCGGGATATCACCACGACCACATCTATGTCCCCGCAGCGCAGTCGCAAGACGCCTTGCGTGTCCTGCAAGACCTGCAACGGAGCAGCAAACAGTGATAGACAGCGCATTCCTGATTACCGCGTTCACGACGCTATTCGTGGTGCTCGACCCGCCTGCGCAAACACCGATCTTTGTGGCGCTGACCCAGGGCATGGATTGGAACACGCGCCGCTCGATCGCAATCCGCGCGTGTCTGACGGCGGGCGTCATTCTGGCCATGTTTGCCGCCTTTGGCGAAGCGCTTCTGGGGTTTGTCGGTATCTCGATGGAGGCATTCCGGGTCGCAGGTGGCGTCCTGCTGTTCCTGACAGCGCTCGACATGCTGTTTGAACGCCGAACAAAACGGCGTGAAACCAGCGCCGAGGAAGAAGAACACCCCGATCCGTCAGTCTTTCCGCTGGGCATTCCTTTGATTGCAGGCCCGGGCGCGATTGCAACGATGATTTTGCTGGCGGGTCAGCAGCCCGGCATACAGGGGCTGGCCGTCGTCATCGGTGTGATGCTGGTCGTGCTGGCGATGGTGTTCGTGATGTATCTGACATCCGGCGCTGTGGCCCGTATTCTGGGCAAAACCGGGCTGAACGTACTGACCCGCCTGCTGGGCATGTTGCTGGCAGCATTGTCGGTTCAGTTCATCTTGGATGGCCTTAAGGCCTTTGGATTTGCGTCCTGAATCCCCATATATCACTCAGGTAATATTGTTGGGATAACGGTATGGATGGCGACAGCATTGCACGTTTGGCGTATCTGAGCCTGCTCGGCGCAGCGGTGGTGGCCTGGTTCATCTCTCAGAACCGGCAATCGCTGAACAAGACCCTGCAACAGATGATGGCCTGGGTGTTCATCTTTATTGGCGTGATAGCTGTGGTGGGTCTGTGGGAAGACATCCGTTCAACCGTGGGCCCTTCGGCGCAGATGTCCGTAACCGGCGACACGGTTGAGGTTCCCCGGTCTTATGACGGGCACTATTACCTGCCAGTTCTGGTGAACGGAGAGCCGATTACATTTCTCGTCGATACCGGAGCCAGTCAGATTGTCCTGAGTTCCGCAGACGCAAGGCGCGTCGGCATTGATCCGGATCAGTTGAACTATTTTGGCCGCGCCGCCACCGCGAACGGAGAAGTCCGGACAGCGCCCGTACGTCTGGACAGCCTCGAGCTTGGCCCGATCGTAGACCGCAACATCTCGGCCTGGATCAACGAAGGCGAGCTGCATCAGTCCCTTCTGGGCATGGATTATCTGCATCGTTTCTCGAACATCCAGTTTGCCGATGGCCGTCTGATCCTGTCTCGTTAAATAGCTTCCGGGATCACATCCGATCTTGAGAACAAAATGGGAACATGCTAACCTGACGGCATGTCTGCACACCTTCTTGGCCGCAAACCCGCGCGCGAGGCGCCGGGGATAAAACTGCACCCTCAGATCACCCTGCAACTGGCCCGCGTGCACGAGGCCTGCGGCCCTGCCCGACGCAGCTTTGCCATGTGGCTGGCGGGTCAGGCACAGGGGCCGGTGCTGTGGATTTCCCCCGCGTGGGAGCCCGGCCAGCTGAACCCTGACGGGATGATGCCTTTTGCCGACCCCGCGCGTTTCCTGTTCGTCCGCCCCAACCGCGCCGAAGACCTGCTGTGGTGCATGGAAGAGGCGTTGCGCAGCGGGGCCATCCCGCTGATCATTGGCGACCTGCCCGGTGCGCCCGGGCTGACACCGGTACGACGGATGCATCTGGCCGCAGAACAGGGCGGCGCGATGGGGCGGGCACCGCTCGGGCTGCTGCTGACACCCGGCGATGGCGGCGCGCAAGGTGTCGAGACGCGCTGGCACATGGCGGCGAACCACAAGGTCGAGGCCCGGTCCTGGACTCTGACCCGCCGCCGCGCCCGCGCCCTGCCCCCGGTCAGCTGGCAAGCCACCCAGACCAAACCGCGCGCGGGCCTGCACCTGCACCGGACCGAAGCGCAGGATGTTCCGGCCTGATCGGGCCATTCACGAAGGATGTGATTGGCCAAACACAAAGCCGGGCTCTAGCTGAGGGTCAGAGCTAACCAATCCACCTCAGGGCCCCGATGTTAACCAGACAAGTCAATTTCCAATGCAAATACGGCACCGCATGACGCGCCTGACCCGACGCGACGTCTTGGCCGGTCTGGCCGCAGCAGCCCTGCCGCACCCGGCACAGGCGGCCCTGCGCCCTTACGAACTTGTTCCAGACGGAACCACAGTCAGCTTTACATTCGACCTGGCCGGAATCCTGCAATCCGGCACCATGCCGATCCGGTCGGCCAGCATTGCCCTTTACCTGTCAGACCTTGCCAACAGCAAGGTCGATGTCCTGATGGATGTTGCCAAGGCGCGAACCCGAATGCCCATTGCAAAAGGACCGGTGCTGAGCGCGAGTGTGCTGGACGCCAGCACCTATCCGACCATCCGTTTCAGATCGACCCGCATTCAACTTGGCCAAAGTGGCCGAATCTCAGACGGCGCGCAAATTACCGGCGATCTGACCCTGCGCGGCATCACACGTCCGATCACACTGCAGGCCGCGCTGTACCGTCAGCGCGGCACTGCGACCCAAGACCTGAACGAATTGTCGATCCGCCTGCGCGGCGCCCTGAACCGGCACGATTTTGGCGCGTCGGGCTATGCCGATCTGGTGCAGGACACAGTGGGGCTGGACATTCGTGCCGAAATCAAAGGTAAAGACTGAAGGGATTTGACAAAAACGACTCCGCAAGGTCGATAACGTGCGTGAAATCCCGGCCCGGACAGTCAAGTTGAGAACATCATGCGTACACTCATTTCCTTTGCGGCCCTGTTTCTTTCCGTCATTTTACTACAACTGTCGACAGGCGGCGTGGGTCCACTGGACGCAATTTCCGGTCTGACGCTCAACTTTACCACCGAGCAGATCGGTATGCTGGGTTCGGCCCATTTCCTGGGCTTTTTCGTAGGATGCTGGTGGGCTCCGCGTCTGATGGGCAACGTCGGCCATTCCCGCGCTTTTGCCGTGTGCACCGCGCTGGGGGCCATGGGGCTGATCGGACACACACTGACTGAAAATCCATATATCTGGGCCGCGTTGCGCGTAGCCTCGGGCACATGCGTTGCGGGAAGCTATACGGTGATCGAGGCATGGTTGAACGCCAAGGTCACGAACGAGACACGCGGGCGCGCCATGGGCACTTATCGTATCGTGGATATGGGGGCGTCCCTAAGCGCTCAGCTGATCATCGCGGTCCTGCCGCCTGCCTCTTATGTCTCGTACAATTTGCTGGCCATCCTGTGCTGCGCCGCGTTGCTGCCGCTGACGTTGACCCGGGCCAGCCAGCCCAAAACACCCGACGCGCCGCGACTACGACCAAAACTGGCCTGGAGCAGCTCTCCATTGGCGGTGGCGGGCGTTATTGTGGCCGCGCTGAGTTCTGCATCGTTCAGGATGGTCGGCCCGGTATACGGGCAAGAAGTGGGTCTGGGCGTGGATCAGATCGCGTTCTTCCTGGCCTCGTTCGTGCTTGGCGGGGCGTTGGCGCAATACCCGATGGGATGGCTTGCGGACAAATACGACAGACGCTGGGTACTGATCTGGTTGTCCTTCGCGGCGGTGCTCAGTTGTGGGGTAACGATGGCGGCTAGTGACACAGGCACGGTAGGTGTCATGCTGGCTGCAGGACTGTTCGGCTTCACGACATTCCCGATCTTTTCGGTGTCATCCGCACACGCCAACGATTTTGCCACAACCGAACAGCGGGTCGAACTTTCTGCGGCCCTGATGTTCTGGTACGCCCTTGGCGCAATCGCCTCGCCCTATGTCTCGTCAACACTGATCCAAGAATTCGGTCCCGGAGCGTTGTTTGCCTTTGTCGCGCTGGGCCATGTGTTCTTGATCGGGTTTGGCCTGGCTCGGATGAGATCGCGGCCAACGCCGGAAGAACGGACCAATTATGTCTATGCCCCCCGCACCTCGTTCACGGTCGGCCGTCTGCTGAAACGGTCGCGTGAAGGTCGATAAAACAAGGGCCGGGAAAGTCCCGGCCCGGGCTCGACAGTGTTCGGCCTGCGCCTTTTCACGACGTGCTGCGGCATAGTTGGTTGTTCAAGCAGTCGTGTGAAGAACTAAGCCCCGGATGCTACTCCGATGGCGGAGAAGACGGGATCATTTCATCCAGAATTGAACCTGCCTCATATCCCAGCAGATCAACCTCCATTCGCCTCGGATCTCCGAAAGCCCAGGCGCCTACGTGACGTTGCATTCTCTCATAGCCGACGAAATCGGCCATCGCCTTGTTGCCATGTGCATTTTCCGCAAACATGACCTGGCCCGCCGCAACTTTCCGCGGCATCACCCGCTCCAGATACAGTTCCACGACATTGATCCCCGTAACATTGGACCCGCCGTGATGAACGACATACATTTTGTCCCAGTCTTCTTTACTGACGGCGGCACGCGCATCTGACACGGCCTTGTGTAACGTGGACAGCTCGGCCCGAGCCGCTTGGCGCATGTTGGCCGCCCAAACCGGACGCATCTCGTTGATCGCGTTTGCTACGTCCTGCCGCGTGAGGGTACCGTGCTTGACCGCCCCGCTGGTGAAGGTGCGCGCGGCCTCAAGCATCTGTCGTTGTCGGGAAATCTCGTTTTCAGGCAGGTCAAGACCCTCCAACGACGGCAACAACGTGTCGATTTCTTGCGCAATGGCTGCAAAGTCCTTTTTCCACCTTGCATCAGCGTCATCTTCCTCGGGCCAGGGGGTGACGGCACCGATGATCCCTAAAAGAACGTGGGATGTGGACTTGAATATTAGATAGTTTGGCGCGCCCCTGGGAAAGGACACCTGACCATTCTCGGACAGGATCGTAACATCCCGCGCGATCACCATGACCGGTCGGGTCTGAGACGTTAGTGCATCCTGGCCACGGCGAAAAACCGACAGCATCGCCTTGTCAAAGCTTTCAATTGCATCCATGGCTTTGCTTTGGTCAGCCTGAACGCTCGGCGTGGCGAATGCTGTCAGACACAGAATGGCGGACACCTGTATCAGGCGATGAACCCCGAATAGCTTCATTTCAAACCCCCGTTAACAATTTGCGCGACCATCATACATGGTCCGAGACCACCGCGCGAAGGCCACATTGCTTCTGCACTTACGCGTCTTTTCGGGCGTCTATCGGTGTAACCGGTCTTTTGCTGGCGAGATTCATACTGTAGACGGGCGCGCAGACAGATACGCGGAAACGGAAAATGGCTCGGATTCTCATCACCTCGGCGATCCCTTACATCAATGGGATCAAGCACCTCGGCAATTTGATCGGCTCGCAATTGCCTGCTGATCTTTACGCACGCTACCAGCGTGGCCGGGGGAATGAGGTCATGTTCCTTTGCGCCACCGATGAACACGGGACACCGGCCGAACTGGCTGCCGCCAAGGCAGGAAAACCGGTCGCGGAATATTGCGCCGAGATGTACGGCATTCAGGCCGATATCGCCAAGCGGTTTGGCCTGAGCTTCGATTACTTCGGACGCTCGTCCAGCGAGCAGAACAAGAAATTGACGCAGCATTTTGCAGGCAAACTGGATGACGCCGGGCTGATCCGCGAAGTCAGCGAGAAACAGGTCTATTCCAACGCCGACAAACGGTTCCTGCCCGACCGCTACATCGAGGGCACCTGCCCCAACTGTGGCTACGAGCGCGCGCGCGGTGACCAGTGCGAGAACTGCACCAAGCAGTTGGACCCGACCGACCTGATCGAGCCGCGCTCGGCGATATCCGGCTCGACCGATCTGGAAGTGCGCGAAACCAAACACCTGTATCTGCGTCAATCAGCGATGAAAGACCAGTTGGATGCATGGATCGACAGCAAGACAGACTGGCCGATCCTGACCACATCGATTGCCAAAAAGTGGCTGCATGACGGCGACGGCCTGCAAGACCGGGGTATCACCCGCGATCTGGAATGGGGCGTTCCGGTCAAGAAAGGCGAACAGGACTGGCCGGGAATGGAGGGCAAGGTCTTCTATGTCTGGTTCGACGCGCCGATTGAATACATCGCCTGCGCCAAAGAATGGGCAGATGCGAACGGCAGGACCGACGCCGATTGGGAACGCTGGTGGCGTACCGACAAGGGTGCAGATGATGTCCGTTACGTTCAGTTCATGGGCAAGGACAACGTGCCCTTCCACACACTGTCCTTCCCGGCCACCATTCTGGGATCGGGCGAGCCTTGGAAGATGGTGGACCATCTGAAATCCTTCAACTACCTAAACTACGATGGTGGACAGTTCTCGACCTCTCAGGGGCGTGGCGTGTTCATGGATCAGGCGCTGGAGATCCTGCCTGCCGATTACTGGCGCTGGTGGTTGCTGAGCCATGCGCCCGAAAGCAGCGACAGTGAGTTCACCTGGGAAAACTTCCAACAATCCGTGAACAAGGACCTGGCCGATGTGCTGGGCAACTTTGTCAGCCGGATCACCAAGTTCTGCCGCTCGAAATTCGGCGAGGCCGTGCCGGAAGGCGGTGCCTTCGGCGACCGGGAACAGGCGCTGATTGACGAGCTCACCAAACGTGTTCGCGCTTATGAAGGTCACATGGAGGCGATGGATGTCCGCAAATCCGCGCAAGAACTGCGGGCCATTTGGGTTGCGGGCAATGAATATCTGCAAGCCGCCGCCCCTTGGTCGACCTTCAAGGAAGACCCTGAACAGGCCGCCGCGCAGGTCCGGCTAGGCCTGAACCTGATCCGGCTTTATGCAGTTCTAAGCGCTCCGTTCATCCCCGACACCTCGGCCCGGATGTTGAGCGCGATGAACACGCTGGACACCGGCTGGCCCGACGATGTCGCCGACGCGCTCAACGCCCTGCCCGCCGGTCACGCGTTCACAGTGCCCGAGGTTTTGTTCGCCAAGATCACCGACGAACAACGCGAAGACTGGCAAACGCGGTTTGCCGGAACGCGCACCTGACCGAACATTCATGTGAAATACCAAAACGGGGGCCGCTTGAGCCCCCGTTTTTGTTTGGGCACCGACCTAAATGTACCAATCGGCGGAGAAATCTCTGCATGCATAGTGGAAGGGAACACATTCAAGACACTTGAGATATTGTCTTAAAGCGGCCATCCTGCCACGTAATTCCGCCGACTCAAAAAGGCACACATGCCATCGCGGCGCCTAATCCATAGATTGAACGAGGCTCTTTCCATGTCCCTTGCAGCAAAGCACCCGATTTTCCGTAGCAGCGGAGCAGTCAGGACACTTGGCAAGTATTTTGCCGTTCTGGCCTGTCTGGGCATGGTACAACCTGCACTGGCACAGGAACAAAGCGACGCGCCGCCGCCCAAGGTTTCCATCGCGGCCGCCTATTCCGAGGAAATCACTGACGAGGCCGTGTTCATCGGGCGCGCCGAAGCCATCGACAAGGTAGATATTGTCGCCCGGGTCAGCGGGTTTCTCGACAGCCAGAATGTCGAGGACGGGGCGTCCGTGACCCAGGGCGACCTGCTGTTCACTATTGAACCCGACCTGTATCAGGCCACTCTGGAGGCTCGCAAAGCCGATCTGGATCGGGCCGAGGCCAATCTGGAACTGGCCAAGGTCGATCTGGCGCGTAAGGAGGAATTGTACAAGCGCGACGCCACGCCGGAATCGGAACGCGATATTGCCCGCGCCAACGAACTGGTCGCCGAGGCCGAGGTGAAAGCGGCCAATGCCGCCATTCAACAGGCAGAACTGGACCTAAGCTATACTGAAATTCATGCGCCCTTCACGGGCCGGATCGGACGGGTATCCACCAGTGTCGGCGACGTCGTCGGCCCGACCAATCCGCCACTTGTCAATCTGGTCAGCGAAGCGCCGATCTATGTCAATTTCTCGCTGAATGAAAAACAGTTCACCACGGTTCTGCAGGCCGTCGATGAAAACGCCTCATCCCTGGCCGAAAGCAACAAAAGCCCGGTGGTCAGGGTGACGCTGCCCAATGGCACAGAGCTGGACGAAACCGGCGAGATCGTATTTGTCGACAACCGCATTGACCCGCTGACCGGCGCCATCACCGTGCGGGCCCAGTTCGACAACGAAAGCCGCCTGATCCTCGACGGAGCTTTCCTGAATGTTCATATCGAGGCTCTGGAGCCGACCTTGCGGGTTCTGGTCCCTCAGGCTGCGCTGCAACGCGATCAGCGCGGCGAATTCGTTCTGGTCGTCAACGACAAACAGATGGTCGAACAACGCTATATCACCACCGGCGATACATTCGGCACCGCCATCATCGTGCTTGACGGGCTGCGCGAGGGAGAAAGCGTCATCGTCGAAGGGCTGCAAAGGGTTCGCCCGGGTGTCGCGGTGGATGCGGTTGTCGCATCCGAGCAGCCGGGAGAATAACGGATGTTCTCAGCCCTGTTCATCAGCCGGCCCAAGCTGGCGCTTGTCATCTCGCTTGTTCTGACGATCATGGGCGGCATCGGCTACCTTGTCCTGCCGGTCGCCCAGTTCCCTGACATCACGCCACCTGTCGTCAGCGTCACGACGACCTATACAGGCGCGAACGCTGAAACCGTTGAAAACACCGTGGCCGCCCCGATCGAGGCGCAGGTCAACGGTGTGGACGACATGATCTACATGACGTCCACCTCATCCGATAACGGATCGTATTCGCTGAACATTACGTTTGAAGTGGGCACCGACCCTGACATCGCTTCGGTCAACGTGCAAAACCGCGTGGCGCAGGCCATGTCGTCATTGCCGACCGAAGTGACTGCATCCGGCGTGGTTACACAGAAAGCATCGACAAACATGTTGCTGCTTGTGACGCTGACATCGCCCAATGGCACTTATGACAGCGTCTTCCTGTCGAACTATGCCTCAATTAACCTGAAGGACGCGCTGGCGCGTGTGCAGGGTGTAGGTAAGGCGGATGTTCTGACCAATCTGGAATACGCCATGCGGATCTGGATGGATCCCGACAAGATGGCTGCGCTGTCCATTACGCCCGGCGATGTGATCAACGCCATCCGCGAACAGAATATCGAAGTTTCGGCAGGTTCAATCGGGTCGCCGCCCGTGCCGGAAGGACAAACATTCCAGTACACGATCAAGACCAAGGGGCGCCTGACATCGGCTGCCGAATTCGGCGAAATTGTCATTCGGACCGGTGATGCGGGCTCGATCGTTCGGGTCCGGGATATCGCGCGGGTCGAACTTGGGGCCCAGTTCTACTCGGCTTCGGGGTATTTCCAATCTGTACCGGCCACCGTGCTTGGCATTTATCAGGCACCCGGAGCAAACGCGCTGGCCGTGTCCGAGCGTGTGCAGGCGGAACTCGAACGATTGTCTCGCGCCTTCCCGACAGATGTCGAATATCAGGTGCCGTTCAACACCACCGATTTTGTCCAGCAATCGCTGAACGATGTGGTCTCGACCCTGATCCTGACCTTCATTCTGGTGATCTCGGTTGTGTTCGTTTTTCTTGGCAGTTGGCGCGCAACGATTATCCCGGCTGTGGCGATTCCCGTGTCCCTGATCGGGACGTTCGCCTTTCTGCTGCTTTTCGGGATGTCGCTGAACACGATCTCTCTGTTTGCTTTGGTGTTGGCCATCGGGATCGTTGTGGACGACGCCATCGTTGTCGTTGAAAATGTCGAACGGATCATCGCGGACGAGGGCCTGCCCCCGGCCGAGGCGACCCGCAAGGCGATGGGTCAGATCACCGGACCGGTCATCGCGACCACTCTGGTTCTGCTGGCCGTCTTTGTGCCTGTGACATTCATGCCGGGTATCTCGGGGCGATTGTATTCACAGTTTGCTGTCACGATCTCGACCGCGGTGGTGATTTCGTCGATCAACGCGCTGACGCTTTCGCCCGCTTTGTGCGGCCTTGTGCTGAAGGAACGCTCTGGCCCGCCCAAAGGCCTGCTTGCCGTGTTTGAGAAGTTCATTGGCACGGTACGCGGCGGGTATGTCGCCATTGTGCGCAAACTTCTGATCCTGCCGGTCATCGCGCTGGGTGTCATCGTTGCTCTTGCCATGGGTACCGGCACGATCATGTCGAACACGTCCAGCGGCTTTATCCCGCTCGAAGACAACGGCTATCTGTTTGTCGACGTTCAATTGCCGGACGCCGCCACGTTGGAACGGACCGAAGCCGTCACGCGCCGCGTGGATGCGCAGATACAGGAAATCCCCGGTGTCGCAAGCACGGTTCTGGTCAACGGTTTCTCTCTGCTGAACGGAACGATCACCAACGGCGCTGCGATCTTCGTAAACCTCGACAATTGGGATGATCGGCAAGAGGACGACCTGAGCGCAAATGCCATCCTTGCCAAAGTTCTGGCAATCGCAAACGGCGAGTCCGCTGCATCGATCGTGGCGTTCAACCCACCGCCCATTCAGGGTCTTGGCATGTCCGCCGGTGTCGAGATGGAGGTTCAGCAGACCGGTGGGGGTACGCCCCAGGATCTGGCCTCGGCGGTAGGATCGTTCGTGTACGCAGCCAATCAGCGCCCGGAAATCGGTCAGGCCTATACCACTTTCCGCGCGAATGTCCCGCAGCTGTTTGTCGATCTGGACCGCGAGAAGGCCAAGACGCTGCAAGTGTCCGTGGCCGAGATCTTTCAGACCATGCAGGCGCAGTTGGGGTCGTACTATGTCAACGACTTCAACCTGTTTGGCCGGGTCTATCGCGTGATGATCCAGGCGGACGGCACCTATCGCGACAATGTCGAAGACATCTCCAACCTGTATGTGCGGTCCACCAAGGGTGAGATGGTGCCACTCGGCACTTTGATCGACGTCGAGAACGTGCTGGGGCCGGTCCTGCTGAAACGTCACAACCTGTTCCGATCCGCTACCGTGACAGCAGTACCCGCACCGGGGCTGTCCAGCGGCGACGCGATCACTGTGATGACCGAGGAATCGGCAAACGCCCTGCCCCCCGGTTACGCCTTCGAATGGACCGGGACCGCGCAGCAACAATTGGCGTCGGGCAGTCTGGTTATAGTGATCCTGGGACTGGCGATCCTGTTCGGCTACCTGTTCCTTGTCGGACAATATGAAAGCTGGACTTTGCCTGTCTCGATCCTGCTGTCTGTTATCGTCGCCCTGTTCGGCGCCGTCGCTGCAGTGGCCATCGTGGGAAGTGACATCAATCTTTACACGCAGATCGGGATGATCATGCTTGTGGGGCTTGCCTCGAAGAACGGCATTCTGATTGTCGAATTCGCGATGGAACAACGCGCCAATGGCCTGTCGATCCGAGACGCGGCGGCCGAGGCCGCATTCCAGCGTTTCCGCGCAGTTATGATGACCGCACTTTCGTTCCTGCTAGGCGTTGTGCCATTGCTTGCAGCCAATGGCGCGGGCGCGGCCAGCCAGAAGGCCATCGGCGTGGCTGTATTTGGCGGAATGCTGGCGGCAACGCTGGTCGGCGTCATTCTTGTGCCTGTCCTGTACGCTCTGATGCAAAGCCTGCGGGAATGGGTCAAGGGCACCCGGAATGATCCGGCTCCACCGAAAGAGACTGCATAAAACAGAACAAAGAAGCCCCGCGTTTTCCGCGGGGCTTTTTTCTGTCCATCAGGCGGATACGGCTACGCCTGATCGTTTCCGCTCATCCATCCACTGCTGAATGCGCGCGATCTGTTCACTGCTCAGGCGCAGACCCAATTTGTTCCGCCGCCAAATTGCATCCTCGGCATTACGCGCGAATTCCCGGTCCATCAGCCACGCCAGTTCACGAGCCGTCAACGAAGCTCCAAACCCCTCCCCCAGATCTTCTGCGTTTTGGGCCTCGCCCAGCATCAGGCGCGCTTCGGTTCCATAGGCCCGGATCAGACGGCGCGCCCATTTTTCGTCCAGAAAACCGTAATCCGATCGTAAGCCTTGAACCAGATCCTCTACCCCGTCGACCGGAAAATCACCCCCCGGCAACGCGACACCAGCGGTCCACGGCTCGGACAGAGCCGGGAAATGTTCGGCAACCTTTTCCATCGCGCTTTCGGCCAGCCGGCGATAGGTCGTGATTTTTCCGCCGAAGACATTCAGAACAGGCGCACCGCCCTGTGCATCGACCTTTAGCGTATAATCCCGCGTCGCGGCCGTAGCACTGCTGGCCCCGTCATCATAAAGCGGGCGTACGCCGGAATAGGTCCATACGACATCCTCGCGCGATACGGGTTGATCAAAGTACTTCGAGGCGAAGGCACACAGATAGTCCTGCTCGTCCTCGGTGCAGACCGGCAGCTGGGACGGATCAGGATGATCCTGATCGGTGGTTCCGATCAAGGTGAAATCCTGCTCATAAGGAATTGCGAAAATGATCCGGCCGTCTTCGCCCTGAAAGAAATAGCATTTGTCGTGATCGTACAGCCTGCGCGTCACGATATGGCTGCCGCGAACCAACCGCACGCCATCGCGCGAATTCATGCGGATCCTGGTCTGAATAATGTCGCCGACCCAGGGGCCGCCGGCATTGATCAGCATCTTTGCACAAATGACACGTTGGGTTCCGCTATCCCGGTCTCGAACCGTTACATGCCACAGCCCGTCAACGCGATCTGCTGACATGACTTCGGTGCGAACCATGATCTCGGCGCCGCGTGCCTGCGCATCGCGGGCGTTCAGGACGACTAGGCGCGAATCCTCGATCCAGCAGTCGGAATACTCATAGGCGGTTTCGAATTTACCCTTCAAAGGCCTGCCTTCCGGCACTGATCGCAGGTTCAGCGACGATGTGCCCGGCAGGATTTTGCGCCCGCCGAGATGGTCATAGAGAAATAGACCCAACCGGATCAGCCAGGCCGGACGCCTGCCCCGCATCCACGGCATCACTGTGCTGAGCAGTCGCGAAGTCGGCGTTTCCGCGTCAAATCGCATGTCCTTGTGATAGGGCAGCACAAAGCGCATTGGCCAACTGATATGCGGCATGGCCCGCAGCAGGGTTTCGCGTTCGATCAAGGCCTCTCGGACTAGGCGAAACTCGAAGTATTCGAGATACCGCAACCCTCCGTGAAACAGCTTTGTCGATGCCGACGACGTGGCCGAGGCCAGATCGTTCATTTCAGCCAGGCTAACCGAAAGACCCCGCCCCGCGGCGTCCCGGGCGATTCCACATCCGTTGATCCCCCCGCCGATGATGAAAAGGTCGGTGATCGGGTTTTCCTGCGCTTCCATAGCTGGTCGATTCTCTGTCTGGAAAAACTATGCGCATTAACCGTAACCGCCTTCGCTTCGTCAATTATAATTTTCGTTTTCTTTCGTTTTTACGAAATTTACATCGCGAATTGGCTTAACAATCCATTCCTCTTGAAATGACCGGAAAAAAGAACAAAAACGAATACACCTTAGAACACAGGAGTTTGCATGTCTCTTTCCTTTCGTCAGTCCGACATACTGGAAATCGCTCGCCAACAAGGGCGAGTGACTGTCGAAGGGCTGGCGGAACAGTTCAGCGTGACGGTGCAGACCATTCGCAGGGATCTGGCGGAACTGGCTGACATGGGGAAACTCGACCGGGTCCACGGCGGCGCCGTTTTGCACTCGGGCGTTTCAAATATCGGCTACGAAGACCGCCGGGGCCTGAATGAAGAGGCCAAGTACCGTATTGGCGAAATATGCGCAGCCAGCATTCCCGACGGGGCATCGGTATTCATGAACATCGGAACCTCGACCGAAGCCGTCGCCCGGCATCTGCTGGACCACAAGAACCTGATGGTCGTTACCAACAACATGAATGTTGCCAACATACTGGTTGAAAACCCCGAATGTAGGGTCGTGGTGGCGGGTGGAGTCCTGCGCCGCTCTGACGGCGGCCTGATCGGAGATTTGACGGCCTCGACCATCCGGCAGTTCAAGGTCGATTACGCGATCATCGGATGTTCGGCACTGGATGCCGATGGAGATCTTCTGGATTTCGACTTTCAGGAGGTTCAGGTCAGCCAGACGATCATCGCACAGGCACGGCAGACGTTTCTTGTGGCGGATCAGTCCAAGTTTCAACGCACCGCCCCGGCGCGAATCGCATCGCTGGCCGATATCGGGATGTTCTTCACGGACCACGCTTTGCCACATGATCTGGACGCTAAATGTGAGGAATGGGAGACTCAGGTGAAGCTCTGCCTTTAACCTGCGGTGCGGATTACATTTCTGCCGGTTTCATTGCCCCATTCCTTGCCACATATCCAATCGCCTGCCAGTATCGGGACAATTTACGGTTGTTCTTGCCTTTGGGGTCACTTGATTTGGGCCTGATCCCGCCGGGCAGAGACAATTCGATTGACGTACCGGGCACCTACGCCTGAGGATGGGGTACCTTCCCAAAATGGAGGCACGAGCATGGGGTTACTGGGTCAGCCGCTGGAATTTTATGACTACCTGACATTTGTCGCGCTGATATTGCTGCTTGCGGCGGTCATGGGCTTGTTCCTGTTCATCATGGGGTTGCCCGGTCGCATCGCGATCAAGCGCAATCACCCGCATGCCGAGGCCGTCAAGATCATGGGCTGGATGGGTTTTTTGGCCATCGTTCCCTGGGTTCACGCCTTTATCTGGGCTTTCCACGACGGTGTAACCGTTGATTTTCGCCGCGGACCAGATGAAGAAAAAGATGCCATCCGGAATGAAATAAAACGGTTGGGCGGCGTCGTGAAACCGGAATACCGCGACGCGCTTGATACAGACGACGCGCAGAAAAGCTAAGGCCAAAGGAAGTCAAAACACATGTTCGTCGCCCTTGGCATCACGCTGTTTTACATCATTTTCGTCTGGTTCATTTTCTTCAAGGCGCAATGGCTGAAATTCAATATCGTCTGGGGCATCGTCTCGTTCTGGGTTGGCGCACATTTGCTGCTGATCTTTCTGGTCGCCTTGCGGTTTTTTCAGCCATTCTCGATCGACAGTCATGTTGTCAGGTCAACTATCCAGATTGTTCCCCGTTTGACGCAACCAACGGTGTTGACCGAGGTTCTGGTTGAACCCAACACCGAGGTCAAAAAGGGCGACCCGCTTTATCGTTTTGACGATACGGTGTTCTCGCTTGCGGTGGACAACGCGACAGCCCAGCTTGTTGCCGCTGAGCAGAATGCGAAAATTCTTGAACAGGATGTCATAGCCGCGTCCGAGGCAATTGAGCGTGCAAATGCGCAGTTGGCCTATGCGAAGACGCAACAGGCCCGATACGAGAATCTTGTTCCTGCGGGCGGCGCCCGTCAGGATGAGCTTGACCGATGGAACGAGCAGGTCACTGAGGATCAGGCACAGGTGCACGAAGCCGAAGCCAATCTTGAAAAAGCAAAACTGGCGCAAGCCTCGCAGATTGATGGCGTCAATACCGGTATCCTGCAGGCCCAGTCACAGTTGGACGAAGCCAAGTACTTCCTTGATAACACGACGATCTATGCGCCCGAAGACGGCATGATCGTTTCCCAGCAGGCCCGACCTGGCCTGGTTGTCGGGGATATCCGTCTGGGTGCAATCGCAAGCTTTGTAACAAAGGACAATCCCTATGTCCTGGCCACCTACCGTCAACAGAACCTGAAATTCGTCGAACCCGGTCAGCCGGTTGAGGTGGCGCTGGACCTGTATCCCGGCGAAATCCTGACCGGCAAGGTCGAGGCGATCTGGTGGGCCACCCGGCAAGGTCAATACCTGCCTTCAGGCCGCCTGCCCGGCTTTGAGCTGCCCAAATTACCCGGACGGATCGCCGTGCAGATTTCGGTCGATATCCCTGAGGGGCACACCTTCCCTGCGGGCGGTCACGCGGCAGTGGCGATTTATACCGGTCAGGGCAAGAGCTTCGAGTTTCTCAGGCGCATCAACATCCGCCTTTATTCCTTCGCCAACTTCATCCGACCGCTGGATATTTGAGGACGCGCATCATGATACGGGCCAGAACCTTCCGCAGATTGATGGGCAGCGCGCTTTGTGTCGTGACCTTTGCAGCCTGCACTCCGGTTGGCCCGGACTTTGTGCGCCCGAACTCTCCGGTCGTCAAACAATGGATCGAAGTGAACAATCCCAACACGGGGCAAAGCGGACTGACCTCGCGCAGCGCGCCCGTGGTAAAATGGTGGGAAACTTTCAACGACCCCACCCTGAACAGACTGATCGCCGAGGCCTACGCGCAAAACCTGACCTTGCAGGTGGCCGGGGCGCGCGTGCTGCAGGCGCGGGCGCAGTTGGGCATCGCGTTTGGTGAGCTTTATCCGCAATCGCAGGCAGTCGGTGCCTCGCTTGAAAGGCGGCAGATCAGCGACAACCTCAATCCAGTGTCCGATATCAACCGCATCATCCCGCTGGACACGGAGTTCTCGACTTCGCAGGTAGGGTTCGACGCGCAATGGGAACTGGATGTCTGGGGCGCGCAGCGGCGCGGCGTTCAGGCTGCACGGTCCAATCTGGCGTTGCAGGTTGCCAACTATGACGATGCCCTTGTGACGCTGACAGGTGACGTTGCCGCCCTTTACGTCAATATCCGCGCCCTGCAGGAATCCCTGGTCGTTGCACAGGAGAATATCCGACTTCAGCAGGAATCTGCGGATCTGACGCAGCTGCGGTTCAACAACGGCGTCACGACCGAGTTGGATGTACAGGAATCCACCGCCTTGCTGAACAATACAAAAGCGCTGGTTCCTGAACTGCAAAGCGACTTGCAGCAAGCCAAGAATGCGTTGGCCGTCTTGCTGGGGCAGCCGCCATCGCGCTTGACCAGCCTGCTTGGAAATTCTGGCCGCATCCCCTCGGCACGGTCCAATGTCGCGGTCGGTGTCCCTGCCGAATTGTTGCGCCGTCGCCCGGATGTGCGGGCCGCTGAACTGGCAGCGGCAACGCAATCCGCGCAGGTCGGGATTGCGATGGCCGATCTTTATCCGCAGTTCATCCTTTCGGGTTCAATCGGTCTGCAGGCATCGGGCGGGCGCGACCTGTTCAACGCCAACAGCACCACCGGGCTGGCCAGCGCGGGTGTCGTCTGGAACGTACTCAACTATGGTCGGATCAAGAATAACGTGCGGGCGCAAGACGCCGCGTATCAGGCCCTGATCGCCAACTATCAGAACACGGTCCTGACCGCCTATTCCGAAGTTGAAAGCGCCATGGTCGCCTATGCGCAGGCCCGCAAGCAGGTCGAATTCTATCAGAACAGCGTTACGGCCTCGCGCCGGGCCGCCGAGATTGCAATCAGCCAATACCGTGATGGCATCGCCAGCTATTCGCGGATTTTAAACACGCAAACCGCCCTGTTGCGGTCGCAAGCCAACCTGATCAGCGCACGTCAACAAGTGTCCAGCAATCTGGTCGCCGTTTACAAAGGTTTGGGCGGTGGATGGCAGATCCGGCAGAATCAGGAGTTCTTGCCCGGTACCGTTCTGGCCGAAATGGCATACCGCACCGACTGGGGTGATCTGCTGGAAAAGACCCCGACCGGTGTCAGCCTGAACTAGGTTCTATTTTGTCAGCCCCCGCAACCCGCCAGAGATCAGAATATTCACCTCGTAGAGGATGCGTGGCGCCGCCAGCCCGCCGGGGCTTGCCAGATAGTTCGGGCTCCACTCGGGGTCGAATTTCTGTTTGAACGCGCGCAGGCCTTCGAAGTGATAGAACTGCTCGCCGTGTTCGTAAACAAACCCCCCGATCCGGTTCCAGAGCGAAGCCAGTTGCCGGTTCTCGATCCCTGAGAACGGCGCAGCTCCGAGAGAGAACCAGTGGAACCCCTGCTCGGACCCCCACACCATCATCTCGGCAAACAGCGCATCCATGACAAAACTGGCGCTGTCAGGCTCATAACGCATCAGGTCCAACGACAGTTCAGACTTGTTCCCGCCCTGAAACAGATTGGCGAAGGCCACGATCCTGCCCGTCTCGGCATTGCGCAGAACGGCGTGATCGAAATACGAAAGATACTCGTCGTCGAAACCTCCCAAGGCAAAGCCCTTCTCTTCGCCTGCCTTACCGGCCAGCCAGTGATCCGAGATTTCACGCAACTCCGGCAAGACCGGTTTCAGGTCCTCCTTCGGAATGATCTCGAACACATAGCCATCACGTACGGCCCTGTTCTTGGCCTGACGAAACCGTTTGCGCGATTTGCCGTCCAGCGAAAACCCTTGCAGCGGAACCCGAGCGACCTCGCCGATTTTCAGGATCGAAAGGCCCAGATCCAGAAAGGTTGGCAAGTATTTGGTCGAAACACTGTAGAAAGCACATAGCTTGCCTTCGCGGTCCGCCCGTTCTCGCAATTGCCAGATCAGTTGTTGACCCGCGGTCTCATCGCCCACAGGCTCGCCCTTGGTGATCAGCGCGTTTCCGGTGTCGGAATAGGCAAGAAACGCGGTTTCATCCGGCGAGATCAGGAACTGCTTGTCGCCAGTCAATGAAATCTGGGCTTCGGTGTCCTCGCTTTGCAACGCAAGCCGTTCCACCGCCTCCGGTATTTCGGTTCGCACCGGAACCGGGATTTCGCGCCCGAACAGGGAATTGACAGCCACCACCCCAAGGATAACCGCAACCACCAGACTGGACCTGAGAAAACGCGAGGCATCGCCGTTCCAGGCGAACTCCCACCACAGGGCGTTTTGATATTCAACGTGCGAATACGCGAACAAACCGATCCAAAAAATCACCGCCATCAGTGCCAGCACACTGACCAGCCATGGAATATTCAAACGGAAAACCGACGCGCCGCTGACCCGGTAAAACGCGCCGCGAAACACTGCAAGAACGGCAATGGTCACCACCATACTCAGCGCTTCATGGATATCCAGGCCGCGGGTGAGCGAAGCGATGAATCCGGCCACCATCAGTACCATCGCGACGACCCAGGCGCGATAGAGCTTACGGAACAAGCCGCGTGATACGAGGATCAGCAGAACCCCAACCACGCTGCCCGCCAGATGTGAGGCTTCGACGAACGAAAGCGGCAATACCTCGCGCAACGCGCCGAGGCTTTGGGAATTGGACGGCAGCGCGCCGGACACCAGTAATACAACTCCAGCCACTGCAGAAACGCCAGCTGCAACCATTGGAACAATCGGGCGAAAAGCGCGGTAGACCCAACTGGCTGCTCCGCCAATCCTGTCGCGCTGTGTCAGCGCATAGGCCACTGCAATGGACAGGCTGGCGATGACGAAGGGCAAAAACGTGTAAACCACGCGATACAGCAACAAGGCTGCGATCACATCCGATCGGCCAGAGGCGCCGAGACCCGCGATCAGTGTAGCCTCGAACACACCGATCCCGCCGGGTGCGTGGCTGAGGATACCGACGGCAATTGCCGCCACATAGATGGCAAAGAAATACGGAAACCCGACGCCCAGATCGTCTGGCATCAGAACATACAGAGTCATTGATGCGCCAAACAGATCCCCTACTGCCGCCAGCGTCAAAAGGCTGGCCAGCTTTCCTCCGGGCAGGTTGAAGCCAAACCCACCATACGCCAGACGGCGCCCGCCGCTGGCAAGCCAGACAAACAGAGCCGCCAACCCGGCCAGCAGGCACAGGCCGATTACGGTTTCGGTCGTTTCACTGATCGGAAGAACCTGAGATATCCCGTCCGGATGCAACGTCAGCAAGATGCCAAGGATCAGGACCATACCCATCCAGAAGGCCACCCACGAGGTCGCGATAACCCCGGCCACACGGGCCAGATCCAACCCAAGCGACGCATAGATCCGATACCGGATCGCGGTTCCCGTGATGTAGGAAAACCCCAGACAGTTTGACACAGCATAGCCACTGGCCCCGGCCATTCCGGCGACCGGCAGCGGAACCTTGTCTTCCGCCAAGCTTTTGACCGCAAACACATCGTAAAAGGACAGCGACAGAAAACTGAATGCGGTCCAGCACAGCGCGAAAAACATGAGCTTCCAGGACGTACCCGCAATATCGGTCTGAACGTCGGACCATTTCACATGCGAAGACAACTCGTGCAGGACGGTCAGCGCAATGATCGTGATAAGGATCGGAACCGCGATACGAACCCAGGGTCTTTCCAGCATGGCCGCAGCCTTCTCGGCCATCCGCAAAACCCGGGAATCGTCACTTGTTTCCTGTACGGTCATCACGACATTCCCTGCTTCAAACCAATCGCGTATTCGGAACTAAAGCCGCTAAAGCCTGCCCGATCGCCCAGGCGGAGTTTGGCACAATTTCCTTACCATTCAAAGCGCTACAGGCAGCAAGTTCGCCACCCGGTCAGACGCGCCCCTTCCGCGTTGAAAGCAAGAGGTTGGTTTCGGACCGCGTGATCCCTTCCATCCGCCGGATCTGAAACAGAACCTCGTCCAGTTCCGCCAGCGTTTCGGCCCCGATCTCGGCAATCAGGTCCCAGCTGCCATTGGTCGTATGAACCGCTCTTACCTGTCGCATGGCGGCGATCCTTGCCATGGTCCGCTCGGTTCCCCGGCCTTCGATTTCCAGCATCATCAGTCCCCGAACCGGGCTTTGCGCAACATCGCGCCGCGTCAGAACGGTAAAGCCGACGATCTCTCCGGACTGTTTCAGGCGATGCAGTCGACTGCGGACGGTTGTTCGCGTCACGCCCAGAATCTGCGCCAGTTCCGACAGCGAGGCGCGCGCATCCCGGTGCAATGCGTTCAGCAGCTTGCTATCCAAATCGTCCATCGTCGCTTACCAGTTTGTGTATCGGGGTTTCTTTTTGAGCACTTTGCTATCTTCCGGGATGCCGTGTTGAAAGGTTAGACAAACACATGGCTAATGAAAACATAATACTTGTCGGCGCCCCAATGGACGCCGGAAAACGTCGGCAGGGATGCCGCATGGGTCCTGATGCCTATCGCGTCGCGGGTTTGCAGAAGGCCCTGTTGGATCTGGGCCACAACGTGTCGGACCTCGGTGATGTCCGCCCGGACGACGTCGCAACCGCCGAGCATCCTCACCTGTTCGCCTTGCCCGAATGTGTCGGTTGGACCCAGGCGCTGGGCCGTGCGGCGCAAGAAAGCGCCCGCCAAGGTTTGCCCATCTTCATGGGGGGTGATCACGCGCTTTCGATGGGTACGGTCGCAGGAATGGCAACCCACGCGCACAGCATCGGACAGCCCCTCTTTGTTCTGTGGCTGGATGCCCATAGCGACTTTCACACGCCCGACAGCACCGGCAGCGGCAATTTGCACGGCACCCCGGTCGCCTATTTCACCGGTCGCCAGGGGTTTGACGCTTTTCCGCCACTCACGGCACCTGTGCCCACCAACCGTGTCGGCATGATCGGCCTGCGCTCGGTCGATCCGGCGGAACGGGCCGCGCTGGAACAGGACCGCGCCATGCTGGCCGATATGCGCAGCATTGACGAAAATGGCATCAAAGCACCGCTGATGGCCTTTCTAGACCGCGTCCGCGCAGAAAACGGTATCCTGCACGTCTCGCTGGACGTCGACTTTCTTGACCCCGCCATCGCACCTGCCGTGGGCACCACCGTTCCCGGCGGCGCGACCGAACGGGAAGCGCATCTGGTGATGGAACTACTGCATGAAAGCGGCCTCGTCCGCTCACTGGATCTGGTGGAGTTGAACCCGTTTCTGGATGAACGCGGCCGAACCGCAAAACTTATGGTCGATCTGGCCGCCTCGTTACTCGGTCGCCGCATCTTCGATCGTCCAACCCGGAGTTTCTGATGCAGTCGCTTCAAGCCCCTTCGGCCGTCGTGATGATCCGGCCGCATGCATTTGCCTCGAACCCGGAAACGCACGGGGACAATGCGTTCCAGACACTTGCCAGCCGTTCGGCGACCGCAACCTCATCTGCGGCGCGCGATGAACATGATCAGGCAGTCGCGCAACTGCGGGCCGCAGGTGTCAGGGTTCACGTCTTTGACGATCACGGAGAACTGGACACACCCGACAGTGTGTTCCCGAACAACTGGTTTTCGACCCATCCCGGTGGGCATGTCGCGATCTATCCGATGTACGTTCCCTCAAGGCGGCGCGAACGCCGTTCCGACGTCATCGAGATGCTGAAACAGGAATACCGGGTTCAGGACGTGATCGACTATTCCGGACTGGAACAGGACAAGCTGGCGCTGGAAGGCACCGGCGCGATGGTCCTGGATCACATTGGTCGGGTTGCTTACACGGTAAAATCAAACCGCGCAGACCCCGTTCTGCTCGAACGGTTCTGCACTCACTTCAACTATGAGCCTATCGTTTTCGAAGCGAAAGATGCCCAAGGGCGCGATGTCTATCACACCAACGTTCTGATGGGTATCGGCACCGAATACGCGCTGATCTGCCTGGACATGATCACCGACCCCGAGCGACGCGCGACAGTCAAAGCCAGGCTGGAGGAAACCGGTCGTGCAGTCATCGACCTGACCCACGATCAGATCGCGGAATTCGCGGGCAACGCCATTGAGCTGGCTGGCCAAGACGGTCTGGTCCTGGCTTTGTCCAGCCGGGCGCTGGAAGCGCTGACGCCCGAACAGATTTCCATAATCGAAGCCAGTGCAAAACCACTGCCGCTTTCGGTTCCCACAATTGAAACAGCGGGTGGATCCGTGCGCTGCATGATCGCAGGCATTCACCTGTCCCGCCGATAGGAGACCCCGATGCAACCTTCTGACAAGGCGCTTGTGCCCTTTGTTTCCGTCGACAACATGATGCGCCTCGTCCATCATATCGGCCTTGAAAAGATGATCACGCAGATTGCCGCGCAGATCGAATCTGATTTCAAGCGATGGGAAAGCTTCGACAAAACGCCCCGAATCCCCGCCCATTCCCCCCATGGCGTGATTGAATTGATGCCAACTTCGGATGGTGAGGCATACGGTTTCAAGTATGTGAACGGGCATCCAAAAAACACGTCCGAGGGTCTGCAGACCGTGACCGCGTTCGGGTTGCTGGCGGATGTCTACACGGGCTATCCCACCCTCTTGACTGAAATGACCATGCTGACGGCCCTGAGAACGGCAGCAACCTCTGCCTTGGTCGGCAGCTATCTGGCACCGAAATCCGCAACGACGATGGCCATGATCGGCAATGGCGCTCAATCCGAGTTCCAGTGCCTGGCGTTTAAGGCAATGTGCGGCATCGACACTGTGCGGCTGTATGACACCGACGCGAATGCAACGGCCAAATGCGCGGCAAACCTGCAAGGCAAGGGTCTGACTGTTGTTTCCTGCAAAACGGCAGAAGACGCCATCGAAGGCGCTCAGATCATCACGACGTGCACAGCCGACAAGAAATACGCCACGATTCTGACGGACAACATGGTCGGTCCCGGCGTTCACATAAACGCAATCGGCGGTGATTGCCCGGGCAAGACCGAGTTGCACAAGGACATCCTGCTGCGTTCGGAGATATTTGTTGAATACCCCGAACAAACGCGGGTCGAAGGCGAAGTTCAGGCCCTGGACTCAGACCACCCCGTGACTGAAATCTGGCAGGTGATGACAGGCCAGGCCAAGGGGCGCACGGATGAACGGGCGATTACACTTTTCGACAGTGTCGGTTTTGCGATCGAGGATTTTTCCGCCCTTCGTTACATCAAACGCGCCATCGAAGGGACAGACTTCTTCGAGCCTCTGGACATGCTGGCAGACCCCGACGATCCACGTGACCTCTATGGCATGTTGATGCGCGCCGAAACCTGAAACCAGCTGGGAATTTCAATGGTCAAGGGGGCTCTGCCCCCGCCGCCCTTCGGGCGACTCCCCCGGGATATTTTTGGCCAGATGAACAAGGGATCCGCTCTCCGACCATTGGTCCGGAGAGCTTCACCTGGCGCGGTCATCGGCATCCCTGCCTGTACCGCCAATCCCGTATCCGACAATTTGATTAAAGATCCGTTACTTCATCTGGCCAAAAATATCCCGGAGCGCGAGGCAGAGCCTCGCAAAAACCCAGGTCAACCAGCCAGGGACGGCAGATAGAGTACGATACCCGGAAAGGCCACAAGCAGAGCGATGGTTAAGGCGTCGGCCACAAAAAACGGTGTCACGCCTTTGAAGACATCCTGAACACTGAGATCAGGACGCACCCCCGCCACAACAAAGCAATTCAGCCCGATTGGCGGCGTGATCAGGCAAAATTCGGCCATTTTGACCACCAGAATTCCAAACCAGATCGCACACATCGGGCCGGACATTCCAAAAGCACTCTCGGCAGCGCTGACAGCTTCGCCGCCGTTCAGTGCCATTACCGCAGGGTATACAACAGGCAATGTCAACAACAGCATGCCGATCGCGTCCATGAACATGCCAAGCACGGCATAGGCCAACAGGATGCAGATCAGGATCAGCATGGGCGACAATTCAAGCGACGTGATCCAGTCGGAGAACGCTCCGGGTAGATCGGCGAAACCCAGAAAACGGACGTAGATCAGAACGCCCCAGATGATCGAAAAAATCATCGCCGTCAGCTTGGCGGTTTCCAGCAGCGCCGACTTCAATTCACCCCAGCGCATGCCGTGATAAAGGGCAAAGCAGAACACGATAAAGGCTCCGATTGCCCCACCCTCGGTCGGCGTGCCCCAGGCTTTTTCGCCAAATGGGTTGTAGACAAAACAGATAATGATCAGGATCACCGCGACGATTGGCATTGCCCCGGGCAGCGATGCGAAACGCTGCTTCCAGGTAAAGCCTGTTACCGGCGGGCCGACTGATTTGAACACAACGGCGATACCGACAATCAGGCCCCCATAGATGACCGCTGAGAACGCGCCGGGAATAAACCCGGCCAGCAAAAGCTTGCCAACGTCCTGTTCAACGATGATCGCATAGATCACAAGGATGGCGGACGGTGGGATCAAGGAAGCCAATGTCCCGCCGGCGGCGACAACGCCTGCTGCAAATCGCTTGTTGTACCCGACCTCCAGCATCTCGGGGATTGCGACCCGGGCGAATACGGCAGACGTGGCGACAGACGCGCCCGAAACGGCGGCAAAGCCTGCGGTGGCAAACACGGTCGACACCGCCAAGCCACCCGGAACCCAGGCAATCCAGCGTTTTGCCGCCTCGAACAAGGCGCGGGTCAGCCCGGCATAGTAGGCCAGATAGCCGATGAGTATGAATGTCGGGATCAGGCTGAGCGTGTGCGAGGCCACCTTGGAATGCGGCACCTGTCCGGCCGTTTTCACTGCCACCGTTAGCGCCTTGCCAAAGCGGTCGGGGTCATATCCGAACTTGGCCCAGAAAATCCATACCAGCCCAACAAGCCCTGCCAGCCCCGCCGCAAAGGCGACGCGCATTCCTGTGACCACCAAAAACAGAAGGCCGCCTGTGACCCACAATCCGATTTCAATCGTGTCCATGAGTCAGCCTTGTCCTTCGAACTGATCGGCCTCGGCAGCTGCTTGTGCGGCCGCGTCCTGGATAAGAGGCACAGCGACCGGGTGATCCAGCCCCAGAACAAACGCGCGCCCATATCCCCAGATCTGCAAAACTAGACGCAGGCACAGAACGGAGAACGCCACCGGAGCCAACAGTTTGGCCGGCCACAGAGGGATACCAATGTCGATGGAACTGTCCCTGCTCCACATCGGCGCGGCAAAATCGAACGACCGCTCGAAATGGGACCAGCTGCCCCAGACAAGGGCCATCATCAGGACGAGGATCAAGACGACGGAAATCATCTCGAAGAACCAAAGCGCCCGGCCGCGAAGACGCGCGATGACGATGTCCATGCGAATATGCCCGCCATCTCGCTGCACGTAGGAAACGCCCAGGAATGCGATCAGTGGCATCGCCTGTTCAATCCAGTCGACATAGCCCGGCAATGGCGCGTTAAGCGCATTCCGGCCGCTCACCGACACAACGGCAAGAACCATCAGTGAGAAAACCGCCAGACCGCTGATCAGGGCCAGCAGTCTTTCTGCCCGAAGAAGATGCTGGTCCAGACGGCTGAGACGGCTGCCATCCTCCAGCACGGTGGCCTGTCCCGCCATCCTGCTTTTTCCTTGTGGTTGAAGAGAACCGGACGCCCGGTGGCATCCGGTTCATAACATCAGTTTCCGCCGCGTTGCTGCTGCAGTGTCGACTGAACAAGATCGTACAGGTCCTGCGCAGGCAGACCCTGGTCGGTCATGTCGGCAATCCACTGTTCGCGGATCGGATCGGCCGCCTTGGCGCGGAACTCCTGAAGGACGGCATCGTCAATCATAACTTTCTGAACGCCTTTTTCCTCAAGAACACCGTCCCACTTTTCTAGCAGGGCCCCGTAATTGGCCAGATAATGATCGATCGCCTCGTCAATCGAACTGTCCAGTGCTTCGCGATGTTCTGCCGGAAGCGCCTCATAGGCGTCGATGTTCACCACGACCGGGCAGTTTACGGTGCCAGGGTTCAGGTTGGCCGTCCACCAGTCGGCTTCGTTGATGGTGCCGAAGGACAGGTGGGCGTGCTGGGCAAATGCCACAGTATCGACAACGCCGGATTCCATCGCGTTGAACGCTTCGGTGGCGGGCACTGATGTTGGCACGCCCCCTACGGCTTCAAACGCTTTGCCCAACCCACCGGTCGCGCGCACGCGCATACCATCAAAAGCGGCAAGAGTGTCGCGCGGCTCGCCCGTGCCGACAAGGTTATACTGCGGCATGGGCGACGTCATGATGATCCGGGCGTTCCACTGTGCCATTTCTTCTTTGACGGCCGGGTGGTCATAAACCGCGTGGCTGACCGCCACTTCCTCGTCCAGATTGTTCACGCCCAGAAACGGAAGTTCGAGAACGGTGATCGCCCGGTTCTTGTCCCTATGGTAGCCCGCACAGAACTGCGCCATTTCAAATGCGCCGATCTCGATCCCATCCAGGTTTTCCCTGGGTTTTGACAAACCGCCATAGCTGACGTTGATTGTGAACTCGCCGCCGGTCTTTTCGGCAACCAGTTCGGACAGCTTTTCAACATGCTCTGTAAATGCGCGGCGCTTGCCCCAGACCGAGGCGTTCCATTCGGTCGCAACGGCTTCGCCTGCAAAGGCCACGCCAATGGCCGCGACGGCGGCGGCGCTTAACATCCTGTTCATAGTGATCTCTCCCTGTGATGCGCCCCTTGGTCAGAGCGCTTGGACATAAAGCTAGCGCCAACATCCGGATGTGCCAACCCCGCAGACGCTGATGAGTTGCCGCCTTCAGGGCGCGACCTGCCGGTACAATCGAAAGAAGAATTGGGAATCCAAAAGGCATCCGGGAAATTTCGGAAAACTGCAGTTCGAAAACAGTTACACGGTAGGCATTGTTATTTTTACATTTTTTTTATCTTTTTCATATTTTTTTACATTTTTTAACCAGATAGCGAAATTTGTTTACAAACAAATCGTGGAACTACGGCAATTTATTTATTTGTTTTCAGAACCCCGTATATTCGCAATCGGGAGGAAACGGGTCGACATTGCCTGTTTGACGGGCAAAATCGGTTCATCAATATCCAGTCCTAGAGGGAGGAGCCTCAGTATGACAACCGCTGCCCAGGCAGATGCCAAAACATATCCGCCATCCGCAGAAATCGTGTCCCGTGCGCATATCGATGCTGACAAATACGCGGCAATGTATGAAGCCTCTGTCAGTGATCCTGATGTCTTCTGGGATGAACAGGGCAAGCGCGTCGACTGGATCAAGCCTTATACTCAGGTCAAGGATGTGGACTACAGCTTGGGCTCGGTGAAGATCAACTGGTATGCCGATGGCACGCTGAATGTTTCGGCAAACTGTCTGGACCGTCACCTGGCGACACGCGGCGATCAAACCGCGATCATTTGGGAGCCGGATGATCCAAACGACGCAGCGCAGCACATCACCTATGCCGAGTTGCACCGCCGCACCTGCTGGATGGCCAACATTCTGGAATCAATGGGCGTGCGCAAGGGCGACCGGGTCGTGATCTATCTGCCGATGATCCCCGAAGCCGCCTATGCCATGCTGGCCTGCGCCCGGATTGGGGCGATCCATTCGATTGTTTTCGCAGGTTTTTCCCCGGACGCCCTGGCAGCGCGGGTCAATGGCTGCGACGCCAAGGTCCTGATCACTGCCGACGAAGCCCCGCGCGGTGGCCGCAAGACGCCACTGAAATCGAATGCCGATGCGGCTTTGCTGCACTGCAAGGACACCGTGAAATGTCTGGTGGTCAAGCGGACCGGTGGCCAAACCACATGGGTGGACGGACGTGACCACGACTACAACGAAATGGCGCTTGAAGCGGATGACTACTGCGCGCCCGCCGAGATGAGCGCGGAAGACCCGCTGTTCATCCTTTATACCTCTGGCTCAACCGGTCAGCCCAAAGGCGTGGTGCATACCACCGGCGGCTATCTGGTCTATGCAGCCATGACGCATGAGATCACTTTCGATTATCACGATGGTGACGTGTACTGGTGCACTGCAGACGTGGGTTGGGTCACGGGCCACAGCTATATCGTCTACGGCCCACTGGCCAACGGAGCGACCACGCTGATGTTCGAGGGTGTGCCGACATTTCCGGACGCCTCGCGGTTCTGGCAGGTCTGCGAAAAGCACAAGGTGAACCAGTTCTACACCGCGCCGACCGCAATCCGTGCCCTGATGGGACAAGGCAATGAATTCGTCGACAAATGTGACCTGAGCGACCTGCGCGTTCTGGGCACAGTGGGCGAGCCCATCAACCCCGAAGCCTGGAACTGGTACAACGAAGTTGTCGGCAAAGGGAAATGCCCTATCGTTGATACCTGGTGGCAGACCGAAACCGGCGGCCACTTGATGACCCCCCTGCCCGGCGCACACGCGATGAAACCCGGCTCGGCCATGAAACCGTTCTTCGGCATTGTGCCGGTGGTTCTGGACCCGCAATCCGGTGTTGAGATTGAGGGCAATGGGGTCGAAGGCGTTCTGTGCATCAAGGACAGCTGGCCGGGCCAGATGCGCACCGTCTGGGGCGATCATGAGCGGTTCGAAAAGACCTATTTCTCGGACTACAAGGGCTATTACTTCACCGGTGACGGCTGCCGCCGTGATGAGGATGGCGATTACTGGATCACTGGTCGCGTTGACGATGTGATCAACGTATCCGGGCACCGTATGGGCACGGCCGAGGTGGAAAGCGCACTGGTTGCGCATGCCGCCGTCGCCGAAGCCGCCGTTGTGGGCTACCCCCATGAGATCAAGGGGCAAGGCATCTATTGCTACGTCACCCTGATGAATGATCGTGAGCCCAGCGACGAACTGCTGAAAGAACTGCGCACCTGGGTCCGGACCGAAATTGGCCCGATCGCCAGCCCGGATGTGATCCAGTGGGCGCCTGGCCTGCCCAAGACACGCTCGGGCAAGATCATGCGCCGTATCCTGCGCAAGATTGCCGAAAACGACTTTGGCAGCTTGGGTGATACTTCGACACTGGCTGATCCGTCGGTCGTCGAAGACCTGATCAAAAACCGTGCGAACAAGTGAGGATGTGATGGACGCTGCCACGATCACCACACCCGCCGTTCTGATCCTTCTCGGCCCTCCGGGCGCCGGGAAGGGCACACAGGCCCGCATGCTTGAAGAAAAGTTCGGGCTGGTTCAACTGAGCACCGGCGATCTGCTTCGGGCCGCCGTTGCTGCCGGAACCGAGGCAGGCAAGGCCGCGAAGGCCGTGATGGAAGCCGGCGATCTTGTCAGTGACGAGATCGTCATAGCCATCCTGCGCGACCGGATGGCGGAACCGGATTGCGCCAAGGGTGTCATTCTGGACGGATTCCCGCGGACTACGGTTCAGGCCGAAGCGTTGGATGGACTGTTGGCCGAAAACAGTCAGAAGATCAGCGCTGCGATCAGCCTTGAGGTGGAGGATGCCGAGATGATCACCCGCATCTCGGGCCGCTATACCTGTGCTGGCTGCGGTGAGGGGTACCACGATCAGTTCAAGAAACCGGCGGTCGAAGGAAAATGTGACAAATGCGGTCACACGGAGTTCAAGCGCCGCGCCGATGATAATGCGGTAACCGTTGCGTCCCGGCTGGAAGCCTACCATGCACAGACCGCTCCGCTGATCGACTACTACGAAAGTCATGAGGTTTTGAAACGGACCAACGCCATGGGCCGGATCGAAGACATCGCCAGTGATCTGGAACAGATCGTCGGCGACGCGATGAGTTAAGGGGATAAGTGAAGCCCAATTTGGGGCTCTGATCCAACAAAAGAATACTTCAACGGACCCGCCTTGGCGGACCGGAGGAGTTTTGCCAAACGCCACCCGGCGTTCGGCGCATTCGAGAGGCGGCCCAACGCACTGGAGGAGTTGGGCAAGGGGCCGCTCAACGACGAAGCGAAGGAGGAACCCGCGATGGCGGATCAATCTACAAACTCCGCGCAGGCTGCCGAGGCCGATAAGGGCTATTGGCAGGCCAACCTGCGCCTCATCTACATCAGCCTCGTGATCTGGGCGCTGGTGTCTTTCGGATTCGGCATTCTGCTGCGTCCGCTGCTGTCGGGTATCGCTGTTGGCGGCACCGACCTGGGCTTTTGGTTCGCTCAGCAGGGATCGATTCTGGTCTTTCTGGTGCTGATCTTCAACTACGCCTGGCGCATGAACAAGCTGGACGCCGAATACGGCGTGGATGAGGAGTAACCCCCATGGACCAGTTTACCATCAACCTGCTGTTTGTCGGCGCGTCGTTCGCACTGTACATCGGCATCGCGATCTGGGCCCGTGCGGGATCCACATCCGAATTCTACGCCGCCGGTCGCGGCGTTCACCCGGTCACCAACGGTATGGCGACAGCGGCGGACTGGATGTCCGCGGCCTCGTTCATCTCGATGGCGGGTCTGATTGCCTTTACCGGCTATGACAACTCGACCTTCCTGATGGGTTGGACCGGTGGCTACGTGCTGCTGGCACTGCTGCTTGCACCTTACCTGCGTAAGTTCGGCAAGTTCACCGTATCGGAATTCATCGGGGACCGCTTCTACAGCCAGACCGCCCGTATCGTTGCGGTGATCTGTCTGATCGTGGCTTCGGTGACCTATGTTATCGGCCAGATGACCGGCGTTGGCGTGGCCTTCGGCCGCTTCCTAGAAGTGTCGAACACATCCGGTCTGCTGATCGGTGCCTGTGTCGTGTTTGCCTACGCAGTTTTCGGTGGGATGAAAGGTGTGACCTACACTCAGGTCGCTCAGTACTGCGTGCTGATCACCGCCTACACGATCCCGGCGATCTTCATCTCGCTGCAGCTGACCGGCACTCCGATCCCGGCGCTGGGACTGTTCGGCGACACCGCAGGCGGAGAGCCTCTGCTGAGCAAGCTGGACGCGATCGTGACCGAGTTGGGCTTCAACGAATATACCGCCCACCACTCGAACACGCTGAACATGGTACTGTTTACACTGTCGCTGATGATCGGCACCGCAGGTCTGCCGCACGTGATCATGCGCTTCTTCACCGTGCCGAAAGTGTCTGACGCCCGCTGGTCGGCTGGCTGGACGCTGGTCTTCATCGCTCTGCTGTACCTGACTGCCCCTGCGGTTGGCGCAATGGCGCGACTGAACATCACCGACATGATGTGGCCCAACGGTGGCATCGAAGGTGGCGCTGTTTCGGTTGAAGACATCGACACCGATCCACGTTACGATTGGATGCAGACATGGCAGAAAACCGGTCTGCTGGACTGGGAAGACAAGAACGGCGACGGCAAAATCCAGTACTACAATGACGCGAATGCCGACATGCAGGCCATTGCGGAAGAAAAAGGCTGGGTTGGTAACGAACTGACCAAGTTCAACCGCGACATCCTGGTTCTGGCCAACCCCGAAATCGCCAACCTGCCGGGTTGGGTGATCGGTCTGGTCGCGGCCGGTGGTCTTGCGGCTGCCCTGTCGACCGCTGCGGGTCTGCTGCTGGCGATCTCGTCGGCGGTGTCCCACGACCTTGTCAAAGGTGCGATCAACCCGCAGATCTCTGAAAAAGGAGAACTGCTGGCGGCTCGTATCGCCATGGCCGTGGCCATCGTCGTTGCAACCTACCTGGGTCTGAACCCGCCGGGCTTTGCGGCGCAAACCGTGGCGCTTGCCTTCGGTCTGGCGGCGGCCTCGATCTTCCCGGCACTGATGATGGGGATCTTCTCGACCCGCATCAACAACACTGGCGCAGTTGCTGGTATGCTGGCAGGTCTGACCGTGACCTTGGTCTACATCTTCCTGCACAAGGGCTGGCTGTTCATTCCGGACACCAACTCGTTCACCGATGCTGACCCGCTTCTGGGTCCGATCAAGTCGACTTCGTTCGGTGCCATTGGTGCAATGATCAACTTCGGCGTTGCCTACGTCGTCGCCGGTATTACCAAAGAGACTCCGCCGGAGATCGTCGAATTGGTCGAAAGCGTGCGCATTCCCCGTGGTGCGGGCGCAGCTCAGAACAAGTGAGCCTGATGTGGTCGGTACCCTCCATGGCTGACCACATCTTTCGATCCACTGTACCCGCCCGGCATTCCACCGGGCGGGGCTTTTCATTCAGAAGCCAAGGACGACCCTATGCCTCTGTCCCATGATGAGATCACCCGGTTTCTGAAATCCGTCCACCCCTATGACGCCCTGCCCTCGGATACGCTGAACGCCGTTGCCCGGCAGATCGAGGTTCACGAGGTCGAAGCGAATAGCCCGGTTTACGAGTTGGGCGGCCCCCTGCCCGGTGTTTTCGTAATCTACGAAGGACAGGTCGAAATCACGGATGAAAACGGCGCGGTCGTATCCCACCTTGGTCTACGTAACTCCTTCGGCGAGCGGGGGCTGCTGAAAGACGGCAAGGCAGCAACGCATGCGCGCGCGGACACGCCGTCTGTTCTGATTCTGCTGCCGCCCGCCCTGGTGCGCCAACTGATCGACGATCATGATGTGGTCTCGAGGTTTTTCAACCGAACCCGGGGCAACCGCTCCACTCCGCAAAGTCTGGCAACCACCGCCATTGACGTTTTGATGGCACGCGATCCTGCGACTTGCCCACCTTCCACCCCGGTTCAAAAGGCAGCGCAGTTGATGCGAGAAAGGCATATCTCGTCGCTTTGCGTATCCGAAGGCGGGACCCTTCTGGGCATTGCCACGCTGAGGGACATTGCAAGCAAGTTCGTGGCAGACGGAATGCCCGCAGCAACGCCGGTTTCGTCGATCATGACGGTAAATCCGGTCACACTTTCGCCTTCGGACATAGGATCAGACGTTCTGCATGTCATGATGGAGCGCGGCATCGGCCACATCCCCATTTCCGAAGGCGGACGTCTTGTCGGCATCGTCACGCAAACAGACCTGACCCATTATCAGGCCGTCAATTCCGCCGAACTCGTGCGTCGGATCGCCCGCGCCCAATCCGCCGAGGAGATGGCGCTGGTAACGGCTGAAATCCCTCAGTTGCTGGTGCAGTTGGTGGCCGGAGGGAACCGGCACGAGATCGTGACCCGTCTGATCACCGACATTGCCGATACTGCCACCCGGCGCTTGCTGGTATTGGCCGAAGACAAATTTGGACCACCGCCAGTTCCCTATTTGTGGCTGGCGTGCGGTTCGCAAGGGCGGCAGGAACAGACAGGTGTTTCGGATCAGGACAACTGCCTGATGCTGGACGATAAGGTGACGGACGCCCAGATGCCCTATTTTGCTGATCTGGCCAAATTTGTTTCGGACGGGCTGGACACCTGCGGGTATTTCTATTGCCCCGGCGACATGATGGCCACCAACCCGCGCTGGTGTCAGCCGGTCCGCGTCTGGCGCGACTATTTCAAGGGCTGGATCGCCAAACCCAACCCCGAGGCACAGATGTTGGCCTCGGTTATGTTCGACCTGCGCCCCATCGGCGGCGCGTTCGAGCTGTTCTCGGATCTTCAGGCAGATACGCTCGGCGCGGCCAGCGCAAATTCAATCTTTGTCGCCCACATGATTTCCAACTCGCTCAAGCACACGCCACCATTGGGCCTGCTCCGCGGCTTTGCGACGATCCGTTCGGGCGAGCATCGAAACACGCTGGATCTGAAACATAACGGCGTCGTGCCTGTGGTGGATCTGGCCCGGATTTACAGTCTGCAGGGGCAATTCACCGAAGCCAACACACGTGCACGCCTGAAAGCCGCCGAGGCCGGCGGCGTGCTGAGCCCCGCTGGCGCGCGGGATCTGCTGGACGCCTACGATCTGATTGCCGAAACCCGGCTTGAACATCAGGTTCGGCAGATCAAGGCTGCGAAAGATCCCGACAATTACCTGCCCCCGTCGGATTTGTCCGACTTTGAGCGAAGTCATCTGCGCGATGCCTTTGTCGTGGTAAAAACGATGCAGTCGGCGGTAGGCCACGGCAAGGGCATGTTGGGTTAAGTGTAGTTTGACGAGTACGATGGGATCGCTTTCGGCGACCGTATTTGGAACAAGAAGAAGAGGCGAGACGCGCCTGAGTCAGAAAGGTTAGCCATGTTTCTTGAATTGATCGGTACGGTTTTTGCAGGTTTTGCTTTTGCAGGCATCGCAATGCTGTTGAACAAGCTTTCCGGTGGCCGTCTGCCCCGCTGGACCGCGCCGGTTGCCGCCGGTGCCGGGATGATCGGAGTGACCATCGCCAGCGAATATTCGTGGTATGGGCGCCAGCTTGAAACCTTGCCTGAAGGAATGGAGATCGTGCAGGAGGTCGAAAGCCGCGCCTTCTATCGACCTTGGACCTATGCCGTGCCCTTCGTGGATCGTTTTGCCGCGATCGATACCGTATCGGTACGCACCAACGCGCAGGTTCCCGAGCAACGCCTGGTGGATTTATACTTCTTCGGTCGCTGGGCCCCGGTTTCGAAACTGCCCGTTGCAGTCAATTGCGCCGAAAACAGCCGCGCCAACCTGGCAGACGGTGCAGAATTCGCCGATGACGGACGGCTGCTGAATGCCACCTGGATCGCGGCGGGTTCCGGAGACCCGGTCATAGAAGCCACCTGCGAGGTCTGATCATGCTGACCCGGCTGAGCCTGCGCCTGAGAGTATTCCTGTTCTTCTGTCTGCTGGCACTTGGCGGATTGACCGTCTGCATTGCAGCCCTGTGGGTCGGATACGCACGAACGGGCAACCCGGACCTGGCCAATGCGTTTGTTTTTGCCGGTATTCTTATCGCCTTTGGCCTTTTGGCGCTAAGTGTCGGCGTCTGGCTGTTGTTTGACGACAATGTCGCGAAACCGATCGAGCGCTTGTCGGCTGAACTGCGCGCCCGTGCGCATGCCGGTGTCAGCAGCGACCTTGACCTTCAGGCCGCGCGGTATTTGGGGGATTTGGCCCCGGCAGCGGCAGGGCTTGCGGATCGGCTCACTGACAAGACCCTTGATATCGCCGAAGCCGTCGCTGCGGAAACTGCTCATCTCGCGGCTGAAAAGCGGAAGCTTACGGCGCTGTTGACGGAAATTCCGGTGGCAATGCTGCTGGCTGGTCCGACCCATAAAATCGTTCTCTACGACGCGCAGGCCGCCGAGGTTTTGGCCCAGATTTCCCATCCTAGGCTGAACGCCTCTCTTTTCGAGTATCTGCAGCCGAACCCGCTGACAGCGGCGTATGAGAAGATGTGCAAGACCGGGCTCGAGGTCGCATGTACGCTGACCAGCATTGATGGCAACCAAAGCTATGCCGCGCGTATGAAACCCCTGGGCCATGCGCCCGGCTATATGCTGATCTTCGACGACAGCGCCGCCAATATCCCGCCCGAGGCCGCCCGCCCGCTGGTTTACAATTTCGATCTGCTGGACGGAGCCACCGATGTAGAATTCGAACATCGCGCCCTGACCGACCTGTGTTTCGTGGTGTTCGATACCGAGACCACGGGCCTGCTGCCGCACAAGGATGAAGTTGTGCAGATCGGCGCAGTCCGGGTGGTCAAGGGCCGGATCGTCGAAGGTGAGCATCTGGATTTGCTGGTCAACCCCGGAATTCCGATCCCTCCGGCTTCGACCAAGGTGCACAAGGTCAGCGACCACATGGTCCAGGGGGCACCGGACATAGCTCAGGCTGGGCGCGTTTTTCATCAGTTTGCTCATGATGCGGTCATTGTGGCCCACAACGCCCCGTTCGATATGGCGTTTATGCGCCGGCATGAGAAACGCATGGGTGTGGAATGGAACCACCTGATTTTGGACACGGTCCTGCTGTCGGCTGTGCTGTTCGGTGCCAGCGACACACACACCCTGGATGCACTATGCGAGCGTCTGGACATCACAATCCCGGAGGCGCTGCGCCATACGGCATTGGGCGACGCCGTCGCGACGGCCGAGGCTCTGGTCAAGATGCTGCCCATGCTTCGGGCACGCGGGATGGTGACATTTGGCGATGTTCTGGTCGAGACACGCAAACATGGGCGGTTGCTCGAAGATCTGAACTGACGCGTAAATATTCACGCCATTTTCACCTTTCCATGGACAAACCCGACCGCTCATGGCACCTGATGCGCGTCTGAAACACGAGCGCGCAATGACGGATAGAACCTTCACCCCTGGCCCGGATCACAGCAACGCCTTTCGACAGGCGTTGGGCTGTTTCGGCACAGGTGTGACGGTCATCACGACCAACACGGCCGCAGGGCCGCGCGCGATTACCGTGAATTCCTTTTCCTCGGTGTCGCTGGATCCCCCGCTGGTTCTGTGGTGCCTTGCCAAGGATTCCAACCGCTTTGACGCCTTCAGCGCATGCACGGACTATTCGATCCACGTCATGGCGCAGGAGCAGCAGAATCAGGCTTTGAAGTTTGCCCGAAACGGCTTTGATTTCTCGCATGCAGACTGGCGCGCGGATCCTGCCGGTCGCCCTCAACTGGACGGCTGCCTGGCGCGGTTTGATTGCCATCTGCATGACCGGCACGAAGCGGGCGATCACCTGATCTTGGTGGGTCGCGTCGAAACCGCGATGTACCGGACAGGTCAGGGTCTGATTTTCAAACGCGGTCAGTTCGGTGGTTTTGTCGATACGATCTGAACGCTATTCGTCCAGAGACCCATGAACGGCAAGCGCCTCAAGTTCAGCATCTTGGGGAACGATGACGCGAAACGCTTCATGAACACCTGAATCGGTCAACTCGCGTGCAACGGTCAGCAGCGTGTTGGGCGCGTGCTCTTCACACAGGCCGGACATATGGTCAATTTCGGCCTGTGCAACGCCCAGGGCTGCATTGATTGACGGGGCTCCGTAGAAACGGACGAAATGATCCGCGAGGCTCTGCGCGATCTGTTCAAGTTCGGATGGTTCGACCTTGGTAACGGCGACGAATGTCACCCGTCCGAATGTCTCAAGCCCCAGCCAGCCATTGGCAAAGGCCTGCCGCGCCTTGCCAGCCAGATCGGCCGATCCCCAGTTCGAAAACTCGAACCCGCCCGAAATACACCATTCACCGGTGCGCGCGGGCGACTGAAAGACATTCATGTCACTTTCGTCAAAGTGAATGGCACGGGCCAATTTCATCAGGATGCCTCCAGCAATTCAGTCAGTGGGCGCAGTTGGGTGTCCGAACCCTTGCGGATCAGCATACCGAACCTTTCATCCGTGCCAAGGAAGACGCCCTGTTCTTCAATCGGCTCACCCACGCCGCGCAGAAGTCCCATCCATTCTGCGTGCAACGGGCCGTTGCCGTCCTCTTGCCAGCGATTGAGCCATGTCAGCATGTGACGCGACCAGCTTTCGACCAACTGCACCGGGCCGACTTCGGCACAGCCTTCGTCATACAGCGCGGTGACATCAGGGTTTTCCCCGGGTGCATCGCTTGTCTGCAACAAGGCCAGTTCCCACCCGATGACCAACCAGTCAGGGACTTCTTCCAAACTAGAGGCGGAAGCAGCGGCCCGAAACTGCCCACACCGAGCACCGTTCACGCAGACCAAACCGTCCCAGCCCAGATGTACGGCAACCTCGGGCGGGGCCAGCGCGCCCAAAGCGTTCTGAAAACCCACCGCGCACAACGGAAGCATTGCCATTGCGTCCTGCAGCGGCACCTCGGGCGCGAAGACAATCGCAACCCGCAGACGGTCTGCCTGAATATTGTAAACGACCGCGCCCGCGTCACAGCCCAGCGCAGCCATGGCCTGCGCGCGGTCAAACGGGTCTTCCCCGCCCTGAACCGGATGTCCGGTCAGCAATGGGGGGAAGACCGGCTCAATCATGCCTGGCCCTTGGCGATCATGTCGCGGGCGATCTTGCGGAACGCCTCGGCCTGCGGACTGTCTGGCTTGCTGACCACGATCGGCGCACCGCCATCGGCTGCGACGCGAATGTCCAAATGCAGCGGAATTTCCCCCAGCAGCGGAACGCCCAGCGCCGCGGCTTCGGAGGCCACTCCGCCGTGTCCGAATACATGCTCCTCATGTCCGCAATTCGAGCAGATATGGGTCGACATGTTCTCGATCATCCCCACGATGGGCGTTTTGAGCTGATTGAACATGTCGATGCCTTTGCGGGCGTCGATCAGCGCCACGTCCTGCGGAGTTGACACGACAATGGCACCGTCCACCCGGAACTTCTGGCTCAGCGTCAGTTGCACGTCGCCTGTGCCGGGCGGCAGATCGACGATCAGCACATCCAGTGCACCCCATTGCACCTGGTTCATCATCTGCTGCAGCGCGCCCATCAGCATTGGACCACGCCACACAACCGCCTGCCCTTCGTTGGTCATCAGGCCCATCGACATCATGGTGACACCGTGATTGCGCAGCGGCAGAATCGTTTTTCCGTCAGGGCTTGCCGGTCGTCCGGAAACCCCCAGCATACGCGGCTGCGATGGCCCGTAAACATCCGCATCCAACAGTCCAACCCGGCGACCTTCGGCGGCCAGTGCGCAGGCCAGATTGGCGGAAACCGTCGATTTACCGACCCCGCCCTTGCCGGATGCCACGGCGATGATCCGGTCAACACCCGCAACCGGCTGTGGCCCCGTTTGCGAAGGCTTGGGTTTCGGCTTCAGATCCGGCGGCGCCTTTTCGGAATGCGCGGTCATCATCGCGGATACTTTTTCAACACCCTCGACCATCTTTGCGGCCTGTTCAGCGGCGGCACGCACCGGCTCCATCCGCTCGGCCTGTTTCGGGTCGATCTCCAGCACGAAACGAACGGTTTCACCTTCGACATTCAGGGCGCGTACCACACCTGCACTGACGATGTCCTGACCCGAAACCGGGTCGGTGATCTTTTTCAGATTCGCCAGAACCGCGTCACGAACACTCATGCATCTGTTTCCTTGTTCCGCCCCATAGTGTGGGTATCGCCTGTCATTGCATGTGTCTCCGTCTTTTTCAGTTTATTTGACGCTATCCGCCTGTCGCCGCTAGGCTTGGGGAATGCGTGCCATCCTTTTGTGCCTGAGCCTGTCGCTGTCTGCCACCCCTTCGTTATCGCAAGAGGCGCTTGGGCTTGCGGCTCCGGATCAGGTGAGGGACTCGGGTCTACTGCAACATATTCTTCCGCGCTTTTCCCTCAAGACCGGAATCCGGGTTATCGCCGATGAAAACGGGATAATGTCTGTGGCGGCCTCCCCGCCGGGTAAGCCCGTCTTTGCCCGGGATGGCGTCACCTACCATCTTCGTATTCAGGATGACCCCCGCCAGGTCCGGTTTGAGGACTGGATGCTGTCGGACATTGGAAAGCGCACGATCGAAAGCTTTGTGCCGGATCAGGGCCCTCCTTTCGATACGCAGTTTGACACCGTTGAAACTGCAGAAGAAACGGCAACGAACGCGAACACTGAAATCGGGCGCGAGCTGTCGTTTACCCATTGCGGAAGGTGTCATGTTATTGGTCCGCGCAACCGCATGAACGGTCTGGGCTCGACCCCGTCCTTTGCTGTTCTGCGCGCCATGCCAGACTGGTCGGAGCGGTTCGAAGCCTTCTTTGCGCTGAACCCGCACCCTTCGTTCACCCAGATCGCAGGGCTGACACCGCCGTTCGATCCGACCCGGCCCTCGCCTATTCACCCGGTCGAAATCACGCTGAAGGACTTGGAGGCCATCCTCGCCTTCGTATCGAACATCCGCGCGGCCGATCTGGGCGCGCCACTGCAGCATCAGTGATCCTTTCGCTTCGAGAAGTAGTCCTCGGTGGTGACAACACGCGGCCTTGGGCTGGATTGAAAAGGATTGTCCTGATGCAGAAACTGCGCATTTACACGGCAATTATCGCACATCTGGATCATCCGCGCTTGTTCGGATGAGGCAAACATCGGATGGCTTCCCGACAGTTTGTCCATAATACGCTCGACCGTGGACTTCACACCGAACAACGCCCCACACTCGACGCAGGCAAAGGGTTCTTCCTCGTTCAACACTTGCTGAGACAGGGCTTTGTCACTCAGGTCCATCTGCGGGACCAGGGCAATCGCTTTTTCGGGGCAGATCGTCCGACACAGGCCACATTGCAAACACGCGTCCTGCTGGAAATTCAGTTGCGGCATATCCGGGTTGTCGACCAATGCGCCGGACGGGCACAGCGACACGCAGCTCAAACACAGCGTGCAGGCATCCGTATCAACAGCAATTGCCCCATATGGCGCGCCCTGTGGCAAAGTGATCGGCTCATCGGCACCAGGGTTCAGCGCCTGCGCTGCCAGTCGCGCGACCTGCCGACGATTTCCCAAGGGGAGGACCGGATCGGTCAAAGCCTGCGGGACATGCTGATCGTAAAGACGGTCAGACAGTGAATCCGGGTCAGTTTCATCAATCACACCAAGACACTCGGGATCGGCAATGGCCTGCGCCAGCATCAGTTCCTTGTCCAGCGCGTCCTTTTCGGTCGTTGGCGAAAGCAGGACATCGACTCGTGCAAAACCGTGGGCCAGACCGGCCAGCATTTCCGCATGACCAAAGCCCGAGATCACGTTCAGTTCCAGCGGGATCACATCCGCAGGCAAGCCCCGACCGAACCGGGCAGCAAGCCGGATCATCTCGGCCCCATGGGCATCGTGAACCAGCAAACGCGGAGCGATGCCTCCGGCCCTTCGGTAGGTGCGCGCCAAGACATGCATCCGGGACAGCAAAGCGGCCAGAGGCGGATCCTCGTAGGTGATCGCCGTCGACGGGCAAACCGATGAACATTCGCCGCATCCGGCGCAGATCATCGGATCTATTGCGACGTGTTCTCCGGCCGGAGTAATTGCACCCGTCGGACAAATGCCCAGACAATTCGTGCAAGCCACCTGTTCCGCCCGGGAATGGGCGCAAAGGGTTTCATCGAGACGAACATAGAGCGGCTTTTCGAACGTTCCAACCAATTGCGCCGCATCAAACGCCACCCTTTCGACGGCCAGCGCATCGCGCGGATCGGCGCGCAGGTAGCCTTCGCGCTTGGCCGGGGCCTGAACAAATGGGGTGCCGCCGGTCAGGTCGATCACAATGTCGCAGACCGATCGCGCGCCATCCTTTGCGTCGGTCCAACCGAACGCGCCCCGCCCGCCGGGTTTCAACTGCCTCAACCTGTCCAGCTTCAGCGAGAACGCACCAAGCGCCCCATTCAGCGTGCGCAATTCCCCATGCACGACGTCAAACGATCTGGAGACCGGTACAGCGTCATCGGTGGCCAACACCGTGATCGCCAAAGTATCTGACAAGCGCCCGGCCAGCGCAAAAGCGGCCTCGCCCGGTCCAATGACAAAGCAGGTACCCTCGCTAACGACATCGACGCTGGGAGTGATCGGTTCCGGCAGCAGTGCTTCGGCGGCCAGCGCGGCCATCTTGGGTGCCGCATCCTGCCCCTGTTCGGACCATCCTGCGCGGTCGCGCAGATCGACAAAGCCGGGCGTTTCAACACCCAGATCGTCGGCAAGGTCACGAAACACGTCCTGCTCCTGCCCGCAGGCTATGATTGTCGTATCCTCGCCTTTCAGCGCAGAGGCGGCGGCTTCCAGTTCCCGCGTGCACAGCGCGCTGTGAATTTTGGAACACGACACATCGCAGGCCGAGGCCACCTTGTCCGCATCCAGCGACTGGGTTCCCGCGCAATCGCAAAGCAGCATCTTTATGGCCATGTCCATCCCCATCGCTTTCCCACCTTCAGCACATTAAGCCGTATGCGCAGTGAGGCAATGTCCACGGCACCAAAGAAGGGTTTATTCGCCGGATCGACCCCGCATAACCCTCGCCCGGACACCAAAATTCATTACCAATTGGTTAAAAAATAAACTTGTGGTGATCAATTGTCATGTTTCGCTCCAATAAGATGCTTGGCGAAAAGCCGTTTTGTGTACCATAGTGGACACCAAGGAAGGCAGGGGAGAGCCTTTCGGGGAGGATTAGGTGGCCAGGGCCGCAAATCAGATCGAAATGCCGGTTGGCGTTGTTGTGCGCAAAACACCGGGTGTGACCCGTTGGGCGCGGTGGAACTGGCGTGCTGTGGCGGCTTTGCCCGGAGCAGGACCTGCAGATTGGAAGGAATTGCGCCGCGAGGGGGAAGCCGTGGAGTACCACGCCGCCACCCTTCCGCTGACGCTCTGGGCAGACGAAACCGAAGCCTACATGGTGAACCTGTCTGACATTCAACCGTCGGTCTATCTGGTCTTGCGGGACGAGCTTGACGGAGATCATCCGTTGAATGCGGTTCTGATCACGGCATCTCCTTTTGAAGGTCAGGACTATGCAGATACCGGAGAAGAGATCGTCGAAAAAATCCCCATGAGCGAAGGTCTGATTGCGTGGGTGCGCGACTTTACGCTGCAACATCACCGGGATGAGGTGTTCGTCAAACGCCGGCGCGACAAGAAACGGACCGATCTGGTGGAAGATGGAAAAGGGGATGCGCGCATTCGGCAGGCCTCGGACGTGTATCGCGCGCCGCGGAGGATCGTGCAATGACGGAAGTGCGCGATTTCTGGTCCCGCCGCAAGGCTGCCGTTCAGGCTGAAGCCGAGGCTGAACGCACCTCCTCCGAAGCGCAGAAAGTGGCAGAACAGCAGGCAGAGCTGGAAGAGAAGTCAGATGCGGAGATTCTTGCCGCATTCGATCTGCCGGACCCGGATGATCTGAAATCCGGTGACGACATTTCAGGGTTCATGGCCCAGGCCGTCCCCGACCGCCTCCGCCGACGTGCATTGCGACGCCTGTGGCGATTGAACCCGGTTCTGGCCAATGTGGACGGGCTGGTCGACTACGGTGAGGACTATACGGACGCCGCATGTGTCATCGAGAACATTCAGACGGCCTATCAGGTCGGCAAAGGTATGCTGGCTCATGTCGAGGCGTTGGCCGCCGAATGTGATGAAGAAGAACGTCCACCCGAAGGCGAGGACGAGGTGATCACCGACATCCGGGACGAACCCGCATTCGTTGAGGACACGCGACCGGAACCTGTACAGGTCGCAGAAAGCGATACGCCTGACGATACCGAACTAGCCCCTGCCCCGCGCCGTATGACGTTTGAATTCGAAGGATAACCCAATGACCGCAAGCAACGCGCAAAACCTGGATGTCTCGGCCGAAGACCGACTGCGCGCGGATTTCTACAACTTTCTTGGTTTGCTGTTGGCGGGCCCGCCGGATCAGTTGCTGCTGGATCAGATGGCCGGATTGGGTGGCGACGACACTGAACTGGGCAAGGCCATTCAGGCCATGGCAAGGGTTGCCAAAGTCACCAAACCCGCAGCGGCGGAACGGGAGTTCAATGCGCTGTTCATAGGGCTGGGTCGGGGCGAGTTGCTGCCTTATGCCAGCTTCTACCTGACGGGTTTTCTGAACGAGAAACCACTGGCCCATTTGCGCAACGACATGGCAGCGCGTGGGATTACGCGGGCGCAAAATGTGTTTGAACCCGAGGACAACATCGCGTCGCTGATGGAGATGATGGCGGGCATGATCGTCGGGCGCTTTGGCGCGCCCGCCACGCTGGAGGACCAGAAGGTGTTCTGGAACAAGCACATCGGCCCATGGGCCATGCATTTCTATTCGGATCTCGAAGCCGCCGAAGCTTCGGTTCTCTATGCCTCGGTCGGGACAGCTGGCCGGGTTTTCATGGAGATCGAGCGGGAGGCTTTCCGGATGACGGCAGCGTAACTTGCTGCCATTCGCCAGCGCCCCAAACGGCGCTAATTCGCAATTGGGAAGGAGGAGCCCATGAGCAAGACCAAGGAAGACGGCGCCACACGCCGCGATTTCCTGAAACTGGCTGGCACCGCAGCACCCGCTGCCGTTGCCGCCGCCAGCCTGACCGGGAAAGCCGAGGCAGCCGAGCTGCCGACGGACGAGACCCGGATTCAGGACACAGCGCATACACGCGCTTACTTGAAAAGCGCGCGCTTCTGAGCCGCGACGACAGCGCCCGGGTCTGATCCGGACGACGTCACACCCGACTGACGGTTGCGATTGGCCCTGACGTCGGCTTTAGCAGTACCAAGCCAGCCATGGCTCACATGGCCAGCAAGGGAGGAAAACAATGCTTAGGAAAAAGACCAACGGGGTTGCGAGACGCCCCCAGCGGACAAGTATCCTGTCCCAGGTCGGCGAAAAAACCGTCGATCGCCGCGCATTCCTGCGTGGCTCGGGCCTGACGATCGGCGGCCTTGCCGCGATCAGCGCCACGGGTGGAACCGTGACGCCAGCCAGCGCCCAGACAGCGGCAAACCAGGCCGTTGAGAATATCAAATCCGTATGCACCCACTGTTCGGTCGGCTGTACAGTCGTCGCCGAAGTGCAGAACGGTGTCTGGATCGGGCAAGAACCCGGTTGGGACAGCCCGTTCAACCTGGGTGCGCACTGCGCCAAGGGGGCCTCGGTCCGCGAGCATGCCCATGGCGAGCGTCGCCTCAAGTATCCAATGAAAAAGGAAGGTGGCGAGTGGAAGCGCATCAGCTGGGAAGAAGCGATCAACGAGATCGGCGACGGCATGATGAGCATCCGCGAGGAATCCGGGCCGGACAGCGTGTACTGGCTGGGGTCCGCGAAGCATAACAACGAACAGGCCTATCTGTTCCGCAAGTTCGCCGCCTACTGGGGCACGAACAACGTGGACCATCAGGCCCGTATCTGCCACTCAACCACTGTTGCGGGTGTTGCGAATACATGGGGCTACGGCGCCATGACCAACTCCTATAACGACATCCATAATTCCCGGGCCATCTTCATCATCGGCGGCAACCCGGCCGAGGCGCACCCCGTCTCGCTGCTGCACGTTCTGCGCGCGAAAGAGCAGAACAACGCGCCGCTGATCGTCTGCGACCCGCGCTTTACGCGCACCGCGGCGCATGCAGATGAATATGTCCGCTTCCGCCCCGGCACAGACGTTGCGCTGATCTGGGGTATCCTGTGGCACATATTCGACAACGGCTGGGAAGACAAAGAGTTCATCCGCACCCGTGTCTGGGGCATGGACCAGATCCGTGAAGAGGTTGCCAAGTGGAACCCGGATGAGGTCGAGCGCGTCACCGGTACTCCGGGCTCGCAGTTGAAGCGCGTTGCGCGGACCATGGCCAACAACCGTCCCGGCACCGTGATCTGGTGCATGGGCGGTACGCAGCACACCAACGGCAACAACAACACACGCGCATACTGCGTGTTGCAGCTTGCCTTGGGTAACATGGGCGCCTCGGGTGGTGGGACCAACATCTTCCGCGGCCATGACAACGTGCAGGGCGCGACGGACCTGGGTGTTCTATCACACACCCTGCCCGGCTACTATGGCCTGTCGGCCGGCGCCTGGGGCCATTGGGCCCGCGTCTGGGGTGAAGAACCGGAATGGCTGGCTGGCCAGTTCGCCACGATCAAGGACAAGGAAGGCAAGGACAAACCACTTCAGAACGAACGTGGCATCCCTGTTTCCCGATGGATCGACGGTGTTCTGGAGGACCCGGCGAACATGGATCAGGACAACAACGTCCGTGCCATGGTTCTGTGGGGTCACGCTCCGAACTCGCAAACGCGAGGCCCGGAGATGAAAACGGCGATGGAGAAGTTGGACATGCTGGTCGTGATCGACCCGTATCCCACCGTCTCGGCCGTTCTGCATGACCGCACCGATGGGGTCTACCTGTTGCCCGCCTGCACGCAGTTCGAAACCCGTGGCTCGGTCACGGCGTCGAACCGTTCGCTGCAGTGGCGCGACAAGGTGGTTGATCCGCTGTTCGAAAGCCTGCCGGACGAGGTCATCATGGCCAAGTTCGCCAACAAGTTCGGCTGGGCGGATCGGTTCTTCCGCAATATCGAGATGGAAGACCCGGAAACGCCGAATGTTGAAAGCATCACCCGTGAGTTCAACTCGGGCCTCTGGACCATCGGCTACACCGGTCAGTCGCCGGAACGTCTGAAAAGCCATATGGCCAACCAGCACACGTTCGACAGAACCACGCTGCAAGCCATTGGCGGACCCAACGACGGCGAGTACTATGGCCTGCCCTGGCCCTGCTGGGGAACACCGGAAATGGGTCATACGGGGACACCGAACCTGTATGATATGTCCAAACCGGTGGCCGAAGGCGGCCTGACCTTCCGCGCCCGTTTTGGCGTAGAACGCGACGGCGATAACCTGCTGGCCGAAGGTGTCTATAGCGTTGGATCGGAAATCCAGGACGGTTATCCCGAGTTCACGATGCAGATGCTGATGGACCTTGGCTGGGACGGTGACCTCACCGCTGAGGAACGCGCGGCTATCGACGCCGTTGCGGGACCAGAGACCAACTGGAAGACCGACCTGTCCGGCGGTATCCAGCGGGTCGCGATCGCTCATGGCTGTGCGCCCTTCGGGAACGCAAAAGCCCGCGCGGTCGTCTGGACCTTCCCGGATCCGATCCCACTGCATCGCGAGCCGCTCTATACCAACCGGCGCGATCTGGTGGAGGACTATCCGACCTACGAGGACCGGCATGCCTATCGCCTGCCCACCCTTTATGCTTCGATCCAAAAGAACGACTTTTCAAAGGATTACCCGATAATCCTGACGTCAGGTCGTTTAGTCGAATATGAAGGTGGCGGTGATGAGACGCGGTCGAATCCGTGGCTGGCTGAACTGCAGCAGGACATGTTCGTCGAGATCAATCCGCGCGATGCCAACAACCTTGGTATTCGTGACGGGTCGCAGGTCTGGGTCGAAGGTCCCGAAGGCGGCAAGGTCAAGGTAATGGCGATGCTGACCAACAGGGTCGGTGCCGGCGTGGCCTTCATGCCGTTCCACTTCGGCGGCCATTTCCAGGGCGAAGACCTCAGGGCGAAATACCCTGCTGGTGCCGATCCCTATGTCTTGGGTGAAAGTTCCAACACCGCCCAGACCTATGGCTATGATTCAGTGACCCAGATGCAGGAGACCAAGTGTACTCTCTGCAAGATCTGGGCAGCGTAAGGAGGACGATAATGGCTAGAGCAAAGTTTCTCTGCGACGCTGAACGCTGCATCGAGTGCAACGCCTGCGTGACCGCGTGCAAGAACGAACACGAGGTGCCGTGGGGCATCAACCGCCGCAGGGTGGTGACGATCAATGACGGTAATCCGGGCGAACGCTCGATCTCGGTTGCCTGCATGCATTGTTCGGATGCACCTTGCATGGCGGTGTGCCCGGTCGACTGCTTCTATCAGAACGAGGAAGGCGTCGTCCTGCACTCCAAGGACCTGTGCATCGGCTGCGGCTATTGCTTCTACGCGTGCCCATTCGGCGCGCCGCAATACCCGCAGGCCGGTAACTTCGGATCGCGCGGCAAGATGGACAAATGTACCTTCTGCGCCGGCGGCCCCGAGGAAACGCACTCGACCGCAGAGTTCGCCAAATACGGTCGCAATCGGATCGCCGAGGGCAAACTGCCCATCTGCGCCGAAATGTGTTCCACCAAGGCCCTGCTTGCCGGTGACGGCGATGTGGTCTCGGCCATCTACCGCGAGCGCGTCGTCGCCCGTGGCTTTGGCTCGGGCGCCTGGGGTTGGGGCACGGCCTACGACCAGAAAGACGGATAAAACCGTTTTCTTGAACCAAACAGACGACCCGCTGTGCCGGGTCGTCTGATTAGGGATTTTGACCGAGGTTCAGATGTTCCGCTTGCTCACCGTATTGCTGCTGACATTCTCGATGGCCCAGATCGCTGTCGCCCAATCAAGTGAAACCGAAGCCCCTGCCCCTGCCGACAGGTCAGCGACTGGCGGCGCGACGACGCTTGAAGACATCCTGGCGCGTCAGCGCGGTGAAAAGGTGGATAACAGCTATCGCTCGGACAATACCGGCCAAGGCAACGCCGAAGGCTTGCTTGGCCAGTTGGGAACGCGCGGCGTCGCCTCGGACAGCGATGTCTATCGCGCCCTTCGCTATGGCTCGGCAGACGTGACGGTGTCGTCCAAAGGGCCTGCAGCCGGAGTACTGATCCAGGACGGCGGTATGTGGTGGCTGAACTTTCGAACCGGACCGCTGCGCGAATACGGAACCTATATCGTGGGCGGAATGCTGGCGGTCATCGTATTGTTTTTCCTGATCCGCGGGAAAATCCGCATCGACGGTGAAAGGACCGGCCGCACGGTGACCCGCTTCAACGGATTTGAAAGGTTTGGCCATTGGCTGTTTGCCGGGTCGTTCCTGATCCTTGGCGTTACGGGTCTGCTGACTCTATATGGCCGCGACTTCCTGATCCCGCTTGTCGGCAAGGAAGGGTTTGCAACGATTGCTCAGGGGTGCAAATGGCTGCACAACAACCTCGCTTGGGCTTTCATGCTGGGCCTGATCATCGTCACGGTGAACTGGATCGCCCACAATATCCCCAACCGGACCGACCTGAAATGGCTAGCTGCCGGAGGAGGTCTGTTTTCCAAAGGCAGTCACCCGCCCGCCTGGAAGTTCAACGCGGGCCAAAAAATCATCTTCTGGGCCTGTATCCTGCTTGGCGTCTCAATTAGCTTGTCCGGTCTGTCGCTTCTGTTCCCCTTTGAACTGCCGATGTTCGCAAAGACCTTCTCGGTCGCCAACGCGACCGGGCTTCCGCAAATGCTGGGCCTGACCCTGCCCGAGCAGATGTCCCCGCAGGAAGAGATGCAGTATGCCCAAGTCTGGCACGTGATGGTCGCGTATGTGTTCATCGCCATCATCATCGCCCATATCTATCTGGGCTCGGTCGGCATGGAGGGCGCATTTGACGCCATGGGCACGGGAGAGGTCGAGGAACAATGGGCTCGCGAGCATCATTCGCTGTGGCTGGAAGACGTCCAGGAAAAAGAGGCTGGCAAGGCAGCGGCCTCGCCCGCGGAATAGATGCGCAAGCTGGTCATAGCACTGGCCCTGATCCCCTTCCCGGCCTTGGCCGAGTTTTTCACGCTCAAGGGTCACGGCGGGCCGATCATGGGGATCGCCGCTGCGCCGGACGGACGGATTGCGACTGCCAGTTTCGACAACTCGGTCGGGCTGTGGTCGGACCGCAAGCCGGAATGGCTTGAAGGGCACGAGGCCGCCGTCAATTCCGTCGCCTTCAACGGCCGAGCTGTCTACTCCGCCGGAGACGATTTCACGCTGCGTCGCTGGCCGGACGGAGAGATCGTTGGCCAACACAAAGGCAAGATCGTTGGGCTTGCCGCCTCGAAGACGCATGTGGCCACGGCCAGTTGGGACGGAACCATCGGGATTTGGCCAGAAGATGGTTCGGCCTCGCTGACACTTCAGGCGGGTAGCGGCGTGAATGCCGTCACCTTTTCGCCGGATGGGGCCACGTTATACTCGGCGGGCATGGACGGTACATTGCGCGTTTGGGACGTTGCCAGTGGACAGGAAACTGACCGGATGGTCGAACACGGGTTCGGTATTAACGAACTGGTTCTGAACTCCACTGACAACTGGATCGCCTATGGCGCCGTGGACGGTGTGACGCGCATCCTGGACCTGACAACCGACGAAGAACGCGACTTTACGCTCGACCGCCGTCCAATCCTTGCGCTGGCGCTTAGCCCCGATCGCAAACTTTTGGCGGTCGGCGACGGCGAAGGCTACATCATGGTGATCGACACGGTCGAATGGCGCATCGCGCAGGATTTCCGTGCAACCTTGCGCGGGCCGGTTTGGGCATTGGCCTTCTCGCCGGACGGTCAGAACATCCATGCCGGCGGCATTGACGAGGCGATGTACAGCTGGCCCGTCGCCGCCCTTGGGGATCAGGAACAAATGGCGGCAGCCGAACCCAGCTTCCTTAAAAACCCGGATGAGATGAGCAATGGCGAACGCCAGTTTGCCCGAAAATGCTCGATCTGCCACAGCTTGACCCCCGGCAGTGAACGACGGGCCGGACCGACTTTGCACGGCGTTTTTGGCCGGCAGGCAGGCACCCTGCCCGGATATTTCTACTCGGACACGCTGCAAGACTCTGATATCGTTTGGAATGAGGACACAATTAATGCCTTGTTCGATCAGGGTCCGGACCATTACATTCCGGGATCGAAGATGCCGATGCAGCGGATCGCCGGGTCACAGGACAGAGTGGATCTGATCGACTTTCTGCGCCACGCCACCGCACCGGAAAACTGAGCCGGAGGGAACCATGAAAGCCTTTCTTGCCGCCGTTGCGGCGATGGTCGTTATCACTGTCAGCGCGCCTTATGCTCTGAAACAGGCCGGGTTCAGTGCTGCGGATGCAGGGTCTGGTTCCGCGGTGCGCCTCGACTGAATGTCCCACTATCTGACCACAAAAGAACTGGCCGAGCTGCTGCGCATTGGTGAGCGGAAGGCCTATGATCTGGCCTCCTCGGGCGAAGTGCCTTGCGTGCGCGCGATGGGCAAGCTGCTGTTCCCCCGAGCCGAGGTCATCGCCTGGCTGAATGCGTCGCGGTCCGGGCCGCAGGTCGCGGAACCGCCCCTTCCGCCGATTGTCGCAGGAAGTCACGATCCCCTACTGGACTGGGCCTTGCGGGAAAGCGGATCGGGTCTGGCAACATATTACGACGGGTCTTTCGACGGCCTGAACCGCCTGAAAGATCGCAGCGCGCAGGCTGCCGTGTTGCATATCCACGAAGAAAACGGGTTCAACACCCAGGCGATGCGCAACACCTTCGGCGAAGCACCGGTTGTCCTTATCGAGATTGCGCAAAGACAGCGCGGTCTGTTGCTGGCCCCAGGCGTGTCGGGCATCAGGGAATTTGGGGACCTGAAAGCGCGGCGGGTCATACTCCGTCAGGATAGTGCGGCAAGCCAACATCTGTTCGACGGTCAACTGTCCGCCTGCGGCCTCACTCGGGATGATCTGGACGCGCTGCCATCCTGCGCCCGAACCGAGGAAGAACTGGCTGTGGCCCTGCACGATGCCAAAGCCGAGGTCGGATTCGGATTGGGGGCCTTGGCCGGACTGTATAATCTTGGTTTTGTCCCGACGCATACCGAGAGGCTGGACCTTGCAATCTGGCGACGCGCTTATTTTGACGCTCCCCTGCAAAAGCTGCTGGGGTTCCTGCGATCAGAACGATTTTCCACCCGAGCAGCAGAATTCGGCGGGTACGATCTGTCCCGTATGGGGACTGTCCATCATAACGGTGCCAGCGGCTGAGCGCCTGCTTTCATTTGGCGTTTGGGAAGAACAGCTGTTGTCCGTCCAACTGGTAGGACTCGATGGCGGCCTGTCCGTCCGGCCCTGTCAGCCAATCGATAAAACGCTGCCCCGCAGCGGCCCTGACACCCGGGTACTTTTCCGGGTTAACTAGAATAATGCCGTATTGGTTGAAAAGGCGCGGATCACCTTCGACAAGAATTTCAAGATCGCCCTTGTTTCCGAATGACTGCCAGGTGGCCCGATCCGTCAGCGCATAGGCCTGCAACCCGCTTGCCACATTAAGCGTGGCGCCCATTCCCGATCCCGTTTCACTGTACCACCTCCCCGACGCTTTGGTCGGATCAATCCCTGCACTGGCCCAATGACGCATTTCGGCCTTGTGGGTTCCGCTGTCATCCCCGCGTGAGGCGAAAGGGGCCTCGGACTCGGCCACCGCAGACAGGGCGGCCAGAACATCGGAGCCGCCGCGAATACCGGCCAGATCCGACTTGGGGCCTACAAGCACAAAGTCATTGTACATGACGTCAAAGCGTTCGACGCCCCAGCCGTCAGCAACGAATTGCTCTTCGGCGGGCTTTGAGTGCACCAGAAGGACATCGCCGTCCCCATTGATCGCATTCCTGATCGCCTGCCCTGTGCCGACCGCGACGACCCGAACATCAATTCCGGTTTCCGCTTCAAAACCCGGCAGGATGTAATCCAACAGGCCCGAGTTCTGCGTCGATGTGGTCGATTGAACGATGATAAACGGCGCTTCCGCCTGCGCGGGGGCAAGCTGCAGGCCAAACGCTACAACCGCTGCCCGAATGAAGTTTCGGATCATTCAGTTCTCCGTCGAGTTTTCAAGTGACCAGTCCGCCATCAAGGTAGCGTCGCGAGGCTTCGCTTGTCGGCGCCTCAAGTACCTGATTGGCGGCGCCATGTTCAACCACATGACCAGCCTGCATCATGACCACATCTGCCGCCAATCGCCGGGCCTGACCGATGTCGTGCGTCACCATCACGATGCGGACGCCCCGCATGGAAGCCCGCAAGATCATCTGTTCGATTTTCTGCGTCGCGCCTGGGTCAAGTGCGCTGGTCGGTTCGTCCAGAAACAATGTATCGGGCAATGTCGCCAGTGCACGAAGGATGGCCAATCGCTGCGCCTCACCTCCGGAAAGGGATCGTGCCGCTTGACGCGCCTTGGCTTCCAGCCCGCCCTCGGTCAGCAGCTCTGCAATTCGGTCCCTGCGCTGAGCGTGGTTCAGCCCCTGTCGTTTCAGCACAAAGCCCAAATTGCCCGCAACAGAGCGGCGCAACAGAACCGGCCGCTGAAAAACCATCGCCTGACGCGCCTTGTGTTCGGCATTCAGCGGCACGCTGTCCTGAAACACTCGACCACCGTCCGGCGCGATCAACCCATGCAGGCACCTGAGAAGAAGGCTTTTGCCCGCCCCGTTTGGCCCAAGGATCAACGTCGGGCCAGGCCCGTCCAAAGTTAGTTCCCGCACGTTCAGCAGATCTTTGCCATCGCGCGCGATCCTGAGATCCTTCACCTGCAGTTTTCTATACATTTCACCGGCCAGATCACGCATGGCGTAATCCTTCCCGCTCGGCCCTGAGGCTCAGCGCGCTGACCATGGCATTTACCGCTACCGCAATTCCGATCAGGATCGCCCCAAGGGCCAGCGCAAGCGCCAGATTGCCCTTGGATGTCTCAAGCGCGATGGTGGTCGTCATGACCCGCGTCACGTGATTGATATTGCCGCCGACGATGATCACTGCGCCAACCTCGGCAATGGCCCGCCCGAAGCCCGCAAGCAACGCCGTGACAAGTGCCAGCCGGGCATCCCACAACAAGACCGGAACCGAGGCCAGTCGCGACACGCCAAGCGAGCGCAACTGCTCCGAATACTCTTCGGCCAGCATCTCGACCACCTGTCGTGTCAATGCTGCGACGATGGGCGTGACCAGAACCACCTGCGCGATGATCATCGCGGTTGGTGTGTAAAGCAGCTGCAAGACGCCCAATGGCCCTGACCGTGACAACATCAGATAGACAAGCAACCCGACCACCACGGGCGGCAAACCCATCAGGGCGTTCATCAGAACAATCAGCACTCGGCGTCCCGGAAACCGAGCCACGGCAAGAGCAGCACCCAAGGGCATGCCGATGGCGGCTGAAATCAACACGGCAAAGATCGAAACGCGCAGGGATAGCAGGACGATCGCCCAAAGCTCTGTATCCCCGTTCAGGATCAGAGCCATCGCCTTGCTGAATTCTGATGCAAAATCCTGCATTTCATCCCTCTTGATCGCCAACTCGTACAAATTGCATCAATTCACAACGAAATACTAATCGGAAATGATTGTAAGTACAGACACTTTTGCGGCACCCCAAACCAAAAACGCGGCTCGTTTCCGAGCCGCGTTTCTTTGTTTCGGGTAATCCGGTTGTCAGTTCAATGCTGCATCCGTGATCTTATGAGTCCATGCCCCTTCCGGTTCCTTCGTGATGGCGGGGTTTTCCGCGGACACGGCCGACAGAAGCGTCTTCACGGTCTGCTCATAATCGCTGGGGTCCAGCGCGCCGTCCGATCCTTCGATCAGCTTTGCGATTTCACCCATCATATAGACCTGATGATCCAGTTCCTGTGCGCCGGTTTCGTCAAACTCCAGCACGATCTCGGCCGCTTCTTCCTGGTTCTCGGCAGCGTATTTCCACCCTTTCATCGAGGCCCGAACAAAGCGCTCCATCTTGTCGACAAAGGCCGGGTCTTCCAGGTTTTCTTCCATGACGTACAGACCATCTTCGAGCATACCAAAGCCCATCTGCAGGTAGTTGAAGGTCACCAGTTCTTCCGGGGTGATACCGGCCTGCAGAATCTGGCGGTACTCGTTGTAAGTCATGGTCGAAATGCAATCAGCCTGCCCCTGAATCAGAGGATCTGCCGAAAACGCCTGCTTCAGAACCGTAACACCGTTTTCATCCGCACCATCCGTCTCGATTCCCAGAGATGCCATCCATGCATAGAACGGGTATTCGTTCCCGAAGAACCAGACACCCATCGTCCGCCCCGGGAAATCTTCCGGAGATTCAACGCCGGTGGACTTCAAACAGTTGACCTGCAATCCGCCGGTCTTGAAGGGCTGCGCGATGTTGACCAAGGGTACGCCCCGCTCACGCGCCGCAAGTCCGGCTGCCATCCATGTGGTGATGACGTCAGCCCCGCCCCCTGCGATGACCTGTTCCGGCGCGATATCAGGGCCGCCGGGCTTGATCGTGACATCCAGCCCTTCTTCGTCATAATAGCCTTTTGCTTCGGCCACGAAATAGCCCGCGAACTGCGCCTGACCGACCCATTTCAACTGTAGCGTTACCTCGTCCGCCGCCAGCGCCGTAGTGGCTGCCAGGCTGAAGGCTGTAACCGCCCCGCTGAGTAGCTTATTCATCTTCATTTCTCCTAGTTGCTATTGGTGCCCCGTTTTCGGGGTCTGTTGAATTCTTTCCTGCGTTATCCTCGTTGTGACGGATGCCAGAATGTCACCGCCTTTTCGATCATAGCCACCAGCCCGTAAAAAGCCGTTCCAGCCAGCGCGGCCACAACAATCTCGGCCCAGACCATATCCAGCGACAATTGTCCGACGCTGGTCGAAATTCGAAAGCCCATCCCGACTATGGGCGAACCAAAGAACTCGGCCACGATAGCGCCGATCAGGGCCAAGGTGGTAGAAATCTTTAGTCCGTTGAAAATGAACGGCATCGCCGCAGGAAGGCGGAGTTTCACAAAGCTCTGCCAATAGGTCGCCGCATAGGTCTCCATCAGGTCGCGCTGCATGGTTGTCGCTTCGCGCAGGCCAGCCACGGTGTTGACCAGCATGGGAAAGAACACCATCACAACAACGACGGCGGCCTTGGAATGCCAGTCGAACCCGTACCACATCACCAGAATGGGTGCGGTGCCCACGATCGGCAGCGCAGCAACGAAGTTACCAACCGGCAGCAGACCCAGGCGCAGGAAATCCCACCGGTCCACGGCAATCGCCATCAGAAATGCCGCGCCGCAACCAATCACATATCCGCTGAAGGCGCCCTTGATGATCGTCTGCACGAAATCGGCCCAGAGGATCGGCAAACTGTCAGCAAACCGCAGCGCGATAACCGACGGTGCGGGCAGAATGACCAGAGGAACATCCAGCCCACGCACCAGCATTTCCCAGATGCCAACAACCGTCAGCCCGAAAACCAGAGGGGCCAGAAACCTGACCATGCGCGTGTCGGCCCAGGGACCACTGGCCAGCCGGCTGTTCAGCCACCAGCCGAACACCCACAACAGTACTGCACCAAAAACCAGTATCATTGCGCCATCCCCATGCGTTTCAGTACCGCCCGTTCAATCAGACCCAACAGACCCACCAGGCAAGCCGCCAGAATGGCCGCCGCGAACAGGGCTGACCAGATCTGAACCGTCTGCCCGTAATAGCTGCCCGCCAGCAGCCGCGCGCCCAGACCGGCAACCGCACCTGTCGGCAGTTCTCCGACAATTGCGCCGACCAGCGACGCTGCGATGCCGATTTTGAGCGAAGCGAACAGGTAGGGCATCGATGCGGGCAGGCGCAGTTTCCAGAACCCCTGCGATGTGTTGGCATTGTAGGTCCGCAGCAGGTCAAGTTGCATGGCATCCGGGCTGCGCAAGCCTTTGACCATGCCGACAACAACCGGAAAAAAGCTCAGGTAGGCCGAGATGATCGCCTTGGGAATAATCCCCTGAACACCCACCGAATACAGAACGACGATGATCATCGGTGCCAACGCAATGATCGGGATCGTCTGGCTGACAATGGCCCATGGCATGACAGACAGGTCCATGACCCGACTATGGACAATCCCAACGGCCAGCAAAATGCCAAGCCCGGTACCAATGACAAAACCCAGCATCGTGGCGCTCAAGGTTACCCAACCATGATACACCAGCGACCGCTTGGAGGTGATATTCTTGCCTATCGTGGTCTCCCACAGCTCGATCGCGACCTGGTGCGGGGATGGCAGGCGCGGTTTTTTCTGCTCCCACGTGGCGGGGATCGCAAAGCTGTTGCTCAAAACCAGCCTGACCTCTCCCATGTCGCGGCGCGCACTGGCGGTCGGCGGCTGAACCTCGGCCCCGCCACGCTCAAGCTCGGACAGCACACCCTTGATGTTCATCGGAACACATGCGGCGTACCAAATGGCAACGATAGCAGCCACGACTGTCAACACGGCAACAATCTGCTTCATGCACGCCACTCCATCCGGATCACTGGCAGGGTTTCGGGCGGCACGGGCGGCTCCGTTCCGGCCTCGACAAACCCTTCCCGGCGATAAAACCTTTGCGCTGCCTTGTTCGGCTCATGTGTTGTCAGCCACAGAAAATCGCGATTTTCCTTGGCCTTGTCCAACAACCGCTTACCAATCCCCATGCCGGTTCGCAGGCAGTACAACGCGCCGACCTTGCACGCCACGGGATCAACGGACATGTAGCAGTCTACCGGGTCGCCCACGACCCAGATTTCGCGTTCCGGAAAGGCCTCATTGATCAATCCGGCAAGCTTTTCCACGGGCAGTTCTTCAGGCATCCAACTTGTTGTCTTCATCCAAGTCGAGATAACTTGTGCGCAGGCCGGGACATCGTCCGGCTCTGCCCGTCTGATAGATTCACCCGGCATCAGACGTCATCCCCGTGACCGGCACGCAACCCCTCGCGCACGCGGTGGGCCACCTCAATGAATTCCGGAGAATCCCGGATGTCCAAAGGCCGTTCCTTGGGCAGCGGGCTGTCGATCACATCCGTGATCCGTCCCGGACGCGGGCTCATCACTACGATCTTGGTGCTCAGATACACCGCCTCGGGGATCGAGTGGGTCACAAACCCGATTGTCTTTTCCGTCCGCGCCCACAGCGCAAGAAGCTGTTCATTCAGGTGGTCGCGCACGATTTCGTCCAAAGCGCCGAAAGGTTCGTCCATCAGCAGGATATCGGCATCAAAAGCCAGCGCCCTGGCAATACTGGCACGTTGCTGCATCCCACCGGATAGCTGCCAAGGAAACTTGCCACCAAACCCTTCAAGATCAACAAGTTCCAGAACGTTCTTCACACGCTCATCCTGCTCGGCCGCCGAGTACCCCATGATCTCAAGCGGCAGCTTGATGTTCTTGGCGATGGTCCGCCAGGGATACAGCCCCGCCGCCTGAAACACATAGCCATAGGCCCGGTTCCGCCGCGCTTCATCCGGGGTCATGCCGTTCACCGTCAGGGTTCCCCCGGTCGGGGTTTCCAGTGCCGCGATACAGCGCAGGAAAGTGGTCTTGCCACAGCCCGAGGGGCCGATGAAACTGACAAAATCGCCCTTGTCGATCGACAGGTTTACATCTTTCAATGCGTGGATCGGCCCGTCATTGGTCTGGAAGGTGAGGTCCAGTTGTTTTGCCTGAATGACGGGCTGTTCATTACTTGTCATTTTTGTCCTTTCACCGACAAACGCTCAAAACCGTCGCGTAGGTCTGGTCAGGGTTTGCAAGGACAAACCCCTCGTGTCCATCACTGTAGAAATCCCATGTAAAGTCATAGGTTTCTTCATAGCCGATGCATTTCGCCGTCAGTGTCGATATCTGTCCATCTTGATTTCCAACAACCAAGACATCGCAGGCGGTTTCGTAAAACAGCAACCGCCCTTCTTTCAACAAGGCCATGTCAGTTGCCTCGGCGGTGCTGCGTTCAAAGTGAACGTCGCATCCCGAGTTGTTGCCATATACCGGAAATCCCGACTGCGCATACGCGACAGTTCCGCTACATAGCAACGAAGCCATTGAACAAAGTAGTCCGCGCAAATCACACACCTGTCGCCGGAATACCCGTGCGTTCCACCGGTCGTGGGGCAGTCAGGTCTTTCCAGGTGCTCAGCGCCTTGTTCACATGGGTATTGGCCTCACGCGCAACAAACTGACCGTGCCCCTCCTGCGTCCTGATCTCACCATCATGCACCGCGACATGCCCACGGCTGAGCGTGAAACGTGGCAGACCCTTGACCTCTTTGCCCTCAAAGACATTGTAATCGATCGAGGATTGTTGCGTGCCCGCGCTGATGGTTTTGGTCTTTTGGGGGTCCCAGACGACCAGATCGGCATCCGCCCCCACCAGAACTGCGCCCTTTTTCGGATAGCAATTCAATATCTTGGCGATGTTTGTTGATGTAACCGCCACAAACTCGTTCGGCGTCAGCCGCCCTGTTTCAACACCATGGGTCCACAGCATCGGCATCCGGTCTTCCAACCCGCCGGTCCCATTGGGGATCTTGGTGAAATCGCCGACACCGTACCGCTTCTGCTCGGTCGTAAAGGCGCAATGGTCGGTTGCCACCACGCTTAGCGATCCTGATTGCAGGCCTGCCCACAGACTGTCCTGATGCTGCTTGTTGCGGAACGGCGGGCTCATCACCCTGCGTGCCGCATGATCCCAGTCCTGGTTGAAATACTCGCTTTCATCCAGCGTCAGATGCTGAATCAGCGGCTCGCCCCACACGCGCTTGCCCTGCATTCTGGCGCGGCGGATGGCCTCATGCGCCTCTTCACACGAGGTGTGCACGACATAAAGCGGCACGCCCGCCATGTCGGCGATCATGATGGCGCGGTTGGTCGCCTCGCCTTCGACCTGCGGCGGTCGGGAATAGGCGTGCGCCTCGGGGCCGGTATTTCCTTCAGCCAGCAGTTTGGCGCTGAGTTCCGCGACTACATCACCGTTTTCGGCATGCACCAACGCAGTCCCGCCCAGTTCGGCCAGACGCCTGAAGGACGCAAACAACTCGTCATCATTCACCATCAGCGCGCCCTTGTAGGCCATGAAGTGCTTGAACGTGTTGATACCCCGCGTCTCGATCACGGTCTTGATATCGTCAAAGACCTGCTCGCCCCACCATGTTACTGCCATGTGGAAGGAATAGTCGCAGTTTGCACGCGTCGATTTATTGTCCCAGCGTTTCAGGGCATCCAGCAGGCTTTCCCCCGGATTCGGCAATGCGAAATCGACGACCATGGTGGTCCCGCCGGCCAGCGCCGCCCGCGTGCCGCTTTCGAAGTCGTCACTGGAATAGGTTCCCATAAACGGCATTTCCAGATGCGTATGCGGGTCAATTCCACCGGGCATGACATAACACCCGGTTGCATCCAGTTCCTTGTCGCCTTTCAAATCCGGACCAATTTCCGTGATTACACCGGCTTCGATCTTTACGTCTGCCTTGTACGTCAAATCGGCGGTGACGATTGTTCCGTTCCTGATAACAGTGCTCATGTCAAACTCCCTGTTGCGGTCTGCGCCGCTTGCTTCATCTGGCCAAAAGTATCCCGGGGGAGACGCCCAGCGGGCGACGGGGGCAGAGCCCCCTACTCCACAATCTCCGCAGTTTCGACGACCGCGTGAAACAGAACATCCGCCCCGGCAGCAGCCCATTCCTTGCTGATCTCTTCGGCCTCGTTGTGGCTCAGGCCATCTACACACGGACACATCACCATCGCCGTCGGGGCAACGCGATTGATCCAGCAGGCGTCGTGCCCGGCGCCGGAAATGATATCTGTATGGGAATACCCTAAACGATCAGCCGCGCTTCGAACCGCTGCAACGCAGGTCTCGTCGAACTTCACCGGGTCAAAACCGCCGACTTTCTCAAATTCGATCTGAAGCCCCATTTCATCCACGATATCCTCGGCAGCAACACGCAACCGGTTTTCCATATCGGTGATCACGTCCAGTTCGGGCGAGCGGAAATCGACCGTGAACACCACCTTGCCCGGGATCACATTCCGGGAATTGGGGTAGACGTCGATATGCCCTGCCGCCCCAACCGCGTGGGGTGCGTGGGACCATGCAATTTCGTCCACTTTCTCAAGGATGCGCGCCATGGCCAGACCCGCATTCTTGCGCATCGGCATTGGGGTCGAGCCGGTATGGGCGTCTTTGCCGGTAACCGTGATCTGGGTCCAGCTCAGGCCCTGGCCATGCGTGACAACGCCGATGTCCTTTTCCTCGGCCTCCAGGATGGGGCCCTGTTCGATATGCAGTTCAAAAAAGGCGTGCATTTTTCGCGCACCGACTTCCTCGTCTCCTCGCCAGCCAATGCGATTCAGCTCATCGCCAAACTTCTTGCCTTCCGCGTCTTCCCGGTCATAGGCCCAGTCCTGCGTGTGCATTCCCGCAAACACGCCCGAGGACAACATGGCCGGCGCATATCTGGTGCCTTCCTCGTTGGTCCAGTTGGTCGCAACGATCGGGTGCTTCGTCTTGATCCCCAGGTCATTGAGTGTCCGGATGATCTCCAACCCGCCCAGCACACCCAGCACACCGTCGAATTTCCCGCCGGTCGGCTGCGTGTCCAGGTGCGATCCAACATAGACCGGCAGAGCATCAGGGTCAGAGCCTTCGCGATGGGCGAACATGTTGCCCATCTGATCCAGTCCCATGGTGCAACCGGCTTCCTCACACCATTTCTGGAACAGCGCTCGCCCTTCGGCATCTTCGTCCGTCAATGTCTGGCGGTTATTGCCGCCCGCAACGCCGGGGCCGATCTTTGCCATCTCCACCAGACTATCCCACAGCCTGTCTCCATTTATTCTGAGATTCTGCGCCGGAGCTGCCATCTGTTTTCCCCTGTTGCTTGCGATTTGGCTCGCTTTTGGTGTCTTGATTTGACCATCTGGTCAAACTCACGCTATCACGGGTTCGACATCAGTCAAGAAATTGCATCGCGTCGACGGAAATTTAAGCATAATCAGCACCCGTCTGACAAAAATTGGGGTAACTGGGATCAATGCCAAAAGACCGTGCGCCTACCCGAATTCAGAAAAAGAACCGCGCAGCGATTCTCGAGGCGGCGCTGAACGTTTTTTCAGCCCATGGTTTTCGCGGTGCGACGGTGGACCAAATCGCAGCCGAAGCCGGATTGAGCAAACCGAACCTTCTGTATTACTTCCCCTCGAAGGAGGCGATTCACACCGCCCTTCTGTCCGGGCTTCTGGACGTGTGGCTGGCCCCGCTTCACGATCTGGACGAAAACGGCGATCCGCTGGAAGAGATCCTGTCTTACATCAACCGCAAGCTCCAGATGAGCCAGGAGTTACCCCGTGAAAGCCGCCTGTTTGCCAATGAACTGGTTCAGGGCGCGCCTCGTATCCGGGATAATCTGTCCAATGACCTGAAGTCTCTGGTCGACCAAAAAACTGCTGTTTTGACTACCTGGATGGATCAGGGCAAAATCGCCCGTCTTCATCCCTATCATCTGATATTTTCCATCTGGTCCCTGACCCAGCACTACGCCGATTTTGAAGTGCAGGTCCGGGCAATTCTTGGTGAGGAGGACCCGTTCGAAGGCGCAGCGCCCTTCATGGAAACCTTGTACCGCAAACTGTTAACCCCTTGAGAAGCAGTTAACAAACTTAAGGAAGAGTCTTCTTCTGGCACCAGACCCAACCCGGAACCCTGGATTAAACGCAAAGCTGGCCGCGTGTGGTTTCCAAATGAAACAAAGCGGCGCGGATATCATCTTATCCGCACCGCCGACCAATGAGCCTTTACCTGTCACAATGGGCCGACCGATTTTCTGATCCGAAGAAACTCGACGCGTTTTCTCGGATCAGGTTTTCGTCCAAAAGGTACCGAACTACTCAGCCGCTTTAGCCATTGGGTTGTTCGGATGCGTGGTCCAGTTCGCATAACCGGGCTCAACGACCTTTTGTGTGCGTGGGTCGATCTCCCCTGCTGCCATCGGCTCCATCGAGATACATCCCTCGACCGGACATACATCGACGCACAGGTTACAGGCCACGCATTCATCATCCATCACTTCAAAAACGCGATCGGCGGACATCGAAATCGCCTGATGGCTGGTGTCCTCGCAGGCGGCATAGCATCTGCCGCACTTGATGCACTGGTCCTGATCGATCTTGGCTTTGGCCACGTAGTTCAGGTTCAGGTATTGCCAGTCCGTGACATTCGGCACCGCCAGACCAACGATTTCGGACACGTCGGAATAGCCCTTTTCATCCATCCATTTGGACAGACCGGCCGTCAGTTCATCGATGATCTTGAACCCATAGGTCATCGCCGCCGTGCAGACCTGAACAGTGCCGCACCCCAGCGCCATGAATTCCGCAGCATCGCGCCAGGTGGTCACGCCACCAATGCCTGAAATCGGCAGGCCATGCGTAGCCTCCGCGCGCGCAATCTCGGACACCATCGACAAGGCAATCGGCTTGACCGCCGGCCCGCAATAACCACCGTGGCTGCCCTTACCGTCAATCGAGGGTTCGGGGCTGAACGTGTCCAGATTGACGCTGGTGATCGAGTTGATCGTGTTGATCAGCGATACGGCATCCGCACCACCGTTCTTGGCCGCAGCAGCGGGTTTGCGGACATCGGTGATATTCGGTGTCAGCTTCACGATGACCGGGCGGTCATAGTATTTTTTGCACCACCGGGTAACCATCTCGATATATTCCGGAACCTGTCCGACGGCCGACCCCATTCCCCGCTCGCTCATCCCGTGTGGACAACCGAAGTTCAGCTCGATTCCGTCCGCTCCGGTTTCTGCGACGCGCGGCAGGATGGCTTTCCATGCCTCTTCCTCGCACGGTACCATGATCGAGGCGATCAGCGCCCGGTCAGGATAGTCTGCTTTGACCCGCGCCATCTCCTCGAGGTTCACTTCAAGCGGGCGGTCGGTGATCAGTTCGATATTGTTCAGGCCCAGCAGGCGACGATCCGCGCCGTAGATGGCCCCGTAGCGCGGACCATTCACATTCACGACCGGCGGCCCTTCGGCACCAAGCGTTTTCCACACGACACCGCCCCATCCAGCCTCGAATGCGCGTCGTACGTTGTATTCCTTGTCCGTCGGCGGCGCGGATGCCAGCCAGTAAGGGTTGGGGCTGGAAATTCCCAGAAAGTCAGTTGTCAGATTGGCCATGGGTTCTCCTTACCGGGTTAACCGGTTTTCTTGAAAATCATCTCGGTCGGGCGGATGCGCCCGGCGTCAAGGTTTGCGACATAGTTTTTGAACTTCTCAGGGGCAGTATCACCCATCATCAGGTGGATCCCCAGCGGTGCGGGGCCGCTTTCGGCCGTGCGGGCAAAGACCTCTTCAAAGAACGCTTTCGCGAATTCCGAGCGGTCGTTTTCCGTGATCAGTTCAAATCCAACAGCCGAGGCCGCGTCCCTGTACGCACCAGGCGTGTCCACGAACGAGGTGTCGGGCGTCGTCGACCAGGGCAATGGAAAGACCATCGGATCATCCACCGCACCGCCCATCACGTCAAACAGCGCAAAGGTGCCGCCTTTTGCCAGCACCCTGGCCACTTCGGCGAACAGGCGTTGTTTGTCCTGAATGTTCATGCCGACATGCAGCATGACGGCAAGGTCAAAGCTGGCGTTCGGCACCGGCATGTCCAAAGCGCTTCCGGTCAGAAAGCGCACCTTGCTTTCAAGACCGACAATCGCACTGAGGGCGGTTGCCGTCTCGACGAACTCAGGGGTCAGATCGATGCCCGTAACGGTCGAGGTGTAGCGGTCCGCAATGTAGCGCGACGTTCCACCGATACCGCAACCGATATCCAGCACCCGCGTTGCGTGGGTCGGCGAAAGCTGCGCGAACAGATGATCCGTCGCGGCAACTCCGCCTGTGTGGAATTCGTCGCCCGCTTTCAGGTCGGCAACCGTGGCCGCGTCCGGGTCGATACCGCTCTGCCGTAGCGCATCGCGAACGCGTTCTGTCAGTTCACCTGTCGTATAGTGGCGGGCAACGGCTTCTTCGATCCGGGACATGGCAACACCTCAGCAATGCGATTGAAAGATCAATGCCTCACTATATCACGAAACAAGCGTTGCATGGATGTCCATCGCGGCATCCCTGCCCTCGGCCACCGCGGTCACGGTCAGGTCTTCGCCACCGGTTGCACAGTCGCCCCCTGCCCAGACACCTTCGATGGATGTGCGGCCCGCGCCCGTAACGACGATCTTGTTGCCGTCCAGGTCCAAACCTTCAGGTGCCCCTTCCAGTGTCTGACCAATTGCCTTGAGGACTTGATCCGCCGGAACACGAATGGTTTCGCCGGTTCCGCTCAGCTTGCCTTCGCGGGATTCGGTATATTCAAGCTCGATCTCGGCGGTGGAGCCATTTCCATGAATGGCCACAGGCTGAACGTTGCACAGAATTCGAACACCATGAGAGGCCGCCAGATCCTGTTCATACCGGCTGGCTCCCATCGCGTCGCGGCCGCGGCGATATGCGATGGTCACATGTTCGGCACCAAGAAGGCGGGATTTCACTGCCGCATCCACGGCAGTCATGCCGCCACCGATCACCACGACGTTGCGCCCTACCGGCAGATGCGCAAGGTCATCTGCCTGTCGCACGTCCGAGATGAAGTCGACCGCATTACGCACTCCGTCCAGATCATGCCCTTGTGCGCGAAGTGCGTTCACCCCGGCCAGACCGATCGACAGGAAAACCGCGTCATAATTCTGGCGCAGCCCGTCCAGCGAGATGGTGTCACCCAGCGCGGAACCCGTCTCGATCACGATACCGCCGATTTTCAGCAGCCAGTCCACCTCGGCCTGAGCAAAATTGTTGGTCGATTTGTAGGCCGCGATACCATATTCGTTCAGCCCGCCCGGCTTGGGCCTGGCGTCGTGGATCACCACGTCGTGGCCATGCATGGCCAGACGATGGGCACAAGCCAGTCCCGCAGGGCCCGCGCCAACCACAGCGATTGTCTTGCCGGTCGATGGCGCCCTTTCGAATGGATGCACCCCGGTCGCCATGACGCTGTCCGTGGCGTAACGCTGCAGTCGACCAATCTCAACCGGCGACCCTTCGGCGGTTTCGCGTACGCAGGCCTCCTCGCACAATGTTTCGGTCGGACAGACCCGGGCGCACATGCCACCCAGAATGTTCTGTTCCAGAATGGTCTGGCCTGCCGCTTCCGGCTGACCGGCCTGAATCTGGCGCATGAACAACGGAATATCGATGTCCGTGGGACAAGCGGTAACGCATGGCGCGTCATAGCAGAAATAGCACCGATCCGCCGCCACAGCCGCCTCATGCGCGGCCAGCGGCGGATGCAGATCCGTGAAATTCGAGGTCAGCTCATCGCTGGAAAGCCGCCCGGCGACAATACCGGGGACCATCTGGCCCTGTGCCATCACTCTACTCCCTGTAGATATGTTTATTGTGACCTCAGCTTGCCACAAACTAATTTTTTATCAATTGGTAAAATTTATAAAATCACCAAAAAGTCGAAAAAGCTGAGAGAACGACCTCAACTTCACCGTATAGTTTTTTGTTTTTATTTGCTTTTGGTCAAATTTAACTATTCGAGAAAAATCTTCGAGTTAAACTCCGTGCATGGTCCAATAATCACCTGCAGCGGTGGGACAGCGGGTATTCGACGGACAGCGCAGCCAGTCCCAGGCGCCAAATGACTCGACGGCTTCCTACCTGCCGCCATTGATGACAAACATGTCCAGGCCTGTTTGAGTTCCTGCGTCGCGTTCAGAATTGGGCGCGCCGCAGCGGTTTTCCAATCTCGCATCTGGTTTTGGCGTCGTCTGCCGCTTACAGTGCGTCACCAGAACCAGAGCAGCGCCGGAGAACGGCGAAAATCCGTGAGTTTATCGATGCAGGCCAAGGCCACCAAGTTCAATATTGTCATCATCGGACAGAACAACCGCCTGCAATACGAGGCTGTGCTGTTTGCCGCCTCGCTTCGACATTGTTCACCGGGGTTCACAGGCCGACTGTTTGTTGCGGTTCCCCAACCCGGCCCACGCTGGCAACAAAACCCCAGCATTCAGAACGAGGATGTTCTCAAAGTCCTGCGACAACTGGACGCCGAGATTCTGCCCTTTGACAACCATGCCTTCGGCGAAAGCTATCTTTTTGGCAACAAGATCGAAGCATTGCTGGCCATGCCCGAGGGTGAGCCATTTGTGTTCTTTGACAGCGACACCCTAATCACGGGCGATCTGAACACAGTTCCGTTCGATTTCGACCGCCCCGGCGCATCATTGAAGGTCGAAGGGACATGGCCAAAACCCACGCTGTATGGCCCCGGTTTCGACGGCATCTGGCGCGCGCTCTATCAACGGTTCGGGCTGGACTTCGAAAGCTCGATCGACACAGACCAACCGCTGGATCACTGGCGGCGCTATCTGTACTTCAATGCAGGGTATTTTTTCTATTCCTGCCCACACGCTTTCGGAAAACGGTTTCTGGAATACGCGCTCGCCATCCGCGACGAGGATATCCCAGAGCTTGTTGGCCAGAACCTTGACCCCTGGCTGGATCAGGCCGCGTTGCCGCTGGTGATCCACGCGCTTGGCGGCGGGCGCGACGCCCTGCCGGACGGATTGCTGGATGGCACCGTAAGTTGCCACTACCGGCTGTTCCCGCTGCTTTACGCGCGCGAGCCGGATCATGTCATCGAAGTTCTGGAAACAGTGACCGCGCCGAACCGGATCAAGAAGGTTCTGAAGAACTACGACCCGCTGAAAAAGCTGGTGATTCAGCGCAAGGGCGAGAAGATCCGCAATATGTTCAACCGCGAGAACCTGCCCCAGCGCGAGCAGGTCATCCGCAACCAGATCAAGAGCAAAGGACTGTGGATGCGCTGACTGGATCGTTGTGCGCACGCGACCAATGCCCTAGAGATTCTTCAAGACAAATACCAACAGGAGATTTTCCAGATGTCTGATGGACCCACTTATGGTTTCGACACGCTGCAAATTCATGCCGGTGCCCGGCCCGACCCGGCGACCGGAGCGCGCCAGACGCCGATCTACCAGACAACCGCTTACGTATTCCGCGACGCGGACCACGCTGCCGCGCTGTTTAATCTGCAAGAGGTCGGCTACATTTATTCCCGGCTGACCAACCCTACCGTGGCTGTTTTGCAAGAGCGTGTCGCGACCCTTGAAGGCGGTGTGGGTGCGGTTTGTTGTTCCTCGGGTCACGCCGCGCAGATTATGGCGCTGTTTCCGCTGATGGGGCCGGGTTGCAATGTGGTTGCATCAACCCGCCTTTATGGCGGCACCGTCACGCAGTTCAGCCAGACCATCAAACGCTTCGGCTGGTCCGCCAAGTTCGTCGACACCGACGATCTGGACGCCGTCAAGGATGCCATCGACGAAAACACACGGGCGGTGTTCTGCGAATCCATCGCCAATCCGGGCGGCTATGTCACCGATATCCGCGCGCTTGCGGATGTGGCGGACGCCGCTGGCATTCCGCTGATTGTCGACAACACGTCGGCCACGCCCTACCTGTGCCGCCCGATTGAACAGGGTGCGACGCTGGTGGTTCATTCGACCACGAAGTACCTGACGGGCAACGGCACTGTCACTGGCGGTTGCATCGTGGATTCAGGCAAGTTCGACTGGTCCGCAAATGACAAGTTCCCGTCGCTCAGCGAACCGGAATCCGCTTATCACGGGTTGAAATTTCACGAGACCTTTGGCCCGCTGGCCTATACTTTCCACGGAATTGCCATCGGGCTGCGTGATCTGGGCATGACGATGAACCCGCAGGCTGCGCATTACACGCTGATGGGGATCGAAACCCTGAGCCTGAGAATGGAGCGCCACGTAGAGAACGCCCAGAAAATCGCCGCGTGGCTCGAAGCAGATGATCGCGTGGAATATGTCACCTATGCTGGCCTGCCGTCGTCGCCCTATTATGATCGGGTCCAGAAGTGCTATCCGCGCGGGGCCGGTGCCCTGTTCACCTTCGCGGTCAAGGGCGGCTATGACGCGTGCATCAAACTGGTCAATGCGCTGGAGATATTCAGCCATGTGGCCAATCTGGGTGACGCACGCTCGCTTATCATTCATTCGGCCTCGACCACACACCGGCAGCTGACGCCCGAACAACAGGAAGCCGCCGGTGCCAGCCCGAACGTGGTACGTCTGTCGATCGGGATCGAGGATGCCGACGACCTGATTGCCGATCTTGACCAGGCGCTCAGCAAGGCAAGCGCCTGATCCATGGCAACCGGCAGCGAAACGAACGACCTTGGCCAGCCGATTGGCTGGCCCGTTTCGGGTGACTTCCCGCGTCCGACACCGCCTTACACGCCGATGCAAGGAGGGTTCTGTTCCGTTGTACCGCTGGATATCAACAGGCACGCGCCCGGTTTGTACCGGGCGTTTGCAAACGACGCGGACGGCCACAACTGGACCTACCTGCCCTACGGACCCTTTGAGTCCGAAGCCGCCTTTGTCGAATGGGCCCAGAACAATTGTTCCGATGCTGATCCGATGTTTCACTCGGTTCTGGATGCCAATGACGTCCCGGTCGGCATGGCCTCGTACCTGAGAATCACGCCCGCTGCCGGATCGATTGAGGTCGGTCACATCCACTTCTCGCCCCTTTTGCAGCGCAGCCCGCAATCGACCGAGGTGATGTACCTGATGATGCGCCGTGTTTTCGATGAGCTTGGCTATCGCCGCTACGAATGGAAATGCGATGCGTTGAATGCACCGTCTCGACGCGCGGCCGAACGCCTTGGATTCACTTTTGAAGGCGTGTTCCGGCAGGCGGCCCACTATAAGGGACGTAATCGTGACACGGCATGGTATTCGATAATCGACAGCGAATGGCCACGCATCCGAAAAGCCTTTGAAGCCTGGTTGCTGCCCGAGAATTTCGACGCTGCGGGCAAGCAACGACAACCGCTGCAAGCCCGCGCAGAGGTCTGACTTTATTCGGAAATTTCGAATTCCATCAAGACATTGACCGAGATTGAAACCTCACCGCCGGCAACCGGAACATTGCCTGCTTCGGCCATGCTCATCTGGCGCATATGTGGCATGGGCTGCACACCCCCGCCCTGTTCGTCAATTGACTGAACCGGGCCAAGTGTCACGCCCGCGGCCTGGGCCAGTTGCTCGGCCTTGGCGGTTGCCTCGGCGACAGCTTGCGCTCGGGCTTTTGCTTCAAGCGGCTTGGGGTCCTGAACATCGAAACTCAGGCCGCCAAAGTCATTGGCACCGTCCTGAATGACCGCATCCATGATCTCACCCAGCTTGGTCAGGTCACGCACCCGAACAAAAACCCGGTTCGACGCAGCAAAACCTGTGATTTCCGGGTTCTGCCCCGGCACATTGTTTCGGTTGGACCAAACCGGCGAAAGGGACAGATCGCGGGTTTGCACGTCGCGTGCCTCGATCCCTTTTTCGTCCAGTCGCGACATAATTCTGGAAACCGCGTCGGATGTTGCCTGCATCGCCACCGAAGCCTGCGTATCCTGGTTTGTGACACCCAATGTAATGGTCGCCATGTCGGGTGTGGCCTGAACGGTCCCTGCCGCGCTGACAGTGATGCGACGTTCTTCCGCATGGGCCGCGCTTGCCGCCGTCATTGCCAGCATGGCGGCCAGAAAAGCAAATGTCTTCAAGGTGATCCCTCCAATTCTTGCTGTTTTAAGATGGGGTGACCGGGCGCACTCGTACAAGAGGTGACTTGGCTTTTTCTTTCCCTCGGCGATATCCTGCTTTACTGTCGTGCTGCGAACGCAATGTCGTTTGCATTGACGATGGCAATTATGGTTCTTCGGAGTTATGAAACCCGCTTTTGCGTTATCATTTTCTGCCGACGGAATTTCCCTGCATCACCATTCGGATGACGACTGGTTCTGCATTGGCACGGTTCCGCTGGATGCGCCGGATTTCCCGGATCGCATGCAGGCGTTGCGCGACGCGGGTTTTGCGCTGGAAAACGACCTGAGCTGCAAGGTCGTGATTCCGGAAGACCAAATCCGGTTTTTGACAGTCGAAACCGAAGAACCGGACGCGGACGATACTGGGCAGAAAGTACGCGATGCACTGACCGGGGCCACCCCGTATGCACTGGACGAACTGGCTTATTATACAGCGACGGACGGACAGCAAACCCACGTCGCGGCAGTGGCAACGCAAACTTTGGACGAGGCCCGGGAGTTCGCGACCCAACACGGGTTCATTCCTATCGTGTTCAGTGCAGAAACCGGCCCAAACCCTTTTCCGACCGAGCCCATATTCTTACCTCGGGAAACCACAGAACTGCCCGGTGCACCCGAACCGGCCGATACGGCGCAAGAGCCTGAAGAAGAAGTGGAATCGAACACTCCGGTCCATGCTATCGCGGCGACCGATGCCCCAATCGCATTCCGGGCGCAGACCGCGCCAGGCGCCGAGATTGGCACTGGTGCGGCACACCCAGGTGAAGCCAAACTCTACAAATCTCTGGCATTGGTCGCAGGCATTCTTGCAGTCGCCATCGGGCTATGGTTCCTGACCGGATCCGAAGACGAAATCAGCCCGGAACCCGTTCTGGCGCAGAGCGTTCCGGACGAAACTGCGTCCCCAAGTGTGCCAGAGCAAGTACTGGTTGAAGAAGCCGCGGAACCGGAAAGCGATATTGCCGAAGTCGCTGTCACTCCGCCCCCGGTGGAAGAAACGTTAGAACCGGACACAGAGCTCTCTGAAACCCCCATCTCTCCGCCTGTGGTTGAGGAAAAAGCTGAGCCGACCGCGACGGATCTTGCTATTCTCGAGGCGTTGGACGTCAGCCCAACACCCGTCGAGCAGGTGGCCCGCGATCCTCAGGCGCAGCAGGAACTGCAGTCCCAGACAGGCGTTGTCCTGAGTGCACCCGAAGCACTGATCCCACCCCCTGTCCTGCAATCCGACGACCTGTATCTGTCATCGCTTGACCCGTCGAACCTTTCGCATGACGCGGTGGCGCTGCCTGCGGCCGAACAGTTTGACACTGATCAGCCATTCGAACAGCCCGCTGCACCCAGCGGCGCGGGAACACGGTTTGTACTTGATGAGCGGGGTTTGGTTACCCCCACGGCCGACGGTACAATGAATCCGGATGGGGTCATGGTTTTCCTCGGACGACCGTCTTCGGTTCCGCCCGCAGTCCCGGTTCGCTTCGAACAGGAACCCATCGTCGAAGAGGGCAATGACAGGCTGGCCGGGCTGCGTCCGAAAGTCAGGCCAGATGATCTGATCGAAGGGTTCGAGCGCCAGCAGCTGGGCGGTCGGACACGGGACGAGTTGTCCGGGCTGCGGCCGAAACTGCGGCCAAAATCCCTGCAGGAGCAACCTCAGATTGATGAAACGCCGACCGCGTTGGCGGTCGTTCGGGTTCCGCGCCCCAAATCCCGCCCGGCAGGTTTGGCAGCGGCTTCCGCGCCGAAGGCAACCACCACGTCAGCCAATCTGGGATCAACGGCCGCCATCGATCAAAGCAGTGACGATGTCGGATCGTTTGCGGCAAAATCCGTTGCGCCCAAAATTCCGAGCCGGGCTTCTGTCGCCCGTCAGGCCACTCTGGACAATGCCATCAACCTGCGAAAGCTCAACCTGATCGGAGTCTACGGTTCGCCAGCGAACCGCCGCGCCCTGATCCGGCTGCCCAGCGGCCGCTACAAAAAGCTTAAGGTCGGGGATCGGCTGGATGGTGGCCGTGTTATCGCGATCGGGGACAGTCAGTTGCAGTACCAAAAGAAGGGGCGCAACGTGACTTTGAAAATGCCCCGCAGTTAACAGCCAAAATCGAACGGGAAAAAAACACGCGCGCTGACACGCCAGCGCGCGCTTTATATAGTCGCGTCAAGCGGCTGAAATCTCGCCACTTTCTATCTGTTCGCGTTCGATAGATTCGAACAGCGCCTGGAAGTTTCCTTCGCCGAATCCGTCGTCACCCTTGCGCTGGATGAACTCGAAAAAGATCGGTCCGATGACAGTCTTCGAGAAGATCTGCAGCAGGATCCGTGTCTCGCCTCCGTCGACGACACCTTCGCCATCAATCAGGATGCCGTGCTTCATCATCCGGTCCAGGGGTTCGGAATGCCCCGCAACCCGGTCCGTGGACATGTTGTAGTAGGTCTCGTTCGGGCCTGGCATGAACTTCAGCCCCTTTTTCGCAATCGCGTCGGTTGAGTCGTAGATGTCCTCACTTCCCACTGCGATGTGTTGAATGCCCTCACCCTTGTATTTCTTCAGGTACGAAACGATCTGGCCGGTCTCGCCTCTGTCCTCGTTGATCGGAATGCGGATGCGGCCACAGGGCGAGGTCAACGCGCGGCTGTAAAGACCCGTAAACTTGCCCTGGATGTCAAAGAAGCGGATTTCGCGGAAATTGAACAGGCTTTCGTAAAACCGGAACCACTTGTCCATATTCCCCTTGTAGACATTGTGCGTCAGGTGATCGAGGTAATAGAACCCGTCACCGCGGGGTTTGGATTGCCGCGTCCACTCGAATTCCTCGTTGTAGGGCGACGTGTCATAATACTGATCGACGAAGTAAATCAGCGAGCCGCCAATCCCCTTGATGGCCGGCACGTTCAGTGTTTTGTCGTCGGCGTCGTAAGGCTCGGCACCTTTTGCAACGGCGTGCTCATAGGCCTTTTGGGCATCAACCACGCGCCACCCCATTGCTGGCGCGCACGGTCCATGTTCGGCAACAAACTTGGCTGCAAAGCTGTCTGGGTCGGAGTTCAGGATATACGTGACATCGCCCTGCTGCCACAGTTCGACGCCGGGCTTGTGCTTGTGGTGCCCCACCCTTTCGAATCCCATCTTCGAAAACAGGTCGCGCAACTCCTGCGGTTCTGGATGCGCGAATTCGACAAACTCGAAGCCGTCTGTCCCTGCCGGGTTTTCTTTGCTGATTACGGATTTCGGTGCGTTGTGCGGGAAAGGTCCCATGGCGGGTCTCCTAAGAAAACAGGAATTTCTTTGCTGATTCTAAAATACGTCTTAATTGACGCTGTTTCTGCGCATAATTTTCGTGTAAACTAGCTGCATGTGCGCGATTTACGCACCAAAGACAAGAAAAACGGGGCGAATCCGCATATGTTGGATGCCATGGACACACGCCTGCTGTCTGCGCTGCAAAAGAATGCGCACCTGACGGCACATCAGCTGGGTGAAATGCTGAACCTGTCAGCCAGTCAGGCAGGGCGCCGCCGACAAAGGTTGGAGGCGGAAGGATACATCACCGGCTACGCCGCACGTCTGGACCCGTTGAAACTGGGACTGCACGTGCAGGGTTTCGTGCAGGTTCATCTGGGCACGCACGGCCCCGAACAATCTGCCAGCTTTGCCCGCATGATCGATGCGCGCCCCGAGATAACAAGCGCCTGGACGATGACAGGAGAGGCAGATTATCTGTTGCACATATTCTGTGATGACCTTTCCGCGCTCAACCGCTTGCTTCATCAGGTGATACTGCCGCATCCTGCCGTTGCGAGGGTGCAAAGCCAGATTGTAATGGATCAACTCAAGCGCGACGCACCCCTTCCGACCTGACCGGGACACGAGGACAAACATGGACGATTTCCTTTACCAGGCAACGATCTATCTGGCGGCGGCAGTTATTGCGGTGCCGTTATCAGCGCGTCTGGGGTTGGGTTCTGTACTGGGGTATCTGGCGGCCGGTATCGTGATCGGGCCCATTCTGGGGCTGGTCGGTGCTGAAACCGAAAGCCTGCAGCATGTAGCCGAGTTCGGCGTTGTCATGATGCTGTTTCTGATCGGGCTCGAGCTTGAACCGCGCGCCCTTTGGGATATGCGCGACAAACTACTGGGGCTGGGCGGTCTTCAGGTCGCAATGTCGACGGCGGTGATCGCCGGTGTTTCGATATACGCAAACCACCCGTGGACCGTGGCATTGGCGGTTGGTCTGACCCTTTCGCTGTCGTCGACGGCTATCGTATTGCAGACCTTGTCGGAAAAGGGGCTGATGCAGACCAATGGTGGGCGGGCCACATTCTCGGTTCTGCTGACACAGGATATTGCGGTCATTCCGATCCTTGCGATGCTGCCGTTGCTGGCCCTTCCGCGCGTTCCGCACCTTGAAGGCGACGGCTCCATCGACCGTGGCAATGTCGATGCGCATGGCGCGGCCCATCACAGCCTGTCCCTGGTCGAGGGCTTGCCGGGCTGGGCGGTCACGCTGGTCACGCTCGGCGCCGTTGCTTTCGTCATTCTGGCGGGTGTCTACCTGACCCGTCCCCTGTTCAGATTCATTCACGCCACCCGCCTGCGGGAAATGTACACCGCACTGGCCCTTATGATCGTTGTGGGAATCTCATTCCTGATGACGCTGGTTGGCCTGTCGCCCGCTTTGGGCGCATTTCTGGCCGGCGTGGTTCTGGCCAGTTCGGAATTCAGGCACGAGATGGAAAGCGATCTGGAGCCGTTCAAAGGTCTGTTTCTGGGGCTGTTCTTCATCACAGTCGGTGCCGGGATCAACGTGGGCTATTTCTTCAACGATCCATTTGACCTGATCGGGCTGGCGCTGCTGGTGATCCTGGTCAAAGGGATTATCCTGTATATCGTCGGACGTGCCTTCAAGCTTCGCGGGCGCGATCACTGGCTGTTCACTCTGGGTCTGGCCCAGGCTGGTGAATTCGGTTTTGTCCTGCTGGCCTTTTCCACGCAGCAGAATGTCATCCCCACCGATCTTTCCCAGAAACTGCTGATGATCATCGCCCTGACGATGCTGATTACGCCGCTGCTGTTCATCATCTACGATCAACTCTCGCGCCGCATTGGCGATGTGCGCCCGCAGCCGGAACCGGACGAGATTGACGAAAAAGGCCCGGTTATCATCGCAGGCATAGGCCGCTTTGGCCAAATCGTAAACCGGCTGGTTCGGGCAAGTGGTTTCAAGACGGTCGTTCTGGACCACGACATCGACACGGTGCAGTTGATGCGCAGGTTCGGCGTCAAAGGGTTTCTGGGCGACCCGACCCGCCCCGAGCTGCTGCGCGCGGCAGGGATCGAAAAGGCATCCGTTCTTGTCGCGGCCATGGACGATCACAAGCAGGTCACGCGGCTGGTTGGCTACGCAAGGCGACAACGCCCTGACCTGCACATCATCGCTCGTGCCTATGACCGCAACCACGTTTATGAGCTGTATCAGGCCGGTGCGAACGATATCGTCCGAGAAACCTTCGACAGCTCACTTCGTGCTGGCCGCTACGTTCTGGAAAACATCGGCCTCAGCGACTATGAAGCGGCACAGGCGGAACAGACATTCTATCATCATGACCGAATGTCGGTGCGCGAACTGGCCGAATTGTGGATACCGGGAATGCCGACGGCCGAGAACAAGAAATACATCGAAAGATCGCGCGAGCTTCAGAAGGAGCTAGAAACCGCGCTTTTGGAGATGGCTGAAGAAAACGCCAAGAAGTCTGCCTGACCCAGGCCCCTACCCGGGTCAGAAATAGCGTTTAGCCGTCCGAGACACCGGCCTCGGCAAACGTTGCCATTCCCGAATGACAGGCGACGGCGCTTTTCAGGATGTTGATCGCAAGCGCACCACCCGACCCCTCACCAAGCCGCAGGCCCAGGTTCAACAAGGGTTCTTTGCCAAGCTGCGCCAGGACCGCGCCATGTGCGCCCTCGGCGCTCTGGTGGCCGGCAATTGTATGGTCCAGCGCCCCTTCGGTCACGTCCGCCAGACACGCAGCAGCCGCAGAGCAAATGAATCCGTCCAGAATAACCGGAATCCTCAACACACGTGCCGCCGCGATGGCACCGGCCATGGCGGCAATCTCGCGCCCACCCAAACAGCGAAGGATATCCAGCCCGTCGCCAGCCTGACCATGCAGGGCGACACCTTCAGCGACCACCCGGGTTTTGTTGGCAAGACCCGCATCATCAACGCCTGTGCCACGCCCGGTCCATTCGGCCGCCTCGCCTCCAAACAGGGCGCAGGCAATTGCGGCCGCCGGAGTTGTGTTGCCGATCCCCATCTCGCCAACCACCAACAGATCCGCCGTTGGATCGACCGCCTGCCAGCCTGTACGCAACGCTGACAGAAGCTCTTGCTCATCCATTGCCGGCGCTTTTGTGAAATCCGCAGTTGGCGTATCCAGATCCAGCGCGTGTACGTTCATCGTCGCACCAGCCGATTTGGCCAGTTGGTTGATCGCCGCACCGCCATGCTGAAAATTCATCACCATCTGAACGGTCACTTCAGGTGGAAATGCGGATACGCCTTGCGCCGTAACACCGTGGTTTCCGGCAAAAACGATCACTTGAGGCGCGGAAATCTGCGGCCGGGCATCCCCACGCCATCCCGCATACCAGATCGCCAGATCCTCGAGCCGACCCAGCGCCCCCGGAGGCTTGGTCAGCTGATCGTTGCGCTCGGACGCGCCAGTTGTTGCGGTTTCGTCCGGGCCGGGTGCAGAGCTCAGCGCATTCCGGAAAATTTTCAGGTCGGTAAGTTCGAGCAGCATCGAAAGCCTCGTTGCATCAGAGTGGTCCTGTGTGTTTAACCGAAGCAACCAGACCAACAAGACCCCGAAAGGCGCGGGAGTGCTCAAAAACGACACCAAACTCATTTCCGGCTGGGATATACCCCTGGCTTTGGTGCTTCTGACCCGCCTGCCCGTTCCCCGGCTGCCGGATCATGTATTCGCGCGTCAGGCTCAGGCTGCGTGGGCTTTCCCGATTGCAGGGCTGGCCGTCGGAATAATTGCCTGTCTGGTGGGATGGATTGCCATGTCCCTGAACGTGCCGGCCCTTGTCTCTGCCGCATTGTTGGTGGGCGTTCTGATTGCAGCAACCGGCGCAATGCACGAAGACGGGCTGGCAGACACGGCTGACGGGCTTTGGGGCGGGTTCACGCGGGACCGGCGGCTTGAGATCATGAAAGACAGCCATATCGGCACCTATGGTGTTCTGGCACTTTTGTTTTCACAATTGATCCGGGTGTTTGCTGTCGCATCCCTGCTGACGGCCGGAGGGATCAGCGCCATCCTGACCGCATGCGTGATGTCTCGTGCGATGATGCCCGTTTTGATGGTTATCTTACCAAATGCCCGTTCATCCGGACTAAGTCACTCTGTAGGTCGCCCCCGTTTGATGAGTGCAATTGCAGGCCTGATTGTTGCTTGTGCAGTCTCTGTGGCGCTGATCGGTGGCTCTGCCTTTTTCCCGGCACTTTGCGCGGCGCTGATCGTCGGCCTGTTGGCAATCGTCGCAAAAGCAAAAATCGGCGGTCAGACCGGGGATATTCTAGGCGCGGCGCAGCAATTGGCCGAGGTCACGATCCTTGTTGCGTTGATCGCACGGATTTAGGCGACACCGCCGGTTTCAATCCGCAACACCTCACCGCAATGTTTGCAATGCACGGCATCCGGGTCGTGCCGGTAAAGTCCACAGTTTCGGCATTTATGCCTGACCTTCTGGGGCATGAATATCGCCTGCGCCAGCCGCACGAAAAGTGCGACGCCGACCACCATGATGAAAACCGAGAACAGCTTGCCCCACGGCGTCGACAGCGTGATGTCACCAAATCCTGTCGTCGTAAGCGTCGCCATCGTGAAATACAGCGCATCAATGTATGGCGTCTGGCTGGTTTCCGGGATGAAGTAGACCAGAACTGCCGTCGAGGTCACAAACACAAAAACCAGCAGGTTGATCGCAGCAATCACTGCGTCTTCATGCGTTCGAAAAAATGGGCTGTCGCGTCGCAGATCGCGCAACAGATGATAGGAATGGATCAGACGTAGCGCGCGCAATATTCGAAGGAAGGCCAGGCTGCCGGTGAGGAACGGATCCAGGATCAATGACAGGATCACGACGATATCGGCCAGCGTGTAAATCTTGCGCAGCAGTCTTTTGCGATCCTTCGAAATCCAGAGCCGCGCCGAAAAATCCATAAGGATGATCAGGCCCACAATCATACTGACCAGAGTGATGCCGGGCCCATGACCGCCATGTGCGGTGGCGACAAAGAAGATGATCGTAGCAGCATCAAAAAGGATCAAGGTATACCTGAACCGCACCGATATCGGGTCTTTTCCGATATAGAGGAACTTTATCGCTTGCTTTACCTTCACTGCCTATCCCCCTTTGTTCAGGGCAAAATTACCCTCAAACCCACCGGGGACCAAGCAGCAGAATAAAAAAAGGCCGCCCCCGATGAGGGGCGGCCCAAAATCTGGTAGCCGATTGAGATCAGGCGGCACGCGACATCAGAACCTCGTCGACTTGCTTGGCAGCCGAAATCTCTCCATGCCCGGATACTGCGGCGACTTCGCGGGTCAGACGCTCGAGCGCGGCTTCGTAAAGCTGCCGCTCGGAATAGCTCTGCTCGCGCTGGTCATCGGTACGGTGCAGGTCACGAACCACTTCGGCGATCGAAATCAGATCGCCCGAGTTGATCTTTTGTTCGTATTCCTGCGCCCGGCGTGACCACATGGCGCGTTTGACCTTGGCTTTACCCTTAAGCGTCTTCATCGCCTGACTGATCACGTCCGGCGAACTCAGCGAGCGCAGACCGGATTCGGTGACCTTGTTGGTCGGAACCCGCAGGGTCATCTTATCTTTCTCGAATGAGATCACGAACAGCTCGAGCGAAAACCCCGCAACGTCCTGCTCTTCGATCGAGATGATCTGACCCACGCCGTGCGCAGGGTAGACAACGTAATCGTTAGGGCGGAACTCAAGCTTTTTCGATTTTGACATTCACTTTTTTCCTTCGTTGCGGACCGGGGTACAGACAACAAAAACACCACCACAGGGCACATCTAAGCCCCGTCTGGCGGCGGTTGTGTTGAAAACTCAGAACTCCAAAGCAAGCATACTTACGGAGCGCACCCCAATCCCGATCATCATGTAGGGACGTAGTATACCACAAAAAAGTGGCATCTGAAAGCTTACGCGGGGGAAATTTCGAAAAGCTGCTTGGGAATCAGAAGGATATCCCTCTATCTTTACAGTTTCCCACCAGATTCCAGGACGAATCGTTTAACCGCCCTCACCCGGCGCTTCGGAGAAGTACTTCTCCATCTTGCCTTCTTCCCCATCACGTTCTTCAGCGTCTGGCAGGGGATCTTTCTTGGTCACGATCACCGGCCACTGCTCGGAGTATTTGCGGTTGAACTCGACCCATTCTTCCATACCCGGCTCGGTATCGGGGCGAATGGCGTCGGCGGGGCATTCCGGTTCGCACACGCCGCAGTCGATGCATTCATCTGGGTGGATGACCAGTGTGTTCTCGCCCTCGTAGAAACAGTCCACCGGGCACACTTCGACACAGTCGGTGTATTTGCAGGCGATGCAGTTCTCGGTGACAACATAGGTCATGGCGGCGTTCCCGTTTGCGGTTTGGGCGTCTAGCTAATTCAGTATGGCTTGTTCTTCAAGTGAGGATCAGCATTCCGGAGGTCGAGAAAGATCAAGTGCGCGCCGATCTTTCTTGGTTGGACGACCTTTTCCTTCAAAACCCGGATTACGCGGTGGTGCGTTCTGCTTTTCGGTCATGTCCGAGTACAGCGTTTGCGCCTCGGGTGCCGGTCCCCGCCGTTCGCCCAGTTTTTCGACACGTACGACACGCACGATACGCCCCTGAGCGAACGTCAGAACGTCGCCGGGGCCGACCGAATGCGCCGGTTTCACCACACGGTTTCCGTTTACCCGCACGTGTCCGCCGCTGACCTGTTTGGTGGCCAGGCTGCGGGTCTTGAAGAACCGCGCCTGCCACAGCCATTTGTCAATCCGCAGCCGGGCCTCGGCCATCTCGGGTCAGTTGCCGTCCTTCAAACCCATCAGCGCAGCTGCAAACGGGTTGTCAGGATCGATCGCCTTTTCCTTTTTCGGAGGACGGGAGGAGAAAGTCTTGGAGCCTTGCGGCTTGCCGCCTTTCTTTCCGTGTGGTTTTCCACGGCCTTCCTGCGGTTTGCCACGCGGCTTGCCCTTGCCCTGCCCCTGCTCGCGGCGCGGGCCACGGTTCGGCTGCCGCTGACGACCCCAGGTGAAGGTGTAGAATACTTCGACCTCCGGCTCATCCGAAGCAGGTGCCTCGGCTGCCGCCTCGGTGCTTGTCGCGGCCTCGGCAGGCGCCTCGGCGGGTGCTGCGACCTCTTCGGTTGCCTCTTGGGGTGCGGACACTTCTTCGGCGACAGGTTGCTCGGCAGCATCTGTCGAAGGCAGTTCTGTTTCGACAGCTGCCGGTTTAACCTTTTCACGTTCGCCACGCTCGGCCTTGTAGCCCAGCCCCTGCATCAGATCAGCGAACTGTTCAAGCGTCATACCGGTAATCGAGAGCATGTCGGGTTTGGCTTCGAACCCGCCGCGGCTGTCTTCTGCACGCAGCATGTCGGCCAGACGCTCTAGCATGTCGATACGGATCGAACGCTCGCCGGCATCCCTGTATCCGCACATCGTGTCGTACCCCTCAGGCGCGCCCTTGGCGACGGGCACAGTGACCAGACCCGGTGGAGGCGCTTCGGGAAACTCCTGCAATCCGCTGGACAGGGCCCACAACACCAGTCGCAGACGCGTCGGTGCGGGTTTCAGCAGAAGCGGCATGAAGATTGTGAACTGGCCAAACCGAATGCCGTGCTTGCGCAGCGCGCCACGGGCGTCCTGATCCAGATCCTTAACCTCTTGCGCGACGCCGGCACGGGGCAGCACACCCAAGGCTTCGACCATTCGGAAGGCAAACCCCTTGGCCAGGCCTGACAGCTCTTCGTCGCGCGACAGGTTCAGCAGCGGTTCAAACAGCGCCGCGACCTTGCGGTCGATGAAGTGCTGCAAACGACGCTGAACCTTCTGCTCCACATCCGGTCCCGCAGCCTCATCCACAAAAACCTCGACGACCGGCTTGAGAGGCTCCGCCCCGGCAACCAGTTTGCCAACGGCGTATTCGCCCCACATCAGGCCGCCCTGATCTGTGTAATCAATTTCAGTATCGGGCGCGTTGTAGAAGCGGTCGGCACGCAGATGGAATTGCGGCGCGAGAGCTTGCAGGGACGCCGATTTCAGAGCTTTCGCCTCGGTTCCTTGCGCGCTTTTGTCCGGGATAAACCGGAACCCTTCCAGACGACCGACGAATTCGCCTTCGACGGTCACTTCACCCTTGTCATTTACTTCGGCCAAAAGGGCCTCCTTCTGTTTGAGCCGGCGCAACAAAACGGATGTGCGCCGGTCCACAAATCTTTGAGTCAAACGTTCGTGAAGAGCGTCCGACAGCCTGTCTTCTACAGTGCGCGTTTCCTCGCGCCAATGGGATTCGTCACGTACCCAACCGTTTCGTTGCGCAACATATGTCCATGTGCGAATATATGCCAACCTTTTGGACAACGCATCAATATCTCCGTCGGTTCGGTCGATCCGGCGGATTTGCCGCGCCAGAAAGTCATCCGGGATCGTTCCACGCTCGTGCAGGTGGTTGTAGATCACCTCCAACAGACTTGCGTGCTCGGCATGACTGATGCCACGAAAGTCTGGAATTCGGCAAACATCCCACAGCAACCGGATCGACGGACCGTCGCTGGCGCGCGCCGAGACCTCGGTCACTTGCGAGAGAGATTTCAGAACGTTCAGATCATCGGCTGGCCGCGCCTTGATGAGGTGTTCGTCGTTTGGGCTGACCTCAAGCGAGTCGATCAGCGCCTCGATCGAGCCGAACCGCAAGGCGGCGTTCCGCCAGTTCAGCTTTTTCATTGGCGTGAAACGGCTGTCCATGATCGCCTGCGCCACACCATCATCTAAAGGCGGGGCCTCACCCGTTACGCCGAACGTGCCGTCGGACATGCCGCGCCCTGCCCGGCCTGCGATCTGGGCCAGTTCGTTGGGCGCCAGAGGTCGCATCCTGCGACCGTCGAACTTGGTCAGGGACGAAAACGCCACATGATTCACATCCAGGTTCAGACCCATTCCGATGGCATCGGTGGCGACCAGATAGTCAACCTCGCCATTCTGGTATAGCTCAACCTGCGCGTTGCGCGTACGCGGGCTGAGCGCCCCCATAACTACCGCTGCACCACCCTTTTGACGGCGCAGAAGTTCGGCGATCGCATAGACGCTGTCGACCGAGAACCCGACGATGGCACTGCGCGGTGTCATGCGGCTGATCTTTTTCGAGCCGGAGTAGACAAGCTGCGACAGCCGCTCGCGGCGGGTGAACTGTGCTTCGGGCACCAGCGCCGCGATCGGACCGCGCATCGTATCTGACCCTAGAAACAGCGTCTCACTGGTCCCGCGTGCGCGCAGCAGGCGGTCCGTGAACACATGGCCACGCTCGGGATCGGCGCAGAGCTGGATCTCATCAATGGCCACAAAATCCGCGCCCATGCCTTCGGGCATCGCCTCGACCGTGCAGACCCAATATTGCGCACGCGGTGGCACGATCCGTTCCTCGCCCGTGACTAGGGCCACGACGGAGGGTCCACGGACGGCTACGATCTTGTCATAGACCTCGCGCGCCAGCAGACGCAGCGGAAGACCGATCACACCAGTCCTGTGTCCCAGCATCCGCTCGATCGCGTAATGGGTTTTACCTGTGTTTGTCGGGCCAAGAACGGCCACGATTCGGGATGACCCGTTCACCTTTGCCCCCTGCCCCGGACCTTACAGCGCCATGCCTTCGATCTGAGGCTTTAGACGATTCACGGCATTGGTTACTTCTTCGTGATGGGGATGTATAGACAAAGCGCGGGAATAGGCCTCGTACGCTTTTTCCGGCTGATCCAGCATCTCGAAGATCAGACCCAAGCCATAGATGGCCTCGTATTGGTTCGGGTTCAAGGATAGGGCATGTTCCAGATCAGCCGCCGCCATGCCAAAGCGTTCGATACCGAAAAACGCCGATGCCCGGGCGTGCCAGCCTTCGGCGAACTGCGGTGCGTGGTCGGTTAAAGCCGTCAGATGTTCAATCGCCGCCTTGACGTCTCCGTCCTCAAGCGCCTCGCGCCCGCGTTCCAGCAACAGATCGGCCGAGGCCGAGCCGGATTGCGACCAGAGCGACTGCAACTGACGGTCAATGCTGATCGCCTGCCGGGGCGTGGACTGTGTCAGTTGCTCCAACAGCACGGATTCGTCCTTGGAGTCGGCTTGCTGGGCCGCACCAATGGTGGAAAACACCATCAGTGTTGCAAGTGCCGCGACGATACCTTTGAGATTGTGGTTTGCAATGCTCATAACATTGTTCAGTGTAGCGTTGCGACCGGGGATGTCCATTCTCGGCGCATAAACAAAATGAGGAAGATCATGAGCGAGATTCTTGAAAAGGCCGCAGCCGCGCTGAATGAAAAACTGGCGGGCGGGGCTTTTGATGCTTCGGCCAAATTCGCCATCGCAGATCTGGGTTCGATCGTTCTGGATGCAGACGGCGCGCGTGTCAGCGACGAAGACGCCGACGTGACCCTGAGCGCGGATGCTGATACATTCGAGCAGATCCTCAGCGGTGACCTGAACCCGACCGGCGCGTTCATGTCCGGCAAGCTGAGCGTGGACGGAGACATGGGGATTGCCATGAAACTTGCCTCGGTGCTGGCCTGATGGATTTTTCGCCGGCCCCTTTGTTTGAAGCTGTGGCCGGCGCTCCTGCCGGTGGCAAAGCCCATTGGCTGGAAACTTCGGATGCCAAACGCATCCGTGTCGCGCATTGGGTGCCTGAAGACAGTGCAAACGGTACTGTGCTGATGTTTCCGGGACGCACGGAATATATCGAAAAATACGGAAACGCGGCCGGAGAGTTCACAAAACGGCACTTTGCCTTCCTGGCGATAGACTGGCGCGGTCAGGGTCTGGCGGATCGCCTTCTGGACGACCCCCGGATCGGACATGTCGCGAAATTTCCGGATTACCAGAAGGACGTCCGCGCCGTTCTGCACATGGCAACAGAACTGAACCTGCCAAAGCCCTGGTACGTGATCGGCCATTCAATGGGCGGTGCCATAGCGTTGCGGGCGATTATCGAGCAGAACTGCTTTGCGGCCTGTGCCTTCACCGGGCCAATGTGGGGCATTTACTTTTCCACAATCATGCGGCCGATCAGCTGGATGACGGCCTATTGGGGGCCGAAATTCGGACTGGGCGAGAAAACGCCTCCGACCACGACATTGGACAGCTATGTCACCATTCAGCCCTTCGAAGACAATATGCTGACCCGCGATCCGGATATGTACCGGATGATGCAGGATCAACTGGCTGCGCATCCGGAAATGGCGCTTGGGGCGCCGTCGACAATCTGGCTGCGCGAGGCGCTGACGGAATGTGATTGGCTGATGAAACAGCCTGCGCCGGATGTACCATGCCTGACGTATCTGGGCGGAAACGAACGGATCGTGGATCGTGATGCCATTCGGGCCCGAATGGCCAACTGGCCCAAAGGCAAACTGATCGAAGTTCCCGAGGGCGAACATGAGGTCATGATGGAATCACCCGAGGTTCGGGGACCGGTCTTTGATCAACTTGCCGCGCATTTCAGGGCGAGCCAGCCAAACGCCGCACCAAACGCAGCTTTGCAGAGTTAATCGCTGATCCGTCACTCTGGCCGCTTGTGATCCCTGCCGCCCGCGCCTAGATGTTTCCGAAAGCAGAACATCGAGGTGATCCATGCGCGACCTTCCCTTTCCCGTCCGTGACGCAAACGCTGTCGGCGGGGGCGACAATCTTGGCAACTTGCCGGAATGGGATCTGAGTGATCTGTACAAAGCGGAAGTCGCCCCCGAAATTGGCCGTGATCTTGACTGGTTGGAGGAAGAGTGCGCTTCCTTTGCCTCGGACTACGAAGGCAAACTGGCTGATCTGGGCGCGGATGAGCTGCTGCAATGCGTGCATCGGAACGAAAAGATCAATGCAATTGCCGGCCGCATCATGTCCTTTGCCGGTCTGCGCTACTATCAGCTGACCACGGATGCCGAGCGGGCCAAGTTCCTGTCGGACATGCAGGAAAAGATAACAATCTTTACGACACCGCTGGTGTTCTTCACGCTGGAAATCAACCGCATCGATGACACCGTGCTGCGTGCCCATTTTGATGAAAACCCGGATCTGGCGCGTTACGAGCCGGTTTTCCGCCGTATTCGCGCGATGAAGCCCTATCAGCTGTCCGACGAGCTGGAAAAATTCCTGCACGATCTGGGCGTTGTCGGAGACGCATGGGAGCGCTTGTTTGACGAGACGATTGCCGGCCTCACATTCACCGTGGATGGCGAAGAGCTGAATATCGAAGGCACCCTGAACCTGCTGACTGAACAGGATCGCAGCAAACGCGAGGCCGCGGCACGGGAACTGGCTTCGGTGTTTCAGGAGAATGTCAAAACCTTTGCCCGGGTTCACAACACGCAGGCTAAGGAAAAGGAAATCGTCGACCGCTGGCGCAAAATGCCCACCGCGCAAACCGGGCGTCATTTGTCGAACGATGTCGAGCCTGAGGTTGTCGATGCCCTTCGCGAAGCGGTGGTCGCCGCCTATCCCAAGCTGAGCCACCGCTACTACGAACTGAAACGCAAGTGGCTGGGTCTGGACGTGATGCAGGTTTGGGACCGCAACGCACCCCTGCCGATGGAAGACACGCGCATCGTTAACTGGGCCGAAGCCGAAAAAACGGTGATGGACGCCTATAACGCGTTTGACCCGCGCATGGGTGAGATTGCAGCACCGTTCTTCTCAAAAGGCTGGATCGATGCCGCCGTGAAACCGGGCAAAGCCCCCGGCGCATTTGCGCATCCAACCGTCACCGAGGTGCATCCTTACGTAATGCTCAACTATCTGGGCAAACCGCGAGATGTGATGACTCTGGCGCACGAACTGGGCCATGGCGTACATCAGGTGCTGGCCGCAGGTCAGGGCGAAATGCTTTCGTCAACACCTCTGACCCTGGCCGAGACCGCTTCGGTGTTCGGTGAGATGCTGACCTTCCGCAAGATGCTGGATCAGGCCGAAACGCCAGAACAGCGCAAGGTGCTGCTGGCCGGTAAGGTCGAGGACATGATCAACACCGTCGTCCGCCAGATCGCCTTCTACGACTTCGAATGCAAACTGCATGCCGCCCGCCGCGAGGGCGAACTGACACCGGACGACATCAACGCCCTTTGGATGAGCGTTCAGGCCGAAAGCCTTGGGCCTGCGTTCGAATTCATGGATGGGTACGAGACCTTCTGGGCCTATATCCCACACTTCGTCCACTCGCCCTTCTACGTCTATGCATATGCGTTCGGCGACGGTTTGGTGAATGCTCTTTATTCCGTTTACGCCAGCGGCTCGGAAGGGTTCGAAGACAAGTATTTCGAGATGCTGCGCGCCGGCGGATCGAAGCACCACAAGGAACTGCTTGCACCGTTTGGCCTTGATGCCAGCGATCCCAAGTTCTGGGACAAGGGCCTCTCCATGATCTCTGGCTTCATTGACGAACTTGAGGCGATGGAGGGGTGAGCACCCAATCCAAAGGGCGTTGGGCCGCTTTGAAGGCGCGCCTACGCCCTGCCATGAACCGAATTCGCCGAACCGTGCCACGCGGCTGGCGGATCATCGTGGGCATCTTGCTGATACTCGGCGGTGTTCTTGGGTTTCTTCCCATTCTGGGCTTCTGGATGATCCCGTTGGGCATCATGGTGGCAGCAATGGACATCAACCTGTATCGGCGATGGCGTCGCAAATCTCGCTAGGTTTTTCCCTAGTCTTTCTCATTTGATTTGGTCGTGAGGAATATGGCCAGGACGATCAGCGCAGCGCCTATTGCAGCCAGCGGTGTGATGGCCGCCCCCAGAAACAGTGCTGAGTTGATGAAGGTGAACACCACAGAAGCGGCGAACATCAAAGTGGCGGTGAGGGTCGAAACCCGCGCTGCCGCTTCGTACCAAAGGTAGTAAGCCAACGCCGTTGGCAACACACCAAGAAGTACCAGAAAAACTGCATCGCTTGCTGTCGGCATCTGAATTCCGAACAGGGAAAGCGGCAACAGAATAACGCCGGAACAGATGAATATCCCAAACAGGAAATTCAAACGTTCGGGCGTGGATTCAGAGGCTCTCATAGCCCGGCTGCTGGAAATCAGGAACACGGCCCAGCTTAGGCCAGCACCGATTTCCATCACATCGCCAAGCAGAGGCTCTCCGCCACCTTTGAAATCCTGGTAGACCGTCAGAAACACGCCAAAGATCGCCAATACCGTCGCGAGGACTTCGGTCCGGCCAACTGGTGTGTCCGCGAAAAAGTAGAGAAACACCAGAACGAAGAAGGGCGCTGTGTTTTCCAGCACCATCGCGTTGGCCGCGCCTGTATGCTCCAATCCGATGTGGAACAGAATGTAGTTCACCACCGTCGACAACACAGCCAGACGGAAATTCCAGTCCCCAAACCGGATCGAAACTGACGCCCCCATCGCACGCAACATGCAGTAGATTGCGAACGCGGCGATGAACAACCGCGTCGTGGCGATCTGCATTCCACCCAGATCACTAGTCAGATAGCGAACGATAACGCTGTGTGTGCCCCACAAGAACGCAGCCAAAAAGCCAAGGACCAGACCGTTTTGTAGGAGGGATACGTGCTTGGCAGAGTTGTCTTGCAAGGGGCCGCTCCGCTGGAACCTACTTCAGCTGACTGTCTTTCGACCCGCGCCGATTGATGCCGCTGCGGGTTTTGAACGCCCCGTCACGTTCCTGCTGACAGTCCAGGCACAGTTTCACCCCCGGGATCGCATTGCGCCGTTTCTCGGGAATTGGCTCTTCGCATTCGGCACAATGGGTCAGGCTTTCACCCAAAGGGCGTTTTTGCGCCTGCATCCGTGCAAGCTCATCGGATATTGACGCCTCAATCTGTTCACTTACCGCGCCATCGCGCGCCCAACCACCAGCCATAGGGCACCTCCTGAATGGGTACCCGACAGGCTAACCGAGGCTCGCCATGGTAGGCAAGTGGGTGGATCAGAGTGGTACGGCCAGACTGAAAACCTGATCGATCATTTCTTGCGTTCCCCGCGAGAACTCAAGCGGGCATGGGTAGTCAGCCCCTTCCCGAACAGACCGGCAGAACGCTTCGACCTGGAGTTTGTAGTGATCATCCGCCGGGAAACGCGTGACCTGCACTTCCAGCCCCGGGCGATGCAATTCGACACGGGCCTCGCCAAAGACCCGGGCGTTGAATGGCGCTGTCAGCCGGATCACGCCGCCTTCGCCATGAAATACCATCTCCTGATGCGGGTGCATGCGGATCGAAACATAGCTGGAATATGTAAAGTCAGGGAATTGCGCCCGGATTTCCGTAAACGTGTCGATACCGTCCTGCCAGCGAATTGCCGATTGTACCGAGACAGGCTCTTGCCCCGTCGCAAAACGTGCGCCGCCGATAACGTAGACGCCAATGTCCCGCAATCCACCACCCCCCGTTTCCGCGCGATTACGGATGTTCGTCGTGTCCGCCCGGTTGTCGAAGCTGAAGGCCCCGGTCACATGTGACAGCTTTCCGATCGCCCCGTCGGCAATCAACCTTTTCGTGAACTGCCACTGAGGGTGGTGCACGATCATATAAGCTTCGGCTGCTAACAAACCGGTCTGATTCCGTTTTCCGATCAGGGCGTCGAATTCTTCGCCCTTCATGGTCATCGGCTTTTCGCACAACACATGTTTTCCGGCATCAAGGGCTTTCAGGCTCCATTCGACATGCAGGTGATTGGGCAGCGGGATGTATACCGCGCCAATCTCAGGATCCGAGAGAAGCGCAACGTAGCTGTCATAGACCGCCAGATCCGGGCAGAACTGCTGAAACGGCTCAGCTTTGGCAGGGTCTGAGGTTGCCAGCCCCGACAGTCTTGCCCCGTCTGCGGCATGAATGGCAGGTGCCATAAACTGCCGTGCGAATTTGGCGGCACCCAGAATGCCCCATTGAACCGGCTTTTGCATCGTGAACTCCGAATACTGTCCTGCTGAAATGTTGCAGCCTCGTCGCAAGGCTGGGTTCAGCCTGTGTCGGTGTACCTTTAGCAGTGAATCACACCCAAGTCAGGCAAATCCAGCCATTTTCTAAGCTGCAGAATTCGAAACCGGGGCCTGCAGCGCGGGCACGAAAAAACCGGCCGGAAAATTCCGGCCGGTCCGCTAAGGCTGTCCGGTCAGCTGTAGCTGTTTCCAAGCATGCCCTTTTCACGGGCCAGCTCGCGCATCTTTTTCTGCAGCTTCTCAAACGCCCGGACTTCGATCTGGCGAATGCGTTCGCGGCTGACATTGTACTGCGTGCTCAACTCTTCCAGAGTCACGGCCTGATCCATCAGGCGCCGCTGGGTCAGGATGTCCTTCTCACGATCATTCAGCACGTCCAGCGCAGCGCCCAGCAACTCGCGGCGCGCTTCCAACTCGTCGCGGGCTTCGTAGTCACCGGCCTGGTCGGCATCTTCATCCTCAAGCCAGTCCTGCCACTGCATGGTACCTTCGCCTTCGGACCCAACGGTCGCATTCAGCGAGGCATCCCCACCGGACATGCGGCGGTTCATGCTGATGACTTCCTCCTCGGTCACGCCCAGATCGTTGGCGATCTGCGCAACATTTTCAGGACGCAGGTCGCCTTCTTCCAGCGCACCAATGCGGGCCTTCGCCTTGCGCAGGTTGAAAAACAGCTTTTTCTGCGCCGAGGTGGTGCCCAGTTTCACCAGCGACCAGGACCGCAGGATATATTCCTGGATCGAGGCGCGGATCCACCACATCGCATAGGTCGCCAGACGGAATCCTTTTTCCGGATCAAAACGTTTCACGGCCTGCATAAGGCCCACATTCGCCTCGGAAATCACCTCGGCCTGCGGTAGGCCATAGCCGCGATAGCCCATGGCGATCTTGGCCGCCAGACGCAGATGCGATGTCACCATCTTATGCGCCGACTCGGTATCCTGTTCTTCCACCCAGCGCTTGGCCAGCATGTATTCTTCTTCCGGCTCAAGCAGGGGAAACTTGCGAATTTCCTGCATATAGCGGTTCAGGCCACCCTCAGGCGTCGGCGCGGGGAGATTTGCGTAATTTGCCATGTTCATGTCCCTCCGACAAATGTTTAAGTATTTAACATAGGATATGGGTAAGGAACCCTGCCCATTCAAGAGGTGCTGCTAACAGTTTGAGATTAAACTTTGATAAAGGAAAGATAAGAAACTCTTACTCACAGGGGTTTGCTTATTGTGTCAGCGGCGCGCGCAGCCGTTCTATCAGGCTTTCCATATCATTCGGCAAGGCCGCTTCGAACCGCAGGTTTTCGCCACTGACCGGGTGTTCAAACCCCAAAACCGCGGCATGCAGTGCCTGACGCGGAAAAGCGCGGACAGCCTCGGCCGTCGCCGGATCAAACGCGCGGGCGGCCAGTTTGCGCTTACCGCCATAGACCGGATCGCCGACCAACCCGTGGCCCGCATGTGCCATATGCACGCGAATCTGATGTGTACGACCGGTTTCCAACCAACACTCGACCAGGGACAGAGACGCGGGCGCGCCAAATGTTTCGACGACCCGGGCGCGCGTGACGGCGTGGCGGCCGCCGTGAAAGTACACGGCCTGCTTTTGCCGGTCCGTCTTGTGCCGGGCCAGTTGCGTGGTCAGGCGCATGACATTGCCCGGTTCGAAACTGACACCTTTGACGCCGCGCAGGCGTGGATCGTTGGCGTCCGGCACTCCGTAACAGATCGCGCGATAATAGCGCTCGACACTGTGCGCTTCGAACTGCGCCGCCAGACCGTGATGCGCCGCATCCGATTTGGCGACGACCAGCAACCCGCTGGTTTCCTTATCGATGCGATGCACAATGCCCGGCCGCCTGACACCGCCGACACCGGAAAGATCAGTGCCGCAATGAAATAGAAGCGCGTTCACCAACGTACCACTGGGCGAACCCGGTGCCGGGTGAACGACCATGCCCGCAGGTTTGTTGATCACGACCAGATCAGCGTCCTCGTAGATGATGTCCAGCGGGATGTCTTCGGGGCCGATATGACTGTCTTCGGCTTGGGCAACGGTTACAACAACCTGCGCGCCTTCCGTGACTTTTGCCTTGGGATCGGCCACCACGACACCATCGACCTGCACCGCCCCCTCGTCGATCAGACGCCCCAGGCGTGTACGGGACAGGTTTTCTTCCGCTGGCACATCCCGCGCAAGCGCCTTATCAAGACGTGGCGGCGGAGCGGCCGCGATCTGAAACTCAATCTGCCGGGTGCCCATGGCTGTCCCTTCCGAACCCCAAGAACCGCAGGAAACGCCCCAGCTTAAGCTGCTGCGGCGCATGGTCATGTTGCTGACCGTGGTGATGATTGGCGGGGTTCTAGTGACATTCGCGCTGATTGTCATCCGGCTATCAGACCGCACCCCCACCCTGCCCGACCAGATCGAACTGCCGGACGGCGCCAAAGCGCAGGCCGTGACCATCGGAAACAACTGGTACGCGGTTGTAACGGATGACAACCGGATATTGATATTCGACAAGACAACCGGGCGGCAGAGGCAGGAAATCGTTGTCGAATAGGCGCGATCACTCTTCAAGCGCCATTCGGAAAACAATCTCTGACGCCAACCGCAGTGCTTCATATTCTTCGGGCGAGTCGCGGCGGAACTGTAAATCGGCGTCACTCAATTGCACGGGCGGGAACAACTGATCGCGGTCCGGGAAAAATTCCTGCTGAAAATCAGTGTCCTGTGCGGCCAGATGTTCGTCCAGCCACAAACGCTCTTTCGGTTCCAGCACGTCATTTCGCCGGATCATTACCGGATCGTCGACAACGAGCCGCCGCAGTTGTCGGGTTCGCTGGCGTCCGATGGACCGGGCCAGAATCCCGAAAGCCTCGCTTGCCGCGCGGGACTGTGAAGGATTGGACGGCAGATTTGCCGTGCTACCCTTGGGAAGCGTGACACCAATGCGTGACATGAAATCGTCCACGACATTCCCGTTGGCCATTACAGACCGATCATACAGGAAAGGCGCGACCGTCACGCCGGGAAACGCGCTTCGGATTCGGGTCAGCATGGCGCTGTAACTCAGCCGCTCGGGGTTTTCGGCGATCTCGTCCAGACGAGCGCGGATGTATTGCGTTCCGCCAGCGGGCAAGCGACCATTCTTTGCCCGCTGCTTATAGTCCGCCTCCCAAAAGTCGGAATATCGCCGACAGTAGAAGGTAATGCGCATCTGCCGAGCCGGAATATCGGAAAAAATCTGCGCCAGCCGGTCCAGATCTACCGAATAAAGCATCTCGGACGAGACCAGGCAGGTTTTATCCTTGTGCGCCTCGTATTCCAGAGCCATGGCTTCGCGGAACCCGTCTGTCGGCTGCTGCGTCTGGTTTATGTGGAAGGCGATGATATTGTGGCTGATCGTCAGCCGGCTGTTTTCGTGGCGCCGGCGACCGGTTTCCATGTATCGCAGCCCGGCCTTTTCCAGCATTCCGCCGTTCGTGCGAACAAAACCCTGCAAGGCGGTTGTGCCGGTCTTGGGCATCCCGATATGAAGCCAAAGCATCAGGCGCCTCCGCAAACCTGAAAAAGAACCGTCATCACACCTTCCCGGCTACGGCACCGTCAGTCATCTGCTGCATCAGATCCTGCATCTCGGGGACTTCCCGCAGCTGCGCGATTTGCTGACGGTGAAGATCACAGGTCAGGTGATGCAGTCGGGCGGTTTCAGGGTCAGAAAGCATGTCGTAATAGAATTCGCGTTTGCGGTCAGCGACGACGTCGATCGCGCTGTCCGTCTCGGCATTCTGGTTCATCATGTTCCAGTATTCCATCCCCAGGCTTTCACCCAGATGATGAGCGCGACCGCGCATCTTCTTGACCAGATAGCTTTCGCAGGACTTCAGCGCGTAATGGTTGACCTGAACGAACTCGTACCCGACGGAATCGCGGGCGGACCGCCAGCTTCTTTCGTAATACCGATCGGGCATCAACTGACCCGATCCGTTGTACCAGTGGCATTCCGCCATGGTTTCGACCGTCGGGCGCTTGGGCCGGTGAACCCCCAACCCGTCCCAGAGTTCGCGCTGAAACATGGTCTTGAATCCCCACGCCTGAAACGGCCGGATGGTCATTTCGCGCGCGGCCTGTCTGAACTGATCCGACAGGAACCGATCCTCGTAGCGCACAACACCCGCATTTCCGAACAACCGCCATGTCATCGAAATCGTGCGGGCGTCCGGAATAGCCTCGGTCAGGGCGCGCAGGGTGTGATCTCCGGTCTTGACCACGATCTGTTCATCCGCGTCGATCACGACAACCCAGTCTTGCGGGCGGGCAACTTCCATTTTCAGGAACGTGTTATAGGCCCGTTTCTGCGGGCTGGTCTTCCGGCGTGAATTGTTGTCGACATGGGTCAGAATACCACGCTCGTCCAACCTTTGCAGCAAAGCGTCCGTCCCGTCGGTACAGTCATTGGTCATAACCACTTGATGATCGACACCAATGGCCCGGTTATGCGCCACCCATTCCAGAACAAACGGCCCTTCGTTCTTCATCGGGGTCACGCTGACAAAGCGTGGGTCCTGTTCATTCATGACTGACTGCCCTTTGTTGGTTTTATTGTCCCGGTTTCGGCGGATACATCACCTGTTAGTCCTACACGAGTTTTCACATATTTGAACCTGCCTTCAAGCCGCCCAAACGCTGTCATCCTCCCGCCCGGTCAGGTTTCTGTTCGTTTTAGTTGATTGGCGAACCGCTTGTATGGCGGGCAGAGGTCCCTTGCCTTGCGCAGATATCCGGCGGCTTTTTTCTTGTCCCCCCGCCTCAGCAACAACTGACCGGCCGCTCCCTGAATCGCCGCTGTATTGTCATCCAGATCTGCCGCCTCGAGGATCTGGTTTTGCCCCTGCTCGGACGCGCCAATCCGTTCCAGCAAGCCACCCATGGCAAACACCAGAAATGGATTTCCCGGATCATTTCCAACAGCCTCAGCCATCTTGAGCCGCGCCTGAGAATAGTCTCCATCTGCCTCATAAAGTTCAGCCAAACGTTTGAGATACAGCGTGTTTTCAGGGCGAAGGCTTGATACGCTCCGGGAAACATCAATTGCTTTTTCCAAAGGCAGATCATCCAGCCGGTACCGAAGGATTGTAGAAAAGCTCTGGTACTCCGGGCTATCCAGCGGCACCTGCATCTTCTCCGACAGGTTTTGCATGTTGCCCAGCCAATCCTGCAACATAACCAACCTGTCCCTGCTCGAATTCAGCCGGCGCGCCTTTTGGTCGAGTGCGAGATCGCTCCAGTCCAGCAAGATCACATCAAAGTTGCAGGGAAGGCGTGATAATACCCGACGCTGAGCGACATGGGCATTGAAGTTGAACCAGGATCTGCGGACCGCTTTTTGAATGGTCCAGTCCACAGGCGGCATCGCCCGATAAGAAACCTGATCCCGAAACACAAGTCGCGATCCAAATATGATGACGTCGGGCCTCAACGGTTTTGCCCAGAAGGCCCGAGTGAAAGCCTGTGCTGCAAGCCACCGCTTTTTCTGACTGCCCAGAATTGCGGCCTGCAATGCGCAGGCAACGGCGTGATCCTCGGGCCAGATATGGGGGTTTGCCAAGGCTTGTTCTGTCAGCTTCAACGCCTCTTTCCAGCGGCGCAGGTAAAAGCAGTTCAGCGCATTCAACAAAGGCAGGAACGCGTTGTCCGCCCCGGCTTCAAGCAAAGACTCCGCAAACTGGCGTGACTCTTCTGCCCGGTCTTCAGCCTGGAGCGAGAACAAGTGGAAGGTCGCCTTGGCGTAGATATGTGCAGCCTCTGACGTGTTGATAAATCCGTTCGCCCCCTTGCGCAGCCGATCCACTGTCTTTTCGTTGGCCTCACTTATTTCCTGCGGGGACAAAACATCGCGAAACATCTTGTTCTCTTGCCCGGAAAGCCTGGCCGCCGCCATCGAAAATGCCGACACGGGGGGGGCAATCACTTGGTCCGCCCGGGACATTGCATAAAGCTCCAGAAAGTCCCGCTTGGCCCGGGTCTTCTCTGAAAGATCTGCGATGTCCGACATGCGCATCAGTTGCGGATAGCGCTTCTGAAACCTGGTGATCAGCTCCGGCTGATCCGAAAACATGATCGCTGGTTTGTCGGCGAACTTGTCCAGATGGGCTTCGTACAGCTCCTCGGTCTCAATCTTCGCGGGCCAGGTCGAGTGTTTCCACGGCAACCCGTTCAGAATGTCGCCCCGGCGGATGTGGTAGGCTGACACCCCCTGCCCCGACAACGCCTGGTCCGCACGGTCCATGATGGTGCGGATTTCGTTGGTGAACCCAATCCGGTGAATGAACTCTCGATAGCGGGGGCGGATCGTTTCAATGTCTTCCCAGGGGAACGCAAGAATCTGGAACCCCTCCTCGACCAGAACCGCACGCCCGGCATCCAGATGCTTGATCAGCCGGTCCGGTGTCTTGTCGTTCTGAAATTTCCAGATCGGTTGGGCTTTTTGTGACAGCGCCTCGAACGCGTCGGTATCCAGGAAATGGTCCGCCATCCACGCTTGGGAAAACAGTTCTTGTGGATGTTCCAACTCGGGTGCATCCGCGCCTTTCGGGAACCAGTTCACCCGCAAATCAGTATCGAAATCCTCGGCCAGGCGGATACATGTCAACAACATCAACAGGCGCGCGCCCATCCTGTCCTTGCGTTGACCGATAAAGACCCCCCTGCCTGGGGTCATGAGGTTGCCTGGGCAGTGTCGGCAGCCGCTTGCCTGCGAAGTGCACGAAATCTCTGACGTGCTGCGTGTGCCAGTTTCGGATGCCGGTCACGGCTCATCTCTTCCAGTCTGTTCATGTAGACCGGCAAACGCTTGCGCGCCCGGATCATCCGAAAAAAATCTGCGGCCTCAAGCGAGCCGTCCATCGCCCCCAGCATAACCGGTTTGAGCAAATCGAGCTTTCGCAGCATCGGGGCCGCGAAATGGTTCGAACACCAGGTCTTCAGCGGGATGACATTTCCCCCCTGCAAGCGCGCCGCCTGCTGCCGGTCCAGATCGAAAAAGGGATCAAAGGCCACATAAACCCGTTTCGCGGTTTTTATGGTTTCGGCAGTATCGCTGAGCGGCAGATTCCAGTCCTGAACCCGACCGAAGCGGTATCGGGTTTCCCACGGTACCAGCCGTTCGTCCAACGTTGTCTGCGGGTTGAAGGCAATCACCGTCGACCCAGGCACCAAAGCGGAAAACGCCAGTGCGCCGTAGCCCCCCATGGATGCACCGGCAAAAACCACCTGATCGAACTGGGCAAAAAAACCTTCGCGGGCCTTTCCTTCCAGATACGAAATGATTTCCGTGTCGCGATACCAGGCCTTGGTCCGGGCAAACACCCCAAGATGAGACCACCCTTCGTCCCTGAAAAACTTCCAGCCCCATGGTTCGCGCGCAAAGGACAGGTCGTTGGCGTTGGCGATGTTGTCAAAGCTTACAATCAGGCGAGAGGTCGATCGGTGGTGAAACAGAAACGCGTGGCGTTCAAGTTTCTGCAGAAAGCCCCTGCCTTCGCCGCCCGGATACAGTTCCACAAACCATGGCGGTGCGGGGTCGGTCAGGATGCGTTCGTACCCTGTCTTGCGGTCAGGGTGTTCGGGCTTCAGTTGCTCTTTGGACAGGTCGGTCATGATGCTCAAACAAGATTGTCCGCAAGCCAGGACCGGAAGTCCACCCAGTCCTTGCGCATTTTGATTTCCTGAACTTTCGCCGTGTGCCAGTTGCAAGCCTGTTCGTGCAGGCGGGCCAATTCCTCATCCGCCTTCAACTCGGTCAGCAAGGGCGCGGCGCGGCGGGCCGCCGGCAGGATGGACTGATCCATCTCTTTGTTGGCATTCATATCCATCCAGTAGGATTGCCCCTGATCCACCTTGATGTGATTGGTTCTTCCCCGATCCCGCTTGATCAAAAAACCGTCCATCGACCGGACCGAGTAGTGGTGAATCCGACCAAAGCTGTGATCGAAGTTTCGCCAGGCTCGCCAGCCGACCTTCGCCGCAGGGAACAGATTGCCGCTGGCATCCGACCAGGCAATGTCGTCCTCTTTTCCTGCTTCGATGCCTTTTGGTCTGTGTGGACCGAACCGGGTGAATTTTCCGTTATTGCGAAACAGCGTCTTCAAGCCGAAAGCACGGCTGGAGTGATACGGGAATTCCATATCCGCCATCACAAATGCCTCGGTCACGGGCCGGTCTTCAAAGCTGATGTTTCCGGCGCTGCCAAACAGCTTCCACGCGAACGAGATTGCATCCACTGGCTGCCCCGCGCGCTGTTCCACCTGGGAAATCAGCGCGCCAAAGCTGTTGTCACCGCAACGGATGTTCCAGAATTCATCGACATCCAGACACAATAACCAGTCAGACTCCTTGACTTTGGGCTGGCGCCGCGCCCGCCGCAACATCTGGTGCTGAGGGTTTCCCCCTTCTTTCACCTCGTTCGACACATGTGTCGCAAGCCCCAGATCCTGCAACCTGCGGGCCATTTCGTCAGTACCGTCCTCACAATCGTTGGTGAATATCACGAAGTGGTCGATGCCCAGACTCCGATGAAAAGCCACCCATTCAAGCATATAGGGGCCTTCGTTTTTCATCGTCGTAAAGATGGTAATGGTCTGTGACATTCAAGCCGTTCCCAATCTGAATTGCCCACTGTCTTACACAAGCACGCAGAACGGGGCGAGACGGGAATCGAGCAAACCGGCAATCCCGAACAAACTGATGCACCTTCGCACTCGCCTTTGAAAGGGATTGGGTGCCAAAAGAATCCCAAGCAGCCACCAGATCCATAAGATCTGCACTCAGCCAAAAACAGCACCAAACGTTCATCAAATCGACAAGGTGAAAGCCTTCAGATTGTTGCTCGGTGTACTTTGCTCTAACGCACGCCTTGAACCGAAGTCTCAATGCCGCGTGGGGATTGGTGTGTCTGACCCGGCACCAGCAAAGCCGCCACATTGCGCCCGAATTCGCGGGTTCGCGATTCAACGGTATTAAAACTGAATTCGATGATCAATCCAAACGGAGCAACGCAAAGCACGACCAGAACCGCGATAGGAACGGAAAAATTGCTTTCAACGCCGGGGTAAATTTCAACCCACATCGCTTTGACCAGCGAGAATATCAAGATGTGCCACAAGTAAATAGTATAGGATCGGGACCCCATATAGTTCACTGCCCGGACTGGCCACCCGGTGAATTGCAAAGCTCGCTCATTAATTATTGCCGTGAACACGCACAGCGCGCACCCGATGCTTGTGAGCGTGCTGGCAAATGGTCCGGCTCCGAATACAGCAGGGCCACCCAGGGCCATTAGCAAACCCAGTCCCGTGGTTAGAACAGCCACGACCCTGTTGCGCGGGATTTGGTAGCGTGCCTTTAGCACAGGGACTGTGAAATAGAGAAAGCATCCCCAGATCACGCCGTCCAACCGAAACCACCATGCCAAATCGTAAACATCCGTCCGCTGTAAAAAGGAAAATACGGCCAGAAAAATCGCACACCCAAAAACCAGACGTTGCTTGCGCAGCACCACAACAACCAATATGGGCCAAAAAAAGTAGAACTGTTCCTCCAGCGACAAGCTCCAAAAATGCGCAAGCAGAGAGATTGGTTGCCCATTTTCAATCTGCACAAACCCCCAAAGGTTCAGCCATTGGGTCAAGGCGGCAAAAGCCGCGTATCCTGTATGCTCGATGCCGCCATACTGTGTGTAGAAGTCTGACCCGGACAAAAGAACAACCGAGGCGAATGTCACCAAAACGACGATTGCCGCCGCAGGAATTAGGCGGAAAAACCTTCTGATCCAAAACCGAAGCAACAACTCCTTGGCCGAGTATTTTCCGGTTTCCAGTTCTTTAAAAATGGAAAGTGAGATTACGTACCCGCTGATTACGAAAAACAGATCAACGCCAGCACCGAACTGCAGTCGAGAGGTATAGTCATAGGTAAGCTGCGTCCAAGGCATCAGAAAGGGCAGGTGCGCGATCAGGACCAAAAATATCGAAATCCCTCGAAGGGTCTCGATATCAATGTTCTTTTGAACGGAGTGCTCCATTTTCGCCTCAGTAAGTACTGCTTGGTTTGTAGGTTTCGCGATGCCCGTTGCCCATAACCGACAGTTGCAGTCAACACCAGTCTTTCAGGCTTCCGGATACACATCATTTCGCGAGTGCGACGAAGTCTCTTTGATCGTCGCACCAGAACACAGAGAAGGCTCCTATTTGACCAGATTGCCTGTCAAATAAAGCCTAAACCGGGTATTTTTCAGATGGAGAAACTGTAGGGTGGCTACAGGTTGGTCCGCAACAGCGCAAATGAACGTTAGTTATTGTAACTTATCTATTTTCGTTGAAAAAGTGGTGCGATCGAGAGGCACCATGTTACCCCCGCTAAATGTTGCAAGTAACCCTTACCACTTTGCTGCGGTGTGTTTTGCGGATGCCGACCGTCTCGGATTGGGTCAACATGTAGCAACCAACCTCCCACAAGATGGGGGCCTGGATGGCATAGCAATCAGCAGCACATATCAAGAACACGAAGAACGGCACGATACTACAGAACGGTGACGGCCTGTTGTGCTTGAAGGGCCAGAGCAATAGCAAGCGGGGACACGGGCAACCTCTCGACGGTAGCGGATCAAAATCGGGCTGGGTCCTCACCCCAAAGTCTCACTTACGAAAGCCCAAGAACAAAATGCAATGGGCCGGCGTCCTTGCCATGGGCAATAGATCGCACATCAGAGCGTGAATGGATGCGCGAAGAAGCCGAGGCCAACAGAAACGACGCAGCATTTGAAAACCGGGCCTGACGGTACTCTAGGCCAGACCGGAACGTCTGTACGACGACAGGGCAGCCTTACGCTATCGCTCCACGTCATCGACAATTAAGGAAAGCGCCGGGTCCCTCGTCACTCACATGACCCGATTTGAGTTCAGTTCACCATCACGTAAAAGGGTTTGTTTCTTCGGGCAAAAGTCTGAGCAATTCACACGCCGACCCCTCTTTCGTCAGCCAAGACGCTTCGAACACCTGTAACAAGCTTGCCTTGTCAACAAGCAAAACCCTTGAGCTTTCCTCCAGCTTGGGCGTTCCGATTTAACAGGTGCAATAGTTCGACCTGATTGGACGTTCCGGTTTTTGAGAATATTGAACTGAGGTGTGAACGAACAGTTGCGGGGCCAACCGAAAGAGTTTCCGAGATTAGCTTTACCGTCATTCCTTCCCTCATCATCGCACAAACCCGGAACTCGCATCTGCTGAGCGCCGCCGGGTTCTGAGGATCAAGGATCGGGACATAGTCACCGCCGCTGTCTTCGGACAGACGATGGCTGCGGGGCTGCTCGGACTTTGCAGAAATCGCACCGGGCAAACGGTTCTTCCATCCAGACGAAAGAGTTGAAGTCAAAACAGCTAACAAATCCAGATCGGGTCCCAGAGGGCTGACACTGTAGTGCAATTCAATGTAGTCGATATGTGACGCGGTTGTCTCAAGCGGAACCACAATGACTTCGACCAACCCTTCAGGTTTATGATATTGATAGCGAGACATTGGTGCCGCACCGGATAGCATCATGTCCGTTAATTTCCAGATAGATCCCGGCTTTGCATTTGAGATGCAATCCCCGAAAACCAATTCCGCTTGGGTTTGAGGTTGCGACGGCCATATCTTCCCTTGTTGGATGCAACACCGTGCAATGTGCTTAACTTTCCAACCAGCTTTCGAAACCCTGACAATTAAAAGCGCATCCGCATTTAGCAGACGCATTAAAAAATTTGCTGCATTTAGAATAGAGCCATTGTTATTTACGGCCCGCGTCCACTCCATCACGAAGTTAAAACTGTCCCTCGCGTGGGTGCTCTTAACAAAACTGACACTCATACCCCACAACCCAACTAGAAAAAAAATCTTCGAACCAAACACGTCCGAACCTGGACGACAAATTTGTTCTACACGTAATCCATGAGCAACCGATTTCACCGCGCAGGGCGCACATCCGCGTTCAAACGGGCCACAAGCAGATTACTATAACTCATTCATATTTATCAATTTTTTTCAAATATCTGCATATTCTCAACTACCAAGCTCCCTCCAGAGAAAAATTTCCACACCCCAAAACTGGCTATCAAATTGATTACAATTGAAGCCTTGGCCGAGCCATTGTTGACAGCCGAGATGATTCTTTCGCGCTTTAACACCCTGTTAATGCTGGGTTAATTCTTTTAATCCTTTAAGTGATAGCAACATACAACTTACATCCTTTGCGTGTAATATATTTACCTTTGAGGGAAGGATGCTGTTTCCCACGCCCCTATTCTGATTCCAAGCTAAAGCATTTTTTGCCTGGCTTGCGCTGCATTACTGTGGAGCGTTGAAACTAACTTAACCTTTTGGGGGAAATAATGATCAAATTTGTGAAGAAGTTTGCCAAGAACGAAAGCGGTGCGGCAATTGTTGAGTACGGACTGGCCCTTTTGGTGGTCGCCTCGATTGCAGTCGGTGCATTTTCGTATCTGGGCACTACCACCAATACAAACGTGACTGGTGCCTGTGCTGCTTTGGGCAGTGCAACCTGCTGACCGAAACCAGGTCAGAACATCAAAGAATTCTGCGCCCTCACTCAAGTTTGGCGGCGCAGAATTTACCGCCAGGAATTTCGCAAAAACAGGAAAACCGAAGTTCCGTATTTGAGTGCGAGACTTTTGGAGAGAGATATGCGTATCAGACCAATCATTTCTACGCTGTTTGGAATTGCGATAGCTTCCGGTTCCGTTTACCTGGCGAAAGACCATATTCAGTTCAAGGCCAACACGGCAAGCGTATCGCCTGATGCTGATTTGGTCGAAATTTATGTGGCCCGATCGGAGATCGCATTTGGCCAAACGATCGAAGCTCACAACGTTACGATCCACCCCTGGCCGCGCGAAGCACTTCCGGCCGGAGTTTTCACGGAAATCGACGTTCTTGTTCCCGACAACCGCCGCCAGTTGCGCCGCGCCAAAGGGCGGTTCTACCCTGGCGAAGTGATGCTGCTTTCAAAGGTTTCGAACTTTGGTGAAAAAGTCACGCTGGTTCAGAAACTTGGAGAAAACACGCGCGCCATGGCGATCGAGGTCGATGCCGTGACTGCGGTTGGCGGATTTGTTACGCCGGGCGATCATGTAGACATCGTCCTGACACAAGGTGCGAAGCAGGAACTTCGCGCGGTGACCATCTTGCAGAACATCCGCGTGATTGGCGTGGATCAGCAGTCAGAGGAACTCAGCGATCAACCTGAGATCGCCCGGACGATAACCGTTGAGGTCACCCCACAGCAGGGACAACGTCTGGCGCTGGCTCAAAAGGCCGGAACACTGAGTCTGACGCTCAGAACACTGGATAATGTTGAAGATGAACCCATGGAAATGGTTCGCCTGCGCGATCTTCTGCAGGAAGAAGGCCCGGTGGAGAAAGTCGAAGCTCAACCAACTGTAACTGTCCGTCGCGGAACCGAGACCGAGGTTGTAACCATCCAAAGGCAGCTCAACGAAGCGGAAGAGAGAACAGACGTCGAGCCTGTCACCGAACTGGAAACGACCCCCCAGAAAGATGCTCAGCTTGCCCCGGCGGTCGCGACGCCGCAGGTCAAACCTCGCGCTCGAACGATAAAAATCAGTCAGGCACCCAGCCAGTAAGCCCGGCCATGCGAGTAGCTGCTTTCATATCCGATTTCATCAAGGATGACCGTGGTACGGTAGCAATCCTGTGGGGCACCGCCTTGGTCGCTTTCCTCGGCTTCTTTGCGATCACTCTGGATGTTGGCCGGTTGAACTCTACCCATGCCGAGCTTCAGTCGTTTGCGGACAATGTGGCCCTGGCTGCGGCCGCTGAGCTGGACGGACAACCTAATGCGATTTCGCGGGCCACAAATGCGGCGGCAAATCTGATTAGTGACAGTCAGACATTTGCGAATGGCAGCGCCGCGCTTTCAGGTTCATCTGACTATACCCTCTCGTTCCACTCCGCGCTTCCTGCTTCAGATCTTACGCCGCTCGGCGCGGACCTCACGACAGACCCGCGTCAAGCAAAGTTCGCGCACGTCGTGTTAACACCGAAATCGCTGAGCATGAGCCTTGCTTCCGCACTGGACAAAATGCTTGGAGGGAGCGGTTTCTCGGCGGCCAGCGTTTCGGCCGAAGCGGTGGCCGGATACTCGAAAGCCGCGTGCGATATTTCACCTCTGATGTTCTGCCTTCCCCCGAATTGGGAGTCCACTCTGACAGTCGGCGATCAAATCCTGCTTCGCAGTGGCGGCAACGGTACTGCCTGGGGGCCCGGTAATTTTGGCTTCATCGATCTGGCAAACTTCCAAGACACCTCGGGTGTGTGCGCAGACGAAGGTGGCAACAAACTGGCGTGCCTTATCGCGGCGCAAAGCCAGATCACCCAGTGCATTCTCACCAACGGGCTGGACACGGAACCAGGGCAGAAAGTCGGCATCACAAACGCGGCATTCAACGTGCGTTTTGACATCTACCGCTCTGTTCTCAATGGCGAGAAAAACAACATAGATTTCGCGCCGGCGCCGAACGTGATCAAGGGCATTGAAAAGAACGGTGGCGGCGCTTGCATTCAAGGCAACGAACAACCGACACCCGACACAACCGGCCTTGGTCGCGACCTGTGCATGGCGGCGGGCACCTGCGGCGGAAACAACCGTTTCGGCGATGGCAACTGGGATCGGGCCGGCTACCTGAACCAGAACCACGATCTGGCCGATGGGCTGGCAGACGGTGTTGGCAGTGACGCTCACCTGCCCCTGTTGTCAGGGTCGAATTCAGTATTCGCGGGCACGCGATACGGGATGTATCTTCGGGAAATTGCCTACGGAAATACAAACCCTTACGCAGCGCCAAACGCAAACGCCATCCTTGATCCTTCGCTTGCCGAAACCGGCCGCCCAATGTGTTCAAGCCATATGTCGAATGACCCGGCGCGGCGCGTTGTAACAGCGGCCGGCGTTGATTGCGCACAAAACCCTGTTTCCGGTTCGACAACCGGGGTTCCCGTAACAAAATTCGTTGCCGTCTTCCTGACGGAACCGGTGGGCGATGATGGCAGCTCGCCACCCAGTTTTGACATTCACGGTGAGGTCGTCGGCTTCCCGGATGTCACCGGTGTTGGAAGCGGCGGTAATGGCTTCGGTGGCATCTTCCGCGACGTCGTACAGTTGTATCGTTAAAGGCGTACGTTCATGAGTATGAGGCACAGATTTCCTTTCAAACGTTTCGCCAGGAACGACGACGGCGCAATCCTTGTCGAGTTCGGCCTTGTTATGCCGGTCATGTTGCTTCTATTGGCCGTAACTCTGGAGTCGGCGCGCCTTATGTGGTCGTACCAGTCGGTCATTGCCGGTGTGCGCGATGCCAGCCGCTACCTATCCCGAGTTACACCCGCGGATATCTGCACATCCGGTGGCTCTGTTGCGGGGCTGACCACGACTTTGAAAAACATTGTTGAGCAGGACATCAACGGAAATAACCTGTTTCCGTCCAGCGTGACGGTCAATTCCGTGACGCCAAGCCTGTCTTGCGTGTCCGGCACCTATCGAATGAACCCGGCCCCTGTTGGCCAGGTGAGTGCCAATATCACCATTCAGTTTCCGCTGGGCGGCATCCTGACGCTGTTCGGCAGCGGTGCGACATCAGTGACCACGGACGTCGCTGATACATCGCGGATTTTTGGCCAATGAGACGCCTGCTGAATATCCACGCGCGTTTGCGACAGAGCGGACGCTCATTCCTGCAAGAGCAGCATGGTGGCGTTCTGGTCGAATTTGCTCTGGTCGTGTCGTTGTTTTCTTTTCTGTTCCTTGCACTGTTGGATTTTGGCAGGCTTTCGTACAGTGGAGTGAACGCACAAAAAGCAGCGCAGTTGGCCGCTCGTATCGCCGTGGTACGTCCACCTGCGTGTGCTGGCGTTCCGCAAACCCACACGCGAGGGGCATCCACACTCCAACCCCGTTTCGGCACCTCATGCAGTGCCTCGGTCGGCATATGCGCCGATCCCATGACCCCTACGTGTTCGGGTATCGCCACCAACGCCACTGCGTCGGAAATCTGGGATCGCGTCAGTCCGCTTCTGCCACCGGGCACAACCATCAGCGCACTGCAATTTTCCTATGATTTCAATTCCAATCTGGGTTTCCTGGGCGGCCCTTACACACCCATGGTCACTGTTGAACTGAACCTGAGTGATTTTCAGTTCGTGTCGCCTCTGGCCGCTTTGGCCAACGCCGCGGGTGCGACAAGCAGCACAATCTCTTCGACAGCCGGCTATTCCAATTTCAGCGTCTCGCTGCCTGCTGAAGACCTTGCATTAGGAGAGTCAGGGTAATGAGTAACCACGTTTCAGATCTCAAGTCACAATCGGTCATGCTTCTGTCAGCAGGAGAAACAATCGCGCAGGCGGTCGCAAACGCGTTTCCCGCTGTAAGAGAAAACAAAGTTTCTGAATTGGCTGGCTCGTTCAAAACACTGAACGGAACCGCCCGCGAAATGGCGTTCAAGCATGACGTGGTGATATTTGAAATCGACCCGGATGACTCGGGCGAGGTACAAGCCGTCGAAGAACTGCTGACGCATCGCGATGATGACACCTTGTTCGTGGCGCTGACGCAGAATGATCTTTCGATCACCAAAGCCCGTGAACTGCGGAAAATTGGTATCGACGAAGTGCTTCCCTTGTCGATCGATGGCGAGGGATTGAAAGCTGCGGTCAGTGAAAGAACCATATCGCGCACCGTTCCGCAGCTTCCGACCAGGAACGGTCTGTCTGCTCTGGGTCGGGTTATCCCGGTTGCAAAATCCCGTGGCGGTATCGGCGCGTCTACTGTTGCGGTGAACCTTGCGTGCTCGCTGGTGGGCAGCAAGGGCTCCTTGTTTCGGAAGACCGAGAAAAAACGCGTCGCACTTTTGGACTTCGATCTGCAATTCGGAAACGCAAACGTGTTCCTGGATCTCGAAGACAACGGAGGGTGCCTTCAGTTCATCGAAAACTCGGATGAGCCCGATGACCATTTCCTGTCATCGATCCTTCAGAGCCACAAACTCGGTATCGACGTGCTTTGCGCGCCTGCCCCTTTGGTTCCGCTTCAGTCGATACACGCGAACCTTCTCGAAGGTATGCTCGATCTGCTTCAGCGTCGTTACGACTATATTGTCATCGACCTGCCCTGTGCCGTTGTCGAATGGGTCGAACCCATTTTCAAGCGTGCGACCCAGCTTGCGCTGGTTACTGACACAACCGTGCCATGCGTGCGCCAAGCGCGACGTTTGATTGATTTCTACCGCGAAGCCAATGTCTCTCTTCCGGTCGAGGTTATTGTGAACCGCGAACCTAAGACTCTGCTCAAGCCGGGGCACGTTCGCGAGGCAGAGAAAGTCCTGAAAACCAAGCTGAAACACTGGCTGCCCGAGAACCACAAGGTCGCCCGCAACTCAGTCGATCTTGGGCGTCCCATCGTGGACATGAAGCCGGGATCCGACCTTGGCAAAGCCCTGACAAAACTTGCTGGCGCGATGTCTGAAGACGTTCGGCCCGTGGCAACAAAAACGACTTAAAAAGGAGATCACCGTGTTCAATGAGTATAGATCACGCAAGGCTGCATCCAATTCGAATGTCTTGGTCCTTGAGCAGCCAATCGAAGTACCCAGGCCCAAGGTGACTCCGGAACCCGTGGACGTTGATCTGCAAGCGCATCTGGAGCTCAAAAGCCGCTTGCACGGCGAACTTCTTGACCGGCTAAACTTGTCCGTGATCGACAAGGTTGAGCGGTCGGAGCTGAAACGTCAGATCGCATCGTTGGTGACAGGCCTGATCGAGGCGGAAAACCTTCATTTGCGGTCCGAGGCTTTCACATCACTGGTCGACGAGTTGATTCACGAAGTGATGGGGCTGGGTCCGCTGGAACCACTTCTGGAAGACCCGACGGTCAACGACATTCTGGTCAACTCATATGATCAAGTCTACGTGGAACGCTTTGGTTTGTTAGAAGAATCGACGGCACGCTTTCGCGATGAACGCCATCTGCTTCGGATAATTGACAAGATCGTCAGCAAAGTCGGTCGTCGCATTGATGAATCCCAGCCATGGGTCGATGCGCGCCTGGAAGACGGCAGCCGTGTCAACGCAATCATTCGCCCGTGTTCCGTGGACGGGCCTGCGCTGTCGATCCGCAAATTCTCGCGCAATCCTTTGACGATCGACAAGCTCGTTCAGCGAGAAAGCATGAACGGCCAAGCTGCCAAGCTTCTGGAGGCGCTGGTCGAAGCAAGGTTGAACATCCTGATTTCCGGTGGCACCGGTTCCGGCAAAACAACGATGCTGAACGCCGTTTCATCCTTTATCGACGGCAATCAGCGTATCGTAACAATCGAGGACGCCGCCGAACTTCAGCTGCAACAAAGCCATGTGGTTCGTCTGGAAACCCGCCCCCCAAACTCGGAGGGCCAGGGCGTGATCACTCAACGCGATCTGGTGCGCAATGCGCTCAGGATGCGGCCGGATCGCATCATTGTCGGGGAAGTTCGTGGGGCTGAATGTTTTGACATGCTTCAGGCCATGAACACCGGCCATGACGGGTCGATGACGACCGTTCACGCAAACTCAGCGCGTGATGCGCTCAGTCGGGTGGAACAGATGGTGACTATGTTGGGGGCAGAATTGCCCATCAAGACCATCCGGTCTCAAATCGCTTCGGCCATCCAAATCGTGTTGCAACTGAGCCGCCTCAGCGATGGCACACGCAGGGTCGTCAGCATTTCGGAAATCACCGGCATGGAGGACGACACGATCACCATGCAGGACATCTTTGTCTTCAAACGTCGCGGCAAGTCTGAAAACGGGGATGTATTGGGAGAGTTCCTGCCGACCGGCATTCGCCCAAAATGCTTCGACCAACTGGTTGCCGCGGGCATTGATGTGGATAGCGATATGTTTATTCGCGGGGCAATGACGTCATGATTGATCTGCAACCAAATACACTGAACATTCTGATCTACATCGCGATTTTTCTGGGCATTCTGCTGGTTTACGAGGGTCTGCACCAGCTTCTGCTTCGCAGGGAAACCCAAAGCGAAGCCAGGAACCGGCGCATGAAGATGATTCAGGACGGAGCCTCAAGTGATCAAGTACTGCAAGTCCTTCGGGATCCCGCGATGCTCGCCGCCGGAGAAAAAGCCGGTCCAATAGTTCGTTTTCGCCGTTTGCTCGTTCAAGCGGGGTTAACGATCAGTCCGATATGGGCTGCCCTCGCAGTCGTGTTCTTGGCCTTGTTGACATTCGCAGGCGCGTCCCGGTTTCTCGTCCAGGAATTGGCAGCCCTTCTGAGCGCGGTTCTCGGTCTCGCTGGGCCGTTCATCGTGCTGGTCGCCATGAAGAACGCTCGATCGAAGAAGCTGACAAAACAACTGCCGGACGCTCTGGATTTGATGGCCCGGGGATTGAAGGTTGGTCATCCGGTTGCTGTTACGGTTGGAAACGTCGCAACGGACTTGCCGGATCCAATCGGCACGGAATTTGGCATCATCAAAGACCAGATCAATTACGGCGATGATGTCGCGACTGCCTTTCACGACTTTGCGCAACGCGTTGGCACCGAGGACGCAAAGTACCTTGCCGTAAGTATTGGCATTCAGCATGGAACCGGCGGCAACCTTGCGCGGGTTCTGACCATCCTGTCCCAGACCATCAGGGACCGGCACACCATGCAGAAAAAGATCAAGGCGATTTCCGCTGAAGGGCGTCTGAGCAGCCTGATCCTCACGATCTTGCCGATAATTATCTACCTATCGATCGAAATTTCCACGCCTACCTTCTACGGCGACGTTCGCAATGACCCACTGTTTCCCTATTTCGCCTGCGTGATTGTAGGCCTGACAATTGCGCAGGGGCTCATCTTGAACCGCTTGGTTAAGTTCAAGTTCTAAAAAAGGGGCTGATGATATGGATATTATTCAAGAGTTTCTGAGTGAGCAAAGCCTCTCGCCGCAGTTCTTTTTGCTCGTAGGAATTGCCCTTAGCGTGTTCTTTGTTGTCATGGGCCTGTCCGGGTTAACCGAGGCCGACAATACGGCGGCGCAGCGCATGCGTGGAGGGTCAGTTTCAAGTGGGCACGGTCAGGATTTTGACCTCATACAAGGCGACAACAGTGATCCGCACGGGCTTCTCAAGGCGTTCGTTCCGTCGTCGAAGAACGAACGTTCCAAGATTGGCAAGCTCCTAAGACAGGCTGGCATTCAACGAAAGCACGCCATTCGCACATACTACACCTGCCGTGTAATTTTGGGATTTGTCCTGCCGGCCACGTTTGTCGCAGCCATGGCGCTGCCAATAGAAACCCAGGTTCAATTGGGGATCGCCGGCATATTGCAGGGTGTTACTTGGATGAACACATTGCAGATTGTAACGGTGTTGATGGTATCCGGCTTCTATGGGCCCGCAATCTGGTTGCGCTATCGCATAAAGAAGCGCCGCCAGGCAATTGAACACAGCCTGCCAAACGCACTCGATCTGCTGCAGGTGGCAATTGAGGCCGGTCTGGGTTTTGATGCAGCGATGATCCGTGTGTCACATGAGATGGCAAGTGCGGCGCCCGAGATTTCGCAGGAGTTCTCAATTCTTCAGCTGGAATTGCAGGCGGGCAAGGAACGACAGGCCGCCTTTCTTGACATGGCCGACCGGGTCGGAATCGACGAGTTGAGTTCATTTGCCAACGCGTTTTTGCAATCCAACCAGTATGGCACCAGCATATCCGCATCGTTGCGCAGGTTTGCGACTGACATGAGGCTTGATCGCGAACTACGTGCTCAGGAAAAGGCAAACCGCCTTCCAGTGCAAATGTCCGCCGTTATGGCCATGTGCATGATGCCCGTTTTGTTGTTGATTTGCCTTGCGCCAATGCTGATCCGCTGGGTGAACATGTTTGGGTGATGCAAAGCTGGTGGTAATGAGATCTTCGATTGAGCGGTCATTCGGTGGTGACTTTAGCCACATCCAGAATTCGGATATGCTCAGGTGACCTTCGGCTTGCGAAAAACTGCCTCAACGATCCGCCAGATCAGTTATTTCACAGACGTAAGGCGGTACATGGCCAGCAAGCATATTTTGCCAAGCGCCGGACGCAATCTTAGGCAGCCTAAATCCGCCTCACTTTCAGGGTAATTTTACACTACTTTAAAAGGATTTTTGGTGCGGTCGAGAAGCATCTAGCACAATCGAACTAGCGCTCATGACCCCTTATTTAAATGGGCGAAACACCCTAGGGCAGCCTTCAGGTTTCCCCAAATGTGTGCTGTCCTAGGTGGTATTGTGTGTTGTCGGCAGTTGTCAACCCGCCCCCACATTGGTTTCACTATCACTGAATCGATGCTCAGCCTAAATCTCTAGATCGGACAAAGCTCTTCTTTGGGTTGGCGAAGATATTTGCATTTGGATGTTACTTTGGAGTTCCACCGACCTAACGCGCAACCTCCGCCATTGTCTCAAGACTATGCTTCTGCAATCAATTGAAGAGCGCGAGGTCGGAACTAAGCATATTCGAAATCTCTGAAAGCGAATTGAACACTATGAAAACAAAATTGTATTGTGCGCTAACAACGATAGCGACCATCATCTGTAGTCCAGCGGTCTCAAAGCCAGTAGACCTCACAGGCTTGTCTTGTGTTCGCATGACAAATTTCGGTCCTAATACATGGGAGTTTTACGGCGACATCGCCGTACGGATGTATGCCGATGGTCAAGGACGCCCTCAGCGTTTCGTCCGCGTTGGTGAAGGAGCCTACGAGCGATACAGCAGACTTGATGGAGAATGGGATGCTGTCTTCTATTTTTTTGACGTAGGCAACGGGGTCCAAATGCGTATTTTTTCGCGACCGGGCCTTGCTGTAAGAGAGGAAAACCCAAGGGCTTCTTGGGATGACGGTACGTTTCCTTTTAACGCTGAATGCGTAAATTTGTGGGAACTAAGTGGACCCTGATTTTCAGAAATGGCAGAGATGACTTAGGGCGACGCGCCCTCTTGTGTCACCTGATGAGTTGGTGACGATTTGGACGTGCGTCTCGTTACTAGCCTTCAAACTGAGGAACACCTGCCTTCAACAGGACAAGGTAAGAACGGTTTAGCTCATCGCGGGCTGCAGCCTTAACGCGCTCGGCAACGTCGAAGTTGGCTTTAGCCTCGACGTACTCCAGAGCCGCCAATTTGGCGTCGGTCTCGGAACCGTCGAACTCAGCCATGCGGTGTGCTACAGCTTCAAGCGCAGCGCGGGCATTGGACGCCCTCACGTCAGCCTCTCGGAGTTCTTTATGGGCTGCGCCCAAGGCGGTAACTATGTAAGTGTATTTCATTGGATTTCTCATTGTTGCCACCTGAAATGCAAAGGCCCCAAACAACCACAACGGGGTAAACCGCAGTAGCTGCTCAGGGCCTCATCAGGGGCGTGTTAAGGGTCAGTTGATGGTGTTAGGTCGGGAGGGATGTGTCGTCCGCGTCCTCAGGGAACTCTGGCATGCCTTCGAGTGCTTCTTCTAGGGCGTTACCGCGCCGAACCTTCTCTTTGGCTTCAGCCTCTTCCGCCTCACGTTTCTTATCCTCTGAATTGAGGAACCTGTGAGCTTCTGCCAGCCAGCTAGCCTTAGGTTCAGAGCGCGAGACAACCTCACCAGAGGCAGGGTCAATCTCAGGGACACCATTCGTCAGGCCGTCGAGGAACTTCTCTCTCAACAGAACCCTGATTTGTTCGATGCCCCCATAGTGGTCTTCACGTTCGCTCATTTGGAACCATACGCTTTCCGCTTGGACTTAGCTGTCAGGGATGCAACCTGCGCCTCAAGCTCTGCAATCCGTTCCGCGTCGGTCTTCGTAACGTCCATGCCCTTGGACGTGTCCACATACTGAACGGCTACCTGTCGAGCCATCGCAGCACGAAACTCATTCAACTCGCGGTCCTTGGCTTTCTTGGCTGCCGTTACGGCCTCAGCCACGGGGTCAACTGGGGGTTCAACCTCAGCGTATGAATAACCGAAGTTAGGGTTGTTCTCACATCCGGCTGGAATTGGGCCAGACGCCCGCAGGACCACATTGCCACGGCGTTCGAAGTGAAACTCGATTTCCTCAGGCTTACGGGTAACATACACAGCCTTACGAGCCGCCTCTTCGGCATCCTTTGCGCGTTGGTTCACGAGTTCCTTAAAGGCGTCCATAGCCAAGGCCTCGTTGCCTCCTGCGCGCAGACGCTCTTGTTTCAGCCGTTCAGCCGTGGCTTCAGCTTCCCTAGCCATGATTTCGGAAAGCTCTTTAGCAGCGACGTCATAGGCTTCGCGCTGGGCTTCTGCCTGAATGTCATATGAGCGTATACCTTGGGGCAGGAATTGGTCTTGTTCATTCATGTTTAGTTTGTCCTTTTTGGGGTTGGTTTAGGAGGTGGCTTTGTCCAGCACGGCTTTAACGCCTGTCATGGAGCCATCAGTGAGAAATTGGCCAAATGCGGCCTTTGCTTGCACGTAGAGTTCGGGGTCGTTGGCCACGACATGCTCAAGCATGTTCAAGTCGTAACCAGCGGCGGTGATTTGCTCAGCGAGATAATCCCGACCGTCGTCGATATAGTCGGCAACGTCGTTCACTGCAGCTTCCACTTGATCAGCGCCCGCATCACCTAACGCGGCGCGTATGGCGTCCACGTCAATCAGCCCATCTTCCATTATGGCCTGTCCAACGATTTCAGCAGAGCCTTCTTCACCTAGAGCATCAATCAGATCGTGGGTAAGCTCCGTGTTCTCCTCACCCAGCAGTTCATCCAAGTCTTGGGGACCCAATGCATAGCTAAGGTCACCTTCATCATCGCCATCAGAGGCATCGTTAGTGACTTCCTGTGGAGTTGCCTGAAGTTGCTCTTTGGTGATCAGACCAGCGGCCAGAGCTGCCTCAATGGAAGTGCGGCTAGCTGGGTTGCCGGGTTCGACTTCCACGGTTGGGATGCCGCCAAAGCTATGGATGGTCGCGGCGATGTTGGTGGGTGCCGTAGGTGCTGCGTTTGTGAACTCGCTGCCACCTGTAACGCTACCTTCAGCTTTGATGCCTTGGGTAACAGCGTCCAAGTTTGAGACGTCAATGATATCTGAACACATATCCATGTTCGTATCCTTGCTCTGTTGGATTATGCCCGTGCTTTTTCTCGGGCGATGCGGTTGAAGTTCTGGCGTTTGCGCTTGTTGACGTCCTGCTTGATTTGCTCGACTTGTTCAGGAGCGATCTTGCCAGCCGCCAGTTCAGCGTTCAGGCGCTCATCTAGGGAAGGCCCAGAGTTGGGCGCTTTGAGACCTGTGAAGTGGCCCTTGGCGTTGCCGTAGATGGTCCTCAAAAGGGCGTTGCTGATGTCCCCCCGAAGGTCCACTTGCTCGGCAACCTCGCCAGCCTCAGTGGCGAAGTGAACGCGGACACGATTGTAGAGCGTGATCGGGTCAACGTGGCTTACAATCACTTTCCATGGCGCTTGCTTGTGGTCGCGCCACTCAAAGGAAAACAGGTCTGCATCCTGCGCCTTGGTGATTTTCCAGAAGCCGTCACCGCTGTAGTCGGTGGTTGGCGCTTGTTTGCTGCTGGGTCTGTTTGCCACAACAATACGCTTGGTGTTCATGGTCTTATCCTTTTGTTGGGAGTGTGTCGCTGAATACGTCGTCTTCAGAGGCGGCGATGGCCTCTAAGCCCTTCGCCAAGAGACCGGCGACAATCTCTTGGTTTCCAAGCTCAAATGGGATTTCAGGGTGTGCTTCAGCGAAGCGCTCACGAATGATGTCCAGCAAGACATACGTGGTTGGCTTCAACCTCACGGGCACGTTCACGGGCAGCTTGTAGCCCCCGTAACCAAGTGCCGAACGGCGATCTCGCATCTTGTCCAGCATGCGACCCACTTCGACGTCCCCGAACAAGTCCCTGAGGGCGTTCTCTAAGCGGGTCGTTTGGATGCGCCTTATGGGGTGACTGGCAGACCTCAGAGACTTGCGTTCAGCTTCGGCTTTCTGCATCGGCGTCATGTACCGCTCGCGGGCAAACTCGGTTCTTGCCTTGCGGCCTTTGAGTTTGCCGGGGACTAGCACGCGCTTTTTCGGTCCCGTCCTTGGGGGCACCATAGGTTTCGGCATGGGGTTATCCTTTCGAAATAGAAAAGGCCCCACCTTCGGTCAGGAAGGCAGGGCCAGGAATTGGGATGTGATGGTGAACCTGACGGGTAATGTTTAGGCAGCTATCGGCAGGCGTTTTGGTTGGGATGAGTTGAGCCAATCGGTCAGGATGCGTCGCATCCGATCAGATGGGACATAGACAGTGACGGGTTCCCCGATGCGAACGCGGGAACGATAGAGCCACTGCACCAACTCGGTCAGGGCATATTGTTCGCCCCACTTGTCCGCGTCCTTCTTCAAGTAGCTGCACAGAACGGGATTGGGGTGCTGATCGTAGAGATAGAACGCGTGTGAACAGTTGATGTAGTCATTGATACCTCGGGTCTGGTTGGCAACCCATTGCAGACCACCTTTCACTTTCCAATGCCCGTCTGTCTCAGACCAGCGCCCATATAGCCCTGTGCTGTTCATCATCGCACTCGCCTTCCTGCGTTTGTCTGCACCACCATCAAAGTAAAGGTTGGCCGCGCAGGTGATCATGATGTTCTCCTTCGGGGTGCCCCTGAGGGGGCCGTCAAAGTACATCTTGCGGAGTTTGCTACCCAGCGTCTTAGCAACACCGGAAGGCAGGCCCTTGGTCTGCGCGCTATGGGTCAGCTTCATGGGTTTCCCTTTGACAACCGGCAGGTCCATTGCCTCAACGGTGATCAGGTCGCGCTGGGCACGTATCCAATCTGCCTCACCTTCCCACTTCTGGACGTCGTAGGAGGCACCAATCCGGTCAAGATAAGCGGCGATCATGCTGCCCTCAGTGAGGTAGGTCAGGATTGTCAGGCTAGAGGGGGCTGTTAGGAGTGCCGTAGGGATTGCCAGAACGATAGGTCGGCCATCTTCAGCAACAAAGAGGCGACCCCTTGAGGCTTCCTGCAATAGCCGACCTAGGGTGCCTGTTAGTCCCGTGTTGGTCATTTGTTGTAGCCATAGCGGGTTCGGCGTGACTTTTCGTGTGAACGTGTCAACGGTGGCAAAGCCTGTGTCCAGCACCTGCTCCTGAAAGTTCCGCTTGCTGATGGCAGGACCAATCTCAAGGGGCGTCGGGCATTCGTCGACTACCAGACGATAGCGGTCAAGAAGACCATCCAGCGCGAGACGCTCAAGGCGTATATAAAGGGCGTGCGTACAAACGACGTTCAGGCCAGCCTTAAGCAGCCCCTCAATGTCTACCGTCTTGTTGTTGCCTTCAGGGACCGTAAGCATGGCCTCCGGGGCACCTGATACTATCCTCTGGACCTCAGACAATCGCGGGGTCACCACAAGTACAGGCATATGCGTGTCTGGGTTCCATTGTTTCAATTCGTCGATCAGTTCGGTGGTTTTTCCAGTTCCGCAAGGGCGGTCAATGAAAGTGATCTTGGTCATGTCTTCCTTTCGGTGACAGGTGATTGTGCGAGATGGGGGATTGGTTGGGAAAAGCGGCGGGCATCCCGAAGCACACCTAAGAGACGCCCGCCAAGGTCCCCTTACGGCCAAAGGATAAGAAATGTCGCAAGGGGGGAATAAAACTATCAGGTGTTATTCATGTAGTAGGTGTTGTCGATAAGCCGCTGTTTTCAGGCAGCTTTCGTGTCGATTCTAGTGCAACGCGCTGTCTCGCCTATCGAACTCAGCTATCAGCCCGGTCTCCACTGCCGACGCATCCAAACCAGCGGCCATTTCCCGCGCCTTGAGTGCCGCCCAGCTCATCTGCTCAAACCAATCAGGGTTCTCTTCGTGGGGTAGCACCTCGGCTTTCAGTTCGGCTTCAAACTCGGCTGCCCGATGTTGTCGCCACTCGGCAACCTTCATGGTCACCCATTCGCGGCGGCGTCCGGCAAGCGCATTGACAGCCTTCTGTTCTGCCCAAACCTCTTTCATGCTCTCGCTTCGCTCTTGGTTAGTAGCGGCTTGCTTGGTTTCACGCACAATCTGAGGTTTGGTCAGGGGCTTCCTGTTCTTCGCGTGTTCTTTCTGTTGCTTCCGCGTTTGCTTTGGCATCAGGGCACGGCACAGGGCTACTCTCGACTTGCTCGTGTAAACCTTCTGACAAAGTTCCACTCGCTCTGCTCTGGGCTTGTGCTTCATCTTTTTGGCTTTCCAGAGATTGGCGAAGGCGTCTTGCTGGGGGCGAGTCATTGGTTTGCATCCCATGCTCTGGGGCGTGGGCATAGTCCATGTACTTGTCATGGTATCCTTTGAGTTATGTTGGGGAGGCTGGAAGCAGAAAGGGGCGCGTGGGGCTGCCGGTATTTGGTCCTTAGCGGTGATCACTGCGGTTCTGTGTGTGCATGTATGGGGGTTTTCACGATGTGCGCCGTCAGAAACTCAGTAAGCATATGGCTACAATAAAAAATTCCGAAAAAATCGACGGCGAGACTGATGCGGGCTTCAAATGGCGTTTTGACCAACTTGCAGAACTATGCTGTCCTGCGACCGTTAAGCATTTCGATTTTCTTTTAGGACCGCGACCAACTTGTTAAGTTTGGCTTCGTCATTGCCGTAGGTTTCTAGGAGTGCGTGCTGAATGAGGTAACAACCTCAGCCGCCTCTAGCGCTAGCTTGTTATGTACTACTTTCCGCTTAGCCTCTCGAATGGAAGGCTCAACCTGCCCGATCTCTTTTTGGATGGTGTCTAGTTTTTTTGCGCCGCCCTCTTCTCCCCTCCCTTGGCCGCTGGGTTGTGCCGTAGGACACGTTCACTATCGACCTTACGGAGATTATCAAAGGTGATCGCTTCGGTCTCAGGCCTTGGGGCCTACTTGAAATGGATGACTTCGTCCTTGGACGTACCGAAGAGGAAACGCAAAAGTTTGTGACTTTTCGCCTTAACGACCCGCCCAAACTTAACAGCGGCTGTTTAAATGAACTTGCAGTGCTCAGTGCAGAGCCCAACGCCGTCATTTCTGTGCCAACTGCGTGGTGCGGGTGCATTCGGCAGGTAGCAGCCCTAAGTTGCCCATTGATTTGGGTATCAAAGGTCGGGACATCGGAGCAACCCTACTTAGTGCAAGCGTGGCTAGCCGCAAACAAAACCGTCGTCGAACTTCCTAGTCGCGCTGGATAATCCCAGTGATGGCAGCCGCGCCCAGCGCGGTGATTACCCAGCCCATGACCAACATAATGCCTTTGAGCCCCCACAGAAGCGAGCCCCAAGGGCCACGAGTCGTCGAGGGAGCCCAAGCGCTTGTTTGGCCGAAGTCGATGATTGGGATGACCATGTCAACGGCATAGAGATAGCGGTTAAAGGTCTCCCAATCCCTGCCTGGCGCGATGTCTTGCCAACGAATGATTTCACTGTCTGCTGGGGACCAGTCAATCGGCTCGGCTGCTCCGCTCCAGACTTTTGCCGGATTGTTTTCTAACGAGTGAAGAGACAGCCACCCTCGGGAACTCAAAATGGGGCCAGAATTAGGCGCGAAAGAACCTTCTTTCCACGCGTAGTGTGCCGGCACAATTGCAATACAGATTAGTACGAACAGCCAACCGAGGCTGCGAAATGGATGGTTGCCGTAGCCGACTACCCCACGCAATATAACATCATAGGCCCAAAACGCAGCATTTCTAAAGTCGCGCCACAGGCTTTTAAAGGCCACGTCGATGTCACCATTGGGCGTGATCCGCGCATTCCGGCGGATTTGTCTGTAGGTCAACTGCTCTCGCCTTGATAGAATTTTGCGCGCAGCATTGTCATCGCCCATATTGCGCAAAACTTTTGCGAATTGAGTGAAGGGCTGCGGATAGAACGCTCTTTCGCCGAAGCTGCCGTATTCGAGCCACTCAATGCGCTGCTTGACATTTGTAAGTGTGGAGAGGCGATCATAGGTGAAACCAACTAATGATGGGCTCGTTTCGTCCGGCCAAAACGTAAGGTCATCTGCAAGAAATCTCGCATAAGCATTGGCAAGGTTTACCGGGCGGGAACCTTTCTCGCGGAATCCAATAAAAAGACCGCCTTCGATCCGGGCGCCTTCCGCATCGAGGGAATAACCTTCCCTCGCTTGCAACTGCGCTCGTTCGATTGCGACGTTCCTGCCGATTTTTGCGCCGAAGAGCCGGATGGTGGATTTTGCGATGGCGTCGCGCAATAGGACGCTGCCTTCAATCTGCGCTCCTTCCGCAGTGAGGGCATAACCTTTTGCCGCTTCCAACTGTGCTCTGTCGCTTTCGAGGCTGCCACCGATCTTCGCGCCAAAGAGCCGGATGGTGGATTTTGCGACAGCTTCGCGCAGAAGGACGCTACCTTCAATCTGCGCGCGTTCCGCAGTGAGGGCATAACCTTTTGCCGCTTCCAACTGTGCTCTGTCGCTTTCGAGGCTGCCACCGATCTTCGCGCCAAAGAGGTAGATCGTGGACTTTGCAGTGATATCACACAGAATGACGCTCCCTTCAATCTGCGCCTCCTCCGTATTGAGGGCAAAACCTTCCCTCGCTTCCAACTGCGCTCGGTTGGCTATGAGGCTACCACCGATCTTCGCGCGAAGAAGTTGGATGGTGGATTTTGCGATGGCGTCGCGAAGAAGGACGTCCCCGTCAATCTGAGCGCCCTTCGCTATGAGTGCAAAACCTGCCCTCGCTTCCAACTTCGCTCGGTCGCTCTCGAGGTTGCCACCAATCTTCGCGCCGAAGAGCCGGATGGTGGATTTTGCGATGGCTTCGCGCATAAGGACGCTCCCATCAATCTGCGCGCCTTCCGCACTGAGGGCACTACCTACCGTCGCATCCAACTGCGCATGGTCGAATTCGAGATTGCCGCCGATCTTCGCGTAAAAAAGGCGGATGGTGGATTTTGCGATGGCGTGGCGCAGTAATACGCTCCCTCCAATCTGCGCGCTACCCGCATCGAACGCATTACCTACCGTCGCTTCCAACTGCGCACCGTCGGTTGAGATGCTGCCACCGATCTTCGCGCCACAGAGCCGGATGGTGGATTTTGCGATGGTGTCGCGAAGAAGGACGTCGGTATCAATCTGCGCGACTTCCGCATCAAGGGCACAACCTTCCGTTTCTTCCAACTGCGCACGGTCGGTTGAGAGGCCGCCACCGATCTTCGCGCCGTAGAGCCGGATGGTGGATTTTGCCATGGCGTCGCGAAGAAGGACGTTCCCGCCAATCTGAACGCCTTCCGCATTCAGGGCATAACCTTCTGCCGCTTCCAACTGCGCTTGGTCGAAATCGAGGTTGCCACCGATCTTCGCCCCAAAGAGCCGGATGGTGGATTTCGCCATGGCGTCGCGAAGAAGGACGTTCCCGCCAATCTGAGCGTCTTCCGCAGTGAGGGCATAACCTTCTTCCGCTTCCAACTGCGCTTGGTCGAAAACGAGGTTGCCGGCGATATTCGCGCGAAAAAGGTGGATGGTGGATTTTGCGATGGCGTCCCGCAGAAGGACGCTGCCTTCAATCTGCGCGCCTTCCACATTGAGGGCATCACCTAGCGTCGCTTCCAACTGCGCTCGGTCGGTTGAGAGGCTGCCACCGATCTTCGCGCCGAAGAGCCGGATGGTGGATTTTGCGATGGCGTCGCGCAATAGGACGCTGCCTTCAATCTGCGCGCCTTCCGCAGTGAGGGCATCACCTTCCGTTGCTTCCAACTGCGCACGGTCGCCTTCGAGGCTGCCACCGATCTTCGCGCCAAAGAGGTAGATCGTGGACTTAGCAGTGATATCACTTAGAAAGACGCTGCCTTCGATCTGCGAACCCGACGCATTAAGCCCAGCGAGATGGCTACCTGAAAGACAAATAAGTCCAAATGAGCCCATTCGCGCCTCAATGGGTGAATCTATTCTGCATGACCTAAGCTCTGTAATGCCCCGAGCCTTGGCAAAATTCAGGTCAAGCGTACCAGTGACATACCCACCCTTTATTGCAATGCCTAAATCGGCAACTTCGCAGTCTTTGCAGCCACCAGTGATAAGATAGCGTAAAACGTGGGCCCGAATGTTGCGGTTTGGAGGAGGTGCGCCTTCGGGCGGGACCTCTTCCCCGAGGATGCAAGCCTCGCCTGCGACGCAAGCGGCGATCACTTTTTCCTCGGCTGGAGTAAGGCCGTCTGGCAAGTTTCCAATGTCAGCGTAGGTTCGGATCAAGCTCATGGAGTCTTTTGGAATTCATTCCTTGCTAAGGCTTGTCATTGCCCCAAGAAGTGAGACATCAACGCATAAAAAACTGCACCATTCTCATTGTACTGTAAAGCGGCCAGATATACTTGTAATTTTGGTGGCTAACCCTGTATTTTCAGGCACATGCATTTTGTTTCGTAGCTAAGACTCTCTGGCTAGAATTCACTAAGCCAGTGCGAACCTTATGAGTGTGTTTTACTAACCACTTTGAGACAGCCGAATAAGATGAACGGAGGAGACGGTCAGACTATTCAAAGTCCGCTTCCTGCTGAGATTAGTAAAAAACTCCAGTTTTGGCCAAAACCTGCGAAAAAATTACCCATTGAGTGGCGGTTGAAGTTTTTTGGCTAGGGGGTCAGCCTCAGCATTGGTTCCGCAATGTGGGAGGCTGTCATGGCCTGCTCTGGGCAAGTGGCGTCAACATTGCTGACGCGATCGAAATCCGCGAAGAAGCGAGTGGGCCGAATTCTCGAGTTATTCAACATTATTTGCTTAAACCCGCCATTGGGTTCAACCGTTCTGCGAACGCAGCGAACGGCAACTGCGTGGCTAATGTGCGTGCGCAGATGGGCCACTATGGCCTCCCTCCCGGGTGTAGTTAGGATTCGCTAAGGTGCTTCTCTGGTCATGCTATCGGGTTCTGACGGTGCTTTCCGGTACTGCTGCTTGCGTTGATCGCATGCCCTATGCCTAGAGATGCGATGCCGAATGCCAGCACCGAATAGAAGTTGATGGGTTGCCCCCGAAAAACCTCGCAACGTGATTCCAAAAGGTGTTATATTTCAGCTACCTGAGAGTTGCCTGAGGTGGCGACTGAGGTACAGGTTAATGGTGTGCTGATCTGTACACCCTGTTACACAGACACCCAGCCGCTCAGGAAAAAGATTGTGGCAGTTTGGTGCGCTGTCTGCGCCTCTAGTGGTGCCTGACGACGCAAAAAGGATTGTATGTCCCCTGCATGTCCCTTGTTTTCTGCGCTCTGGTGGCCTGATGGTGCCCTGAACGGTGACATGAGGCCACCTTAGGTGTGCTGTTTGTGTGCTGTTAGCAGGTTCCACATGGGGGCACCGGGGGGTAAGCGCTGCATCTATATCTATCTCTGCCACTAACATTTTTTAGCCAAAAATAAGGAACGTGATGGCGGTAAAGACCATGAAAGAAATGAGCATTTAACCAACCCCACCAACACCTTAGCAGAACCTTTTGGGGTCCCTTCTACGGTCAACTTTTAGGTTCCGCAGGTCGATGGCCCTGAATGCTTCTAGATAAGGCAACCTGTAGGCTTGCTCAGGGGCTTCCTGATGAGTGTGTGATGGTGGGTTAAGGTTCGACCACTCTCATCAACCAACCAAAGCCGAGAGGCTCTAGGGTGCCCCTGATGGTTCGCCTGAATAATTCAGGTGCCCTATCAGGTGCTAACCTTAAGGTGCAGACTTACCTGTTCTTGCGAACATGGTGATGAAGTATCAGCCGGAAGTGATGGCAAGCTATCATCAATCCTCAATTGGTCTTTCGGAGCGAATGCGACCCTTGAGTGTCCCCTGATGGAGCCCCTTAAGAAGGGACTGAACTAAAACTTTTATCTAACGGAAATACTTCATTAACTTACTTATTTATAACAATAAAATTGCACCCTAGGAGAGCTCATCTCTCCTAACCTGCTTCGGTGTCATCTAGTTTCAAGCGTGAAAATTGGGTGCGAAGTCTCTCCCGATTTCCATAGCTGCGCTTTGAACTCTTCAATGACAGCAGGCTGCGTGAAGTATGGCATATATCGCTTCACTTCAGAGTGTTGCTCGCCAAAGTCTGAAGCGAGAAAATCCGCCCTTGTGCCGCGAAGAAAAGCCTCCCACGGGACCAGCAGCATGGTTGCGAAGCACTCAGCCTCAGCTTCTTCCATAGTATCCACCACCTGCTGAACCTCACCTTTTGTTCCAATCAACTGTGACGAGTTCTGAGCAAGTAGCTGAGGCTCGAAAACCAACTCCCCGTCGGAATTTAGTTGGTCCCTGTGAAGTACGTAATGGCCAATTTCATGCGCTATAACGTGCCTACAGAAATGGACGCCTTTTGTCAGTTTGGTGTATCGGTCTTCCTCACAATGAAGAGTAACGCCGTCGGTTTCACCAACAATAACTGCGAATGCGCCTTGGGCTGTTGCCGGTAATACTTCGGAAATTCGATAATCAAAGTCGTCATTTCTTACAGCCAACTCTTCAAGGGTTTTTTCCAAGTTCAATTTGTGAGTTTCCTCTGCGAAGTCTCGACGAAAACGGCTCGCCAAAATACAGACCTCAACGAACCTTTCGAGTTGCAGGTTCACCCGCTTCGTTTTTGACTTACGGCTTTTGGGGCCTTTTCTGCTTTGAAACATTAGCGCAGAGACACGCTCTCCCGTCTCTGCTTCGATGATCTGCTGGATTTCTGCGACTGCTTTGGGCGAAAGATCTTTACCGAATTGCCGCAGCAACGTCACCACACTCGGGTGCTCGGACTTTTGCGCCTGTTCTTTCCTCATCCCGTTGGAAAAGCTGGCAAGTTTTCGGAGGTTGTGCGCTTCCGCTCCGGTAGTATCGAGGACCCTTAAGTAAACCCGGAGTACATCGTCGCTGATAGCGGCGCGCTGATACTCGATATTGCTAATTCGCGAAAGCGACCATCCAGTTAGCTCTGCAAAAGCAGACTGCGTGATGCCACGCTCCGCGCGTATCTTTTGAACGGCTCTTCCAAATCCTGATCGCATGATTTCGCCCGCCTTAACTTTACCGATTTTGTGTGAAGTACGCTATATTGATCGGCAACACCCAGTCAATACCATATCTGGTTGGCTCAACTACGCCCCCCCAACCAATAACGTTAACCTTATTCGTGGCACCCGCTCGGTAGCAAAAGCCTGCATACCCGAGTAATTAAGCTACGACCTATCTATTAAGCTGGTCTAACCACATGAGCAGCAATCCTAGACGTTGATTGGTCATAGCTAAACTAGTTAGAAACCCGGCTGTTATCAGCCACCAGCGAAACTGTTCAACCTGTACGCAGCAGCAGAGTATACTCGCCTGTCAATCCGGGAATACTTGCCTAAGAAGTTGTCGATTTCCACTAGATCAGCATCGGCCAAGTGTGGATCGAATACTACTCATGACGTCTCAGAGATCGTTAAGAAGGCCACTATTCGACTAACTGAACTTCCTATCAATTTTGCTAGCCAGCGCAGCAGCGGCTTCTTGGAGTTCGCGCATCTTCAGCGTTTCGTCCTCCAATTCGGATGCTGCATCCCCCGGCTTGACTCTAGACCTGGCTTTAACAAGTTCACCGAGCGCTTCACGCCAAGCGTTACCTTTGTCCGCATAGGCGGTTATGTCGATGCCACTTGCAGTACAACGTACGCGGAATAAGGCCCGCCGACTGTCTACGGAGAACCAATCTAACTCGTACTTTTCGAGATCAACATCTGCTCCTGTTGATTTCACGTACAATGCGTGGGCATACTTTATGCCTGACGCCCGGAGTTCGACTGAAGCCGCAACTACGTCGTAGAGAAGTTCCAACAATTCTTCTCGGTTGCGTGCCTTACGATCATTTCTTGCGGTCATACTCGGCAATACGAAATCTCGAAGCACACTGATTAAACCCGTCGTCGCGCCAACCGTTGCGGCAATGCCAACCCAATCCATTGAAAAAATCACCTCACGTCATGTGGGTGGAATGTAAACGCCTTTTCGCTTTGACTGAAAGGACTTGGTTGGCTGATTTAAAGTCCAGCCTTCACGCCCCACCTAGCGAACTCTCTAAGCCGCGCCTCACGCCCACCGTAAGTATTCTCCGCAACCGACTGAGCGGAGTGCCCTAGGTACCCCTGACGCACCTCTACAGGTGCCCCTGCATCCCTTAGCTTGTCGCTTGCCCTATGCCGCAGCCCGTGGACCTTCATGCGCTTATCGTCGGTGTTCTTTCTCACCGCTTTCATCAGCGCTGCTGAGGCAGCCGTAGGGCCTCCGTCACGACCATAAGAAGGGAACAGTGGCTCCTCACCCTTTCGCCCCTCTATGCGCGCCCTGAGGGATTCCCTGAGGCTGTCTGAGGCTATCGGAACGTACCTGTCACTGTTGCTGTTCTTGATACCGTTGATTTCATTTGGGGTGACTAGGATGGATGGCGTTTCCCCGGTCAGGTCCACATCGCGTACGCGTAGACCACAGGCCTCGCCAAGCCGCATCCCAGTACCTTTAAGCACCCGCCACAGGTCAGGTAAGTCTTTGCTTCGTCCACCCTCAAGTGTCGCTTGCACGGCACCCACAACACTGTCAGGCAACGGCACACTCTTATCTAGTGAACTGACCTGCTCTTTGGGCCATGAAAGACGTTCGAAGGGGTCGCGCGCCGTTAGTATTTCCAATTCCCTAACGGCATGGCGATAAGCTGCGGCCACGATAATCATCTCACGTTGACACGATTTGAGCGCTAAAGGTTCGCCGTTGTTTTTCTTAAGCCCTAGTAGATAGTCCTTAAAGGCGCGCGCCGTCAGTCGGTCGATGCTCTCAATAGTCACGTCGTCCAGAGGTTTCCCTAAGGCGTCGCTTAGTCGGCCAAAGGTGCGGTCAATTCTGACCATCTCTTTCCGGTCATCAGCAAGCCCATTGTCTTTCGCATAAATGTCCCGCATGTCGGTCAGTGTCGGCTTCGGGGGTTCCTGATTGGGGTTCAGGACAGCAGCTACAACTTCGGGGGCTTCTCCACGGGCAGCCAGACTGTGCCCCACCACCCCACGGGTCCAGCTATCGTCGGGGTCCAACCCCTGAACACCTTCCATGTATTGCTCTGCTAGGCGCTGGGCGTCGATGAACTTCTGAGTGGCCGACCTAGTGTCAACCTCAGGGTGTCGTCTTAGGGTGTCCTCGACAATCGAGTCAAAACTCCCCAAGTGAAATTGGTACTCGCGCTGGAAAGCTGCCCCCTCACGCGCCTTAATGTGTTTCTGATAGGCGTCCTCACCGCGAATTTCACGCACTCGCTTGGGCCACCTTCTGCGGAAACGCCATTGAGTATCGCTGATAGGGTCGATGTACTTGATCTTCATTCTAAGGGCCATTGTGTGCTGTCCATGTGTGCTGTTTGCGTTATGCGACACACTCGGAAAAAGCTGAATACCCTTGTTTATATGGCCAAAAACTAACCGATCAAGCTAGTTCTGGTGCGGTCGAGAAGACTCGAACTTCCACGGGAGTTACCCCACAGCGACCTCAACGCTGCGCGTCTACCAATTCCGCCACGACCGCACTGCCAGTGACTTGGTAGGGGGCGTATAGACGCTGATGAAGACGTTGTGAAGAGGCAAAAGACACCTGTTTGAAATCCCCTGCCCTCTGCTTATCTAATCAACCAAACCGACTACAGGATTCCCGCGCAGGAGCTCTCGATGACAACATCCGATCCCCGTCCCGTTGTTCAGATCGACATCATTTCGGATGTGGTATGCCCATGGTGTATTGTGGGATTTCGTCAGCTTGATCTTGCTTTGCAACAAACAGGTGTGCTTGCCCGTCTTCGGTGGCATCCGTTTGAGCTGAACCCCGCCATGCCGCCGGAAGGTCAGAACCTGAGAGAGCATATTGTCGAAAAATACGGCTCGACACGTGAACAAAGCCAGCAGGTACGCGAACGGCTGACAGCGCTGGGGGCTGAGCTTGGGTTTACCTTCAACTTCAACGATGACAGCCGGATCGTGAATACCTTTGCCGCACACCAATTGCTGGATTGGGCAGAACATGAGGGGCGTCAGCATCCGCTGAAACTGGCTTTGTTTGATGCCTATTTCACGCAACAGCAGGATGTCTCGGACATTGATGTATTGATGCAGGTAGTGCGAGCGGCAGGTTTGAACCCTGACGCGGCACGGGACGCACTGGCTGGCGGCACCCACGCGGCTGCCGTGCGGGAAAAGCAGCAATTCTGGACAAGCCGGGGTATTTCAGGTGTTCCGGCTATGGTGTTTGGGGGCAAGTACCTGCTGACCGGCGCTCAGGGTCAGGACACGTATGCTCAGGTATTGCAGCGATGCCTGTCCGAAGCCGCCTGACCCCTTTTCCCTGACCCCTGCGCAGGATAAGAGGCCGGTATGGAATGGAAGATCACCGAAGGGCTGACCGAATACGAAGACGCCGTGGCCTTCATGGAGGCGCGCGTGGCCGCGATCGCCTCGGGCGACGCGCAGGAGTGTATCTGGTTGCTGGAACATCCCCCGCTTTACACGGCGGGGACATCCGCGCGTATTGAGGATCTGACCGATCCGGAACGGTTTCCTGTTTACCAAAGCAAACGCGGCGGCGAATACACCTATCACGGACCAGGCCAGCGTGTGGCCTATGTCATGCTGGATCTCAACGAACGTGGCCGGGATGTGCGCAGGTTTGTGAAACAGCTGGAAAACTGGGTGATTTCAGCACTTGCCGAATTCAACGTCCGTGGAGAGATCCGCGACGGTCGTGTCGGCGTCTGGGTGCGGCGGGATGACAAGCCGCTTACCGTTACGGGCCAGCCTGCCGAAGACAAAATTGCGGCCATTGGGCTACGCCTGCGGAAATGGGTCAGCTTTCATGGAATTTCGATCAATGTCGAACCTGATCTTGATCATTTTACGGGCATCGTTCCGTGCGGCATCACCGAATATGGGGTGACATCCCTTGTCGATCTGGGGCTGCCGGTGACACTGGCGGATGTGGATTCTGCCCTCCAGAGAACCTTTGACGACGCTTTTTCTGCGGGTGATTCCTGACGGATCGGTCGATGGCGCGGTACCGATTGCCCAACGTGAAGTAACAATCACCGACTCCTCTGGCATCTGTTTCCCGGTCAGTGGGTTCATTAACCATTATTACCCACATTTCCGGTGATATTTATGCAAAGTTTAATTCTGATCGATACAAAGAAGACGTTAACGAGTAGTATGAGTTCACCGTTCTAAAGTGAGTGGTATGTTAACCGGTGATCACGGGCTTGCCCGGAGAATCCGAATATGTGTTTGGTTACGAGTCTGCCGTTCCGACCCCAAATCGGAACGGCAATTCTCATTAAACGCATGTTTCACTGATGTCCAAAGCGGGAAGATGCGGGACAGAATTGGTCAGTTCGCTCCAACTCCAGCGTTGCGTGCGTAATCCCAAATCGGTCTTTCAGGCTCTGCCTGATCCTTGATCTGACGGCCCCGGCGTCGGACCAGGACACCTCGTCTACAATGACATGTGCGGTCAGCGCCGGTTCGCGCTCCTGCATGCTCCAGATATGCACGTGGTGTACGGCGGTTACGCCTTCGGCCTCTTCGATGGCCGTGGCAACCTGTTCCGGCTCCAGATCGGGGGGCGCCCCCAGCATGAGAACCCGGATCGTTTCACCGATCTCACCTTTGACATGCCAAAGGATGTAGACCGAGATCATGATCGTGACTGCGGGATCGACCCATGTCCAATCAAACACAATGACCGATGTTCCGGCGATAATCACGGCAACAGACCCCAGCGCGTCTGCCACGTTGTGCAGGAAGGCCGCCCGGATATTCATACTCTCCTTGGCCATTGAGTAGGTCAGTGCCGCAGTGATGAGGTCGACGACCAAAGCAATCCCGGCAATCCAGACGACAATCCAGCCATTGACCGGTTCCGGCTGGATGAACCGCGTGACACCTTCGTACATCAGGTAGACGGATAGCACGATCAGAGTTGTATAGTTGATCAACGCTGCCACGACCTCGGCCCGGCCGTATCCGAAACTCATGCGCGGGTCGGCGGGTCGCCGTGCGATCTTGCGGGCGAAAAAGGCGATGACCAGCGCTGCGGCATCCGACAGGTTGTGCAGCGCATCGGCGATCAGCGCGAGCGAGCCGGACAGAATGCCGCCCACAATCTGCGCCAGTGTAAGGAACAAATTGACGGCGATTGCCCAGGCGACACGGGCATCTCCGGCCTTTGGGTCGATGTGATGATGGTGGCTGTGACCAGAGTGCGAGTGCTGATGTGCCATGTAAAGAGCGCCTGTTGTTTCGGTCCTTAAAGCAATGTAATTCCTCTAGTAACTAGAGGTTCAAGTGACAGGCCAACAAAATGTACTCAATCGGTGATTTGTCCCGCCATACCGGGGTCAAGGTTCCCACCATCCGATTTTACGAAGAAAAAGGGCTGTTGCCCAAACCTGCGCGAACAGCCGGAAATCAGCGGCGTTATGATGCGGCTGCACTGCGGCGCTTGCAGTTCATCCGCCACACGCGCGATCTTGGGCTGCCCCTTGCCGAAGTCGAAGCTCTACTGACCCTGGAAGGCGCGCAAGGGGATGACCTGAACCGCGCGCATGACATCGCCGAGCGTCAACTGGCTGACATCCGCGACCGGATCGCACGTCTGGCCCGGCTGGAAAAAGAACTGGCCCGCATCACCAAAGCATGTGACGGGCATCATGATCATGTCTGTGCCGTTCTGCATGCATTCGGGGATCATGACACCTGCGATGGGGCGCATTAGAGTCATGTCAGAGATGCGCGAATTTTCTCGGCATGTTGGGCGATGAGGTCGAAATCACCCATATTTCCCGGCGGGCGCATCGAAACGCCCTCGTGCCGAGGCAGGACATGGAAATGCAGGTGGAAAACCTCCTGTCCGCCTGCGGCTTCGTTGAACTGCTGAATAGTGACGCCGTCCGCGTCAAAGGCCGCCTTTACCGCCCTCGCCATTTTCTGCACGGTCGCCATTGCAGCAGCCAGTTGCTCGGGTGAGGCATCCAGAACGTTTCGGCACGGTGTTTTGGGTATGACCAGAAGATGACCGTCCGAGCGTGGCATAATATCCATGAAGGCAAGCGTGTCATCGTCTTCGTAAACACGGGTCGCTGGGATTTCACCACGCAGGATCTTGGCGAAGATGTTGTCATTGTCGTAGCCCGTCATGGCATTTCTCCCGATTTGGTGCTGCTACCCGTTCTGCGACCCAACCCGCCGGGGGTCAAGCACGGAAACGGGAACCGGGCGTACCTCTTGAAAACCGTACTGCAATGGCCAAATAGCAGGCACCACCGGGTCAAAAATGTCGTGGAAGCCTCCTGCCCGCGACAATTAATCTTGATCCAGATCAAACTCGACCATTGAAGGTCGTCCCCTCGCAATCTAAAACCAGCAGGAATCCCGCGCGTTGGAGAGGTCCGACTGCGCGGTAGTGTTGTAACAGGAGGCACCTAAATGGCAGACGCAGCCATTCATGGTCACGAGCATGAAGACAATCGCGGTTTCTTTACCCGCTGGTTCATGTCGACCAACCACAAGGACATCGGGATTCTCTACCTGATCGTTTCGGCCCTGGCCGGTCTGATCTCGGTTCTGATGACCGTCTACATGCGGCTTGAACTGATGCACCCCGGTGTTCAGTACATGTGCCTGGAAGGCTTCATGGCCGACCCGTGCACACCCAACGGACACCTATGGAACGTGATGATCACCTATCACGGTGTTCTGATGATGTTCTTCGTGGTCATCCCCGCCCTGTTTGGCGGATTTGGCAACTATTTCATGCCGTTGCAGATCGGTGCACCGGACATGGCCTTCCCGCGGATGAACAACCTGTCCTTCTGGCTTTACGTCGCGGGTACCTCGCTCGGTGTGGCTTCGCTTCTGGCTCCGGGCGGCAACGATCAGGCCGGTTCGGGCGTGGGCTGGGTTCTGTATCCGCCGCTGTCGACGACCGAGGGCGGCATGTCCATGGACCTTGCGATCTTCGCCGTGCACGTATCGGGCGCCTCCTCGATCCTCGGCGCGATCAACATGATCACCACCTTCCTTAACATGCGCGCCCCGGGCATGACACTGTTCAAGGTGCCGCTGTTCAGCTGGTCGATATTCGTCACTGCATGGCTGATTCTGCTGTCGCTGCCGGTTCTGGCAGGCGCGATCACCATGTTGTTGATGGACCGCAACTTTGGCTTCACCTTCTTTGATCCGGCCGGTGGCGGTGACCCGATCCTGTATCAGCACATCCTGTGGTTCTTTGGGCACCCGGAAGTGTACATCGTGATCCTGCCTGGTTTTGGCATCATCAGTCATGTCATCGCGACCTTCTCGCGCAAACCGATCTTCGGCTACCTGCCGATGGTTTGGGCGATCATCGCGATTGGTGTTCTGGGTTTCGTCGTTTGGGCGCACCACATGTACACCGTTGGCATGTCGCTGCGTCAGCAGGCATACTTCATGCTTGCCACGATGGTCATCGCGGTTCCGACAGGCGTTAAGGTCTTCTCGTGGATTGCGACGATGTGGGGCGGTTCCATCGAATTCAAGACACCGATGCTGTTCGCCTTCGGCTTTCTGTTCCTGTTCACCGTCGGCGGTGTGACCGGCGTTGTACTGTCACAGGCGGGTGTGGACCGTGCCTATCACGACACCTACTACGTTGTGGCGCACTTCCACTATGTGATGTCGCTGGGTGCCGTGTTCGCGATCTTTGCCGGTGTCTACTTCTACTTCAGCAAGATGACGGGCCGTCAGTACTCCGAGTTCTGGGGTAAGGTTCACTTCTGGATGTTCTTCATTGGCGCCAACCTGACCTTCTTCCCGCAGCACTTCCTGGGCCGTCAGGGCATGCCGCGCCGCTACATCGACTACCCCGAGGCATTTGCCCAGTGGAACTTCGTATCGTCGATTGGCGCGTTCATCTCGTTCGCCTCGTTCCTGCTGTTCTTCGGCATTGTCATCTACGCCCTGCTGCGTGGCGCGAAAGAGACACGTCCGAACCCGTGGAACGAATACGCGGATACGCTGGAATGGACCCTGCCGACGCCGCCGCCCGAGCACACGTTCGAGCAGCTGCCCAAGCAGGAAGTCTGGGACAAGGGCCACGCCCACTAATCCCTGAAAGCACGACTTAGAAGCCCCGCCAATTTCGGCGGGGCTTTTCTTTTGAAACCTTCGGACATTTCGGGAATATCGCCAGAAGGCCAAAAATCGGCTATTCTGTTTGCGGTTGGTCATCCGGCAATCCGGAGGTACGCAATGCCCGAAATTGATTTCTGGTTCTCAATAGGTAGCACATACAGTTTTCTGACGGTGATGCGTCTGGATGAATGGTGTGCAGAACATGATGCGACGGTGCATTGGAAACCGTTCAACGTGCGAACCATCATGTCCGAACAACAAAACATTCCATTTGCCGGAAAACCCACAAAGTCAGCCTACATGTGGCGGGATATCGGACGGCGCGCGGCAAAGTACCGGCTTCATGCCAAGCTGCCTGCCCCTTACCCGATTTCCGATCTTGCCCTTGCCAATCAGGTCGCCCTTCTGGGCATGCGCGAGGGCTGGGGCAAGGACTTTACCCAGAACCTCTATCGCATCTGGTTTGAAGATGGCGTCGAAGCAGGCAGCGAAACTGCCCTGTCCGAGGCCCTGTTCAGATGTCAGCAGGATCCGCGCCTTGCACTGTCCCGCGCGCGCAGCCCGGAAATCTCGGAGGCGCTGGTATCCGAGACCGAGAACGCCACCCAGCTGGGCGTATTTGGCGCGCCGAGCCTCGTTGTGCGCGGTGAGGTGTTCTGGGGCGATGACCGGCTGGATGATGCATTGTCGTGGGCGCGTGTCGGCCACGTGATCTGATCTTTTGGCCATCGACTTCGGGTGTCGATGCGCTATTTTTTCACCATGCCTTATCAATGGACGCAGACATCAGACACAGAGCAGGAATTGCGCCTTTGGCCGCATAATTCGCTGCCACCCCGCTGGGCGATGCGGTTCATCCTGTTGGTGTTTGCCTTCGGGCTTATTCCGATGCTGGCGGTGCTGGGGTCGGTGCTGCTGTGGGGGCTGCTTCCTTTCATGCTACTCAGCGTTCTGGGCCTGTGGCTGGCCATTCAGACAAACTACCGCGCCCGCAGCGTCTTTGAGGTTCTGACGCTGAGCGGCAGCCAGGCCCGTCTGGTCCACCACCACCCCCGAACCGGTCGTAAGGAATGGAAGTGCAACCGATATTGGGCCCGGCCTGAAATGCACCAACGCGGCGGGCCTGTTCCACATTACGTCACCCTGACCGGCGACGGCCGCCAGGTGGAAATCGGCTCATTTCTGTCCGAGGAAGAGCGCATCGCGCTTTATGACGAGCTGATACAAAAACTGCGCGAACCTGTCGCGCAGCAATTGGCGCAGTAAACGTCGAAGTGACAGGTCAGCTGTTGCTGGCCGCGCAAAGCTGATCCTTGACCATCGGTCCGACCTTGCCGAAATCCATCTGGCCGGTATAGCGGGTTTTGAGTTCGCCCATCACCTTGCCCATATCACGGATCGAACCGGCGCCTGTCGCGGTGATCGCGGTCAGAATGGCCTGGTTCACTTCGTCATCATCCAGCTGCTTTGGAAGAAATTCCTCGATCACATCAACTTCGCGCAGTTCGCGTTCTGCCAGATCCAAGCGCCCGCCCTCTTCATAGGCGCGTGCGCTTTCCTTGCGCTGCTTGGTCATTTTACCAAGGATTTCAAGTACCTCGGCATCACCGCAACCTTTTGCTTCTTCGTTGTCCGAACCCCGTGTTGCGATGTCGCGGTCCTTGATCGCCGCGTTGATCAGCCGCAGCGTCGATAGACGCTCGGCCTCCTTGTCTTTCATTGCTTGCTTCAGGGCTGCATTCACCCTTGATCGCATATCCATCTGCTCAATCCATCCCCAAGATGAAGGAACCCCGACCATATCGAAACAAAAAGCGCGACACAACCGGGGTCGAATATATCTAAGTCATTGATATTAAACAATTGCCCAAAAATTGAACAGGCTTGACCCAGCGGCCCAACCCCCTTAGGAATGCGCCGATTTACCCTGCAGGAGAGTCGCGCCATGGCCCAGAACGCCCCGTCCAAGCCCACCGCATGTCTGGCATTGGCCGACGGAACACTGTTCTACGGCACAGGCTTTGGCGCCACCGGCCAGACCGAAGCCGAGCTGTGTTTTAACACCGCCATGACCGGTTATCAGGAAATCATGACCGACCCCTCATACGCGGGACAGATCGTGACCTTTACATTCCCTCATATTGGGAATGTAGGTGTGAACCCCGAGGATGACGAGACCGGCGATCCGGTTGCGGCAGGGATGGTGGTCAAATGGGACCCGACCGAGCCGTCGAACTGGCGTGCCGCAGACGAGCTTAAGACCTGGCTGACGCAACGCGGGCGAATTGCGATTGGCGGCATTGACACCCGGCGACTGACCCGTGCCATTCGGCAGCAAGGTGCGCCTCATGTGGCGCTGGCCCACGATCCGGACGGTAATTTCGATATCGAGGCTCTGGTCGCCGCAGCCCGTGGGTTTGCCGGTCTGGAGGGCATGGACCTGGCCAAGGATGTGACCTGCGCGCAAAGCTATCGCTGGGACGAAATGCGCTGGGCCTGGCCCGACGGTTACTCACGCCAGACAGCCCCCGTGCACAAAGTCGTGGCGCTGGACTATGGCGCCAAGCGCAACATCCTGCGGTGCCTGGCTTCGGCCGGATGTGACGTGACCGTTCTGCCCGCGACGGCAACCGCTGCCGAGGTTCTTGCACACGATCCGGATGGCGTCTTCTTGTCCAACGGTCCGGGCGATCCCGTCGCCACCGGCGAATACGCTGTTCCCATGATCAAAGAGGTACTTGAGACCACGGACCTGCCCATCTTTGGCATTTGTCTGGGCCATCAGATGCTGGCGCTGGCGCTTGGCGGCCAAACCGTCAAGATGAACCACGGTCATCATGGCGCAAACCACCCGGTCAAGGACATGGAAACCGGCAAGGTCGAAATCACCTCGATGAACCACGGTTTCGCCGTTGACGCTCAATCCCTGCCCGATGGCGTCATTGAAACCCACCGGTCGCTATTTGACGGTTCGAACTGCGGTATTCGCATGACGGACCGCCCGGTCTATTCAGTGCAGCATCACCCCGAAGCATCGCCGGGGCCGCAGGACAGTTTCTACCTGTTCGAACGCTTTGCGGATGCAATGGCCGCGCGAAAAGAAAAGGCTTAGCCGCCTGCCTTTGCCGGATTAACCGGCCATTAACTATGTTGAAGCAACCCTGACGTGCGTAATCGCGTCAGGGTTTATTAATGGTCGAACTGAACTTACAGCAACTTGCTCCGGCAGAACCGGTACCGGCACTGGGGCTGCGCAAACCTCTCGGCCTCTATTTGATGGAACGCGGCCTGATCACCCGCGCGCAACTGGATCACGCATTGCTGCTCCAATCACGACAGCAGGCCCCCTTGGGCGAGATATTGGTGAGCGAGGGCTGCGTCAGCCGGCAGGATGTCTTGCTGGCCTTGTCCAAACAAACAGGCCTGCAAATCGCGGATCTGGAAGAAACGCCGCCATCCCCTGATCTGGTCGATCTGAAACCTGCGTCCTTCTGGCTTAAGAACCATGTCATACCGTGGGTCAGACTGGGTCCGATCCTTCTGGTTGCCACTGCCCGGCCAGACCATTTCGATGCCATTGCAGCAGAATTTGAGGCAAGCCGATATACATTGATTCCCGTTCTGGCGGCACCAGATCAGGTTGGCACGGCGATATCCCGACTATTCTCCCAAGATCTGGCCCGGGCGGCCGAAACCCGTGTGGACCCGCTGCACAGTTGCCGCACCTGGACAGCCCGGGCACGCACCGGACCAGTCGCAGGCGCAATCGCCCTGTTGGCGACAATGATCGCAATCCCAACGATCGGTTGGTCCGTTCTGGTGTTTGCGGCGGTCTGCACGTTGTTCCTGTTCTGGGTCCTGAGATTGTCCGGGTTGCTGGCCTTCTTGACGTCAAAGACAGCTCGGACATCGGAACAGGAAGGACCCAGGGTGTCACGCACTCGCCAGCCCTATGTGTCGATCATGGTGCCTTTATACAAAGAAACCGAGATTGCCGACGCGCTGATCCAACGACTGCGGCGGCTGACATACCCCAAAGCACTGTTGGACGTTATTCTGGTGCTCGAAGAAGACGACGCCGTTACCCGCGAAACACTGTCACGCGTTGATCTGCCCAGTTGGATGCGCACCGTGGAAGTCCCGGAATTGAACGGCTTGACCACCAAACCCCGCGCGATGAACTACGCCCTAGATTTCTGCCGCGGCGATTTGATCGGGGTCTGGGATGCCGAGGACGCGCCGCAACCGGATCAGATCGAACGCGTGGTCGATCACTTTGAACATGCGCCGCCAGATGTCGTGTGTCTGCAGGGTGTGCTGGATTACTACAACCCGCGCACCAGTTGGAGATCACGGTGCTTTACAATCGAATACAACAGCTGGTTCAGGGTAATCCTGCCTGGTATTGCCCGATTGGGCCTTGTGGTCCCGCTGGGCGGCACCACCTTCTTTTTTCGCCGGGACAAATTGGAGGAGTTGGGCGCCTGGGACGCGCACAATGTCACCGAAGACGCCGATCTGGGTGTCCGGTTGTACCGCGCCGGGTATCGGACCGAGATGGTGGACACAACAACCTTTGAAGAGGCGAACTTTCGGACCTGGCCCTGGGTCAAACAACGCTCGCGCTGGCTCAAGGGTTTCATGGTGACCTATCTGGTCCACATGCGCACACCGGTTGGTTTGTTGCGGGATCTGGGATTGCTTCGCTTTTTGGGCGTTCAGGCGTTTTTTCTGGGAACTTTGGGGCAATTCCTTCTTGCCCCTGTCCTTTGGGTGTTCTGGCTGTTGGCGATGGGCATATCCGTACCGCTGCCGCAGGGGCTGACGCAAGAAGGTGTCACAGTCCTTTTCAGCCTGTTTCTTGCAGCCGAACTGACCAACGTCATGGTCGGACTTGTCGCCGTCGCAGCAAGGGAAAGGCGTTTCCTGCTGCCTTGGGTGCCGACGATGATCCTGTATTACCCGTTGGGCGTTCTGGCGGCCTACAAAGCGCTATGGGAGCTGATCTGGAACCCATTTTTTTGGGACAAGACCCAACACGGACAGGCGGCCGAGGAACAGCTGCCCTCCTGAATTCAGGACTCGCGCCGGACCGCATCCTGTTTGAGGCGGGTCATGAACGCGATCGAGATGTGTTCCCGCAACGCCTGACTTGCAGCATCTTCATCACGTGCCGCGATCGCTTCGACAATTCCCTTGTGTTCATTCTGGGCGATTTCACCCCGGCCCTGCACGGCAAGCGATGTCGTGGCCATCAGGGCCATCGTGCGATGCACCAGATCCAGTTGCTGAACCAGATATCGGTTGTGCGACGCCAAATGAATCTGTTCGTGAAACCGCCGGTTGGCACGCGACAGGGCCGTCGGATCATCGACCAGTTCGTCATCTGCCAGAACCATGTCCTGAAGAACTTTGATTTCCTCTTCCGTTGCGTGTTTGGCGGCTAGACGGGCTGCCAGCGCCTCGAGTTCGCGGCGCACGACGTACAATTCAGCCATCTGGTTGTGATCCAGCGATGCCACGATAAGTGATCGCCCGTCCCTTTCCAGCAGGGATTGTGTTTCCAGTCGCTGCAAGGCTTCGCGAATCGGGGTGCGCGACACGCCAAAACGTTCCGCCAGTTCGCTTTCGACAAGCCGATCGCCGGGCTTGTACACGCCAACATCAATGGCTTCGAGAATCAGGCTGTAGGCATCTTTGTTGGGTTGGCGGGTCTGGCTCATTTTGTCTTTCGTCTCCTCGTTCGGTCATGTCTATCCGCCACTTGGCCTTCCAATCAAGTGAAGCATTGAAATCCGCAGCACCGGACCCTAAACCATAACCATGGTCAAACCTGCATTTGCTCATGTCACCCAGTGGGTGTTCGATCTCGACAATACGCTGTATCCGCCCCATATGCGCCTGTTCGATCAGATCGAGGTGCTGATGACGGATTATGTCGTGCGCACTCTGGGTGTGGACCAGGCCGAGGCGGATCGTTTGCGATCAGAATACTGGCGCCGGTACGGCACTACGCTGGCCGGGTTGATGGCCGAGCACGACCTTGACCCTGATCCATATCTGCATGCGGTCCATCAGGTGGACATGAGCCATATGGATCCGGACGCGGAACTGGCCGCCCATATCCGCTCACTTCCCGGTCGCCGCATCGTCTATACCAATGGCAGCGCGCCCTATGCGGAACGCGTTTTGGCGGCACGCGGTCTGAGCGGGTTGTTTGATGCGGTCTATGGTGTCGAACACGCCGGATACCGCCCAAAACCGGAAAAAGCCGCTTTCGAGGCGATTTTCGCGCGAGACGGCATTCGCGCCGAACAGGCCGCGATGTTCGAGGACGACCCGCGCAATCTGGCAGCCCCGCACGAGATGGGAATGCGCACGGTCCATGTGGCACCTGAACCGCACACTGCGGAGCATATCCACCACCATACAGACGATCTGACCCAGTTTCTCGGACGCCTGGTCTGACAGGGCAACCTGCGACGATCTGCTCATTCTGCACCTGCATCATCGTTCCTATATCCGCCTTAGCGACGAACAGAACGGAGATCTCCAATGAGCGCGATCGAAATGTCCCCGCGCCTGCCTGTCTGGCAGCGCCTGTTGTTTGCCATTCCCTTGTTTGGATGGATGGCCCGCGATGTGAAAGACGGCGCGCCCGAGGATCTGGGCTATACCGCCGCCGCCATCGTCAGCATGTGGGGCTGTTCCATCCTTCTGTTCGGTCTTCCGGGGTTGTATCTGCCCGCACTTGCGATGGTGCCGGTGATGTTCCTGATCCTGTTGCTGATTTCGCGGGGTTAGGAACCGGGACAGGATGTCACTTGGCGCCCGGGCCGCAACACCACTAGGGTCTGCGGACAACGGAGAATTTCGCGATGACTGACAGTTGTGACATCCTGATATCAGGTGGCGGTATCGCCGGTCTGACCGCCGCCGCTGCCTTTGGGGCAGCCGGATTTGACGTAATCTGCGTCGACCCTGCCCCGCCCGTGACAGAGCGCGACGTTGAAGGGTCAGATCTTCGAACAACGGCGTTTCTGCAACCCGCTCGGGTTTTGCTGGAACAATGCGGGCTGTGGCAACGCCTGGATGCGCACGCCGCCCCTTTGCAGATCATGCGCATCGTGGATGCCGGCGGTGACGTGCCTGAACCGCGTGTCGTTCGCGACTTTGATGCCTCGGACATTTCCGACCAGCCTTTCGGCTGGAACCTTCCCAATTGGCTGCTGCGCAGGGAAATGGTGGCGCGGCTGGCCGAGTTGCCCAATGTGGATTTCAGGCCCGGAACCGGCACCACCAGTCTGTTTACCCGCACCGCCGAAGCCCGCGTCGGGCTTAGTGATGGCGCCCGGGTTCGCTGCCGTCTTGTGATCGCAGCAGACGGGCGCAATTCACCCATGCGAGAGGCCGCAGATATCGGCGTCCGAACAACACGCTATGGTCAGAAAGCGCTGGCTTTTGCGGTCACGCACCCGGTACCGCACGAAAACGTATCAACCGAAATCCACCGGTCCGGCGGGCCATTCACTCTGGTTCCGTTGCCCGACTGGCAGGGTCAGCCCTCCTCTGCGATTGTCTGGATGGAACGTGGTCCTCGTGCGGTCGAGCTCATGAACCTCGACGCCCCGGATTTCGAGGCAGCCATGACCCGGCGATCCTGCGAATTGTTCGGACCGCTCAAGTTAGCGTCGCGCCGCACGATCTGGCCGATCATCAGTCAAGCGGCCGAGCATCTGTCCGGTGAAAGACTTGCCCTGATGGCCGAGGCCGCACATGTGGTTCCGCCGATCGGGGCCCAAGGTCTGAACATGTCGCTGGGGGATCTGCGGTGCCTGCTGGATCTGGCGCAGGCGCGACCGGACGGGCTGGGTGATGCCCAGATGCTGGCGGCCTACCACAAAGCGCGCCACACCGAGATCGAATTGCGTGTCAAAGGAATCGACCTGCTGAACCGCGCCTCCATGATCGAAGCGCGCCCATTGCGTGACGCCCGCGCAATGAGCCTGAATGCCCTTTATTCACTGGCGCCGGTGCGCAAAACGCTTATGCAAATGGGCCTCGGCATGCGCTGAGGCCCGATTGCCGGCTCAAATCACCTGATCCAGAACCCGTTTCAGACGTTGGATGGTGCCGTCCACGTCATACAGCTTGTCCAGCCCAAACAGACCAAGGCGGAACGTGCTGAAGCCTTCAGGTTCGTCGCATTGCAGCGGCACGCCCGCCGCGATCTGCATACCCAGCGCTGCGAATTTCTTGCCGTTCTGAACATCGGGATCCGATGTATAACTGACGACAACACCGGGCGCGCCAAATCCGTCGGCGGCCACCGAGACAATTCCCTTGTCCTTCAGAATCGCCCGCACACCATTCCCCAGCGCCCATTGCGCATCGCGCAGCTTTTCGAAACCATAATCACGGGTTTCGATCATTGTTTCACGAAACGCACGAAGCGCATCCGTTGGCATCGTGGCGTGATAGGCGTGACCGCCATTTTCGTAAGCCTGCATGATCTGGCGCCACTTTTTCAGATCGATAGCAAAACTGTCCGACGTCGTTTGCTCAAGTCGCGCTTCGGCCTGTTCGGACAACATGACCAAACCGGCGCAGGGCGACGCGCTCCATCCCTTCTGTGGCGCGGAAATCAGAACATCAACACCGGTTGCCTTCATGTCGACCCAGGCGCACCCCGAAGCGATGCAGTCCAACACCATCAGCGCGCCGACTTCGTGCGCGGCTGCAGCCATGGCCGCCACATAGTCGTCAGGCAGAATCACACCTGCAGCGGTTTCCACATGCGGCGCGAACACGACATCCGGACGTTGTTCACGAATGGCCGACACGATCTCGTCAATCGGGGCCGGTGCAAAGGGCGACGGGCTGGTGTTTCCGGTCTGGCGTGCCTTCATCACGGTGGCCGAAGCCGTCAATCCACCGGTTTCGATGATCTGGCTCCAGCGGTACGAAAACCAACCATTGCGAACCACCAGAACATTGGCGTTCTGTGCAAACTGGCGGGCAACGGCCTCCATCGCATAGGTTCCGCCCCCAGGGATCACCGCAACACCGTCAGCGTTGTAGACCTGTTTCAACATATCCGAGATATCGCGCATCACCTGCTGAAAGGATGCCGACATGTGATTTAGGGACCGGTCCGTAAAAACCACCGAGAATTCTTCGAGACCGTTTGGGTCAACACTGTCCAACAACGCGGGCATGATTGTTCCTTTCCTGAGAGGTTCCTGAAGTTCTGAACCTTTTGGCGAATTTCGTAAAGCACCTTACGCACGTCACATGTTGACGCAACGGAACCTTTCTCTTCAGATCGTTTTTTGCGCCTCACACGGCCCGATCAAGGCACAAATGACGCCAATTAGGGTCACCCCTACTTTACACTTTGACGTGTTTCTGACCAGATACATACACTTTGTACAAGAAAGGTAATTTCGCAGGTGACAGGGCAAAAACGGATAAGTTTTCAGGTAGTTCGCGACGAAGTCAAAAGAAGGATCGAAGCCCGTATCTGGCCGCAGGGATCTTTGCTGCCGACCGAGACACAGCTGGCCGAAGAGTTCAATTGCGCCCGCGCGACCGTAAACCGGGCCCTTCGGGAACTGGCCGAACAAGGCTATGTCGAAAGAAAGCGGAAAAGCGGGACACGGGTCAAAAAAGAACCCAGCAAACATGCCAAGCTGGAAATCTCGCTCGCGCGCCAGACAGTGGAAAACCAGAATGCCACCTATCGCTACGCTTTGGTCGAACGAAACGTCGTACCCAGCCCTGGCTGGCTGGCATCGCAACTGAGCGTTTCATCGGACGCGCGCGTCCTTCATATCATCTGCATGCACTACGCGGACAACCGCCCCTTTCAGCTAGAAGAACGCTGGATCAATATCGAGGCCGTTCCGGATGTCGAACACGCCGATCTGAACCAAAACGGGCCGCATGAATGGTTGCTGAAGACCGCACCCTTTACCGAAGCCGAAATCGCGTTCTGTGCCGTTTCCGCTGACGGGCGACTGGCCGAATTCATGGGGACCACGACCGGCACCTCAATGATTCAGCTTGAGCGCACGACCTGGAAAGACGGAGAGCCGATGGCGTTTGCCCGCATGACGCATCACCCGGGTTTCTGCATCCGCTCAAAATACTGACTTATCCGATCGGGCCCGGAAGACGCTCTTCACTCAGCAGCACATTGGCCTCGACGTCACCGGCCCCAGGCAATGTCATGATGCGCCGCCGCAGGACGCGTTCAAAGTCCGACAGATCCCGCGCAACGACCCGAAGTCGGTAGTCATAAAGACCCAGCACATGCTCGACCGTCTGAACCTCGGGAATGGCGCTTACGGCACGTTCGAAATCCTCAAGGCTGACCTGCCCCTTGCGCGCCAGTTTCACACCCAGAAACACCGTCACCCCAAACCCCAACGCCTCGGCGTTCAACCGTAACCGGCGTCCCTTGATGATGCCTTCCTCCTCCAGCCTGCGGATACGCCGCCAGGTTGCCGGTTGCGAAAGGCCAAACCGTCGCCCCAGCGCGCCCGCGCTTTGCGACGCGTCCTGCGCCAACGCACGTAAGATCTTGCGGTCGGTTTCGTCTAGTTCCGTCATACCGGCAACACCTCGTCCCGTTTCACCCGGGCAATATGCATCAGCGCTTCGATGTCAGCGATGTGCGGCAGTGTCAGAATGCGGTCACGATACACCTGCTGGTAGTGGGACATATCCCGCGCCAAAACGGAAAGGCGCACGTCAACCCGCCCGAGAAAGGTCTGAATCTCGATCACTTCGGCCACTTTGCGTGCTGCGGCGGTGAACTCGTCAAAGGCACGTGGCTGGGTCTTGTCCAGCGTGATCCTCAGCGAAACCTCAACCGCATACCCAAGCGCGACCCAGTCGATCACGGCCTCCTGCCCCTGAATGATCCCTGCGGACTGCATCTTTTCAATCCGCCGCCAGCACACCCCTGCACTGATCCTGCACCGCTCGGCGAGTTCGGCTGTGGTCAGGCTCGGATCGGCCTGGAAATGACGCAGGATGCGACGGTCAGTATCGTCAAGCATGATTTTTTCACATAAAAGATGTTTTGCGAATTATTCTTCATCTTTTTCTCAAATACTCAACCCCAATGCTATCGCCATTGCGCCGGCGGGCAGATAGAACCACCGCAATCGAAACTGAAAGGACCGGCAAAATGCGTGTCTATTACGATCGCGATTGCGACATCAACCTGATCAAAGACAAGAAAGTGGCTATCCTGGGCTATGGCAGCCAGGGACACGCACACGCGCTGAACCTGCGCGACTCGGGTGCCAAGAACCTGGTCATTGCCCTGCGCGAAGGCTCGCCCTCGGCCAAGAAAGCCGAAGCCGAAGGTCTGCAGGTGATGGGCATTGCCGAAGCCGCCGCATGGTGCGACGTCATCATGTTCACCATGCCCGACGAGCTGCAGGCCGAAACCTACAAGAAATATGTGCATGACAATATCAAGCCCGGCGCGGCCATTGCCTTTGCCCATGGTCTGAACGTTCACTTTGGCCTGATCGAGCCGAAAGAAGGCGTCGACGTCATCATGATGGCCCCCAAGGGCCCCGGACACACCGTGCGTGGCGAATATGTCAAAGGCGGCGGCGTGCCCTGTCTGGTCGCCGTGAACAACGACGCCACCGGCAAGGCGCTGGAAATCGGTCTGTCCTATTGCTCGGCCATCGGTGGCGGCCGCTCGGGCATCATCGAGACCAACTTCCGCGAAGAGTGCGAAACCGACCTGTTCGGCGAGCAGGCCGTTCTGTGCGGCGGCATCGTCGAACTGATCCGCTGCGGCTTTGAGACTCTGGTCGAGGCAGGTTATGCACCGGAAATGGCTTATTTCGAGTGTCTGCACGAAACCAAGCTGATCGTTGACCTGATCTATGAAGGCGGCATCGCGAACATGGATTACTCGATCTCGAACACCGCCGAGTATGGCCAATATGTCACCGGCCCGCGGATCCTGCCCTATGAGCAGACCAAGAAGGCGATGAAAGAGACTCTGTCGGATATCCAGACCGGTAAGTTCGTGCGTGATTTCATGCTGGAAAACGCTGTTGGCCAACCGACCATCAAAGCGGCCCGCCGTCACAACGATGAACATCAGATCGAGCAGGTCGGTAAGAAACTGCGCGACATGATGCCTTGGATCTCGGCCGGCAAACTGGTCGATCAGGAAAAGAACTGAGCCTGACTTCTGTCAGCACAAGGGCGGCCCCGGTGGCCGCCCTTTTCAGTTTGCAACCGCATTTCGATAGCACTCTCCCAGAACGTAATCCCAGCCACCGTCGTAACTGCCGCGTTTGTCCGGTGCTTCGGTTGCCCAGGCCTGCCAGCCGGAATGGGTAAGGACTACCTTTGTTTGCCCCAGCTCGTGGTCTTCGAATTCGACTGTCACCAGGGTGGAACGCTTTTCGTCTGTTCCGGGATGCCAGGTAAACGCCACCTTTTGCCCGGGCGCAAACAACAGAACCTCTCCCCAGTCCGAACGTGTGCCGTCAAACATTGTTTCGTAAATCGCGCCACCTACAAACGGCTCGATCGAGACAGCAAGTGCCGGTTTACCGTGTGCGGCGGACACGGCATGGCCATGCAGCGGCCACCATTTTGCAATCCGGTTCACAAAAACATCAAATGCCTGTTCACGCGTCGCATTTACAATCACCGTTTTGACGATGGGATCAGTCATTGTTCTGTCCGCTTTCGTTAAATTCGGCCGCATAACTTTCCAGCACTTCGGACCAATACCGATCCAGCCAATCCCGCAACTCGGCAAGCCCCTCGGGGCGGGCAGCATATATCCGCCGGGTCCCTTCGGCACGGCACACCACGAGGCCCGCATCGGTCAGAACCCGAAGATGCTGGGACACGGCAGGACGACTGACAGGCATGTTTTCAGCCAAATCCCCAACTGCCTGCGGCTTGATTGCAATCGCTTCGAACAATTGTCGCCGGGTGGGATCACTTAAAGCAGAGAATACATATTGGTTAGCCATCACTTACCGTAAGTGAAAGCTTACCGACTGTCAAATATGGCGGCGTGACATCCCCGGATGCGCAAGATAAGGGGAAGCCATGGAAGAGAGCCCCAATTCACGCGACTGGAGCGGCGTTGTAACGCTTGGCCTGATCTGGGGCGGCACTTTCATGGTCGTTGCCATGGCCCTGGAAGGCTACGGCCCGATCACCGTGGCAACCGCCCGAACGACACTGGGTGCACTGACTTTGCTGTTGATGATGGCGGCGACGGGCCGAAAAATTCCCACTGGCAACCCGGCACTCTGGTGGTCGATCATAATCATCGGCATCCTGTCGACGGCCCTGCCCTTTGTCCTGCTAAGCTGGGGACAGCAATTTGTTCCGTCAGCCTTTGCCGGGCTTTCCATGGCCGCAATCCCGTTGATGGTTTTGCCGCTTGCCCATTTCTTTTCCGATGAACCGATGAACGCGCGCAGACTGTTCGGCGTAACCCTTGGGTTCACCGGTGCGCTGATACTGATCGGGCCAAGTCTTGCACAATTGGGGTCGGGGGCTGAACCCTTGGCTCAACTGGCCTGCGTCGGTGCGGCATTGTCCTACGCCCTGGCCTCGATCTTCACCCGCCGCTGCCCGCCCGTTGATCCGGTTGTCCTGGCCGCCTTGACGCTTGTGGTCGGTGCTGTGCTGTTGCTGCCGATCATGTTGGTTTACGAAGGTATTCCCCGTTGGGAAGGCACCCGGCCCGGTCTTGCCATCATCGTGCTGGGCCTGTTCCCCACTGCCTTTGCAACGCTCCTGCGGGTTTCCATCATTCGCAGCGCCGGATCCGTTTTCCTGACCCTGGTGAACTATCAGGTTCCAATCTGGTCAATGGTGTTTGGCGCCTGGATCCTGTCCGAGGCGCTGCCTTTCCGGTTCTATCTGGCGCTGGCAATGATCCTGACGGGGCTGGCCATCAGCCAATGGTTCAGCCTGCAGAAACTGCTTTTCAGACGCTAGCCAGCCGCCGCCTCGACCTCGGAGACGATGCCGTCAACGACTTGATTCAACAGGGTATCATCTTCGCATTCGGCCATGACACGGATCAGCGGCTCAGTCCCGGACATGCGAATCAACAAACGCCCTTGTCCGTTCAATCGCGCTTCGGCATCGGCAATCGCCGTCTTGACGTTCTGAGCTTCCAGGGGATGTTGGCCAACTTCGTAGCGGACGTTTTTCAGCAATTGCGGAACTTTCTCAAACTGCTGCGAGATCTCAGAGGCGCTGCGGCCAGCCCGAACCATTTCCGCCAGGAAATGCAGCCCTGCCATCAGCCCGTCCCCGGTGGTTGCGTAGTCTGTCATCACGATATGACCCGACTGCTCGCCGCCCAGATTGAACCCGCCTTCGCGCATGCGTTCGACAACATAGCGGTCGCCTACCGCAGTGCGTTCTAGTCGCAGCCCCCGCGCAGCCAGGTGCCGCTCGAGCCCGAGGTTGGACATGACCGTTGCCACCAACGCCCCGCCGGTCAGCCGATCAGCACGGGCCCAGCTGCTGGCGAGCAGCGCCATCAACTGATCGCCATCGGCAACCTGCCCCTGTTCATCGACAATCACGACCCGGTCAGCGTCACCGTCCAGGCAAATCCCTACATCGGCACCGTGGGCAACCACGGTTTCCGCCGCCATTTGCGGTTTGGTCGACCCGCAGTTGAGGTTGATGTTCTTGCCGTTGGGCGCGATGCCAATCGGAATGACCTCGGCACCCAACTCCCACAGAACCTCCGGGGCGGTGCGGTGCGCAGCGCCATTGGCGCAGTCGATCACAACTTTCAGACCATCGAGCCGCAATTCACGTGGCAACGAGGATTTCACACGCTCGCCATAGCGGAACCGCGCATCATCCACGCGACGCGCCCTGCCAATATTCTGGGCCTTGGCGGGGTGGACGCCTTGTTCAATCAGGTCTTCGATATCCATTTCTGCCTGATCCGACAGCTTGAAGCCGTCGGGGCCAAAAAACTTGATCCCATTGTCTTCAGCCGGGTTGTGGCTGGCAGAAATCATCACACCCAGATCAGCGCGCATCGACCGGGTCATCAGACCCACCGCAGGCGTTGGCACCGGGCCCAGCAGCAACACGTTCATACCGGTCGAAGTCAAACCTGCCGTCAGCGCGTTTTCCAGCATATAGCCCGAAAGGCGCGTATCCTTGCCGATGACCACGCGGTGCACGCCGGAGGCGTCGCGCCGGAAATATCGCCCGACTGCCGCACCAATGCGCAAAGCCATTTCCGCCGTCATCGGATGCGTGTTGGCAGTGCCCCGCACCCCGTCGGTTCCGAACAATTTGCGCATCGGTGTTTTCTCCAAAATTCCAGCCTTGGGACCGGATTACCGGACGGCAGTCCACAAGCGCAAGGCCTGAGCCGTCTCGGCCACATCATGGACCCGAATGATCTGCACACCTTGCGACAATCCGGCCAACGCAACAGCAATTGATCCTGGCGCACGCGCATCCTTGCGCGGTTCCTTGCCGATCTGACCGATGAATCCCTTGCGCGACACGCCCAACAGGATCGGGCAACCCAACCCGTGAAACAGGCTGAGGTTCCGCAACAGGGTCAAGTTATGAGCCTCGGTTTTGCCGAACCCAATGCCCGGATCGGCAATGATCTGGTCCCGGTTCAGGCCAAGGCCCTCAAGATGTTCGATCTGTCCATTGAGGAAATCGTATACATCCAGCAGGACGTCATCATATTGCGGGTCATCCTGCATCGTCGCGGGATCACCCTGCATGTGCATGAGGCAGACCGGGGCAGCGACCCGGGCACAAAACGGGGCCAGATCCGGATCAAAGGTAAACCCTGACACGTCGTTGATCAGCCCTGCCCCGGCTGCCCAGGCGGCTTCGGCGACGCTGGCCTTGCGTGTATCGATTGAAACCAAAGCATCCGTTTCCGCGCAGATCGCGGAAATCAGCGGGCGCGTCCGCTCGATCTCTTCAGCTTCCGGAACATATTCGGCGCCCGGACGGGTGGATTCCCCACCAATGTCCAGAATGCTGGCGCCATGCGTGACCATGGATTTAGCTGCGGTCACAGCGGCTTCGACCGAATTGTGCAGACCTCCGTCCGAGAAGCTGTCGGGCGTTGCGTTCAAAATGCCCATGATCTGCGGGACCGTCATGTCCAGACCTGCAACTGCCGCCCTTTTGCGGGTCAGGCGGCTGATCACTTCTTCCGGGATGTCGTTCACGGCGACCAGGACCGGGTCGCTGTCGCGTGACAGTTTTTCCGCATGGGTGAACCACAGGTCCTGCCCCGCCAACGACACCGCATGGGCCGGGCGCGTCGGTCCGTGCTGTACAAGAGGGCGAATATACGCGGTCACAGTTTGGCCTGATCCACCGGCACCGCCCGCAGGGGAGTTTTGGGAGCCTCTGGAAGATCGCCGCCTATGACCAACATCTCGCTGGCTTCGAATGTTGCCGCGAACCACGCTGCCAACGCAACCGAATCGGACGGCGCCGCTGACGGGCCATCCACCGCATCCAGAACGATCTTGGACGGCGCCCAGACACAAATCTGGCCGTTCTTCATGGCCCAATCCAGCTCTGTCCGCGTTGAAACCACCACGCACCGGTGATCGCGCGCCGCCAATACCCATGCATTTTGTTCAATGGCCAGCAGGTCGATCCGACGTTGTGTCATTGCATGACCGGTTTTCGGAACAGTCAGGTCCGATGCCCCGACACACAGGATCAGAGGGCGCTGACGGCTTTCAAGCTGATCGATCCAACCGGTCAGATTTTTCGACTGCATCGCCTCGTTCGACAAATAAACCAGACGTGGATGCGGCCGCTCTTCTTCAATCAGGTCATGATGGGCCGTGTCCTTGCCGCGAACGATCTCGACGCCCAAAGCACCTGGACCCCGGTCCAGCTTTTCTATTCTGACAAAAGCCCTTACAGCCTGAGGTTCAAGCAAGATACGCTCGGCGATCCGGTCGGCCAAAGTTTCCAGAAGGTTCAACCGCTCGGCGGCCAGTTCAAATGCAATGGCTTCTGTGACGCGGTCGTAGGACAGAATCCGGTCGACATCATCATCAATCGGATCGCTGATCGGGCGCACTTCGACCACGATGTTGAAACAGATGCGCTGCGTTGTTCCCCGCTCGGCCTGAAATGCGCCGATTTCCACTTCGACGATGTGATCGCGCAGTGAAATACGGTCCAGAGGACCCCGGGACGCTGTCGCTTCCGAGCGTTCGGACGGGTGCGCAAAGGCAAGGCGGATTTCAGAACTCATGGGTATGGCCTTTTCGGGCTCGGGCAGTGCAGGTCGCCTATCATAGGCGGTGCGCAGGCCTATAACATTCATACAAACGCCATTCCAACCGCCTAAAACGCCACTTGGGCCATTTGCACCGGCGAGAACTTGCGAAACCCGAGCGTGCGAATGCCGGTTCAGCACTCGCGGTGCTTAGTCACCAATCGGAAGCAGGTCAGTTGCTCGCGGTACGGTAATTGTGACGATAGAAGATGTGCACACCGATCCGGGCGGTTTCCTTGTACACCCGCGACCAAGACGGGCGTACGGCTTTGGTGTGATAATGCGTTGCCCCTTCGGTCAGTTGATCTGCAATCCCATCAATGGACGTGCGGGCAACTTTAGCGACGCGCTCATAGGCTTTCTTTTCGTGAATGACCTCTTTGCGGCCATCGCAGGTGTAGGTGAACTGACACTGGTACTTCTTGCCCGTTCCCTGCTGGATGACACCGCACAGATCATCCGGAAAGCGGCTGCTTTCAACCCGGTTCAAGATAACCTCGGCCACAGCAAACTGCCCACGGACGCTTTCGCCGCGTGCCTCGAAGTACAGTGCTTCGGCCAGACACTTCCAGTGCTCATCGCCGGTTGCCTTGGGCTGCTGGTCCAACCATTCCTTGGAATAGGATACGTCCAGCGGTTTGGCGTCTTTTCGGGGCGTAAATAGCTTCAGGTAATCACGAAAAACCTGACCCGGCAGTTCACTCCGAGTCACCAGCTCAGCCTTGGCGGAATGAGTCTCTTCCTTCTCGGCGAAGGATACAGTCGGCAGCACGGTTGCTGCCACAGTGGCAACAGCCATTATGTAACGTAGCATCAGATAACCTCGCACAGGCACTTCTCGCGCCATACCCTCCCCCGGCGGGCGCGATGAGGCTCTTAACGCACTGAGGGCGAAAGGTCTACATCTGAAAAAAATGCAAGAGGAAAATTGCCTGCGGGGTCGAGTTTTTTCGACCACAGGTCCTTCCAAAACCACTATTCCTAGGGCTTGCGACCCTTGTCAACCCCCAAGTCTGGACGAAATCGCCAGTTGAGCGGCAGCCAGCCGAGCGACAGGCACCCGGAAGGGCGAACAGGACACATAGTCAAAACCCAGATCGCGGCAAATCGAGATTGATTCGGGGTTTCCGCCATGTTCGCCGCAGACCGAAAGCGTGACATCCGGCTGCGCGGCACGCCCGCGTTCAGCCCCGAGTTTCAGCAGCTCGCCGACGCCGTCGCGGTCCAGTACATGAAACGGATCTTCGACAAACACGCCCTGGCGCACATAGGCGGACATGAACCTTCCCGCGTCGTCGCGTGACAGCCCATAGGTCATCTGGGTCAGGTCGTTTGTTCCGAAGCTGAGGAACGAGGTCTGTGGCGCGATCTCATCCGCACGCAGGCACGCACGCGGTGTTTCCACCATGACGCCCAGTCTGTATTCGAACTCCTGCCCCTTTTCCGACGCGACGGCCGCAGCCACGGAGTCGATACGGGACTTCACCAGCTCGACCTCGCGCCTGGCGGAAACCAGCGGAATCATGACTTCGGGCACGACGGCCGCACCATCCATACTGGCTTCGATCGTGGCCTCGAAGATGGCCCGCGCCTGCATGTCATAGATTTCAGGCACCGTAACCCCCAGACGCACGCCGCGCAGGCCCAGCATCGGGTTGTATTCAGTCATCGCATTGACCTGCCGCTCGACATCCGACACCGGCAGATCAAGTGCTTCGGCCAGTTCACGTTGCCCTGTACGAGTGGTTGGAAGGAACTCGTGCAATGGCGGGTCGAACAGGCGGATGCAGACAGGTTGCCCTTCCATGATCCGGAAAAGCTGCACGAAATCTTCGCGTTGCATCGGCAGCAAACGTTCCAGCACAGCCGCACGACCCGACGAGGTCTGCGCAAATATCATCTCGCGCATGACAATAAGCCGACCGGGATCGAAAAACATATGCTCGGTTCGGCACAAGCCGATGCCCTGGGCTTGGAAATTCCGCGCGGTCTGTGCGTCCGCCGGCGTGTCTGCGTTGGCGCGGATTGCAATATCGCGCTCGGCGTCGGCCCAACCCATCAGTGTCTGGAAACAATCGTCCAGCGCGGCCTCAAGCATCGCGGGCCGACCGCCCAGAACTTGACCCGAACTGCCATCAATTGTCAGTTCGTCACCGGTTTGGAAAACACGCCCGTCCGGAGCGGTCAGCAGCTTCTTTTTTGTCTGGAACCGCATCTCCGAAGCGCCAACGATACACGGCAGGCCCAGACCACGCCCGATCACCGCTGCGTGGCTGGTCATGCCGCCCTTTTCCGTCAGCACGGCCACTGCGGCATGCATGCCGCGCACATCCTCGGGCGCTGTTTCGCGCCGTACCAGAATGCAAGGCTCGCCCCGCGCGGCGCTGGCCTGTGCCTCGGCGGAGGTAAAAACAATCTTGCCTGTTGCCGCACCGGGGCTGGCGGCGATCCCGGTGGTCAGGATGTCCCGCTCTGCCTTGGGGTGTACCTGCCGGTGCAGCAACTCGTTCAATGAGTGCGGATCAACGCGCATCACCGCGTCCTGCGGCGGCACAATACCGTCTTCGGCCAGACGCACGGCTATCCGCATCGCGGCGCGGGCACTGCGCTGAACGCGTACCCCGTCCAGAATATGCACGTGTCCGTTTTCGATAACGAATTCGACCTGCATTTCCTCACGCAGCTTTTCGCGCATCAGCGCGGCATGAGATTTCAGGTCGTTAAATGCATCGGGGGCCAGCTCTTCGAGTGACAAGCCGCGCGGGTCTTTTTCGAGATACAGCGCCGCCACGTCTTCGCCCAAAGCGTCCCGACCCTGGCTTTGACTCAGGTAACGGCCCGTGATCTGCGGCAGCCCGGTCGTGGAATCCACAAGCTGCAGAACTCCGGAACCGCATTCCCCCTGCCCGACGCCCGGTATCATTTCCTGAATGACAAGGCCAAGGCCGGCATCGGCCGGCGCGCCCTTGGCCTGACGCAGCAAACGCGCGGAAGTGCCATCCCAGGCTCGGGCCATCGAACGCAGAACACCGATTAGTTGCTCGCCCCGATCCTGCGGAAAGGCCTCTTCGGCTTCATCTTCGTAAGCGCGCAAGGACTGGCGCAACCCCTCGCGACCGGTGAGATCGATATCATCAAACAGGTCAGGGTCCAGCCGGGCAACATGGATGGCATAACTCTGGACAAAACGCAGATACAGTGCGGCCGCTGCTTCAGCTCCCATCTTGTCGGACAGGTCAACAAAGCGGGCGTCGTTCATGCCGATGTTCAGAACCGCGCCCGGCCCGCCCCAGTCGGGGTCCTCGGAGCTGGGACGCACACACAGCAATGCAGTCGGTTCGAACTGTTCGAGAATGGCGGCGATGTCGGGGATATGACCTTCGGCGATCCGGTGGACCGCATCGAATGACAAGGCGACCGTGCGCGGGACCGGCAGGTCAAGCCGGACCAGACGTTGCAGGCATTTCGCCCGGCCGCCATGGGTATGGGCGGCGACGGGCGCGTCGGATGTGATCAGCGTTGTATGCGGGTTATTCTGCACTGCGGCACCTTTTGATTTCACCGCAGCATAAGCGCAAACACTGTTGGCGCAAGTGAGTTCTGGGTCAGCCTTCGATCTTGCTGAGGTCGGCGACGCCCAGACAAACCCGGCGGATCTGGCTGAGCAGGTTCAGACGGTTGCGGCGGAGAATATCATTGTCGGTATTCACCTGAACCTCGTCAAAGAACGCATCGACCGGGCCGCGCAACGCGGCCATGGTAGCCATCGCCTTTGGAAAGTCCTCGGCCTTCAGCGCAGGTTCGATTTCGGCCTGCGCCTGATCCAGCGCAGCAAACAGCGCCCTTTCGCTGTCGGTCTCCGCAAATTTTATGTCGGCGCCATAGGAGTATTCGACGCCATCCTTCTCCTCGGCCTGTGTCAGGATGTTGTTGGCGCGTTTGAACCCCTGCACGAGGTTCTCTCCATCCTCGGTCGCAATCACCGCATTCAGCGCGCGGGCGCGTTTGACCAGCAGGTTGAGGTCGTCATTGCCGTCCATCGCGATACAGGCGTCGATGATGTCGTGGCGGATACCCTCGTCACGCAGGAAGACTTTGAGGCGGTCATGGAAGAAGGAGAGGAGGTCGTCAGATGCGTCTGGAACCTTTTTCTCCAGCTCAAGAAACGCCGCCGCTGGTGATCCTTCAAGCCCTTCTTTGACTGTCTGAAAGGCCGCACCAAATACGCCGTGCTCGGCGATTTTTTCCAATAGAACGCGTGTATTCGCTTCCGGCAGCGCGTCGTTGATAGCACTTTCCGCTCGAACCAATTGGCTGTCGAAGAAACGGTCCATCCGAACACGCAGATTGTTATTCAGCACCAGCCGAATAACGCCCAACGCCGCGCGGCGAAGGGCAAATGGGTCTTTCGATCCGGTCGGCTTTTCATCAATCGCCCAGAACCCGGTCAGTGTGTCCAGCTTGTCGGCAAGCGCTACGGTCACCGACAGCGGCGCGGTCGGCACGTCATCCGACGGACCCAGCGGCGAGTAGTGCTCCTGTGCCACGGCGGCCACGGTCGCGTCTTCGCCTGCGGCCGCGACGTAGTAGCGGCCCATAAGCCCCTGAAGTTCGGGGAATTCATAGACCATCTCGGAATTCAGATCGGCCTTGGCCAGACGCGCGGCTTTCTCGGCCTGATCCGCATCCGCCCCCGCCACCGGGGCCAGTTCGCGGGCCAGCGCTGCGATGCGGTCGATCCGTTCGGCCTGCGTGCCCAGTTTGTTGTGGAAGGTCACATTCTCCAGCGCACGGGTCCACTGGGCGATGTCCGACTTGGCAACGCGCAGGTCGTTCTCCCAGAAAAACTTGGCGTCTGCCAGACGCGCCGACAGAACCTTCTGGTTCCCGGCCAGAATGGTTGCCCCGTTGTCAGCGGTTTCACGGTTTGCAACGGTAATGAACTGTTCGATCCGACCCGTTTTGGGATTGCGGACCGAAAAGAACTTCTGGTGTTCCTTCATCGAGGTTTGCAGAACCTCGGGTGGCAAATCCAGGAATTCACTGTCAATCTTGCCCATCAGAACGACCGGCCATTCGACCAGACCGGCGACCTCGGCCAGTAGCCCGTTATCCTCGACCACTTCAAGACCGGCAGCGAAGGCAAGGTTCTGGGCGTCATTCCAGATATGTTCGGCGCGCTCCTCGGGAGACAATACAACAAAGGCTCGCTTCAACTTGGCCGAATAGTCCTCGAAAGACGAAACCGAGAAACGATCCGGCGCCATGAAGCGATGACCGGCGGTTCTGTCCCCGGCGGTGATCCCCTCGACCTCAAGCGGAACCACCTGCGCTCCGGCCTCGTCGGTCAGGATACACAGGATCGAGTGCAAAGGGCGTACCCAGCGCATCGGGCCACTGCCCCAGCGCATCGATTTGGGCCAAGGGAAATTGCGGATGGTGGCCTCAAGCACCTCGGACACGATATCGGCAGCCGGGCGACCCGACTTTTTGATGGTTGCGAAATAAACCGCCCCTTTGGGCGTTTCCCGTTCTTCCAACTGATCGCGGGTCAGGCCAGCGCCGCGCAAAAACCCTTCGATGGCTTTGTCCGGTGCGCCGACCTTGGGGCCTTTACGCTCTTCCCGGATAGTGGGGCTTTCGGCCAGCAGCCCCTCGACCGCCAGTGTCAGACGGCGCGGAGTTGTCATTGCTGCGGCCCCGGCATACGTCAGACCGGCCTCGACCAGACCATCTGTCACCTTCTTTTTCAGATCCTCACCCGCACGGCGCTGCATGCGTGCGGGGATTTCCTCGGAAAACAGTTCGATCAGCAGGTCGGGCATTTTCGGTCCTTAGAAATTCACGATCGTCTGGATGACGATGGCGTTGGCGATATCCACAAAGAATGCGGATACAAGGGGCAGCACGATAAAGGCAATAGGCGACGGCCCATATCGCTTGGTCACGGCGGTCATATTTGCGATGGCGGTCGGAGTGGCACCCAGCGCAAAACCTCCGAACCCGGCAGCCAGCACCGCAGCGCGGTAATTCGACCCCATGATCGGAAACAGCACCCAGATAACGAATGCCACCGCAAACAGGGTTTGCGCGGTCATGATTGCGGCGATTGCAATTCCAAGTTCCGCAATGGTCCACAATTGCAGGCTCATCAGTGACATGGCCAAAAAAGCACCCAACGCGAACTCGGAGATCAGCGCCAGCGACGGAGTTCGCGCAACCGGAGGGGCTGAGGGCGCGATGGCCGATCGGACGTTGGCGATCACGATGCCCATGATCAGGCAGGGCACGAACAATGGCAGTTTGAGCCCGGCTGCCGTGATGACTTCGCTGAGTGCGTAACCAAGAATGATGGCCAGATTCAGATGAAGCAAAACGCGCATCACCGTCAGGTGATCTATTCCGGCGCTCGCTTCATCCGGATTGTCCGGCAGACCGACGGTGTGCTCTTCTTCCGGCCGATCCGGGCTGAGGCTGCGCCCTTCGATCAGAAACCGAGCGACGGGGCCGCCGACAAGCGCAGCCAGAACAAGACCCAGCGTGGCCACGGCCACACCAAGTTCAGTCGCGCCTTCCAGACCGGTGGCCCGGCCCACTTCCGGGGCCCATGCGATTGCAGTACCGTGACCGCCGATCAGCGCGGCAGAGCCAAACAATACTCCGGATTGCATCGGGTACCCGAACACGACAGCCCCAACCGCGCCAATGACGTTTTGCGCAACAATTGTGATCAGAGTTAGGACAAGAAGCAAAAACAGGGGCTTGCCGCCCGCAATCAGATCCGACAATCGGGCATTCAATCCGATCCCGGCAAAGAACAGCACCAGAAGGAAGTCCCGCGCCGCCAAACCAAAGGACAGTTCAAGACCCGCCACCAAATACAGCAGAAGCACAACGAGCGACGCCAGCAGCCCCCCTGTTACCGGTTCGGGGATGTTGAACTGACGCAGAGTTGCGACCCGGGCGTTGATCTCGGCACCGATCAGGTAAACCGCAAATCCCAGCGTCGCTGTCAGGAAATCGGGGATCTGGACCGTATCAACCAAAATGAACCTCTTACTCCTGTGGCCGCGGCGGACATTCTTCGCCCACAACTGTCCCGTCATAAGCCTTTTCGCCGCAATTGTTCAGCCTGTGCCAGACATAGCCCTGCCCGCCATCGGTCACGGCCACAATGCGATCGACCCCGAAATGGACGTTTTTAATGGCGACATACGCCCGCGCATGTCCGGTTTTCAGCGCATCGGCGACGGCCAAGGCATCATAGCAGTCAAACCAGCCGGGCGCGGTTAGCGGTTCGGGATCGTCGGCAGGCATGAAGGCTGCGGACAAATCTTCCAATGTCAGCTCTGTTTCGAAACAGGCGCGATAGCGGATCGGCGAACTATCCGCGTCAATCGCCTCAAATGCGCTGTATTTGATAGCAACCGGCTGGTTCGTTTTGACTTCCGTCAGAACGACATCCTTGCCCGGTTTCGCTTCGACATCATAGTAGAACCCGTAAATCTGCAAATAATACATGCTGATGCCCGCGATGGCCGCGCACATCAACAGAATGACAACAAGGACCTTTCCGGCCGAACTTTTTCTTTTTTCGCTCATGCTGCCCCTTCATTCATCGTTGAAAATAGGACAACCTCGCGCAGATTGCAGAACTGATCGAGGCACCCTGAATGGAAACGACCCTTGCCATCGGCTTTTTTGGCGCGCTTTTCGCGATTATGAACCCGGTCACCAACCTGCCGGTGTTCCTGAGCGTCACACAGAGCCTGTCCGTCGCCGACCAGCGAAAAGTTGCGATCAAGACTGCTGTCTATTGCCTGATCCTGGGTGGAGGGTTTGCCGTCATCGGCAGTCAGGTATTGGGTCTTTTTGGAATCAGCGTCGACGACCTGCGCGTTGCCGGGGGCCTTGTCGTTCTGATGTTCGGGCTGAACATGCTGAACGGTAACGAAAGCAGTTCGCACCATGGCACGCAGGATGAAAAGCAATCCTATGCGACGCTTGAAGCGGTCGCTTTTTACCCGCTTGCATTTCCCATTCTCGTTGGTCCCGGAACGATTACAACCTTGATCCTGTATGCTCATCGCATCAAAAGCCCGACCGAAGCCATTGTCTACACATGTGTTTTTCTTGCAGTCGTGTCGTTGCTTCTGATCACGTTCTGGAACGCCACGGCCCTGGCAAAGCGGCTGTCTGACAACGCGCGCGTGATCATGAGCCGGTTCATGGGCATGATCCTGTCGGCCATCGCAATCGGCATGATCGCGGACGGCCTGAAGGCATTGCTTCCCGGTTTGGCCTGACCGGCCCATCAGCCCGCGTGACCGGCGGCCCCGGTCAGAACAAACGCATCCGCACATTGTTTGGCCAGCGCCCGCACACGCCCGATATACGCCTGACGCTCCGTCACCGAGATCACGCCACGGGCATCAAGCAGGTTGAAGATGTGCGAGGCCTTTATGCATTGGTCATAAGCGGGGTGCGCCATGATGATACGCTTCCCGGTCTTGGGATCGTCATGTTTCTGCGCCAGAATGGCGGCGCATTCTGCCTCGGCCTCTTCGAAGTGACGCAACAATACCTCGGTGTTGGCCACATCGAAGTTCCAGCGGGCGTATTCCTCTTCGGTCTGTTTGAAGATGTCGCCATAGGTCAAAGGGCTGGGCGATTGCGGGTCATTGAACGGCATATCCATCACGTGATCGATGCCCAGCACATACATCGCCAGACGCTCGAGCCCATAGGTCAGTTCACCCGAGACCGGCGCGCAATCATGTCCGCCGACCTGCTGGAAATAGGTGAACTGGCTGACTTCCATCCCGTCGCACCAGACTTCCCAGCCAAGACCCCATGCGCCCAGAGTTGGGCTTTCCCAGTCATCTTCGACAAATCGGATGTCGTGCAAACCCATGTCGATGCCGATCGCCTCGAGGCTGCCCAGATACAACTCCTGCAGATCGGGCGGGCTGGGTTTGATCAGCACCTGATACTGATAATAGTGCTGCAACCGGTTCGGGTTTTCGCCATAGCGACCATCAGTGGGACGGCGCGAGGGCTGCACATAGGCCGCAGCCCAGGGTTTGGACCCCAGCGAGCGGAGCGTCGTGGCAGGATGAAACGTGCCAGCTCCAACTTCCATGTCATAGGGCTGCAGAATGGCGCATCCTTTGGTGGCCCAGTAGGTCTGAAGCCTCAGGATGATCTCCTGAAATGAACGTGGAGCGCTGGACGGTTCGGTCATGACATTTCCCCTGGACGCCGCAGCATCCGTTTCCGGTCGGTTTTGCCCTTCCTATGCAAGGGGTCCGGGGGCGTCAACGGGCCAGTGGGCTCGTCATGTCTCTGTGCGGCCACACTGGAAATTCCCCGTAATCTGGCCATGGCGTTCCGAGGCTGATTTGGCGTATTCTCCGGGCTGAAAAAACTCTGCGAAACACAGGCGGACAATGGCACGCATATTCACTTCAATTGCATTTCTTTTTCTACTGGGTGTGCGCGCCGTTTTTGCGCAACAGGATACGGGTGTCTGGGTCCAGATCGAGGCACAACCGACCTTGCAGGCGGCGCAGGATCGGGCGCAGATCTATGCAAATACCCTGCCCGACGTGAATGGGTTTCGCCTTAACAGCGGCTGGTATGCCATTGTAATAGGACCCTATTTACGATCAGATGCGGATCAGGTTCTGCAGGTTTACCGGGCTGAGGGTCAAATCCCGTCGGACAGTTTCATTGCCTTTTCGAACGCACTGGGGCCGCAATTCTGGCCAGTTGGTGCGAACGTTCTGGATCGGGGCGCGGTAACGCCGCCGGTTCAAACCCAGGCGCAAACAGAACAGCCGCAAGCTGCAGCGGTTCCGCAAGATGCCGATGAAACCCGATCGCAAGCTCTGCAGGGCGAACGTCTGCTGACTGCGCAGGAACGCAAAGACCTGCAGTCAGCATTGCAGTCGGAGGGTTTCTATAACTCGACGATCGACGGGGCATTTGGTCAGGGTACACGCCGTTCCATGGCCGAATGGCAGCGCTTCAATGGGTTTGAAACCACCGGCGTTCTGACGACGCTGCAGCGCAAGGCCTTGATGGATGACTACAATGCACCGCTGATCAGCGTTGGCATGAAGCGTTATGCAGACCCGCAGGCCGGTATTGAACTGGACTTGCCGCTGGGTGTTGTGGCCTTTGACCGCTACGAAGCACCGTTTGCGCATTTCAATGCGACCTCAGATCTAAATGCACAGGTGCTGTTGATCAGCCAGGAAGGTGACAAAGCGACGTTGCGCGCTTTGTACGAGGTGATGCAGTCGTTGGAAATTGTTCCGCTGAACGGCCCGCGCACCCTGCGGGGCGATCGCTTCACGCTGGAAGGCCGCGGGAAAGGGATTGTATCCTACACGCAGGCCGCATTGAAGGATGGCAAGATCAAGGGCTTCACCCTGGTCTGGCCGGAAGGGGACGAGGCGCGCCGTGCACGCGTACTGGCCTCCATCAACGCCAGCTTTACCACAAGGGATGCGGTCCTTGACGCCGGTGCCGGCGCGGATGCGGAACAGCGGATCGACCTGGTTTCAGGCTTGCAGGTGCGTAAACCGCGCTTGTCCCGCTCGGGCTTCTTCGCCGCTGCCAACGGTACGGTTCTGACGGTTTCGGAAGTGGCAAACAACTGCACCCGTATGACCCTGGACGACGATCAGGAGGTTCAGGTGGCGTGGGACGATGCCGATCTAGGCGTGGCCGTGTTGCGCCCAAGCCGGGCACTTGCCCCCATGAGCGTGGCCGAATTCAGCGCAGATGAGCCTCGTATCCGATCCGAAGTGGCCGTATCTGGCTTTTCCTATCTGGGCGCATTGGGTGCACCAACACTGACTTTCGGTCAAGTCGCCGATGTGCGGGGCCTGAATGGCGAAGATGGAATAAAACGTCTTACACTGGTCGCACAGCCCGGCGATGCAGGCGGTCCGGTGTTCGACGACAGCGGAAACGTGGTCGGGATGCTTCTGCCTAAGGCCTCTGACGGTCGCACCCTGCCCGACTCGGTCAGTCTTGCCGCCTCGGTTGATCGACTGCGTACAGTCCTGGATAAAGCCGGTGTTGCAGGTCAGCCTGGGCAGGCAGTCGGTGAAATTTCACCAAACGAGTTGAACCGCCGCGCAACCGGAATGACTGTTCTGGTTCACTGCTGGGACTAAGAAACCGTTAGGTTCCACTAATGGCGTCGCCAGACCAGGCGGCGCCATATCTGTTTTCCGAAGCTTCAGAATATGTCCGGTGTGACGCGGATCAGCGTGGGCACCGGCGCATCCAACGCCGCACGGATGGCGGATTGCAAGCCGACCCCCGAGTTGGGCTGCGACGACAACGCGCCAAATGCTTCGGCCAGCTTGCAGAAATCTGGATTGCGAGCCTCAACGGCATTCGGCGCAATCTGGCTGCGCACCATGCTGTCTTCAATTTCCTTCAGCTTGCCATTGTCCCACAGAATGATTGGCAGGGACAAACCCAGTTCGACCGCCACGCCCAATTCCTGCATCGTGTACTGGAACCCATAGTCCCCGGCGATCACGGCCGTGGGCTTGCCGCGTCGGGCAATCGCGCCGCCAATGCCGGCAGGCAACGCATATCCCAACGTGCCGAACCCGGTCGGGTGATGCCAGTGATACGGATAGTCCATGTCCCAGAGTTCCTTTGCGACATAGGCAAACTGCGTCATATCCGAGTAAATCATCGTATCTGCGGGCAAAGCCGCGCGCATCACATCAATCGCTGCGGCGATCCCGGGGCGTTCGGCGTCGATTTCGGCCCGCCACTTGGTACGGGCGCTGGCCACCTCCTCGGCGGCCCAACCAGTTGCCGGTTTCACCTTATCCAACACCGCCCAAAGCGTTTTCGCAAAGCTTTCACCATCCGCCTGCAGCTTGATCGCTGCACGATGCCGGTCTGACAGAACCTCGGGGTCCAGATCGACGCGGATCAGTTGCGATGTGTGCCCAAGTTTGTCGCGCCAGAGATCGACTTCCCCCAGTTCCGCCCCAACGGCGACAATCAGATCCGCTGACGCGATCACATCGGCGCTGCCCGGTCGTGTCAGCATCGCCCCGAAATCCAGAGCGTAACCGGTGCCCGCCATGCCCCGCCCCGCAAAAGTGGTGAAGCATGCCGCCCCCAGTTGCGTCAATATCTGCCGCCACAGATTTGAATGCGCCCCTCCGCCCAGAATGAACAGGGGGCGGCGCGAGATATTCAGCATCGACAGGACCGGCGCGATATCAGGTGGCAGCACTTTTGTTCTGAGCCCGGGCTGATTCGGGAACGGCGCCGGGTCGGCCTCGGCCTCAAGCTGTGCGATCGGCACCTGAATGTGTTTGGGGCGTGGGCGCTTCAGCTCAAACTCTTCGAACGCGCGTTCGACCAGGCCAAAGGCCGCGTCGGCGGTGTTGGCCAGGCAGGACCAGTCCGCCACGGTTTCCGCGGCGGCGCGCTGATCCTTCATTTGATGCAACTGGCCCCGCTGGGCATTTACCTCATCCAGACAGGAGGACAGGACCAGCATCGGGACGGAATCGGAATAAGCCTGCCCCATCGGCGTCATGATATTGCACAACCCTGGTCCGGAAATCACATAAGCCACGCCCGGTTTCCCGGTAGCACGAGCATAGCCGTCGGCCATAAAGCCCGCCCCCTGCTCGTGCCGCGCCAGCACGTGCTTGATGCCCGCTTCTTCGATACCGCGATACATTTCCTGATTATGTACGCCCGGAATGCCAAAGATCACATCTACGCCACGATCCCTGAGCATATGCGAGATCTGCGCACCAAGGGTTCTTTTCATCAACTTCTCCAGAATTGAACGGTGAAGATCGCGTAAACCGCCAGCAGTTCAAGCCGACCGACCAGCATACCCGTGATCAGCAGCCATTTCGCCGTATCGCTCAACCCCGCGAAATTGCCGGCCGGTCCGATCTGATTGCCGAGGCCCGGTCCGACATTGGCAAGTGCGGTTGCAGCACCGGACACAGATGTAATGAAATCCAATCCGGTCAGAGCCAGCGCCCAGGACAGGACACCCATCGTCAGCACGAAGAACATGAAGAAGCTCATGACCGAGGTCAGAACATCTCGGCTGATGGGGCGGCCGTCATATTGCGGTGTGAACACGCCGTGTGGCGAACGAATGCGGCTGATCTGGGTTTTGATCGACGCGAACAAAAGCTGATACCGGAATACCTTGATCGAACAGGCCGTGGAGCCCGCGCAGCCACCGATCAGACCGATCAGAAAGAACAGCATAATCGGAAAATTGCCCCAACCCATGTAGTCGACGCTGGCATAGCCCGTGCCGGAAATGATCGAGGTGATGTTGAACAGCGATTCCCGCAAGGCTCTTTCCCAATGGTGCGGGAACACGGTCGTCAGAAAGACGGTCATGACAACGACCAACACCGCAATGGTCGCCAGAAAGGCGCGAATCTGGCTGTCTTGCCAAAGCGAACCGGTGTTGCCATTGGCCAGTTGCACATACCGCACGAATGGCAGTGCAGCCAGGATCATGAAAACGGCAGCGGCATACTCTGTCGGACCCGAGAATACGGCGAATGAGCTGTCATAGTTAGCAAATCCTCCGGTCGCGATGGTCGTCATCGAATGCACTGCGGCGTCGAAAAAACTCATCCCGAAGGCTGCATAGACCAGGGCACAAATCAGAGTCAGTACAACATAGATCATGGAAATCTGCCCGGCGATCTCTTGCGCGCGCGGCAGAATCTTTCCCATGGTCTCAAAGCCTTCCGAGCGGAAGATCTGCATTCCCCCGACACGCAGTTCGGGCAGGAACACCATCGCAACCACGATGATTCCGATCCCGCCCAACCATTGCAGGATTCCGCGCCACAGCAGCAATCCAGTGGGCATGCCGTCCAGGCCCGATAGAACCGTGGACCCTGTCGTAGTCAGGCCGGACATGGCCTCGAAATAGGCGTCAACGAAACGCAGTTCGGTTTCGCCGAACATGAACGGAATAGCGCCAAACACCGGCAGGGCAACCCACACGCCGGTTGTCAGCAGAAAGGTCTGGCGGATTGTCAGCCCCTCGCCCACACCGTTTGAACAGCTCATGGCCAGGACCACGCCGGTCATAACGGTAATGACGGCGCTTTCCAGAAAGACATTCCATTCGCCCCGCCCTTCGATCAGGTCAGCAAGCAACGGCAGCAGCATGGTCGCCCCTAGAATGGCGACCAACAGGCCAATCACATATCCAACCGGGCGCATATCCGTCATGAGGCGCAGCGTTGGCGCGCCTGCACGACTGTGTCAAGCGGATGTCGGGTTCAACTGTCCGATTTTGGTGCCTGAACTGGCATCGCAGGCGGTTTGGAAGGTGCCCGGGTGCGCCGCACCGGCTGTTCGGCAGCGGTTTTAGGCTTTGCCGCCGCTTGTGCCTCGGGAGCCTTGCTTGCTTGACGCGCGACAGGCTTTGGCTTGTCGTCCGGCAGTTTGGTTGTCACTATTTCGGCCGTCTTGCCTGCCTGAGACTTGGGTGCCGCCACTTTGACGGTTTCAGGCTTTGCTACCGCTTCCGGCTTGACCGCTGGCTTTTTGGGCGTCGGCGCCTTGGCCATAGTAGCGGACGATTTTGCGCTGGCAGGTTTCGGCGTGGCAGCGTTGGCGACCAGCGCGGTCTTAGGTTCCACTTTCCTTGCCACCGGTTTGGGCGTGACAGACGACGCTCTGACAACAGGTGCCTTTGGCGTTACCTGCGCTTTAGGTTTTGCCCGGATCTTGGGTTTTACCGCTGCCTTTGGCTTTGCCGCTGGCTTTGCGCGGACTGCTTCCTTAGCAGGTTCCACCGCAGAGGACTCAGACGCTGCCGCACGTAGTGCCTGCAAGGGTACTAAAGGCAACTCGATCGCAGAGCGGGTCATGATTTGCATGATCTTCATCTGATTGACCATGGCATAGCCAGCCACACGCACGGCCGCAGCCTGAAGTTCCAATGGTCCGGAAATCGGGTTCATCTACTAATTCTCCTCTGAAAGCGATGCAGGCAGAGACAGAGCAAAGGGGGTTCCCCGGTTCGGGCCCTTTGGGCGGCAGACCGAATTTGCAATCCAAGGCGTTGCACGTCCCGGCATCCTTTAAGGTGTCGCACCACCTGGTGCGATCATGCTGCATCTGCATTGTCTTGCAGACTACCCAAATATTTGTGCTTGTGCAGAATTTTTGCTGCGGTGCGGCAATAAATCGCCAAGACGCACCCTATTTTCGGAAAACTGCCCTTAAATCAGGCAGATCAACCGACGTGGAACAATGTGGTAAACAGCCGGGGATCCAGACTGGCCGCCGCAAAGGTCGGCCCTTCTGTCAGAATGGACACCGCGTCGTGGCTGTGCAGGCTTTCCTGATGACTGGCAACTACCCGGAAATCGCCGATGTGATGGTCCGCAAGCAGTTCGGCACAGAACAACCGAGCGGCGTCCTCGACAAAAATCGGGTTGGCGGCGTTCAGTTCGGCAAACGCCTGCTCATCTTCGCGCTTGACCATGACCTGAGTTTCGGTCGGAACCGCGCGACGGCACAGGGCAATCAGGTCCTCGAACCACAAGCAATCTGCGGCGCTGTCGACAACGACCGAGATTCGCGCGACCGAACGCTGCGAATGCGGTGTCGCCAGTTGCCCCCGCGATGCGCGTGCATGTTCGCTCAATTCCAGCGAACATGGGCAGGTCGAGGAATAGACGTAGTCCAGATGCATGATCTTCTGACGCACGCCGTTCTGTTCGACCAGTTCAAGCGCGATATCATAATACTGGAACCCACCCAGGCCAGAGCGGAGGCTTTCAACGCGATCGGGAAACGAGAACCGCATCTGAATACGCGCATCGAAACTGTCCAGATCGGTCTTGTAGTCATCCAGCGCTGCTTCCATCACCTCGAAACTGAAGGTGCGTTCCGCGTGTTTGTAGAAGGATCGCATGATCCGGGACATGTTGATGCCCTTTTTCCCGGCCTCAAGGCTGACAGTACCCGTGACCGAGGTTTCCAGCGTCAGATCCTCATCATTTTTGCGGTGAAAGCGGATCGGCAGGCGGAAATTCGAGATACCGACATGCTGAATTTGCTGCTTTGCGCCGCGGATCAGGCTGGACGGACCGTTTTGCAGATCGGGCAACGTCGCGCGATACGCCTCATCGACGCGAAAGTTCTGAGGGTATTGCCGCGACAAAGGGGGATAATTGGACGCAATCAAGCCGGGAACAAGCCGGGCAACCGCAGGATCAAGCTGATTTATCTCGGCCTCTGTCGCAGATTCTGCCCATTTGCGCAGAAGCTTCAGCGCCGCGGCAGCATCTTCGTCGTCAGGTGCGTCGTTCAGGTCGCCGGGGTAAACGTTCATCAATCAGATTTCCTCGGGGTTGGTCGTCGGAATATATACGACTGTCGTTCTTTTACCAGTCTTGCCCGATAGGCGCGCAGTATCAGATCGCACTGCAAAAAGTAATGCAAAACCGTCATTTTCAACAAGAATGCGCCGTTCCTTGCGAAATTCCCGCATTGGTTCGCAAGTCGCGATAGCCCAGGACTGGATGTCTGTCGCAAACGGGACAGTTAAGTCAAATTTCCCGACCTAGCCTTTCAGTAGGTGCAAAGGGTGCAGGACCCCAGCAAAGGAAAGGAAGGGCATGAGAGACATTCTTGATCTTGACCGGTTTCCAATCGACAAACCCGGCAGCCCGGAATGGGACGCGCTTGTCGAAACTTGTCGCAAAGACCTTGAAGCGACCGGAATGTTCAACCTCGAAGGGTTGATGCACAGCAAGGTCGCGGCAGCGGCGGTAGCGGAAATGGCCCCCCGATTTGACAGCGAAGCATTTCTGCACGAGCGCCGACACAACATTTACTTCAAAAAGATCGACAGCCTGCCGGGCGACCACCCGGCTTTGCAGGAGTTTCAGACATCCAACCGGACGCTTTGCGCGGACCAGATCCCTGACTCTGCCTTGCTCAGACTTTATGAATGGCCCGAATTCGCCCGATTTCTGGCGGCGACGATGGACAAACCCACTTTGTATGTGATGGACGATCCGATGGCCCGGGTGAACGTAATGTCCTATCGCGAGGGTCAGGCCCTGAACTGGCATTTTGACCGGTCAGAGTTCACTACAACGATGCTGTTACAGGCACCGGATCAGGGTGGCGCTTTTGAGTACCGGAAAGACCTGCGCAGTGAAGCCGACCCGAACTATGACGGCGTCGCAAGACTGCTGAGCGGCAACGATGAAAACAGTCGGGCTATTTCCCTGAGCCCCGGAACCCTGAACGTGTTCAAGGGCAAGAATACCGCCCATCGGGTGACGCCCGTAGCAGGAAGCAAGCCACGAATAATTGCCGTGTTCTCCTATTACGAAAATCCCGGCGTCACGTTTTCGGATACCGAGCGGATGGGTTTCTACGGACGGGCCTGAGGCACGTGCACCCTGCGGCGACTGCAAGCCACAGGGTGCATCTGTCTACTTTTGCGATGCCGCAAGCGCCTGTTGAATGTCCGCCAGAAGATCTGTCGGGTCTTCCAGCCCGATTGAAAGGCGGATCAGGCCCGGCGTGATGCCCAACTCATCCCGCTGCTTCTCACTCAGGCGCTGGTGCGTGGTTGTGGCGGGGTGTGTCGCGATCGACTTCGCATCACCCAGATTGTTCGAGATCACCGGAATGGTCATGGCATTCAGGAATGCAAAGGCTGCTTCTTTTCCGCCTTTGATATCCAACGACAGAACCGTTCCGCCCTTGCCGCCCAACTGATCCTGAACAAGCGCGTTTTGCGCATGGGTTTTCAGCCCCGGATACAACGTGCGAACCAGAGCAGGATGCCCTTCAAGCGCTTCCGCAACTGTCTGCGCCGTCTCGGCCTGCGCGTTTACGCGCAACGACATCGTTTCCAGCCCTTTCAGCATGATCCAGGCGTTGAACGGGCTCAGCGCGCCGCCTGTATGCTTGAGATACGGCTCGACCGTGCCACGGATGAATTCCTTAGTGCCGATGATCACACCACCCAGAGCACGCCCCTGCCCGTCTATGTGTTTGGTGGCTGAATACACAACCACGTCGGCACCCTGCTCGATCGCGCGCGAGAAGACCGGGGTCGAGAACACATTGTCGACGATAACCACTGCACCGACCGCATGAGCAAGCCGGGACACTGCGGCAATATCAATGACCTCAAGCGTGGGGTTCGACATGGATTCGAAGAAAACAGCCTTGGTGTCCGGCCGGATCGCAGCCTCCCACGCGGCCAGATCGGTTCCGTCCACAAACGTCACCTCAACGCCATACCGCGTCAGGATGCTTTCAAGAATATACAGACAGGAGCCAAACAACGCCTTGGCCGAAACAACATGGTCACCGGCCTGCAGCATCGACGTCAGCGCGCCGTTCACGGCCGCCATGCCGGAAGCGGTGGCAAACGCATCTTCACCGCCTTCCAGAGCGGCGATGCGCTGTTCGAACATCGCCACGGTTGGGTTGCCATAGCGGGCATAGATGAACTCATCCGGGCCGGATTCGATGAATCGCGCCTCGGCCTGCTCGGCAGTGTCATAGACGAAACCCTGCGTCAGAAAGATCGCTTCGCTGACCTCGTTATACTGGCTGCGGCGAATACCGCCATGAACGGCTTGAGTGCGTTTGTTCCAGGTCTCGCTCATCTTTTTCCTTTCCGCCCCCGACGCGGGAGGCAAACAAAAAACCCCAGACGCGGCCAAGCGAAAGGGGTCTTTCATCCTGACCTTTTAGCGGTGTTGTTTAGCGTGGCCCGCAATCCGGTAACAAATCGCCACGTAGCTCTGTGCTGCCATACGCCTCGGGCCGCTATTCGTCAAGGCTGCGCTTGGTTCTGTCACGCTTTCGTAACCGCCTCTTGCCGAACCGGCAGAAAGCCGCATGATCGCCGATACACGGAGGAGCCATGACCAAACCAATCGATCTGTATTTCTGGCCGACACCGAATGGCTGGAAGGTTTCCATTGCCCTGGAAGAGATGGGCCTGCCCTACACAACCCATCTGATCAATATCGGCAAGGGTGATCAGTTTGACCCCGAATTTCTGAAGATTTCGCCGAACAACCGCATGCCCGCAATTGTCGACCCCGACGGCCCGGACGGCGCCCCGGTTTCGGTCTTCGAAAGCGGCGCGATCCTGATGTATCTGGCCCGCAAGACGGGACGGTTCTATGGCGAAACCGAGCGTGATCGCATTGCCGTCGAAGAATGGCTGATGTGGCAAATGGGCGGCGTCGGCCCCATGGCCGGTCAGGCGCACCACTTCCTCAAATACGCCCCGAACATGGACCCGCCGCAGGACCACCCCTATCCGAAGGACCGCTACCGGGCAGAGGTTGGGCGTCTGTATGGCGTACTGGATCGTCGGCTGGCGGAAAACGAGTACGTCGCGGGCGATTTTTATTCCATCGCCGACATGTCAATCTGGGGCTGGGCCAGCCTGTGGGAAGGTCAACAGCAAGTGCTTGAGGACAAGCCCCATTTTGCGCGCTGGCTGGAAGCCGTCAGTGCCCGCCCCGGCGTGCAGGCCGGTCGCGCGCTGCATGCCGATTTGCGCGGCGATCACCGGGACAAGCAATCGCAAGGGGTGCTATTCAAGCGATAATGTTGTGAAGAAGCCAGATTGGGCTCTCAATGATCATCTGCTGTTTCTACCTTGGCCATACCAAAGACCGCTAGCGAAACAGGAATTCAGGCTCCGCCGGCAAAGGCATCAGCTTGTTTTTCCGGAGACCCTTCCGCATTTGCGCAGCATTGCTGCCGTCCGTACGCATCCGGGCGGTCAGGACAAAAGCCGCATGCCCTGTCTCTGTTGTTTGAGCTGGGCCGACTGAACGCTCTGTCTTTTTGAAATCCACGCCAATCGGTTTTTTCGACCGCGCAGAGCGGAAGTTTGGAACCGAATGCTGTTTCCGATCTGTTTCTTCCTCCGACCGTGACAACTCAACGCCCTTCTGCTGCTGCAATTCTGAGAGGTACGTTGTTGCAATCCCAAGGTGCCTGCGTTCGAAGGCGTAAGCATTCAGTGCCTCATCGATCATTTTGGCGGTGTGTACATATCCTTTTGATCGCGTGAACTCTGAAAGTTCGACAAAACGATCGTGGATCTGGCTCTCATCCGGTCGGACATTTTTTTTGAGCGATCCATTTTGTGTTACGTTGGGCATCCGGACTGACTTCGAGAAGACGTTGAGTGGTGCACTGTCAAGCCCAGGCTTTGACAAAGGCCGACGCGCAAAGATGCTTGCAAGTACCCTTCCGGCACCAGAGAGTCGACCAACCGGCGTCAAAGCGGCGGAAAAGCGCCTTATACTCACACATGGATCATAAAGCACGTATCCATGAGCGCCGGACCGCAAGTCTTGCAACCGGCAAGCGTCCACTTTGTCCGTAAGGCAGACCTATCCCTCCCCCCGCACCAACACATCCAGCATCCCCGAGATATCCTCGATCTCTTCCGCGATCACATGTGTCACCGAATGCGCCCGCTGCATCCGGCCCGTTACCCTCAACAACCGCCCCGAGATCACCGCGCGGCGGAATTGTTCGTAGATCTTGCGCCAGACCACCACGTTGACGATGCCGGTCTCATCCTCAAGCGTGACGAATATCACCCCCTTGGCCGTCCCCGGTCTCTGCCGCAGGATCACCAGCCCCGCCACCGTCACGCGTGCACCTTCGGGCGGGGCGTTCAGTTGGCAGGCGGGCAGGCACGCGGGCGGGCGCGGCCAATCGCTGTTTTGATCTGTGGGGCGAACAGGGACAACAAGCATAAGAACAAAAATAGAACAAATGACAAGAAAGTCCAGTCGCGGCACGCCGAGTCGCAAATGAGGCTGGAAAGAGCTAAATGCCTTGACTAAGGAAGGTTTCGAACATCGCAAAAGGAAGACGCACGCAATGGCAAAGATCACCTATGTCGAGCATGGCGGTACCGAACACACTGTCGAGGTCGCCAACGGACTGACCGTCATGGAAGGGGCCCGTGACAACAACATTCCCGGCATCGAGGCCGATTGCGGCGGCGCCTGCGCCTGCTCGACCTGCCATGTCTACATTCACCCCGACTGGGTCGAGAAAATCCCGGCCAAGGACGACATGGAAGAAGACATGCTGGACTTTGCCTTTGAACCCGATCCGGCCCGCTCGCGACTGACCTGCCAGATCAAGGTCACGGATGCTCTGGACGGTCTGGTCGTGCAGATGCCGGAAAAACAGATCTGATGCCAGCCAGACCGGTCGTCGCCGTCGCAATCGCACTCGGTGTATGTCCGGTCACGGCACAATCGCAGCAACCGTGGCAATATGAACCACTGGGCTCGGCCGAATACTTCGAACCCACGGCGCGATACCCCCATGGTGTTCTGGGTGATCAGATTGAATACGGCGCGCTGGTCCTGCAATACGCACCCGGATCGACGCAGTATACTATACGGCTGCCAGAAGAACGTGTTTTCGAAGACATCCGGCCGCGCCTGGTCGACGTTGACAACGACGGCCGTCGCGAAGCCCTTGTCGTCGAAAGCCATCGCGACAAGGGTGCCCGGCTTGCAATCTACAACGGCGGCGGCCTGATCGCGGCCACGCCCTACATCGGCACCCGTTTCCGCTGGCTCGCACCGGTCGGCGCTGCGGACCTGGACAACGACGGCCATGTCGAAATCGCCTATGTCGACCGCCCTCATCTTGCAAAAACGCTACGGATCTGGCGTTTCGAGAACAACCAACTGACCGAGATCGCAACAATTCCCAATCTGACGAACCATCGCATCGGCGAGGATTTCATCTCCGGCGGCCTGCGCTCCTGCGGGGACACTCCCTCGCTGATACTGGCCGACGGCAACTGGTCTCGTATTGTCAGCGTCACGTATGACAAGGGCTGGCAATCAACAGATCTGGGACCGTTCCGGGGCCGCGACAGCCTCACCCAAGCCCTGACTTGCTGATCCGCCCCTTCATCTGGCCAAAAATATCCTGGGGGTGAGGCCGCAGGCCGAGGGGGCAAAGCCCCCTGATCATAAAACGACGACAAGCCCGTCACGAGACCTCTGCCAGAGCTTACAGTGCCCTCCAGCCGATATCCCGCCGACAGAAACCCTCCGGCCAGTCTATCGCATCAATCATCGCATAAGCCCTGTCACGCGCGTCCTGCAACGACCCGCCACGTGTCGTGACATTCAGAACCCGCCCGCCCGACGCAGTAATCCGCCCTTCAGAAGACTTGGTTCCGGCATGGAACACCATGTTCTTGCTGTCTTCCGGCAGGTCATCCAACCCCCGGATCACCGAACCTTTTTCATAGGTCCCCGGATATCCCTCTGCAGCCAGGACAACCGTTATCGCATGATCATCTGCCCAATTCACTTGTGTATCGCGCAAACGCCTCTCGGCGGCTGCGTGCATCAGGTCCATCGCCTGCGCGCCAAGTCGCATCATCAGAACCTGGCATTCCGGATCGCCGAAACGAACATTGTATTCGACCAACCTCGGCTGCCCATCCCGGATCATCAACCCGGCATAAAGCACGCCCTGAAACGGCACCCCGCGACGTTTCATCTCGGCCATGGTCGGGCGCACAATCTCTTCCATCGCACGCGCTTCGACTTCGGCGTTCAAAACCGGTGCGGGAGAGTATGCGCCCATGCCGCCGGTGTTCAGCCCAGTATCGCCCTCTCCAACCCGTTTGTGGTCCTGCGCAGTGCCAATGGACAGGATATCTTCACCGTCACACAGCACGAAAAGCGAGGCCTCTTCGCCCTCCATGAACTCTTCAATCACGACCTCGGCTCCGGCACCGCCAAAAGCGCCACCGAACATGTCGTCAATGGCCGCCAGCGCAGTGTCCTCGTCCATTGCCACGATCACGCCCTTGCCCGCAGCCAGACCATCCGCCTTGACGACGATGGGCGCACCCTGGGTCCGGATGTAGTCCTTGGCCGGACCGGCCTTGGTGAACCGGGCATAGGCCGCTGTCGGGGCACCCGCGGCATCGCAGATTTCCTTGGTAAAGCTCTTTGATGCCTCAAGTTGTGCGGCACCGGCCGACGGTCCAAAAACCAGAACGCCCGCTTCCCGCAACCGGTCGGCAACACCTGCCGCCAAAGGGGCTTCAGGCCCGACGATCACGAAATCTATCGCGTTTTCTTCGGCAAAGCTGACAACCGCGCCACCGTTTTCGATATCCAGCGCCGCGCAATCGGCGATCTGCGCGATCCCGGCATTTCCGGGTGCCACGATCAGACGGTCGCATTTGGGGTTCTGCAGCACCGCCCAGGCCAGACTGTGCTCACGCCCGCCGCTGCCGAGAATAAGGATGTTCATGAATGCTCTCCGATCTGCTTGGCCTTGCCTGCGCGGCGTTCTAAGCTGGGTGAGCATTTGAAACAAGGCGCTGAAATGTCCGACCTGCTAGACGACCCAATTCCCGGCCAGAATACCCCTGAATACACCGTTTCGGACATCTCGGGCGAAGTGAAACGGACCCTCGAAGGTGCGTTTGGCCGAATCCGTGTGCGCGGCGAGGTCGGTCGCGTCTTCAAAGCACGTTCGGGGCATTTGTACTATGACATAAAGGATGACCGGAACGTCCTGGCTTGCACAACCTGGAAAGGTCAGGTTTCCGGCCTCTCCGTTGTGCCCGAAGAAGGTCTTGAAGTTGTCGTCACCGGACGGCTGACCGCCTTTGGCGCGCAATCAAAATACAATCTGAACGTCGACGAAGTTGCGGTTGCCGGACAAGGCGCGCTGATGGCGTTGCTGGAAAAACGCAAGAAACAGCTTGAGTCGGAAGGCCTGTTTGCGCCCGAACGCAAGACTCACCTGCCTTACCTGCCCCAGATCATCGGCGTTGTGACCTCTCCTTCCGGCGCGGTGATCCGCGACATCCTGCACCGGCTGCGCGACCGGTTCCCGCGAAAGGTACTGATCTGGCCGGTTGCAGTTCAGGGCGCCAACTGCGCGCCCGAGGTCGCGCGGGCAATCGAAGGGTTCAATCGGCTGACGCCCGGCGGCGCTTTGCCACGCCCTGATCTGATCATTGTTGCGCGCGGTGGCGGCTCGATCGAAGACCTTTGGGGATTTAACGAAGAAATCGTCGCGCGGGCTGCCGCCGCATCCGCGATTCCACTGATTTCAGCCGTGGGGCATGAAACGGACACGACCCTGATCGACTTCGTCTCGGATCGTCGGGCCCCTACGCCCACCGCCGCCGCCGAATTGGCGGTACCTGTGCGGCTGGAATTGCTGGCCTGGACCGGCGAACAAGGCGCGCGTTTGTCGCGGGCGGCAACGGATGCCGTGCAACGCCGTTCGCAGCGCTTAAGGGATTTGTCACGCGCGCTGCCAAGGGCTGACAGCCTGCTCGACACACCAAGGCAACGCCTGGATCAGGTCTCGGACCGCCTGCCCAACGCCCTGATCCGCGGTGTTCAGAACCGGCGCGTCAAATTGCTGGACACATCCGCACATTTGCGCCCGTCAACCCTGCGCGGGATTGTCGAAACCCGCCGCGACCGATGGCGCAACCTGACGTCCCGCCTGTCTCTGCGCCCGATCAGGCAAGAGTTAAAAAACCGCACCGAAAACCTGAACCGACTGTCAGAGCGTCTGAATACAGCGCACAAATCCCGGCTGGACAGGCTGCGTCAACAATTGGACGCGACCGACCGGCTGCGCGAAACGCTCAGTTACAAAGCGACGCTGGAACGAGGGTACGCTGTGGTTCGCGCAGAAGGTGCGGTCGTTACAACCAAGTCGCAGGCAGCCGTGCACACTGTCCTTGAGATCGAATTTTCTGATGGTCGTCTGACAACCGGCGGATCGGCCAAACCAGCGGCCAAAAAAACCAAACCCGACGCCCCGGATCAGGGATCGCTTTTCTGACTCATGCTGACAATCTGGGGTCGCAAAACATCATCCAACGTTCAGGCGCTGATGTGGTGTGTCGGCGAACTGGGCCTGCCGTTTCGCCGCCATGACGTCGGACATGAATTTGGCGGGCTGGACAGCGATGCCTTCGCGGCCCTCAACCCAAACCGGACAATTCCGGTGGTACAGGACAACGACGGTACACCAATTTGGGAAACGGGCGCGATCCTTCGATACCTCGCTGCACGCTATGCTGATGACCATTTCTGGCCTGACGACCCGGTCCGACGTGCAACGGTCGATAAATGGGCGGAATGGGCCAAGCTGAACGTCGCCATGAATTTTACCGTGCCGGTCTTCTGGCGAGTCGTTAGAACGGCACCCTCCGACCGGGATGAAACTGCGATCACCGCTGCCCTGCATGTGCTGGAAGACAAACTAGCCATTGCGGACCAACAATTGTCGCATAGCGCTTATATCGCAGGGACCAGTTTCACGCTGGCCGACATCCAGTTGGGCCACATTTTGTACAGGTATTTTGACATCGACATCCCGCGCGCACCATTCAGGCACCTACGGCGATACTATGAAACCCTGTCGGCCAGACCGGCCTATCGCGATCACGTCATGATTAACTACGAAAGCCTGCGTGCGCGTTAATCAAAGGCTCAAACTCCGATTTCCGGGCCATAGCACACCATTTCTTCGCCACGGTCATCAGCCTCGTACAGTTCAGTCTCCTGAGGGTCGCCCTCGAACTGCGCAATCAGCCTTCCACCCGATCTGGTGAACAACCAGCATTGAGGGTCCGGTCGGTCTTCATAGACGAAACATATCTGTTGATTTTGCTCGTACCAGACACCTTCCTTGCAATCGCCATCCAGAAACGACCAGATGACCCTGCGCCCGGGCAGATAGCGTTCCACCCCATATACCTGCCCCTGGAACCCATAAAACAGGGTCTTGCCGCGTGTGTATTCGTCGAACTCTGCAGCCGATAGCGCAGTCTGCGCGGTTGCGGCCTGCGCGGACGCAATCAGAAGAATCACCAAATGCCTCAACATGGTTTCATATTGTCAGATGCCGCAATCCGACGCCAACCAGCATTCTGCGACCGGTTTCCTTGACGTTACCGGTTGAGTTGCCCGGCACATCAGGCTGACACTGCATCAGAACCAACAGCCGACACTGGCAGGAGAGTAAGGGATGACAACAACGCTGTTCTGGATCGCCGCATTGTTTGCAATCGCCTACCTTCCGATGTCTCCAAAACCGGCCAGCCTAGTGCGAACGGCATTCAAGACCGGATCGGTTGCCATCCTGGCGCTGATCGCAGCGGTTGCCGCTGCCCCTTCCCTGCTGATCCTGGCCCTGGCGATGTGCGCCGTAGGGGATGCTTTGCTGTCGCAAGAGACCGAGGCGACGTTCATGGCCGGGATCGGTGCTTTTGCAGCCGGGCATCTGGCTTATATTGCCCTGTTTCTGACCCACGCCAGCAGCGATCCGGCGCTGATCCTGGACCGGCCTGGATTTGTCTGGTCGCTGGTTCTGTTGGGCATTGTCGCGGCGACACTTCTGGCACCACGAGCTGGTGATCTGAAGATCCCGGTGCTTTGCTATATCCCGATCATTCTGGGCATGGGGATCACGGTTCTGAGCCTGCCCGAGACCGGATCATTACGCTGGGCTCTTCCCGGAGCGCTGGCCTTCATCGCATCCGACCTGATCCTGGCCACAGAAAAGTTCCTGCTTCCGCCCCAGCATCCCGCAATGGCCTTGACCCCATATCTGGTCTGGCCGCTTTACTGGGGCGCACAAGCTGCATTGCTGCTTGCGTTTCTCTGACCCTTTGCAACTGCCGCAAATCCGCATTAGGTGAAGAGAACACCTGCGGAGACCAAAGATGGCGTTTTTCTCAAAGCTCAAGGATCGGCTGTTCAAATCCTCGTCCCGGCTGGAACAGGGGCTCGATGCGATTGTCGAAGATGGCGGCGAAGAAACGGCCGCCCCCGATCCGGTCATCCCCGAACCAGAGCCTGAGCCTCAGCCCGTCCCGGAGGTTCCCGAACCGGCCCCAACCCCCGAACCAGTCCCCGCCCCTGAACCGGCCCCCGCCCCGCAACCGGTCGAAACACCTTCTCCGGCGGACCCTACGCCGGCTCCGCCGCCGCCCGAAGCAACCCCGGCGCAGCGCAAGGGTGTTCTGGGACGGCTGTTCAATCGGGGCGACACTCAGGTCGTGGTACGGCGCACGCTTGACGATGACATGCTCGAACAGCTTGAAGAGTTGCTGATCGCCTCGGACATGGGCGTGGATACCGCCCTGCGCGTAACGGCCAACATGGCCGAAGGTCGTTTTGGCCGCAAATTGTCGACCCAGGAAATCAAGCAACTTCTGGCGCAGGAAGTCACCCGAGTGATGGAACCTGTTGCAAAGCCGTTGCCCATCTACCCCAAACGCCCACAGGTGGTTCTGGTTGTTGGCGTCAACGGATCCGGCAAAACCACAACTATCGGCAAGCTGGCAAGCCAGTTCAAATCCGCGGGTAAGAAAGTGGTCATCGCGGCGGGCGACACCTTCCGCGCCGCCGCGGTCGAACAGCTTCAGGTCTGGGGCGACCGCGCTGGCGTCCCCGTCCTGACCGCGCCCGAAGGCTCCGACCCGGCTTCGCTGGCTTTCGACGCCCTGACCCGTGCGCAGAATGAAGGGGCGGACCTTCTGATGATCGATACAGCAGGCCGCCTGCAAAACCGTGCCGACCTGATGGAGGAACTGGCCAAGATCGTCCGCGTCATCCGCAAGGTCGATGAAACCGCCCCGCACAACACCCTTCTGGTCCTCGACGCCACCACCGGCCAGAACGCGCTGAGCCAGGTTGAAACCTTCCGCAAACTGGCCGATGTCTCCGGCCTTGTGATGACCAAGCTGGACGGCACTGCCAAGGGTGGTGTTCTTGTGGCGCTCGCTGACAAGTTCGGTCTGCCCATCCACGCCATTGGTGTCGGCGAACAGATCGACGACCTGGCCCCATTCGACCCGGAAGAATTCGCCGCCGCCCTCACTGGCCTCGACAAGGGCTGATCCGCCCCTTCATCTGGCTGAAAATATCCTCGGGGGGTGTGGGGGGCAGACAGCCCCCCACCCTTTCCACCCAGCAAAAGGCCGATAGTTGAGCGACTGGCTGATTTCCCTCGAAGGCACCGAAGCGGGCCACCAACTTGCGCTGGGACTGGCGCTTATGGCGGCTTTCCTGCACGCGGTCTTCGGAGCGTTGCAGAAAGGGCGTCACGACCCCTGGCTGTCACGCGGCGCGATTGACATCTGCTACTGCCTGATGGCCGCGCCCTTTGCCTTTTTCGTCGTGCCCTGGCCCGAACCTTATATGTGGCCCATCTTCGCAGTCGTCTGGCTGATCCACATCGCCTACAAGACCTTGCAGGCGCTGGCCTACACCAAAGGCTCCTACACCGTGGTCTACCCGGTGGTGCGCGGCACCGGCCCCCTGTTCACCGTTATTGGTGCCTACCTGCTGTTCGGCGAGACATTTTCGACCACGCAGTGGTTCGGCGTCGCGGTGTTACTGGCCGGTATCTTCGGATTGGCCGGATACAACCTGCGCTATCTCGAGACGAACCGCGAAACGCTGGGTATCGCCTTGTTTCTGGCCGTCGTAACCGGGCTGTTCGTAGCGCTTTATACAACCTATGACGCCTATGGCATTCGTGCGACCGCCGATCCGTTCACATTCCTGGCCTGGTTTTTCATGATCGACGGGGCGGCAATGCCGATTTATGCCTTCCTCAGATGGCGGGCCATGATCCATCGCCCTGCGATTGGCCCACTGATGCTGCGCGGGCTCGCGGGCGGTATCATCGCCCCATTGTCCTTCGGGGCCATCATGCTCGCCACACGGCTGGACAAAGTGGGCGAGGCCGCGGTGCTTCGCGAAACCTCGACCGTGTTCGCGGCCCTGATCGGATGGCTGGTGCTGAAAGAGACCGTCGGCCCCCGGCGTATTGCCCTGATGGCCTTGATTGCATTGGGTGCAGTAATAGTTGAAATGGGCGGGTAAGCAGCAGGACAGAATCATGACAGGTAACAAAGAAATCAACCCGTTTCTGAAACAGGTGCTGGAACTGGGCCCGCCTCTGGCCTTCTTCTTCATCTATCTGCGCCTGCGTGACGACAGTTTCCTGATCGGCGGCATCGAATATTCCGGCTTCATCATAGCGACGATCATCTTTGTACCGCTGATGCTGGGTGCCATGGGCATATTGTGGTTTCTGACCGGAAAACTCAGCCGGATGCAGATCTTCACGGCCTTCATGGTGATCTTTTTCGGCGGTCTGACGGCCTGGTTCAATGATGAGCGGTTTTTCAAGATGAAAACCACGCTGGTCTACGGCTTCTTCTCGGTCATCCTGGGCATCGGTCTTTTGCAGGGGAAATCCTATCTCGCCTATGTGCTGGACGAGATGTTGCCCATGCGCCATCAGGGCTGGATGATTTTGACACGTCGCCTCTGTGGCTGCTTCGCCGTTTTGGCAGTTGCCAACGAAGTTGTCTGGCGGACCTTGTCGACCGATCTCTGGGTCAAAATCGAAACCTTCGGGTTTCCGATTGCCCTGATGGTTTTTCTGATGCTGCAATTCAACCTGCTGCAAAGCTATATGGACGACCCGGATCATCAATAGGTTACGACAGCTGGCATCACAAAACCGTGAACATGCCCGCATTGGCGCCAAGTATTCTGTCTGAAATCCGGCAATTACCCACAAACAGCTTGGCTAAGCGCCAAAGCTGTGAAGAATGGGGTAACCACTCACCACCCCCATCCGGAGCCCCGTACACTCATGACGGCCTTCCCAAACAGCGGCTTTCTTGCCGAAGCATCTGACCGCCTGAAAGCCATGCTTACCGCGCAGGCTACCGAAATTTCACTGAACGACGGAGAAACCCTTTTCGAACAGGGTGACGAGGGCAACGCGCTCTATGCCATTCTGGAAGGCACACTCGAAGTGTCCTTTTTGGCGATGAGCGGCCGAAAGCTTACGCTGACGCTGATGCGTCCGGGTGAGATCTTCGGCGAAATCGCCCTGTTTGATAACGGCCCGCGTACCGCCACCATTTCCGCTGCCGAACCCTCGCGTGTCCTGCGCGTGCTGCGCAACGATGTGCTGCGTCAAATACGACAGCACCCCGATCTGGCCGAGGACATGATCCGTCTGGCAGGTCTGCGCATGCGCTGGATGGGCTCGCAGCTGAACGAGCAGGTCTTTTTGCCGATGCCGATCCGGCTGGCCCGCAAACTGCTTCACCTTTCGGAACTTCAGGACAATCCGGCAGACAGGATAACCCTGTCGCAAAGCGAACTTGCCGAATTCGTGGGCGCCACGCGCGAGGCGGTGTCCAAGACCATATCCACCTGGAAACGTGACAATATCGTTCAGGCGTCACGGGGTGGGTTGCTGATCCAGGACTTCGATGCATTGCAGGAACTGGCCGAATCCGACCTGATCTGACGCCTGTGACCTGCTTCACATACATGCGGCGGCGTTAACACTAAATTAATAACTGTTACCGTAAGAGGTCAGAGAATCATCCCCGATATCTGTCCACTGACCTCTCCCTGTACCAGAGCCATACGTCCTTCCCAGGCGTATGGCTCACCTTTTCCATCAGCAATTTCAGACAAAAAAGGGCCGGAGTTTACACTCCGGCCCGATTACCTTTTTGCGCCTTGGGTCACTCACCAAGGCTGAGTGCGACGAACCGGGGTTCACCTCCGCGACGCACCAACAGCAGCAGGGACTTGCGCCCGGCCTCTCGTGCTTCTTCCATGCGTGTTTCGAGGTCACTGACGGATGTCACTTTTTGCTGACCGGCCTCGGTAATCAGATCACCGGCCCGCAATCCCTTGGCATAGGCTTCGGACGCCTCATCAACTTCGCTGACGACCAGCCCGTCGGCTTCGGCATCCAGACCAAGGTCTTCCCGCAGCTTGTCGGTCAGCGGGGAAATGGTCAGCCCCAGGATCTCGGAGTTTTCGTCCTCGTCGTCCGTCTGCGCGGGCTCGTCTCCGTTTTCTACACGTTCAGCATCCTCGCGACGACCCAGAGTGACCAGAACGGTCTGTGTACCGCCATCGCGATGGACAACGACGCGAACGGATTTGCCGACCGTCGTTTCCCCAACCTGACGCACCAACCCGCGCGTGTCTTCCACTTCGACACCGTCAAAACTCAGGATCACGTCACCTGCCTTCAGCCCGGCTTCTTTTGCCGGCCCCTCGGGCACGTCGCTGATCAGGGCGCCACCGGGCTTCTCCAGCCCCATGGCTTCGGCCATGTCTTCGGTCACGTCCTGAATGCGCACACCCAGCCAGCCGCGACGCGTTTCGCCGAATTCGCGCAGTTGATCGACAACCTTGACCACCACATTCGAAGCCATGGAAAAGCCAATACCGATGGACCCGCCATTGGGTGACAGGATCGCGGTGTTCACACCAATGACCTGACCATCCATATTGAACAGCGGCCCCCCCGAGTTGCCCCGGTTAATCGCAGCATCCGTCTGAATGTAGTCGTCGTAAGAGCCGCTGAGCGCGCGGTTGCGCGCCGATACGATCCCGGCCGAGACCGAGAACCCCTGCCCTAGCGGATTGCCCATGGCTATTACCCAGTCACCAACGCGCGCCGTGTCGCTGTCACCAAACTTTACATATTTGAGCGGACCGGTCGCTTCGACCTTAAGCAGTGCGATGTCGGTCTTTTCGTCCGTGCCGATCACCTTGGCCGGCAACTCCTTTACGGGTTGCCCGTCACCGGGAAAGAATTCGACAAGGATTTCGTCCGCTTCGGCGATGACGTGGTTGTTGGTTACAATGAACCCGTCTTCGGAAATCACAAACCCGGAACCCAGCGCATTGCTGCGGCGTGGGAGGTTCTCATCGCCGTCACCGTTACGGTCCTGAAACTCACGAAAGAAATCCTCGAACGGTGACCCTTCGGGCACGATCCCGCGCGGGCCCGTCTGGCCCTCGATCAGCGTGCTGGTCGTGATGTTGACAACCGCGGGGCTGATCTTTTCTGCCAGCGGCGCAAGGCTTTCGCCCCGGGCCTGAACGGCGACGGTCTGGGCCATAACCAACACCATTGCGGCAAAGGCCAACCACATCCACCGCACCATAAAAACCGCGTCTTCACGCCCGAGGGAAATACTGCGTGCTTTTGCCTGCACCTGGGGTCTCCTTGTCGAATTATTCAGGTGGCCACTCTCGCGCGGCCCTTCTTACGGACTAATGTAGTCAGTTTGACCTGTCCCGCAACTCAGGATCGCGTGGAAATCACTGGCAAGTGAGATGTCCTGCTCAAAAGCCCAGCTGATAGGCACCCCACAGAAGGATCAGCCCGCTGATCACGCACAAAAGACCCGTAATTCGCCGTGCCTGCTCGGGCAGGGTCCGCAGGGTTTCCAGCATCCGTTCGATAAGCGAAGGGGCCAGCGCATAGGCCAGCCCCTCGACAATCAGCACCAGCCCGAAGGCCAGAAGGATCATACCCATTACCGGCCGCCCTGACCTGTAGGCGATTTCAGGTAATTAAAGAAATCCGAGTCCGGGCTCAGCACCATTGAACTGTTGCCGCCGCCCAGCGCGCGCTCATATGCGGAAAGCGAGCGATAGAACTCGAAAAACTCCGGATCCTTGCCAAAGGCTTCGGCGAAAATCGCGTTGCGTTCAGCGTCAGCTTCACCACGAATGATCTCGGCTTCACGGTTGGCGTCCGAGACCAGTTCGACCACGGTCCGGTCGGCCTGCGCGCGCACACGCTGCGCCGCTTCGTTACCACGGGCGCGTTCGTCAGTGGCTTCACGCTCCCGCTCGGCTTTCATCCGGTCGAACGTAGCCTCAAGGTTCGCCTGCGGCAGATCGGTGGCCTTCAGGCGCACGTCGATCACGTTAACGCCCAGCGCCTGCGCTTCGGCAATCGCGCTGTTGCGGATGCGCAGCATCAGGGCAGCACGGTCCGAACTCAGGATGTCGCGCGACGAAACCGAACCCAGAACTTCGCGTGTTTCAGCGCGCAGGATACGGTCCAGACGATCCTCGGCCACCGGAACGCCACCGACACCAACGGCCTGACGGAACTGGTTCAGATCGGCAATCCGATAACGGGCGAAGGCATCGACCACAAGGCGGCGATCGTCCAGTGGTGTCACCTCAAGCGGCTGCACGTCGATCGAAAGGATGCGGTCGTCATAACGCACCACTTCGTCGAAAACCGGCAGCTTGAACGCAAGGCCTGGCTCTTCCTTGACGTTTACGACCCGTCCAAAACGCAGAACAAGGGCGCGTTCACGTTCGTCGACGATAAAGATCGACGACAGTCCGGCAACGACCAGGATGACGAGAACGATCAGAATAATGGGTGACTTACGCATCAGTTGCTCCCCTCGGCCTGGTTACGGCGCAGCTCGTTCAGCGGCAGATAAGGCACGACGCCCTGCCCCTGCCCGGTCGAGTTCTCGTCCAGAATGATCTTGTCGACGTCACCCAGAACCTGTTCCATCCGCTCTAGATACAAACGTTTTCGGGTTACATCCGGGGCTTTGGAATACTCTTCCAGAACCGCGCTGAAGCGGCTGGCTTCACCCATCGCACTGTTGATCTGCTGGGCTCGGTAGGCTTCGGCTTCTTCCAGAACCTGTGCGGCTTCACCGCGCGCCTCGGCGAGTACGCGGTTCGCATAGGCGTCGGCGACGTTCTGAAGGCGGTCACGCTCTTGCGCGGCGGCCTGAACGTCGCGGAACGAAGCAATCACGTCCTGCGGCGGGTCGGCCTTGTCGAAGTTCACACGAATGATGTTCACGCCCGAGTCGTAGCTGTCCATCGTCGCCTGGATCAATTCTTGCAAACGATCAGCGATGATACCCCGGTCGCGGTTCAGGATCGGGGCCAGTTCGCTTTGCGCGATGATTTCCCGCATCGCCGATTCCGACACCGCGCGAATTGTCTGGCGTGGATCGCGCAGGTTGAACAGGAATTTGGCGGGATCGTTGATGTTCCAAACGACCTGATAGTCGATATCCACCACGTTTTCGTCGCCGGTCAGCATCAGACCATCATCACTGCCGCGCGTGCCGCCCATATCCTCGGTCTGTTCGCGGGTAACCGGAATAACCTCGGCGGTCACAACCGGCCAGGGTGCAAAGTTCAGACCCGGATTCCCAACGGCCGAGAATTCACCCAGGAACAACTCAACCGACTGTTCTTCCGGTTTTACGGTATAGAAGCTGGCAGCCGCCCAAAGGCCTACTGCGACCAGAGCGCCAATAACCACCGTGCCTTTGGTGAAGACCGGGCCACCGCCACCTGCGCCCTGACCGTTGCCGCCACGGCCACCGCCGCCACGACCACCCATCAGCACGCGTAGCTGCTCCTGGCCTTTCTTCATCAGCTCGTCGATCTCGGGGATCTGCGGGCCATCTCCTTCGGGGGGCTTGCGCCCATCACCGTTGTTACCCCGATTTCCTCCGCCGCCCGAGGAGCCTCCGCCCCCCCAGGGGCCGCCGCTGTTGCCCGCCATATGTGTCTATTCCTTCGTTTAGGCCCGTGTGATCACGGGGTCCCTTGTAACTTGTGTGCGCGCGGTTGCAAATCAAGCAGTGCGCACAGGTTGCCGCATTGTAACAAGTTCTTCCGCCATTACCGGATGAACCGCAACCGTACGGTCGAAATCTTCTTTGGTCGCGCCCATTTTGACGGCGATCCCGGCCAGTTGAATCATCTCGCCCGCACCTGGTGCTACGATGTGACAGCCCAGCACCTTGCGGGTCGCCTGGCTGACGATCAGTTTCATCAATACCCGCTGCGTGCCGCCGGCGAAGGCTTTCTGCATCGGCTTGAAGGATGTCGCGTAAACTTCGACCGGCTCCTGTGCCGCAGCCTCTTCCTCGCTTAGTCCGACGGTTCCGAATTCCGGTTGCGTGAAGATCGCCGTCGGGATCAGTTCATGATCAACCGGGGTCGGGTTGCCTTTGAACACAGTTTCCACAAAGGCCATGCCCTCGCGAATGGCGACCGGCGTAAGGTTCACGCGATCAGTTACATCACCGATGGCATAGATCGAGGGCACGCCGGTCTGACTGTACTCATCCACCACAATCTCGCCCTTGCGACCCCGTTCGACGCCCAGTGCCTCAAGCCCCAGATTATCCGCATTCGGAGCCCGGCCAGTCGCGTACATGACAACATCGAACCGATCTTCAGCGCCGTCAGTGGCCTTTACCCGGATCTTGTCACCTTCCTTGGTCATCTCCAGCACGTTGGTGCCAAGGCGCACATCGATGCCGTTCTGGCGCATCTCTTCGCAGATCAAACCACGCGCTTCTTCATCGAAGCCACGCAGGATTTGCGCACCGCGATAGAACTGGGTGGTCTTGACCCCCATCCCGTTCATGATCCCGGCAAACTCGCTGGCGATATAGCCGCCACCAACGATCAGGATGGATTCGGGCAGCTTGTCGAGGTGGAAGATTTCGTTTGATGTGATCGCTAGGTCAGAGCCCGGAAATTCGGGCACCACAGGGCGTCCGCCGGTGGCGATCAGGATGTGCTTGGCCGTCTTGCGTGTCCCATCCGCCAGCTCAACCGTGTGGGAATCGACCACAGTGGCGCGCTGGTCAAAGCTTTCGACACCGTTGTTTTTCAGAATGTTGCGATAGATACCTTCCAGCCGGTCCAGTTCCGCCACCAGTTTGCCATGGAATGTATTCCAGTCTAGCGCACCCGGCTGAACATCCCATCCATAGGCCTGCGCATCGTCTACCATGCCGGAAAACTCGCTGGCGAAAACCATCAGCTTTTTTGGAACACAGCCCCGGATCACACAGGTTCCGCCATACCGATCCTCTTCCGCCAGCGCCACCTTGGCGCCGGTCTCACCAGCGGCCACGCGTGCTGCACGGACCCCGCCCGAGCCGCCACCGATAACGAAAAGATCATAGTCAAAGCTCATACCGGGTTCCTTTGTTCAGTTTGCCTGAAGGGTTCTGGATATCTGGGCGCGGAAAATCGTCTGCCAACCCCTAAGGATCAGGATTTCGGGTTTCTCTCTCGCCATTTGCAGAAAATCCAGCCGCAATTTTCAATCAGAGAGGTCCGAAAACAGATTGTCCCTGTCGCCATCGGCCAACTGGTCCAGTTCCAGGGTTCCTTCGTTGATGTCGCGCAGTTCGACCCGCCCGTCACCGTGGCCAATTACGACCTTGTCGCAAATATCGATGAACAACCCGTTCTCGACCACTCCGGGAACCTGGTTCAGCACCAGCGCCAACTGACGGGCATTTCCGATGCGTTGCAGGTGCAGATCCAGAATGTGGTTGCCCTCATCAGTGACAAAAGGGGCCTGGCCGTTCATTCGCAGCGCAGCCGAGGTACCAAGCACATCCATCGTATCCAGTGCTTCCTCGATCAGGGTTCGCGTGGTTTGCCAGCCAAATGGGATCACCTCGACCGGCAAAGGAAATGCCCCCAGGGTTTCAACCTCTTTGCCTGCATCGGCAATGACCACCATCTGATCGCTGGCCGTTGCCACGATCTTTTCCTGAAGATGCGCACCGCCGCCGCCCTTGATCAGGTTCAATTCGCCATCGAATTCATCTGCGCCGTCTATGGTCAGGTCCAGCCACCCCGCTTGATCCAGCGAGACGACTTCGATCCCGACCTCTCGCGCCAACTGTGCCGTGCGGGTCGAAGTGGGCACGCCCTTGATCCGCAACCCTTCCACTTGCACCCGTTCGCCGAGCCGACGCACAAGCCAAGCGGCAGTTGATCCGGTTCCCAATCCGACACGCATGCCGTCCTGAACCATTTCCGCGGCACGGTGCGCGGCTACATATTTCGCCTTGTCGATGGGCGACAGATCCCCTGTCATGGCAGCTTTCCCCCAAGTTGCTGCGGGCCTTATACGAAATGCCACACTCAACTTCGAGACCCAAAACGCCAATTCAACGGGGCGCCCTGTCGCGAAAATACGCGTTTCCTATTGGAAACGTCGCAATCGGCGTGTCCTGCGGGAAAGGTGCGTAATAGATATGCATTATGGAACCGCGCTACCGCCTGCATTACGCCCCTGACAACGCCTCGCTGGTGATCCGACTGGCGTTGGAAGAGATGGGTTTGCCTTATGAGACCGCATTGGTCGATCGGACCCGTGATGAACAAAACAGTGCTGCCTATAAGCAACTGAACCCCAACGGCCTTATCCCTGTTTTGGAGACGCCGCAGGGACCGGTCTTTGAAACTGCAGCCATCTTGTTGTGGTTGACCGATACACACGGGCAACTCGCACCGGCTCCGCAACATCCGGACCGCGCGGCGTATCTGAAGTGGTTGTTTTTTGCGTCGAACACTCTGCACGCAGACCTGCGCATTTTGTTCTATGCCGAGAAGTACATCGAGGCGGCGCAAACAGAAGCGCTGCGGGCTGGTATCCGGACCCGGCTGAAACGACATCTTTCAATCCTCGAAAAGCAGGCGAAGGACACGCCGGGCTGGTTTGGATCAGACCAACCGTCGGCCCTGTCATACTACATCGCCTGCATGATGCGATGGATGGCGTTGTATCCGGCCGAGGCCGATCGCAGCTGGTTCCAACTGACTGACACTCCTCATCTGAGGCAGCTTTTGCTTCAACTGGAAGCCCGCCCCGCAACGCGCGCAGCAATCGCAGCGGAAGGGCTGGGAGTTGCACCGTTCACTGCACCATCATACGCTACACCACCAGAAGGCTCAGCTACCTGATATGTTTCTATCTGTCTTCGATATGTTCAAAGTGGGCATCGGCCCGTCCTCGTCCCACACCATGGGACCAATGGTTGCCGCGGCCCGCTTTTTGGACCTGATGCGCGCCTCGCCGTTCGAATTCTCGGGGCTTCGGGGGTCATTGCATGGCTCACTGGCATTCACAGGCGTAGGCCACGCGACCGACCGCGCCACGATCCTCGGGCTGGCCGGGTTTGTTCCGGACACCTATGACAACAACAAGGCCGAAGAAGCGCTGGCCGCCATTTCCGAGTCCCATACTGTCACGCCGGAAGGGCTGCCGACGCTGAAGTTCGACCCCAAATCGGATCTGGTGTTCGACTATGAAAACAACCTGCCGGGCCACGCCAATGGTATGATCCTGATGGCCACCGACGCGCAGGGCGATGTGATCCTCAGGCAGGTCTACTACTCGATCGGCGGCGGGTTTGTCCTGACCGAAGAAGAACTGGCCGAGGGCAAGGCAACGGATGAAGGTGATCCGGTGCCATTTCCGTTCAAAACTGCGGTCGAGATGCTCGAGATGGCCAGTTCCAGCGGCAAAAGCATCGCGGACATGAAACGCGCGAATGAGATCGCGCGTGGATGCGCGGACAGTTTTGCCAAGGGCACCGCGCGCCTGTGGCAGGTAATGAATGACTGTATCGAACGTGGACTGGTCACAGATGGCATTTTGCCCGGTGGCCTCAAGGTTCGCCGCCGTGCCAAAGGCATCCATGACGCACTGGTGGCCGAGCGTGGGATGAATCTGAACGCTCCGCACACGATCAACGACTGGATGAGCGTTTACGCCATGGCCGTCAACGAAGAGAACGCTGCCGGGGGCCAGGTGGTCACGGCGCCCACCAATGGGGCCGCAGGCGTTCTGCCGGCCGTTTTGCGGTACTATCTGGATCACGTACCCGGCGCGTCCGAAAGCCATGTGGAAGATTTCCTTTTGACGGCTGCCGCGATTGGCGGGCTGGTTAAGTTCAATGCCTCGATCTCGGGCGCGGAAGCCGGATGCCAGGCCGAGGTTGGCAGCGCCTCGGCGATGGCGGCCGCCGGTTTGTGCGCAGTGATGGGCGGCACGCCCGAACAGGTCGAAAACGCTGCGGAGATCGCGCTGGAGCATCACCTGGGAATGACATGCGACCCGGTTGCCGGACTTGTTCAGGTGCCTTGTATCGAACGGAACGGTCTGGGTGCGATCAAGGCCGTTTCAGCGGCCTCGCTGGCGCTGCGCGGCGATGGCAAGCATTTCGTTCCTCTGGATTCGGTCATTGAAACCATGCGCCAGACCGGGCACGACATGCACGAACGCTACAAGGAAACGTCTCTGGGCGGCCTGGCCGTCAATGTTCCAAACTGCTGAGGCAAACGGGCGACGTCGCAACGCGTCCGTATTTCCGCGTTTTCTGGATGGATTTGCACCAAAAGCGGTGCAAATCTGTTCCTGAAAGGAAGGTGTTTCATGCGTGGACGTTGTCTTTGCGGAAAGGTCGGCTTTGAAGTCAGTCCACCTGTTTTGTCCTGCGTCACCTGCCACTGCGAAAGCTGCCGCAGGCAATGCTCGGCCCCGATGACCGCCTATTTCGGCATCCGGGACAGCCAATGGCGCTGGACAGGTGAAACTCCAAAGACGTTTCATTCCTCTCCGGGCGTGGAACGCAGCTTTTGCCCGCATTGCGGCACACCAATGTCCTTTCGCTCGCAGTCTATGTCCGACGTAATGCATCTTTACGTCGCCGCACTTGAGGATCCCGAGGCTTTGCGGCCTACCCTGCACGTCGCCCATGAAGAGAAACTCAGCTGGCTCAAGCTGAATGACGGCCTGCCCTGCTGCATCGGACCCGATTACACCAAATACCAACCGCTTCCGGAAAGCTGACCTTTCCCCGTCCGCAGCAAATCGTTAGCGTCGCGAACATGACTCAGGACCGACCCGTACTCGGCATCATTCTGATGCTTGGCTTTTGCATGCTCGCCCCGCTGGGTGATGCCATGGCCAAACTGTTGGGTGAGACAACTCCGATCGGCATACTGGTCTTCACCCGGTTTGCCGTGCAGGCACTGATCCTGATCCCTCTGGTCGCCCTCACAGGTCGTCCTTGGCGTCTGCGGGGGCGTATTCTGAAACTGACCGTGATCCGGACCGGTCTGCACATCCTTGGCATCACAGCGATGTTCAGTGCCTTGCAATTCCTGCCGCTGGCCGATGCCATCGCTATCGCCTTCGTTATGCCCTTCATCATGCTGCTTCTGGGCAGGTTCGTTCTGGATGAAGAGGTTGGCATAAGGCGATTGTTGGCCTGTGTCGTTGGGTTTGCCGGTACGCTTCTCGTCATTCAACCCAGCTTCGCTCAGGTCGGAGCGCCTGCCCTGCTGCCGCTGATCGTGGCCGTGGTGTTTGCGCTGTTCATGCTTGTCACGCGGCAGATCGCCAAGGAAACCGATCCGGTTTCGCTCCAGGCTGTTTCGGGCGCGATGGCAACGCTGATCCTGCTGCCTGTGCTGACCCTAGGAAGCGCCATTGACGTTCCGGAACTGACGTTCAGCCTGCCTGACAATGACGCGGTTTGGCTGCTTTTGGGTATCGGTGTTCTGGGCACCGTCGCCCACCTGTTGATGACCTGGTCGTTACGCTATGCCCCATCAGCAACACTGGCGCCAATGCAGTATCTGGAAATCCCGGTTGCGACCGTGTTCGGCTGGCTGATCTTTCACGACCTGCCCAACGGCATCGCCGCATTGGGGATCGGCATCACGATGGCGGCAGGTCTTTACGTCATTCTGCGCGAGCGGGCCAGCGCCCGGTCTGCTCCGACAGAAACGCCTGCATGACCTGATCCAGCGCGCCGCGGGGAACCATTGCAACCAGACCCGGGCCATTCATCTGCAGCGTGACTTCGGACACCGCACGGTTGGATGTGCCGATCTGACCGTCGGGCTTCAGAACCAGATCATCGATCGGCCACTCCAGCCCTTGCGAGCGTCCTGTCACTCTTTGCAGGGGAAACAGGGATACCACGCTCCCTTGCGGCAAGTTCAGGGAAACCTTGGGCGGCGCGTGAAACACGACCTCGTGCTCTCCCAGCAGGATGCATGATTGGTTCTGACACTTGATCATTACGCTGAGGACCGCCAATTGATGGTCCAGACGCCCGCCCAGAAAGCCAACGCCCAAAACCACCGGGGCTTCGATATTGCGCAGCGCCTTGTCGAAATCCGTGCTGTTCTGTTCAGGTATGGGAAACAGGCGGTCCGCCGGTATCTCTTCAAGGTCGGATGCGGAAAGCGAATCGAAATCACCGATGACGGCATCCGGAATACGCCCCGATTCCCTGAGAACCGTCGCACCACCATCCGCTGCAACGGCCAAATTGGCGCGATTCAGCGCCAGATTCAGATCATCGGGCCCGATTTGCCCTCCGCCAACCAGTAAGATTGGCTCGGACGACCGCACAATCGGCGCATTTTTTCTAAGATTGATCATTTTTCCCGGATTTGGACACATTCAGACCACAAAATGATAGGTTCATATAGAGAGTTTCGAACCAATACGTGTGCCTGATTCCGGGCGAATTGGTTCAGGTAGTTTGTAAAGGACGTGCGTCTGATGGTACAGAATAACAAGGTATTGACCGTTTCTTATGGAACCTTCTCCTGCACATTAGAAGGCTTTGACGATTCGTTTGAAACGATGAAAGCGATTGCCGAGTATTTTCGCGACCTTGCTGCAGATGATCGATACTTCGGCTCGGAACCGCCACAGCCTGACGCCGAAATGCTGACCCGGATCGCACAGCGGGACGCCTCGAAACGTGTGGAAGCCAGCCAGAGCGACAGTGGCCTACTGCTGCGCGCAACCGAAAGTTCAGCCACGATGGCCACGCCCACAATGCCGCCAGCACAGGAACCAACCATCAGTACCCCCGATCTGAATGTCGTCAATACACCGCAACCAGCGCAACCGGTTGCCACTGCCGAACCCTTCGATGCTGCGCCAGCCCCCCCTGCTGACAGCATCGCCGCCAAACTTCAGCGGATCCGCGCGGTGGTTTCGCACTCGACCGACAATCCTGTCGAATACTCTGAAGACGAAGACAGCACCTTGCTGAAAGGTGGCGCCGCCCCGGTTGACGCCGTGGCCGCAGCCTTTGAGGCGGGTGCGCTGAACCCGGCAGACATCGAGCCTGTGACCCCCGTCTCGATGCCTGCACCCGAAGCGGCAACCCCACCCGCCGCTCCAGAACCTGTTCCCGCACCGGAGCCTGTTGTATCCGAAGAGTTTGAAGACGAGGCTGAAGCTCCGGCAGCGGACGCGCTGTTTTCGGACCTTGATGATCTGACGGAAGACGAACAGCCGGAAGCAGAAGCCAAAGAAGACGAGATCGTAAACATCCTCAGCGAAGAAGACGTGGCAGAGCAGGAAGAGGAATCCGAAGCAGCCGAGTCGCAAGAGGAAGCAGCGGAAGACAACAAGCTTCTCCTGACTGCCGAAGATGAAGTTGCACTGCTGGACGAGATCTCGGCCGTCGAGGCAGAACTGGCGCAGCGGGCCGAAGACCAAAAACCGAAGGATCATTCGAGCCTTGATCTGGACGTGTCCCGCCTGATGGACAAAGCCGACGAACAACTTGATGACCCGGCTGCAAATGATCAGCGCGAGACATATTCGCACCTGCGCACCGCGGTTGCGGCCACCGAAGCCGAGCGTAAAGAAATGGGTGACTCGGCCGAGAAAGCTCCGGATCAGGAATACCGGGGTGATCTGGCGTCGGTCGTCAGCCCACGCCGCCCGGAAATTCAGGTCACCAGTATGCGTCCGGAATCTGATGCCGCGGCACCGCTCAAACTGGTGGCGGAACAGCGCATCGACAATCAGGAAAACGAAGCTGGCCCTGTCACGCCCCGTCGCGTCACCACCCCGCAAGAGGAAAAATCCGCTGACGAAGGTGGCTTCGCAACGTTCGCTCAGGAACAGGGCGCTCAGTCATTGCCGGACCTTCTGGAAGCCGCCGCTGCCTACCTGTCCTTCATCGAGGGTCAGGAACAGTTCTCGCGCCCGCAATTGATGAACAAGGTCCGGTCCCTCAAGCAGGACGAATTCAACCGCGAAGAAAGCCTGCGTTCGTTCGGTCAATTGTTGCGGGATGGAAAAATCGAAAAGGCTGGCGGAGGCCGCTTTGCCGCCTCGAACCAGATCGGTTTTCGCCCCAGCGACGAGCGCGCAGCGGGCTGATCCGCAAAAGGTTTAGTCAGAAAAAGGCCGGAGGACACCTCCGGCCTTTTTCTGTTTGCGAATCTGGGAACGAACCGGAAGACGCGTACGTTTCCGTCGTTCCAACACACTTGCTTTCGCCAGCGCGGCTAACTTGATCCCTGGTCCGGATCTTCTTTGCCAACGCCACGGAAAACGAACTTGAACGGCAATGCCCACAAGATGCCAAGCACGATGTAGACCAGCAGTTCCAGCCAGATTGGCGGGCGATCCAGCCAGTTCACAACCGTCACCACGGCAACAACATAGACAGGCAAGCCAACCAGCAGAATAATCAGCGACCAGCGGCGGCGCGCCTTGTAGCTCAGGCCGGTTTTTTGTTCGTCGCTCATCAGTCGGCAAACGGGTCTGTCACCAGAATGGTGTCTTCCCGCTCCGGGCTGGTGGACAACAGGGCGACAGGGCATTCGATCAGTTCTTCGACACGGCGAACGTATTTGATCGCGTTGGCTGGCAAGTCCGCCCAACTGCGCGCGCCTTCGGTCGATTCACTCCAACCCTGCATTTCCTCATAAATCGGCTTGCAGCGCGCCTGCTGATCTGCCGCCGTGGGCAGATAATCCAGGCGCTCGCCATCCAGTTCGTAACCCACGCAAATCTTGAGCGTCTCGAAACCATCCAGAACATCCAGCTTGGTCAGCGAAATACCGTTCACACCGCTGGTCGCGCAGGTCTGGCGCACCAGGCAGGCGTCAAACCAACCGCACCGGCGCTTACGACCAGTGGTCGTGCCGAATTCGTGACCACGCTCACCAAGGCGCTGACCGTCATCATCCTCCAGTTCCGTGGGGAACGGCCCCTCGCCCACGCGCGTCGTATAGGCTTTGACGATACCCAGCACAAAATCGATGGACCCCGGGCCGATACCGACCCCGGTTGCAGCCTGCCCTGCGATCACGTTGGACGAGGTCACAAAGGGATAGGTTCCGAAATCAATGTCCAGCAAGGCGCCCTGCGCCCCTTCGAACAGAATACGTTTGCCCGCTTTGCGCTTTTCATTCAGCACCTTCCAGACCGGGGCGGCAAACGGCAGAATCTGCGACGCAATCTCCTTGAGCTGTGCGATCAGACCGTCGCGATCGACCGGCTCGATTCCCAAACCTTTGCGCAACGGGTCGTGATGCTGCAACGCCCGGTCAACCCGGGCTTCAAGTGTTGCCTCATCCGCCAGGTCCGCAACACGGACCGAACGGCGACCGACCTTGTCTTCATATGCCGGCCCGATGCCGCGCCCGGTTGTGCCGATCTTGGTACCCTTGCTTGCAGCCTCTTCGCGCGCACGGTCCAGCTCACCATGGATCGGCAGGATCAGCGGTGTGTTTTCTGCGATCATCAGTGTATCGGGCGTGATATCCACACCCTGTGCCCGGACCGTTTCGATCTCTTTGACCAGATGCCACGGATCCAGAACCACGCCATTGCCGATGACACTCAGCTTGCCGCCGCGCACAACACCGGATGGCAGCGCATGAAGCTTGTAAACTTCGCCATCGATAACCAAAGTATGACCGGCGTTATGCCCGCCCTGAAAACGCGCGATCACGTCCGCCCGTTCGCTGAGCCAGTCGACGATCTTGCCTTTTCCCTCGTCGCCCCACTGGGCTCCGACAACAACCACATTGGCCATACCAGGTCCTTTTGTGCTGATTTATCAAACCCGGCTCGTATAGCGAGGTGACAGCAGCAGGGAAACAGGTAATTCGACGCATCCGCAAATCGCGCTGCGCGCGATGCCTCCGGCGGGGATATTTTTGGGCCAGATGAAGTCCGGATCCCTTGTTCATCTGGCCCGAAATATCCCGGGGGAGTCGCCCGGTGGGCGGCGGGGGCAGCGCCCCCTCACCCTTACCTGAGGCAAACGGGCTCACCATGAGGCGTCGTCAGATAGGCGTCTTCCCAAGCGTGTCGCAGCAACAGGAGTTCATCCGGGGCAGCATCACCATGCTCTGCCAACAGCGCCTCCAGCGTTTCGAGCCAGGCGTGAAAATAATCATCTCCGCCATCCAACTCTTTGCTCAGCCCATGTTTTCTTAAGGTCGCCGAAAACCTGGCGACCCAATCTGACCAACCGAACCGACCGGTTTCGTTCAGGGCCATGGTTATCGCAAAGACCTGTGCGTGCCATGGCTGGTCAAAAACGGGCTGAGGTGCCGAATGTGTCAGACAGGTGCTCATGCGGGTTCCAGATGGCTCTGCCAGACGTCCAAAACCACCTCATCCCTCGGGTGTTCCGGGTTGGCCCAGAGTTCAGATGCGGGGAAGACCACTGCGTAAAGCGGTTCAGGGGCTTCTCCCAGACCGTGTGCGTTTGAATCGGGAAAAACATGCGTTCCGTGCAGTCTCAGAATGCGCCCCTTTGCACCGGCGGCGTAGATGGGCAGACGCGTGTGCCCGCCGTCCACTAGACGATTGGCCGCCAGATGCGAGGTAACGACGTCCTGGCCTGCCACGAACCTGGCCGGAATATCCGACGGACGATCGGCGGGACCACCACTGGATAGTACACGGGCCACTGCTTCGGCCTTCATGGCCTTGCCTGCCAACGGATGTGGGCTTTCAGACGGGTTCCCCTGCAGGTCATCAGGCGTCAGGATGCCGCGTTCCACCAACAAATCGGCAAGGGCGGAGATCCACTTTTCATAGTACGAGAACCGGGTGTAATCCTTGGGCGACAGGCGTTCCCTTGCGTGGCGGGAAATGTCGATGTTCCACTGTCCCAGTGATCCGGCTGCCAGGGTCAGCGCCAGCGCCCGGGCGTGCCAGTCTTCGGGAAATACAGGGCCGTCCTCGGGCTCGGGGCGAACCGGTCCATCGCCGAAACGTCCACCCATGTCGTGCACGCGAGTCAAGCCGGCACCTTCGGCAATCCGGTCCCGATCATACTGTCCCGCGTGACAAGCGTGGCGAGTTCGTCTTCGCCTAACCCCTCCGTTCCCTGCGGACGCATCGGCAGTACAAGGTATCGAACCTCGGCCGTGGAATCCCAAACCCGGACCGATGTGTTTTCGGGCAGCGTCACGCCAAAATCCGCCAGTACCTTGCGAGGTTCTCGCACTGCACGCGCCCGGTAGGCATCCGACTTGTACCAGCCCGGCGGTATTCCAAGCAGCGGCCAAGGGTAACAGCTGCACAATGTACAGACGACCATATTGTGCTGATCGGGCGTGTTTTCCACCACCACCATATGTTCACCCTGCCGTCCGTAGTATCCCAGTTCGGCCACAACCGGCGTGGCATCTTCCAGCAACGCGGCCTTGAAGGCCGGATCGCTCCACGCCTTGGCGACAACGCGGGCGCCATTTTGAGGGCCGATCCTATTCTGGTACGTATCTATGATCTCATCCAGCGCGGCTGGATCAATCAAACCCTTGCGTGTCAGAATCGTCTCAAGTGCCTTAACCCGAAGCGCGGGTTCAGGCGGCAAAAGGGCGTGCGGGTGATCGTGATCATCATGTGGCATGGCCGCAGCCTGCGCGAGGAAAAGCCCTGCTGTCCAGTCCCTTTGACGTGATCTGAAGCATCAGGGTTCTTGATGCCAACTCCTCCCTTGCCCCCAGCATCAAACTTGCATAAATACCACGCGATACACGCCACGCTGTACAGGACCACCATGGAAAACGTCGTTCTCATCATCCATCTTCTTTTGGCTCTGGGCCTGATCGCCGTCGTCCTGATGCAGCGGTCCGAAGGCGGCGGCCTTGGCATGGGCGGGGGTGGTGGTGGCGCCATGACCGGTCGTGCGGCTGCAACCGCGCTGGGCAAGCTGACATGGATCCTGGCGGCATGCTTTATCGTAACCTCGATCACGCTGACCATTCTGGCGGCTCAGAAATCCTCGGGCAGTTCGGTGATCGATCGTCTGGGCGTTCCGGCACCGGCCGCAACAGAAGACAGCACACCAGCGGTTCCGTCGGCGGATGATCTTCTGCCACCGGCGCAGGGCGACAACGCGCCGCTGATTCCGCAAGCCGACTGATTCACTAGACCTAGAAACCTGAAAGAGAACTGCAACAGCATCTTGCGGTTCTCTTGCGCTATTGGCGCGAATCCTTTATACGTGAAGTCCCGTGATGCAGCGGTTTTTCGGAACCGCCGGGCAGCTGATTTTGACGTCTCACGGGAGCAGCCGAAAAAACATGGCGCGATTTATTTTCATCACTGGTGGTGTGGTTTCGTCCTTGGGCAAAGGACTGGCGTCGGCGGCCTTGGGCGCGCTGTTGCAGGCCCGGGGATATTCGGTGCGTCTGCGCAAGCTGGATCCCTATCTGAACGTCGATCCCGGCACGATGTCGCCGTTTGAACATGGCGAAGTTTTCGTCACCGATGACGGGGCCGAAACCGATCTGGATCTTGGTCACTATGAGCGTTTCACCGGTGTTGCCGCCCGAAAAACCGACTCGGTCAGTTCGGGGCGAATTTATTCCAATGTGCTCGAGAGAGAGCGCCGTGGCGACTACCTTGGCAAGACCATTCAGGTGATCCCGCACGTTACCAACGAAATCAAGGATTTCATCGCCATCGGCGAGGATGAGGTCGATTTCATGCTGTGCGAAATCGGTGGTACCGTTGGTGACATCGAAGGCCTGCCCTTTTTCGAAGCCATCCGCCAGTTTAGCCAGGACAAACCACGCGGCCAGTGCATTTTTATGCACCTGACGCTGCTGCCCTATATAAAGGCCTCGGGTGAGCTGAAAACAAAGCCAACCCAGCACTCGGTGAAGGAACTGCGTTCCATCGGGCTGGCCCCCGACATTCTGGTCTGCCGCTCCGAAGGTCCGATCCCCCAAAAAGAGCGCGAGAAACTGGCCCTGTTCTGCAACGTGCGCCCGGACAGCGTGATCGCGGCGCAAGACCTGTCCACGATCTACGACGCGCCATTGGCCTATCACCATGAAGGGCTGGATCAGGCCGTTCTGGATGCGTTCCAGATCAGCCCGGCCCCCAAGCCGGATCTCGCGAAATGGGAAGATGTCAGCGATCGCATCCACAACGCCGAAGGTGAAGTGAAGGTCGCCATCGTCGGCAAGTACACTCAGTTGGAAGATGCCTATAAGTCCATCGCCGAAGCATTAACCCATGGCGGAATGGCGAACCGGGTGAAGGTGAAGATTGAATGGGTTGATGCGGAAATCTTCGACACCGAGGATGCCGCGCCCTATCTGGAAGGCTACCACGCCATTCTCGTTCCCGGCGGATTTGGAGAGCGCGGGACAGAAGGCAAGATAAAGGCCGCGCAATATGCCCGCGAACACAAGGTGCCCTATCTGGGTATTTGTCTGGGCATGCAGATGGCCGTCATCGAAGCGGCGCGGAACGCCGCCGGCATCACCGAGGCGGGCTCTGAGGAGTTCGACCACGAGGCCGGGAAGAAACGTTTTGAACCCGTGGTTTACCACCTGAAAGAGTGGGTGCAGGGCAACCACAAGATCGAACGCAAAGTCGGTGACGACAAAGGCGGCACCATGCGTCTGGGCGCATATAACGCAGTGCTGGCCGAAGGATCGAAAGTGGCCGAGGTCTACGGCAACACCAATATCGAGGAACGCCACCGGCACCGCTATGAAGTGGACATCAAGTACCGGGACAAGCTTGAAAAGGCGGGCCTGAACTTCTCGGGCATGTCACCTGACGGCCGTCTTCCGGAAATTGTCGAATGGTCGGATCACCCGTGGTTCATAGGGGTGCAATACCACCCGGAACTCAAATCCAAGCCGTTTGACCCGCATCCGCTGTTCCGCGATTTCGTGCGCGCGGCCAAGGAAACGTCGCGCCTGGTCTGACACAACAGACTGACCGGGCGCTGAACAGCGCCCGGCTATTGCACCATTCAGAGCTTCAGTGCTTTGCGGGTCTTGGGCCCGACGATCCCGTCCGGTTCCAGACCGTTTTCTGCCTGGAAATCAATCACAATTGCATGCGTGATCTGGCCGAATTCACCATCCGCAATAATGTCGTAGCCCAATTCCGCCAGCCGCTTTTGCAGTTCCTGAACTTCGGCCCCGATATCGCCAATGGACAGGTTTGCGTTGGGGACGGTCCGGTTTGAAATCGCTTCTCCCAAAACACCGTCCTTGTGCCACTTGCGTATGGTCTCGTCCGCAATCTCGAAGTGCATTCCATCTTCGAAACTGCTGAAACCCACGCCCCAGAACCAGCCAGCCGCGTTGAAAAACGGTGCCATCGCGGCAAGGCCCGCCAGTGTCTTGCCGTCCTTACCAGCGGTTCCCCCTTTGACACCGATACCATCCAATGCACCTTCGATATTGACGTCGATTGCGCAACCCCATGAATGATTGGACGGATTGTTGCTGTTCTTGATTTTTCGGACACACAGCATCCCCGAACTCCCAAGGGTTTTGAACACTTCTGGATGAGCATCTTTCACATCCGCCATAACGCCGCGCAGCGAAGCAATAGCGGGTTTCAGGCCGGTCGCTTTGAACGGCCCCACGTCGTCTGTGACCATCAGCGATTTGAGCTTGTCGTTTCCTGCAATCCCTCGGCACTTGTTGTCCAGCACAGGCCGCGGCATGCCAAGGATAGCCAACATTGTGGACCGCTTGGCAGAGCTTAGCCCTTTGTTGATCTTTTTCGGTATGTCGACAACTTTCTTGGGCTTAACCATTTCTGACCTCCTGAAATACCGCATCTCACAACATCAAAGCGTGTCCGGCCCGCGCCAGTTTCTCAAAAGGAGACTTAATCGTAGCAACGCTCCGCTGAATACGTGACGCGAAAATTGCTTTGTCTAATGCATCATTATGCATACACGATTTCCGCAAATCGGGCAAATCCGGCAAATAAACTCCGAAGGGTGGTTTTCGTCATTTGCGGGATTGCCATGTGCCACACAATCAGGCCACGTTTAGCGTGAATCAGAGGGCAAGTTATGACCAAAGGATACTGGATCGCTCACGTCGATGTGGACGACATTGAAACCTACAAAAACTACATTGCGGCAAACGCCGAACCTTTTCACGCCTATGGGGCAAAGTTCATGGTCCGCGGTGGTGAATACGAAATCAAGGAAGGCACCTCGCGGTCGCGTACGGTCGTGATTGAATTTCCAAGTTATGAGGACGCGCTGGCCTGTTATGATAGCGACGCCTATCAACGTGCCAAGGCTTTGCGTGACCCGGTCGCGACCAGCGATCTGGTGATTGTTCAGGGCTATGACGGGTAGTCCACGCTTGGCGACCTACAAAATATGGGATAAGCTGCGCTCATGCTAAAAAAGCTTTTTCAGGCCTTTCGCCCACCCCAGCAGACGACCCTGCCCGACCCGGATGCCGAACTGGCTCTTGGGGCCCTGATGGTGCGGGTGGCACAGGCGGATCGGGATTATAAGCTTGAAGAAATCAGCCTGATCGACAGGATTTTGGCCCGCCTATACCAGCACAACGCGATCGAGGCTGCAAAAGTGCGGGCAACTTGCGAAAAGCTGCACGCGGCGGCCCCCGACACCGACACATTCGGCAAGCTGATCCGCGAAACAACAGACCTGAAAGAACGGTTGGCGGCTTTGGATGCCTTGTGGGAGATCGTGCTGGCCGATGGCAACTCTGACGAAGGTGAAATGAAAATCGTGGAAGAGGCCCGGATTGCCATGGGCCTTAGCTTCAAGGACAGCCAGATTGCCCGCGAACGGGTGCTGTCACGCTTGGAAGCTGAATAAACCGGATCTATATCTCTCTCATGTTCAAGGATTTTCTGTCACGGCTTTCCCAGCCTCAGCCCGACCCGCTTGCCGAAGACGATGCCCGATTGGCGCTGACCGCCTTGCTGGTTCGTATCGCGCGGTCCGACAACGACTATGCAGACTCTGAAATGGCGCGGATCGACCGGATTTCGGCAGAACGCTACGGCCTGTCCCCTTTCGAGGCCGCCGGTCTTCGTGCCCGCGCGGAAGACCTTGAAAGCGAGGCCCCCGACACCGTGCGCTTTACCCGCGCCATCAAGGAAGCCGTCGCCTATGACGACCGACTGGCCGTCGTTCAGGCAATGTGGTCCGTGGCTCTTGCCGATGGGCAGCGCTCGGGAGAAGAGGATTCGCTTCTGAGATTAGTGGTCAGTCTTCTGGGTGTCAGCGACGTGGACTCCGCGCTAGCCAGACAAAAGGCTGCCAAATCGTGACGGCGATGTTGGGCATGTACGACATGCCCGCGCTTCACGCGGCCAATGACCGGTTCTGGAGCTTGATTCGTGCGGAACTTGGGTTCGGCCCGACGCACCTGACCCGAGATCAGGATTTCTGGGACGTCTGGCAAGACCCCGATCTGGTTTTGTCGCAAACCTGCGGTATGCCCTACCGCACAAGCCTGCACGGAAAAGTGCAACTGGTCGGCACGCCCGATTATGGCTTGCCCGACTGCCCAACCGGCTATTACTGCTCCGTGTTTGTGGCCCGCACCGATGACACACGCCCCTTGTCCGAATTGGCGACCGGCATCTTCGCCTATAACGAGGCGTTGTCCCAATCTGGGTGGTCCGCACCTGTTACTCATCTATCCGCTTTGGGCCTGCGCCCGGGTAAGTTGCTTGAAACCGGCGGCCACGCGCGCTCCGCAAACGCGGTCGCGGACGGACGGGCCGACTATGCTTCTCTCGACCTGCTGACCTGGACGCTGCTCAGGGAACATACAGACCTGGGATCACAACTGCGCGAGGTTGCAAGAACGGAACCGACACCGACGCTGCCCTACATAACTGCCCTTGGGCAAGACGCCGGCCGCATCGCCGGGGCTGTCAGAAGGGCCATTAACCGTTTGTCGGATGCCGACCGCCAGGCACTGCACATCAACGGTTTGGTCGACATCCCGGCCGAGCGCTACCTGGCGGTTTCCATGCCCCCGGCCCCGCAAGCGTTCGGGTCGCACGACTGAACAAATTGAACAGCTGAATTGTTCAATTTGGTCGTTTCCCGATGGGAACATGTTATTTGCGCATTGCATTGCTCAACATTTTGCGCCCTATTACCGCACTAACACTCACAACAACTGGACGACCCGTGACAGATTCCACTCCCGTTATCGAGATCAAGAACCTTCACAAAAGCTTCGGTCATCTGGAGGTGCTGAAGGGGGTGGATATTACAGCCAGGCGCGGGGACGTTGTATCGCTCATCGGATCCTCCGGTTCCGGAAAGTCGACCCTGCTGCGGTGCTGCAACCTCCTGGAAGACAGTCAGGAGGGCGAAATCCTGTTCAAGGGTGAGCCGGTTCGCTGGAGTGGCGACAGCCATCATCGCCGGCCTGCAGACCCCAAACAGGTCCTGCGCATCCGGACCAACCTGTCGATGGTATTCCAGCAATTCAACCTTTGGTCCCACATGACCATTCTGCAAAACGTGATGGAAGCACCCGTAACCGTTCTGGGCCGCGACAAGGCCGAGGTTGAAGACAGCGCGCGCAAATACCTGGAAAAAGTGGGTATCGGCGACAAATGTGACGTCTATCCGGCGCAACTGTCGGGCGGTCAGCAACAGCGCGCAGCTATCGCGCGCGGACTGTGCATGGAACCCGAGGCGCTGCTGTTTGACGAACCCACTTCGGCACTGGACCCCGAGTTGGAGCAGGAAGTCATCAAGGTGATCAAGGATCTGGCCGCCGAAGGCCGCACCATGATCATCGTAACCCACGACATGAAGATGGCTGCTGACATCTCCAGCCACGTTGTCTTTCTTCATCAGGGCCTTATCGAAGAAGAAGGCCTGCCCGAAGATATCTTTACCACCCCGGAATCCGAACGGCTTCGGGGCTTTCTCTCCGCCACCAAGGCGGCTTAACTGATCCACAGAATCACTAATGGGGAGTAACCAATGAAAAACCTGATTCTGACCACTGCAGCACTGGCGTTGACCGCTGGCATGGCAATGGCCGACACCGTCCGCATGGGGACCGAGGGCGCCTACCCTCCGTATAACTTCATCAATGACTCAGGCGAGATCGACGGATTCGAGCGCGAAGTCGGCGACGAGTTGTGCAAGCGCGCCGGTCTGGAATGCGAATGGGTCAAGAACGACTGGGATTCGATCATTCCGAACCTGGTTTCGGGCAACTACGACACCATCATCGCGGGCATGTCGATCACTGATGAGCGTGATGAGGTTATCGACTTCACCCAGAACTACTTCCCTCCGGCGGCATCGGCTTATGTCGGGGCATCCGAAGGTGTTGACGTAAGCAGCGGCATCGTCGCGGCGCAAACCGCAACGATCCAGGCCGGCCACGTGGCCGAGTCCGGCGCAACCCTCGTCGAGTTTGCAACCCCTGAAGAAACCATCGCTGCGGTTCGCAACGGCGAGGCTGATGCGGTATTTGCAGACAAGGACTTCCTGGTGCCGATCGTCGAAGAATCCAGCGGTGAACTGGTATTTGTCGGCGACGATGTTCCGCTTGGCGGCGGCATCGGTCTCGGTATCCGTGAATCCGACGGCGAGCTGCGCGGCAAGTTCGACGAAGCCATTACTTCGATGAAGGCGGATGGCAGCCTGAACGAGTTGATCATCAAGTGGTTCGGCGAAGGCGTTCCGACATACAACGCTGACGGCTCAGTCGTTACCAACTAAAAACTCTGTCTGATGGTTCGGCGCCTCTTGGCGCCGAACCTGTCTTGGCCCCGCGCCGGATCCGACGTTCGAAAGACGCCTTATGTTCTCCTACTGTACCGATCCCGACACGCTCGGCACTTTCCGCTGGTTTTCCTGCTATCTGACCAATGGCGTGCATTGGTCGTTTTATCTTTCGTTCGTCAAGGTACTGGCCCTTCTGGCTGTCACCGCCCCTGTCGCGCTGAGCTTTGGTTTCGCGGGAGCCATGGCCGCCCGGTCACATTTCCCACCGCTCAGCTGGCTGGGCAAGGGGTATATCGCCATCGTTCGAGGCGTACCCGACATCGCGTTTTTCCTGTTCTTCGTGATTGCACTGGATCAGGCGTTCGAATGGACCCGCCACAAGGTCCTCTGCCCCGACTGGACCGATCCGATTCGACAGGGCAATGATTTCATCGTCTGTCAGGCCGCCAAGCTGCCGTTGGGCACTTCGCCGGAATGGGTGCATGAAACCTATGGGTTCTTTCTGGCCATCATCACATTCTCGATCGTATTCGGTGCATTCGCCGCCAACGTTCTGTTTGGGGGGATGCGCGCCGTGCCGCACGCCCAGCTTGAGACCGCCGAGGCCTATGGCATGACCCGCCGCCAGACCTTCTGGCGCGTGCTTGTTCCGCAAATGTGGGTCTATGCCCTGCCCGGATTGTCGAACCTGTGGATGGTGCTGATCAAGGCCACGCCCCTGCTGTTCCTGCTGGGGATTGAGGATATCGTCTACTGGGCGCGTGAACTGGGTGGCACCAAGACGTCGAAATTCACGCAATACCCGCATGGTGACTGGCGCATGTGGTATTTCCTGTTCCTCCTGCTTTTCTATCTGGGCATGACCCGAGTATCCGAAATCGGGCTTGAACGACTGATGCGGCGACTGTCGCACGGTCAGGCAACATCCGGCGGAGAATTGCTGCGCAAGGAGACCACCGCATGAGCTGCCTGCAAACCATCCAGGACTATGCCCTGCGTTCCATCGGCCTCGGCGAGCGCCTGCTGCCGCGCAACGATTTTACCTTGTGCGAACAGTTCACCCTGATCGGATCGGGGATGATCTGGAACGTCTATTTCGGCCTGATGGCGCTGGCGACCGGGTTCTTTCTGGCCACCGCGCTGGCCGTCGGCAAGTCGTCCGCCAACAAATGGCTGCGCAAACCGTCTGAATGGTTCATCTTCATCTTCCGGGGATCGCCGCTGTTCATCCAGTTCTTCTTTGCCTATTTCTTCTTCCTGTCGCTGAAGAAATCCTACCCCATGTTCGACGCATTGACCTCGGCATGGCTTGGGGCGTTGATCGTTCTGTTCCTGAACACGGCCGCCTATACGGGCGAAATCTTCTATGGCGCCCTGCGCTCGATCCCAAAGGGCGATATCGAGGCGGCCGACGCCTACGGTCTGACCGGGTGGTCCCGTTTCCGCCGCGTTGTCTGGCCTACAATGCTGCGCCTAGCATGGCCTGCCTACACAAACGAGGCGATCTTTTTGTTCCACGCAACCACGCTGGTGTTTTTCTCGGCCTTTCCGGCCTGGCAACAACGCGGAGACGCGTTGTACTACGCCAGCTATTTTGCTGACAAAACGTTCAACCCATTTGTCCCCTATCCGATTCTGGCCTTTTATTTCATCCTGCTGACACTGGTGATCGTCTGGGGTTTCGGCAGGGTGAACAAGCACCTGAACCGGCACCTGCCGCAGGCCAAACGGTCCAAAATGCGGCTTCGCCTGAATCTGGCGCGTTAACAAACGCTTTTGAATCAATGACCGGGTCTGGACAACTAGGCCCGAACGTCTATTTGCCCTAGCCCGATGCGGGTTAGGTTGCGAAAATCCGTACCTGAGAAAATAGGGAGAAGTGGTACCGCCTCCCTGGCTTGAACAGGGGACCTCTGGATCCACAATCCAGCGCTCTAACCAACTGAGCTAAGGCGGCACTCGTGAGGGGCGATGTACCGAACGCGCAGCGGGATTGCAAGAGGATTAAAGCTGAATTCTCCAGCTTTGTTCAACCAGATCGACGCCGAATGAATGCACCGGTTTGCTGCCCGTCAGCTGCCAACCGTGCGCCTTGTAAAGCGCGCACGCGGCCTTGTGGCTTTCATGCGTCCATAAGACCATTTCCTTGTAACCGGCAGTGCGCGCAAAGCTCGTGCAGGTGTCCAGTAGCCGTTTGCCCAGCCCCTGCCCTCTTGCCTGCGGCACAAGCAGGAACAGCCGCAGCTTTGCCGTGTCACGGTCCAGCGACACGCAGAAAATACTTCCCAGCCTTTCGCCCGCCTGTTCAACAATCCAGCCGCGTTCCCTGGCCGGATCATGCGATGCGGTAAATGCGTCCAGAATACTGGCAACAAGCGGCGCAAATGTGTGGTCAAAGCCTTCGTCGCGCGTGTAGAGACGGTCGTGCTGGTCAACCAGCCACGATGCATCGTCGCAACGAAACGGTCTGAGAAGCGCATTTTCCATATGCCATCTGACCGCAAAGGCGACTTGATTCTCAACCCTTTGCGCGCTAGCACGAATGCTCAGTCCCGGAGGCACTTATGGGCATCAATACCGAACGCGACATTCAGGCCAACCTGCAGATCGGTCCGACCGATCACGGCATGGTCCGCCTGTTCATCGAAGCCGATGGCGTCGAGATTCCGATGGATTTTGACCCGGAAGAAGCTGAAGAAATCGCGGAAGAAATTCTGGCCGCAGCACAGGCTGCCCGCGCGGTTCAGGGCTGAGCCTTTACAGCCTGGGGTCGCGAAAAGCGTGCAGCCTGCGGGCGCTGTCCATGGCAAATTTCTGGATCATCTTTTTTCTCCGCGCCGGGGCAACCTTGTCCTCTGGCGCCATTCGGACGATTTCTGCATCATAGGCATCGGCAATGATCAGGCCGGTTTCCGGCGGCAGCATCTCAGTCGGGAATTCGGTATCGACGGCCCAAAAGAACCGGTCGCACCACTCCAGGTAGCCGTGCCACTTGGAATCTGACTGATAGTCCACCCAACTGGATTTGCATTCCACAACCCAAAGCTCGCCCTTGGGGCCAAGCCCCATCACGTCCACCCGCAATCCACGAGCGGGAACAAATTCTTCAATTGAAACATACCCGTGGGTCAGAAGGTGGCGTGAAACCCCGCGGGCCAGTTTCTGGCCGGGCTGCATTTCCAGTGTCATTCAAAATATGTGAACAATTCATGAACAAATATCAAGCCCCTCAAACATGTTGACATAATACCATTCAGTATCATAAAAAAGTGATACCAATCGGTATCTCTTTGAGGTGACCAATGAACACACAAACACAATTTGCATTCAGGGCGCTGGCCGACCCTACCCGCAGAGACATTGTAAGAATGCTGGCATCGGAGGATCTGACGATAGGCCAGTTGACGGACCGGTTCGACATGACCCGAGCTGCCGTCAAGAAACACCTGACCGTTCTGTCCGATGGCGGTCTGATTACGGTCGAGGCTCGCGGGCGAGAGCGCATCAACCGCCTGGAACCCCAAGGCATGGCACCCGTTCTGGACTGGTTCAGCTATTTTGATCAGTTCTGGGATGAGCGCCTGAACAATCTGAAGGAAGCTATTGAAAGGAAAAAGAAATGACCAATGCTGTTTTGCAAAAGACAATCTTCCTGCGTGCCGAACCTGAAACGGTTTGGGCTTATCTGACCGACCCTGACCGCTTGGCAGAGTGGTTTCACAAACCCAAACACCCCCTGACCGAGGGCGGCAAGCTGGAGATGTTTGGAACCACCAGCGGCGATCTGCTGATCTGGGGTGAAGTCAAAAAGGCACACCCTTTCGAATACCTTGAATACACGTTCACCGTGAAGCCGATGGGAGACGCCGTCAGTGTTGTAAAATGGACCCTGGAACCCGTTGCCGGGGGCACGAAGCTTGGCCTGCTGCACGAAGGCCTGCCACAGGGCGCCGAGGCCTTCGGCCTGATCCTGGCGCTGGATAACGGTTGGGATGAACATTTCGGCAAGATGCGCACCGCATTGCACGAAACAGTTGATGCCTGACCCCTTGTGCAAACCCGCTGCAACCCCTACTTAGGCGCGTGGCGGGTTCTGCCCTTCTTGTGACTGGTAGCATTCTGGTGGCCTTAAGCAATTCCGAGGGGGCTGGCTCTGTTCAGGTCCTGGCCTGATTACCCGGCGCCCACCTGTACATACAGGTCCTCGGGAATCACACCGCACGGTTGACTGGTGGTCCCGCCACATTTTCCGCTAAAAAATCAGCGCTCTGCGCCAGTTTCCTGCTTCACCAAGGCGGGTTCAAATTTGTGGACAACCGGGGTTCCCCGGCGTGGCCCCTGCGGCTTTTCCGCCATGCTCATGACGGCATAGGCAAATTGCACCCCGGCAAAAACGATTCCATTCATGAACCAGATCATCAGCAATGCAATCAGGCCAAGTTCCGACCCGGTGATCAGATTGCGCAGATTGGCGACGTTGAAAACCAAAAGCACCGTAACGAAAGCCGCCGAGATGACAAATCCCCAGGCAACCTGAGTGATGTACAACCGTATCAGTTTGGGCATGGCGGGCCTCCTTGCGCTCTGACATTCAGTCTAGCGCTTGTCGGTCGCCGGTAAAGGCGTCAGAACGCCTCGGGCTTGGCCTCACGCGCCATGTGATCCAGAACGGCGTTCACGAATTTCGGCTCCTTGCCTTCCGGGAAAAAGGCCCGTGCTACATCGACGAATTCGGTGATTACCACTTTGGGCGGCGTGTCGCTTTGGGTCAGTTCGGCGCCTGCGGCGCGGAAGGTTGCACGCAAAGTTGGGTCGATGCGCGCGATGGGCCATTTCGCGACCAATGCGCGATCGGTCATCTGGTCGATCGGCGCCTGATAGTTCACGGCATCATCCACGAGCTTTCGAAAAACGCTGATGTCGCCATCCAGCATTTCTTCGCCCTCGTAAACTGCGCCAAACCGGTGATCCAGAAACTCATTAACAACCTGTTCGGTCGTTTGTCCCGACTGCTCCATCTGGAACAACGCCTGCACAGCGTAAAGCCGGGCGGCGGATTTCATCAAGCGTTTCTGGTTGGCCGGTTTCGGCGCGTCTGTCTGGGTCATGCTGTCGTGGGTCCGTTGCTGTCGCCCGCCACAAGGATGGACTCGGACGGCGGCTTGAAGCCGACGCCCTTTTTGGAAGAGCCCCACTTACGGCTGAGCGCGATCAGATGCAAGGCCGCAGCGGCCGCTCCGCCACCTTTATTCATCTTTTCAGGGTTTGCGCGGACTTCTGCCTGATCGTCATTCTCGACAGTCAGGATACCGTTACCGATGCACAAGCCCTGCAAACCCATGAGCTGAATGGCCCGGCTGGAATCGTTGCATACCGTTTCGTAATGCGTGGTCTCACCGCGGATAACACAGCCCAGCGCGACATAGCCGTCATAATTGCACTGACGATCGGCCATGGCGATGGCGGTTGGGATTTCCAGCGCACCGGGCACCTCGACAACCTCGCAAGTGCCACCTGCCGCTTTGATCTCGGCCTTGGCTCCGGCGATCAGGTTGTCGGCAATCGCGCGATAGAAAGGCGCGGCCACGATCAGCAGTTTCACCGGTTCATCGAATGTCGGCGTCGGCAGAACGCCATGTTTGTCTTGTTCAGCCACGATCAGTCATCCTTGAGTATGGAGCGGGTGCCGACGATGGACAGGCCAAACGCATCGAGCCCCAGATAAACGGTTTCCGGCGAGTCCGTCAGCAACACCAGTTGCTGAACGCCCATTTTGGACAGAATCTGAGCGCCCAGACCGGTTTGCTTGATGGTGCGCGGGCCTTCGTCCTCGGCCGCATACAGCGAGTTGCGCGGCTGGCGGAACAGGCACACGACCCCACGCCCTTCCTCGGCGATTTTTTCCATCGCGCGGGGCAGTTCCCGCGACGATTTCGGACCTAGGCCCAGGATGTCCGGCGCTTCGTGCAGGGCGTGGGTTCGGGTCAGGACAGGCTCGGGCGTGGTAACGTCGCCCTTGGTCATGACCACATGTTCAATACCGTGGGTCTGGTCCGTGAACAGGCGCATCTCCCACTCGCCGCCATATTCCGACATCACCATTTCGCGTGAGGTTTCGACCACCAGGTTGTCATTGCGTGACCGGTACGCGATCAGATCGCTGATCGTACCGATCTTCATGTTGTGCTCTTTAGCAAAGGCGACTAGATCAGGCAGGCGTGCCATGGTGCCGTCCGGTTTCATGATCTCGCAGATCACGCCCGAGGGGTTCAGCCCCGCCAGACGCGAAATGTCCACGGCAGCCTCGGTATGACCGGCACGCACCAGCACCCCGCCCCGCTTGGCCCGCAGCGGGAAGATGTGACCGGGAGTGGCGATTTGCGCCATCGTGTTCTGCTCATTGATTGCGGTCGACACAGTTAGTGCGCGGTCAGCTGCGGAAATACCGGTTGATACACCTTCACGCGCCTCGATCGACACGGTGAAGGCGGTTTCATGCCGGGACGAGTTGTTCACCGCCATCATCGGCAGGCCCAGCGCGTCGACCCGTTCGGCGGTCATCGGCAGGCAGATCAGGCCGCGCCCGTGGGTGGCCATGAAATTGATTGCCTCGGCATCCGCGAATTCGGCGGCGATGACCAGATCGCCTTCGTTCTCGCGATCTTCGTGATCGACCAGAATATACATCCGGCCTTTGCGCGCCTCATCGATGATTTCTTCGATCGGACTTATCGCGTCACGCAACTGGGCCTCGACCGGGCCGGGGGTTTCAAAGCTCATGGGGCAGCCTTTCGCAAGAGCACGTATGAGCGGCTGGATAGACCACCATTCGCCCAAAGGCCAGACCACATGCGGCGTCAGCGGACTAGAACGCGGCGTTGTTGGGCCTTAAAGTTCAGGACATTTCCGCCAGCCGCGCAACATATCGGGCCAACGTGTCGATCTCGAGATTGACGCGGTCGCCCATTCGAACATCACCCCAGGTCGTGACCTCCTTGGTGTGCGGGATGAAGTTGATCCCAAAGTCGCAAACTTCCACCGCGTTGACAGTCAGCGAGGTGCCGTTCAGAGCAACCGATCCCTTGGGCGCAATGAACTTGGCCAAATGCTCGGGTGCGCGCAGTGTGACACGGGTGCTGTCGCCCTCGTCTTCAATGCCAACCACCTCAGCGACCCCGTCCACGTGGCCCGAGACGATATGCCCGCCCAGTTCGTCTCCAACCTTCAAGGCGCGTTCAAGGTTGACACGCTTGCCAACCTGCCAGGCGTCGAGGTTGGTTTTTGACACGGTTTCAGCACTGATCTGCACATCGTACCAGTCATCGCCCAGCGCGATAACGGTCAGGCAGACCCCGTCGCTGGCAATCGAAGCGCCAAGATCGATGCTCGCAGTATCATAGCCGGTGCTGATCCGGGCCCGCAGATCGCCTTGCTGTTCCAGCTCGGTGACAGTGCCAACATCGGTGACAATCCCTGTGAACATTCTGTTAACCCTCAGTTCCTAACCTGTGTCTCGCTTCCACAGCCGAGGTAAGCCCAAGCGGCTTCCCGGGCAAGCCCCGGCTTGCCGGGAAATCGCCAAACGGGCATAGTTTTGACAATTAATACGAATACAGCAGTCCCGATGACCCACCTGCCCCATGCCCCGGATCGCCGTGTGTTCCTGTTTCTGCAGGGACCTCATGGCCCGTTTTTCAACGCCCTTGGGCGCATGTTGCGCGCATCCGGCGCCCAGGTCTGGCGTGTCGGCTTCAATGCCGGCGACCACGCGTTCTGGTTCGATCGCACAACCTACATTCCGTTCCTGGACAAGCCAGAGCAGTGGCCGGAAACCCTGACCGGGCTGATCAACGGCCGCGATGTCACAGACATTGTGCTGTATGGCGACACGCGTCCGATCCATGCTCAGGCGGTCGAAATCGCAAGGAAAAGGGGCATCACCGTCCACGTGTTCGAAGAAGGCTATCTGCGCCCCTGGTGGGTCACATATGAACGCACGGGCTCGAACGGAAATTCCCGGCTGATGGACCTGAACGTTGACCAGATGCAGCAGGCCCTGGCCCAGTCGGATACGCAATCACCACCACCGTCCCATTGGGGCGATATGAGGCAACATATCTTTTACGGTGCCCTGTATCACTGGTTTGTACTGTTCCTGAACCGCCGCTATCGCAATTTTAGACCTCATCGGGACTTGCCGGTATCGAAGGAATTTCGATTGTACTTCAAACGTTTGTCCCTGATGCCATTTCACCGCCTACAGCGGATCTGGGCAACGACCCGCGTTCGGCTGGGCGGTCACCCCTATCACATGGTCCTGCTGCAACTGGGTCATGACAGCTCGGTACAGGCGCATTCCGGGTATTCCTGCATGAGCGATTTTCTGGATCAAATTCTCGAAGGTTTCGCAAAGGGCGCGCCAAGACATCATCGGCTGGTGATCAAGGAACATCCGCTGGAAAATCATCGCGAACCATTGCGGCGACGCGTACGTGAACTGTCGGCCCGGTACGGGATTGACGATCGCGTCTACTATGTTCCTGGTGGCAAGCTTGCCGGACTTCTGGATGACGCGAATTCTGCGGTCACGATCAATTCTACCGCCGGCCAGCAAGTGTTATGGCGCGGCATTCCCCTGCGAATTTTCGGCAAGTCCGTCTATGACAAACCCGAATTCGTGTCCGGGCAGGCCCTGACTGCTTTCTTCGCGAACCCGGTCGCCCCTGACAGCGGCGCCTATCGGATCTATCGCCGGTTTCTTCTGGAAACCAGCCAGGTGCCCGGTGGGTTCTATTCACGCCGGGGGCGGCGGCAATTGTTGCGACGGGCTGTCGACATGATGTTGCGGCCGCAAGATCCATATCAGACAGTTCTGTCAGGCAAAGCGGCGCTGACGCCACAGTTGAGAATCGTTCAGTGAATCTGGACGGTTGTTTCTGGAAGTCACACCACATTGCGGGTAGCCTGCGCAGAAAGAAAGACAATTGAGGTATATCGGCAGTGAAGCGCTTTCCAATCCGGTGGATACGGGGGGTAACTCTCGTGGCGGCTTGCGGCTTTCTGGCTGCGTGCCAGCTTCCCAAATCCGGCCCGAACAAATCTGAAATCCTTGCAGGTTCTGTGCAGAATGGCGGGAATGCATTTGTCGTGGAAGTAGATGACCGCGTCGCCAAGGCAACATCTGCCGTGCCCCAATACGGCTTCTCGGCCGCCTTCAGCACTGCCCCGAACCTGACCGCAGACACCGTTCGCCCCGGCGATGTTCTGGGGCTGACAATCTGGGAAAACGTGGATGACGGCTTGTTGGCCAGCGAGACGGGACCGGCCACGACACTCGACGAAGTTCAGGTCGACAGCGAAGGCTTCATCTTTGTTCCCTACGCCGGTCGTTTGCGGGCTGCCGGCAACACACCGGAAGAGTTGCGCACCCTGATCACCAGCAAACTGCAGGACCAGACCCCGGATCCGCAGGTCGAAGTTCGTCGTGCTGCCGGTGACGGCTCGACCGTGTCCCTGACCGGAACCATTGGCGCACCGGGGATCTACGCGATCCAGCGCCCGACCCGCTCATTATCCGGGATGCTGGCGCAGGCCGGAGGCGTCACCGTCTCGTCCGACATTGCACTGGTCACGTTGATCCGTGGCGATCAGCGCGGGACCATCTGGTACGATGATCTGTTCCGCAACCCCAAGCTGGACGTCGCCCTGCGCGGTGGCGACCGCATTCTGGTTGAAGAAGACAGCCGCTCCTATATTGCGCTGGGTGCAACCGGAGGACAATCCCGCGTTGCATTTGACAGTCAGGACCTGTCCGCGCTGGAAGCCCTGGCGCAGGTTGGCGGTCTTCAGTCGCTGTCGTCGGACCCTACCGGCATCTTCGTTCTTCGCAAAGAACGTCAGGATGTGGCGCGCAATGTGATGGGCCGGGCAGATCTGCAAGGGGATCAAAGGTTGATCTATCTGCTTAATCTGACGGCCCCGAACGGCCTGTTCATTGCGCGGGACTTCGTGATCCGTGACGATGACACGATTTACGTGACCGAAGCGCCCTATGCGCAATGGAGTAAGTCTATTTCGTTGATTGCGGGTGGCCTGACCCCGATCGCCAATGTCGCAACACTGACCGGCTACTGATGTATGTTGCCGCAAGAGGACACCGCAGCCGGGGCTGAACGCACCCGGCTGTTTGTCTACAACGGCGGGTTTCTCACATCACGGCGCATCTGGCGGATACTGTCTCTGGCCGGGTTTGATATTCGTCTGGGCCTGCCGAAGCCCGGTGATCTGGTTGGTGTCTGGGGCAACAGCCCAACCGCGCATCGCGGGCTGAAGATCGCGTCGAAGCACCAGACACCGGCATTGCGGGTCGAGGATGCCTTTCTTCGGTCCTTGCACCCGGGGCGCTCAGGCGAACCGCCGTTGGGTTTGCTGCTGGACCGTTCAGGTCTGCACTTCGACCCTGATCAACCGTCGGATCTGGAAACCCTGCTGGCCAGACATCCGCTGGACGACACGGCCCTGCTGGACCGTGCGCGCGGCGCGATGGCGCGAATGCAGGAACTGCACCTGAGCAAGTATTCAGCCTTTGATCCAAACATCCAAGCCCCGGACCCCGGCTATGTTCTGGTTGTCGACCAGACCATGGGCGACGCCGCCGTAACTGCCAGCAAGGGGGACACGGCCCGCTTCCGCGAGATGCTGGTCATCGCGCAAGAGGAAAACCCGGGTGCCGAAATCCTGATAAAGACACATCCGGAAACGCAGTCAGGGCACCGGCCCGGCCACTTTACCGATCAGGACCTGTCTGACAGGGTGCGGTTTTTCAATGATCCGGTCAGCCCATGGACCCTGCTGGAAGGCGCGATTGGGGTTTACACGCTGTCTTCACAATTGGGGTTCGAAGCCATTCTCGCCGGCCACAAGCCCAGGGTGTTCGGGCAACCCTTTTACGCCGGATGGGGGCTCACTCGGGATGAAGCACCTCTTGCAAGACGCCAGAGAAACCTGACCCGCGCGCAATTGTTCGCCGCTGCGATGCTGCTTTATCCAACATGGTACGATCCGTACCGCGACCAGTTGTGCGAGCTTGAGACCCTGTTAAACACGCTTGAGGCGCAGTCACACGCCTGGCGGCAGGATCATGCGGGCTGGACCGCATCGGGCATGCGGCTTTGGAAACGACCACACCTGCAGCGGATGTTCGGCCAACAGCGCAAAATCCGTTTCACTGCCGATCCTCCTGGCGCTTCGCAACGGCCTCATATGGTGTGGGCCAATCAGGCGCGGGATCTGGACGGGGTTACCAGGGTTGAAGACGGGTTTTTGCGATCACGGGGGCTGGGCGCCAATCTTGTGCCTCCGCTGTCACTGGTGACGGACGATCTGGGAATTTACTATGACCCGACGCGCCCCAGCCAACTGGAAAACCTGATCACGGTCCGGGAAAACCTGAGGCCCGATCAGGCGCTCCGGGCCGAGCGGCTGGTTACCCAAATCAATTCGAACAGTCTGAGCAAATACAATACCGGCACCCACCCGCCCGAATTGCCGGTCGGGCACCGCATCCTGATCCCGGGTCAGGTCGAGGACGACGCCTCCATCCTGCTAGGTTGTGGAACCGTGCGCTCGAATTTGGACCTGCTAAGGGCTGCGCGTGAAGCAAACCCGAACGCGATCCTGATTTACAAACCTCATCCAGATGTCGAGGCGGGTCTTCGGGAAGGCGCAATCGAAGCCGAAGGTCTGGCAGATTTCATTGTTCCGCACACAAACCCGGGCATTCTGTTGCCACAGGTACATGAGGTCTGGACCATGACGTCACTCATGGGGTTCGAGGCCCTTTTGCGTGGTGTCCCGGTGACAACGCTCGGCGCGCCGTTCTATGCAGGATGGGGTTTGACGCAGGATCTGGGCACAGTTCCCGCCCGGCGAGGCGCGCGACCCAGTCTGTCGGGCCTGGTTCATGCGGTCCTTATCGACTACCCCCGCTATCTTGATCCGAAAACGGGCCAGCCCTGCCCGGTTGAGGTCGTACTGCAACGACTGGCCGAGGGGTTTGATGCTCCACACGGGCCTTTGAATCGTCTGCTGTCAAAGCTTCAGGGTGCATTCGCAACCCATGCTCACCTGTGGCGCGGGCGCTAGCGCAAGGCCCGCGACCAGCGATGCAAAATATCGCCGCCAACAGCGCGTGTTTCGATCAGGTCGAACCGAGGCGCTTCGTTCAGTTTATCAAGACCCAGCGCCCCAATCGCAGACAGGCCTTCCGCACCGATGGTCAGCCCGGCACTGAACCCGACCAGTTCATCGACCAGATCCGCCGCCAGTAACGACGCGGCCAGAGCGGAACCGCCTTCGCAAAAGATACGTGTCAGGCCGGCATGTCCAAGCTGCTGCAACAGGTCCGCCGGATCAATGTGGTGTTCCTGCAATGCACACGGGATCAGGCGCGCGCCCATGCCCTGCCAGGCATTGGCACGATCCGGATCCGGATGCGGGCCGTGACATATCCAGACAGGAACGTCAGAGGCCGTGCGCGCAAGCTGCCCCATCAGCGGCAGGTCCAGATGGCGCGATACAACGACCCGAACCGGCTGTGAGGCAATGCCCAGATCACGCACTGTCAGGGATGGGTCATCCGCACGCGCGGTGCCTGCGCCGATCAGTACCGCGTCGTGATGCGCCCGCATGGCGTGGACCAGACGCCGCGCTTCGGGTCCAGTAATCCACTGGCTATGACCGCTGGACGTTGCAATCCGCCCGTCAAAACTGCTGGCCAGTTTCAAAGTTACAAATGGGCGACCCTGTTCGGTCTTCAGAAAAAAACCCGCATGGGCCTTGGCCGCATGTTCATCCAGCACGCCGGTTGTCACTTTGATACCGGCCTCACGCAGCATGGCCAGGCCCTGCCCGGCCACACGCGGGTCGCTGTCTTCGATGGCCGAAACGACCCGCGCCACACCGGCGTCAATCAAGGCCTGCGCGCAAGGGGGTGTTTTACCATGATGTGCACAGGGCTCCAGCGAAACATAGGCGGTTGCGCCCCGCGCGGCATCTCCGGCCTGTTTCAGGGCTTCGGTCTCGGCATGAGGGCGCCCGCCCGGCTGCGTCCACCCGCGACCGACGATCCGGCCATCACGCACGATGACACAACCTACGGAAGGGTTGGGCCAACACGTGCCTTGCCCGCGCTGACCCAAGGATAAAGCCAGCGCCATATATCGCTTATCTGTTTCGCTCACTCGTCCGTCGAAGGCTGCGGCGGACGCAGTTCGTGGACAAACTCCTCGAAATCATCGGCCGCCTGGAAATTCTTGTAAACGCTCGCAAAGCGAACATACGCCACCGTATCAATCCGGGCCAGCGCTTCCATGACGATTTCACCAATTTTGTTGGACGGGATATCCGTGTCGCCCATGCTTTCCAGGCGCCGCACGATACCCGAGATCATCTGATCGATCCGGTCCGGATCGATGGGGCGTTTCTGCATCGAGATCCGGATCGAACGCTCCAGTTTATCCCGGTCAAAATCCTCGCGCTTGCCGTTGGTCTTGATCACCACAAGATCGCGCAACTGCACCCGTTCATAGGTGGTAAAGCGTCCGCCACAGGCCGGACAGAACCGCCGCCTGCGGATCGCGACGTGATCCTCTGCCGGGCGTGAATCCTTGACCTGAGTATCGATATTTCCGCAAAACGGGCAGCGCATCCGCCGTCTCCTCGTCCCTTGTTCCGCCTCTTTTTGTAAGCGCTGCGGCTTACTTATCCACAACTATAGGCCAGCCGCTAGGGTTTGGGTAGTCGGAATTTTTCACCGCAATATAAAGGGGTCATGCAAAATGTGCAGCGACCCGACGTTCATGCGGTGCAGTACGGTGTTCGAACAGATAGATCCCCTGCCACGTCCCAAGCACAGGCCGCCCCGCCGCAACAGGTATGGAAAGTGAAACCGGCATAAGGGTCGCTTTGATATGTGCGGGCATGTCGTCAGGGCCTTCGTAGGTGTGCCTCAAATATGCCATCGAAGGATGATCTGACGGAGGCACGAGCCGTTCAAAGAACGCATGTAGATCAGTCTGAACCTCGGGATCCGCGTTTTCCTGAATAAGCAGAGAGCAGGATGTATGCCTGACGAACAGCGTAAGCAAACCGTCGCCCGCAATCGAATTCACCCATCGGCAAACGTCGCCTGTAAATTCATAGAGACCGGCGCCGCGCGTTGAGATGGTGAATTCGATCTGCAAAGCTCTGCTTACCATTACCTAGTTTATGAACTGCCGGCGGTTACACCGTCCATTTGCGCCCTGAACTGACATGCTTTCACCAACCTGAAAGCCAAGCGACACACTGCTTTGCTGAGGTGCGTTTTTCGGTGGTGTCAGGGAAAACTGAACAGCCGTTCGGCGACCTGTCGCCTCGCTTGGGCCATAACCCCGGACAACATACACCCGTTGCTGCCAACCGGCCCCAAGCGTCCGACGCGCGAAATCGGCCGCGGCGCACCAATAACCGTCTACATCCTGGCGTGCTCTTGGGATCACCTCAAAAACCGAATTGTTGACGGCGACCGTCTGAAACCCGTTGGGCGCGGCCCCGGCTGTCATCGGAGCGGAAATCGCCACAGTGGCAAGAACCATTGAAGTCATGACCCGTTTCATCATTTTCGACCTTTCCTGTTTCTGACTGCCGCATAGACTAGTATGCCAGAATCGGCGGAACAGTGGTCCTCACGATCTATTCAGACGCTCAGCCAAAATCTGTGAACCGGTGCCCCCGGACCTGCCCAAGCATATTCCGGCCAAGCCAAAAAACTCAATAAAAAGAAAACGATCTTGTGGGAGCAGCGTGTCGGGGAACCCTTTGAACCGGGGTGGTAGTCCGGCTCTCTGGGCTCTGGCCTCTTCCCCAAAAGGCGCGGACCCGACAGCAATATGTACATAAGAATTGTCAAAACTCGGTCATGTGCACACCAGTCAAATCCTTGTGTGAATTTGCCAATCGCACCGAAAGCCGCCCCTCAGCACTCGGCTTCCGCCACAAAAGTTGGTGCGCGCCGGATCTTTGGTATTAAGATCAGCTTCAGATTTGAGAATGGATTACGCCGAGCCATGGAAGTTGATATTTGCCGCATTCAGCGATTGGCAAAGACGCTGGACGAAGAAACCGGACAAACTGCGCTCACGGATCACGTCCTGCGGCAAAGCGGACTCAGTCGGGCTGGAATTGCCCCGCCGGCAACCACTTACCATGCCAAAAAAGAAGCCCAGTTTGTCCGGTATGCCTGCGATGCGGTCAATGACATCACTTTCGCCGCCCGGGCAGGCATCCGATTTGATGAGTCATCTACTCTTACGGCCTATATCAGTAAATACTCCAGGAACTTGCGCCAAGCCATTGAGAACACGTGTTACTTTCACTGGATGATTGATCCTGCGCTGATTTTCAATCTGCGCCTTTCAGACGACTCGGCAGTGTTTGAAATCGACTGGAAGGACGCCAGTTATTCCCGCTACCACAGACGCACCGAGTTCCTGCTATTTGCGGCCATAGCCCGACTGCGCGCCCTGACCCAGTCAGATTTTCACCCCGTCGAGATGCGCTTTCAGCACGAAATCGGTCAACGCGCGCCGGAATATGAGAAAATAGGAGGGTTTCCAGTAGTTTTCGGCGCCGAACGGATGTGCATCGTCCTGTCGCTGTCCTCGCTTGATCTTCCAATTCCAACTTACGACCCTACGCTGCGCGCCCATCTGCTTGATTATGCCGAGCGTCTGCTGGCCGACCGGCAATCCCAAAGGCAGAAGACACGCGCAAGGGTTGAAGGACTGATCACCCGGTCCCTGCCCGGAAACATTATCCAGGCAGATCAGGCAGCTGCCGATTTGGGTCTTAGCCCTCGCACACTGGCCCGCAGGCTGGCCGATGAAGGGACCAGCTATCGCAACATCGTTGAAGACCTGCGATGTGATCTTGCGCAGACCTTTCTGCGAAACGGGATGAACCTGTCCGAGATTTCTTATTCTCTGGGGTATGCCGATCAGGCCGCGTTTTCGACGGCGTTCAAACGTTGGACCGGCCAGCCTCCGACCACATTTCGCGGCCGCGTCGATCGCCCGCTGAACCGCGTTTGAGCGTAGCCGGGGGTCATCGATGAGACCATCTCGCCCCGGCCCGTCCCATGAGTGGACCAGACGGATATAGAAATCCCGCTGTCCCTCTTCTTGTGAGTTCTCGCCAATTTGACTTTCAGACAGGACAACAAGATGTGAACGCCCCGGGAAAAGAAAAAGGCGCCTCGATCGGGGCGCCTTTGTATTTACTGATCCAGGAAGGACCGCAGTTTTCTTGACCGGCTGGGATGCTTCAGTTTGCGCAGCGCTTTCGCCTCGATCTGTCGGATCCGTTCGCGCGTCACGCTGAACTGCTGGCCAACCTCCTCCAGCGTGTGGTCTGTGTTCATACCGATGCCAAAGCGCATACGCAGAACGCGTTCCTCACGCGGGGTGAGCGAGGCCAGAACCCGTGTGGTCGTTTCCTTGAGGTTTTCCTGAATGGCGCTGTCCAGCGGCAGCACGGCATTCTTGTCCTCGATGAAATCGCCCAACTGGCTGTCTTCCTCGTCGCCGATCGGCGTCTCGAGGCTGATCGGTTCCTTGGCGATCTTCATCACCTTGCGAACCTTTTCCAGCGGCATCTGCAGCTTTTCGGCCAATTCTTCCGGCGTCGGCTCGCGACCGATCTCGTGCAGCATCTGACGACCGGTCCGAACCAGTTTGTTGATCGTTTCGATCATGTGGACCGGAATACGGATGGTGCGCGCCTGATCCGCGATCGAGCGCGTGATCGCCTGACGGATCCACCAGGTCGCATAGGTCGAGAACTTGTAGCCGCGACGGTATTCGAACTTGTCGACCGCCTTCATCAGGCCGATATTCCCTTCCTGAATAAGATCAAGGAATTGCAGGCCACGGTTCGTGTACTTCTTGGCAATCGAGATCACCAGGCGCAGGTTGGCCTCGACCATTTCCTTCTTGGCCTGACGTGCCTCTTTCTCGCCCTTTTGAACCTGCTGAACGATGCGGCGGAATTCGCTGATGTCCAGACCGACATATTGCCCGACCTGAGCCATATCGTTGCGCAGTTCCTCGACCTTGTCGGTCGAGCGTTCGATGAACATCTGCCAGCCCCGGCCCGGCTTTTCAGCCATCTCGGCCAGCCAATTCGGATCCAGTTCGCGACCACGATACTCATCAATAAACTCACGGCGGTTGATACGCGCCTGATCCGCCAGTTTCACCATCGAGCTGTCCAGCGACATGACGCGGCGGTTGATGCCGTAAAGCTGGTCGATCAGCGCATCGATCCGGTTGTTGTGCAGGTGCAGACCATTCACAAGCACAACGATCTCGGCCCGTAACTTCTGGTAGGTCTCTTCATCCTTGGCGGTGAAAGATCCATCTTCATTCAACGTTGCCGAAATACGGCTGTCCTGCATTTCGGACAGCATCGCGAAATCAGACGAAATCCGCTCGAGCGTGGTCAGAACCTGCTCTTTCAGCGCTGTCTCCATCGCAGCCAGCGACATGTTGGCCTGTTCGTCTTCATCGTCGTCGTCGTCGGTGGCAATTGGGTTGCCATCCGCGTCCAGCTCGGGCCCGGTGTCTTTGGCGGGTTTGGCAGCCTGAACCGCTGAAGTGTCCACCACCGGCTCCTCGACATCGCCGTCCTCGTCCATCTGGTTGCCGAACGTGGTTTCCAGATCGATGACGTCGCGCAGCAGAATGTCTTCGGACAAAAGTTCGTCATGCCAGATGGTGATGGCCTGGAAGGTCAACGGGCTTTCACACAGACCGGCAATCATCGTGTTGCGGCCGGCTTCGATCCGCTTGGCGATTGCAATCTCACCTTCCCGGCTCAGCAGCTCGACGCTGCCCATCTCGCGCAGATACATGCGCACGGGGTCGTCGGTGCGATCCAGTTTCTCGGTGGCGGCACCCGACAACGCAACCTCACGGTTGCTTTCCGTTGTGGTCAGTTCGGTCGAGCCCTTGTTCTCTTCTTCTTCGGCCTCTTCATCTTCGATGATGTTGATGCCCATCTCGGACAGCATCGACATAACGTCTTCGATCTGTTCCGAACTGACCTGATCAGGTGGCAGAACCTGATTGAGCTGGTCGTAGGTGATGTAGCCTTTCTCGCGGGCCTCGGCGATCATCTTCTTGACCTGGGCCTGGCTCATGTCCAGCGAGATTTCCTGTTCCTGCTCGTCTGATTTGCGATCTTCGGACGTGTCTTTGGCGGCCATTCAATGCTCCTGCAGGGATGGGTGATTCGTTTGAACCGAATCATTAGCGCGTAGAAGTGATTCGGCCACCCGTTTACCCGTTTTTCTTTTCCAGTGCCTTACGAAAACATCACTTTAGCGGCGTTTCCGTTCGAATTTGATGCCGGACATGATGGCCTCGAACGCGTCTTTCTCGTCGCGGTTGATCCGCGCGCCGTTGTCGGCGATGTCAAAAACGGCCCTGTCCTCATTCTGGCTGCGGCTTGTACGGTTGCGCTCTTCGGCGGCTTGCGCCAGCCGATAGGTCAGCGCCTCATCTGCCAGTTCGGACAGTTCCTCCGCAGCTTCGGCAATCTCGGCATCCAACCCCCGGAGCGCTTTGATTTTTGCGAGTTCCTCGGCCAGCGTCATCTCGGCCTTTTCAACGTCGCCCGGTTTGTGCACGCAGGGGATGACTGCGACATGGCGAAGGGCCAGAAGGTTTTCAAGGGGTTCGGCCCCCAAAGTTCCCACTATGTGATCTTTCAGATTGTCCGGGTCATCAATTGCGTGGCGCAGGATGACCTCGCGCAGCGCCGAGTGGTCTGGATCGTGGCAGTCCATCTCCTCCAACTGGTGTTCGAACTGCACGACAACCTTGGGGTTCAGAATGGCGATGGCCAGAATGACCGCTTCGCGCATCTGGATATCTGCATTCTCGGACGAGGCCAGAAACGAGGCGCGCGCGCCTGGCGAAGCGGGCTGTTTTTGTGGCTTCCATTTGCCACCCGGCTGCCATTGGCGGTTTTGCGGTTGGCGTTGCGGACGGAAAAGCCGCCAGCACAGGTCTTTGACTTCCCGTTCATAATGAGAGCGTATTGATGCATCTCGGATCAACGCCGTCTTGTCCTTCAGAGCACGCTCCAAAGCCGCTCTACGCTCCGGGCTGTCGAAAACCTTACCCTCGGTCTCACGCTGCCACAGCAGCTTGACCATGGGTATGGCGCCTTCCAACACCGCCTGCACAGCCGCAGGTCCTTCGCCACGCAAAAGATCGTCGGGGTCTTTGCCTTGGGGCATCAGTGCAAAGCGCAGGGATTTTCCGGCTTCCAGAAGCGGCAATGCCAGATCGACGGCCCGCATCGCCGCCCGCAGGCCTGCCGCGTCGCCATCTAGCGCAATGAGCGGTTCATCCGAAATGCGCCACAGCAGTTGCAGTTGGTGTTCGGTAATCGCGGTTCCCAGCGGTGCAACCGCCGCCTCAAATCCAGCCTCGGCCAGCGCGATCACATCCATGTAGCCTTCGGCCACGATCAGCGGCTGCCCCTTCCCGGCCGCCTGTCGAGCGGGCCCTTGATTGTAAAGGCTTCGGCCCTTGTCGAACAACTCCGTCTCGGGCGAATTCAAGTACTTGGCGTTGTCATTGGGGTCCATCGCGCGGCCACCAAACGCAATGCAGCGCCCGCGCGGATCACGGATCGGGTACATGATCCGGTTGCGGAATGTGTCATAGGGTTTCTTGCCCTTGTTCGAGGGTTTGGCCAGCCCACCCCCGAGGATCAGATCCTCGGCCACGTTCTTGCCCCGCAGATGATCCCAAAGCGCTTGCCAGCCATCCGGGGCAAAGCCGATTTCCCACCGGTCCAACGCCTGTTCGTTAAGCCCGCGACGCGCCAGATACTCCCGCGCAGCCCCACCTGCCCCGGTCTTGAGTTGCAGGCGAAAGAACTGGGCGGCCTGCTCCATCACATCAGCCAGTTGCGCGCGGCGATCCTGTTTTTCCTGTGCTTTCGGGTCGCGTTGCGGCATGGGCATACCCGCCTCGCGTGCCAGAATCTCGACTGCTTCGATGAACGAGACATTCTCGGTCTCTTTCACAAAACTGATCGCGTCGCCCTTGGCGTGGCATCCGAAGCAGTAGTAGAACCCCTTCTGGTCATCGACATGGAACGACGCCGTCTTTTCATGGTGAAACGGGCATGGCGCCCACATGTCGCCCTTGCCCTGATTGGACTTGCGCTGATCCCACATGACTTTGCGGCCGACGACCTGAGACAGGCTTAGCCGGGTGCGCAATTCATCCAGGAAACCGGGGGGCAATGACATGTGTCGAACCTGCCAGAAATGAAAACGCGCGCCAAGAGGATGGCGCGCTTATCCACAAGGAATATAGCCAGCTGTGGATTATTGCTGAAGACATAGCTCCAGCCAGGCCGCGCCCAGATCCTTTTTGCGAACGTCGCGCATCTTTTGCTCATACACCCAAGGGGTGATCAACGGAATCGCGGCATTGTAGTTTTCGGGCCAGGTCGGGCCGCTGTCAGCGACCGCCTTCGCAACATCGCGCTCCTTGACGCGGTCCAGGCGGGCGTTCTGAATAGCGGCCACCACGTCGGCCTGATACTTGCAGCTTTGTTCTTTGGTCTCAGCCGCGGCCAGAGGCGTTGCCAAAAGAATGGCGGCGATGGCGATGCGCAACATTGATAGTCCCCCGGGATTCGTTTCACTCGCGACAACTTACCTGTGCGCCAAAGCGCCTGCCACAACCGATTTCCCGAATTCGTTGAATTGATCGGAGGCGACCCGGGATACATTGCACCCGGATCGCCCCAATGCATCAAAGGCCCTTGGCCCGATAGCTTTTGGCGACTCTGTCGATGGCAACGATATACGCCGCAGTCCGCAGGTCTTCGACATCATCGCGGCTGTGCCAGACCTCGCGCATCGACTGATAGGCGATACGCATCGTGTCATCCAACCCCGAGCGAACCAGTTCCAGTTCGTCCGCGCCTCTGAGGTACTTGGACTTGAAGTTCGGGGACATTGACCAAGCGTCGCCCAGATATCTGTCCAGCCGCTCAAGTTCGCTGACAATCAGTTCGTGGCGGGCTTCCTCCTGCCGGCGCTGCATCCGTCCAAACCGGATATGGCTCAGGTTCTTGACCCATTCGAAATACGAAACGGTCACACCGCCCGCGTTGGCGTACATGTCCGGAATGATAACGACGCCCTTTTTCCGAAGGATATCGTCCGCACCGGCCGTCACCGGACCATTCGCGGCCTCGATTATCAACGGCGCCTTGATCCGTTCTGCGTTGGAAAGGTTGATGACACCTTCCAAGGCCGCCGGGATCAGAATGTCACATTCGGCTTCAAGGACGGCAGCGCCCTCTGCGGTATGTGCCGCATCCGGATAGCCGCTGACGCCGCCATGTTTCACGATCCAGTTCCGCACCGATTCAACGTCGATGCCATCCGGATTGTGCAGGGCACCGTCCCGCTCAATGATCCCGATAACGCGCGCGCCATCTTCCTCGCTCAGGAACTTTGCGGCGTGATAGCCCACGTTTCCAAGCCCCTGAACGATCACGCGCTTGCCATCCAGACTTCCGGACAAGCCGGCCTTCTCGATGTCGTCCGGGTGCCGGAAGAATTCACGCAGCGCATACTGAATTCCGCGACCGGTTGCCTCTACGCGCCCCGCGATACCACCCGCGTTGAGAGGCTTGCCCGTCACACAAGCACGCGCATTGATATCCGTCGTATTCATGCGCGCGTATTGGTCGGCCATCCAGGCCATCTCACGCTCGCCGGTTCCCATGTCCGGGGCGGGCACGTTCTGCGATGGGTTGATCAGGTCGCGTTTTGCCAGTTCATAGGCAAACCGTCGGGTGATCTGTTCCAGTTCGTGTTCTTCATACTGACGCGGGTCAATACACAAGCCGCCTTTGGAGCCCCCGAACGGCGTCTCGACCAGCGCGCACTTATACGTCATCAAGGCAGCCAGCGCCTCGACCTCGTCCTGATTGACTTCCATGGCATAGCGAATACCGCCTTTGACCGGCTCCATGTGTTCGGAATGGACCGACCTGTATCCGGTAAATGTATGGATATCACCGCGCAGGCGCACACCGAAACGGACGGTATATGTGGCGTTGCACACCCGGATCTTCTCTTCAAGTCCCGGCGGCAGATCCATCAGGGACGCGGCCCTGTTGAACATCAGGTCAACACTTTTACGAAAGCTGGGTTCAATAATGCCGGTCATAAATTCCTCCGTACCGGAAACTGACATATGTCACGACTTTTTGTCGCACCCTTAATGAAAAGCCGCAACGCCCAACTGCACTTTTTTTCATCACTTTGTAAAAACCCGATTTCGATTCTCCGGCCACCGAGAAGATTAACGCGCCGCTGAAGTATTGTCCCTCGCGCCGAAACAAAGCGCGCTAAACCGGCGTGATTACAGCCAAAAACCCCGGAAAATAGGACTTGCGACCGTGTTACCGCCCAATTCTCGCCATGATCCGGCGCTAAATAATAATACTTGCGAAATTCTGGTCTCAGTATGTCTGGCCGGCAGAGGGATTCGTTATGCAAAAGATTTTTTGGAAGCCAAGATCTAACAAAACGACGCAGGCAGACACCAGCCTGAAAAACCCGGAATCGTTTGTTCAGTCCGAAAGTGGGCTGATGACGATTCTAGCCCTGACCTTCATAATGATCGTCTTTGCGGTCGGTGGATTTGCCGTCGACATCATGCGGTTCGATCGCGAGCGCGCCAGACTGCAATACGCGCTGGACCGCGCTGTGCTGGCCGCAGCGGACCTTGAACAGAACCTGTGTCCCAAAGATGTGATCAAGGACTACCTGAACAAGGAAGGACTTGAACAGTATCTGGTCGGCGAGCCGGTGGTGACGCCGGACCTTTGCGGATCGAACGCAGTGACCGTCGAAGGGTATCGCCGCGTTGAGGCGCATGCCGAAATGGACGTCGCCATGCATTTCATGCAGTGGTGGGACGTCGACTCCATCAATACGACTGTCACAAGCGTCGCCGAAGAGGCGATCGGGGATGTTGAGATTTCCCTTGTTCTGGACGTCTCCGGGTCCATGAACAACAACAACCGCCTGCCGACGCTGAAGGCTGCCGCAAAGAACTTTGTTCAGGAAATGGTCGACAAGACGGAAGATGGCAAACTGTCCATTTCCATTATTCCCTATGCCACGCAGGTTGCTTTGCCTGACTATGTCATGCCGTTTCTGCAGACATCGGGGCAAAATGACCACGCCAACTGCGTCAATTTCACCACCGCTGAATTTGCCACGAACACCTTCGATTTTGGTCTGGTTCGCCCAAAAACCCTGCATTTCACGCCGTGGTATACTTATGACCGGAGACCAACTAACGGTTTGGTTTCAAACGAAATATGCGATCGGCGGGCCGGGCGTCAAATTTCGATCCTGCAAAAGGATGCGACTGTCCTGAAAAACCACATCGACAGCTTTCAGGCTGGCGGAAACACATCCATCGATCTTGGGATGAAATGGGGCCTGACCCTGCTTGACCAAAGCTTCCGGCCGGTGGTTGCCGCTTTGGCGGGCAACCAGGTTCCCGCGGAGTTCGCCTCACGTCCGTCCAACTACGCGTCGAACGATGCAATGAAGGTTATCGTTCTGATGACCGACGGGGCGAATACGACACAGTACGAGGTCAACGATCCCTACAGAAGCGGACCTTCCATCCTGTGGTGGAACTCGGATCACAATAACTACTCGACCTACGATCACGTGCGTGAACAGTACTACTGGCACAACGTAAACTACACGGATTGGGATAGTAGCCGGGGTTGGTACTGGGGTCGTGATATCTGGCAGGACAAACCCTATGGAAACGATACTTACAATGTCTATCGCTGCACCTATCGCTCCAACGGCGTTTGCTATCAGTTCGACCGGCGTTACTCGGAAACGAGAACCGTCACAGACAATAACGGAGACCCCTCCTTCTCGGTGCAACTTGACTGGCACCACGTTTGGGAACGCACGTCCCGCCGTGCCATCCGCGACCTGTTTCGCGAAGCGCTGGGGAGAACCAACGGCGACAATTGGTACAACAATGCCGTCACTTTGAACGGATCAAGCCAAAAAGACCCGCGGACCAAGGCACTGTGCGATCAGGCGAAGGCAAACGACATATTCGTCTTTACCATCGCCCTCGAAGCGCCCCAGGCCGGTCGGGATATTCTGTGGTACTGCAAAACGGACGAGAACACCTACTATAACGCTTCTCCGGGCAACCTGCCTGACGTCTTTGCATCAATCGGGTCAAGCATCCGCAACCTGAGGCTGACACAATGATAAAAAGTCTGCGCAGAAAATATCGTCAGTTCCGCCGCGAAGAAGACGGCATGGCGACGATCGAGTTCATCATCCTGTTTCCGCTTTTCCTGATGACCACCTATTCCGGCATCGAATATGGAATTGTGGCTTACAACCATTCGAACCTCGAACGCGCCCTGGATGAAACCATTCAGGATGTCCGTATGAACCACATCTGGAAATACGACCAGAGCCCGAATGCTCAGTGGACGCATACACTGCTGAAGCAGATCATTTGTGATCGCGCCATGGCGTTGCCGGATTGCTTTGAAAACCTCGCCATCGAAATGACGCCCATTGATCCTTATGTGGGCAACCCGATGCAAACAGCGCAATTCACATCGCCCTTCTGTGTCGACACGCCCGAGGACATTCGCGGCAAGGACGATCAGATGTTCACTCCGGGCGCATCAAACCAGTTGATGGTTATCCGCGCCTGCATTGAAATCACCCCGCTGTTCGTCGGAACAACACTGGGTCGGCTGGCGGCCAAAGACCCGGATGGTCAATACGAACTGCATGCAACAACGGTGTTTGTCCATGAACCGGCTTGAGTTTCCCCCGATCAGAACTGCATCACGGTTTCTCCGGAAATTCCTTCGGAGGGAGCACGGTGTCGCGACCATCGAAGGCATCATGGTCTTCCCTCTCCTTATGTGGTCGACATGGACGGCATATTCCTACTTTGATGGCTACCGGCAGAGCGCCAGAAACCTGAAGTCCGCGTATGCCATTGCGGATATCCTGTCGCGCGAACGCAATGCAGTGACCGAGCAGTACATTACAAACCTGTACGAGTTGCAGAAATTCATGATTGCGGACCGCTCGGACGTATCGATCCGGATTTCATTTATCCGATACGACGAACCCGATGACCGCCACTATGTTAGCTGGTCCTGCACCCGTGGTGACACCTATGACGCATGGACGGATGCCAACATCAGTGAAATTTGGAATCGTATTCCCGTCATGGCGGACAATGCGAACATGATCATCGTAGAAACCGAGGATCTCTATACCCGGCCATTCTACATCGGATTTGGCGACAATGAGTTTCCGATGGACAACTTCGTGTTCACGCAGCCGCGCGGATATCATAATATCCAAGGCCCGCAGAACGACAATGAATGCTGGACAACAGCCGACTTGCCACCTCCGACCTCGAACCCCGATATGCCCGACGCCTAAGGCGCTGCCCTTTCAGCTAGAAGCGCGGACAACATTTCGGACATGAACTTGGTCTCGGCGGCGGCAGTCATGCCGCCGACTCCCACGCGATGACCCAATCGCCACCAAAGGCCGGGCGCCCAGGTGTTTTTTCCCTTGCCGGTCGTGCGAACAAGAAACCCGTTTGATGGTTTGAAGGCAAACACGCCGCGATCAACAGTTTCAATATCTTCGACATTGGCAATGACCTGCCCCGCTCCGGTGCGCAACTCAGCTCGAGTCAGTTCGATACGGTCTGTTGTCGCATGCCACATGCGATGTGCCAGCCAGAACGCCCCGCCCGCGATCACGAAAAGGAAAACCTGCCATCCCAAAGCAGGCGGAGCCGCCAGAGCGACGTAAAGTACCATCGCGCCAACTGTGCCCAGCATTCCTACGCCTGCCCATCGTCTGGGTGATGATGCGTGAACTGTTGCCAGCACTTCGTCCTGCATGGGGCCCTCTTTCTTTGCCTCGACTTCCCTTACCTGCTTTGCGAAATAATGGACAGGGGGTCCCGACCTGCGCGGCGTCGCACATTGCGCGCGCGTTTTTGCCAATTGACCGCGCAGGCGCACACATTACATGGTTGTCATGTAAATCAGGAGGCAAAAATGTCCCTCAGGCCTACTTTGGAAACCAGACAATCCGTTCCAACACGGGAAGGCGCCGGTGTGCATTTGCATCGTGCCTTCGGGTTTCAGGACCCGTCCGAACTCGACCCATTTCTTCTTTTCGACGATTTCAGGAATGAGAACCCGCAAGACTATGAAGCAGGGTTTCCGTGGCATCCGCATCGTGGAATTGAGACCATTACTTATGTTCTGTCCGGGACCGTTGAACACTCGGATTCACTGGGCAACACCGGAACGCTTGGCGCTGGTGACGTGCAATGGATGACGGCAGGTTCGGGGATATTGCATCAGGAAATGCCACATGGAAACACCAGTGGTCAGATGCACGGCTTTCAGTTGTGGGGGAACCTGCCTTCTGACCAGAAGATGACTGCACCCCGGTATCAGGACGTTCAAAGCCGGGAAATCCCCGAGATCACGGATGACGACGGCACCACCGTCCGTGTGATCGTGGGTACGTTCTGGGGGAAAACCGGCCCTGTCGACGGCATTGCGGCTGATCCGCAATACCTGGATATCCGCATCCCGGCAGGCGTCAAAAAAACTTTTCCCATAGACACTTATCGCCGGGCCTTCGCTTATGTTTTCGATGGTCAGGCCGCGTTTGCCGACGCGTCACAACCCACCGGCGTTCTGCTCGAGAAAGAGGTGGCGGGGCAAGAGGTCAACATTCGCGACATGTCAGGCAACCGGACGCTGGTTCGCTTTGGGTCTGGCGACGAAATTACGGTTCAGGCGGGGCCGCAAGGAGTTCGGTTCCTGCTGATCTCCGGTGCGCCGATCAACGAACCAGTCGCCTGGCATGGGCCAATCGTCATGAACACCCGGGCCGAGCTGAAACAAGCCTTTGAAGAGCTTCGAAACGGAACCTTCATCCGGCCAGCACACTAAGGACGGGCGGGCAGATCACGTCGCAACGGCGCGACAGACCATGTCCCAATAGATCTGCTCGACCTGATCCAGTGACAACCTCCCGCCTGCCCGATACCAGGTCATCACACCATTCAGCATTGCGATCACAGCAAAGCTTGCGATCCTGGTGTCGGGTACTTTGAACAGGCCGGCGACATGACCGTCACGCAGAATACCTTCCAGTGAATCCTCGTACCTGCGGCGCAGATCTTCGATTTCCGTGAAATTCTCGGGCGTCAGGTTTCGCAACTCCATATAGGCTATGAACACTTCGTCCGGGCGTTCCAGGTGAAAGCGAATGTGAAATCCGACAAAGCGGCGCAAGGCATCGCGTGGATTTTCGGAGTTGTCCAGTGCCCCATAGGCCGACAGAAGCTCCTGCATGTGATCACGCATCAAGCGGAATAGCAGGCTTTGTTTGTCTGGGGTGTAGTTATACAAGGCACCAGCCTGTACGCCGACCTCGGACGCGATCTGGCGCATTGAAACCGCCGCATACCCATGTCGGGCGAACAATGCCAACGCTGCCTTGCGGATCCGCGGGCCGGTTATGTCAGAGTGTGAACCTTGGGTACGAGCCATAGGCCGACAGTATCTGAACGTTTGTTCAAATAGAACCCCGCTTGAACCGAACGGGCAAAAGGTGCATCACAATGGCGACTGCAACAACAACCGGCTTGTCATGAAACCCCTGCCCCTGCTGTTTTTGATGCTTGTCTGCGCCGCATGCGCGGACATTCCTGAACTGGAAGGCAGCGAGTCGCCAACCGTGCGCACGTCCACGTTTCCCCGCTTGATCCCACTGAGCGAAGCGTTGGGCCCACCGGTTGATCCCGTAAGCGAAGCGGCCGAGGTCGAAGAGGACCTGAATGCGCGTGCCGAAGCGCTGGCGAATAAAGCGCAGGCACTACAGAACGCAGAAATCGACTGATTGCCGGATTTCATTGGCCGCGCTGTCCTCTGACGCATTGCACCGACCCCATGAACCCGCTAAGGCAGCGCCTGACGGATGAAAAATCCAGACTGGCGAATACGAGCGGAAAGGAATCCACCGAATGACACAGGCGCTGCGGCTGGGAATTGCTGGCTTGGGGACCGTCGGCGTGGGTGTGATCCGGATCGTCCGCAAGCATGCGGATCTGTTGCAGGCCCGGACCGGCAGACCAATTGAAATCGTGGCCGTTTCTGCCCGGGATTCCGGCAAGGATCGCGGTGTCAACCTGTCCGACTACGCCTGGGAAAGCGATCCTGTCGCGCTGGCCCGCAGAGACGACATTGACGTTTATGTCGAGCTTATGGGGGGCGAAAACGGCCCGGCTCTGGCCTCGGTCGAGGCGGCGCTGGAGACCGGTAAAGACGTGGTAACCGCCAACAAGGCGCTGCTGGCTGTCCATGGTCAGAAGCTGGCGGAACAGGCCGAAGCCTCAGGCCGTGTCATCCGGTTCGAGGCGGCGGTCGCGGGTGGCATTCCTGTGATCAAGTCCCTGACCGAAGGGCTTGCCGGGAACGACATCACCCGTGTCATGGGCGTGATGAACGGAACCTGCAATTACATTCTGACCCGGATGCAGTCCCAGGAATTGGGATACAATGCGCTGTTCGAAGAATGCGCCCAACTTGGGTATCTGGAAGCTGACCCGAACCTGGATGTGGGTGGCATTGACGCGGCCCATAAACTGGCGCTTCTGTCCTCGATTGCCTTTGGAACCAAGCCGAATTTCGACGGGATCGAGATCGAGGGTATTCAGCATATCAGCCTGGATGACATTCATCAGGCGGACGACATGGGATACCGGATCAAGCTGCTGGGCGTGGCACAGCGTACCCGGCGCGGACTGGAACAGCGCATGCAGCCCTGCCTGGTGCCAAGCGGCTCACCTCTGGGGCAACTGGAAGGCGGCACCAATATGGTGGTGATCGAGGGTGACTCGATCGAGCAGGTCGTGTTGCGCGGTCCCGGTGCCGGTGAAGGCCCAACTGCCAGCGCTGTCATGGGTGATGTTTGTGATCTGGCCCGTGGATTGCATATACCGACATTCGGCCGACCGGCCTCGACGCTGCAAGAGGCTACGCCTGCGCGAACCGGATTGCCCGCGCCCTATTACCTTCGCCTTGCCCTGTTGGACAAACCCGGTGCGCTGGCGAAAGTTGCGGCCATTCTGGGTGACGCCGGAGTTTCCATCGACCGAATGCGCCAGTATGCCCATTCGGAAAACACGGCACCCGTCCTGATTGTAACTCACAAGACCACGCGCGCGACACTTGATGTGGCGCTGGAGGGGTTCAGGTCCACTGACGTGGTTTCGGGGGAACCTGTCGCGCTGCGCATCGAAGAGGTTTGACCCTTGCGGCCTGTGCCAGACGCAGGCTATGCCGGACAGAACGCCTTTATTGACCCAAGGATACCGACACATGAACGCTGCCAAGACCGATTTCAACGACCGAATGCTTTCTTTGGGCCTTGCCCGTGTGGCTGAACAGGCCGCGCTTGCATCCGCCTCGCTTGTCGGACGGGGCGACGAGAAAGCCGCCGATCAGGCCGCCGTCAACGCAATGCGTGAGCAGTTGAATCTGTTGGACATCGCAGGTGTCGTCGTGATCGGCGAAGGTGAGCGTGACGAAGCGCCGATGCTTTTTATCGGCGAAGAGGTCGGTACCGGAAACGGCCCCGGCGTCGACATTGCGCTGGACCCGCTTGAGGGCACGACCCTGACCGCCAAGGACATGCCCAACGCGCTGACCGTGATCGCAATGGGCCCGCGCGGGTCGATGCTGCATGCCCCGGACGTATACATGGATAAGCTGGCCATTGGCCCAGGGTTCCCGGAAGGCGTCGTCAATCTGGACATGAGCCCGCGGGAACGCGTCGAAGCGCTGGCAAAGGCCAAAGGCTGTGATCCGGCGGACATCACCGTCTGTATTCTGGAGCGCCCGCGTCATGAGGCCATGATTGCCGAAGTTCGTGACACCGGAGCCTCGATCCGGCTGATCACTGACGGTGATGTGGCCGGTGTCATGCACTGCGCAGAAAGCGAAGAAACCGGCATCGATATGTATATGGGCCAGGGCGGCGCACCCGAGGGCGTTCTGGCAGCAGCTGCGCTGAAATGCATGGGCGGGCAGATCTTTGGCCGCCTGCTGTTCCGCAACGATGACGAGCGCGGCCGCGCCGCCAAGGCAGGTATTACCGATTTGGATCGCGTCTATGCGCGGGACGAAATGGTGACGGCGGACGTGATTTTTGCTGCGACCGGCGTAACCGGCGGCTCACTGCTACCGCGTATCAAACGCGAGCCGGGCTGGGTTGAAACGACCACTTTGCTGATGCGGTCGAAAACCGGTTCGGTGCGGCGTATGTCCTATCGCACACCGATGTGGCCACATAGCGACGCATAGCGGCTTGCGCCGCTGCCTCCGGCGGGAGTATTTGTAAAAAGATGAAGAGGCCGGGTCCGCGAGGGTCCGGCCTTGGCGCATAAAGGGCATGGGATGAGCTTTCTTGGGGTCGAGCAGTCATTGACCGGACGCTGCTGGATCGGACCTACGCCGGACATCGAGCGGGCAACAGAAATGCTGGTGCAGCAGGCCGGGTTGCCCCGCGCTGTCTGTCAGGTGCTGGCACGGCGCGGCGTGCCAGCGATAGAAGCAGCAGGATTTCTTGAGCCCAAGCTGAAAGAACTGCTGCCGGACCCACGTTCGATGCTGGATATGGAGAAGGCAGCAACGCGGTTCCTACAGGCCGTCAGGGCGCGGCAACGGATCGCCGTGTTCGCGGATTACGATGTGGACGGCGGAAGCTCGGCCGCATTGTTGCTGGTCTGGCTGCGACAGATGGGGATCAGCGCCACGCTTTATGTCCCGGACCGCATCGACGAAGGCTACGGGCCAAATGTTCCTGCCATGCAGACGCTGGCTGCTGAACACGACCTGATCATTTGTGTCGATTGCGGAACGCTGAGCCATGAACCCATCGCGGCAGCCAACGGCGCGGATGTGATCGTTCTGGACCACCACCTTGGCGGAGAGACCCTGCCCGACTGCGTCGCGATCGTGAACCCGAACCGGCAGGATGAAAGTGGCGATCTGGGGTATCTTTGCGCGGCGGGTGTCGTTTTCCTGATGCTGGTCGAGGCCGGGCGGCAATTGCGCGACGCCGGTATCAAAGGTCCGGAGCTGATGTCGATGCTGGATCTGGTCGCCCTGGCGACGGTTGCGGATGTAGCACCTTTGATCGGTGCCAACCGGGCCCTTGTTCGTCAGGGACTCAAGGTCATGGCCAGACGTCAACGCCCCGGGCTTGTTGCACTGTCGGATGTGTCCCGCATGGACGCGGCGCCCAATTCCTATCATCTTGGTTTTCTGCTGGGGCCTCGTGTCAACGCCGGTGGTCGCATTGGTCAGGCCGATCTGGGTGCCCGCCTGCTGAGCACGGAATCGACATCTGAAGCCGAGGCTTTGGCGCAGCGGTTGGATGAGTTGAACACCGAACGGCGTGATATTGAAAACGCGGTGCGTGCCGCTGCGCTTGATCAGGCGGAAGAACGCGGACTGGATGCGCCGCTGGTCTGGGCAGCGGGTGAAGGCTGGCATCCCGGCGTCGTGGGCATCGTTGCCTCTCGCCTTAAGGAAATGGCAAACCGCCCTGCCATTGTCATCGGCTTTGACGGGTATGAGGGCAAGGGGTCTGGTCGATCCGTATCGGGCGTCGATCTGGGTGCTTCGATCCAGAAGCTTGCCGCCGAGGGTCTTCTGGTCAAGGGCGGTGGCCACAAGATGGCGGCGGGTCTGACGGTCATGCGCGATAAACTGGACGCGGCGATGGAACGGCTGAGTGAATTGCTGGCCAAACAGGGGGCCGGTCAGGGCGGCCCGGCGGATCTGAAGCTGGACGGTGCGTTGATGCCCGGAGCGGCCTCGGTCGAGCTGATCGAACAGATCGAAAAGGCCGGCCCGTTCGGCGCCAGCGCCCCTGCCCCGCGTTATGCCCTGCCTGAGCTTCAGGTGCGGTTTGCCAAACGCGTCGGCGAGACGCACCTCAAGCTTTCATTGTCCGATGGGCTGAACGGCGGTCTGGACGCCATTGCATTTGGTGCGTTCGACGGCCCCATGGGCGAGAAGCTGTTGAATCACGGAGGAGCCCGCTTTCATTTCGCGGGCCGACTTGAGGTCAACACATGGGGCGGACGTCAAAACGTTCAGCTTCGGCTTGAGGATGCTGCCGAGGTAAATTGAAGGCTGTTTCCTGACCCTGAAAGCACCGCCAAAAAAGTTTCACATCCCTGCGTTTTTCGGCTTGCGGGGGTGGGAGGTAAACCGTAAAAGGCCCTCCACAAGCCAGCGTGGCCCGTTCGTCTATCGGTTAGGACGCCAGGTTTTCAACCTGGAAAGAGGGGTTCGATTCCCCTACGGGCTGCCACTTGTGCTTGACTGGACCAAGTGGCCCGTTCGTCTATCGGTTAGGACGCCAGGTTTTCAACCTGGAAAGAGGGGTTCGATTCCCCTACGGGCTGCCATTTGCACTTTCCAAAATCTAAGTTTCAGAAGCAAATATCTGGCGCCTGGTCGCAGGTTCACTTGAGGTTAGGTCAGTTGTTCTCCGGACTTTGAGTGCTCTTTCCCGATTCCGGCGTAGTCAGCAATCCTTGCCGCGGCCTCTTCCGAATTCCTCTTTCAATATAATAAAAACAAAGCGTTACGCATCTGCATTTTCATTTACTAAAAAATTAGTTTGACAGGCGCGCGAAAAATCGCTGATGGTATCTGACATCCGGTTCCCACCGGAGAACCATAAATTTTTGGGAGGAGACAGATGCGGAGACATCTACTTTCCGCAGTGGCGGCGGCTGCCGTCATTGCGGGGCACGGTCCTGCTTGGGCCGACGAAGCCGCAGCACAACGCTGGATCGACGACGAATTCCAGCCATCGACCCTGTCGAAAGACGAACAGATGGCTGAAATGCAGTGGTTCATCGAAGCTGCACAGCCTTACGCGGGCATGGAAATCAACGTCCTGTCTGAAGGCATCCCCACTCACTCGTATGAATCCGAGGTTCTGACCAAGGCATTCGAAGAGATCACCGGCATCAAGGTCAATCACCAGATCCTTGGTGAAGGCGAAGTGGTTCAGGCCGTTCAGACTCAGATGCAGACCGGCCGGAACCTCTATGACGGCTACGTCAACGACAGTGACCTGATCGGCACCCATTCCCGCCTGCAACTGGCTTATCCGCTGACCGACATGATGGGCGGCGACTGGGCGGCGACAACCTCGCCGACGCTCGATCTGGATGACTTCATGGGCATTCAGTTCACCACCGGTCCGGATGGCAAGCTGTATCAGCTGCCCGACCAGCAGTTCGCGAACCTTTATTGGTTCCGCAAAGACTGGTTCGACGATGAAGCCAACAAGGCCGCGTTCAAGGAAAAGTATGGCTATGACCTGGGTGTTCCGGTCAACTGGTCGGCCTACGAGGACATCGCCGAGTTCTTCACCAACGACGTGAAGGAAGTCGATGGCGTCGCGATCTACGGCCACATGGACTATGGCAAACGCGCGCCTGACTTGGGCTGGCGTATGACAGACGCCTGGCTGTCGATGGCCGGGGCAGGTGACGTCGGTGAGCCTAATGGTATTCCGGTCGACGAATGGGGCATCCGCATGGAAGCGGGCACCTGTAACCCAGTTGGCGCTTCGGTGTCGCGCGGCGGTGCTGCCAACGGTCCGGCTGCGGTCTACGCGATCCGCAAATGGGACGAATGGCTGCGCAACTATGCGCCTCCGGGTGCGGCGTCCTATGACTTCTACCAGTCGCTGCCGGCGCTGAGCCAAGGCAACGTGGCCCAGCAGATCTTCTGGTACACCGCCTTCACCGCCGACATGGTGAAGCCGAAGTCCGAAGGCAACAACACCGTGGATGACGAAGGCACACCGCTGTGGCGGATGGCGCCCAGCCCGCACGGCCCCTACTGGGAAGAAGGCCAGAAGGTTGGGTATCAGGACGTGGGTTCCTGGACTTTCCTGAAGTCGACCCCCGAGGATCGTGCTCAGGCAGCGTGGCTCTATGCCCAGTTCGTGACGTCCAAGACTGTCGATGTGAAGAAGTCCCATGTGGGTCTGACTTTCATCCGCGACAGCTCGGTTAACCACGAGTCGTTCACCGAACGCGCACCCAAGCTGGGTGGTTTGGTCGAGTTCTACCGATCGCCTGACCGGGTGGCATGGTCGCCGACCGGCATCAACGTTCCGGATTATCCGAAGCTGGCCCAGATCTGGTGGCAGCAAATCGGTGACGTGAACTCGGGCGCCTTCACCCCGCAAGAGGCGATGGACCGTCTGGCTGAAGAGATGGACATCACCATGGCCCGTATGCAGGCCGCGGATGAAAGCGCCGGTGTCTACGGTGGCTGCGGCCCGCGCCTGAACGAGCCGCAGGATCCTGCCTTCTGGCTGGAAAAAGCGGGTTCGCCCAAGGCCAAGCTGGAGAACGAAAAGCCGCAGGGCCAGACCGTCAACTATGACGAACTGGTTAAGCGCTGGCAGTCCCAGTAACAGCAACATCGTAGGCCGGGCTCAAGCCCGGCCTACCCTAAAATACCCCGCGAGTTTCCCAGATGATCGAACTTCAAGATGCCACCAAACGAGTCGGCAACGTCATCCATATCAAATCCACAAACCTGACCCTTCATACAGGCCACTTCAATGTATTGTTGGGTGCAACCGGCTCGGGCAAGACCTCTCTGATCAAGATGATGGCCGGGCTGGACCCGATCGCCTCGGGCAAGGTCCTGATGGATGGGCAGGATGTCACGCGACTGAATACACAGAAGCGTCAGATCAGCCTGGTGCACCAGTTCTTCGTGAACTATCCGCATATGACCGTTTTCGACAACATAGCATCGCCGCTGCGCGTGGCGGGTATGGCAAAAAGCGAAATAGACGGCCGCGTTGAAGAAGCAGCCGACCTGCTGCAACTGCGCCCGATGCTAAACCGCCGCCCACATGAGTTGTCGGGTGGACAACAACAACGGACCGCACTGGCGCGTGCCATTGCGAAAGAGAGCCGCGCCGTCTTCCTCGACGAACCGCTGGCAAACCTGGACTACAAGTTGCGCGAAGAACTGCGCGAGCAACTGCCCGACCTGTTTGCAGGGCGTGGCGCGGTCGTGGTCTATGCCACCTCGGAACCCGAAGAGGCGTTGCTGCTGGGCGGCTACACCGCCCTGATGGAAGACGGCCGCGTGACCCAGTTCGGACCGACCGCCGACATCTATCGCAACCCGGAAAACATCGCCGCGGCGCGTGTCTTCTCGGACCCGCCGATCAATGTGGCGCGCATTACGGTTTCCGGTGCCCAGGCACATCTGGCGGGCGGCGGCGGCTGGCCGGTCACTGACATGGCCGACGGAGATTACATGGTCGCCGTGCGCCCGCACCGTGTGACCCCGTTCCGCACCACAGACGCGGATGTGGAACTGACCGGGCGCGTGATCGTGACAGAGCTGTCGGGCTCGGATTCCAGCGCGCATTTCCAACATGGGAACGACGCTTGGGTTTCGCTGGCCGCCGGTGTGCACCCTTATCGGGTGGGCGAGGATCACAGTTTCTACATGAACCCGGCCCATTGCCGGTATTTCGGCCAAGACGGCAAAAGGGTAGCCTGACATGGCACAGATCAAACTTTCAAACCTTCGACACAGCTATATGCCCGCGCCGAAAGGCCCGGAAGACTATGCGCTGAAGGAAATCGATGTGACATGGCGCGATGGCGGAGCCTACGCGCTGCTGGGCCCGTCCGGCTGCGGCAAGTCCACTTTGTTGAACATTATCTCGGGCCTTCTGACGCCGTCCGAGGGACAGATTCTGTTCGACGACCGCGACGTAACGGCCCTGCCCCCCGACCAGCGTAACATCGCGCAGGTGTTCCAGTTCCCGGTGATCTACGACACGATGACCGTGGGCGAGAACCTGGCCTTTCCGCTGAAGAACCGGGGCGTGGATGCTGCCACGATCAAGCGCCGCGTCGATGAGATTGCCGAGATGCTGGACGTCACGGATATGCTGGGCACCCGCGCCTCGGGTCTGAGCCCGGACAACAAGCAGAAGATTTCGATGGGCCGCGGATTGGTGCGCGACGACGTGAACGCGGTAATGTTCGATGAACCCTTGACCGTGATCGACCCGCATCTGAAATGGAAGCTTCGGTCCAAGCTGAAAGAACTGCACCAGCGCGTCAAAGCGACAATGATCTACGTGACTCATGACCAAACCGAGGCTCTGACTTTCGCGGACGAGGTGGTGGTGATGCAGGAAGGTGAAGTGGTTCAGATCGGAACTCCGGTCGAACTGTTCGAACGCCCTCAGCACACGTTTGTCGGCCACTTCATTGGCTCACCCGGCATGAATGTCCTGCCCTGCGAGGCGAAAGGCGGCCGAGCTATCTTTGAAGGCCATGAGGTTATGCTGGAAGGCCCAACTCATGGTGATGGGGGCCGCACCGATCTGGGTATCCGGCCCGAGTATGTTGGATTTGGCGACACCGGCATTCCCGCACACGTAACGAAAGTCGCCGACATCGGCCGTCACTATGTGATCAGCGCGATGGTCGGCAATACTGCCCTCAAGGCCGTGACCGAGCATAGTGTGCCCGAACCCGGGTCACAGGTTTTCCTGGAATTCAAACCCGAACAATCCCGCGTCTATCGCGACGGCTGGATCGCAACTCAGGAGCGGGCGCAATGAGAACGGAAAATCAAAAGGCTTGGTTCTTTGTCCTGCCCGTGCTGGCTCTGGTCGCGTTCAACGCGCTGGTGCCAATGATGACGGTGGTCAACTACTCGGTGCAGGAAACATTCGGCAACAACCAGTTCTTCTGGGAAGGCCTTGGTTGGTTTGAACAAATCCTGCGGTCCGACCGGTTTCAGGCCGCACTGGGGCGGCAATTCCTGTTCACCGCGCTGATCCTGCTGATCGAGGTTCCGCTGGGCATCATCGTGGCCCTTTCAATGCCGCGCAAGGGGTTCTGGGTGCCGGTCTGTCTGGTGCTGATGGCCCTGCCCATGCTTATCCCGTGGAATGTGGTCGGGTCGATGTGGAACATCTTCACCCTGCCAAAGATCGGTCTGCTGGGGTATTTTCTGAATGACGTTCTGGGCATCAACTATGACATGACGCAACAGCCGCTATCGGCTTGGATCACTGTCATCGTCATGGATGTCTGGCACTGGACCTCGCTGGTGGTTCTACTGTGCTACGCGGGTTTGGTGTCGATCCCGGACGCCTACTATCAAGCTGCGAAGATCGACGGCGCCAGCCCCTGGTCTGTGTTCCGTTATATCCAGCTGCCCAAGATGAAAACCGTCCTGACCATCGCCGTGCTGCTGCGCTTCATGGACAGTTTCAACATCTACACCGAACCGTTCGTTCTGACTGGTGGCGGCCCCGGCAACTCAACCACCCTGCTGTCGATCGACCTTGTGAAAATCGCGCTGGGACAGTTCGACCTTGGCCCTGCGGCCGCGATGAGCCTGATCTATTTCGCCATCACGCTACTGGTCTCTTGGGTCTTCTACACTCTGATGACAAAGGATGACGCGCAATGAAGAAGCGGTCCATCATCCCGATCCTTTATATCGCGTTCCTGATGCTGCCGATCTACTGGCTGGTGGCAATGTCCTTCAAGACCACGAACGAGATCCTGTCGGGCTTTTCCCTGTTTCCCCAGACCTTTACGCTGGAGAACTACATCACCATCTTCACCGATCCGACATGGTACTGGGGCTACATCAACTCGATCACTTATGTGACTCTGAACACAGTACTTTCGGTCTGCGTTGCCCTGCCAGCCGCTTATGCTTTTTCGCGCTATCGCTTTCTGGGCGACAAGCAGTTGTTTTTTTGGCTGCTGACCAACCGGATGGCACCGGCTGCGGTCTTTGCGCTTCCGTTCTTCCAGCTCTACTCCTCGATCGGTCTGTTCGATACGCACCTGGCCGTGGCGCTGGCGCATACGCTGTTCAACGTGCCGCTGGCCGTGTGGATTCTGGAAGGGTTTATGCGCGGCATCCCGAAAGAGCTGGATGAGACCGCCTATGTCGACGGCTATTCCTTCCCGCGCTTTTTCGTCACGATCTTTCTGCCCAACATCAAGGCAGGCGTGGGCGTTGCTGCGTTCTTCTGCTTCATGTTCTCTTGGGTTGAAATGCTGCTGGCCAAGACCCTGACTGCGGTCGAGGCCAAACCAATCGCCGCCGTGATGACCCGCACCGCCTCAAGTGCCGGGTATGAACTGGGCCTGCTGGCGGCAGCCGGGACGCTTACAATCATCCCCGGTGCCATCGTCATCTGGTTTGTCCGCAACTACATCGCGCGCGGTTTCGCGATGGGTCGTGTGTGAGGTTCGATATGCGTAAACTTCTTCTCACCCTTCCCTTCATGCCGTCGTCGGCCCTTGCACAGGCGAAGGCCGGTTGGGGCAATGTCGGCCAGCAAGAGGAAAAAGGATTCTCGTGGACTGACCCCTTGTGGCCCGACTTCTGGATGGCCTGGACCCCAGCCACGCTGGCCGTGTTCGTCGGCATCTTCTCGGCCATTGCGCTGATTGGCCTGCTGGAAGGGTTCAAATTCCGCGACGGCATCGAACGGCGCGGCGTGCTGGGGCTGACCACCACGCTGGGCGACAGGCTGTTTATTACCCTGCTGGGCTCGGCCTATATCTTCCTTGCCTGGCTGGGCCTGGTGGGTCAGCCCGTCTGGACACCACTTTTCCTGTCCATCGGCTGGGGCATTTTTGTCTTCTGGAAAGTTTAAGCTTTGCGAAACAGCGAAAGGATGCTTGTCTGTCAGGCATACTAAAAAATGCGACACGAAAGACCGATGCGAAAGAAAAAAACAACAAACCTCCTGACCGAAGTAGAACTCGAGTTCATGAACGAACTCTGGGCGCTGGGTCAGGGCTCGGTCCGTGACGTGCTTGATTGTCTGCCACCAGAACGCAATCTGGCCTATACGTCCGGCGCGACGATCCTGCGCATTCTCGACGAGAAAGGTTTCGTCGAAAGCCGCAAAGACGGAAAAACGCTGATCTATAGACCGCTTCTGGAAAAAGACAGGTATCAGGCGCGTTCGCTTCAAAACCTGTCCCGCACATTGTTCGACGACACACCCGCCACGCTGGTGGCGCGTCTGGTCGATGACGCGGGGCTGAGCGAAGCCGATCTGGAGGAAATTCGGGCACTGGTAGAGAGGAGACTGCAAAATGACAGCGGTTAAACCGGTTCTCGATACATATCTCGAATTGAACATCGTGCTTGGCCTGTCCGCCCTTATCTGGCTGCTGGCCCGCGCGACGTTGGCGAAGACTCCGATGCGAAACAGCTTTGTCGCGCAGTTGCGCGCGCTCAAAACGCTGTGCGTTTGCGTGGTACTCAGTCCTCTGCTGGCGCTTGGCGCTTCGGCATTGGCGGGGCTGGCATGGCCCGGTCGCGCAGTGGCGCTGGGTGACATTGCGGTTGCCGCTTATCTGCGCGGCGAAATCGCGATGCCAGCGGTCCAGTTCGAGGCATTGCTCAACACCCGCGAACGCTGGATCGATCATATCGTTTCGGGTGAGTCTCTGGCTTTGATTATTGTCCTGATAGCTCTGGCGATGATCTCGGCGCTGTATCTTGTCCGCGCTGTGCGTGATGCGATTTCCATTCGCAACACGATCGGGACAAGTTTTCTGTGGCGCCGCTCTCGCAAAGTGGACATTCGCCTGTCGGACCGCATCACGGTGCCCTTCGCGGTGCGCGGTCTGCGCCGCCGTCACGTGGTTTTACCCAGTCACTTGCTGAATACGCCGCGTGAAATGCGGTTTGCTCTGGCACATGAGTTTCAACATATCCGCGCGGGTGACGTGGAATGGGAACTGGGGTTCGAACTGTTGCGCCCCGTTCTTTTCTGGAACCCGGCCTACCAGCTTCTGAAATATCAGTTCGACCGGTTGCGGGAACTGGCCTGTGATCAGTCGGTTGTTGCCCGCAAAGGGATCGACGCGCGCGACTATACGTCCTGCCTGCTTGATTATTGCGCCCGCACAGTCGCGATGCGGAACCCGAAGGTTCTGAATGTAGCACTGGTGTCAGGTGGAAAGGCCAAGCGGGTTTTGCAGCAGCGGGTGATCGCGCTGACCGACACGCAGGTGGCCACGGCTCCGCTGCCGGTTCTGTTTTTGGGTCTGACGCTGACTTTTGCAACCTTGCTCGCGCTTGGATCAGCCTCGCTTCGCCAGACACATGACTGGAGCCATGATCGTCTGATGCTGTCAACGGTTGTCAATCTGGAACGGCTGGAGGCCCGTAACCAGGGTAACTGATCCCTCAGATCACCAGCCGCGACGCCCGAACAGCGAGTGGATACGGTTTTGCCCTGTAAACGGGTCGATCTTCTGCGGGTGTGCCAGCCCTGCGACGACGCGTTCGACCAGAACCCATCCCACCAGGGCAAAGATTACCCCACCAAAGGCCTGTCCCAGCAACACGCCAGAAGCGCCCGCCAGCTTGGATCCGATAACGACAAAGACCCAAGTTCCAACGGTATGTCGCCCCCAGTTGATCCAGGTCGAATAGACCGGGTGCCCAAGATTGTTGAAACTGGCGTTTGCGACAAAAATCACTCCGTTAAAAAACGAAGCCAGCGCCAGCGGTCCGCAAAACAGGTAGATCAGCGTCCGTGTTTCGCCTTGCGCTGCAAACAAATCCGCGATTGGTGCACGCAGAAGAAACAGGATAGCCGCCATTGCCACGACGTATATCCCGGTAAACCGGATTCCGGCCCAAAAGGCGGCCCGCACACGATCATATCGTTCGGCCCCGAAGTTCTGCCCGATGATCGGACCGATCGAGCCTGACAAAGCAAACACCACAGAAAACGCCACCGGCATCAGGCGGCCGATCACGGCCATCCCCGCCACCGCGTCAGTTCCATATTGAGCAATTTCCCGAACTACGATGGCGTTTCCAATCGGAGTTGCGACATTGGTCAGAACCGCTGGAATTGCGATGGTTCGCACAGGGCGCAGATCGTGCGCAACCTGTGACAGCGATGGCCGCATAAAGCCCCGGTGCACGCGCAACGCGGGCAGTATCGCGGCTGCCAGCATACAAAGCCTTGCCAATACCGACGCAATTGCGGCGCCATCCAGTCCAAGCCCCACTGCGAAGATCAGAACGGGATCAAGGACGGCATTCACCAAACCGCCGTAGATCGTCGCCATCATCGAACGTCGCGCATCACCATGCGCGCGCAATACAGCCATCGCCGTCATGGCAACGGACATGACGCACATTGTCGGCAGGATGATCGAAACATAGCGGACCGAAAGCCTCAGCACCTCGCCCTCGGCGCCCAGAAGCGACAGTAGAAAGGTCAGGTTCATCAGAACCAAAGCCGAAATCAGGATACCACCAATCAGCCCCAGAACCGCGACACTGGATGCATAGTGGCGCGCCTGCTCTGGCCTGCCCGCGCCCAGTTCACGTGCAACGAGCGCCCCGGCAGAGATCGACAGCCCGATATTGATGGCGTTGGTAAAGAACAACAATGTCCCCGCATAGCCGACCGCCGCAGCCAGAGCGTCATTGCCCAGCATCGAGATGAATATCATGTCCACAAAGTCGACCGCGAAAATTGCCATCAGACCAATGCTGGTGGTCAAGGACATGCGCGTCACGTGCCGCATCAGGCTGCCGTTCAGAAAAACGGCGTCATTGCCGGACTGACCTGCCATGTTGTTCTTTGCTCCTGTTCAGGCGCTTTGTGTCACCTTGCAGCCGTTTGGGAAGGGGCGGCAACCCCAATTCACCTGAGGCCGCGCAGATCAGGAACAGTTGCGATAGGGTTCAGACAGCAGCTATTCCGCAGCCCGTCGCTGGTGGCGGAAAACGCTCTGCATGGCCGCCAGCGACCCTCTGGTCAGGCACCTTGTTTTACGGACAATATCCAATTCCGCACGATTTCGGCCTTGGGTGTCAGCTCCCGGGACTTCGACCAGACCAGGTAGATCCCCTTCCCTGTTTTCCAGGTCCACTCTGGCCGCGCGGCAAGCAGGCCCTGCTGAACCAATGGGGCAACAAGATGGTCCCACCCAAAGGCGAACCCCTCGCCCGCAATGGCGGCTTGAAGCACCAGTGCATAGTCATTCAGGCGCAGACCGCTGCGCGGCGGTATTTCCGTCACTCCGAACTCCCAGAACCACTGCCGCCACGAGGGGCGTTCGCGAATTGGTTCCTCAAGATGGATCAAGCGTTGGCTGAGAAGCCCCGGCACATTTCTGAGATTTACCGCTGCCGCCATCACCCGGGGCGACGCGACGGGATAGATCACTTCCTCGGCGATCAACGCACATTCGCAATCCGGCCAGTCTCCGGCCCCAAGTCGAATGGCCAGGCTGATCGTTTCCACATTCAGATCAGGCTCTCGATCGCTGGATTGCAGGCGCAGGTCGATATCCGGATGGATGCGCTGAAAAGACCCGATGCGCGGCAAAAGCCAATAGTTGTTGAATGCCGAAGACGCGCTGAGTGTCACGTGATCATTGCTGGCAAACTGCCGGATGGATTCGGCGGACTGCGCAAGCTGTTCAAACGCGCGTGTCACGTCGGCGAACAACTTGCTTCCAGCATTTGTCAGGCTGATCTTACGATGGCTACGCTGGAACAGAAGAACACCAAGCGAGCTTTCAAGTTGCTTGATCGCCATGCTGACCGCTGGTTGTTGAACGTTCAATTCCTGCGCCGCATGTGTGAACGATCCAGTCCTTGCTGCGGCCTCGAAAAAGACGAGGTGGCGCGGTGAGGACAGATGTGACCAAAGCTTTTGCATAAGCTGTGTTTATCTAATTCATCGAAATTTTCAAACGTCACAAATACCCACCCAAGCGATAATTTCAGGATAGACAGATTCAGAGAGAGCTTTCATGGCGCGCCGGGCACGCAGTTCAAGAACACGGGGAAATGCGCCAACTGGCGCACCGCCCTCACCCTATATTCGCCGCATCATCCCGCATTTCGATGTGCTTGATGAGGATCAGATCGTTCGGCTTGAGGAACAGGTCGACTGGATCCTGCAAGACGTGGGCATCGCCTTTCGCGACGACCCCGAGGCGCTTGCGCTTTGGAAGCGCGAAGGTGCAAAGGTTGACGGCGACATCGTGCGCGCGCCGGCCGATTGGATTCGCAACCTGTGCTCTCAAGCTCCGGCCGAGTTCACACAACTGGCCCGAAACCCGGACCGATCAGTCATTATTGGCGGCAAGCATCAGGTCTTCGCGCCGATTTACGGCGCCCCTTTTGTACGCGATCTCGAAGGTGGGCGCCGATATGGCGATATGGCCGCCTTCCGGGATCTTGTGCGACTAACTTATCTGCACCCGAACCTGCATCACGGCGGCTTCGTCACCTGTGAACCTTGTGACGTTCCGGTCAGCAAACGGCATCTCGACATGCTGTTCGCGCACATGACCCTCAGCGACAAACCGCATCTGGGCGCGATTACGGAAATGAGCCGCGCGCAGGACAGCGTCGACATGGCCGAAATCGTGTTCGGCGCCGACGTAATGGCCGATAACTGCGTCATCATGGGGAACGTGAACACGAACTCTCCACTTTTGGTGGACCGTGTGGTGACCGAAGCGGCACGGGTGTATTCAACCCGCGGGCAAGGCATGGTCGTGGTGCCCTTTATCCTTTCGGGGGCAATGGGGCCGGTCTCAACCGCGGCGTCCGTGGCACAGGCCATGGCCGAAGCGATGATGGTCTGTGCATATGTACAGTTGATCCGCCCCGGCGCGCCTTTTGTGCTGGGCAACTTCCTGTCGTCTATGTCGTTGAAATCGGGAGCACCCACTTTTGGAATGCCCGAACCTGTCATGTCGAACTATGCAATTGGTCAACTGGCGCGCCGCGCCGGGTTGCCGTTGCGGTGCGGCGGGTCCCTGACAGCATCGAAGATCGAGGACGCCCAAGCGGCATACGAAAGCGCGGATTCCATGCATTCCACCATGCTGGCAGGGGCAAATTTTGTCCTGCACTCGGCAGGCTGGCTGGAAGGCGGATTGTGCACTGGTTTCGAGAAGCTGATCATGGATGCGGACCGGCTTGGATCCTATCAGAAAGTCTTGTGCCAGGGGCTGGACACTTCAGACGACGCATTGGCCCGGGACGCATACGACGAAGTCGCCCCAGGCGGGCACTTTCTGGGATGCGGCCATACGATGCGCCACTACCAGACTGCATTCTACGAACCCAGGCTCAGCGACAGCGAGAATGTCGAAAGCTGGGAAGAAAACGGCTCGGAAGACATGCGCCAGCGCGCCCACGGTCGCTGGAAGCAGATGCTGAAAGAATATGAGGAACCTCCGATCGACGCCGCGCTGCGCGAAGAACTGGAGGCATTTGTCGCCAGACGCAAAGAGGAGCTGCCCGATGCCTGGTACTAGGAAAACAGCCAACGCGACGCCCCCTGCCAACGTCGTGACCGGAACCGCAATGATCGCGTGGGCAATGCAAAGAACACTTCGGACCCAACCCGGCCTTTCTTGAAACGCTTAAAGCTTAACCAAGGACACCTTCAATGCCCGAAATTCAAAAAGACGATACAGCCACAGGCAAACCGCTTCCTTCCCACGCCAAGGTTGTCGTCATTGGCGGCGGCGTCGTCGGATGTTCGATCCTTTTTCACCTTGCCAAGTTCGGGTGGAAGGATGTCGTACTGCTGGAACGCGATGAACTGACTTCCGGTTCAAGCTGGCATGCCGCCGGGCAGATACACACAATCAGTTCGGACCCCAACATAAGCCGCCTGCAAAGCTATACGATTGATCTGTACAAGGAAATCGAAGAGACATCGGGCCACTCGGTTGGCCTGCATATCACTGGGGGCTTCTACGCCGCGTCGACCAAGGAATGGTACGATTACCTCAAACGCGAACGTTCAAAGGCGCGGTACATGGGGCTCAATCAGGAATTCATAAGTCCAAGGGAACTGGCCGAGCGTCATCCGCTGATCGACCCCAAGCATTACCACGCAGCCCTTTGGGACGATCAGGACGGTGATCTTGACCCTTCGGGCGCGACCTATGCCTTTGCCAAATCGGCCCGTGTACACGGCGCGCAGTACTTTACCCATTGCGGTGTGACCGCGATGAGCCAGCGCCCGGACGGAAGCTGGGATCTGACGACACCGAAAGGCACGATCAATGCGGAACAGGTGGTCAATTGCGGTGGCCTCTGGGCCCGCGAAGTCGGCCAGATGTCCGGCATTCACCTTCCGGTACAGCCGATGGAGCATCACTACCTGATCACCGACAAGATCCCGATGATCGCCGAGCGCATGGAAAGCATGGGCGAAGCCGGTCGCCTGCCCGCGGGTATCGATTATGAGGCCAACATCTATTTCCGGCAGGAACGGCAGGGCATGTTGCTGGGCACCTATGAGCCAAAGTCGACCCCCTGGAAAGTCGGTGGGACCCCGTGGGATTTCGGCCACGAGTTGCTGCAGCCCGATCTCGACCGCATCGCCGAACGACTCGAAATGTCGTTCGAACGGATACCGGCAATCGGCGAGGCTGGCATCAAGGACATGATTAACGGGCCATTCACTTTCGGCCCGGACGGCAACCCGATGATCGGCCCGGTTCCGGGGATGAAGAACTATTGGGTCGCGGTGGGTGTCATGGCGGGGTTCTGTCAGGGCGGCGGCGTTGGTCTGACCATGGCGGAATGGATGATCGACGGAGAACCCTCGATCGATGTCTGGGCCATGGACGTCGCGCGGTTTGGCGAGTTTGCGACGCCGGACTGGGGAACCGTCAAATCGGCCGAAAACTACGAACGCCGCTTTGTCATGACCTTCCCCAACGAGACCCTTCCCAAGGGCCGGATGCAGAAAACCACCGCGCTTTACGATCGTTTGGTCGCGAAGGGTGCCTTGATGGATCAGGGCTTTGGACTTGAAAACGCCCAGTGGTTTGCGGACGGTCCCGAGGACGCCCACGAGGATCCGACTTTCGAGCGCAACCGCTCGTTCGATTATGTCAAACGCGAGGTGGACGCCGTGCAGAATGCCGTCGGCGGCATCGAGATTGCCAACTTCGCCAAGCACGAGTTCAAAGGCAAAGGCGCGCGCGCGTATCTGGACCGTATTGTGGCAGGCTATGTTCCTAAACCCGGCCGCCTGACCCTGACGCCGATGCTGACCCCAAAAGGCAAGCTTTACGGTGACCTGACCGTTGCCTGCCTGGCCGAGGATCACTTTATGCTGTTTGGGTCGGGCGCGATGCAGGAAGCGCACCGCCGCTGGTTCGAAAAGGATCTGCCGGATGATGTCATTTACGCCAATGTTTCAGACGACTGGCACGGGATAGCGCTGTCCGGTCCCAAGTCACGAGAGCTGTTGTCGCGTATCACCCGCACCGATGTCAGCGCTGACGCCATGAAATTCCGCGATCTGCGACAAACCTTCGTGGGCGGGGTTCCGGTCATTTTGAACCGTATCAGTTTCTCGGGCGAGCTTGGTTTTGAACTCTACTGCCGCCCCCAATACCTGTTGCGGCTTGCCGAAACGATCGAGGGTGCCGGGGCTGATCTGGGCTATCGCTGGTATGGCGCACGTGCGCTCATGTCGATGCGGCTTGAAAAAGGCTGGGGTGTCTGGACCACGGAATTCCGGCCGGATTTCAATGCAGTGGAAAGCGGAATGGATGTCTTCATCAACTGGAAGAAAGATTTCGTCGGCAAGCAGGCGACCGAAGGTTTCCGTGCCGAGGGTGTGAAACAAAAGCTTGTGACCATAACAATCGACGTCGAAGGGATCGATGTCTCCAGCGACGAAGCAATCCTGAAGGATGGCGCGGCGGTAGGTTACGTCAGCTCAGGCGGATATGCGCACCGGATGGGTAAATCCATGGCGATGGGCTATGTCGCGTCGGAGCACGCAGCGCCCGGAACGGTCCTTCAGGTGGAAATCCTCGGCGAGTTCTACGATGCCGAAGTGCTTGGCGGCCCGCTTTACGATCCCAACGGCGCCAATATGCGATGCTGAAATTTTGTACGGGGCGCCCGCCTGGGCGCCCTTCGCAATTCTGACGGAACCAGCGGAGTTCAGGTGGTCCCTGAACTCCATCGCAGCAATGGCTGTGTTTCGTCGCCGGATTATCCGGCGAACGCCATACGATCAGCCGCAAAACGAGCCTCACTCATTCAGGCGCTGACTTCGAAGAATAGTAATATGCGATCGCCTGAGCGCGGTTTTTGACGGACAGTTTTTCATAAATATTGGACAGATGAAATTTGACCGTATTCGTCGATATTTGCAGCTCTTTCGACAGGTCACGATTTGACAGTCCTTTGGCCAAAGCCTCCAGGATCGCGCGTTCTTTGCGCGACAGGCCATGAATCGGATCCTGATGCATTTTCCGGACATCGATGAAGGGAAACACCATCTTGCCGGCGGCAACGTCGGCGCAGGTTTCAAGCAAACCCTCCACTTCACCTGACCGTGGGGCAAATCCTGCGGCCCCGGCCTGCATGGCCAACCTGGGAACGTCGCCGGCCTCGTCGCCATACACAATGAAACGGGGTGCGTTTTGCTGTTCACGCAGCACCTCGATCAGTTTGGCAGCACCCAAAATCGGCAGGTTCCACGCCACGACGCAGACCTGCACAGGCACCCGCATGACCGCGCCCAGAAACCCCTCGGCTGTGGCGGACGTGGCCACCAAAGAGAATCGCGGATCACGTTCAAAAATCTCCGACATCGCAGACAGGACGAGCGGATTGTTGTCGGCCAGCATGACGTCAATCGGGTATCGGGGTTTTTCAGTCATTTGATTTTCCGCCCAAAATTCTCAAAACCTACCCATTTTGGTAGGTTATATCTCAGTACACCTTTGTATTCTTACACTAATGGGTAGGTTTTTTCCCACCCAATTAGATGCCCAAAAGCAGTATTAAGTTACGTTGCGCGTTCGGGCAAGTTGCAGTTTTGCTGATCGTCAACGCGATACACGGGCTCTGCCAATCATCCCGTAGCTGAGGAGGATCACAAATGACGTTCCAGGTTTATCCCCCGCTGGAAATCCCCGAGACCCTGGCGGCCGGACCCGGCCCCGGCAATACAGACGCCCGCGTCCTGCAGGCGTTTTCCAGCGCTGGCGTTGCAGACCACATGCAAGGCGATGTTTTGCGCGGAATGGTCGAATGCAAATACATGCTGCGCGAAATCTGGGGTACCGACAACGCCTATACCTTCGCCGTCGCCGGCACCGGTTGGAGCGCGCTGGACACCATGTTCTCGGCCGTGATGCCGGGCGACAAGGTTGTCGCGTTTTCGAACGGTACGTTTTCGGGCATCGACTCGCTGACCCTGCGGATCAAGGCCGCGACACCGCAGGAACACGCCTCCAGCCCGCTGGACCCGCAGGCGGCAAGCGTTGTTGTGATCGAAGTGCCTCATGGGCAACCGGTTACGGGTGAAATGGTTGACAAGGCTCTGGCTCGCCACAAACCGAAATGGGCCTTCATGGCGCATTGGGAAACCGGATCGGGGCGCATCAACGATCTGCGCGGTTTCTCGGATGCCTGCGAACGTCATGGGGCAATGGGCCTGATCGACGCGGTTTCTTCCTTGGGCGTCGAGGATTTCCGGATTGATGATTTTCCCGGGATCGCAGGCTGGGCATCCTGCCCGCAGAAAGGCCTGTGCTGCCTGCCACTGACCTACGCGCCGGTCAGCTTCACCGACTCGTATATCAATTCGCTGAAGGCGACGGGTGCATATACCTATGTCCACAACCCGATTTTCGAAGCCCGCCACTGGGGCATCGTCGACGGGCAGGATGTCGAAAAGGGAACCTATCACCGCACACATTCGGGCTACGCCGTTGCCGCATTTCACGAGTCGCTGCGCCTGACCCTTCAGGAGGGGCTGGCCAAGCGATCCGCGTCATATCGCACACACGAATGCGTTCTGCGCGACGCTGTGACCGCGCTTGGTTGCGAAGTGACCTCGGACATGCCCAGCCTTGTCGTTCTCAATCTGCCAACAGAACTGGCAGGTCGTGAAATGGAACTTGTTCAGAATTGCCGGGCGCGCGGGTTTGGCATCTGGCCCACGCTCAGCGCCCCGGTGCAGGTTCGCATCGGCATTCTGAACCAGCTCAACCATCAGGCCGTCAGCCGCATCGTGCGCCTGTTCTCCGAAGCTCTGCATGAGTTGGGAGGCACAGTCGATTTCGAAGAAATCGAGGCGCTGCTGGAAAGCCGCTACGGCACATCAATTGCCGCGTAATCGCACTGCATGAACGGGAGGAATGCAGATGGATATTCATGAATACCAGGCCAAAGAGGTCCTTTCGAAGTTTGGGGTCGATGTCCCGCCGGGTGCATTGGCCTACAGCCCCGAGCAAGCCGCCTACCGCGCTCGCGAGCTTGGCGGCGACAAGTGGATCGTCAAGGCGCAGGTGCATGCAGGCGGGCGCGGCAAGGCTGGCGGCGTCAAGCTGTGCAACACTGAAAGCGAGATCTACGAGGCCTGTGACAACCTGTTCGGGCGCAAGCTGGTTACGCATCAGACCGGCCCGGAAGGCAAAGGCGTCTACCGCGTATATGTAGAAGCCGCCGTGCCCATCGACCGCGAGATTTACCTGGGTTTCGTACTTGATCGCTCCAGCCAGCGGGTGATGATTGTCGCGTCGTCCGAAGGCGGAATGGAGATCGAGGAGATTTCGGCCGAACGCCCGGACAGCATCGCACGCTCAATCGTGGAACCGGCTGTAGGGTTGCAGGAATTCCAGGCGCGCGAGATCGCCTTCGAACTGGGGCTTGAGCCGCGACTGGTGCAGCAAATGGTCCGCACCCTTCAGGGCTGCTATGCCGCATTCAGCGAATTGGACGCGACCATGGTCGAGATCAACCCTTTGGTCATAACCGGCGATGATCGCGTTCTGGCGCTGGACGCCAAGATGAGCTTTGACGACAACGCCCTGTTCCGTCACCCGCAGATTGCTGAACTGCGCGACAAAAGCCAGGAAGACCCCCGTGAAAGCCGCGCGGCCGATCGTGGCCTGTCCTATGTCGGCCTCGAAGGCAATATCGGCTGCATCGTGAACGGTGCCGGTCTGGCCATGGCCACGATGGACACCATTAAGCTGGCCGGTGGGGAGCCTGCGAACTTCCTCGATATCGGCGGCGGTGCTTCACCCGAGCGGGTCGCCAAGGCCTTCCGCCTGGTTTTGTCGGACAGCAATGTTCAGGCGGTTCTGGTCAACATCTTTGCTGGAATTAACCGCTGTGACTGGGTTGCAGAAGGTGTCGTGCAGGCATTGCGCGAACTGGACATCGACATTCCTGTCATCGTGCGTCTGGCCGGTACGAATGTCGAAGAGGGTCAGAAGATTCTGGCCAAATCCGGTTTGCCGATCATCCGTGCAACCACCCTGATGGAAGCCGCCGAACGCGCCGTTGGCGCATGGCGCAACGACCTGTCCCAAAACACCAAGATGAGGGCTGTGTAATGAGCATTCTTCTCGACCGCGACAGCCGCGTTATCGTTCAGGGTATCACCGGACGCATGGCGCGTTTTCACACCAAGGACATGTTGGAATACGGCACCAATGTTGTCGGCGGCGTGGTCCCCGGCAAAGGTGGCGAAACCGTCGAAGGTGTGCCAGTTTTTGACACCGTCAAACAGGCCGTCGAGGCCACAGGTGCCGATGCCAGCCTTGTCTTCGTTCCGCCACCGTTTGCAGCGGATTCGATCATGGAAGCGGCGGATGCCGGCATCCGCTATTGCGTCTGCATCACCGACGGCATCCCCGCGCAGGACATGATCCGGGTCAAACGCTACATGTACCGCTACCCGCGCGACAAGCGCATGGTGCTGACCGGGCCGAACTGCGCCGGAACAATCAGCCCGGGCAAGGCGCTGCTGGGTATCATGCCCGGCCATATCTACCTGCCGGGCAATGTGGGAATCATCGGGCGCTCGGGCACGCTGGGCTACGAGGCTGCAGCGCAGCTCAAAGAACGCGGAATCGGTGTGTCTACCAGCGTCGGCATCGGTGGCGACCCAATCAACGGTTCGTCCTTCCGTGACATCCTTGAACGGTTCGAACAGGACGAAGACACCGAGGTCATTGCCATGATCGGTGAGATCGGCGGCCCGCAAGAGGCCGAAGCGGCGGAATATATCCGCGACCACATCACCAAGCCCGTGGTGGCTTATGTCGCGGGTCTGACAGCCCCCAAGGGCCGGACCATGGGCCATGCAGGTGCGATCATTTCGGCCTTTGGCGAAAGTGCCTCGGAAAAGGTTGAAATCCTTTCTGCCGCAGGCGTGACCGTGGCAGAAAACCCCGCAGTCATCGGCGAAACGATCGCCCGCGTCATGGGAAAGGCCGCGTGATGGTAAAACCTTCAGTCCTTGTAACACGCCGCTGGCCTGCCGCGGTCGAGGCGCAACTGGCCGAAAGCTATGACACCGTGCTGAACACCGGAGACAAACCCATGTCTCCGGCCGAAATACGCGATGCGCTGAAACGGTATGACGCGGTGTTGCCGACCGTGACCGACACACTCAGCGCCGAGGCGCTGGATGTGCCTGCCGCGCAGACCAGGATTTTGGCCAATTATGGTGTCGGCTACAGTCACATCTGCGAACCGGCAGCCCGCGATCTGGGTATGACTGTCACCAACACACCCGACGTGCTGTCCGAATGCACCGCCGATCTGGCCATGACCTTGCTGCTGATGGTGGCCCGTCGTGCGGGTGAAGGCGAACGGGAACTGCGCGCCGGAGGCTGGTCCGGCTGGCGCCCTACCCATCTGGTTGGCACCAAGGTCAGTGGCAAGACACTGGGCATTATCGGTTTTGGCCGCATCGGTCAGGAAATGGCCCGCCGCGCCCATCATGGCTTCGGCATGAAGATCATCGTGCAGAACCGCAGCCAGGTATCGCCGGACGTTCTGGGCCAATGCAACGCCGTTCAGGTGGACACGGTGGACGAACTGCTGCCGCAATGCGATTTCGTCTCACTGCACTGCCCTGGCGGCGCGGCGAACCGCCACCTGATCAACTCGCGCAGGCTGAGCCTGATGAAACAGGACGCCTTCCTGATCAACACCGCGCGCGGCGAGGTGATTGACGAATGGGCGCTTATTCAGGCCCTGATGTTCGACATGATCGGCGGTGCTGCGCTGGATGTGTTCGACGGCGAACCACGTATCAGCCCGGACCTTCTGCAATGCGACAATCTGGTGATGCTGCCGCACCTTGGCAGCGCCACCCGCGAAGCGCGTGAAGCCATGGGGTTCAGGGTTCTCGACAATCTCAGTGACTTCTTTGCCGGCCGCCCGCCCCGGGACCGTGTAATCTGACCTTTTCCCTCACTTCCTCCCGCCGGTGATCCCGTCGGGAGGCCTTTTTCAGGAGGTTTCCACGTGAACGCCCCCCACCGCACAAAT